>NZ_JBALEL010000023.1:0-43526 GCF_036917935.1 Nostoc sp. | reverse complement strand
ATTTTGTCTTGCGGATAAAAAATAATTGTCAACTAGAATTTGAGGACTCAACTGGGTTGGTTAAAGTTGGTGCATCTGATGATGCTCAAGCCTATCCAACACCTTTAATTAGTCCACTCCCGAGATATTTCTCAATTCCGGTGAGAGTGGCTGGTTTGGTTTCTTGGTAATTGATGACTTGGAACTGTGGCCCAAACTGGGGATGATCACGCCAAAAACCCGTAAGTTGCAGAGTTTGACCTGGTTGAATATTAGCAAAGCTGCCGACAATTGTTGTGAGTTCAGTGCAACGGGGGCGGGTCAGCCTTGCAACGGTGTAGCCTGACTCAGCAGAGTAAAAAGTTAAACGTTCTACGACTCCGGTGATTGTTTCGTGTTGAGGAAAGGCACTTACTTGTTGAGGGGAAAGATTAGGGGGAGTGGACATTGCCTGTTAGAAGAGGCCGCACATTATTATAATATTGGAAGTCAGTTAATTATAGTACATAAATACTAACTGAGATGCCCGGTATTAGAAGTTCGAGATAAGAAATCCTCGAAACCCTTGATTCCTGATTGTTCGATCTGAAGCTCTGTTTTCACCTATTCTCAATAAGGCATATTGTTCATATTTGACAATTACCGCTCATACTGCAACATTTTACTCAACTACTTGATATAAGGTCACAGTCAATCCCCCAAATATTAGTGGTATAAGATCAAATTTTTTTATCAGTTTTAGCTAATTCATTTTTCTCAATTTGTGAAGTCATTTTTCATCAATACATCCAACTGAGCCAACAACTTCTCTAGCTTTGCTTTTTTTTTCGGATCATCCCATACCTTGGACTGCTTAAAACGGCGGAGTGTGTCCTCAACACGGTCTTTCAGAGATGTTGACTCTGTTTGAGTACGAGACTCTGATTCCGGCTTCTGCTCAATTTCTGGAATCTTCCGTTTAATTTCGCTCAATGAGAGATTGTAGGCGATCGCGTCTTCTAGTAGTTGAATTCTTGTTTTTTCATTTTTAACCTTAGCGATTGCCCGTGCTTTGGTGTACTCAATTTTTCCTAAACGCAATACTGAAAGCACATCCAGAGGGAGATTGAGTAAAGGCAAGCGATTGCGAACAAATGAATCCCACTTCATGCCTCCTAACGCTGTAAATATTTCCTCCACAAGTAGAGTTTGAGAATTACCCGTAACGTTACGGGTAATTTTTCCTTTAGCTTCGTTCTCCATTTTTTGAAGCAGTTTGACAGTTTCTGACGTACTTATTGACAACCGAAATGCCAATAGTTCAAGAATACCTTCAGTCTCTTCTAGTGGATTGAGGTCTTCGCGTTGCAGGTTTTCAACGAGGCGCACTTGGTACGTAGTCGCATCATTATGCGGACTACTACAGGAACCTCATTTAAAATAGCCATCAATGCCGCTCTGTAGCGTCTTTCCCCGGCTACTAATTCATAATCGCCCTCAGAGATCGGACGCACTAACAGAGGTTCAAGAATACCCAATTCTTTGATTGAGTGTGATAGTTCTTCAAGCTTCTGCTCGTCGAAATAGCGCCTTGGCTGTGAGGAAGGTAGCTTGATTTTGGCAATTGCAATTGTGTTAGTAGCGCTGGCTTGATCATCAGATTGTGACCCAGTTACAGTGCCAAACAGCAGATCGACAGGCTTTTTGATTGCAGCGTAAGGTTCGTTACGTTTGCTATTCACGGTTTTAATTCAAGTTTATCTATGCTATTAGCAATCTTTTTGAGTACATCCACGGCTGGATGGTTTTTATCAAATAATGCTAGTGGAACTCGGCGCTCAGAAGCATCGGCAAAGGCAATAGTTTTTGGGATTGGTGGGTATACAGGAGCAATCTCTGATAGTTGTTCTTGTACAGCTTTAAGTGTACGCGACTCCTGGGCAGTCCGACCATCGAACATTGTAGGAACAAATCCAGCAAATTGCAATCTGGGGTTGGTATGACTGCGGACTTGGGTGATCGTACTGAGTAAAAGTTCAGTTCCCTTAAATGACTTAAATTGACATTGGATAGGAACGAGAATATGAGTAGCAGCAGTCAGGCTGATGATACTAAGTAACCCCAAAGAAGGTGGACAGTCAATGAGAATGAAGTCGTAATTATCTGGCACATTTAAGAGTCCATTTTTTAGGCGATATTCTCTAGCGATCGCACTACTAAGTTGCATTTCACTAGCCGCAAGATTAATGTCAGCAGGGACAAGCGCCATACTATGAATCGGTTCAGGATAGATAGGTAATGGTCTGTTATCAACTATTGTTTGTTGAATACTGATACTCAATTCGTCTGGTTCGAGTCCCATAAATGTAGTGAGAGATGCCTGCGGGTCCATATCCACAAGCAAAACACGACGTTTTTTAAGTGCAAGGTGGTAGCCCAGATTTTGAGTAAGTGTTGTCTTGGCAACCCCACCACTTTGGTTAAATAGTGCAATAATCCGGGTTTGGCTCACTTTAATAAATTGTAGTTATCGCAAAAAGTACTTCTAATACAGGCAGATTGTAGCGCTTGATTAGGGGGAATACAACTCTTAGAGGTTGCAAGATTACTTTCCATTCCATACTGCCTAGAAGTTGCCTGTAGCAAGAGTATACAAGTTATCATTTAAATACCGCGAACGCGGATTGTATTTGGTGGCAGCAGAGAGAGTAGATGAACTAGAAGCAATTGTCTTAGATGCAGATACACGAACAAAAGGCGACTAACTTCTGCCAGTGTTAAAAAAATCCGAATCTGATTCTGATAGCTTATGCACGCTACCAATATTGCACTTTTTATTTCCAGCAACGCCAATGATTTGCACTGCTGACATCTGAGAAATTGCATGGGTAATCTTGCTTGAAAATACAACAGTACAACAAATATTTCTAGCCGATATCTGATGAAAGATATCTAAGATAAACGCTTTTTTGGTACTACCAACAGGGAATAAAAGTGCGAGTTTACAAAAGAGCTAGTAATGGGAGAATATAAAGAACATCCTTCACTGATTAAAGTGAAAGTCCAATACCCCAACTGTGAGCAGAGTGGTATCAGATTAAAAACAGGAGAAGTGATTTCGACAACAGCGATTCCTTCTCCTTGGCAGCAATGATGGCACACTCCCTTTTCAAGAGTGATTAGTAAGAGATATTTACGATTGATAATGCAAAAGTTGAAAATTTTACCCTCAATAATGACTGCACTAACGGCGCTCACACTAACTAGTTGCAGCACTACTATTGCTGAACAGTATGAAGCTACAGCACTCACCAGTTACACTTGGCAAGTTAAGTATGCGAATAACCTAACTAGTCAACCACAGCCACGAATTGAAACTTTTGCGAATACTTCAGTGTTGAATCGGAATGGTTTGAAACCGCCAGGAGCAGTTATTGGCCCAGATGACCGAGGGGTATGGTGGCCTACTTTACCGCCGCGACCAGGTGTTGATGAAGTTGAACAACGCAAAAGACCTCAATAAGAGGTAGGTAAACCTGAATTGGTGAAAGATGTAAAGTACAAACTGACCTATGGAGTGGGTAATACTCAGCAGACACTACCTACTAATTATGATGTTTATCGGCAAGTAGTAAAAGCGTACCCCACACGGCAGGCGTTGGAATTGACTTTGGGCGTGAATGATAATTCAGTTGAGAAAGCTGAACCTGTAAGCAAGTAATAACGCTAAGTTACGTAAGAAACAAGAAGTTATAGATCAAGACTGAATTGCTTTTCAACTACCAGTATTGACCTTATAAGCCCAAATGGCAATCTCAATTCTTGCAATAGCCTGTCCAAACGAGCAATTTATCGTAGGTAGATTGCAAGTCGATCAGAACCTTGGCTCGACATCTTGCAGAGAACTAAATTACTAAATTTGGTAATAAAAAATTGACAGTAAAAGTATAAATCCAATAGTCAACCATCTAAATTAATTTCTACTGTGTTGATAAAAAAGATTTCAAAAATTGTTAGTGGGGGCTATATGGGGGCTATATGTACCCCAAATATAGTCCAGGACTTTCGAGAGAAAATGACCCCTATATAGGGTATATATAGGGGCTATGTGGGGTATATTTGACTGTATTACATTTTGTACCCCACTTAGCCCCCAAGGGGTTATGATAAGCTCTTGAGACTGGAGAAAAAAGCAGGGGGGCGGAGGGGAAAATTTTATAGCAATTTATTTTTATCTGCCTTACTCTCTTGCTCCCCCAGTTCACCTGAACAGATAACTTTCACAAATCAAAGTGTATAGACTTATCCCTCATGTCAAACATTCACACATTGCAAAAAATTTTTCCTGCGGGTTTTGATAACGGTTACGGAAGCTTGAAACTTTTAGTCGAAGGGTTTGAAGTGGTTCGTGTGCCCAGTTATATAACCACTGCGGAAATGGAAGATGTGCCAGGACGGGTAGTTTTTAACGGCGCTGCTTACACAGTTGGAGAATCAGCTTACCGTACAGGAAATTATTTTGACCGCAACACCGACAACAATAAAAATAAAGTCAACAACGCATTATTGACATTATTGGGTGCATTGGCACATCTGCCACACCGTAAGGCTTGGCACTTAAAATTAGTCGTCAGCTTACATGATGTTGGTCTGGCTGATGAACTACAAAAAGTACTAAGTGGAAAATATCAGCCGATACTTGCTGGCAAGCAATCAGACGTGAAGGTAGAAGTGCTAAAAATTGTACTAGAAGGGATGGGTGCATTGTTCGGGCATCCACTACCGAAAAAGCTAACGATTTTAGACTTTGGCAATGGTACGACTCTATATTCTCGTTACAACCAAGGGAAACGAGAAGTTCACACCGCCTACCCGATAGGTGTAGAAGTTCTCATCGATGATATTTCCCAAAAGATGAAACATTTAAATGGCGGAAAAATCGGGGATGCATCCATTATCCGATTTTGCTTGGAAGTGGGGCATACCCGATACAGTCGTGACATCGATATCAAAGATATATACAGCGCGTGTTTGAAAGATTGGTATGAAAAATACTTGAAGAAAGTGGTGAATCTGACACTTGATGCCAAGCACCAGGGGGATGAAATCTGGGCGATAGGTGGAGGCTGCTTGTTATCAGGATTTAGGAAACTGTTAGAGAAGAACGGGTTTAAAATCCTGGACAATCCAGTAGAAGCCAATGTCTTTGGGCTTTTAGAGATGGCAAAAACTATTATGGGCAAAAATCCAACAAGCACATCTGGGAAACTATAGCAATGGCAGATAAACAAGATTTAGCACCGGAAAAAGTTCGCCTCAAAGATAATTACCGAGAGCGGATATTTGCAGAATCGCAACAACTAGGTAAAAGTTACCTGGAGACGCTTTACTTTATAGTTGATTGCTATTTTGTTTTCATCAAGGCTGGATTACCTGTACAACAAATAGCTTCCACCCCGATTAATACTGAGTCGAACAACTTGCGGGGGGACAAAATGGTTTAGAATGCTTATATTGCAAAGAGTGTAGCAATTTGTGGTAAAAGAAAAAGAGCATTCATTCGCAACAAGCTCTATTTAATGATAATATTACCAGAATTCTACGAAACAAACCTCAAGCGAGAATTGGGACGTGCAGAATATTTATTACTAAAAATTCTGATGAATTTATTACAATCAATAAAAACTGTAAGCCTTGAAGCATTGGCTACTGGTTTACCTATACCAATATTATTTGAAAGTAGAAGAAAGAAAATCCAACGATTCTTATCTTTAAATTATATAGATGTTGAAGAAATATGGTTCCCAATTATTAAAAGTTGGCTAAAAATATATTTTCCTTTAAATAAAGTTGTTTATTTAGTAATAGATAGGACAGAAACGTTGAATCCTGATACAAAACTTTACATACACAGTTACACTAACTCTCTTAAGCCTAAAATAGTCAACATGACATCATCTCCTCAAACCAATGAACATAACTGATTTTCTGACACATACAAGATTGTAAATAACGGAATTTATCTAATAGCGTATGTCCCCATTGTTGTGGGATAGATAATATCTGTAAAATTAGATAAGCTATTAAACTAATACCAATTTAATATGAAGCTGCATAGAAAAGGGCTTCTAAAATAAAGTTATAGGAGGAAACAGACATTACCTGCTCAAATGTAAGTTCATTGAACAATTGCTGTATGCGCTCGCGTAAATTTTGTAGAGAAGAAAATAGTTCATTTTTGAGTGGTTTTTTCAATAACTCCCAAAGCCTTTCGATCGGGTTAAGCTCGGGAGAATGAGGTGGTTGAAGCAGAGGAATAATAAATTCTTGCCAGCGAATCGCAGAACTTGTATGAGCGGGAGCTTGGTCAATCTGTAAAATTGCATAGTCGTCGCCTAATTGCTGAGATAACCAGTCTAAAAACTGTTGAAAATATTCACCATTGAGTTTGGGGTATTCATATTGAAAATGTTTTCCACTCATTGGCTCAATTGCACCATAAATCCAAAAATTGTCTCGTTGCCATTTAACCTCAACAGTGGGCTTAATTCCAGCAGCAGTAATTACTTTCCCCGTGAGGGTTTTCAGCCCAACCCTAGTTTCATCCTGACAGAGGTAGCGGACACACTTTCCTTGTGCCAGAAGCTTTCCCTTGACTATTCAGAATGACACCGAGTTTTTTTTTAACTCAGATACCAACTCTTCATCCTGCTTGTAGCTTTGAGGACGCGGTACTTTTAGTTTTGCTCCTAACCGATATCGAACCCATGCATAAACTGTTCCATACTCGATATCAAGTCCATGTTCTTTTTTCAACCACTCACCTATCGCACCATAGCTACTAAACCCTTTTCCTGTTTTTAACTCATCCTGAAGTGCTGTGATCGCTGCGTCATGAATTTTCCGTTTTGCCCCTGGTGCTTTTTTGATTTCTAATAAGCCTGACATCCCATCATTTCTGTACTTCTGCAACCATCTCGTGACTGTTGAAATATCTCTTGCCAAGCGTTTTCCGATTTCTTTCTGTTCCTTAACCTGCCCGCTTTTTATCCACCACAGCATCTGTAGTTTTTCTTTTTAGTTTCCTAAGTTGGCTGTTTGTAAACGTTTTTTAAGTTCTTCTTCGCTCTCTGCGATTTCAATCTTAAAAGGACGGCTCATGGTTATTTTAATTTATCGAGTTTGTTTTCTGTATTATATGCAGCTTCATATTAAATTGGTATAAGGTATTAAACAGCAACAGATGCTTCTTTACGTGGTCGTGTTACTGTTTTTTTAACAATCGGACATCGGTTTTTACGGTGACGCTTTTTTCCTGCTTCCCAACCAGGGGACTTTCCGCGAGGTTTGGGTGGAAGGGCTGGAGTACCAATCACCGCAAAAACTCCACCCATAGCTTGAGCGACTCGTCCAGCCAGGAGTCAAATTATCGAGTGACTTCTGCCAAGGTAAAGGATTATCAGTCACAATATCACGAGCTAACCACAACTCCCAAGTCATAAAAGACATTAAGTCACTCCACCGCTCGAACCGAATTACTCATTTCCACAGGAGAAGGTTAAAATCGGGCACCGCCATCCACTTCTATGACGCTACCAGTAAAGTAATCACATTCAATAATAAAACGCATCGCCTGCCAGATTTCATAAGGTTCAGCTATGCGGCCAATAGGTATTTTGGCAGTCATCTCTGCTAAGGCTTCTGGAGAGACGCGACTGAGGATTGGGGTATTCGTCAATCCAGGTGCTATGCCCGCTACCCTAAATCCGAAGGATGCCAATTCTAAAGCCCATGTCCGTGTGTCTGCATCTAATCCCGCCTTGGAGGCACTATAATTTGACTGTCCGGGATTGCCTGACCTAGTTACAGAAGAGATATTTACTATTAAAGCTGGGGAAATATTTTTCTCAATCGCTACAGCCGCAAATTCCCGCGACATGAAAAAAGCACCGGTCAAATTCACATCAATTACCCGCTTCCATTGTGCCGTCGGCAGTTTACGTAACCACCCCTCTTCGTCGCGTGTAACTAGTAACCCATCACGGAGGATACCCGCATTATTAACTAAGGTATTAGCATCTCCAATCTTTTCAAAAGCGAGAAGAATAAATTCTTTAACAATTGATTCATTTGCTACATCAAGCTGTAACCCGTAGATATTTCCTGGTAAACCAATACCTTCTGCTTCCAAGGCTTTCAGCCCATCCACATCCAAATCACCCCCAACCACTTGGGCCCCAGCACGAGCCAACTCTAGAGTGATGCAACGTCCGATTCCACTGGCAGCCCCGGTCACTATTGCTTTAACATTTTTTAACTGCATATAATTTTACAGAACATGGTATGATCAGCAAATAAAATGTCATTAGACATCTTGCAAAAGCCCAAAAATCAAAAATGGCATTGGGAGCCAGATATAAGTTAACAAAGAAAATCGCAAGATAATTTAACGTTTTGCACCAATCTAGGTTTAACTTCACGCTCTACATAAACATTCCAGCTTTTTGAGTATTTTTCCAAGAAGTCTATAAAAATATAAACAAATAAAATCAAGAAACAAGATACTGCAAAATGTTTTTTGAATCAAATCAGTTTGCATTTATCGCAGATTTAGAAGCCAACTGGCTACTAATCCGAAAAGAATTAGAGCAACTCCAGCCGAAAAATTTTATTGATTGGCCAGAAAAAAATATTTATAACCAAGGATGGGAAGTTTTTGGACTATATGCTTTTAGCAATAAAATTGAGGAAAACTGCCAATTGTGCCCTGATACAACTCGGTTAATTGAGATGATACCAGGGATGACAACGGCGGGGTTTTCTTCTTTAGCTCCAGGAACCTATATCGGGCCACATTTTGGCGCAACTAAAGCTGTTTTGCGCTGTCATTTGGGCTTAGTTGTGCCCGATGAATGTGCGATTCGGGTAGATAGTGAAACTAGAAGTTGGCAAGAAGGTAAGTGTTTAGTTTTTGACGATACATTTGAGCATGAAGCTTGGAATAAATCTGACAAAACTAGAATCGTCTTACTTATCGACTTTAATCGACCAGAGTCAACTTTAACCGAGCTGTTGGAACTCAACCAAACTGTTGATGAAGAGTATTGGTTAAAGATTTTATCCCAAAGTGAAACCTCCGCTAATTATTAATATTAATTCTGTTCTTCGCAAACGAATTTGATTTATGGAAGTTTATGTATTGCCTCTATCTCTCTCTCAAAGGCAACTCTGGTATCAGGAAATAGTTTCTTCTGGTAACATTGCATATAATATTCCGATCGCCTTGGATTTATTGGGTAATCTTGAACGAGTATCGCTGGAAGATTCTTTCCGAGAAATTATCAACCGTCATGAAATTCTCCGAACAACGTTTGCTCTAGAAAATGGGGAACCTGTTCAATTAATTCATCCAGAACAGGAATTTAATCTCGAATATAAAATAATAGAATCACTTTTAGATAAACAAGCAGAAAACCTCAAAATAATCTTAGAAACAGAATCGCGTCGCCCCTTCAACCTCGTCAAAGGGCCATTGATGAGAGCGATTTTGTATCAGATATCAGCACAAGAGTATATTCTCTTGGTGAATCTGCATCATATTATCAGTGATGGCTGGTCTTTAGGGATATTTGTTAAGGAACTGACCGAATTTTATAGTGCTGCTGTTCAAGGTTCACAAGTTTCTTTGCCAACATTACCAATTCAATACGGTGATTATGCTGAATGGCAACAAAATTGGCTGCAAGCAGAGTCAATCCAACAACAATTAGCTTACTGGGAACAAGCACTAAAATCACCTCTACCGGTGCTTGATTTACCTCTAGATAAATTACGTCCAGCATCACAAACTTTTAATGGCGCAGTGTTGCGCGAACCTCTGTCAGCATCTCTTACTGCTTCTGTAGAGGCATTAGCGAAATCAGAAGGTGCTACCTTTTTTATGGTAGCATTGGCAGCTTATCAAATTTTACTATTTCGTTATTCTGGTCAAACCGATATTATAGTCGGTAGTGCGATCGCTAATCGCAAACGTAGTGAAATTGATCACCTCATTGGTTGTTTTGTTAATACTTTATCCCTACGCGGCGATCTTTCTGGACAACCTTCATTTTGCCAATTTCTGCGCCGAATATCCCAAACCTGCGTTGAAGCTTACACTCATCAAGATGTCCCTTTAGAACTCCTGGTAGAGAAGCTGAAAATTAAGCGCGACCCTAGTCGTTCACCCATTTTTCAAACCCTTTTCGCCCTGCAAAATGCACCCATCGGCAAAATTCAGTTACCAGGAATCACTGTTACACCTATCTATATAGATAATGGTGGTGCTAAATTCGACCTCAGTTTGATGTTAGAACCTGCTGCTGAGGGATGGTTAGTAGCACTGGAATATAATAGCGACTTGTTCACACCGGAAACAGCCCAGCGGTTACTAACTCATTATCAACAAATATTAATCGCTGCCGTTAATACCCCTGATATTAGCATTAACGCTTTACCTCTGTTAACAACCAGCGAACGACAGGAACTTTTAGCATTAGGTTATACATCAGAATATACAAAATTCGAGCCAACAAATTTAGTTGAACTTTTTATTAAAAGCGCCCACACTCATGGCGATAGAATTGCTCTGATTGCATCAGACAAAAAATTAACTTATCAAGAATTAGACCAACGCTCCAACCAACTAGCTGCTGTTTTACAACAAAAAGGAGTAACTACCGAAACACGAGTAGGCATTTTTCTAGAACGGAGTGCAGAGTTAGTAATTTCCTTACTTGCAGTCCTCAAAGCAGGTGGTACTTATGTACCGCTAGACCCTCAATATCCGAGCGATCGCCTACGTTTTATTGCGGAAGATAGTGGTATTATTTTGTTGTTAACAGCAGAAGCTTTGGTATCTGCAATTCCGGTGGTGGGAACCGAATTATTGGTGATTGACAAGATAGAATTCTCACCAAATTTAAACTTTGCTTCCCAAATTTTCCCTAATCAAGCAGCCTACATTATTTATACCAGCGGTTCCACAGGAGAGCCAAAAGGTTGTGTAGTAACTCACAACAACGTTGTCAGACTCATGCAAAATACAGCAGCGTGGTTTGACTTTAATGAAAATGACGTATGGACACTGTTTCACTCCTTCGCTTTTGACTTTTCCGTTTGGGAAATTTGGGGAGCCTTGGTATATGGTGGCAAACTAGTTGTAGTTCCTTATTTAGAAAGTCGTTCTCCCGAAGCCTTTCGCAACCTTTTACAACAAGAAGGCGTTACCATCCTCAATCAAACTCCTTCCGCCTTTCGCCAACTTATTCGATCTGATAGAGAATTTGCAGATAAACTCGCCTTACGAGCAATTATTTTCGGTGGGGAAGCATTAGAATTACAAAGCCTCAAGCCGTGGATAGAACGCTATGGCGTTCGCGGAGCGTCTCTGCAGGAGAATCGCAATCCGCGTTTAATCAATATGTATGGGATTACAGAAACCACCGTTCACGTTACTTATCGTCCCATTCTAGAAGAGGATATTTTACAAAATCGCGGTAGCGTCATTGGTGTAGCCATCCCAGACTTATCTCTATATATACTAGATGATGCCCTAGAACCCTCACCGTTTGGTGTCTCAGGAGAAATTTATGTAGGTGGTATGGGTGTCTCTAGAGGATATCTCAACCGCACAACATTGACAGCAGAAAGGTTTATTCCCGATCCATACAGCCAACAACTGGGAGCTAGACTCTATCGTACAGGGGATTTGGGCCGACGTTTGCCCAATGGCGATATTGAATATTTGGGACGCTGCGATTTGCAAGTGAAGGTACGCGGTTTTCGCATTGAATTAGGGGAAGTTGAAGCCGCTTTAGCCGCACTCCCACAAGTAACAGAAGCGGTAGTTATTGTCTACTCAGAAGCTGAAAAAGATCAGCGTTTGGTGGCCTATATTGTACCGAATGACCAAACGGATCAAAATCAGTTGCGGACAGCCCTAAAAGAGCGTTTACCCGATTATATGATTCCGGCGGCCTTTATGTTATTGGATGCTATGCCCTTGACCGCCCAAGGGAAGATTAACCGCAAAGCATTACCTGCACCAAATTGCAATCAAGCTACTGCTAGACGCAGTTTAATACCACCACAAACTGATGCTCAAAAGGTAATTTGTCACGTTTGGGAGCAAGTTTTAGGTTTAGATTCTATAGGGATTGAGGATAATTTTTTCGATTTAGGTGGTGATTCCATCTTGGCGTTGCGAGTCGTCACCGAAATGCGTCGCCAAGGGTGGATATTAACGCCAAAAGAAATATTTCAAGAACAAACAGTCCAACAGTTGGCTATTGTAGCGCAAATGATGCGAACGCCAGCACTACTAACGGCGATCGTTGCAGGTGAAGTTCCCCTCAGTCCCATCCAAAAATGGTTTTTTAACTTCAATCTTCCCAATCCTCACCATTGGAATCAAGCCATACTTTTGGAAGTCCATCAATCCCTAGAAGCGCCAACAGTTGCAGCCGCGATTCAAGTTATTTCCTCACATCACGATAGTTTGCGATTACGGTTTCAAGAAGACAAAGGAGTTTGGCGACAATTTCATACAGAAAACGAAGCCGCCTTTTCTTGGGAAATAGTTGATTTAGCTCTCGAAACAGAGTCTGAACAAAATATTACCATGCGGGAAGTTGGGGAACGAGTACAGCGATCGCTTGATTTGACTAACGGCCCCCTGGCTCGTGCTGTTTGGTTTAATCTGGGACAAAATCGCCTATCTCGACTCTTAATCGTTATTCATCACTTGATTGTTGATGGCGTTTCTTGGCGGATTTTACTTCAGGATTTAGTAGAAGCAATTAGTGGTAGCCAAATTTCATCACCTCCAACATCTTTCCAACAGTGGAGTCAATTTCTCCACACCTTTGCCAACTCAACAGATATCCAAGCAGAAACACAGTTCTGGCTAGATACTATCAAAGGAGAAACTGCAAAATTACCGCTAGATTTCGCCAACTCTTTAACAGACAACTTAGAGTCATCTGTTAAAACAGTTTCCTTGAAATTAACCAAAGAACAAACTCAGATATTTCTTACTAAAGCCAATAAAGCTTACCGCACCCAACCCCAAGAATTATTAATTGCCGCTTTAGGTAAAACTTTGAAGAATATTACCCAAGGGCAAACATTGCAAATTCTCATGGAAGGGCATGGTAGAGAAGAATTATCCTCAGATTTAGATATTACTCGCACCCTTGGCTGGTTTACTACTCTTTATCCTCTGCGTTTAAAATTGCCAGCCATTAATCTAGAGACAGATATAATTAAAACCGTCAAAGAACAACTGCGTTCCATTCCCCAGCGAGGGTTTGGTTATGGTCTTTTAAAATATCTCAATAACGAAATTGCTAATAGTTTTACTGAAACTTTCCCAGCACCCATTAGCTTTAATTATCTTGGTCAAGTACGAAGCGAAAGTGGCAAAAATACGTTATTCCGCTTACTGAATGAAGACACGGAAGTAACACGAAATCCAGAAGGTTTGCGCCCCCACATCATTGATATTAACAGTATTGTCGTTGAAGGAGAATTGCGCGTTGATTGGTTGTATAGTTCCAGCTTGCATAACCAAGAAACAATTGTTAAATGGGCTGGTGAGTTTCAACAAAATCTGCTAGGTATTCTCAACCATTGTAGAGAAATAGGTATAGGTGGATATACACCATCAGATTTTCCTTTAATTAGGATTCCCCAATATTATATAGACATTCTGCAAAAGAAATATTCCAAATTAGAAGATATTTATCCCCTATCTCCTTTGCAGGAAGGGATGCTATTTCACACTATATATAACCCAGAAGATGGAATTTACTTTGAACAAGTAACAGGCAAAATCATTGGTAAATTCGATATTGAAAATTTTAATTTTGCTTGGCAAGCCGTCGTAGATAGACATCCAATTTTACGTAGCGCCTTTGTTTGGGACAATCAAGATTCGCCACTACAAATTGTTAGTAAATTTATCCAATTCTCCATTTTACAACAAGACTGGCGCGATTTATCACCTGCACAGCAAGAAGATAAACTTCAGCAATATCTGATAGAAGATCGTCAAAATGGATTTTTATTGGATAGATGCCCATTGATGCGGTTTAGCGTCATTCAGTTAGATAATTTTACCTGGCAATGGGTTTGGAGTCATCACCATATCATCCTTGATGGCTGGTCATTACCATTAATATTTAAAGAAGTTCTCGCTATTTATCAATCAACCTGTCAACGAGTTCCCCATTCCCTACCTCCCGTTCCACCTTATCGCAATTATATTCAGTGGCTAGCAACTCGAAATCGTGAAGAAGCCAAGCAATTTTGGCAGAAAACGCTGGATGGTATCACCACATCAACTAGCCTATCTTGGCAACTACCAGAAGAGGAATTAGTAACTAATTTAACTGCCTATGCGGAAGTAGAATTACGCCTAAGTCAAGCAGAATTTGGCAAATTACAAAAGATGGCAAAAAACCATCGATTAACATTGAATACTCTAGCTCAAGGTGCTTGGGGACTTTGTTTACAAAAACATGGTGCGGGAGAAGATGTACTATTCGGTGTAACCGTTTCTGGACGACCGCCGGAACTTGCAGAAATTGAAAATATGGTGGGGTTATTTATCAACACCTTACCAATGCGAGTTCGCCTCAATCCAACAGTAACCGTCGCCGCTTGGTTAGAAAACATTCAACAGCATCATGTGCAGATGCGAGAATACGAATATAGCAAACTGACGGTTATCCAAAAAGGAATTGCGCTGGCGGCGGGAGAATCATTATTTGAAAGTATTTTAGTCTTTGAAAATTACCCCGTTGACCAAAGTTTAAAAGAACAGGGACAGAATTTCCGAGTTGATGATATCCAGTTTTATGAACGAACTAATTACCCCTTGACAGTCGGTGTAATTCCAGATGATGGATTGCTGTTAAAGCTGAATTACCAAACAAAATTCCTGTCTGTAACAGCCGCAAAAATTCTGCTGTCACGCCTGCGAAATATTATGATTAATCTGGCTGAAAACCCGGATTTTGTGTTAGGAAAAATCCAGGCTTTATCAGCACAAGAGTGGATGATAAATCAAGAGAATGCTAATGCTATTGCTTGGGGAGATTTCCGCACGGCTCATCAGTTGTTTGAAGACTCGGCAGATTTACATCCTAATGCTGTGGCGTTAGTTTGTGGCGATGATGCAATTACCTATGGTGAATTAGAAAAACGTGCCAATCAATTAGCTGCTACCTTAATCTCAACCGGCATTGGCTATGAATCAATTGTCGGTTTATATTTTCACCCTCACCTAGACTTTATTATTGCCCTGCTGGCCGTGTTGAAAGCGGGGGCGGCTTTTCTCCCCCTGGATCGCAGTTATCCCAAAACGCGGCTGCAATTCATTGTAGAAGATAGCCAAACTCGTCTGATTCTCACAAAAGAAGCCCCACCACCAGGATTATTTCCAGGTGATATTAAAGTGATAATTATTGGAGATGAGGGGAAATTATCAATACTTCATGCTACTAATCGTCCTAATTTAAAAGTTAGGCCAGAGAATCTCGCCTACATTATTTACACCTCTGGTTCCACAGCTAAACCGAAAGGCGTTTTAGTGTCTCATACAGGTATTCAAAATCTGGTATGCAATCAAACTGCGAGTTTCGGTGTCACAGCCGAGAGTCGCGTTTATCAATTTGCTTCTCTGAATTTTGATGCTGCAATTTCTGAGATTTTTATGGCTTTGGGTAGCGGCGCAACTCTATATCTGCAAGAAAAGGCAAATCGTTCTCCTAGTTCTGTTCTTTGGGAAGCGTTAACCAATTGGCAAATTACTCATGTCACCCTTCCCCCATCGCTGCTAGCCGCCATTGAAACTGCAAATTTACCACAATTGCAAACCTTGATTGTGGCTGGGGAAGCGGCTTCTGGAGATTTATTCCGGCGCTGGGGTGGAGAGAAACGCGCCTGTTTTAACGCCTACGGCCCCACAGAAGCGACAGTCTGCGCCAGCTTGATGAATTGTTCCCATTTACTCGGTGAACCCAGCATTGGGAAAGCGATCGCTAATGTCGAAATTTACCTCCTGGACTCCTTTTTAGAACCAGTGGCTTTGGGTGTAACTGGAGAAATCTATATTGGGGGAATCAGTTTAGCACGAGGTTACTTACATCGCCCCAGCTTAACAGCAGAGGCATTTATACCCCATCCCTTAGCCAAAACACCGGGAGCTAGACTTTACAAAACAGGCGATCGCGGCGTTTACGACTTGCAAGGAAACATCCGCTTTATGGGTCGGCAAGATGCTCAGGTAAAATTTAACGGTTATCGGATTGAATTAGGGGAAATTGAAGCTGCTTTAACCAGATACGCCACGGTAGACAGTGTAGTGGTAATCCTGCGCCAAGACCTTCCAGGACGCAAGCGGATAGTAGCTTATGCTCTCACACCCAAGGAAAACCCACCGACTAGCAACGAATTACGGGATTATTTAGCAGAGGTTTTACCAGCTTATATGATTCCCAGTGCTGTGGTGTTAGTCACACAATGGCCCCTCACCCCCAACGGCAAAATTGATCGTCAAGCCCTTCCCGCACCGGAAATACCAACAACCCAAACCATACCCAAAACTGAAACAGAGGAGATATTAGCCCAAATCTGGACAGAAGTGTTGGGGTTAGAAACCGTCAATCCCGATGATAATTTCTTCGGGTTGGGGGGAGACTCGATCATTAGCTTGCAAATCGTTTCTCGCACCCGTGCTGCTGGCTGGGAGATTAGCCCCAAAGACATATTTGAAGCTCAAACCCTGTCCCGACTAGCGGCGAGAGCCAAACCATTAGCGCTAGGTGAGTCGCGCCGCCCTGATGAACCATTAACTGGTACTGTTCCCCTGTCACCCATCCAGCATTGGTTTTTTGCTAAAAATTGGACTCATCCGCATCATTGGAACCAAGCGATCGCTTTGAATATTAAAGAACCATTGAAAATCGATGCATTAGCGATCGCATTAAATGCTTTGGTTGCTCACCATGATGTTTTGCGATTAAAATTCTCTGAACATCAAGGACAATGGGATCAATCTTACTCTGATCTGGGCGAAAGTCCCCAGTTGCGGCTCGAAGACTTTAGCAACTATCCGCCCCAAATACAGCAAAATACTTTAACTGCGATCGTGGAAGCAGAACACGGGAGTTTCCAATTAGACCGCCCGCCGTTGTTACGAGTGCTATATGCCATAAATATCACCGAATATGGAAACGTTCTGTTTCTCTTCGGACATCATTTAATTGTAGACGGCGTATCCTGGCGGATTCTGCTGGAAGATTTAAACCAAGCCTACCAACAAGCTATAGATAACCAGCCTATTTCCTTACTTCCGAAAACATCCTCTTATCGAGAGTGGACTACATCTTTGCAAATTCTGGCTGACTCAAATGAATTCATTAAAGACATTCCATTTTGGCAAAATATTCTCTCTACTCCTGTTACCCGATTACCTGTTGATTATCCAGTCATCCCTGGAAGCAACACAGTAGATAGTACAGCCATAATATCTTGCCAATTGTCCCCAAAAGAAACAAATACTCTTCTCAAACAAGCAACCACCACCTATCATGCTGGCGTGCAAGAAATCATGCTAGCTGCATTACTAAAAACCCTAACCGACACTTACAAATCGGATAGTTGGCTGATCGATTTAGAAGGACATGGACGAGAAGAACTAGCTAGTGAATTGGATCTTTCGAGAACAGTTGGCTGGTTTACATCTCTCTATCCAATTATTCTGAAACAACCGATCACAAATGCAGATCAGGATGTGTTGCTTAAAGAAATTAAAACCCAATTACGAGGAATTCCCCATCATGGTATCAGCTTCGGGTTGCTGCGTTACATCAGCCAAAATCAAGCTTTACAGGAAATGCTAGACACTGTACAACCAACTGCCATTAGTTTCAATTATTTAGGGCCAACTGACAACGTATCAAAAAGCAATAGCCTATTCAATATCAGCAATGCTCCCACAGGAACAGGATTATTTGCTGAACAAGAACGTCCCCACCTATTAGCAATTAATGCTCGTATCCAAAATGAATGCTTGCAAGTAGACTGGTCTTACAGCCAGCAGATTCATCATCGACAGACTATCGATAACCTTGCAGAAACTTATCTGAACAATCTCCGCTTATACCTAACAGATTCAATATCTACGAATTCCTCATTTTATAGTGCTACCGACTTTCACTTAGTTGATTTATCGGAAAATGAACTAGATTCAATTTTAGAAGATTTAGAATAACCGCTCCGCATCTACATAAAAAAGAATCCAGTTCAGTAAAGTATTATTTTCTTATTAAAACAGGATTATTATATGAGCTTAAAAGATAAAATCGAAGATATTTTCCCCCTCACACCCTTACAAAAAGGATTATTATTTCATTCCCTATATGAACCAGAATCTGGTGTTTACTTTGAGCAATTTCATTGCCGTTTAGAAGGAAATGTTTCTGTAATTGCAGTCCGCCAAGCATGGCAAACTTTAGTTGACCGCCATCCAATTTTACGGACTGCGATTATCACCAAAGGGCAAACTGAACCCGTACAAGTTGTATTCCGCAATCTCATATTTAAGATAGCAGAAGAAGATTGGCGTGGTTTAAGTAATTCCGCCCAAAAAACCCGCATGAGAGAATTTCTGGAAGCAGATAGACGACAGGGATTTATTCTTAATCGTCCGCCTTTGATGCGGGTAACCTTAATTCGTCTAGGCGAAGACTGCTGGGATTTAGTTTGGAGTCACCACCATCTAATTTTGGATGGTTGGTCTTGGCCAATACTACTACGTGAATTCTTGATGTTGCACAAAGCAGCTAAAGAAAATGTAGAAATTTCCCTGCCAAATGTGCGCCCTTACGGTGATTTTATTGCTTGGTTAAAACAGAAAAACCCCCAAGATGGCGAATCATTTTGGCGTGAATGTATGAGTGGTTTTGAAAGTGCTACTCCCTTGTTTATGTTGTCCAAAGCAAAGCCAGGTAGTGCTTTTGAAAGTGGAGAAATCAAACACCAATTATCGCCCGAAAAGACTGCTTTATTACAGAAATTAGCCCGTAATTGTAGTGTCACGCTCAACACTGTGATTCAGGGGGCTTGGGCGATATTACTTAACCGTTATAGCCGCAACACAGACATAGTTTATGGAATTACAGTAGCGGGACGACCCCCAGAACTACCAGAAGTAGAAGGGATGATTGGCCCTTTTATTAACACCTTGCCGTTTCGCGTCTTAATATCTGGCGAAAAAATCCTTGATTCTTGGTTGCAAAACCTGCAAGCACGCACAGCTTTAATGCGTCAGTTTGAACATTCCAGCCTATCAGATATTCAAGGATGGAGTGATGTTCCACGAGGACAACCACTATTTGAAAGTTTGCTGGCTTTTGAAAATTTTCCGGTTGATAAATCGTTAAAAACAGCAGATTTTGGGTTGAATGTTCCTGAGTCGTCTTTCTTTGAAACTACCCATTATCCCTTGACCCTAGTGGTTGTTCCGGGGGATGGACTCTCACTCAAATTAAGTTTCAATGCGAGTCGCTTTGATGCGGTGGCTATGAAATTATTGCTAGAGCAATTCTGCCATCTACTGTTTAACATGGCAAATAATGCTCAAGCACCTTTGCAGTCTTTATCGTTAATTGGTCATAAGGAATCGGTAATTGATAACAGGCTAATTACCAATTACGAATCACCAATTACCATCAGGGAAATGTTTGCAGAAACTCTAAGCAAATATCCAGACCGCATTGCTTTGACATTTGAGAATGAAAGCTTTACCTATGAAGAACTAGACCGCCGTTCTCACCATCTTGCTCGATATCTCCAAAAGCAAGGTATTGGTGCAGATAAACGCGTGGTGATTTGTCTGGAGCGCTCTGTTGAACTGATTATAGCTATGTTGAGTGTAGTTAAGGCAGGGGGTGTTTATGTTCCTCTTGATCCGACTTATCCTCGCGATCGCATCGAGTTTACCATTTCTGACTGTGAAGCGGAATTAATTCTCACCACAACTACCATCAGTCCCCAACTTCCAGAATCCACACTTAAAATTTGTCTGGATGGGGAAGATGCGCCCTATTTAACTGAAAGTAATGAACCTTTGATAGAGGATACTCTTGACCCTGACTCAGGAGCTTATATTATCTACACATCTGGTTCGACAGGGAAACCCAAAGGTGTATTAGTCACCCAGCACAATGTTACCCGACTATTCCGCAGCACCCAGCAATGGTTTGAATTCAACGAGCAGGATGTTTGGACATTCTTCCATTCCTTCGCCTTCGATTTTTCTGTTTGGGAGATTTGGGGAGCTTTGCTTTATGGCGGGCGACTGGTAATCGTTCCTTATTGTGTCAGCCGTAATCCCCAAAGCTTCCTTCAGCTGCTTCACAATGAGCAAGTTACTGTCTTGAATCAAACTCCCTCTGCTTTTGTTCAATTACTAGCAGCAGAATCGAGTGTGAGAGAGATTGTCTCTCCCCTACGGTACATCATTTTTGGCGGCGAAGCCCTGAATTTACCAAGTTTGCGTCCCTGGTTTGAACGTCATGAAGAAAATCAGACGCGCTTGGTGAATATGTACGGAATTACAGAGACAACAGTCCACGTCACCTATAGAGTTATTAGCAAAAAAGATATAGACGACTCATCTGGTAGCTTAATTGGTCAACCAATCCCCGATTTACGTCTCCATATCCTGGATTCTGATGGTAATCCCCTACCAACTGGAGTAATTGGTGAAATTTATGTTGGGGGTGCTGGAGTGGCGCGTGGTTATCTTAATCGACCAGAATTAACCGCAGAACGGTTTGTTGAAGATGCTTTTTCAGTAGATTCACTATCGCGCTTGTATCGCACTGGTGATTTAGGGCGTTTTATTGCTAACGGTGATTTGGAATATCTAGGACGCATAGATTATCAAGTGAAAATTCGCGGTTTCCGCATTGAAATTGGCGAAATCGAAGCCGTTATTTCCCAGTTCCCTGAGGTGCAGGAAACTATTGTTTTAGTTCATTCTGAAGCCCAAAGCAATCTTGACAATTCAGGTCATGTGGAAAAGCTAACGCGAAACCTAACCCCCCAGCCCCCTTCCCTACAAGGGAAGGGGGAGAATTCAAAGCCTCTCTCCTGCAAGAAGAGAGGTTTTCCAGAATCCGTGAAAAGTCTGGAAAGCAATCAACAACGCTTAATTGCTTATGTAGTTTGTACTCCTGGAAAGCAACCAACCATCGAAACACTGCGAAATTATTTGCAGCAGCATTTGCCAGATTATATGATACCGTCGCAGATTGTTTATCTGGAGCGATTACCACTGACAGCTAATGGTAAAATTGATCGCAAAGCGCTACCCGCACCAGAAATTAAACGGGAAAATCTCGAAGTTGCCTTTGTTCCTCCCGCTACACCCATCGAGGAAATTTTAGCTGACATCTGGCAACAAGTTTTAGGTATAAATCGCATCGGACGATTTGATAATTATTTTGTTTTGGGTGGCGATTCTATCCGCAGTATTCGCGTTGTTTCGCTCGCACAAACTCAAGGATTGAACTTAAAATTAGAGCAAATTTTTGCCCATCCTGTGCTGTTGGATTTAGCCACATTGTTGGCAAAATCAGAAGTAGTAGACAGCGATAAGATTGATGAAGAACCCTTCGCTTTAATTTCACTAGCAGATAAAGAAAAGCTCCAAAATTGGGCTGAAGATGCCTATCCTTTGGCACAACTGCAAGCAGGAATGCTCTTTCATGGTGAATATTCACAAAGTTCTACAACTTACCATGATGTTTTCAGCTTCCGAATTCGTATACCTTTTGATCTCAAAGTTTGGGAAGCAGCTTATACCCAAATGTTTGCCAGACATCAGATATTACGGACGGCATTTTATTTAGCTGAATTTAGTCAACCGATTCAGGCAGTTGTTAAAGAAGTAACTGCTAAAATTGTTTTTGAGGATTTAACTAATTTATCGCCCTCTGCACAAGATGATTATGTAAAAACATTTATTGCCAAAGAACGGGAAAATCGCTTTGATTACAAGAGTGCGCCATTAATGCGTTTTCATATTCACCTGCTGGATAAAAATGTGATGCAAGCATCTTTTACTTTGCATCATGCCATCATGGATGGATGGAGTTTAGCTAACTTTTTATCAGAATTAACAGGCTTATATCTATATCTACTTGATCGGGGTGTACCTATGCCACCAAATCCACCAGCTTTGAAATACTCTAGGTTTATTACCTTAGAAAAGCAAGCTTTGGTTGATAGTAATCAGCGAGAGTTTTGGCAAAATAAACTGGCACAAATGCCCTTCACTAGACTACCAAGGTGGCCGGGTGTGCTTCCCCTAGAAACAAAAATGGGGAAATTTGATCTCACTTTATCAGAAACAATTTCCCACAACTTAAAAGCTTTATCTAAGCAATTGGGTGTTCCTCTAAAAACGTTATTACTAGCAGTTCATCTCCAAGTTATTGGTTTTTGCTCTGGCGACACAGAAGTGGTTACTGGATTGGTGAGCAGTGGTAGACCGACAGAAACTGACAGCGATCGCGTTTTAGGACTATTCTTAAATACATTGCCATTACGCTTTTCATTACCAAGAGGTTCTTGGGCTGATTTGATTGCAGAAACTTGGCGGTCTGAACAAGAGTTAATGCCAAATCGTCGGTTTCCTTTGGCAGAATTGCAAAGGTTAAATGGGAATCAACCTTTATATGAAACATCTTTTAATTTTGTTCATTTCCACGTTTATCAAGGACTGCTCAATTGGCGGGAAGTAGAATTAATCCAGGCGGAATCTTTAGATGAAACAAATATTCCTTTTGCTGTCAGTTGGAGTGAGGAAGTAGGTGCAGGACTTCTTTCGTTTAATATCACCTATGATCGTCAACAATTTGATGATGAGCAAATCAAGAATGTTGCTAACTATTACCAAAGAAGTTTAGAGTCGCTAATTGCAAATCCACAGGATCATCGTGAATTAAGTATAGATAGTTCAATTCAAAATCCCCAATTCCCAATCTCCAATTTTCAATCCCCAATACATGAATTTTTCGCCCAACAAGCAGCAGAAAATCCTGATTTTATCGCTGTTATTTGTGAGGGAGAAAGTTGGACTTATGCCCAATTGAATCAAAAAGCCAATCAGTTGGCGCGATTTTTGGGTGAGTTTGGTATTAGTCTAGAACAGCCTGTAGGTATTTGTTTGGAACGTTCTTTAGACATGGTTTGCGCTATGTTGGCGGTTCTGAAGGCAGGTGGTTGCTATGTGCCAATTGACCCTGATTATCCATCTGTGCGTATTCAGTGGATGTTGGACGATGCTAATGTTAGTTTGCTGCTGTCTTGTTCTGATTTAGAAATGTGGAATGGGAAAAACGAACCGCAGAGTAACGAGAGTAAAACAAATTTTTTGGATGATTTTTGTCAAGTTATCTGTGTTGATATTTATAGGGAAGAAATTGCAGTTCAATCTGTTGAAGATTTACAAATTCAGGTTTTGGCTGACAATATCGCCTATATCATATTTACATCTGGTTCTACTGGACGACCGAAAGGTATTGCGATTTCCCATCAAGCTTTAGCCCAGCATCAGGCTTGGTTTTTAGAGACTTTTGGGGTGAATTGTGAGGATGTAGTGTTGCAAAAGACACCATTTAGCTTTGATGCTTCGGTGTGGGAATTCTGGACACCTTTGATGGTGGGGGCTAAACTCGTGATGGCGAAGCCGGGAGGTCATAAAGATCCGGCGTATCTAGTCAAAACTATTCAGCAAGAAAATGTGACTTTGCTGCAATTGGTGCCGAGTCTTTTAGAAATGCTCCTTGGTGAACCGGGATTTTCTGAATGTTCATGCCTGCGTTTAGTTTTCAGCGGTGGTGAAGCACTGAAAAGACGGGTGTGGGATGAGTTTAGAGAAGTTGCATCTAAATTGGTGAATCTTTATGGCCCGGCGGAAACAACTATTGATGTTGCTTTTCATTGTTGTGGAGAAAAGGAAATTACTGAGGTTATTCCCATCGGCAAACCAGTCAGCAACACTCGTTTATATATCCTAAATTCTCATCTGCAACCTGTGCCTATTGGTACACCGGGAGAATTATTTGTGGCTGGCTCCCAATTAGCCCGTGGTTACTGGAATGCCCCAAGCATGACCGCCGCGAGCTTTTTACCCGATCCTTTTGTTGAAAATGCAGGCAGTCGGATGTACCGCACAGGCGATCGCGCCCGGTATTTACCTGATGGTAGTATTGAGTTTCTAGGACGTGCAGATCAACAAGTCAAAATTCGAGGTTTCCGCATCGAAACTGGCGAGATTGTGGCAGCTTTAGAAAAACAAGCTTGGGTAGTTCGGGCTGTCACCAAAGCTATTGCTACTCCTGGTAAACCCAATCGACTAGTTGCTTATCTGGAACTGAAAACACCACCAACATCCTGGCAAACAGTTTTGCGATCGCAATTATCTGCCCTGCTCCCTGATTATATGATTCCTTCGGTGTTTGTCAGTCTCGATGCTTGGCCGTTACTGCCTAACGGGAAAATTAACCTTAACGCTTTACCCGCTCCTGATGAAGAGAATATCATAGCCCGTGAGGAATATATCGCCCCACAAACCAAAACTGAAGAGATTTTAACTAAACTTTGGCAGCAAGTACTACAAGTATCCCGTGTGGGAATTAAAGATGACTTTTTTGAACTGGGAGGAGATTCGATTCTTGCCCTGCAAATTATTGCTAAAGCACGCGATGCTGGACTTTCTTTCACGCCACAAGATTTGTTTAAAAATCCCCAAGTTGCAGCACTTGTACCTCATATTAAAACAACAGCAAAATTACCCAATGCTTTATCAATTTCTGTAGGTAGTGAAGTAGCGCTAACTCCTATTCAGCAATGGTTTTTCCAACAATCCTTAGAACATCCTGAATACTGGAATCAGACGGTTTTATTGGATGTCAAACCGGGATTTAATGCGTCACATTTTCAAACTGCATTAAGTCATATTGCCGCAAGTCACCCAGCTTTTCGCCTGCGATTCCGCCAAACTGAAACTGGGTGGATACAATGGTTAGATGATGATAGTCATGTTTTAAATTTTGATATTGTTAACCTGACTGCTATTTCTCAAACAGAATTACAAAAAATTGCCAGTCAATTTCAAGCACAACTTAATTTAGCCACTGGGCCTCTCTTTCGCGCCGTCTACTTCTATAATTATGAGCATAAATCCGATAAATTACTGCTAATTATCCATCACCTCATCGTTGATGGTATTTCGTGGCGCGTCATTTTGCAAGATTTAGCGATCGCTTGTGATGCTTTACAAAAGGAACAGGAAATTTCCTTATCTGCTCATAGTGTCGGTTTCCCACAGTGGACTCAACATCTACATACCCTAACTGAAAATTCTGATTGGCAAGAAGAAGTAGCTTTCTGGAAAACCCAACAAGTAGCTAATTCAGAATTCCCCCTTGATTTTCCTGATGGCATAGCAGAGAACACAGAAATTTCTGCCACTCAAATAGAATGCAATTTCAGCGAAGATCAAACTGATAGTCTCCTTTATGAACTACCACGCACTCACAAAGTTAGGATTCAGGAAGTTTTGCTGACAGTTCTTTTAGAAGTGGTGACAGAATGGACAGGTGAATCAAAAATATTAATTGCCCTAGAAAGTCACGGACGAGAAAGCGATTTTACTGCCATTGATGTCTCTGATGCTGTGGGATGGTTTACATCTCTTTTCCCCTGCAAATTAGAGAAAACTCAAAAGAGCAAATTCAGCAATTTAGAAAGCGTCAAAGAACAGTTGCGTAACTTGCCAAATAATGGCTTTGCTTACGGTATCCTCTCTCAAAACTCAGAATTCGCATCTATCTTACCGCCAATTCCCCAAGGCATCCTGTTTAACTATTTGGGGCAATTTGATGAAAACCTTTCCCAAGCAGCACCCTTTACTCCAGCTAACGAAGATGTCGGACTATCCCGACACCCACAAAATAGGCGGGCTTTTCAACTAGAAATTACTAGTTTAATTGCTAATGGCAAACTCCAAATGCGGTTTTGTTTTAGCAAAGCTTTACATCGAGAAGAAACGATTCGCCGTTTAGCAGATAGTTTTTCTAAACATTTACAGACTTTGTTAGCAACTAGCCGCCATCAAGAATACAGTTTAACATCTGCTGATTTTCCCCTCGCTAACCTTAATTCAGAACAACTGGTTATTGCTTTGGCGCGAACTACTGATGTGGAAGATATTTATCCTCTATCCCCTGTTCAGGAAGGAATACTTTTTCATGTAAATTATGAATCAGAAAAAGATATTTATTTGCAACAGGTGAGTGGTGAAATTGAGGGTTTTCTGGAAGTAGAAACTTTTAAAAAAGCTTGGGAATCTTGTATTAAGCGCCATCCTAGTTTACGCGCTTCCTTTGTCTGGCACGATTTACCTCGACCGTTGCAACGCATTCACCGCCGGGTGAATTTGCCTTTTGTCTATGAAGACTGGCGCGGATGCGATATTAATGAAGTAGCAATGAAATGGTCAATTCTGTTAACAACAGACCGTCACCAAACCTTTTCAACAGAAAGGCCCCCACTGATGCGGATGACGTTAGTGAGAACCCAAGAACAGAAATGGCAATTTCTCTGGACTCACCATCATCTCCTTTTGGATGGTTGGTCATTACCGCTAGTTTTCCGGGATGCGATCGCATTTTACCAAGCTAAAACAGAACGCCCAAATTTACCACAACCACCCATCTTCCGAGATTTTATTGCTTGGTTGCACAAACAAGAATCTGGTTTGGCAGAATCTTTCTGGCGCAAAGAATTAAGCGGTTTCCGGGAAGCAACTACTTTTGGTATTAAAAAACACTCTTCTGATGATTACCAAACCTTACAAACTACTATCCCCAAAGAAATTTACACTCAACTGAAAGCCTTTGCTCAAAAGAATCAAATAACATTAAATACTTTAGTGCAAGCGGCTTGGGGCATTCTTTTGAGCCGATATAGTGGTTCTGAAGATGTGGTTTTTGGTGTCACCGTGTCGGGACGTACTACCGAATTATCGGGTTTTGCAGAGATGGTGGGTTTATTTATTAACACCTTACCCTTGCGTCTGAAATTAGATGCAGCCACACCCTTGAAGCCGTGGTTAATAGAATTGCGCGATCGCATCTCGGCAATTAATCAATATTCCTTCACTCGTTTAGTAGATATTCAAGGATGGAGCGACATTAAGAGAGGAGAACCGTTGTTTGAATCCATTGTGGTTTACGAAAATTACCCAGTGGAAGAAAGTCTACGTCAAAATCCCGGAGAACTGGCGATCCATTCTGTTGAATCTTTGGAAAAAAACCATTACCCCATCAGTCTATATGCCTTACCAGGAGATGATTTGACGCTGAAAATCGCTTTTGGGCAGCAGATTGGGAGTGCAAAAACACGAGGAGATATATTACATCATCTAACCCAGATATTGACCAGTTTTGTTACCGAAAAACCGCAATTCATTGGTGAAATTGGTTTGTTATCGAAAGCCGAATTAGGTAAGGTAAATTACCCATTACCCATTACCCATTACTCCAATACTCCAATACATGAATTATTCAGTCAGCAAGCCGCTCAAACTCCCAATGCGATCGCTATTTTCCCCTCCCTAACCTACGCAGCTTTAGAACGCAAATCTAACCAAGTTGCTCACGCACTACTGCAACTTGCTGTGACGCGAGAAACCTTAGTGGCGGTTTGTTTAGAACGTCATGCAGGTTTGCTAATAGCATTGTTAGGAATTATGAAAGCAGGCGCGGCCTATGTACCACTAGATCCTACCTTCCCGCGCGATCGCCTGGAGTGGATGCTTGCAGATAGCGCGGCGGCTGTAATCATCACCGAAGATCAACTTGTGTCAACGCTTCCAGCATCATCAGCAAAAGTTCTGTTACTAGATTCGGTTTCGACCCAACCAGATACCGCACCACCTGCGGTTGCTGGTAACAACCACTTAGCTTACGTTATCTATACATCCGGTTCCACTGGACGACCCAAGGGAGTACAAATTCAGCATGAATCTTTGGTGAATTTCCTCCTCAGTTTCCAAGAAAAACTGCGACTGACTGCTGCTGATACCCTGGTTGCAGTAACTACAATTTCTTTTGATATTGCTGGACTAGAACTTTTCTTACCATTAATTAGCGGTGCAAAATTAGTCCTAGCTGACAAGGAAACTACCAGAGATGGATTTAAGTTAGCTCAACTAATGCAAACATCCCAAGCCACGGTGATGCAAGCCACTCCAACTACCTGGAGATTGCTCTTGGCTACTAGTTGGCAACCAAATGATAGTTTTCGCATCCTCTGCGGTGGAGAAGCTTTGCCAGTTGATTTAGCCGCCTCTCTTCTCAACTCTCAGGTGAATCTGTGGAATGTTTACGGCCCGACGGAAACCACAATTTGGTCTACCGTCAAAGAAATTAAGCTGCAACAGGATGCACATTCCATAGGTAGGGGAATTGCCAACACATCAATTTATATTTGGGATAATGCTGGTAATCCTGTTCCAGAAGGGATTGTAGGTGAGTTATTGATTGGGGGAGCCGGATTAGCACGAGGTTATCGCCAAAGGCCAGATTTGACGGCGGAAAGATTTGTTCCCAATCCCTTAGCCACAAATCCCGGTGAGCGATTATATCGGACTGGTGATTTGGCGCGTTGGCTACCCAATGGTGAAATTGAATTTTTGGGACGCATCGATTACCAGGTTAAAATCCGTGGTTTCCGCATCGAACTAGGTGAAATTGAAACCGTTTTAGAAACTCATCCTGCGATCGCCCAAGCTATTGTCCAAGCTATTGACAACACTGTAGCAGGTAAAAAGCTTGTTGCATATCTAGTTTTCAAATCTGAAGCTGAAAAACCTACTCTTGAAACTTTGCAATCATATATGTTGGCAAAACTGCCAGATTATATGCTGCCTGACTCTTGGATATTTCTAGATGCCATGCCTCTAACACCTAATAATAAAGTTGATCGCCTTGCTCTACCGTTACCAAATCAGTTTGATCATCAAGTTGATTATACAGCGCCGAGAAATGCGATCGAAGAAGCATTAATCTATATTTGGCAAGAAATTCTGCAAGTCGATAGGGTAGGAATTCTGGACAACTTTTTCCGACTTGGCGGACATTCTCTATTAGCCTCCCAAGTTCATGTTCGCATTAGAAAAGTATTTTTGATTGATTTAGAATTACGAGAACTTTTTGATACCGTAACAATTGAAAAAATGGCACAACTTTTATTGGCGCGAGAACCTCAAGTGGGACGCACTGAAAAAATAGCGAAAGCGTTTTTACGCCTCAAAAAAATGACACCAGACGAAAAGGCTCAACTTCTAGAAACAAAGCGAAAAATCAATTAAACATCATCAGGACATGGAGAAAATGGTAATAGATTGCTTTCCCCATTCCCCCAAATGAAGAAATTACTTGTAACTGGCTCATCGGGATTAATTGGCTCTGAAGTTTGTCTATATTTTGCCCATCAAGGTTGGGCAATTCACGGCATTGATAATAACCAAAGAGCTATTTTCTTTGGACCTCAAGGAGATACTCGTTGGAATCAAAAACGTTTAGTATCTGAACTTAAAGGCTTTATCCATCACGAGATAGATATTCGCGATCGCACTGCTATTTTAGACTTAATTGATAGTCTCCGACCAGATGCGATCGTTCATACAGCAGCCCAACCCAGCCACGATTTAGCGGCATCAATTCCCTTTGATGATTTTGAAACCAATGCTGTAGGAACACTAAATCTTTTAGAAGCAACTCGTCAATTTGTCCCAGATGCGCCTTTTGTGCATATGTCTACCAATAAGGTATATGGGGATGCGCCCAATGAAATCCCAATGGTAGAGTTAGCAAGCCGTTGGGATTATGCTGATTCTGTATATGAGCATGGTATCTCGGAATCGTTTCGCATCGACCAATCAAAACACTCTCTTTTTGGTGCTTCTAAAGTTGCCGCCGATATCATGGTGCAAGAATATGGGCGCTATTTTGGCCTAAAAACTTGTTGTTTGCGCGGCGGATGTTTGACTGGTCCTAATCATTCTGGTGTGGAATTGCACGGCTTTCTCAGCTATTTAGTAAAATGCAATTTAGAAGGTCGCACTTATCAGGTATTTGGTTACAAAGGTAAGCAAGTCCGCGACAATATTCATTCTTATGATGTAGCCCGCTTGATTGAGGAATTTATTAAAGCACCCCGTAGCGGTGAAGTTTATAACTTAGGAGGCGGAAAAGATAATACCTGTTCGATATTAGAAGCTTTTGATATCGTGGCTTCATTGACTAAGAAAAAAATGATTTCTGTGTATATACAAAAAAATAGAGAAGGGGATCACATATGTTACTATAGTAACTTACAAAAAATAAAAAATCATTATCCTAATTGGTCTATAACTAAGCCATTACAATTGATATTTCCAGAAATGGTTGCTGCTTGGTCTGATAAATTTATGTTGTTAAATAAGAGATAAGTAAGTAGGTACAATAAAAATAAAATCAAACTATGTGAAGAAAAATGAACTAAGCTAAAATCCTATTGCCTTATTCCAACGACAATTATTTACTCCGACTTACTTAACAGCAACTTTGATGTTATTCAACCAGTCTGCCTGATTCCAGAAAAAATCTACAAATAGGAATTTTTTGATGAGCAAGAATGATTTAACCGCAGTGAGGCACATTGAACGGGTTGAACAACCGACAAGAGAGGAATTTGAAAGGAATTTTCTCTCTCCCAGAAGACCTGTCATCATCACTGGTGCTATTAATGATTGGAATGCTCTCTCTTTATGGACTGCTAATTATCTCACTACTTTATTCAGTGATAAAGAGGTTGATATAAGTGTTTCTCAAAATAGTATTTTTACAGGAAACTTGGAAAATGGATTTGCTAATTTGAGACAGAAAATCCAATTTAGTGACTTCATCAACATCCTGGGTTCAAAAAATAAATTTGATAAATTCTATTACCTGCAACAACAGTCAATCCCCAGAGAATTTCCAGAACTATTGCAAGATATTAAGTTTCCAGAATATTTTGATGAAAAGTTATTTATCGATCCAACTATTTGGATTGGTTCTGGCGGTAACACATCTCCATTGCATTATGACGCAATGGATAACTTATTTATTCAAATTAGCGATCGCAAGCGTTTTCTGTTGTTTGACCCCCAACAAACATCTTCATTATATCCTTTTCCGGCTGGTTCAAAAATCCCCCACATGAGCCAAATAAATATTGAAAAGCCAGATTTGGATAAATTTCCCAATTTCCAAAAAGCCAAATATTTTGAGTGTATTGTTGAACTCGGTGAAATTTTATTTATTCCTGCTTTTTGGTGGCATCAAGTATACTCACTAGAAAATTCAAATCACGAGCTAAATATCTCTGTAAATTTCTGGTCTAAGCCACCTATTAGTCAATTTTTAACTCCTCCTGGGCGGAGATTGGCAGCACAAATACCCACTATTTTAAAGAGAGCTTTTAGTCGATGATTCTATATTAAAATGGTATAGTAAGCAATTTTTTTCAACCTCAGCACATTTGTTAATTTCCCTCCTGAAACCTTACAAGCCAAAAAATATACATCTAATTTATAAAATATGTATGTAACTAAACTAATTGAACTAATTCGGGAACTGCGTAATTTTACCCTCTTTTGGCTGGGGCAGTCTCTGTCTGAAATTGGAAATCGCCTAACAGGATTTGGTTTAGGTATCTGGGTTTATCAGAATACTCATGCTGTTACACAACTTAGCCTAGTTATATTTTTTACAACATTGCCCGGTGTATTGATCACTCCCTTTGCCGGTGCATTAATAGATAGATGGAATCGAAAATGGACAATTATTTTTAGTGAAATAGCTGCAGCTTTAATCACACTCACACTTGCTGTACTGTTACTGACTGGCAATCTGCAACTTTGGCATACTTATGTTTCTGCGTTTTTTAGCTCAGTCTGCGGTTCTTTTCAAATGACTGCCAAAGGTGCTGCTTTACCTTTGATGGTTCCTAGCAATCAGATGGGGAGAGCTAATGGCTTGATTCAGTTCAGCACAGCATTAGGACAACTGGTTGCACCAATCTTGGCAGGTCTACTCATTGCTAATGTACAACTTCAGGGCTTGCTGCTGATTGATTTGTCTACTTATTTAATTGCATTGTTAACCCTACTATTTATTCATATTCCTCAGCCGGAATCTAGTATTCTGTCAACAATGGGAATATCTACCATCATCAATGATATTGTTTATGGCTGGAAAAATATTTCTTCTCGCTTTTTCTTGCTGATTCTACTGTCATTCATGACAATTTATTTTTTTGTGAACGGCATGACTTCTGTCTTGATTAATCCCTTAATATTATCTTTCTCTTCAGCTACAACATTTGGTAGTGTAATGTCAATTGCCGGCTGTGGAATGGTTGCTGGCAGCATCCTTATGAGTATTTGGGGAGGAGGCAAAAAATCTATCTCTGCTCTATTTATATTTTCGGCATTAAATGGAATAGGTCTACTAATCACTGGCATTAAACCCTTTATTCCTACCATTGCCTTGGGCATTTTTATTTCATTTTTTACCTTGCCCATTATTCTAAGTACTAATAGTACGATGTTGCAAACTAGCATCCCCCAAAATGTTCAGGGACGTGTTCTTTCATTGTTCTACACTTTGGCAGGCTTGGGTGGGGCTTTGGGTAATCTTAGTGCCAGTCCCTTAACCGATGGATTTCTGGAACCTATGCTATCTAATGATGGGCTACTTGCTAGTACTGTAGGCCGGGTAATTGAAACCGGTTCAGGGCGTGGAATCGGTTTTTTGATGGTTCTTGAAGGGCTACTTCTTTTAATCATCTCAGTCATTCTGTACAGTTATTTGGGATTAATGCACATAGATGATAAGCTGTTAATAGTTGATGGAGAAACATTAGAAGACAAAATAATTAATCCTTGAGCAATGAGCTTCAATTAAGACTAAAAATCAACCACAAACCTAATCTAGAGATGCCATTAATCGCATCTGTCTCTACATCTGTAAAAATAATTCTGGATAGCATGAAAAATTTATATTATTGGTATTGGTCGAACAAAATTGAGGTTGCAAAGCAATCCTTTTTCCACTGTGCGGGACATCTATCACGGACAAGAATCGCAATTAAAGGAGTCAATAATCATCTGCAAATTTCGGAACACACAAAGATCACTAATTACGATATTGTGATCGCAGGCAGCGGTAATAGCTTAGAGATTGAAAACGATTGCTCTGCTAATGGCAATCATGTATCCCTCACAATGGGGAATGAAGGAGATTAAGACATCGATGAATAAGATATTGAGTGAATTCTTGCATTGGGGAGAGGGAAAGCGTCACTGGTCTGACAAAGTAGTTGTTCATAAACGAATCGAGATTAAAGGAACTAATAATCACATTGTCATAGGAAGTGGGACAAATCTCTATAATCTGCAAATTGTCATTCATGGGAACGACAATATATTATCGATTGGCAAGAATTGTGATATTGATGGCTTTGTAGAAATTTTGGGTAATAGTAGTGAAATGACGATTGGCAATCGAACCCACATTTCCAATGATGTGCGTCTCATTGCACATGGAGGAAAAAGCATCAGAATTGGTGAAGGCTGCATAATTGCTGATTTGACTGACATTCGTACAACAGATAGCCATTCAATTTTGAATACGGAAGGCGATCGCATTAATCCTGATGAAAATATTGAGATCGGCGATCGAGTTTGGCTCACCCGTGAAGTGATGGTGTTAAAAGGTGCAATCATCGGTTCTGATGTGGTGATTGGTCCAAGATCAATTATTACTAAAAAAATCCCACCTAACACACTTGCCATAGGAATTCCTGCCAAGGTGGTGCGGACAAATATCACTTGGTTGGTTAAATCAATATAGTGTTATTCCCTTCACATATATACAATTTCAATCAGTTTCTACAGTTGTTTTGTATTGAGTGAAATAGATGATAAATTGTTAAATACTTATGGAGAGTAAAGCGACGTGATCTGTTATTTAACAACTTCATAACCGCAACATCTTTCCCTTAATAGCTGTTGCTAGTATGTGATAAACAAATTCTGTTTTAGCATCATTGAGGTATCTTTAATGAATAAAAATTTCCTATCGACATAGCATAGGGGGTAACCACAGCCAAGCCCCGAATTCACCTATAGCGACCAATCAGGTGCAATCAATGGACAAGCCGCAATTACTATCAAAAGCAAATCCCCCGACTTGGTTAAAAATCTTAGTAATAATCCTCATCGGGTTAGGTATTTTCTTTCGCTTTGCCCATCTAGGACAAAAAACATACTGCTGTGACGAATCTTGGACATCTGTAGCAATTTCTGGTCACACTGTAGCCGAGCTAAAACAGGAAGTTTCTAATCATCAAGGCACAATTCCTATTACCATCTTCGACAAATATCAACACATTAATCCAGATCGGGGTGTGGCTGATACAGTGAATTACTTAATCACCTCAGACCCGCAGCATCCGCCCTTATATTACGTAATGGTGAGATTGTGGGCGCAAGTATTTGGAGATTCACCTACTGGGGTCAGGAGTTTATCAGCACTCATCAGTCTGTTGATATTTCCCAGCGTGTATTGGCTGTGTTTAGAGTTGTTTGAGTCTCCAATTGTGGGATGGGTGGCGATGGCGTTGATTGCCGTTTCTCCTTTGCAGTTATTTTTTGCTCAAGAAGCACGTCAATACAGTTTGTGGATGGTGGAGATTTTAGTATCGAGTGCTGCTTTATTGCGAGCTATTAGACAAGAAAATAAAAGAAATTGGGCTGTTTATACCCTGACATTGGACTTAGGATTATACACCCATTTATTCACAGTTTTGGTAATGATAGCTCATGGGATTTATGTAGTTATTCAACAAGAGTTTCGCTTCACCAAGACCTTACTCAATTATCTGCTTGTTAGTATTGCTGCCCTTTTAATGCTTTTACCCTGGTTGATTGTGATCATCACCCACATTAGCACAGCACTAGAGCTAACTTCAGGGTTTGCAGTCAAATGGATAAATAATCCCTTCGAGCTAATCGCTATCTTTCTGATTCGAGTTACCCGAACATTTTTCGATCTTAATTTAACCTCAGATATATTTACGTTTAATAGTTTTATTCTTGAAGGCACTTTATTTTATAGTATTACTGCGTTAATATTCAGTTTCAGCGTGATTATTTACTTAGGATTTTTTCTCAGAAAATTCCCAATTAATAAAACCAGTCTATTGATTTTTATATTGGGAGGATTTCCTAGTCTATTGTTAATAATATATGACCTAATTTCTGGAGGGACTCGCTCCATTCAAGTTCGCTACCAACTGCCTTTGTATCTCAGTCTAGAAATTATTGTAGCCTATATTTTAGCTTTTCATATTTTCCAAGAACATAACTGGCAGACAAAAATCCCTCAATTCCTAATAGTCGGATTGCTCATAGCCGGTTTAGTTTCTGATGCCAGATTTTTTCAAGTAGAGAATTGGTGGATGCAATCGGATGGAAAAGTTATCAGAGAAACTGGTCAAGTTCTCAATCAATCAGAGAGACCTTTACTGATAATTAATGATTCTCCTATTAATTTGGGAGGAATCCTAACCTTAAGCCTTTATTCACCAAAAGTTAGCCTACTTCCAGTAGCAAATGATAGTCTGTTGCTGATTTCTCCGAAATATAGTCATATTTTATTTATGCAAAATAATAGTAGTTTATTTCATCAAATAGAGCAAGATAAAACCTATTTTTTGAAAGTTATTAAAGTGCTTAATCTACCACCTGGAGGTTTATGGCAATTCGATAAAATTGAGCAATCGTAAACAGTAGAACTTGAGACTGTATAAGTAGTAAAAACTAAAACACTATAAGCCGAATGAACCAATGTCTTGAGATTAATATTCTAATAAATCGACTGCGCTTAAGTCTTCCTTGGCTGGTTGTGAATAGACTGGTTCGTTTCGCCATAGTAGGGTTAAGTGGTGTATTTGTAGACTTAGGAGGATTCTATATTCTGCATACTCTATTGGGTTGGATGTTAACTCCGAGTGCAATACTTTCAACAGAGGTAGCAATCATTAATAATTTTCTCTGGAATGATGTATGGACTTTTGGTGATGTATCTGTTCAGAAACAATTAGACAAGCGGTTGCGACGTTTTTTCCAGTTCAACTTAATTTGTTTTTTTGGACTGATTTTTAATAGTTTAATTGTAAATTGGCTCTTTTATAAATTCGAGATCAATGAATATATTGCAAAAATAGTAGCAATCGTTTGTGTAACTTTTTGGAATTTTTCGCTCAACTGGAAGGTGAATTGGCAAATAAGTGAGACAGAAGTAGATGTTTTGAGAGATAAGTCCATCACCTGAGCTAACTTGTTTGCTAACTCACCATTTTTAATTCGTAGGAATGCTCTATGCGTTATTTTGACGAATACTGTGAAGTACATTTAGACCCTAGCACAGCACCATATACTTGGGTGTTTAGGAGTGATGAAAAAATCTCCATCAGATTTGGTGTTCACTTATTTAAAAATCCAGATTATGGTCAGATAGTTTATGAATTGAATGATGGACAAGGATATTGCGATTCAGATCGAATTACGGCACAAGCTGAAAGCGTTATAGAAAATGGCTTCCAAATGTTCTCAGGCATCCTACCGCCTATGAGTAGCGGGGGAGGATATCGTTACAGTTTAGGTTATGTCGATACATTTGGTAATGAACATACAAGCACGCGATCGCATTTTTTGTTAGTCTGTGATCAAGCACCCCGCTCAATGGCTGAAATCCCATCTGTATTTCTGGGCTATGTAGATAATCAGCCTTTATATGGACTAAAACCAAAGGTTGCAATGACATCTAGTCCCGATGATTGGGAAGCACGTTTATTTTACTCAATCATGATTGATCGATTTGCTCGCAGTGCAGACAGCAACTACACTGGTCTAAGTGCAGTCAAATATGATCCGACTTCACCCTATACAAGTCATGGTGGGACGATTCGGGGTGTAATTGAGCAGATAACATACTTGAAGTCATTGGGAATTCGAGCCATTATCCTCAGCCCTGTCTATGTCAACGCTGCTGATGGCTATCATGGCTATCATCCCATCCACCTATTGATGGTTGATCCACGTTTGGGTACACTTATGTGTCTGCGTGAACTGGTGAAAACTGCTCATGAAGCTGATATTGCTGTCATTTTAGACGTTGTTAACAACCATATTGCAGATAGTATTAACTGGGAAGAGTATGGGGGGCCACCAGGGGGAGAGTTCAAGTATGTGCAAGGTGATGGCTCTGCGGTTATGCCTTTTCCTATAGAAGCCTGTAACACATTACTCTTCCACGGGCCTGAATACACTGATATGGTAAATCAAAGGCTCTTTGGCTTCTTAGAAGATTGGCGAACAGAGACAAGCTACGTCCGAAAATTACTGATTCAACACCTAAAATACTGGATTGCAGAAACAGACATTGATGGTTTTCGATACGATTCAGCACGTCACGTTGGTCTTGATTTCTGGGAGCCTTGCGTTGAAGAGATATCAAGGTATGCTGCCTATCTTGGAAAAAAGCAGTTTCTGCAAATAGCCGAACACGCTGGTAGTACTCACGAAGAAGTAATTGCCTACAATGGAGCGAAATTTTCAAATCTGATCGACTACCCAACCTATTATGCTATCAGGCGTTCTTTGGCTGATGGTAATTGGCTAGGGGGTTTTGCAGATTATTTTTGTGGTTTTTTAGAGCCATCGCACCCATATTATGCTGGTTGGCGGAATAATATTATGTTCCTCGATAATCAAGACACAAGTAGAATTTTCCATCACTTCTTAAGTTGTCTAGGAAATCAGGATGAAGCGCGAGTCCGGTTATATTTTGCACTTGCTTGCTTAATTTTAGGGCCGCAAATACCTTCTATCTATCAAGGAACAGAGCAAGAATTTTCTGGCGCTTTAGGGATACATCAACACCAGGATACAGGTGAGTGTATTGGTCATGATTGCTATGTGCGGGAAGATATGTTTGATAACCCTGCATGTGTATGGGAATTTGGGCCGATTAACCGCAAAAATTTTGAACCATATAATAAAAACCACCCAAGTTTTTTACTAATTCGACAGCTTGCCGAAATTAGGTTTCAAAATAGACTAATTCATAGTGGAAACCGCACTCTCTTATGCTCTAGGAATAATGGTCTCTGGTGTGTACTCATTCATGGTGCAGAGGATGAACAGCCGCTTTTTGTTGCGATGAACCTGGGGTCTACACCAGTAGTTGAGGAGGCTTTAAAGATTCCTAATTGGTACGGCAAGTTCTGCGGAGTCGATATGTTGATTGCTAGATCGGGGGGAGTATTCTATCTTGTGGAAGGTGGTATGCGAATTAAACTTCCACCATTCACATTTGTCTTAGGACGACTATTACAGGTGACAAGTAAAGCTCAAGAATAGAAGCAAGTTTTATTACCTTTTTAATCCCTACATGGGGGTAACATTGCCTGCTGAAGATTCAAAATCAGGTACATTATAGTTCCAAGTCTCGGATGCCAGGGTATTGGGAGCCAATAAATGCTGTCATTAATATAAAACACCCGATGATTACGAATAATAGTCCAATCCCCCGACCAGGCCCAGAACCAATTATTTGGCCAACTAGCACTTGAGACCAAACTCCATCAAAAGCCATCAGTGGCTCGAAAACATAGTCAGCTAGGGGGCCTGCAACGATCGCAGCGAGCGGTATAGCCGCCCCCCACATTGCTCCGGTTAATGCAAATACTCTTCCCTGTACCGACTCGGCAACTTTTGTCTGCAAAATAACTTGCACTGAGCCATTGATGAAAGGCGCAGTCAGGAAGAAAAGTAAAGTAGCGATCGCAATTTGGATAATAGAAGGCCGTAAACCCGCAAGGGCAATGCACACCCCACTTACCGACATAGTGATTAGAACAGGGCTGATTAAGTTATGCCAACTATTCTTCCATGTGCTCATTACTATAGCCCCCACGAACATACCAAGACCGCTAAGAAATGCAATCTGTCCTAAGCTAGTTGGCGTAGTTAATGAAAGAATTAGGGGAAAGCTTAGTACACTCACGAAGCCGACCAAGAATTGATAAATGGTGAACAGAAGCACAAAGCTGAGTAGTCCAGGACGCTCTGTTAAATAAGTCCAGCCGTAGAGTGTTTCTCGCAAAAATGAGGCAGGCGGAGTGGACTCATTCGCTTCAGTAGCCGGGCTGATCTCAGGGAATCGCACCAACAGAAGCGGAACAAGGGCAACCAGTAAAGTTGCGAAGTCGATGATCAGAATGCCTTTTTGCTTAACAATAGCCAGTAAAATACCTGCTAGTAAAGGCGAAATGATTTGCTGAATGCCCATGCCCAATTGAATCATACCGCTCACCCGTGCTAAATCCTCTTGAGGCACCAAAGAGGTAATGGAAGCTTTATAAGCAGGCGTATGGAAAGCACCGATGGTGGAAGTTATGATATTTCTGAGATAGATGTGCCAAATCTCTAATTGACCAATACTGATTAGTAGTATCAGAATTAGGGTACACAGTCCTTTACAGACATGACTAATAATCATGATCCAGCGACGATCCCAACGATCGACTAATGTGCCTGCTATTGGCGAAATGACGATGAGCGGTATCGTACAAGTCAGGGTAAGGAAAGCAAATTGAGTGGCAGAGCCAGTTTGCTGAAATACCGAGATATCCAGAGCAAACCCGGTCATAGACACGCCAATCAGAGAAATTAGTTGTCCTAACCAAATAAATGTGAAAATACGCATTTTTATGTATAAAATTATGATTTAGTTGTCGTTCTGTATTATATGTATACTTGGTCAAGTTGAAATGAAAGTATTACTTATTTTAACTAAGACGAAGTGCGTAAACTCTAGATCACGGAGTAGATATACATAGATAAAGTTAGCGATCGCTAGTAGGGGGTAAATTTTCTTTTGAACCTGTATCTGATTAATTTCTACCGCAATAAATAGAGGGCGTAGTTATGAAAATCCTTAAAACTATAAAAATTTATATAGTCTACAAATGAATCGATTCAGCTTGAAAGCGGTTAAACGGTTTTGGGCGATCGCTCAACTCTATTGGTTAAGCAATGAAAAACGAGGTGCTATAGGTTTACTTGTGCTTCTCGGAGTTTTATTGTTAGCTACCACTCAAGTCAAGGTTTTCTTAAATACTATACAGGGAGATTTAATTTCTGCCCTTTCCGCCCATAATAGTACTAAATTCTGGCAAGGTATACTAGTTGCCTTCGGGGGAATAATTGTTTTTGGTTTCCTGAATTCTGGCTATGGTTTTCTGCGAGAGACAATCGGCATTTATTGGCGACGATGGTTGACCCATCATTTACTCAATCAATATTTCCAAAATCGCGCTTTTTATGATCTGAGTAACTCTCATAAAGAGATTGATAACCCAGACCAACGTATTTCTGAAGATGTTGCCAATTTCTGCCAGCAATCTATTCAGTTGCTGGTGAATTGTCTGGAATCTGTTTTTGTAGTAATTGCTTTTAGTGTCATTCTCTGGTCTATTTCCAAAAATCTAGTTATTGCTCTGGTAGTTTATTCTATTTTAGCCTACGCCATAACTATTGGGTTCTATGGCAGAAAATTAACGCAACTGAATTTTGAACAACTAAAAAAAGAAGCTGATTTTCGCTTTGCTTTAGTCCGCATCAGAGAGAATGCTGAGTCTATTGCCTTCTATAACGGCATCCTTCAGGAAGCTAATAAAATTAAACTTATATTTAATGCAGTTTTTCATAACTTTAAGCGATTGATATTATGGTCAGAGGTGTATTTAAACATATTTAAGTATCAGTTTGGTTATCTCCCCTGGATCATACCAGCATTTATTTTAGGAAACCAAATTCTGTCAGGTGAGACGGAGGTGGGAAAAGTCACAGAAGCTGGTGGTGCCTTTGGGCAGGTTGCTTTTTCTGTGAATTTGATTATGTATCAGTTTGAAAAATTTACTAAATTTGCTGCTTCAATTAATCGCCTATACGTATTTTATGAATATCTCAAACAGCCAAGCAAAGCAATAGCTAATTCTAGGACTATTGATATAGTCATAGACAGCCGTTTAGCCTTGGAAAATCTGACTGTCGAAACACCCAATTATCAAAAAACTTTATTTAGCAACCTTTCTGTAGCACCGCCAACAGGACAGGGATTACTAATTATGGGAGATAGCGGTTGTGGCAAAAGTTCTTTGTTGCGTGCCTTAGCTGGTTTATGGAATTCGGGAACAGGTGTGATTGTTCGTCCAGAATTAGAAGAAATGCTATTTTTACCGCAGCGTCCTTACATGATTTTAGGGACTCTTCGGGAGCAGTTAATCTATCCTAACGCCAAGGTTAATCTGAGTGATGAAGAACTTCATCAAATTCTCCACAGAGTAAATCTGTCAGACTTAGCAGAACGGTTTGGTGGTTTTGAGGTCGAGCAAGATTGGAGTGATGTTCTTTCTTTGGGAGAACAACAAAGATTAGCTTTTGCTCGGCTTTTAGTTACGAAACCAAAATATGCAATTTTAGATGAAGCGACTAGTGCTTTAGATATTAACAACGAAGAACATCTTTATAGTCTTTTAGTAGAAACAGAGACAACCTTTATTAGTGTTGGTCATCGCCCTACTCTCAAAAAATATCATCAGGTCATTGTTAATCTTTAAATTTGTCTAACTAGCAGGATATTTTCTATGAGTCGTGTTATATTTATGAACGTTTCCGCTGTCGGGCACGTTATTCCAACCTTTGGATTAGTGACGGAGTTGATGAAGAGAGGTGAAGAGGTAATTTATTACGAGGTTCCCCATTTTCAACAAGAAATCGAGTCTTTTGGAGCTGCTTTTCGTTGCTATCCTCAACTCAATCCTCAGACAGCACCACCATCTGAAAATGAAATGTCTCTAGTGCCCTCTCTAACTTGGTGTACTCGTGAGATGCTACCAGCACTCTTAGAATCAGTGCGTGCAGAAAAGCCAGATTATATTATTCATGACTCTCTCTGTCTCTGGGGAAGGCTAGTAGCACAGTTGCTTAATATTCCTGCTGTTAATTCCATTGCTACAGCCGCTTTTACTCCCGAAAGTTTCTATGAATGTCCTTGGCTGAGGAAGAAACTACCACGATTCTTAAAAGAGGCGGCTGTCGGGATGAAGCACTATCGTCAACATCAACGTGAGTTACGAGCAACTTATGGTGTACCTCCAATTAAATTTGTTGACACCTTTACTAATATTGAACCTCTCAACATTTGTTATTTACCCCTAGAACTCCAACCTTATAGCGGTAAATTTGATGAACGCTTTCATTTTGTTGGCCCTTGTAATCCAGTACGGGCAGTGGAATATGATTTCCCAATGGAGAAATTGAATTCATCCAAGCTCATCCTGATTTCATTTGGGAATATTCACGACCCAGGTTTGGGATTTTACCATAAATGCATTGAGGCTTTTGCTAACACAGATGCTCAGGTGGTAATGGTGTTGAGTCCAGCAATAGAAGTCACACTTCTAGGAGATATCCCAGAAAACTTTATCATTCGACCTATGGGAACTGTTCCCCAATTAGAAATATTAGAGCGTGCCAGTCTATTTATTATGCATGGTGCAGGCGGTGGAACACGGGAAGCTGTCTGGTATTCGGTGCCAATGATTGCAGTACCACAAACTTATGAGCAAGAAATCATTTCCCGCCGCATTCAGGAGCAGGGTGCAGGAATTATGATGATGTTAGAAGATATAACTTCAGAAGGCTTGCGCCAAACGGCGAAGCAAATTTTTGATAATAACTCCTTCCGAGTAAATAGTGGTCGTTTGGGTGACGCTTGTCGTGCGGGTGGCGGAGTAAAGCGAGCGGTAGATGAAATTCTGCGATATGTTTGTGAACAGAAATCTTCACAGACATTAGAATCTATATCGAATGGCACTAAGAAAAGCTGAAACACTTGCGGTTTAAGCGGTCTGTAATTGCTTACGTAATTCATGCCGGGGTTTGGTCCTTAAGGGGTAAGCTTTCGGGCGACGTTTACGAACTCGTGGTTCATTTCTAGCAGGACGGTTGGGAACAGGCTTGTGAGCAATAACTTTCAGTAAAGTGCGATAAAGTTGGTAACGTTTTTGAGAAGAAGCAGCCTCTAATTTGGGAATAAAGTTAATTAAATGATGACGAGTACCTTGCAGTGATAGGCGATTTGGAGGGGTATTATAAGTAGTGCCAGCCGACCACATCAAACTACGAGGGGTAAATATAGCGAAGCTGTCATCAGGGGCAAGATAGACTGAAAACTCTTATTATATATAGGTTTCAGCGATGTTTGAGTAAAATTGACACC
>NZ_JBALEL010000022.1:0-190786 GCF_036917935.1 Nostoc sp. | reverse complement strand
TAGCGCCGTTGAGGTCAGAGAGATTGAGAGTGGCGCTCCATCCTGTGCTTTTGCCAAATACCACGTAGCTCTGCCCTGAATAGTCGCCGTTGGGGGAGGCATCGAATGCCCCGATAATCAGGTCGTCGATGCCGTCGGAGTTGACATCTCCGGCACTGCTGACAGAATAGCCTGATCTGTCACTCACCGCGATGCCGTTGAGAGCGAAGCCGTTAGCGCCATTGAGGTCAGAGAGATTGAGAGTGGCGCTCCATCCTGTACTTTTGCCAAATACCACGTAGCTCTGCCCTGAATAGTTGGGGCCGGCACTTTCTGCCCCAATAATCAGGTCAGCGATGCCGTCGTCGTTGATGTCTCCGGCACTGCTGACAGAAATGCCTGATCTGTCACCTTCCTTGATGCCGTTGAGAGCGAAGCCGTTAGCGCCGTTGAGGTCAGAGAGATTGAGAGTGGCGCTCCATCCTGTGCTTTTGCCAAATACCACGTAGCTCTGCCCTGAATAGTCGCCGTTGGGGTCGGCATTTGATGCCCCGATAATCAGGTCGTCGATGCCGTCGCCGTTGATGTCTCCGGCACTGCTGACAGAATAGGCTGAGTAGTCAGCCGCCGCGATGCTGTTGATAACGAAGCCGTTAGCGCCGTTGAGGTCAGAGAGATTGAGAGTAGCGCTCCATCCTGTGCTCTTGCCAAATACCACGTAGGTCTGCCGTGAATAGTCACCGTTGGGGGAGGCATCTCTTGTCCCGATAATCAGGTCGTCGATGCCGTCGCCGTTGATGTCTCCAGCACTGCTGACAGACCTGCCTGAGTAGTCATCTGCCGCGATGCCGTTGATAGCGAAGCCGTTAGCGCCATTAAGGTCAGAGAGATTGAGAGTGGCGCTCCATCCTGTACTTTTGCCAAATACCACGTAGCTCTTCCCTGAAGAGTCGCCGTTGGGGGAGGCATTAAATGCCCCAATAATCAGGTCGTCGATGCCGTCGCCGTTGATGTCTCCGGCACTGCTGACAGAATAGCCTGAAAAGTCAGCCGCCGCGATGCCGTTGATAGCGAAGCCGTTAGCGCCGTTGAGGTCAGAGAGATTGAGAGTGGCGCTCCATCCTGTGCTCTTGCCAAATACCACGTAGCTCTGCCCTGAATAGTTGCCGTTGGGGTCGGCACCTTCTGCCCCGATAATCAGGTCAGCGATGCCATCGCCGTTGATGTCTCCGGCACTGCTGACAGAAATGCCTGAAAAGTCAGCCGCCGCGATGCCGTTGAGAGCGAAGCCGTTAGTGCCGTTGAGATCCGAAAGGTTAAAAGTTGAATTTGCCATGAATTGATCCTTTTGTTTCTAAAACTCAAACAAGAAAAAGTCATTTTGACTGTTGAAAGTGAACGATGAACTGTTTACACGATGAAATAATATAACTCTTATGCAGAACAGCTAATGAACGAGGGTTGCTACAGTGGTACAAATTGGAACTTAAAGTTACATATTCTGAGCTAGTAGTTTTGTGTTTTAGACAAACTAGGCTTGCAAGACAAAATCAGATGCCGCCAGAGTTGGCGCACCAGTTAGAGTTGCAAATAGACCACCACTGCCAAAACCAGCCGCGCTGCCATTTTGGTTATAAAACAACTGCCCACTCACCGCGTCATAGACAATTTTCGCCGTGCTAGTCCCGACGGAAGTTGTGATTTGAAAATCACTCTTGTTACTAAAACCTGTTCCGGCAGCAGAACTAATAGTATTAAAGGTAGTCAATTCCAGTACAATTTTGTCAGCTTCACAACTGTGAAAGTCGCTAATGGTATCTACACCAACAGTAAAACTGTCAAAGGGAGCATTGGTATTGTAAAGGAATCTGTCAGCACCAGAGCCACCGACAAGAGTATCATTACCAATACCGCCTATAAGGGCATCATTGCCAGTACCGCCCCGCAGCAAGTCATTGCCACTCAAGCCATTAATAATGTCGTTACCGCCTTGACCATTAATCACATCATTGGAGTTATCAAAACCGGCAATGTTATTATTTAAGTCATTCAGGAAGGTGACAGTGTTTTTATTGAAAATGCTGTTTTGAGTGGAGTTAGCATTAATCACATCAAAGCTGTCGGCAATGCTGGTTTGCCCATCAAATAGGATATTGCCAATCGCTGGTTGTAAAAAAGTTGCTGGCAGGTTATCCAGGTTTTCTAAGAGGAAGTTTTGCAGAGTTACTTTGGTGTTAGCTACATTTTCAAAGGTGACTTCTAAGTTGTCGCAATTTTGAGTTAGTTGCAGATTTTGGGCAGTCAATCCCGAACCTGTAAATTCTAGTGTATCAACATTGGCAATTACTGCTGCTGATGGGTTTGAGCCTTTACCTACGCCAGCAAAATCGGTGATGATGTCATTGCGATCGCCAGCGCGAAATACAAACTTATCTTGACCACCGTTGCCTGTGAGGGTATCGTTAGCAGTTAACCCATCGATGTTGTTGCTAGGTGTGCCAAAGAAGGTATCTGCACCAGGAGTTCCAGTCAGCTTAACAGGGGTGCCGCCATTGCCAATGTTCTTCCCCCCAAATACTACATAGCTTTGCCCAGCCCTAGAGATGCCGTTGGGGGAGGCACTTGATGCCCCAATAATTAGGTCGTCAATGCCATCACCGTTGATGTCCCCCCCATTGCTGACTGAGTTGCCTGAGTAGTCACTTACTGCAATGCCGTTAATGAAAAAGCCATTAGTGCCATTCAAATCAGAGAGGTTGAGGCTGCCGCCACTGCCCAGATTCCTCCCCCCAAACACTACATAGCTTTGCCCAGCATTAGAGATGCCATTGGGGTCGGCGCGATATGCCCCAATAATCAGGTCGTCAATGCCATCACCGTTGATGTCCCCCCCATTGCTGACTGAGCTGCCTGAGAGGTCACCTGCTGCAATGCCGTTAATGAAAAAGCCATTAGTGCCATTCAAATCAGAGAGGTTGAGGCTGCCGCCACTGCCAATGTTCTTCTCCCCAAACACTACATAGCTTTGCCCAGCCCCAGAGATGCCGTTGGGGGAGGCACCAAATGCCCCAATAATCAGGTCGTCAATGCCATCACCGTTTATGTCCCCGGCATTGCTGACAGAGCGGCCTGAAGAGTCACCTGCTGCAATGCCGTTAATTATAAAGCCATTAGTGCCATTCAAATCAGAGGGGTTGAGGCTGCCGCCACTGCCCAGATTCCTCCCCCCAAACACTACATAGCTTTGCCCAGCAGTATTTTTGCCGTTGGGGGAGGCATTTTGTACCGCAATAATCAGGTCGTCAATGCCATCACCGTTGATGTCCCCTGCATTGCTGAGTGAGTCGCCTGAGAAGTCACGTATTGCAATGCCGTTAATGAAAAAGCCATTAGTGCCATTCAAATCAGAGAGGTTGAGGCTGCCGCCACTGCCCAGATTCCTCCCCCCAAACACTACATAGCTTTGCCCAGCATTAGAGATGCCATTGGGGGAGGCAGTAGTTGCCCCAATAATCAGGTCGTCAATGCCATCACCGTTGATGTCCCCCCCATTGCTGACTGAGTTGCCTGAGAGGTCAAATTCTGCAATGCCGTTAATGAAAAAGCCATTAGTGCCATTCAAATCAGAGAGGTTGAGGCTGCCGCCACTGTCCAGATTTGTTCCCCCAAACACTACATAGCTTTGCCCAGCCCCAGAGATGCCGTTGGGGGAGGCACTTGATGCCCCAATAATCAGGTCGTCAATGCCATCACCGTTGATGTCCCCCCCATTGCTGACTGAGTTGCCTAATGCGTCAAATTCTGCAATGCCGTTAATGAAAAAGCCATTAGTGCCATTTAAATCAGAGAGGTTGAGAGTGCCGCCACTGCCCAGATTTGTTTTCCCAAACACTACATAGCTTTGCCCTGCAAATGTGATGCCGTTGGGGGAGGCACTTAATGCCCCAATAATCAGGTCGTCAATGCCATCACCGTTGATGTCTCCCCCATTGCTGACTGAGAAGCCTAATGCGTCATATCTTGCAATGCCGTTAATCAAAAAGCCATTAGTGCCATTCAAATCAGAGAGGTTAAGGAAATTGAATAATGAATTAGCCATAATCACTTAAATTGCTTAAATCTTCTGATGAGTATCTAAGCATTGTCAATAGGCTGGATATAATTTTGGTAAAGTTAGAGTTAATTTTAGGGAATTCTATATAAAGTTTTCGCATAGGCGTAGCCCGTCGTAGGTATCGCACTCTTATTACCAAAAAATTGGGTAAAAGCCCCGTCCTTCCAGGACGGCAATATAATTGTATTTCCTAAAGATACTTGATAATCTTATGATAGGTATGTTATTATAAGACAAGTGAAATAAGAAATATTCATGCTAGTTTTTGAGTTCAAAACCTACGGCAAAGCATTGCAGTTTCAAGCAATTGATGAGGCAATCCGAACGACTCAGTTCATTCGGAATAAAGCTATCAGATTGTGGATGCAAGGTCTTGCTTCGTCTTGGATTGAACTATCACGGCATTGTGCATTATTAGCGAAAGAGTTTTCTTTTGCGAATAAGTTGAACTCAATGGCTAGGCAAGCCGCAGCCGAACGAGCATGGGCTGCTATCTCTCGATTTTATGACAACTGCAAGAAAAAGATATCGGGTAAAAAGGGCTTCCCCCAATTCCAGAAAGATTGTCGGTCTGTTGAATATAAATCAACGGGCTGGAAGCTTGCACAAGATCGTAAATCTATAACCTTCACCGATAAAAACGGTATCGGAAGATTAAAGCTTAAAGGCACTCGTGACCTGCATTTTTATCAAATCAACCAAATAAAACGGGTGAGATTGGTAAAACGTGCTGATGGCGTGTACGCGCAATTCTGTGTTGATGTAAACCGTTCGGAGAAAATAGAACCGACTCACCAGACAGTTGGGTTAGATGTAGGACTAGAAAGCTTTTATACCGATTCACTTGGAAACAAAATTGATAATCCTCGGTTTTACAAAACTGGGGAACGCAAGATGAAACGGTCACAAAGACTCGTTTCTCGCAAAGTTAAAGGTTCTAGCAACAGAGGCAAAGCAAGAAATATATTAGGTAAAGTTCACCTCAAAATAAGTAGACAACGTTTTGACCATGCCGTGAAATTGGCAAGGTGCGTAATCACGTCAAACGATGTAGTAGTCTACGAAGATTTGAGGATTAAGAACATGGTAAAAAATCATTGTTTGGCAAAATCAATCAATGACGCTGGATGGTATCAATTTAGAATTTGGTTAGAGTATTTTGGGAAAGTATTTAAGAGGATTACTATTGCGGTAAAGCCGCGTAATACAAGTCAGGAATGCTCTAACTGTGGCTCCATTGTGAAAAAGTCACTATCTACTCGTACTCATGTTTGTCAGTGCGGTTGCAAGCTAGATAGAGATCACAATGCTGGAATAAACATCCTTAATTTAGGATTGGGTACGGTAGGGCATACCGGAACCTTTGCACTAGATGCAAGCAACGCTTTGGGAGAAACGGCCTCTACTCTTGTTGGAGAAATCCTGCACGAGCAAGTTGTCTCGTAGATCAAAGAATCCCCGTCTCTTCAGAGCGGGGAGTGTCAATAACCAAAAAGGTAACTTTGTAACAAAATTTATGATGTTTGTAACAAAAATAATAAATTTACTAACCACAATGGTTTTTTTCTCACAAAATTTATAATGTTTGTAACAAAAAGAATTAATTTAGTAACCAAAATGGTTTTTTTTATAATGAAAGTTGCGACTTGAGTTAATCAAGTCGCAATTTTTATAACTAAAATCAGGGCTGATGTTCAGAGAATCTCGCGTTTTGCCATATATTGGTACATCTGCCAACGTGTATCTACCTCAGCTTGGGCTTGTTCTAACAAGTGTTTGGCAACGTCAGGTTTACTCTTAGTGAGCATCTTGAAGCGATTTTCTTGATACATCGAATGTTCTACAGATTGCGTAGGCGATCGCATATCCAATTGCAATGGATTTTTACCCTGGTTAAGCAACTCTGGATTATGCCGATACAGCAACCACCGACCTGATTCTACCAGAGTTTTTTGGTGATTCATCCCCGTGGTCATATTGATGCCGTGGGCGATGCAATGACTATAAGCAATAATTATTGATGGGCCATCATAAGCTTCTGCTTCCAAAAATGCTTTCAGGGTATGTTCATCTCTAGCACCAAGGGCTACACTCGCTACGTAGACATTTCCGTAGGTCATGGCAATCATCCCTAAATCTTTTTTAGGTGCTGCCTTACCACTGGCGGCATATTTGGCAACTGCGGCTCGTGGTGTAGCTTTAGAAGATTGACCGCCTGTATTAGAATACACTTCTGTATCCATGACTAAGATGTTGACATTCCGACCACTAGCAATTACATGATCGATACCGCCAAAATCGATATCATAAGCCCAGCCGTCACCGCCAACAATCCAGACACTTTTCCTCACTAAGTAATTTGCAAGGGATTTGAGATTTTGGATTTGAGATTTGAGATTGGGGTCGAAAGTGACGATTTCATCTAACTTCTGCTGCAACAGTTCTATCCTTTCTCGCTGTTCCCAAATGTCAGCTTCAGATTTTTGTTCAGCTTTCAAGATTGACTGGGTAAGGTTTTCATCTATTTCACTTCCCAACTGTTGCAACAATTCCCCTGCAAACTCAGCTTGTTTGTCGAGGGAGAGGCGGAAGCCAAAACCAAATTCGGCGTTATCTTCAAATAGATTATTAGACCACGCGGGGCCGCGTCCTTGGGCGTTAGTTGTCCAAGGAGTTGTGGGGAGATTACCACCATAAATTGAAGAACAACCTGTTGCATTGGCGATGACAGCGCGATCGCCAAACAATTGTGTTAATAATTTCAAATAAGGTGTTTCACCACAACCTGCACAAGCACCAGAGAATTCAAATAAAGGTTCTTGCAGTTGTTGTTGGCGAATCTGGTTTAATTTTAGCGATCGCCTGTCAGGATTAGGTAAACTCAAAAAGAAATCCCAGTTCTTCCGCTCTTGCTCTTGTAAAGGCAACTGCTGCGCCATATTAATCGCTTTCAGCGATGGCTCAGATTTATCTTTAGCAGGGCAAATATTTACACAAATAGTGCATCCTGTGCAATCTTCTGGGGCAACTTGAATGGTAAATTTTTGATTGGCAAAGTCTTTATCTTTTGCACCCGTTGACTTGAAGGTTCCTGGTGCATTAACTAACTCATCCGCTTGATAAGCCTTTGCACGGATGGCACTGTGAGGACAAACCATGACGCACTTACCACATTGTACGCAGACATCCGGTTCCCACACAGGTATCTCTTCGGCAACGTTACGCTTTTCCCACTTGGCAGTACCGACGGGAAAGGTGCCATCAACTGGTAGTCTGCTAACAGGTAAGTCATCACCTTCCCACACCATGATTTTACCTAGAACTTCTCGCACAAATTCGGGAGCGGAATTAAGTGGGGAGTGAGGAGTGAGGAGTGAGGAGTTAGGAGTGAGGATTGTTTGTGGGACATCTACTTTATGCAAGTTGTCTAAGGTGTTGTCTACAGCTTGCAAGTTCATCCGGACAACTTCTACGCCTTTTTTACCGTAAGTCTTGTCAATCGCTTGTTTGATTTTAGCGATCGCTTCTTCTTGTGGCAAGACACCCGCTAAGGCAAAGAAGCATACCTGCATAATGGTGTTAATTCTGCCACCCATCCCACTTTCACGGGCAACCTGGCTAGCATTAATCACATATAACTTCAAATGCTTGGCGATAATTTGCTGCTGCACCTTCAGCGGCAGATATTCCCAGACGGTATCTGCATTGTATGGACTGTTAAGCAGCAAAGTCGCCCCAGGAATAGCAGCTTTCAAAATATCTATGCGTTCTAGAAATCCCCAGTGATGGCAAGCAATAAAGTTGGCTTGGTCAATTAGGTAGGTGGAGCGAATTGGCTCTTTACCGAAGCGGAGGTGAGAGACGGTCATTGAGCCAGATTTCTTGGAGTCAAAGACAAAGTAGCCTTGGGCGTAATTGTCGGTTTCTTCACCAATAATTTTGATGGAGTTTTTGTTAGCGCCAACAGTGCCATCAGCGCCTAATCCATAGAACATTGCCCTGACAACATTATCCGATTCTGTAGAGAAACTAGGGTCAAAGCTCAAGGAAGTATGACTAACGTCGTCATTAATCCCAATCGTAAAGTGATTTTTTGGTTTAGCTTGGGCAAGATTGTCAAAGATGCCCTTCACCATCGCCGGGGTAAATTCCTTAGAAGAAAGACCGTAACGACCACCGATGATTTTGGGGGATGAGGAATAATTGTCTCCCTCGTCTCCCCACGCTTCATGGATAGCAGCCACAACATCTAAATACAAAGGCTCACCGGCGCTACCTGCTTCTTTGGTGCGGTCGAGAACTGCGATCGATTTTACACTAGTTGGTAAGATTGCCACAAATCTTTGAACATCAAAGGGGCGGTAAAGTCGCACTTTGACTACACCAAGTTTTTCACCACGGGCGTTAAGGTAATCTACTGTTTCATGAACGGTTTCACTGCCTGAACCCATGAGAACGATAACGCGCGAGGCATCGTTAGCGCCGTAATATTCATAGATTTTATAATGCCTTCCCGTGCGTTCGCCAAATTGATCCATGAGCCGCTGGACAATTTCGGGACAGGCGTTGTAGTAAAGGTTAGCGCCTTCACGTCCTTGAAAGTAGACATCGGGGTTTTGGGCAGTCCCCCGCAAGACTGGACGATCTGGGGTCAGCGCTCGACTGCGGTGGGCGAGTATGAGATGATCGTGAATGAGCGATCGCAAATCGTCATCTGATAGCAGTTTAACTTTCTGCACTTCATGGGAGGTGCGGAAGCCGTCAAAGAAATGCATAAACGAGACTCGCGTCTCTAGGGTAGCAGCATGAGCGATGAGAGCAAAATCTTGACTTTCTTGCACTGAAGCCGAACACAGCAAAGCAAAACCAGTGGCACGAGCTGCCATTACGTCGCTATGGTCGCCAAAAATAGATAGAGCATGTGTAGCCAAGGAACGGGCGGCAACGTGAACCACAGCGCTAGTCAACTCACCAGCAATTTTGTAGAAGTTGGGGATCATTAACAATAATCCCTGAGATGCCGTGAAGGTAGTACTCAGGGAACCTGTTTGCAATGCCCCATGCACAGCACCAGCTGCTCCTCCTTCGCTCTGCATCTGCACGACGCTAGGAATAGTACCCCAGAGGTTAGGACGACCTTCCGCTGACCAAGCATCTGCCCATTCACCCATTGCTGAAGAGGGGGTGATGGGATAAATGGCAATTACTTCATTTAATTTGTAAGCAACACGGGCCACAGCTTCATTTCCGTCGATGGTTGCAAAGGTTTTGTTCATAATCTGATTTTTGTCCCCGCCTCTAAACTGCATGATCAGAACGTGTGAGTAGAAGGATTAGAAATAGCCAGGCCAGGAAATCAGTGAACAGTAACCAGTAACTCGTGTTTACTGGTTACTGATAGCTGTTAAAAGGTGGATATTATCCGAACCGTAGTGAGATTTGCCCCTTGTTTAAAGGATAATTTATTGATGGCTTTTGGCTCTTAAGTTAACTTTAAATAAATACTGCATCTATTAATATCTCATCCAAAATAGTGCATATTTTAATATCTATTAATAATGTACTCAATAGCCAAAGTCTTTGCTTGATAAGACTTTAAGGTAATTTATTTTTTTTTGTGGGGTATAGGGTCGGGAATCTTTGATATATTTTACTTAAGATCGCAATGACAATCTATTATCTTGATAAATTTGCTTGCATTGGGATGCTCCCCCAGATAACATGGTGCGTTAGACGCTCAGATCATGTTTTTCGTGACAAACTAGATTAAAGTATGCGCCTAAGAGGATGTTTGAAAAGTATTTGGCTGTGATTTTAGGCACTTTGATCCCCCCTAACCCCCCTTAAAAAGGGGGGCAACCTCTCTCAAAGTCCCCCTTTTTAAGGGGGATTTAGGGGGATCTAAAATGTTTTGATACCGACAAGACGACAATAATTTGATTTTTACTTTATAAATAACCTCTTACAACATCTATAGTTCAATTAAATGAAAACTGCTGTAAGTAAGTTTGACGAATTACGAACTTGATATTACTTGCTTGTTGTGGCTGTATCTATACCATCGGTCTTCAGTTGAGTAGGTACTGAACCCCACCCCCAACCCCCTCCCCGCAAGCGATGAGGGGGCTATGATGTACCTTATATGATTAGGAAACGCTATATACCATCGGTCTTCAGTTGACCATCTTCCATATAAATAATGCGATCGGCTATATCAAGGATGCGGTTGTCATGAGTAACTAGCAAAATTGTACAGCCTTGTTCTTTGGCTAGCTTCTGCATTATTTCTACGACATCGCGCCCAGATTTTTTGTCGAGTGCAGCAGTGGGTTCATCTGCTAAAACAATCTGAGGATGGCTAACTAAAGCACGAGCGATTGCTACCCGTTGTTTTTGCCCTCCAGATAGTTTCTCTGGGTAATAATTTACACGATCAGCTAAACCGACAGTTTCCAAAATAGCGATCGCTTTGGCATCGATATCCTGATTCAAAAAATCGTCATGCAACTCTAGAGACATTCGCACATTTTCTTTAGCTGTCAAAAAAGTCATCAAGTTATGCGCCTGGAAAATATAGCCAATCTGACGACGAAGCTTCGTTAATTGCAGCTTTTTAGCACTACGAATTTCCTCCCCTAAGATTTTGAGACTACCTTCTTGAGCAGAACGCAATCCACCCATTAAGGTCAACAGAGTGGTTTTCCCCGATCCAGAGGGGCCAGTCATGATGACGATTTCCCCAGCGCTAATCTCTAAATTAATGTCGAATAATACTTGTTTGCAAAGCGTACCTTCACCAAAATAGTGGTTGAGGTTACTGATAGAAATCACGGGTTCTAAAACAAAAAGTGTTGAGTTGGAATTTTCTGGTAAAGATTTTTGCAACATAGGATTTTATAGTAATTGGACATGGGGAAGATGAGGGAAATAAATCCTAACTCTGTTTCCTGAAACTAAAAAACATCGGCAGGATCAGCAGATCGTAGTTTTCGCATAGCGATCGCTCCAGAAACACTACACATGATCACGGTCAAAATCCAAACTTGTATCGCCCGTTCCATTTTCATGAAAATCGGAAGCATCGTCGCAGCGTAGGTGACTTGATACAACCCAAAAGAAAGGATGAATCCAGGCAAAAAACCTAAGATAGCCAATAACAATGCTTCCTGAATTAGGACTCCTAAAAGATAGTTATCGGTGTATCCCATTGCTTTGAGGGTGGCGTATTCTGGCAAGTGGTCAGAAACATCAGAGTAAAGGATTTGGTAGACAATGACGATGCCGACGATAAACCCGACTCCAGTACCTAAACCAAAAATGAAACCAATGCCAGTACCGGCTTCCCAGTAAGTTCTCTCCACTTTGGCAAACTCTTCTGGAGTCAGGACTCTGACATCTTTTGGTAGCCCATTCACAAGTTGCGATCGCACTTTTTCTGTATCGGCATCTGGTTTAAGCGTGATTAACCCAACTTCGATGCGATCGGCTTTACGTTCAGGGAATAACTGGAGAAAAGTAGAGTCACTGGCGATCACATTACCATCGGCAGCAAAGGAAGCACCATCAGTAAACAAGCCCTTAACAAAGACGGCTTTACTATTCAGTTCTGTGTCAAATTTGCCTGTTTTCTTAAAGATATCGCCAACTGCCCCGTATTCTGGACGACCCGCCTGGTCAAACAGAACTTGATACAACTGTTTCAGGTAATCCTGATTTTGTTTGATTTCAGGCGATTTGAATGGTGATTGTGTCGGATCAACACCCCAAACCAAAATGGCACGCTCAAGACGTGTTTCGGGATTTCGCCACTGTCCGGTGCTGATGTAGACAGAATTCACTGACTGAACACCTTCATAACCTAATGTTTGGTATAGTCGCTCTCGAGAAAAGTTTTTTACCGAAAACAAAGTTTGAAATTGGGGATTAATTAAAACCAAATCTGCTTGTAAATTGCGATGAGGTTTCACAGCCGCATCAAAAAGCGCACTTTCAAATCCCAACTGGATAAACATCAGCATATCGGCAAAGGTAATACCTGCGACTGCAACAGCCAGACGGGTTTTTTCTTTCATTAACTGCCGCCATGCTAGGGGCGTTTTGCGAAATAGTTTCATAATTCTTTTCACAATTCAATTGCTGTCTGTACCTGTAAGTTGGTGAAACCCGCAACTCGCTTGCTGTCTTCAGGATTGAGGCGAATTTTCACCTCAACTACTCGGCTATCAAGGTTTTCCCCTGGCTGGTTGCTAAAAACGTTTTGTCTATTCACCTGCAAGCCAATTTGGGCAACGGTTCCTCGCAGTTCATCGGCAAATGCCTGACTGCTAATCACTGCCTGTTGTCCTAATTTGACTTTACCGATATCAGTTTGATAAACTTCTGCTACTGCCATCATCTGATCTGTTTGCGCTAAGTCTGCAATGCCAGAATCACTGATTTTTTCTCCGACTCGCGTATGAATTTTAATGATTTGTCCCGCCATCGGTGCTTTGATGTAAGCACCCGCCAACTCGGTTTGGGCATGTTTGAGTGTGGCGATCGCATTTTCAATTTCTGTCTGGGCTGCGGCTACATCTACAGGTCGGACTTCTGCAATGCTGGCCAGTGTGGCTTTGGCTTCACTAACTTGTTTGCTACCAGTGGCATTAGTGCGGGTGAGTGCTGCTTTGGCTTCAGATAATTGTTTGCTAGCAGTGGTGTTAATCCGGTTGAGAACAGCTTTGGCTTCGTCTACTTGCTGTTTGGCGGTTTCTACAGTCAAGCCTTTGCTGTCATACAAAGAATTAGAAACTGCTCCTTGAGAATAGAGCTGCTGATAACGTTGATATTCGGCTTCGGCATTTTTGAGTTCTGCCTCTAGCTTCTTAATTGTTGCCTGTTGCGCGATTCTGTCTCCTGCCCACTGTGCCTCTATGCGAAATATCGCTTCCTGTTGCGCTGTTTTGTCTCCTTGGGATTGGGCCTGGAGGCGTTCAACACTTGCCTGTTGCGCGTTAATTTCTCCTACTTTTGCTCCAGCTTGCACTTGATCGAGTTTCGCTTGAGCAACTTTAACTTGTTGTTGGGCTTGTAGTACAGCAGCTTGCAAGCGATCGCGGGCGTCTAAAATTGCCACCATCTGTCCGGCTTTAACGCGATCGCCCTCTTTGACTAAGATTTTGGCAATGCGATCGCCATCCAATGCCAAGGGCGCAAACAAGCTAATTACCTCAGTTTCCGGTTCTAGTCGTCCTAATGCAGCCACTTTTTGACTTTTGGGCATGGTTTCTACTGACTCAGATTTCTCAGTTTGACCAACTAACCCAAATTGAGAAATCCCATAAACAATAATTCCACCTGTAATCGCAGTAGCTGCAATTACTAATGCAACTAACCCTTTTTTGGAAGCTTTTTTTGACAGGTTTTCAACCATCTCTTTTACTCTCCTCAAAAATTATTTTGTCTATATTAAATGAGCCAATCGTGGCTGCAACTAATTTTTAGCCATCAATGAATATCAGATAATTAATAATTGTTATATATGAAGTATTTTACAACTTATTGAGGTATTGAATCGAACTCCTAACTCTTAACTTTTGCCTTATGTTGCGGTAAATATGCCGTGAGCATTTTGCCCAACAACGCACATTGTTCCATAAAATCAATTGTTTCATCACCCCATAACTTTTCCAGAATTAACCCATTTACAAAGCTCAAGACAAAGGAAGCCAATATCGGATCTTGAATACCTACAAAATCACAGGCTGCCTGCTGATAACGCTGATTAGTCCGCTTAAAAATACTATTACTTAACATTTTCTTAGAGTCTTGATGTTGACAAAAATCAATCCAAATATAAGTCCATTTAATGAAGTAATCCTCGTTTTTCACTAGATATCTTCCTAGTGCTTCCATTCCCTCTTGTAGTGTTTGCGCTCCTTCTAATTCAGCCAATGCTGCACTTAAATCTTGCTCACATATTTCTTGGGCCAATTGCTCAAATAGAGCTTGTTTGCTAGGAAAATAGTGGTACAACGTACCAGTAGAAACCCCTAATCCTTCAGCAATCTGGCGCATAGTGATGGAACCATAGCCTTTTTGGGCAAATAAATCAAAGCACTTGTCAAGCAGTTCTTTACGGTATTGCTCATGGTCAACAATCTTAGGCATGACTGAGAATATTTATATCGAACGGTCGTTATATATCAAACTAGCATGTTTACTGCTGGTATGTAAAAACACAGTTAATTGATCTAAATCGAACATGCGTTATAGTTTAACCTAGTTTTGCCCTAGATGTAATACTTGTCAATTTTCATCTTTGCCACTTAAGTGTGAGACTATGATTTAATTTTGGAAAAAACTCCCTATATCTGAGTGAAGATTGATAAATACTTGATAAGTACGTGGGCGGGAAAATTTATAACTATGTCATTGCGTTCGCCCTTGGCGTTCCCGCAGGGTACGCAACGGAGTGTTCGCGTAGCGTGTCGTAGACAAGCAATCGCAAGGTTTTCACCGCTTTTACTTTTCGTTACATAGTTAGGTTTATTTGTGCCTACCTACTTAGTTCTGCATTAGCGTTGCCGCAGCGTTTCACAGGAAAGATTACCGTAGGGGGAGACAAAGGGCAATTTTCGCTTTTTCGGTGCAATAACTGTGGGAATCATCACTAGACCTCTTGCATAAATCAAAAATAAGAACCCCACCCCGCCAAAGCTACGCTTTGTCTCCCCTCCCCGCTTGCGGGGAGGGGTTGGGGGTGGGGTGTTACGGACTTTTGCAAGAGGTCTACTACACCTCAAAAAGTATCAAAAATTATTATGTAATATAATAATCTTATGTGTTTTTTCTTAAATACAATTTATGCCTTATCGGAGAAAATTTTTAAAAAGAGCAGGATACACAACCCTTTCTGCCTTATTGACTATGGGGTTTTTACAAAAAGATAACCAAAAAGAAGACAATAGCACAAATGCAATTGCAGCAAATAATACAAGTAAAAATTTAAATTCTCCCCTTCGCCAATTAGCTGCCGCCAAAGGAAAGCGTTATGGTGCAGCAATTTCTGGTGAATTTTTGCTAAAAGACAAGGATTACGCTAACCTGATTGCTCGTGAATGTTCGATTGCGACACCGAATGGTGAATTAAAATGGGACGCCACTGAACCACAGCCAGGAAAATTTACCTTTGAATCAGCAGATGCGATCGCTGATTTCTGCCGAAAGCATAACATAGAATTGCACGGGCATACCCTTTTCTGGCACATGGGAAAACCAGACTGGGTTCCTTACCCCCCCACACTTCAGATGATCGAACGCCATGTTAAAGGAGTCATGGGGCATTATCGCAATAGCCCTGTTTTAAAGTCTTGGGATATTGCCAATGAAATTATCGCTGATAGTGAAAATGAAACTGACAATGCTACCTATGGTTTGCGTAAAGGCGTAAAACCAGAATTGATTCGAGACTTGTTTTTAATTGCCGCTTCAGTTGATAAGAACAAGAAATTTTACCTAAACGATTTTGGCATCGAAGGCGCCACGTGGAAATCAGACCGTTTCTTAAAAATGGTCGAATATCTGAAGAATAGTGGCGTTAAAATTGACGGGGCAGGTATCCAGTCACATCTATGGTTTTCTACTGCCTACGGTTTTGACGAAAAAGGATTTAATTCCGTCTTAAAACGGCTTAATGATCTTGAAGTTAAACCAATAATCACGGAATTGGATATTATCATTGATACTCCACTACCCGATAGTATCAAAAAGCTAGACCAGATGGTAGCCGACAGTTACAAGCGATATCTTGACCTGTGCTTTGCGGCTAAAGTCGATACTGTGATTACATGGGGACTTACCGACCGTCATACCTGGATACGTCATCCCAGATGGATGCCAAGAAAAACCTTTAGAAACAATCCAAGTCTCTGGAAATTTCTACGTCCGCTTCCCTTCGATGAAAACCTACAACCTAAACCTGCTTGCAATGCTATTGCCCAGGCTTTTCAGCAAGCAACTTAATACTCCATCCAGGCGTAAATAGCACTTTTAAGCATTAGTCTAAGCAAAGTAGGTGCAGAGATTTCTCGCTATTCACGATTATGAAAGTTGAACAAGACGTACTGACTAATTAATCATTAAACCTTAGTACAACATTTCATAAATTCGTGACGAATTGAGCAACCTAGTGGTAAGGCTTTGAGAGACTCGATAACGCTACGAACTTGTGAAATTTCGTACTTAGAAATACCAGCAGGTTACTTTTTTTTTGTTGACTTGAGATACTCCAAATTTCTCGTATAAATAATGTGCCAACAAACCAAGGTTCAAGTAAGTAACGTCTCCAAAGTCTTTTCGGTTCAGATAACAAGCGATACAACCATTCCAACCCCACCTTTCCCATCCAGCGAGGAGGAGTAGGTATTGCTCCTGCTACATAGTCCATACAGGCTCCAGTAGTCAAAATAGTGTTGGTATGAATATGTTCAAGATTTTCGTAAATCCAATACTCTTGGCGCGGCATACCCATCCCCACCATTAATACATGGGGTTTGTAAGCATTAATTGCAGCCACAGTGGCGAGATTTTCTTGACTATCTTTATCCATATCAATGTAGCCATGAGCGCAAGCAATCTGTAAACCAGGAAATCTCTGGCATAAAATACTTGCTGCTTTTTCAGCAACTCCGGGCTTTGAACCTAAATAGAATACACGCCAGCCTTTATCAGCAGCTTCTGCCATCAGAGGCCATACCCAGTCAGCATAGGTTACTCTTTGTTCCCGTTGAATTGGTAAACCCAACAGCTTTCCAAGAAACACTAGAGGCATACTATCAATATGGGTATATTCTGCCTTGGCATAAAAAGCTTGCATTTTTAGATCATTATGGAAGAGATAAAGACTATGTAAGTTGTGATTAGCAATAATCCATTTCTCATCCTTATCAATGGATTCTTCAATCAATAAATTTAAGTCGAGGATAGAGAGTGCATCCACTTGAGCGCCAATAAGTTTATAAGAAAATAGCTTTTTCATATCTTGTTTTTCTTTTGATAAATATGAGATGTTATCTCAAGGTAAAGGTGAGTGTTGTAAAATTACTTAACAATATTTCAATGCTGAAGTATTGAAATATTTAAAAAAGCTAGGTTTTTTTAGTTAAAAGTTGTTATCTAGATATAACTAAAAAGCGCTTGTCTTCATGAGTATTTCCGCGATATTATGTGCTCTTGCATTCCAGGAATACTTTTCTGTAATTAAGGTATATGCTGTATCTACAAGTGATTGATATTTATCAATATTTGAAGCAGCATCCAGCACTGTGTTAGCGACTTCTTCGCTAGAGTATCCTGTGACTAACAGATGTTCTAAGTGGCGAAATTCTTCTAAACCTCGCAAGCCTTCTGGTGTTGATACAACTAACTTTCTACTAGCGAAATAATCTAATGCTTTATTGCGAGCGCCACCTGCTACTGCTTGTTTTGAGAATGGCAGCAAAGCAATATCTGCATATTTCAGATGGGCAATAAAATCTTCTCTTTTAGGTAAAAATCCTAAAAAAGAAATGTTAGAAGGTATTGCTTCTGAAATCTCACTACTATCCCTACCAATGACAACAAAATGTAGCTTTTCTTGATGACTTTCAAGGGATTTAGCAACCTCAATAGCCATTGATACAGACATATCATTAGTTGGAAATTGAAATGTTTTGGGAGCAATAACAACCACTATTTTAGCTGGTTTGAATGCTTGATAGGGGTCTTTTTCGGGAAAAAGTTCAGTATTGAGTAAGTCTTCAGTCACTCCATTCCCGATGGAATAAATTTGCTGTGGAGTTTTACCATACCATTGGGAAATTAGTTTAGGAATTGATTCACCTGCTGCAATAATTGGACTACCAGAGAATATTAAAATTCCTTGAGCAATATATGTCTTAATACATTGTGCAAACTCCTTGAAAGGATTGGCAACTGAAAACAAGCGCATCCAGTATTCATAAGGCGAAAATGTATGAAAATCCAATACAAGAGAGGAACTACTGTGTTTCCTAAGCTTTAGTGAAACTAAAGCAGCCAATCCAGGTAATGTTTCTTGAGCATACACAATATCAGGACAAAACTCGTCGATGCACTTTTCTATAGCTTGAATATATGACTTCAAGCTTCTTGAACCAATAGAAAAAGAAGGTGCATAATTAACAGACGAACAATCTAAACCTAGCTGAAAAACATCAAAATATTTAGTAAGATATTGTCCTAAATAAAAAGGTCTAGTAAATGCACCAAATGGTTGACTAGAATCGAGTGTTGAGACAATTAGTAAGCGTTTACCCATAAAATGATTGCTAACTATGTTTATAATTTAAAACTACATTTGTCCACTTGTTAAGATATTTATAACTTATCCAAGTATTATTGACTAATGACTTTCGTGCAAGTACTAAATTTCTGAGTTAGTTTGATTAATATCCTCAGCAAATGTGGGAGAAGTTGCTAAATCCTTGTAACCAATAATTGCTCTGATATAGGGTAATAACCAGTAAAATATCCAGAATGGCCCAGAATGTCTGCTACAAAATATAGTCCAGGATTTCAATGGGAATCCTTTAATTTGTAGTATCTTTTTCAAGCGTTCTAATATATTTAAATTGGTATCTGCCCAACTATTGCGGATAGAATTTTTAGTACAAGTACCAATATATCCAGGAGCTACCCATATTTGAAAACCCAATTTCCGCGCTCTCAGGGCATAATCTAAATCTCCTAAACTGTGAACAAAAGCTGTATCGATATTGCCAACTTTGGCGGTAACACTTTTAGGAATTAGCACGCAGTTACCATACATAGCATCGCATTTTTGGATAACCGAATTTGGTTCTAAAAATTCAAACTTATTAGAATACCACTTTTTAGATTTTACTGCTCCTCCATAAGTTGCTCTTCCTGTAATTGAGTCTTTAGTTGAACCAACTATAATTGAGTCTGGATAACCAAGTTCCGTCAAATTTTGATGAACCTGCAATAGTTTACTCACAGCATTGGCTTCTAGAAAGGTGTCATCATTCAACCACAGATAATAATCATATTGATATTTTATCGCCTCACCAAAGGCGAGATGCATTCCTCCCACCCAAAATAAATTGCCATTCCCCTGAAGAATTTGTACTTCTGGATATTCTGCTTTAACAGCCTCTGTAGTCCCATCAGAACTCCCATCATCAGTTAAATAAACATCACAATGATTTTTTTGCTGATATAAAGAATTTAGGCAGGCAAGAGTTGTATTCCGCCTGTTATAACATGTCATAATTACAGCTAGATTTGCTTGCTTCATTTCATTTACCCCATATAATATCTACTATCGACAAAAACAATCATATAAATAATGCACTTTTATGCAATATTTACAAATTTACCTTCATAATCCAAACATCAAATTTTTCCCTTCCGTATATTTTTAGGTAAGTTTAAAATTTAACCATCTTTTCTATCCAGCCACTGAGATTAATATCTAAATTAAAGTTTTTTAGTTTTTGTTCCATTCTTCTGACCACCAACACATATCGATGCCAAACTGATACGCGAGGCATATTAAGTCTGACAACCTCTTGACATAACCATCGATATTTATCTGAATTTATATTGAATTTTTGCAATCTTTTTATTTGTGCATTCCAATCGTTATAGAAAAATAAGTTGAAATAATGAATGGATATAATATCATCCCAATGTTTAATTTGTATTCCTGTTGATAAACGGTTATGTAAAGGTAATGGATAACTATAATTAGGAGGAAGATGTTCGATATTCTCTTCCAAGGCACATAAAGTTACAGACAAAACAGACTGCTCAACAAAATAAATACCCTGGGGAGGAGTAATATCCAGGCGCATTACTTTTTCAAAGTTCTCTTTCCAAGCTGTAAATATACCCGCACTTCTTCTCACAGCAACCAAACCAGAATTCCAGTAGGCTCTGATTCTTTTATTACCAATTGGTGTGTCAACAAATACCTCACGCTTTACTCCCAGTACTTCATATAGTTTTTGCCAATACCATTCTTGAGGGTCTTGCAGACCTGTAGAACCAATTCCTTGACCATACTCAGGACGTATCCGTACATTACAATCTACTGGCAATAAAAATTCTTTTGGTTCAGAAAAAAAGCATTTGTCACTGTCTAAAAAAACCAATATTTCTGCATCGATATTTTGTTCTGCATAGGCACAAACTAAGGGTTTATTGGCTAAATAATATTCATGAAATTCTCGATTTATCGGGATTTGTTGATGAGTCACCTGCAATGCTTCAAACGCTTGTTGGGTTTGCTTTAATATCGGTTCACCTACCCTAGGATGAAAACTATATATAGGTGTATTTTTCAATTCACCGCAGAATTTACGAATACTTTCTGCAAGCATCAAAGATTGACCTTCTAAACGGCCAGGTTCTGTACAAATTATAAAAGCTATAGGTAGTGACATATTATGAAGTATTGATTTACTAGGTTAATTACTCAATGAAGATTTCTTTGCTGTCATCAATATTTCCTGAAACAAGGCTGAATAACGACGTGCTTGAAGTTCCAGAGTGAATTCTTGTTCGGCTTTGTCGCGAGCATAAAATGATAGTTTTTGCAACCTCTGTTCATTTTCAAGTACCCAGGTAATTCCTTTGGCAAAATCCTCAACTTCATAAGGTTTAGCCAAATAGCCGTTCTGCTGATGATCAACAATATCTTTTAAGCCAGTAGAATTAAACGCCACAACTGGAGTACCACAAGCGAATGATTCCGAAGCTGTCTGTCCAAAAGATTCTTGAAGAGACGGTACAAGCATCACATCAGCTGCTGAGTAAACAGTTGCTAAAGATATAGCATCGTGTAAGTGTCCCAAATAGTGGGTTTTGAAGCCTAAATCAGGTGGATTTTCGGGTTGAGATGCTCCAAAAATCACAACTTCCAAGTCATCCTTCCAGCCAGATTTACTCAATTCTTGTAAAGCTGGTTGCAACAAATGAAATCCTTTATTTCTATCGCTTGTTGCTTCTATCGCTCCAAAGAGTATCAGCTTCTTATCTTGGGGTAGATTGAGTGCTTCTCGCGCAAAATGTTGATTGATCGGTCGATATTTTTGAGTATCCAGTCCGTGGGGAATTACCTCGATTCGCAAATTCTGGAACAAAGAACTGGAACGAGCGCACTGTGCTAACCAAGAACTTGGTGAAACCAGAGTTAAATTTAAATTTTTCCAAGCTTTTACTTTCCGCTGCCATACCCAACGGGATAGATCCCATTCATTACCACTGTTGAGTTGAGGACAAGCCCCGCAGGATACTTTGTAGCGATCGCATTCTCCTGTAACGTGACATCCTCCAGTAAACCCCCACATATCATGGAGAGTCCAAACTAGAGGATACTTCAGTTTAGGGAATGTTTCTATTTGCATAAAACCTCCGCTAATCCAATGCAAATTAATTATGTCTGGATTAATCTGAGAAACTTTAGAAATAACTCTATCTGGCAACCATTGAGCAAAAAATGGAGTACTTTTCTTTTGACGATAAAGCTTTAATGGTAAACTTTCAATTGTCAACTTGGCCTTAGCGATGCCTTGAAATAGTCTAATCTTAGGTGCAATTACTGTTTTATCATCACTATATTTTTCCTGGACTAACATTTGTGACTGTAGTCCTATATCCTGTAAACCTGTGTGCAACCGATATGCAGCCCTCGCTGCACCTCCATTAATATCATGGGTACTAATATGTAAAATCTTCATTTTTATTAACCTCCTAATTACTAAAACTATTTCTGACTGCCAGAAAAATTAATCGATTAAAATATTTTTATGATTTCGTTGATATTCAACAGTCAAAGATAATGACGTGGTGACATACATTAACCAATTCCAGCTAGGAGTTAATAACCTGGCTTCTGAAAAGTTCACTATGACAATGATAAGTAGCATCTGCATTGGCCAATAATCTTCCGGTTTTTTAGCGACAGAAATAATTCGAGTCAATGCCATTACAAAAAACCGGACAAACCCTGCTGCAAAAGTCAAAAAACCTAAGAATCCTAATTCTAATAATATTTCTAAAAAACCATTGTGAGCATTGCTCGCCCAATCATAAGTAGCTCTTAATTTAGATGCAGCATTACTAGTCCAAAATCCCGAAAATCCATAACCTAGCCAAGGTCTTTCCAAAATCTTGGAAATCACTAGCTCCCAGAGGTCAGAGCGTCCATTGAAGGTAAGGTCTTTGCCAGAAGTACCAACTACAGTTTCGGCATTATTGAGAAGTAATATTGAAGAGATCATCAGTAACATTAAAGTTGAAGTAATCATAATAACTTGCAACTTATAATTAGTTTTTTTCAGGGATCTATAGAAAGGTAAAAGTAATATCATTGTCAATAGAATCGTTAAAGATGTTGTTGAACGTGAGAGGATAATTAGACATATAGATATCCCACATAGTGTCCACATCAACCAGCGATATCGATGTACACTAAGACCAAGGTGCAAAAAAACTCCTGCACTCCAAGCCATCATGTAACCTAATTCATTTTTATGACCATAAATTCCACTCCACATACCTAGTAATTCAGGTGATTCGTGAATATAACCTGGTACGAATGCAGAAAATAGTATAGATAATGATGCAGCTACACCAAGCGCCCAAGCTATCAGCCTCATTTGTTCTCTAAGGGAATAACGCATTGCTAAATAGATGGCAAGAAAATATATTCGGATTAGACCTCTTAGATAAGTAAGACTAGAACTTAGGTCTTCTGACCATAAAAGAGAAAATATAACTATTGCTAGTAACAAAAACTGTAATGGACTTCTAGTAATTACATAAAGAAAACCTTTCCAGTATGAAATTAGGAAATAAAATAGGATTAAATATGAAACTATATTGAATAAAGTATCTAGCTTATCGCCTCCAAGGGTAGACATGGAAACTTCTTGTGCAGGGTGTATTGTTAATGCCCCTACAGCAATGAGTAATAGCAAGATAGTTAATATTTTTTCTGTTAATTTTACTTTCATTTCTGAAATTTAATCTATCTATTTTTTTATTGTTGAGTAATTCAATCTTTTCTTCAATTCCTCTTTAAAAATATCCAATGCAGTTGCTTTATAGACTGTTTTTTGGGTAAAATTATCTGCTTCTACATTCCTAACAATAAATGGTGGATGCTTTAAGGGAAATTCCATTGCTTGCATCGACATATTGATGAACGAAAATTCTTGATTGGATGTGAAATGAGTTGCGTCTGCACCAACACCAACATTAGAGATTAAATTGACATTGGGAATAATGCTTAAGCTTCCCTGCATCCAACAAGCAAATGTCCATTGGTAATCCCAGGTTATACCTGTAGGATTGTTATAAACAGATTGAAATATTCGTTGCCAAGAATTTACTGCTTTTCGGTCTAAGAGAATGTCATGTAAAAGGTTTTCTGCTTGCACCTCTTTCCAGAGTTTGATGGTCAAATCATAATGTTGCCAAGCACGTCTCCAACTTGCCCAACCCCAGCAGTGATTGTAGCGAGAAAAATAGTAACTGTAATTTGTGCGTTTTCGTCCGAGTTGAAGATTTTGAGCAGAGATTGTGGCGATTCTGGTGTCATTTCTATATTTTTCCAGCAGATCTTCACTAAACCTGAAAAAAGTTGGGTGAGGGATACAATCATCTTCTAAAATAATTGTCTCTTCAACATTATTAAATACCCAATCTAAACCACTCGATACTCGTTTTGCACAACCTAAGTTGATATCAGAATAATTTTTGATAACTTCGCATTCCCAATCAACTCTCTCAATAATTGCCCTAGTTGCTTCACACTTTTCTACTTCATCTTCGCGCTCAGTGCGGGGGCCATCGGCAATTACAAAAAGTTTTTTTGGCTTGGCTTGGCGAATAGCCTCAAAAACTTTTTCTGTTGTTTGTGGGCGTTTAAAAATAATAAAAGTTACTGGTGTTTGCATCATATAAAGGTTAAATAACAACGATCAGTATTTGTAAAAAGGAATAAGCGATCGCACCTGAATCTTAAATATTTTTTGTGTTCTTGAATCAAATGCGTTGCATATAAAAGCAGCAGCCGCTTGAGATATTATTGTTGCGATCGCAGCCCCTAGTCCTGCATATTTAGGAATAAGTAATAAATTAAGAACAATGTTTAGTATCGCCCCAAATAAAGTCTTACCTAAAGAAACGTGATTCAAACCTTCAGCAATAAACCAAGGTGATGTTGCCAGACCCATAAATACAAACAAAGAAGTCCAAATATGAACTGCTAATATTGCTCCTGCTTCTGCATATCCACTTCCAAACATCACCATAATTATCTTGTCAGACAAGAATGACATTGGCAGAGCAATTGCCAAAGATATACATGTCATTAGACTGAGTAATTGTCCTATTCGCTGATAGTAAAGACTTTCTGATTTTTCCTTAGCTGCATAAATTGCAGGAGCGACAGAAGAAACAATAGCCCCTGGAATAAAATACCAAATTTCAGAAATACGCACAGCAGCAGAATAAACTCCTACCTCACTATCTCCGATCATTTGACCTAACATCACCTGATCTATTCTCATAAAAATCATGATGGCGAACCCCGAAAAAATTAGAGGTAAACTCTCTTTCAGAAGAGTTTTGGCAGCCGCAAAACTCCAACGCCATAACCACAATGAAGCTCCTTTCACTTGGTAAACAATCAACAAGCCAATTGCACTCATCGCAAATTCCGCTAATGTTACCAAAGCAAAAGCTAGCAATGGTGCTTTTGTTAAAATTAGTGCGATTTTAATGACAGTATTTAGCAGAAACGCTGTATTTTTAGCAATCACAGTGTATTTTGACTGCACCTGTGATTGAAACCACAGTTCAATAGTATCAGACGCCCTAAAAATTCCTGCTATTCCTAAAATTGCAACTAGCCATATCTTTAGTGTTTCCTGCTCACCTAAGAAAAACATCGTGCTAACTGCTAATAAGACAGAAGCAATTCCACCCAGAAATTTTAGCCAAAAAGTGGTTCCTAAAATTTCCTCTTTGTTTGATGATTGACGAACAAGATGGCGAACTACTACCTCATCCAGTCCGAGAGTGAAAATTGGGCTAAATAAGGCAACAAAAGCTAAAGCATAGTTAAATAGACCATACTGCTGTACTCCTAAATAGCGTGCTACCCATACTCCTACTACCAAGCTTGCACCCATACGTAGAATGCGATCAGCGAACAACCAACCTGTATTGGCAATAATTGCACGCAGTCCAGAACGAGATTTAAATGTTGATAAGTTTTTAAATTTGAATTTACTTAACATTATTTTTATTAATTAATAATATGACATTCTCTATCCCTATCAAGCTCAGGCTATTTTTTCGTTTTCACAGATACAAAATAAAATGTATTTATCCAGTAACTCACATCATTTACCGCCTACCATGTTTTTAATTTACCAGTCATCAAAGTTTTAAAAAAATAGCTAAATAGTAAAATCATCCCCTTTATTTTCCAAAACAAACTATGCTCAAACAAAAATATTATTTTCAAATACGAAACAAAATCTTGATATTTTGGGCATGATATTGTTTTTAACTCATTGAGAGATGTGAAAGCTAAGAATAACGGTGAGCTAAAATTATTTTTTTGCAGAATATAATTAAAGAGGGAATTGCGTTTCCAGAATCTCTTGTATTCATAGTTTTTGTCTATGTCTAAAAACTTTTTATTATGATACTGATTATTCTCATGTATTCTATACATCACTAGAGGTTTAGACATATAAAACTTTTTAGCCCCTACCAAAGAAGCTCCCCATACCAGACAGTCATCAGCCCTTACACGCCAATCTTCTATATTTGGAATAGGTAAAAATTTTCTGACTATTTCTCTACGTATTGATAATGTTGAAGTTATCGAACCAATCCATTCACCATTATATAAAGTTCTGATTACTGAATAACCCAAATCTAAATCAACTGCATCACTTTGAAATGTTCCTTCCACGGCTCCAAATTTTTTATAAGCACAAAATATCAAATCACATTCACTACGTCTCTTGTAAAAATTTAGAGCGGTTTCTAAATACTGAGGTTCATAAATATCATCAGCGTCTAAAAAAAATATAATGTCACCAGTTGCAGCTAAAAATCCTTCATTAAAGGATGATAATTGTCCTTCATTTTTTTCTTTCAAGATACATTTAACATTAGCTACTTGAGTAAATTTATTGATGACTTCCGCAGAGTTATCTGTGGATGCGTCATCAACAATAATAATCTCATCAAATTTAACTGTCTGATTTAAAGCGCTATCAATTGCCTCAGAGAGAAATTCAGCATAATTGTAATTATTAATTAAACAAGATGTTTTAATTTTATTTTTATCCATTATTTCTACAGTCAAAAAGTTGGGTTTAAATGGTTGTAGTGATAGCCGCTTTCACAATTTATAAGAGAAATTAACGCTCTTTGCGAAATTTTGTTAAGCTACTCGATACCAAATCTTCCTCAATTTGTCGTTTTTTGGTGTCATGAAAATAATTATTAGGTTCATTTTTAGTATTTACACCATTGATGACTATCCCTAATACCTTCTGACCTGACTGAGTTAAAAACTCTTTAGCTGCATTCGCACTGCTCAAGTCAACCACTCCAGGACGAACGACTAATAAGATACCGTCAGTCAGGGTGCTTAAAACAGCAGCATCTGCTATTCCTGACAGAGGCGGAGTATCAAAAATCACAAGATCGTATTCTCTCTCAAAGTTACTAATTAATGTCACCATGCGTTGAGAATCTAGCATTGCTACTGGATTGGGAGGTAAAACTCCAGAAGTAAGAACCTCCAGATTAGGCATTACTTCTTGTACCGATGTATCTAATAAAGCTTGTCCAGTAATTACATTACTTAGTCCTGTTGTATTTGTTAGCCCCCAGATATGATGCTGTATAGGATGACGCATATCTGCATCCACCAATAACACCCGACGCCCAGCCTGAGCCATAGTCACAGCTAAATTTGCAGATACGTCAGACTTTCCTTCTTTGGCAACAGAACTTGTAATTACAATACTTTTGAGCGGTTTATCAGAACAGAGGAACTTCAAGTTAACTTGTAGTATTTGGTATGCATTACCAACAGGGAAGTAAGGAATATCTCTGCCGATGATTTTGGGAATAGGTCTATCGAGTCCTGCTATAGAAGAATGATCTTTACCATTTTTACCTTGTGTGGGAATCACTCCCAAAACACTATATCTCAAGACTTCTTTGGCTTCTTTGACGGTCTTCACCGAGCGGTCTATCAAGTCTAAACTAAAGGCAATAATTATACCTAAGAAAAGACCAACTCCTCCACCACCAACAATAAACAGAATTTTGCGAGGTCCTTCTGCTTTATCAGGGATTAAGGCATAGGAAATAACACGAGCATTAGGAATCTTTTGGTTCTGTGCAATATCAATTTCTTGGCGTTTCTTTAAGAGTGTTTCGTAAGTTGTTTGAGCTGCTTGCAACTTCCGTTCTAGCTCTCGTTGATTCTGTTCTAGCCTTGGTAAATTATTTGCTCGTTTGATGTAGGCATCTTGCTGTTGCTTGAGTGTGGCAATTTGTCTCTCCAGACCAACGCGTTCTGCCTGAGCACGAGTAATATCTGCAATTAGGCTTTGCCGCAGTTGTCCAACTTGTAAACTTCCCTGTGTTATCTGCGCTGAACCTGCTACTTGTCCTGTGCGCTCTTTTAACAAGTTGTTAAGAGCTGCGACTTTTTCTTCTAAGTTAGTGATTGTAGGGTGTTCAGGTGAAAAACGGGTACGCTCAAGTGCCAGTTGGCTCTCTGTTTCTTGGAGTTGGGCAAGCACTTTCTGAACTCCAGGTGCTTGACTCAATTCAGATTCGATTACACCTTGCCGTGAATCTACCTGAGCTTCACTGGTTAACTGTTCTAGACGACCCTTGACATCATCTAGTTGAGCTAAAGCTTGAGAAATTTGGTTTCCTAACTTGGAAATTGTATCGACTGCTGCGGTTGCTTCTTGTTCTAGGACAACAACTTTATTCGTTTCTTTAAATAGCCGCAGTTTTGATTCGGCTCTTCTGACAATTTCCTCAGCTTTAGGTACTTCTGTTACAAGAACCTGTTTGGCTGTCCGCGCTTCATTCTGATTAGCCTTGATATTTAGATCGATATAACTGTCAATAACTTCATTGACAATTTTAGCAGCTAGTTCCGGATCGCCGCCTTTATAAGAAAGTTGTACAACATCAGTGCCTTTGATTCCTTCTATTTTTAGTTGTTTTGCCAAGTCGGGAATCGAGAGCAGTTTGCCTTGACTATCTTTGAGGTTAAGGGAATTAATTGTTTTCTCAATTACTGGATTCGATCCAATAACTCTCACCTGAGTTTCCAGGGGATTGTCGTTCACATTCAAAGCTTCTAGGCGTCCTATGTCATCCGGTAAGCCCGTGAGTGAGGAAGAGCGATTTGTTTTAATCATCAAACTTCCTTCTGCTTTGTATGAAGGTTTTAGTGAAAATGCATACAAGCATCCAAGGGTAACAGATATGGCAAAAATTCCAACTAGAGGTAGCCAACGCCGTTGAATAACTTCTAAGTATTTCTGAATATTTACTTCTTCAAAGTTTGGTAAAGATTCCATCGTCATAATATATACAAACTTTTATAAAAAAGACTATTTACTTACAGTAGATTGTTCTCAGCATTTCGCTTACAGTAGCACTGTAGTTTACTTTGCGATGGTAATATTTGCGTTGATTTTCAGCTAATGCCTTTTGGCTGAGGTTGTTCAATATCTGAAGTTAACTAATAGTTTTGCAAGTCGCAAAGTTAACAACTTACATTGATATTCTCCTGACAGCAAAAACAAGATAGATCGCAATTTCCTCCCTGATTTAGTGGCTTTCCACTTTTTTTGGTTAACTTAGTTTTGTGTTACTACTACTACTGATGCAAGTATTGATTATTAATCTAACAATCACTATCATATTATGTAAGAACACTGAATTCGAGAACTTTACAAAAAATTCATACAAAATGCTATCAGACTAGTACAGGAGGGGGGAAATCCACTTACTATCTCAATTAACCAGACAAGTAGCTCAAGGAACTTGTTCAAGGTAGGCAAACTTGCGTCACTCTTTACTATATTTTTAATGAAGTTTGGCTATACTTCTTATTACCTGTGTTAATCTGAAGTACCCATAGCTAGATTGCTATTTTTTGGTTTCTGTATCTAGCCAATTGTAATTATTAAACTGACATTAAATGTTGAGAGATTGAATTATGAAATCCTCTTCTATTATCTTAGTGCTTGTGATTAGCGCACTTGCTCTCAGCCAGAGTGCAGATGCTAACCAAGAGAATGTTCCCATGACAACAGGCGATCGCAATCAGGCTGGAGTTTTATTGACGGAACCAGCCACGATTAACACTACATGGAGTAATTTTATTGGACAGACTAATAATCCAAAACAAACTCGTGAATCAATTTCGTTAGTGCAGGAGCAAGGATGCCAAAAAATTAACCCGCTTGAGTACATTAATAACCCAGGCGCTTTTTTTAAGCAATGTCAGGAGCCAACAAAGACTCAAAGTACTGAGCCAATTGAGTATCTCAAGGTTCCTAAACTGGATTCTGGTATTAGTGTGACAGTTACTAAGTTTTGATATAGGAACTTTTTTAACAATAGGTAACTAATTCTTGGTAGTGTAATTTATCTAGATAATTTACGCTCAAACATGGATGAAATATTTATGCTGGCTGCTTTAGCTCAAAGCAGAAAAGCTTTGCCGGAATGTTTGCCTAATCCACCAGTAGGTTGTGTAATTATAGATACCCAAAAGATAGTGGCTCAAGGATACACGCAAGCACCAGGAAAACACCATGCTGAGGCTGACGCACTTAAACAGATTCAAGGTAAAGCTTTCAACTTCTTGAAAATGTATGTAACTCTTGAACCTTGTTCTTTTCATGGATGCACTCCCGCCTGTACTTTAGCGATCGCTGAAGATTGTCGGATACATGAAATATATGTATCTATACTTGATCCAGACCCCCGGAATAATGGTCAAGGATTAGACATTATCAGTAAAGCAGGAAAGATAGTTAATGTCGGATTATGCGCCAATGAGGTGAATGCTTTTCTTAACCAATATCTACTAAAGTGATGATTGAAGAGTTAGATTAAAATTTCAAGATAGTAGCATTTTCGCAAAAATCTTGGCAATAAGTCAATCATCTGTCTAGATGCATAAATCTGCTTTGGTGTCAACTTAAGGTGAAAAATAGTAAGCGAGAAAGCTATGAGATGTTGCTTGGTTATAAGTCTCAGACTATTTTCGACTTCTCCAATAAGTGAGGAATCTTGTTGTTCAAGTTATGCTCTATAACAATCAACTACCTACCTCTAAATAAAAGTCTTTTCGCTTCAATCGGATATTTAGTGGCGATCGCGGGTGTTGCTATCTTGCCAAGTATTATCCTTGGTGTTAGTGTTACCACTGTTACCACTTTTAATCCATAAAATGTCTTCAGGAGTAATTCTATTGATAATACCGCATCCAATACAGATATCTGCGTACACTATGACACAAATGCAATTGTCACAGATATCTGCGTTTTTGTCATCCTCAATCCCTAATAGAGATATGAGTGAAAATGAATGTAGAGATGTAGTGCTGATACGTCTCTACAAGGGTTCTGGATACCGCATAATTAATTTCATTAGATGTCTAATTACTAAATATTGGACCTGACTTCTAAAAAAAGCTGTTATTGAGCAGCGGGAAAAGGAGAAGTGCTTTCTCCCATGTTTAACGCTCGCCCGCTATGTACCCAGCTTGATATGATTGGATTATCTAGCAAAAAAGTAGAGGTGAAAATGGATATTTTATATTTAATTAGAATTGCATGAAAGTATAACTAGACTATTAACACTTCAACAAATAAGCTTTTTGTATTTTGATGATTGTAAAAGTTGCTGTTAGTAATTTAACTCTGAGATAATAGAATCGTTAATCGTTAGGTTTTGGAATTTTTCTCAGAACTGCATTAGATAATTAAACTAAAGATAATTGTGGTTGAAAAAATGCAAAAATCAATAAAAAAGGAGTGTAATTACTTCAAAGGATATGCTGATGATACTTTAGGTAATTGATTTGTGACTGGTGATGATGTTAGTATTAATGGGTGGGTTGATTTTGGGTTTATTATCTCCAAGAATTAACTTGTAATGTATCATAGACCAGAATTCATCAGTGTTGCCAATTGATTACATCTGTTGCACAAATTACAAATAATAGTTCCACCCCGCCAAAGCTGCGCTTTGTCTCCCCTAAAATCTAGGGAAAGGGAATTAAGGGATGGGGTGTTAGGGACTTTTGCAAGATATGTATTGATTGGCAGTGTGAAATGGCTGTAGGTCTGAATATCTAGACTTGATACCAATAAATTGATGAGGTTACAGAGGAGCAAATAACCATGAGCAACTTAACATCTCCACATACCGAAGTTCAAAAAACGAAGAAAAAAAGTTTAGCCGCAGATAAAAAGCCTCGAGCTACAGATGATATTGTGCGTAGTTATCTGCAAGAGATCGGGCGTGTAGATTTGTTGACTCGCGAACAAGAGGTTATTTTTGCCCAACAAGTGCAGCAGATGATGAGTTTATTAGCTGCTAAAGAAGAATTGGCTGTGAAATTAAACCACGAACCCACGCAGCAAGAATGGGCAGATCAGGTGGAGTTAAGTGTTGAGGTGTTAGAGCAACAGCTAAATTTAGGACACCATGCCAAGCAGAAAATGATTCAGGCTAATCTCCGGTTAGTGGTAGCTGTGGCGAAGAAATACCAGCACCGCAACCTGGAATTTATGGATTTAATTCAAGAAGGTACTTTAGGTTTGGAGCGAGGGGTGGATAAATTTGATCCTGCCCTTGGTTATAAGTTTTCTACCTACGCTTACTGGTGGATTCGTCAAGGAATTACACGGGCGATCGCTCAACAAGGACGGACAATTCGTTTACCTATCCACGTCTTTGAGAAACTGAACAAAATTAAACGGGTGCAGCGAGAATTATCTCAACAGTTGGGTCGCGTTCCCACTACTGCTGAAATTGCCACTGCCTTATCTTTGACACCTAGCCAAGTTCGAGAGTGTTTGTACTTGGCGCGTCAACCCTTCTCTCTAGAGGCGCGAGTTGGTGAACAACAAGATACAGAATTGCAGGACATACTGGAGGATGATGGCCCTTCTCCCGAAGATTATGCGGTTGAAGAATCTCTCCACCAAGACTTACAAGACTTATTGGCAAAGCTGTCTCCCCAGCAGCGAGAAATATTAACCTTGCGCTTTGGTCTAACTGATGGGTATGAACTTTCTTTAGCACAGATTGGCGATCGCATGGGTATTAGTCGAGAACGGGTGCGTCAGATAGAACAAAAAGCTCTCAGTCTCCTCCGACGCCAAAAGGAACAAGTGCGTAGTTATCTAGCTAGCTGAGGTTATTTTTTGATAATTTAGGGCATTTAAACTGAGGAAATCACCATCATGACTGTGTAAAATTCAGTCATTTTGGGCAAAAATAAACCTAAATAATCTCTCTTAATGATTTGATATGAACACATCAAAGACAGTGCAACAATTGCAAGTACAATGGGTGACTTCTGAAAACTTTCGCCGTTATGGACAGGTGATTTTTGCAAGTCTTGATGGTAAAACTTATGATGGGGAAGATGCCCAGTTAAACCTGCAAAACGGGATTCCACGATTTTATGTTATGCGGTTGGAGAAGAGAGGGCGAAAGTTCCACAAAATTACTCGCCATCTCCAATGCACTCAATGTCTGGGTTCTTTGTCAGGGAAGGATTGGTTAATTGCAGTTTGTCCTCCTGATAATAATGTGAATGAACCCGCATTAAAAGAGATTGCTGCTTTCCGCATTCCGGGAGATTGTTTTATCAAGCTAGATGAGGGTACTTGGCACGCTGGCCCCCATTTTGACCATGAAGCTGTGGATTTTTATAATCTGGAACTAGCTGATACAAATATGGTCGATCACTTCACCCATGATTTTCTCAAGAGTCATCAATTAGAGTTTGAGATGGTTTAGGTGAGATTAGGTTTAATTATAGACATAGACAAGCCATTTTCCTAAATCAGTTCAACCATTTGAATCTATTTTCCACAGAAGGAAGGATTAGTTCAAGTGTTAGGTCAGTTTGGTTATGATGTATAGATGTGTAATGTTAGCCTAGAAATTGATATCCCAGCAGAATGGTTGCGTAAAAGTTTCCACTGCCTTTGAAATTTTTCTTAAACATTCATTTTATGTCTTCTTCCAATTCTCAATCTTCTCACAAAAGCTTTGTCTACCGCGAATTTGGCAACGACAACTCCGCTGCCATAGAAAGACCAATTCCAGAACTACCCCCACAACAACAAAATCTGAAAGTACAAGCTTCCCGCAAAGGACGCAAAGGCAAAACCGTCACCGTGATTAGTGGTTTTCAAGCCAAACCGGAAACCTTAGCAGATTTGGTGAAGCAGTTGAAAACCCAGTGTGGGACAGGTGGGACACTTAAAGACAACGAAATTGAAATTCAGGGCGAACACAAACAGAAAATTGTCGAGGTTTTGACCAAGCTAGGTTACAAAGCCAAAATTAGCGGTGGCTAATCTGGAGTGCGGTTTACCGTATCTAAACCGCGATCTAGATTAAGAGAGGGAATGTTATCTTTGAAAAGTACAAATATGCTTGAGCAGTGGTGAATCAGTTCGCCAGCAAGCTGTTTTTTGTGAGATGAACAGGAGGTTTAAATGGATTTAGTTCGGATTCTGTGTGCCATTTTCCTGCCGCCTTTGGGAGTTTTTTTACAAGTAGGTTTTGGTATAGACTTTTGGATTAATATACTTTTGACGCTTTTTGGTTACATTCCTGGGATTATTCATGCAATATGGATAATTGCTAAAAAATAATTCTTTGTAGAAGTAGGTTGAGCGTACCAATCTCGGCGTTACTGATTCTGAGTAATGTTGGTGTAGAGGCAATTCATGAATTGCCTCTCTCAAAAAGGTTAGGAAATTAACTGTTTTGTATTTTTAACTTTAATTAAAGAAAAATCTCTAAAAATCCTATTTTATTTTTGAAATATACATAGACACTGCCCAATAAAACCCGATATCTAAATAAAAGTTGTAAAAACAGTATTTATAAAGTGTCTAATGTCGGCTTTGGTGTAGTGGAAAATATCGAATTAACTCTAATTTTTTAACATGGCATAGAGTCTAAACTCTAGAAGCAAGGGGCAGATGTGCAATTGCCATTGCACAGTTGAGACGTTCAAATCTTTGATTAACCCAGTGCGTATATCTAGTACCCAGCCATGAACCATAGGCGCTTTTCGCTCATGGAGTACCTGACGCATGATGGAAGTTTGGTAAAGATTTTTTACTTGTGCCACAACATTGATTTCCGCCAAACGATTCAGACGTTCTTCTCTTGTTGGCAAGGCATCAATTTCTTCTTGTTTGTCTAAATACAGTTCCCGAATCGGATTTACCCAGTTATCAAGAATTCCGATGCTTCTCCCTTCTAAAGCTATCTTAATTCCTCCGCAATCATAGTGACCACAAACGATAATATGTTCCACTTTAAGATGTAAAATTGCGTATTCTAAAACTGCTAAAAAGTTTATATCCGTTAGAGAAACTTGATTGGCAATATTACGATGTACAAATAACTCTCCTGGTTCTGTATGGGTAAACTTTGTTAATGCCAGACGACTGTCAGAACACCCGATATATAGAAAAGGTGGTGTTTGTCCGCTAGATAATTCTTGAAAGTAAGTTGGGTCTAGGGCTAGCTTTTCGGCAACCCAAGCCTGATTATTTCTGAGGAGTTCATCAATGCTGTTGTATTTCATCTTTTGTCAAATTCGAGAGAGAATCTGATCAATATTTTAACTTATCTACAGTTTCCTCTAAATCAAGATGAACTTTTTCAGAGCTAAAATCTGATAAATATGACGATTATTTCTACAGCATTAATAGAATTATTGTATAAATTGTAAAAAGCTAAGTTAGTAGTTAGAGAAACAACAACTATGTATAACTTGAGAAAACTAGCTAAAGAAAGTAAAAATTATATCAATTAAAGTCTGAGCGTTGAAACTGCCGATTTAAAATCTAGCATTTATAGATATTTTTCCAAAGCTAAGAAAGTTCTGTAACCAGAATGTATATAAATTCTTTGAAATCACACCCCAAACTGTGCATTTGAGTCAAGCAAGTGCGGCGGAACTTTTAAGCACTCACCACTTCAATACACAGGGACACTTTCTGATGATGGTAAGCTAACTTCACAAAAATGCCAAATTTGAGGTTGAGATATTTAATTTATCAACTTCAATCGGGGGCAACAACTTTGCTATCGTGATGATGGTTGATCGACCAACGATGATCAATAGTTACAGAGGAAAACTCGCAAATTTCTTCTAGTCGCTTTTGCTGCACAGCAGCTTTACGGAGAGTAATAATTAGCTGATTCACCTGATACCGTAAATCTGGATTATCATTTACTGCTAACATAGTTTGTCTTTCTAAGAGTTGAAGTATAAGTTCGTAGTGAATAGGTGAAGGTAGAGGAATTTGCTCCATGAACTTAAATTTTGATTTCATATTTGGTATTTTCTATTAAGTAAGTAGGTGGGAAAATTTACAAGTATGTCATTGCGAGTGAAACGGAGTGTAACCAAGCAATCACAAGGACTTTGACGGGTTTACATTTTGTTACATAGTTAGATTAATTCGTGCCTACCTACTTAGTCAGAGTTTGTCTTTTGTAAATGAATTGTTACATAATAAATAACTAGTTGTTTATGGCTTTAATTTGATTAGCAATGAAGATTTGGCAAAGATATTGATGATATTTGATGGCAAAGTGCTGCGTGTCTACGCATAGTGTGCCCAATTGCCAACTATTGTGTGCAGTTTGCCCTAAGCCAGTTGGGGCTGATGAGGTGTAACTTTTCAGAAATTCCTCGGCAATATATGGGCGATCGCAGCGCCGGGATCTGGTTGTTTTACCAAAGATTCTCCAATAAGCACAGCAGATGCACCTGCTGTCAGCACCAAACTCAAATCCTCTGGGTTGTGTAGTCCTGATTCGCTGACAACAAGGATGTTTTTCTCTTGCAATTGGCTACCCCTTGCAGCTAAAAGTTGGCAAGTGGTTTGCAGATCAACAGAGAAATCTTCCAAATTGCGATTATTGATTCCTACCAAGGAGACTCCATCTAAGGCTAACACACGGTCAAGTTCTGCCAAGCTATGGACTTCAATCAGGGCTGCCATTTTCAGGTTGTTAGCAATTTTGAGGAAGTATTTCAAATCTTGATCGCTCAGGATAGCTGCAATCAACAAAATAGCATCTGCACCCTGAACTCGCGCCAAGTATATTTGGTAAGCATAAATCACAAACTCTTTACAAAGTAAGGGCAAATCTACCGCAGCCCGAACTTTGGCTAAGTTATCAAAACTACCTTGAAAGAACTTGGTATCTGTCAGTACAGAAAGACAACTAGCTTTGGCTTGCTGATAAGATTGGGCGATCGCTACTGGGTCAAAATCTTCTCGTAAAACGCCTTTGCTGGGTGAAGCTTTTTTGATTTCGGCAATCAATGCTGGCTTTGTCTTACCTTGGCGCAAAGCGGCGACAAAATCACGGGTTGGCGGCGCAGTGAGTACCTGCTTCTGTAATTCTTGCAAAGGAACCTTTTCCCGCATTTGGTCATATTCTACTTCTTTCTGCCAGACAATTTCCTCCAAGATGTTGTTTGGCGCTCCGTCAGGCACGACAGCCTGATAACGTAACATGGATACAGCAATAACTGGGTTAGGTGAACGACGACGGATTTGCATAATTAGTCATTGGTCAGTGGTCATTTGTCATTGGTCATTGGTCATTGATCAGTGGTCATTTGTCCTTGTTTATTAGCAAAGGACAAATGACAAAGAACAAATGATTAAATTGCGATCGCTCGTTTATAAGCTTCGTCCAAGACTTCCGAAAGTGTTGGATGGGCGTGAACTAAATGTGCGAGACTTTGGACAGATTGACGGTTGGCGATCGCAGCTGACGCTTCATGAATTAAGTCTGAGGCGTGCAGTCCGAAAATGTGAACGCCTAAGACTTCTCCGGTGTCTTTGCGATATATCACCTTGGCAATACCGTCGGCTTCATTTTCTGCCAACGCTTTGGAATTTCCTTTGAAGTAACTTTTACTTGTGGCAATTTCAAACCCCTCGGTTTGTCCCAACTCCTTAGCTGCTGTTTCAGTTAAGCCTACATAGCTGACTTCTGGGTGGGTAAATGCCGCTGCGGGGATGCTGCGATAGTCTACTATTCTTTCCCTCCCAACTATGTTTTCTACCGCGATGATGCCTTGAGCAGAAGCCGCATGTGCCAACATCATTTTCCCATTAGCGTCGCCAATTGCCCACAAATGCGGCACGACTTCACCTGCTGATAGCACTGCCATGCGATCGTCAACTGGGATAAAATTCCGCCGATCAACTTCCACGCCCACAGACTCTAAACCCAGATTTTTGGTCGCTGGGATGCGTCCGGTAGCCACCAAGCAAGCATCTACCTCGATGACATCGACATCTTCTTTGGTTTTGAAATCTGCTAACTCAATCACCACAGGTGAACCGGGAATGACTTTTTTGGCGTATATCCCGACTTTCGTTTCAATATCGCGGGGAGTAATTAGCACCCGTTCGGCAAGTTTGGCAATATCGCGGTCAAATCCTGGCATTAACTGATCTAGGGCTTCAATCAAGGTGATTTCACAACCCAAAGCTGAGTAAATATCAGAAAATTCCAAGCCGATATAACCACTGCCAATAATCGCTACCCAGTCTGGTAGCGACTCCAACTTGACACCTTGATCGCTGGTAAAGACAGTTTTGCCGTCTACTTCAATCCCCGGAGGCACAAAAGGAATTGAACCTGGCGAAAGGATGATATCTTTGGCTGTGATCGTTTTTTCACCACCGTCTCCGGTGATAGAAACTTTTTGCGCCCCAGCGATTTTTCCCCAACCTTTGATGATATCGACTTTTAGACGTTTGAGGCTGTTGGTTAAGTCGCCTTGAATTTTCGAGACGAGATTATTAGCATGATTGGCGATCGCTTGGCGATCGAATTCCACGCTACCAATTTGAATTCCCAGTGACTTGAGGTGGTGGGCATTGCGTAACTCCCGTACACGTCCAGATGCTGCCAGCAGAGCTTTAGAAGGAATACAGCCCCGATTAACACAGGTTCCTCCCATATCAGCAGCTTCAATAATCGCTGTTTTCAGACCACAACTCACGGCGTGTAAGGCTGCGCCATGTCCGCCTACACCAGCGCCGATAATTACTAAATCGTAATCATATCCTTGACTCACGTTAGTTTCCCCGTGTGCTTCGCCTATTTATTCTCAACTTGACCGACAATCAGCGCAACCCCTTTAACAGTTATCAGTTTTATCGCTAGACTATAAATCCCTCACCATACATTACCCTGACTGTTTACTGTTGACTGTTCACTGATTTAAGGTTCGGGTGTTGCTAACTCAAATTATGATTCACTCACTTCTGGCGAAAATATGGATGTTTTCATTATATGGGTTGGTTTTCCCAGAAAAGCGACAATAAATTAGGTGAGTATTTGCAGGGTAGTGAAGCGGATTCCAGTTCTGAGCTAGTTAAGGAATAGAAATTGCAGTCTCATCCAGAGTCCCCACACCTTTTTCTTTACAGCGCGTTAGCGTAACACTAAGCTGGATTTAGGATTGATCCAGCTTAGTGTTACGCAGGCGATCGCTCGATGTCTATTCCCCAAATTAGTGAATTTACTATTCGCCGTCATGCCAACGCCAAATCTTTCCAGCGGGGCGAGGCATATTATCAGTCTGGTGCTGTCAATGCCGTGATCCAACGTGGTCATCTGCTTCAGGCAGATGTTGTCGGCACTCAAGCTAGACCTTATCATGTCAACCTGAGTTTCGATAGCAGTGGGTTAACCTCAGTAAAATGCACCTGTGCCTACGACTTTCAAGGGTGGTGCAAACACATTGTCGCGACGATGCTCGTCTGTGCGCGTAACTCAGAAAATATTGAGCAGCGCCCCACCCTAGAACAACTACTAAATCGCCTCGATCATATCCAAACTCAAAGGCTGCTGCAAGAGTTGGTAGCAGAATACTCACCACTGATTGAGGCGATTGACCGCCATGTCAGTTGGATGACGAATCCTGCTGATAACCAAACAACCATAAAACCCGTGCGCCGTAATACTCTTGATCCGGCTCCCTTTCGGCGGCAAGTACGGCAGATTCTCAAGGATACCGTGCGCTACTTTGAGGAGGGGTACGAAGAAGACCCGATTGGCGAAGATTTGCTGAGTGTGGTGCAAACTGCGGTAGATTTTAGCGAACGGGGAGAGGGTGAAAATGCGATCGCTATTTTGGAAGCGATTACCTCTACCTGTGTCGAAAATTGGGATGATGTTGCCGAATACGGTGCTGAAAATGAGCAAATTGTCAAGGAACTGAATCAAGCTTGGTGTGAAGCAATTCTTAGCACCGAACTCTCCCCAGAAGAAAAAGTTGATATTCAAATAAATTTGGAAGCGTGGCAAGATGAGTGGAATGTTGATTTTGGCCTAATTATGGAGGCTTTACGCCAAGGTTGGGATTATCCGCCCCTGGTACAAGTTCTCCAAGGTAATATCAGCGAAAGGGGAGCTTGGGAAGAAGATGTACCAGATTATGCAGACGATTTGGCATTAATTCGCCTGAAAATTCTCGAACGTCAAGAACGTTATCAAGAATACCTGTATTTAGCAGCAGCGGAAGGGCAAACCCAGCAATATCTGACAATGTTGGGGCGTTTAGGCAGGGTGGAAGAAGCAATTGATGCTGCTCAAACCCAAATGAACTCAATGGAAGAAGCCTTTGCCCTAGCGAAAACACTCAGCGTTCAGGGAGCATTACAGCAAGCACTAGATATAGCCCAGAGTGGATTAAATTTACCTGGTAATTGTCAGTACGAACTGGGAATTTGGACAAGTGATTTAGCTGTTGAGTTGGGTAATAGTGAAACTGCTTTATTAGGAATCAAAGCGGCTTTTCAAGTCAAGCCCTCCTTTGTGGATTACCAAAAGATGGCAGAATTGGCTGGGGAAAACTGGGAAAGTGTCCAAACAGACCTGCTGAGAATTGTCCGTACTTATAGTGGTTGGGGAACAGAATCAGCCAAGGTGGATATATTCTTGCATGAGGGGCTAATTGATGATGCAATTGCGATCGCTAGTGAAATCAGTTCTGATCATTCAGAGTTAATTCACCGAGTCATGGATGCTGCTATCCCTCACAATCCTAGTTGGGTGATTGCTAATGCTCGTCGCCGTGCCGAAAAGATTATGGATGCAGGAAAAGCCGAATACTACTATTACGCGGTTGAATGGTTGAAAAAGGCGCGTAATGCCTACTTAGAATCTGGGAAGAAAGCTGACTGGTTAAGCTATCGGGAAAACTTGATGCAAACTCACGCTCGTAAACGTAAATTGATGGGAATGTTTAAGCAAAGCGGTATGGAGTGAAAAAGGCAGGAGGTTGCAATCAGCGTGTAGGCTTCTCTTGCAGAGACGCGCAACGGAAAGACCTCCGCTGATTGCAGCACACTAAAATTAGAGATTTGCTGTAAGACTTAAACCGCAAAAAAAGCTTTAGTCACTTTACTGAGGCAGAGGACAGCATTCCTCTAGCAAGAATTATGACAACAAATATAGGAGTGAAAATGACGTAGGCACAATCCATGAATTTTGCCTACCAAGGATTTTTGGCAACGCATAATTAATTTATGGAGATGTCTCATCGATACTTTTAAGTCTGCGATAACCAGATGATTTAGCTTTTATATCATGTCCGGCTGATTAGTTGTCATTGCGAACGAAGTGAAGCAATCTCCAAACCCTTGTGATTGCTTCACTTCGTTCGCAATGACTATCGTAAGTTATTAAGCGGACATGATATTACAGCTATTTTCAGGTAAATAAACCACGCGGTAGGGGCACAGCATTGCTCATTGATTGGTGTCAACTTAAGCTGAAACTCCTTTAAAACCTCGTTTCTAGCCAGAGGCTAGAAATGCTGCTCCTGGCGGCTCTGCCGCCAGCAAGAGAGGCGGAGCCTCAAGGACGAGCATTCCCAGTCGGAGACTCTTAACGAGGCAATCTAAAAGCTAGTTCTAGACTTGCTTTCACGTTAAGTTGACACCAATGAGCTTTTTCTGTGCCCTTACGACAGATGTGGTTCAAATACATGAAAATTGCTTTTAAATTGAGATTTGCTCAAGATATCAACTTTAGCGACAAAAGATGAAGTAAGATTCACATCTGAAGCAGTCCCCGTATAATCCCATAGTTGCTGACAAAAAATAGTCCAGTGCGATGATTGATAAATACCCTCAGAATCTTATAGTGTCCTGCTTACCGCTGAGTATGCTTCTATTGTTCAGCAGTATATCTTTAAGTCCACTGAAAGCTCAGGCTGTTGATGCTACACAATTACCAACTAGTAATTTCACCCGATCACAAAAAATTCCCCCACCACAGGATATCCAACCACCTTCACCTTCCCCCCTTCCCTCACCTGAACTGCCACAGCCACTCCCCCCACCAGCAGAACTATTTCCACCCTCCGCCCCAACTCCCACACCAGATGAACGACTCCCTGGCAACTTTCCTCAAACTATTGTTGTTGAACGGTTTGAAGTTCTTGGTAGCACAGTCTTCAGTGCCCAAGAGTTAGCCAAAGCCACTGCTGAATTTACCAAACGACCGATCTCGCTGACTGAAGTCTATCAAGCACGTTCTAAAATCACTGATTTATACGTCAAAAATGGTTACATTACTTCTGGTGCTTATATTCCACCTCAAACAATCCAATCCGGTGTTCTCAAAATTCAGGTGGTCGAAGGTAAATTAGAAGATATCCTGGTAACTGGGACTCGGCGGTTGAATCCGAATTATGTCCGCAGCCGACTAGCAATAGCAACATCAGCGCCTCTGAATCGCCAGCGTCTGTTAGAAGCACTGCAACTTTTGCAACTTAATCCTTTGATTGAAAACGTGACTGCTGAACTCTCAGCAGGATCGCGGACTGGTGCGAGTCTCTTAGAAGTTAAAGTCACTGAGGCAAAAACCTTTAGTAGTCAAATAGTTCTTGATAATGGGCGATCGCCTAGTGTTGGCAGTTTTCGCCGCGGATTACGATTGAATGAAGCGAACTTACTCGGATTGGGAGATGGTCTAAGTTTAGGATACACTAACACTGATGGTAGCAACTCCTTTGATGCCAACTACACATTACCTCTCAATCCCCGCAATGGAACCCTTAGCTTCAACTATGGCGTCACGTCGAGTAATGTCATTGAACCTCCTTTCGACTTCCTAGATATCGAATCGGCATCTCGCTACTACGAACTGACATTTCGCCAGCCCATAGTTCAAACTCCTACAAAAGAATTCGCTTTGGGGTTAACAGCTTCCCGACGCGAAAGTGATATCTCATCTTTGCTACAGAGACTAGGGGTTCCCGCCTCTGAACTTTCGCCTGGTGCTGATGAAGAGGGACGTACCAGGGTATCTGCGTTGCGATTTTTTCAAGAATGGACTTCTCGTAACAGTCGTGAAGTCATCGCCTTACGCTCTCAATTCAGTTTGGGCATAGATGTGTTGAATGCCACGGTTAATCAAGATGCTCCCGATAGCCGTTTTTTTGCTTGGCAAGGACAAGCGCAGTGGGCACGCCTTTTAGCTCCTGAAACCTTATTGTTATTACGTTTAAATACGCAATTCGCATCTAGAACACTTTTGCCTTTAGAGCAATTTGGCTTAGGTGGGCAGGATAGCATTCGGGGCTACCGTCAAGATTACCTGCTGACGGATAATGGCACTTTTGTTTCTGCGGAAGTTCAAGTCCCGATTTTGCGCTTACCCCAGATAGATAGCACCTTACAGGTTATCCCTTTTGTAGATTTTGGTGTTGGCTGGAACAGTTCTGGTAGAGAGAATCCCGACCCTAATACTTTAGCTGCTGTTGGTCTGGGGTTGCGTTGGTCACAGGGCGATCGCTTCACCGTTCGTCTTGACTGGGGCATTCCTTTAGTATCTATTGACTCAAATCATAGAACATTACAAGAAAACGGTCTGTATTTTAGTTTACTCTATAATCCTTTTTAACAGTACCCCTGTCCATCCCCACCCTACTAAGAGTTGAGGGTGGGGATGACAGTAGTCAACGATGAAAACACAATGATTATCTAAGTTTTTATAAAAAAAGACCCTGGGTATTATTCCAGGGTGCATACACGTTTTTCAGGCATTAATAGGCTGAATAATAACTCTGTAAAATAGTGATTTCTACTATCCATAGAATGATCCAAAAGCAGAATTTAGTTAATTTTAGTCTATCAATACATCTGTCGTTGGGGAGTATACAAGTATCAATTTAAGCTAATTCAATTTTTGGTAATTTTTTGGGAGATATCCTCAAAAAAATCTCTGGTAAAGGAGAACAACTTAAGTGTTTTTAGGTAGTTGTACAGTAAACAAACTACCTTTACCTAGTTCAGAAGCGACCTGGATAGTTCCTGCGTGCCCTTCGACAATGCGGTGGGATAGATGTAGTCCTAAGCCACTACCTGAGCGTTTATTTCTACCTTGGCGAAATCGCTCGAAAATTGTTGCCCGATCTTCAGGCGCAATTCCATATCCTGTATCTTGTACCTCAATTTTTACCAAATTTGAATTTCCTGGAGCAGGTGATGTTTCAAAAATGCGGATTGTTATGCCTCCTGTATCTGTAAATTTGATGGCATTTGCAATCAGGTTGTTTAGGACTCGCCGTAGTTCCAAGCGATCGCCCATAATAATACCAGCGTTTTGACTCAGTGGATCTAATTCACGGGTATCTATTTCCAGAGTCAAGCCTTTTTCACTAGTTAGAGGACTTAGTTCGCTGACTACTTCTTGAGATATCTCACGTAAATCGCATTCCTCCCAATTCAACGTTTTTTTACCTGCCTCGAAGCGATACACTTCTAACAGGGTGTTCACCATTTCCATCAAATTTTGGTTACTGCGAATCATCACGGCGATCGCTTGTTTCATTTCCGGCGAAATTTTGCAGAATGTTTCCATCTCAAACAAATTCAACATCCGATCGGCGGCTACTAGGGGAGTTCGCAAATCATGAGTCAGACGGGAAACAAAGTCTTCGCGTTGCCGGGCCATTTTTTGTTGTTCGTCCAGACTGTGCTTAAGACGCAATAGCGATCGCACTCTTGCCAGTAGTTCATCAGTATCAAATGGTTTACGAATAAAATCGTCAGCACCAGCATCCAAACCTTCGACAACGCTGGATTGGTGAAAGGCAGTAATCAACAGAATTGGAATATAAGAGATTGCAGGGTTATTCCGAATCCGACGTGTGACTTCATAACCATCTATCCCCGGCATCATCACATCTAACAGAATCAGATCGGGTGGAGATTGGTCAATTTGCTGCAAAGCCTTTATTCCATCTGAAGCCAAATCAATTTTATACCCCTCACTTTCTAAAATTGCTTCAACCAAAATGAGATTATCTCGAGTGTCGTCAACTGCGAGGATACGATAAATTTTATTATCTTCAACTACAGACATGATTTATCAACTTTTATCAGTTTTTTTGGGAAGTAATTTATAGTTTAAATTTAGGATATCCTATTGGTGCTTTCCTGGCTTGACAAGATGAATGATGGGGTTTATTAGCAGAGCAAAAAACTTCCTCACCATCTAAATATAAAGGTAGAGCATCATCGACTACAGTCGGTAATCTAATTTGATGTGGCAATTCAATTTTAAACATTGAACCGACCCCCAATTTGCTCTCAAGAAATATTTTACCACCCATCATTCGTACTAGCGAATCTATAATTGCCAAACCCAGACCTGTACCTGGATATTTGCGAGTGATGGTTTGATCAACTTGCCGAAATGCTTCAAAAATATGTTTAAAATCTCTGGGTGCTATGCCAATACCTGTATCCTGAACAATAATTGCCACTTGATTTGCAGGGAGTTCCTTAACCTCAACCCAAATTTCACCAAACTCTGTAAACTTAATGGCGTTAGAGAGCAGGTTAATTAAAATTTGTTTTACACGACCCGGATCATTAAATACCAAAGGATTTTGCAAATCGGTTTGTACTAATAATGAAAGATTTTTAGCATCAGCTAGGGAACGCATTTCACCTACAGCAAGATTTATTACCTTTGATACATCAAATACTTCCGCCTTTAAGTCTAATCCTCCTCCCTCCAGTTTAGAAAAGTCGAGAACTTCATTAAGTAGCATCAGCAAATGCTTCCCATTATTCAAGATCCGCTCAATCATATCTGCTTGCTGGTGCGTTAGTTGACCGAACTTAGGACGCAGCAGTATTTGCGAAAAACCAATAATCGCATTCATCGGCGTTCTGAGTTCGTGGGATATAGTTGCCAAAAAAAGTGATTTTAGCCGTGATGCCTCCAATAGCTTGAACTTTTGTATTTGAATCTGTTGCTGTTGTCTCTCCAATTCTTGGTTCTTACTAATGAGTTGTTTATGACTTTCTCTAAGCTGCTGGTTTGCCAAATCTGCCTGCATTTCCGCCCGATAAACCCGAATCGCACTCCGCAAAACCTGCGACAAAGTTTCTGGGGATATTCTAGACTTAGAGAGATAGTCTGTAGCACCAGCTTTCAATAATTGGAGAGTAATTTGTTCATCTCCTTGACCAGTTAAGACTATTAAAGGAACTTTAATTTCCGAAGAGCGTAGCTGTTGAATCAAGGTTAGTCCATCCTGATCTGGTAAGCTAGAGTCGAGGAAAACACAATGATATGCAGTAGTGGTTAAGGCAGAAAACGCATCATTACCATCGCCTACTTCAGACAGTTCCATCTGAACACCTGCTTTCGTTAGGGCAGAACGAATGCTTATCCGGTCTCCTTCGTCATCGTCTACAAGCAAAATTTTCAGCGTTTCTTCCATCGGGTTTTATTTTTACCGCCAAACATAGGTTGATGTTTAATATTTCCCTTTTCAGATTATCCAACTAAAGAATATAATATTTTCGGACATCTAAAATCTGTAATTTGATTGATTAAGATATTGTGCATAATATCCACTTTCATGCCTGCTTGACATCCATCACATCAACTTCCTTCTTCTCCCCTAGTAGTATATTAATCACTCTTTCGGGCATTTACCTGGGTTTAAATTGAGTCTTTTGCATCCTGAATCTGATTAATTTACCAGAGTCGGGGAATTAAACTCTTAATAAATGCTCAATGACTATCAAAAAATTAGTAATTAACAAAGTAGACGCAGCTGATATTAAAGTAAAATAAAATACTTTACTCAGCTTAAAACAATTGTAAATGAGTGAGCAAGCCACCGTCGTCAGCCATTGGTGAGAGTTGCATCCCATTATCGTGTACCATAAGCTTGAAGAGTTTTACCTATCAGATTAGTTAGACCAGCTAAATAAAAAAGTACTATCTATACCTATTCGTGAATCTGAAGTAATCCTACCTCCTGAAATTTCGACAATTTTCTTAGCGATCGCCAGGACTGTGTTAGTATTTACCCAGCTAGATCGGACTTAATACATGTTCGTAAAATTACCAAAACTTAACCCATAAGAAAGCTTCCCGACAAAAGTTAGGCAGAAATTAAAAACCTAAAAGGGGTGAGGTTTGCACAGATGGCTTGTATATTTTTTGAAAAGTCAGGCGAACAAGCTAGCCACAAAGGACTACGAATTACTTTGCTGTTGCTGATTCTGGCAAATTTTAACCCCGTCTGATTCCCTTCCATGAGGATTTCTATTGGCTCCATCAATTGGATGAATCCAAAGGTTTGGTTAAAAATCGTTCCAAACCATCCTTTACTTTTTCGTAAAGCAACTTTGACGCGCTGTAATTTTTTCATTTTCGTAAGCTTTTTTTTAAGTTTTATACAAAATAATACTAATTAAGGAATGGAACATGGCAACTTCAAGCTGAATTATAAGCAGGAAGCAGCAATTTGGCATTTGTCTCAATATTTCATACTTTTTGTCTAAGTATCCATATATCTTCAGCTAGATTTGTCCTCTATCTAAATATCAAAAAATTGGGTACTTATTATTTCTATCGGTGGATGCAGACTGGTTGAAATATCATCTATCTTTAGTTTGGGAAAATAAGAGATAGTAGTTAGAGAAAGGTAATACTTTGAAAGATGCCAACGGCACAAGAGTGAGTGTAGCGATGAATGAAATTAGTATTATTTTAATTGAAGATCATGACTTAACGCGAATGGGGCTACGAGCGGCATTACAGTCTCATAGTGCATTGAAAGTAATTGGCGAAGCAGCAAATGCTACCCAAGGATTAAAACTTTTAGAAACGGCAAAGCCAGACGTAGCGGTTGTAGATATCGGCTTGCCTGACATGGATGGCATCGAACTCACTCGTAAATTCAAACGCTACCAGGCTGAAACTGGGCAATCAAATACGAAGATTCTCATCCTGACAATGGATCATACAGAGGATGCTGTACTTGCAGCCTTCGCCGCTGGTGCTGATTCTTATTATATGAAAGAAACCAGCATCAGTAAATTAACAGAGGCGATCCAAGCAACTCACGGCGGTAACTCTTGGATTGATCCGGCAATTGCCAATGTGGTATTGCGGAAGATGCGGCAAGGTATTCCTGGAGAAAGCCAAAGTTCTGACAAGCCGAAGACTGTAAAAATTGAGGCGCTGGCGACAGAATACGAGCAAGTTTTGGAAACATACCCCTTGACTCAACGGGAACTAGAAATTCTGGAGTTGATTGTAGCTGGGTGTAGCAATGGTCAGATTGCTGAGAAACTCTACATTACGGTTGGTACTGTGAAGACCCATGTTCGTAATATTCTAAATAAACTATGTGCTGATGACCGTACCCAAGCTGCTGTGAGGGCCTTACGTTCTGGGTTGGTAGCGTGAGGGACTAGGGGGAGATGAGGGAACAAGGGGACAAGGAGAATACCCAATACCCAATACCCAATACTCAATGCCCGATCATCCCAATCTTTCCTGCAAGCAATTAGCAATGCGTAGTGCTGCTCCCGATTTGCCCATGCGTCGGCCACCATTCTCGGCAATAATTTGCAAATTATCAGGATTTTTAAATAGGGATTGTACAACCTTCGCTACTTCTGACGGCTGATCAATTAAAATCAGAGATGATCCAAGAAGGCGACTTTGAGCTTCAGCAAAAGCAGGGTTATATTGTGGCCCATTACCGGAAATCGCGATCGCAGGTTTCCCTAAACCGATAAACTGTTCTGTGGCTGTCCCTGCCATTGCGATCGCTAAATCTCCCAAATGCAAGCAATCATTATAGGCTTGTTGTGTCAACAGCAGATAGGCATTTCTCTGTTTAAATGTTAATACATTTGGGTCGCGAAGTTGGATAGGAGATGCTGATTCAGTGCGCCAGCCTTGGGATTGCACACTTTGGGATAAAATATGAGAGTCTAAACTAGGAGCGATCGCACCTAAAAATATCACTGTGCCAGAAGTGTAAAACACCGAATCTCGCTCCTGGAAACTTGCCATCAATGCAGAAACGGCAATCATAATTTTTTCCCAGTTCGTGTATGCCTCTGGCGGACGGGAACCAGGAAGAAGAGTCACCATTAGAGGCCGAACTGTCTCTTGTTGTTGGACATCCTGACTATAAAATTGTTGGCGTGAAAAGGTCGGTTCTAGACCATCCATCATGGGATTACCGAGATTAAAAGCTGGAATTGGCCATTGTTTTAATGTTTCCGTCGTCAGCGCATCTCTAGGGAACACTGCCTTACAACGGCGACGACTCATTAACCAACGTTCCCAAGGATGGTAAACTGAACCAGAAAAGTTTTCCCAACGTGCATTCTGAGATTTCCGTGGTAATAATCCAGCTTCATCTTGCACATAATATTCAGATTTCGCCGTACCGACAAAAGCATAATTAGCGCCGCTGAAAGTTGCAAATAACAGCGGGACAATATCTCCCACTGCTAAAATCGCTCTTTTGTTACCTAATTTTTTTTGAGAACTTACCCAACGGCGAACAGCTTTAATCTGGCTGAGGGTAAGTTGCAATAAACCACCGCGTACATCCCGCGCTAATTGGCGTCCATCCATATAAATAAAGCCGCCAGAAGGCATAGTGCGGACTGAACCGATGAGTGGAATATCCAACTGTTGATAAGCATGTCCTTCACCCACCAGAGGTAAAGCAAAGATTTCTGGTGGGTTTGGTTGTCGTTGGAGTTCTTGCAAAATCCGAACTGCAATCATATCTTCCCCATGACCATTACTTAATACAAGTAACCGCAAAGGAGAAGTTACAGATTGGGAGTTAGAAGCTAGGGATGACCGAGATACATTACTCATAAGAAACAAAATATCAAAATTAACTGTCTATTTGGGTAAGAGGTATAAATAGGGAAATCGGCGAAGAAGCTGGAAGTTAGTATTATCCCTATTTCTTTACTTTCGTACAACTAACACCAATTTTGGATAGGTAGTATTGTTTGAAATTCCACCGAACAGCCTTTTGGTCAAGACTTTTAATCAAAAATCTAAAATCTAAAATCCAAAATTAGTATAACTCCCAGTTAACTAGGTTAAATATTATGCGAGTTTCTGCTACTGCAATTTTTACTTTAGCTACTTTAGCTGCTGGCAATGTCACTCAGCAAGCAACGGCTGCACCTGCTAAAACCGTTACGCCAACTGCAAAAGCTGGTAACTTGGTGGTGTCGAGAATTGAAGACACTCCCGCACGGGTAGAGACAATTGCTTCCCCAGAAACTATAGTTGCACAACAATTTTCCCAAAATCTCGTCATCGTACAAACAGGTGCAAACAAAAATTCCCCAGTAGTCTTAAAGTCAGCAGACAAGGGTAATTCTCCTGTAACACTCCTTCCCACTCCCTCTTTTTCCCCCTCATCTCCCAAAACTCCTGCTACTGAAAACGATTTAGTAGTTACAGCTACAGATGTACAGGTAGTGGGAGCCAATCAAGAATTGCAGGAGATCATTCGCAAAGTCATTAAAACTGAGGCTGGTGGAGAAACCAGTCAAAGCCAGTTACAAAAAGATGTCGCTGCAATTTTAGATACAGGTTTATTTAGCAATGTCAGTGTGAATAGCTTTAGTACACAGACTGGATTAAATGTAGTTTATCAAGTGCAACCGCTGATTGTGCGATCGCTGCAATTATCTGGTGCTAAAGTACTTACCTATCAAGTCGCCCAACAACGTTTGCAATCTCAGATTGGAACCACCATCAGTCCCATTGGACTGCAACAAGCAGTAGCACAAATTAACAAGTGGTACGCCGAAAATGGTTATAACTTGGCGCGGGTGCTATCAATTAAACCCAGTTCTCAAGGTATTCTCACTGTGAATGTTGCTGAAGGCTTGGTGAGTGATATTAAGTTTCGCTTTATCAGCGATGAGGGTAAAACTGTTGATAGTAAGGGTAATCCCGTCGGAGGACGCACTAAACCAGATTTCCTACAACAACAACTCAAGTTGAAACCTGGTCAAATCTTCCAAGAAAATGTCGTTAAACAAGACATACAACAGCTATATCGTACTGGTTTATTTGAAACTGTGAATGTTGCCTTAGAAGGAGATGCGACAAAACTTGATTTAGTCTATCAACTCAAAGAAACTGGGGCGCGTGGTGTTAACTTGGGTGGTAGTTACAATGCCGATCAGGGATTGGTAGGTACAATCAGCTATCAAGATCAGAATGTCGGCGGTATTAATGATACTTTAGCTGCGAATGTTGGTGTAAGTAGCCGAGACTTGCAGTTTAATACCAAATTTATCAGTCCCTATCGGACAACTAACCCCGATCGCTTGGGCTATACTCTGAATGGTTTTCGGAATCGAGAACTTTCGGAAACCTTTGATGACAAGATTACGCTAGCTAACGGCGACAAAGTGCGAGAAGGTCAAATTGGCGGTGGTATCAGCTTGCAGCGACCAATTGATGACTGGAATACCTCATTAGGATTAAACTATACCCGAACTAGTATTCGCGATCGCCAAGGTAATATTACCCCAACCGACGCTCAAGGCAATCCCCTCTCTGTGAGTGGAACTGGTATTGACGACCTAACTACCGTATCCTTCATCGCCACCAAAGACCAACGAGATAACCCCATCAATCCAACTCAAGGTTCCGTTTTAAGTCTGAGTACAGAACAATCTATACCTATCGGTCAAGGTAATATTTCTCTAAATCGCCTCAAAGCCAACTACAGCCAATATTTACCAGTCCAGTTATTTAACAGCAAACAGCCACAAGTTTTTGCAGTGAATCTGCAAGCTGGTACCGTCATTGGGAATTTACCGCCCTACGAAAGCTTTAACTTGGGTGGTTCCAATTCAGTGCGCGGTTACGATTCTGGAGAAGTTGGCAGTGGTCGCAGTTATGTGTTAGCTTCCGCAGAATATCGTTTTCCCGTATTACCAATTGTAGGCGGTGTATTGTTTGCCGACTTTGCCTCAGATTTAGGCTCTGGTGATACTGTATTAGGAGATCCGGCTGGTGTGCGGGATAAACCAGGTTATGGTTTTGGTTATGGGGCGGGAGTGCGATTAGATTCACCACTAGGCTTAATTCGGGCTGACTATGGCATTAATGACCAGGGAGAAAGCAAGGTGCATCTAGGAATTGGGCAGCGATTTTAATGTTAAGGCGTTGCTAAGAGGTCATATCCAGAAATTAAATATGCGTTATCCAGAACCCTTGTAGAAACGTAGCAGTGCTAGGTTTCTACATTCTTTATTGACATAGATTTCACATGGTATCTTAACAATTCTGTTCAAAATCTAGGGTTTTATTAGTGAAAGTTCCATAACACTTCACTCATATTATTTGTCTATATGAGATAATTTCCGATTAATTATTAAAGATAAAGAAAATTAGCTCAATATTCGTATGCAGCAACTATCAATCTACAATGTGGAGTTCCCAATTCATCTCAGTGCTAAAACAATTGTTCGACGTTTAAGTGCCACAGTTATGTGCCTTACCCTAGCAGGCGTTCAAGGAAGAGAACAACTGTCACATTTTCGCGAGACATTAATTTTTTAATAGTGCTAATCATCCAGAATATAAAAAAATATTATAAGTAATAGTATGGAAAAAAGTGTTATTAATGCCAGCCTTTCTACTCAGAACCTAACCTTTCGTCCCGGTGATACTCCTGTATCATTTGAGGTAACTGTCAATAATGACAGCGATCGCTTCGTCAATTTTCAGATAGAAATTGCCGCAGCTGGAGAAACCCGAAACACAGGATATCGCTGGTATAGACTCGAACCAGAGGTAGCAGCAGCCAAGCCACCCGGCAGTAGTACCATCTTCCAAGTCTTCGTATTCAATACACCCATTCCGGGATTTATCGGTACTGTCAACCTAATGGTGAAGATTTTTTCACCGCAATTAGCACAACAGTGCAGACTTGTGCTACGTCTGAAAATCGAGCGAGACAACAGACCAACACATTTAAGTGTAGAATTGCCTGTGCGAGAGTTCCAAGTTTATCCCCGCAATTCTGTCGATATACCTGTAAGGGTGCGGAACTTGGGGCAACAACCGACTGAGGTGATGCTACGTTTTACAGGTGTTGATCCGTCTTGGCTGGCTGGCAGTGCAGAACGTCGATTATCTTTAGATCCAGGTGGTTTAGCAGAAGCCACATTCCAATGCCAACCTCCTTCTGTAGTACAAGCGCCCAGTCAAAATTACCCTTTTACTATTGAAGCTGTTAGCAATAACGGTTATCCCACTAATGCTGAAGGCAACATTGAAGTTTTACCTGTAGGTTTTATAGACTTTACCACTAGAGAAAAACACCTGAAAATTCCTAGTAAATCGGCATGGTTGCCTGACTGGAAATCTGATACAGCTTCCTTTGAATTACTATTTAAAAACGCTAGCAACCTCAACCAGCAAATTAATGTGCAGGTGCAGGGTAGAGACTGGCGAAAATGTAGTTTTAAAAACCTTCCTGAAACCGCCAATCTGCATCTAGGAGAGACAAGTAAAGTTATCCTCGATGTTAAAACAAAACGCCCTTGGGTAGGAATCGGCAAAACTTTGTTGCTGGAAGCTAAATCGGAATTATCCGACCAACGTTTAGGGAGTACAGACCCAGCCACGCAGACATTAGAAGTGGAGACTTTGCCAATTATACCTCTATGGCTACAATTGGCTGCGATCGCACTTTTAGCCGCACTCCTAGCATTAATCCTGCAACCAAGAGATGTAATGCATACCCGTTCTGTAAACTCAGTGCGTTTTAGTGGTATTGGTTTATCTGTAGTCAGTGGCTCAGATGATTGTACCTTAAGACTTTGGAGAATCGGTGCTGATAACTTAGACCCCGATGACAGAGTAACATACGCAGGGCAGCCCCTTGCTTGTGAGCAACCGCAACAGCCCAAAGGGTTGATGGCGATTACCGATGACGCAGTACAAGTCTTACGCTTCATGCCGTTACAAAACGATCGCGCGGCTGTTGGTTTAGATAATGGTGTAATTGAACTCAGAGATGTCCCATCAGGTGCAAAGATTAGCCAACTTCAAGACCTTAAAGATCCTAAAGCAAAAGGCGATCGCGTTTTTGACTTAGCTTTCACCTCAAACTCACTTAACTTATTCAGTGGTTATGGCAGTGGTAAAGTTAGATTATGGTCAAGACCAGCGCCTAACAGCGATTTTCTGCCAGAACCGCAAGTTATCGACGTACAAAGTACATTGAAACTATCAGGTTTCCAAGTCCGGGCATTAAATCTCAGTCCAGATGCAAAAACTCTCGTAATTGCTGGAAACTTTAAGCGTTTCATCTTGTGGCAGTGGAACCCAACTCAATCTGATAAACAATTCCCAGGTTTATCTGTGCAAAATCTAGAAAAACTAGACCCATTAGTTGGGCGTGAAGACTATATTTGGGCATTGGCTTTTGTTCCTAATTCGGCAGAAAAAATCCTCGCAACCTCCGATTCTGCGGGCTTTATTACGATTTGGAATTTGAATCAGTGTCAAACTATCAAAAATCCGAATCCCCTCGAAAAAGTAAATGAACTCAATTGTTCGCCACTAGACCGCTGGCCAGCATCAAAAACATCTGTGCGTAGTCTGGCATTTAGTGATGATGGTAGTCTCTTAGTAAGTGGTAGCGATGATGGCCGAGTTGTGGTTTGGTACTTAACCCCCAAACATCAGCTCGACAAAACAAAAGCCGCAGAAGGTAAAACAATTTACCAAAGCTCTAAAAAAATCAATAGTATCGACTTGAAAACAAATCAAGGAACCATGATTGTGAGTGGTAGCGAAGATTTTCAGGTCAAACTACACCGCATCAAATAAGGGAGTCAATGACATGCAAGCTAAATTCAATCCACTGCAAGTTATTATCAACCCACCTGGAATTCAATTTGGGATGCCAGGAGACACCATTGAACTCTATGTTGTTGTAATCAATCAGGGAGATCAGAGTGCAGTTATTGACTTATATTTTGTTTTTGACGAAGTATTTCAAAATTTAACCGGCTGGTCTAGTTCTCCTAGAGAAAGTTTAGCATTAGCTCCAGGGCAAAATAGCGACGAAGTAAAATTTGAGTTTCAAATCGCTGCAAATGCTCTCCCCGGAACCTATGACTATACACTAGTCGTAGATTCCCCTGTACATTATCCCCAAGATACTCCCATAACCTTCCCAAACCAAATTAAGGTTCTGCTAAAAGAACAGACAGCAATTCGGGTAAATGATCCGACATTTTCCCTTAGACCTAACACCAACCCCAACAAACCGCTAATTTTCAATCCTAGTGAACCTCTGCAAGTGGAGGTAATAGTTGACAATCGCTCTTATCTCGTAGACAGGTTCCGCTTGAGTTGCCCAGATTTAGACGATGACTGGTTCACAATTAATTATCCTGCAACTGGATTTGAGGGGACAGGGTTAGTGTCTGACGTGACTGCACTAGAACTCAACCCTGGTACTCAAGGTCAAATACTGTTGAAATTTCACCCACCTGGGGATACCCTTGCGGGAAGCTATTCTCCGACAATCCGCTTGTATTCGGAAAACTCTCCAGACTTAGTATTGCTAGATTTGGTGTATATCCAAATTCCGACAAATTATCGCCTAGATATAGAACTTAATACCATCTTGGGACAAGTTAGCCGTAGTCTTGGCAAGTACGAATTATCACTAACTAACCAGGGTAATATTGTCCGTGAACTGATATTAAACTTAAAAAGTCGAGACGAAGAAGAACTATATACTTACAAATTTGATCCGACTGAAGTAAGATTATTACCTAATAGAAGTGCCCTGGCTAATTTGACGGTCAAACCCAGACCTTGGTGGCGACGACCGTGGTTTGGCACAGGGTTAGTGGTCAACTTTCAACTCGACATCAAAGACCAACAAAATTTACCCCTACCTAACACATTGCCTCAAGGAACTTTGGTATGGAAATCCCGTCCTTGGTGGCAATTTATTCTGTTAATTTTAGCAGTTTTGGGGTTACTAGGTGGGATAGGATTCATCATTTGGCGAATTTTAAACCCCGATCCTTTGAGATTAGAAAATTTTAGTGCAAATGACTCTCAAATCACTGAAGACGATGAAGTCGCTTTGAAATGGGACATTCACAATTATCAACAGTTGCAAAAGTTGGTTCTGACAGCCAAAGGTTCGCAACCGATTCAGCCGATTACATATAACTTTAGCAATGGCATTCCGGAAACACTGGGTAAGGGAAGCCCTAATGAAATACCTCCTTGTCAGGTGCAAGATAAACAAGAGCTAATTTGTAGCAACGTTAAAACTGGAGTGAAAACAAAAGGGAATTACACTTTTGAGTTACAAGCCTTTTATCGTAATGGGATAAAATTATTTTCTCCTAATAACAAAGTAGCCAGCCAAACAACCCAAGTAGAAATAGCTGAAAAACAAATTGCGGAAGTACTTAGTTTCCAAGCAGATAAACCACTGTATACAAAAGGTCAAAATATACTTTTAACCTGGACAATTGCCCGGCCATTATTGTTAGCACAAATTCAACTTGCTGGCAGTGCAGATGATGGTACATTATATAGTAAACCAGTTACTTATAAATTTAATCAAGGTAATATTACAGACCCGAAACTTCAAAAGCTATGTACACAACAAAATCAGCAACTGCGATGTACAAATATTCCTCTATCAGCATATAAAGCTGGAAAATATGCCTTTGAAGTCAAAGCTTTTCCTAACAATGGAAGTCAAAAAACTAGTTTTAAAAAGACTGAATCAAAAATTGAAATATTGCCGAAACCATTTAAGATTGTCTCTTTTAGAATCAATGGTAGCGAGCAACCAAATTTGGTTCTCAACGAAGGCGAATCTGCTACCCTGAGTTGGAGAGTAGAGGGAGAAAATATTCAGGTTAAACTTCTACCATACGGCAATGACGTTCCACCAGTTGGCTCAATGAAGCTTCCAGTCAATCAAGCTTTCCCCCCTCAAATCGGACTGCTAGTGAATGATATATCTGGTAAGCAACAATCCCAGCAAAGAGGATTTGCAATCACGGTACTCAAAAAAGTAGAGCCTACTCCTACTCCTATACCTGGCATTAACCCAATTCCACCTACTCTGCCACCTAGAAATAGCCCATTTAAGACTCCCTTACCTCTGAGGTAAGGGGAGATGCCGCAAGCGGTGGGGTTCTTTCTATGCGTCTTCATATAGAAATGGTATAAGCATCGTTCTTCTCTACGAGACGTTACACGTAGCTTGCTTCTCCGTAAGAGTATGCGTAGTTCTGGTGCCCTGGTGGAAGCCAACGCACCAGAAGGCGGTAGCCTGGGGTAAGCTGCTCCACGTCTATCTTAAAAAAAATTGACTTTGATAAAGGCGTACTAGCTCAATTCCTATTTTTTTCAAAAGCTCTGCGTCTTTGCCCATTCTCAAACAGGGGTTTTCGCAACGGTACTACGTCAGCTTCACTACTCTCACGTGCTACCCGAATCAACAACCCAGCAGCTATTAAGCTGGCAATCATCGAATTACCACCATAACTAAACATAGGCAAAGGTAAGCCAGTAGTCGGTAGAGAACCTGTAGCAACACCAATGTGGAGCAATGATTGTCCTACCATCAAAATCGTTACACCGATCGCTACCAATCGATATACTGTATTTTTAGCCTTCAGCGCCACAATTAATCCGAGAGTAGCAAATGTAGCTAAAAGTGCTAACAACACCATACTGCCAACAAAGCCAAACTCTTCAGCGAACACCGCAAAAATAAAATCGGTATCCTGAATTGGTAAATAAAACAACTTTTGTTGAGAAAGCCCATATCCAGAACCCCAAGTTCTACCAGAACCCACAGCTAGTAGACTTTGCACCAACTGATACCCATCTCCTGTAGCATCCGCCCAAGGATTGAGGAATGACATTACCCGCTTACGCTGATACTCTTTAATGCTAATACTGAGTACTGCCAACATCACTCCACCAATTGCTGTTCCTCCCAGATATTTGTAAGGTAAGCCAGCTGCTAGAGCAATTAGCCAAATAGTCATACCGCAAAGTGCTGTTGTACTCAAGTTAGGCTGGGCAAGAATTCCTAAAAGTACCAGACCGAAAATACCCAACCAAGCCAAGCGAACCCGCCAACTGATTCGTTCCCACTGACCAAAAAGCCGCGCACTTTGCAGCACTAAAAAGGGTTTAATTAATTCTGAAGGTTGAATCGGAATTGGCCCGATCGCAATCCAACGCGCTGCATCAAAAGCCTTTCTTCCTAATCCTGGGATCAGTGTGACGAAAATTAACCCCAAAAACAGCAACAAAAACCAATGGGATAGTCCCAAAATTTTCTGCAACGGCAAATTAACAATAATATTGAATCCGATTAAGGAAACTAAGACCCAAAGCAGTTGACGTTTAAAGTAGTACAACCCATCATTCTGACGGGCGTCAGCGACGGCGTATGATGCTGAAAATAGCATTATCAAGCCGACGAACAGCCAAATCAACGTTAACCAGCGCAACAACCGCGCTTCTAATGCCCAGTTGGAAACTGAACTATCAAAAATTGGAATCAGGCGGCGTAGATTCACGATCAGTACAGGTAAAAAGTTAGAAATTAGGAGTTAGAAATAAAACTCATAAATCATAACTTATAACTCATAAGTGGACTTTACAACCATAAATCTTAGGGTTTTCAACTTCAATACACCACTAATTCAATATTTCTGACAATTTGCGATCGCTCTCACGCAATGTAAAAGTAGTATTTTATACTCAAAATTTAGAATTGTTATAGTTAAGAGCGATCGCTCGAAAATTGACTTAAAGTATTTATTTAATTAAACTTAATGATTTAACGTAATTGACTAATTGTTTATCCATAGATAAGGGAATTTCAATCCAGAACTCAGTTCCTTTTGGTGACATCGATAATATAACTATTGAAGCAGGTGAGATGCCCCGCGAGATGGAACTAGAGGCGATGCGGGTGATGTCAGACTTTGCTGAAGGCCGGGATGTTCCAATGGTTGTCTCCTATACAGAAGCACAACTACAACACGGCACAATGTACTTTAATGATGCCCGTGGATTGCACCAAACAGTAAGAAGGAAAACTGAAGGTCTAAGAATTTCAGTAGATTTCCGGTTTCGCAGAAAATTTAATGAAGATTATCGAGCAATGGTAGCACCTAGTATTGGTGGTGTTGAAGAAGATATGAGTGTGCCTTACGAAGACTGGTTAAAGGTTGGTAAGGAAACACTAATTGTATTTGATGAAACTTCTGAACAAGCAAGGAAAAAACAAAATTCTGGCGCTCCAGTTCCGCTATACACTCGCGGATATCGCCTTGTAGAAATCTTCAACTCTTAACTTTCAGAAAGACGAGCAACAAAAACAAAGAGGTCTAATACCAGACCTCTTTTTTAATTTTTATCACCCATAGACCTTGATTCATAAACTTTGCGATAGTCTAATTTTCTGAAATAGAAGTTTTCTATCTGTTACCCGAAATGAAATAACATCTTGATAAATTCTGGATATTTACCTGAAACAGGGTACATATACGGAAGTATACAAAAGATATATGTGTTATGAAAGCTAGTTATATACTTTTCATAGAAATTGATAACCCTTGTACTAATTTAGGTGCAGCACAATCATGCCAACACGTATTTTCTTAGCAAATCCAGATATTGATGTTAATATTCCTAGCTATATTGAAGAAGCACTTGATTACATCAAAAATAAACGGGAGTATCAGATCACCTGGAGTGCAGGTCAGGTAAAGTCAATTAAGGTTGAAGATAAAGCCTACTTGAAAAAAACTGGACAGGGGAAACGTGGTTTCATTGCGGTAGGAGAAGTAATCGAGGCTAAAGATGCTCAACGCTTGAATCAACTTCCTGAATATCCTAAATACTCTAAATACTCTGATGCTTATACTCAACATTTCTTTGGAAACTGCCCTACTGTATTAATAAGGCTCGATGAGGTTGTGAGTCTTGATAGTCCTTTAGAAGATAGCCATCTACTAAAATTATCAAGTATGCAGGGGGTCAATCTTGTTAGGTACGGAAGTGGACAAGAACTAGGTTTTCAGTACGAAGCTGCCCTAGATGCTGAGTGGAAGAAGTACTTTAAGAAGGTTAACAAGCTTTATTAAGAGTACCTGGTTTCTATATGACTTAATTAACATATTTTTTGTAGTATCAATTCTCAACAAAAAAGAGGTCTTTCTCGACCTCTTAGCAATTCCCTAAAATAATGTTCTATTTACAGAATTACAACAAGCCAGTATTAGTACCTTGCTTACCAGTTACCAGTTGCACCTTGATGATTTTGCCGCCTGCTTTTTGAATGCGTTGCTGTTCGCGGAACCAGTTCTCATAAGGAACTAGCTTCGTGAAGTAAGTATTTTGCAGTTCGCGTTGGGTACGAATTCGGGTTTGACTAGGAACTAGAGCAGTAATTTTAAACAAACGGGACATATTTGGAAAATCTCCTGTATACTTTGTGAAAACTTTTTTATCTCAAAATCTTTAGTGCAAATCTTTTAATCATTCAAAGGCTGGAAATCAAACATCAATACTAGACCACCAACACTCATCACTGATAATTTACCAAGATAAGCAATAAAACGTTCTAGCACTCACGATTGATTTCCAGACCTTAATAAAGTCGCACCTAAATTTTTAAGCGCAAACTAGTTCTTAGCTTAAGCCAGAGGAGATATAGTCTAAGTAAACGCCCATTTCCTTGCCGGCGTCAGAACCTACCAAACTGGCGGTTACTTCCTTGATTGCTTGGATAGCTTGCACGGTAGCACCGACGGGAACACCTAAGGAGTTATAGGTTTCTTTCAAGCCATTCAATACACGCTCATCCAAAATGGAAGGATCGCCAGCTAACATAGCGTAGGTGGCATAGCGGAGGTAGTAGTCCAAATCGCGGATGCAAGCAGCATAGCGGCGGGTGGTGTACATGTTGCCGCCTGGACGGGTGATGTCCGAGTACAGCAAAGATTTTGCTACAGCTTCTTTGACGATCGCAGCAGCGTTAGCGCTGATGGTGCTAGCAGCACGTACCCGTAGTTCGCCAGTGGCGAAGTAGCCTTTTAGCTTTTCTAAAGCCGAAGAGTCTAGGTATTTACCTTGAACGTCTGCGGAGTTAATGACAGCGGTAATTGCGTCTTGAGCCATGTTGTTAATTCCTTATTTCCAACCGTATTGCAATACTTCTGTTTCAGTAGGTAAACAGCTTTAACCTATCCTAGAAGAGCGCCAACTAGGTAGTCGAAGTAGCTACCAGCTTCACTAGCATCATCACCAGACAGCAATGTACCAGCTACATTCTTCAGCCCACGGATACCTTCAGCGACACCATCGATAGGAGTTCCCAAGGACTTGTACAGTTCACGGGCACCGATAACACCAATTTCTTCGATGGGGGTAACATCACCAGCAACGATACCGTAGGTAACGAGGCGGAGGTAGTAATCTAGGTCACGCAGACAAGTAGCAGTCAATTCTTGACCGTAAGCGTTTCCACCAGGAGACACAACATCAGGACGCTTTTGGAACAGTTGATCGCCAGCTTGCTTAACAAGCCGTTCGCGATTTTCTGACAAAATTTGAGCAATCCGCACACGGCGCTCACCACTTGCAACAAATGACTTGATCCGATCTAACTCACCAGGGCTGAGATAGCGGGCTTCTGCATCAGCATTCACGATAGCTTTCGTGACAATACTCATTAATGGATTCCTCCAATACGAATGAAACCAGGATTTGATTAAACTGGTGCGACTTTAAATTTGGTTTACTGAGTTTATTTTCTCGTTCTTTTAAACACAACAGTTTTATAACTGCTACGGCTAATAAATTACGAGTTTGCTTGAGTCAACATAAGTACACAAGCTTTTAAACTCAGTTACCTTCCGCAAAACATTTTCCGGCATTCTGTTGAGCATTTATGACTGCTCTTAATACTTTGTAATATTGCTTTTCAGAATTTGCTGTTCAAACTGCAATCTGAGAGCGGTATTACGAAAGGTTACGAAGGTTACGGGGGAAGGGTTACAGGGGACTGGAGACTAGAAATAATCTATTCCCTATTCCCTATTCCCTACCCCCTACTCCCTAATCAACCGCTACACTGCCGAGGTAGTTACCTGCTGGCAAAGATGGGAAGCGGTTGTAAGGCACAACATCTTCACCGAAGTAGCGGCTATATTCTGGACTTTCGACTATTGCTTCTACCGCAGCTGACAAACCGCTATCGGCTAGCAGATTGTTATACTGGCGAATTTCTTCCTGAGTTGCGGGTGTACGCCCCAACAGGTGACGGAAGAGGAACTCAATGACCTTGGCATGAGGATAAGGTGACGAGAAGCGCTGGCGATAGATTTGGGAACTGGCTAGTTCACGCACAAACTCGCGGACGGAAATTTCACCATTCTGGAGTTTGCTATCTAGGTCAGTACGGCGGAAATTATCAGGCACTTCACCGTTAAATACATCCAACACTTGCCGATAAATGGCGTTGATTGCCTGTTGTTTATCGGTTTGGTTGGTGCTTTCTGTTAGACGGTAAATGCGTGCATGTTTACGCACACCCTGTTCCACGGGTTGTCCGCTAACATCGTTGTAGGAACGACCTAATTCAGCAAATGAGGGCTTACCGTTTGTTTGGGCTGCTATATTTGCGATCGCTTGTGTCAACAGCTCCGTATCGCTAGCTCCGACGCGGGCTTGCACTGGCTTAAAGCTAGGCACAACTACGTCATCGTTTTGCTTGGTAAGCTGGTTGTACAATTTCTCCGTATTCGGGAAGTTTGCCGCCGGGAGGGTCGGGAAGCGACGGTAAGGAACCGTATCTTCACCAAACACCTGGTTATATTCCACACTATCTACCAAAGCACCAATAAAGGCACGAATACCCTGGGTAGCCAAAATCTGGTTATACTTGCGGATTTCTGCTTGGTCTAGTGGCGCACGTCCCAAGAAGTGTTTAGTTCCCAACTCAATCACTTTGGTGTTGGGGTAAGGTGTGTAGAACTCTTTTAGGTAGAGGTTAGAGTAACCCAAACCTTCAATAAATTCCTTCACACTAATTTCGCCGTTCCCCAGCTTGCTTTCCCATTTTGTAAATTCGTTTTTGGCGATGTAGGGTGCAATATCCCGCTCAAAAATCTGACGATAGGCAGCGCTAATCAAAGTTTGCACTGCAACTTTATCGCTGATATTCGCCACCAACTTAAAGATTTTGGTTTGTTCGCGTTGCTTGCTGACACCTTGGTTAATGCGGAACTGAATATCTGGTTCTGACCGCTGTTCTGTGACTGTACCCAATGTCACAAAGCTCGGCGTTACTTCCTTCTGGACTTTCGCAGCAACATCTTCACGAATGCTACCAACGCGCAATTGTCGCCCTGATACACCACCAGGAGTCAGATACCGTTCGTAAGGAATTGTATCTTCACCAAATGCTTCGTTGTATTCTACGCTGTTAATAATGGCATCAACTACCGCGTAAAAGCCCTGTTTAGCGGCGATGTCAAAGTACTTGTTGATTTCTTGACGACCATAAGTCGGACGACCCAACAAGCGGCGGTGAATATACTCGATCGCTTTACAAACATAAAGCGATGACCAGTACAGATTGCGGAATACATCTGACTTAGCCAAACCACGGATAAACTCCCGCACAGAAATGTCGCCGTTTTCCAGCTTGATTTCCAATACCTTCGGGCGCTGACCTTCGTAAAGATCACGACCGAAAACTTGCAGGTAAGCAGCTTTAATCAGAGCTTGCGTGGAGCTTTCGGAGTATCTGACGCTAGAATTTTTGGCAGCCTTTTTACCTCTAGTACCAGGCAGTTGGTCTAATTTGAACACTTTGGGCCCAAGAGTACCAGGAGCTTCACCCCGCGCCTTGGGATTGCTATTTTGGTTATTAATCCCTGCCCCTTGGTGAATCAGGATGCGTTTGGTATCCTTGCCAAAAGGAGCCGGACTGGTGCTGGGGTTGCGAGTTTCTTTCGGGAAAATCGCCCCAAACTGAATTTCCAAGGGGTCATTACCAGAACCATAAGGATGTTGATCTGGTAGCGGTTGCTCGTAAGCGGCAAATGTGGTAAGGAACTGAGGGATCTTGCGGAAAGGCGCACTGTAGTTAAACAGGTCTTGCTGCGGCCCCCAGTTGCGACATTCTTGTGCTTCTTGACCCAGACCCCGCAGGTAGGGTACTGTTTCTTCACCAAAATAGTCGCTGTATTCAGCCGAATCTACTAAGCCATCTACCAAGGCTGGTAGACCACCGTTAGAAATAATCGAGAAGTATTTTTGTACTTCTTCGCGGCTACTTGGCCCCCGTCCTAAAATGTGACGGAAAGCTAGTTCGATGACTCGGCTGTTAATAAAAGGCTGGTAAAACTGTTTTTGGTAAAGGGGAGATTTAGCTAAACGACGGACAAACTCTTTCACAGAGATGTCGCCATTCTTCACCTTGGATTCCAGGTCAGATATGGACAAGCTATAAGCACGGGTAATGTCGCGCTCAAAGATTTGCCGATATGTCGCTTTGATTACCTCATTTTTTTCGCTCGCTGACAACCCAGTTTTCATCACAAACTTGGGACGTCGTTCTGCCGCATTAAAGTAAATTTGCGGCAGTTGCAAACCTTGCTGGTCGCTAGAGGGGCGTTGGCGGACTTTATTTGAAGGTGTGGCTGCTTTGAATTCTGTTAACAAAACATCCATGTACTGAGACACAATTTCTGTAGCCTCAGCATCGTTGCGGAAAAATGAAAGTGACCCGGCTTTGATTTCCTGCAAAGCTACTAGCGTTGCTTCACCAGAGCAGGCATTTTCAATGATTTCCCGCAAACCCCGTGTATTCACCGCTATGATGTTGGGGTCGCCAGCAACGATCGCATAAGTAGCGTAGCGCAAGAACCAGGATAAATCCCGTAAGCTCTTGGCCATGTTGCTTGGGCCATAACGAGCAATGTTAATTGGTCTGAAACCTGCCGGTGTCGGGCCGCTGGGGGATGAGTTAAAGATTGAGCGTAAATTTTCTAGGAACCCACCACGACTTTCAACGTAGGTTACAGTTCCTAATTGCATCCCTTGTTGAACATTAGCACCACCACCACCAGCAGTTACTAGTTCCGCTTCTCTGGGCTTTTCTAAAAAAGCCATTGGCGAACCACCGACAAAAATCCGGTTGGCAGCGCGAGATACAATAATCTCGGCATTATCCGTCAGCGTCTGAGAAATTTCTAGACGCTTTGCACCAGATGCAAAATAGCTTGCCAGTTCATTTAATTCACCACTTCCCAAAAAGCGGTCTTGCTGCTCGGCTTGGGTAATTGTCGCTACTGCTAGGGTTTGATATAGTTGCGGACGCGCAACTGAGCTTCCACCACTTGCCTTAACACTCATCGGATTTGTAAAACTCCCATCATAAGCGTTTATGTGTTAAGTCTGGATCGTTTTGAGGCTTGACACATCGGTGTGTCTATGCTTTCTGATCTTGAGAGTATTGCCTGCAAAACTGCCAGTAAATTAACCCAGTTAGCTTTTAGATTAGAACGTTTTGCGTTCTCAAGGCGGGTTTATTAAGAAGTGTGTAGAACCTGTATCTTAAATGTCTCCAGTATTAAAAGTGCATACTCCAGTTTGTCTGAGATGAAGTCTAAGTTTTGTAACCAAGTAGTAGGTTGGGAACTGTCTACTGATTTGTTTTTTATTTAAACGTATAGGGGCGCAGAGACACGCAGAGAATTTACTACTAATTAATTAAATGTTGTACTTAGTCACTGGACAGTGGTTATTAGTCGATGTTAAGTTGTTTTTGCTACTAAAGAACTCATATTCGCAACTGAATACCGCACGGGAAGCAATTCTTAATTTGTGGTGGTTTAATCTGCAAATAGTCAGTATTTATATACAGGGGAAATACTATGCACAAAAGTTGTAAATTTAACTATTTATTCCATGCTACCCTATCTGCGATCGCAGTTATTTTGGCTGTCACTCCTGCAAATGCGCTTCCAGAACAAAATATCAACACTGTTGTCAAGTGGGCAAAGACTAGATCCCAATTACCAACTCTGAGATACAACAGCGAAGCCCACGGCTACGAGGGTACAAAGGGAAATTTATACTTTTATGCTGATGTCACTTCTCAAAATGGGACAGTAACTAAAGAAGGCATAACCGTTAGTGGTGATAAACGCCTCAAATTCACCACAAAAAATGCCAATTCAGTAAAACTGTTACAAAATATTTATAATTCTAATATTGCCAATGACTTTCAGAAGTCCCGATATATCACCAAAGTTGGACGTGACCAATTTTATCGTGGACAAAAGCTTGCTTACATCGCTGCTGAGGTACAAGGTGGCTCATCATTGCAGATGATTCCCTTAAATAAGTTGCAAGAGTTTATAGATAATGCCAAATATTGCCAAACCAATCAGTGCGACGTTTAATTAGGGATTTTCCAGAATTGAGCAAATCCTTGTAGACCACACCCACAGCGTCAATTAAACTCTGATTGATTGTAAATCATTGGTGCGATCGCAAAAGACAATATGATAAAAATCAAACCACAAATTAACCAAGCCAGTATAAATAATTAAAGGTTTTTAGTAAGCACTACCCTGCGGGAACGCTGCGCGAACAATATTTAAAAATTCAGTACTAAAATCCTGACTATGAACTTGTTCTAGGTCAGCAGTTATAATCAATATAAAACTTCAAGGTTAAAAATATTATGAATTTAGCTGTAAAAAATTATACTAAAAATACTACACCCAAGTTAAATTATGATGTCTTAATTGAAAACCAACCAGACGGCACAATTAAAGCAACATTACTAGGTTTACCAGACTGCCAAGGTTTAGTCTGGATTAACAGGTTCGTGCAAGTATTCCTCCAAAGGTTTAAAGAAAGGTAAGAAAGGTTTCCAGTCGCTCAAACGAATTGCTACTTTTTCTAGTCCATCAGTGGAAGCACAAATAAACTCTTGTTTTTCGGAAATAACCTTTACCTGCATATCTTTTACTGCATTTGTTGAGGTGATAAAAGTTGTTTCATTGACAAACTCACCTTTATCGGGCTGAAACAACAGTTTATATTCTGACTCTTGGGAACGCAGCACAATAAATCCATCCCCGATTTGCATAGCTGCAACCCAGTCAGGAGTAGCCACGAAAACTAATAACGTACAAGCTAAATCATTGACAGAATAATCTCCTTCTTCTGCTTGCTTCTGTAATTCTTTAATAACTTGGTTCACAATCTTAACAAACACTTCCTCTGCTTCTTCTTTGGAAAGTGGTTGAGAAAAAGCTTTATTTTGAGGAAATTCATTAATTTCAGAAAAGCATTTAAGTACCGTTTCTACCGCCAACTTAGAACCAACATCAGAATGTTTTGCGCTACCAGTACCATCAGCAACCGCGCCTACAATGACATCATCAAAGATGCGATAATCCACATAATCTTGACAAAGTATCTCCTGCTTTTGATGACTTGTTCCGATCGCAGAATCCGCAACAGCTTTCCAACTCACAAAATTTCCCCTAAGTAGTAATTTGACCCCATCCCACAGCCGGTAAAGCTACAGCCTGTCCTACTTTGCCGCTAGAAACCCGTTTCATCGAAGCAGAAAGCCAGACAAACAACTCACGAAAATCCAAGCCATTTAGCATAATTGGTGGACGTTCAGGAGGAGAAATTTGTTTGAGTATATTCATATCAGCATCCTTTACACCAACCGCAAAAAATGACAGTCGGCTTTGTGCTTCTGCTTGTCTCAATCTTTGCGCGGCTGAATCCCAGGAGTCAGTTGGCGTTCCATCTGTAATCAAAAACACCCAAGGGCGATAATAGAGAATACCGTTATCTTTATAAGTCTGTTTCCGGTTTTCTAGAAAATCCAAAGCATACTCAATCGCCCCACCCATTGGGGTAACACCAGTTACTTCCAATATAGGCGGTGTAAATTGGTGAATCGTCACAAAGTCTTGCGTGAGTTTAACTATGGGGCCTTTAAGAGGTTAAATGAATAAGTATTTCACTGTGATTTTAGGCACTTTTAGATCCCCCCTAACCCACGCCAGTCGCTCATGGGGGAAACCCCCATCGCTTTTAGCGTCTCCCCTTGGGAGAAGACCGCGCTGGCTCCCCTTAAAAAGGGGGGAACCGGAATCAAAGTCCCCCAATTTATCGGGGGATTTAGGGGGATCTAAAACTTTTGATACCGACAAGAGGACTTTTCAAACATCCTCTAAAAGAATATCAAATTAAACTTTTAATATTTAATTCCTTAAGTCAGGACATTGTTTTATGGAAGGAATAAATTACTCTCAAATTATTCCAGATATTTTAAGTAATCATTCAGCTAATGATGTGGCTAATGGCACAGAGGTTCAATTGTTATTTGATGCAGAACGCCATCATTATCAAGTCTTAAATATTGGCTGGAAAGAACAACGGAGAATTTACGGAGTTATAATTCATGTTGATATTAAAGAGAAAAAAATTTGGATACAAAGAGATGGTACAGAAATCGGCATTGCTAATGAATTAATCGCTGCTGGAGTACCTAAAGAAGATATTGTATTAGGATTTCACGCTCCTTATAAACGCCAATTTACTGACTTTGCTGTTGGATAAATAGTAGGAAATAAGCAATAGTAATCTTTGCCCTAATCATCCACTATCCGCTAAACTCAGAAATGCTGCGTTATTCCTGATCATGTCCGACTCCCAAACTGTTAGTGCTGCTGTTGCCAAACTCTACAATACCTACCCCTTTCCGCCAGAAGCCCTGTTAGATGAACCACCCCCAGGCTATAACTGGCGCTGGAATTGGCTAGCCGCTCATAACTTCTGCACAGGTCAAAAACCCCAAAAGCAAGATATTCGGATTTTAGATGCAGGTTGCGGTACTGGTGTGAGTACAGAGTACTTGGTTCACCTCAATCCTCAAGCTTCGGTTGTGGGAATTGACCTCAGTAGTGGCGCTTTAGCTGTAGCCAAAGAACGTTGTCAGCGTTCAGGCGCTACCCGCGTGGAATTTCATCACCTCAGCTTGTTTGATGTGGAACAGTTACCGGGTGAGTTTGATTTAATTAACTGTGTTGGCGTTTTGCACCATACACCCGATCCCATTCGCGGTATTCAAGCTCTGGCGAAGAAGTTAACCCCAGGCGGCTTAATGCACATTTTTGTGTATGGGGAGTTGGGGCGCTGGGAAATTCAACTCATGCAAAAAGCGATCGCACTTATTCAAGGTGACAAAAAAGGCGACTACCGCGATGGTGTCCAAGTCGGGCGACAAATCTTCGCTTCCCTACCAGAAAATAACCGAATTGTCAAATACGATAAACAACGTTGGTCGCTAGAAAACAACAAGGATGAATACTTTGCTGATATGTACGTTCATCCTCAAGAAATTGACTACAACATTGAGACGCTGTTTGAATTAATAGATGCTTCGGGATTGGAGTTTATTGGTTTCTCGAATCCGAGTTTCTGGGATTTAGAGAGACTTTTGGGTAAAGCACCAGAGTTAGTAGAACGAGCAAAAGATTTGAGCGATCGCCAGCTTTACCGCCTGATAGAATTATTAGACCCAGAAGTAACTCATTACGAGTTTTTCCTCGGTCGTCCTCCCTTAATCAAAGCTGACTGGTCAGACGATAACGCTCTACTGGCAGCAATTCCCGAACTTAATCCTTGTATTGAGGGATTTCCCAGTCAATGTTTCTTTAATTACGATTACCAAATTGTAAATTTGTCTGTAGCAGAGTTTGAGTTTATGCAAAGATGTGATAGTAATTCCACCGTTACAGAGATTTTGGCAAGTGTAGAACTGGGATTAGATGGGGTAAGAACCCTCCTGCAACAGCAGTTAATTTTATTGACACCTACTTAGGGAATTCAAGTAAAAAAGATCCAATTATTTATTGTGGGATGGGCCTTTTGGCTATCCCACAATCAGATATTTATCCGACAACAGCCGGACTTGCTACCTTCTGGTGTCTTTGGGAAGGCGGACGCATTCCTAAACCAAGTAAATTCAGCATTTCTCGGTCAGTATCGTAATCTGGACAGGGAGTTGTCACCGTCAACATCTTGTTGTCGTCGCTGGAAAAGATAGAATTGGCTCCTGCCATAAAGCAGAAAGCTTGCTCAACTTGAGAAAGTCTCGCCCTACCGGCACTAAGACGCACATCGGCAGCTGGCATTAAAATCCTGGCTGTGGCAATCATCCGCACAATATCCCAAATGGGGACATCAGGCTGATTTTCTAAGGGTGTGCCCGGTACTTGTGAAAGAATATTAATCGGTACAGACTCTGGATGTGGATGTAAGTTTGCCAGAGTTTGTAACATCCCAACACGGTCATCAACAGTTTCACCCAAACCCAGAATACCGCCGGAACAGACAGTAACATTTGTCTCACGCACATTCTCAATTGTGTTCAAGCGATCGCTATATGTCCTTGTGGTAATAATTGTGCTGTAATATTCTTGCGAGGTATCTAAGTTATGGTTGTAGGCATAAAGTCCCGCTTCTGCCAATTTCCTAGCTTGATTTGCCGTCAACATACCCAGAGTGCAGCACACTTCTAAACCCATTGCGGTTACATCCTTAACCATTTCCAGGACTTCCTCAAATTGTGAGTTATCCCGCACTTCGCGCCAAGCAGCACCCATGCAGATGCGACTAACACCAGTTTCTTTAGCTTTCTGGGCGATGTTAACTACCGTTTCCTTTTCTAGGAGTGCTTGCGCCTTTACCTCTGTTTTATAGCGGGAAGATTGAGCGCAGTAGCTACAATCTTCTGGACAACCTCCCGTTTTAATCGATATAAGCTTACAAACTTGGATTTTTGTTGGGTCATGATATTGGCGATGCACGCTAGCAGCTTGATAAATAAGCTCTAGCAAAGGCGTGTTGTATATCGCCTGAATCTCTAATTCCTGCCAATCGTAGCGTATTCCCACCACATCACTATCCTTCTTGTAGATTGGGTTAATCAAGAGCTGTCTTTTGCTTGAATCTGCTGCGGTACAGCGTTTGGGCAAAGCGATTTTATCGAAGTTATGCCGCGCACTGTGCTTTATCACCCATTGGCTCTCAATCCTTCCGCTCTAGATATTAGACATCAGCTTATCAAGATTTTGGTTGAATGGCAGATTTACAGCAAAAATACTCATGTATTGGGGTTGGGGATTGGACAAATGAGTTCTGAGTAAAGAAGTGAGGTTCCCTACTTAGGGCTAAACGCACCGCTACCGTTAACAGCACTCCTGAGTGGTATTGGGCATACATATATCTTGTTTCATGGTGGCCAAGAGTTCAAAGTCTATATAAAATCAGTTAATTGGCCCTTGACTCTTGACAAACTTTATGGAATAACTATCACACTTACGTAAGTCCTGATGATGAGATAGCTAATCTAACTGCTGCTGCTAAACCGCAGGTTATGAGAGAATTTATAAGATTTAGAGAATGTTTTGGGAAGAGAACCCGTCGATTAAGTAATTTATGATATCAGAACTGCCAATAATTACAAGCGATCGCCTATTATTACGAGCAGCGATCCATGAAGATATACCCCAAATTCTCAAATACTTTATTCATAACAAAACTTATCTCACTCCATTTTACCCTCTTTGGGCTGATGGTTTTTTCACTGAAGAATATTGGCAGTATCAGATAGAGAATAGTTTTCTGGAATTTATAAACGGGCAATCGTTAAAACTATTTATTTTTACTAAAAAAAATCCCACTGTAGTTATTGGAACGGTAAATTTTAGTAATTTTGTCCGAGGAGCCGCTCATTTTTGCTATGTGGGATATAGCCTTGCTGAAAATAAACAAGGTAAAGGATATATGACAGAAGGGCTAAAAACTGCAACTCAATATCTATTTCAAGAGTTAAATTTTCACCGAGTCATGGCTAATTATATGCCTCACAATCGGCGTAGTGGTAATGTGCTAAAAAGACTCGGTTTTGTCATTGAAGGATATGCTAGAGACTATTTGTTAATTAATGGGCAATGGGAAGATCATGTTTTGACAAGTCTTACAAATTCTAATTGGAAAGTACCTAAATTTTAAAATATAGCTGAGAATGTTTTCAATAATATTTATTTTCTTTTCCCACTATCCCTGCTTATAAATTAATTTATTTATAAATACTAGTTTAGGACTTACGCATTGACAGACATAACCAAATGTGGATTACCTCTCGTTCCCAGGCAGAGCCTTCTAATGCTCTTGTGGGAGGCTCTGCCTGGGAACGAGGCAGAGCAAGACTTTTATCTTAATAAGCTTGATATGCAGATGATGCTCAATTTTTAAAGTGCGTAAGTCCTATAGTTATGAACGCAAGTTAGGTAATTTATATACAGCAGATTGCAACAGGCGTGAGGTACAGATAATTGTAGGGGCACAACATGTTATGCCCCTACCCCTGTACTTCATTTACCTGAAATACGCTGTAAGTAAAAAATGCTTAACTTTCGCTCAAAGCCTTATTTTTAATTTGTGAGTCTTGCCCACCTTACAGCTATTTATAATGGTACTATATCTAAATTTGAATGAATTTAATATATTAGTTGTCAATATCTACAAAATCATAGCAAATTCATAATAAATACACAACAGCTCCACAAGCAAATGCAATAGTAATATTTGTTAACTACCCGGCTCAGTTATTAAAGTTAGCTTTAGTCGATGTGTCCAACTTGATTAAATGATTGAGGAGTTTTTCAAAATGTCTATTAATTCTATAAAGCGGTTATCTGTCTTTTCTACTATCTTCGCTTTTGCTACCATCTTAAACGGAATTGTCTTGGCAGCACCAGGCCCAAACTCCGCCACGACACCAGCTTTAAAAACTCAGACTAGTGCTGCATCACACCAGCCAATCAAACTCACAAAGCAACAGCGGCTACAAATCCAACTGGCTCGCCAGCAAAGAGATAAAGATATTGAGGCTCTATTAAACCCATCCCAAGATACTAAATTTAAGGCAGCACTGCAATCCCGTCAGAGAATCAGAACAGTGTTAACATCTTTGGATCTGAATCAAGATCAACAGAAACAGGTTCAATCAGTTTTGCAAGCTTATAACCTGCAAGTGAAAAAAATTCTATCTTCACAGGCATCACAACCAACATCAAACTCAGTAGGAATTACTACACCAACATCACAACCCATTAAAAAATAAAAAATCAGTTTTATTTAATTAAGGTTAAGTTTCGGAAGACTGGCGGAGTTTATCTAAACTTCGGTTGAGCCAGTCTTCTTTTTTTTAATTGTAAAATTTTATTCATTATCAGAGAAGGCAGGAGGAAAGAATTGTGAATGAAAACTTTCCTTCTCTAGGAGACGCACCGTGTTCGCGTGCGTTCCGAAAGAAAGACGCTAGCCTTTCTCTTTGTGGAGTATCCTTGCTTCAATTCCAGGTTTGTGAACATGGGTTACTCCTTCCTCCTTCCTGAAGCGCTCCAGATTTTGATGGTGACGCTACAATATTTTAGAGGTTGTTTGAAAAGTGGTCGGCTGTGATATCAGGCACTTATCGATCCCCCCTAGCCCCCCTTAAAAAGGGGGGAAACGGAATCAAAGTCCACCTTTTTATCGGGGGATTTAGGGGGATCTAAGAGTATTTGATACATCACTAAGGACTTTTCAAACATCCTCTTAGATATGGGTCGCTTTTTGCGTCTATGCTGATGCTGAAGCCAGAGGTAGTATTAAGAGAAGAATGAATTAAGCTTTGCTCGTAATGACTCTGGCTGAAACTCCAAACTACAAGAATTCTAGCAATCCTTTTCTCACCCTCAACTACGAAAGCGCTTTAGAATCTCTAGGCGATGACTACTATGATGAGGTTGCAGCGGCAGAATTTCCCCAACACCTCCTGCGTTGGCGTAACGATGAACTATTACCCCGTTTCGGTCTAGACCCCCAAGTAGTCAAAGACGAAGATTTTATCACAGCTTTTGGTAAATTTCAGGGGCGCGAACCCTTGTTGGCACTGCGTTACCACGGCTATCAATTTGGTGAATATAACGGACACTTGGGTGATGGTAGAGGCTTTCTCTACGGGCAAGCACGCGCCAATGATGGCGAATTGTACGATTTTGGCACGAAAGGTTCCGGGAGAACGCCCTACTCCCGTGGTGGCGATGGTATGCTCACGCTCAAAGGTGGAATGCGGGAAGTTCTGGCTGCGGAAGCACTGCACTATTTGGGTGTACGTACTTCGCGCTGTCTAAGCATGATTGAAACAGGTTTACCACTCTGGCGGGGCGATGAACCTTCGCCTACCCGTTCATCTGTGATGGTCAGGATGAGCAGTTCTCATATTCGGTTTGGCACTTTTGAGCGACTGCACTATTTCCAGCGTCCAGATTTAACTAAGAAGCTGTTAGACCACGTAATTGAGCAGTATTATCGACACTTAAATGCTGAAGAAGAGAAATATGCTCTGTTTTACGCCGAATTAGTTAAACGGGTTGCAGAACTAGCAGCGCAGTGGATGGCGGCTGGCTTTTGTCATGGAGTTCTGAATACTGACAATATGTCGATTACCGGAGAAAGTTTTGATTATGGCCCTTACGCGTTTATCCCTAGTTATAATCCCTACTTTATAGCGGCATATTTTGACTATTCTGGACGCTACTGTTACGGTAATCAACCAAGTATTTGCCAGCTGAATCTACAAATCCTCCAAGAACCTTTAAAGGCGATTATTGATACAGGTGAAATGGAAGCTGGATTAGCTAGGTTTGGTGAATATTATGAAGCTGAATACAGTTCTTTGATGTTGAAAAAGTTAGGTTTTGTGGAGTTGGTACATCCACAAGCTCAAGAACTCTTGAATCTAACGATTGAATTTTTGAAAGTGAGCCAAGTGGGTTATCACCAATTCTTTTATGAGATGGCTCGCACTTTTTCATCTAAATGGCGAGATGAACCAGGTTTTGTAATGAATGGTTCCGATATTGTACCAGTACCGGGTGCATCAGCAATTTTTGATGATTGGTGTATACTGTATCATCAAATTTTGAATGATTTTGATAGCGATGTCTACGACGGGCTACGCCTACGCATCGATGTAATTGCCCAAACTCTAGCTGTTCATAATCCGCAAACGGCATTATTAAGACCTGTGATTGAATCTATTTGGGAAGCAATTGCTCAGGAAGATAATTGGCAACCTTTTTATGATTTAATCAAGGCAATTCAGTCTAGGAAATAGTTAGCAAGGGGAGAGTCCATTTAAGATTTATCGCGCAATACCTCACCCTGATTTTACTACACAAAATCTGTCCCTCTCCTTAGTAAGGAGAGGGATTAAAGATAGGACAGGGTGAGGTTTTTCTTTTGTTTTGGGTAATTCGATGACTTGTGTGTACAGGGTAGCTTAAAAGGAGAGAGGTTTTGAGACTTACTCCCCAACGCTAGTAGGGAAGGGGCTGGGGTTAGGTCTGTATTTCATGCAATTGAGAACCGCTATATTACCACACTTTGTGCTTGGTCAGCGATCGCAATCGGGCTAATCAGGTCTTCTGGGTAGGTCTTAGATTTGGATGTCAATATTCAAGGTGGGGTCGAAGAGGTTAGACCAGAGATTGAGTGGGTTATCTTTATACGTGTTAGTTGATACCGAAGTTGAGTTATGGATGTTGAAGAATTCTTGGAAAGGTATACAGCTGGAGAGAGAAACTTTGCTGGACTTCTTGATTTCATTGAAATTGGTTTGAATTTTACTTATATGGACTTGAGCGGGGCTGACTTGAGCAGAGTTAATTTGGAAGGAGTTATTTTGGAGGGTACTAATCTGGACAATACCAATCTCAGTGGGGCTAATCTCAAAGGAGCTTACATGGAAGGAACTGAGTTGAATGAAGCCATCCTTAACGGCGCTAATTTGAGTGAGGCTAGAGGTGGTCAAGCCAACTTCATCAATACTTCCTTTGTCAACGCCAACCTGAGCAGAGCCGAAATGTATCAATGCGGTTTTAATGGCGCTAATTTCAGCCATGCTATTCTCAGGGATGCTTTCGTGAACCACTCCTCTTTCGATGGTGCTAACATTCACCAATGCCGATTTGCGTTCGGTCGAGGGCTTCTATAACATTTGTAAGGCTATTTTCTCTAATACCATTATGGAAGATGGAAGCATTTGGTACGACAGTATTGGGTATTAAAGACCATACAATATTGCTGTCCGCATATATTTCGTTCTTTTGGGAACCCAAAAATTCATCGAGCAAAAAAATTGCTTTGTTGGGTGGAGGCTTTGCGTAACCCAACATCCTGATAATCAGTTGGGTTGCGCTCCGCTCCACCCAACCTACGTCTACGTCTAATGCACTATTAAAGCCATGACAGTCCACTACCTGCATTTCAAAAATCAAATACTAGTCCTATAGATACTCATTCTTCTAGCTCAAAAATAGTTTTTGTGAACTCAAAAACTAATTCGGTTGTCTCAAAACCTCGAACTTCCCCTGCCTCTAACTAAATTGTTGAGCATAAGACCGCGCATAGCGACGCTCTAGGGCTAATAATTCTTCATGGGTTCCCGATTCGACAATTTGTCCTTGTTCGATAACTAAAATACGATCGCACCTTCTCACGGTCGATAAACGGTGAGCAATAATAAATACTGTCCGTTTTTCCATCAATCTTTCCAGCGCTTCCTGTACCAGCGCTTCTGACTCAGAATCTAATGCTGATGTCGCCTCATCCAGAATCAAAATTTGGGGATTGAGCAGAACAGCACGAGCGATCGCAATTCTTTGTCTTTGTCCACCTGATAAGTTTACCCCACGTTCGCCTACCCAAGTCTGATAACCCTCTGGTAGTTGGCTAATAAACTGATGGGCATTAGCAATTTTTGCCGCTTCTTTAACTGCTTCCATGTCAAAAACATCTTGTCCAAAGGCGATATTTTGGGCAATTGTCCCCGAAAACATGATGGTTTCTTGGGGAACAATCCCAATTTGTCGCCGCAGACTATGCAGCTTGACATCCCGAATATCAATACCGTCAATGAAGATTTGACCAACTTCGGGATCGTAAAAACGCGGTAGAAGATTGACAAATGTGGTTTTACCAGCACCAGAAGCACCCACAAGAGCGATCGCTTCACCTGGCGATACCAATAAACTGATATCTTTTAATACAGGTTCACCTGGTTTATAGGCGAAGGAAATATGACGATATTCTACTTTGCCCTTGACTGGGGGTAGAGCGATCGCATTTATCTTTTCGATTACCGTCGGCTGAATTGCCATCAATTCAAAAACGCGGTCAACAGATGCTTCACCCTGCTTAAATTCGTTGTAGTTGTTAGTAGTGTGACCAATGGGATCAATTAACAGCGCCGCCGCCGCCAGATAACTGAAAAAATTCGCCACTGTCAAGTTACCTTGGGAAATTTGCCACGCTCCCACAATCAGTAACGATAACGCACTTAAGGCTTCTAGAAACCCGATGATCGGAATCTGAATCGCTTTCAGGCGTTCGGCTGAGTATTTGGCTTTGAGACTGCGTTCTGCTTCATGGCCAAAGCGGGCGATTTCGTAATTTTCGGCAGCAAAAGCTTGTACCAAACGAATACCGTTGAAAACTTCCGCGAGGATGGCTGATAAACCCGATACCCGATTTTGACTTTTTAAGGAATATTTGCGTAACCGTTCACCAAACCAGCCAACTAAAATACCCATCAGCGGCGCAACTATCACTGTTGCTAATGTCAGTTGCCAATTTAGGTAAATCATGTAAATTGGAATTGCTAGCAACTGCAAAATGCAGGGGATAAAGTCGTGAAATACTTTATTTACTACTTCGCCAACGCGGTCAACATCTTCGGTGAGGCGGTAAGATAAATCACCTGCTTTTGCTGTTTCAAAATAGCTGAGATTTAGCTTTTGCAGATGGGCGTAGACTTGCTGGCGGAGATAAAAAGCAACTCTCAAAGCAGCTTTCGCCATGTACATATCTTGTATAGACTGAAACAAGCCTCTGACAAGAAAGACTAAAGCACAACTGCCAGTTATTTGAGCGATCGCTACTACATTACCTTGGGCAAAGGGAATTGCCAATTTACCAGCGAGATTGATCAACACTAATGTCGCCAGTACGTATCCCAAGATACCAATAAGTCCCTTGGCGATCGTTTTCCACTGGAGTCGGATATAAGGCAGCAGTTGCCAGTAATTAGAACGGGTTTTCAAGCTCGAAAGTCCACAACGATATTTTACTTTGTTTGACGCTAGCAGTTTTTGGGGAGTTTCTGAACACTTAACTAATTAACGTGAGTTCGATGAACCTCTCCCTCCCAGCCTCCCTTTCCGTTTCGGAGAGGGAGGAGCAAGAAAAATTCCGCTTTTTGCTCCCCTCTGGGCGTCGGAGAGGGGCTGGGGGAGAGGTCAAATAAGACTTGTCGAACTCACGTTGGAGGTAATGACTTATTAATTGCTGCCCATTCTTTAACCCTTGGTCTAACTCTCGTTACCGCCAATACTCGTGAATTTTCCCGTGTTCCTAATTTCAAAGTAGAAAACTGGCTCGAACCTCGCTAAAATCAGAAATATCTAAAAAATTAGCCCTCTCCTTGTTAAGTAAGGAAAAGGCTGAATTAATCTTAAAATACTTCCTAATTTTCCAGTTGAATTACGAATTACCCTTCGGGTGACGCTCCTACATCGCTACCGCTACGCTAACGGCACGGTTCCTTTCCTATGCAGGGGAAGGGGAAACCACCTTCTGAGACGCTCCGCCTTCACGTAGTGTCTCGTAGAGAAGGCGCTAGCCTCTCCCTTTGGGAGAAGACCGACTGCCTAACGAATTACGAATTACCAATTAGTTAATATCCGCCTTCTTCTTCGTATTCTGGCTGTCTTTCCTTGACTTTCTTGGGAATATTCACCGGCTTCGGCGCATCTTCCCAAGCATCGCCGTCTACATCGTCATAATCATCGTATTCATCAACATAAGGCTTGCTATAGGGCTTTGCTTCATACTTTAGCGGCTGCGGTTGTTGATACCTGTCGCTGCCGGTTGCTTCGCTCCAGTTATCTTCTTCCTCGTCTTCTTCGTATTGAATAGATTCATACTGCTGCGCCTTCATTACCTGACGCTGTGGCCTTTCTTCTTCCACATAGTCTTCATTCCATTCTTCTTCCCGCGCTACGGGTTCGGGGGCGCGAACTCTTTTGGATGGCTGCTGCAATGGCACTCCCGCAGGCAGTTGATTGGGTGGTGCAATTTGGCGTGGTGGAGTATAGCCGTATTCTTCTTCTGCATCGCGTTCCCACGGTGCTTTACCGATACCCAGGCGCTCCAGAAAACCAACTGTTAACTGGTTTACCCGTTCTTCGGCTCCCTCAAACACAATCAACCGATTGGGGCCAGTGCTGACAATTTCATCCACTAAGAACTCGTAAGTACTCAGAAATTGATCGGGAATTTGGGGCAATCCTAAAGAAGCAATAACTATAGATTCAAGCTTCCCGGTTTCGCCGTTGAACTTGAAGCCCCGAACTTTGCCTAATACTTCACCTGTTTCTGTAATTACTTCCCAGTTAATCAGATTACTGAGAGATTCAACTTCGATATCTTCAATGACATCTTCGTTGTCAACCAGGATGACATCACCAATTTGGCTGATGTTGTTGAGGTACATATAGCGCGGTATGCCCGAAATGGAGATCAGGCTGTCTCGCAAACCAAGAGCCACAACCTCTCGTTGATCAATATCAACCCAGACTTGACTGATGATGCCTAGCCGCTTGCCGTTGTCGCGGGTAATCACCTGGGTATTTAATATGTCGGAACGCCTAATTATCTGTTCGGAGGTCATTCTATACCGAGTCCTGATCTCGAATCCGGTTTATCTATACACTATTATTAACAAAAACTCAAGCAGATGTATTGGATGATTGTAATTTAATCCCCAAAACTTGAGTGTAAGCTCCTCGTGCTTGAGTAACGCCAATTGTGCGTTCGGCTGATTCTATCATCGGACGACGCAAACTCACAACTATAAATTGCGCTTGTTGTGACTGTTGTTTAATCATTCTAGCTAATCGTTCTACGTTTGCCCCATCTAGGAACATATCTACTTCGTCAAAGGCGTAAAAGGGCGATGGGCGATAGCGTTGGAGGGCAAAGATAAAGCTCAAGGCTGTGAGTGATTTTTCTCCCCCAGACATGGAAGCTAGGCGCTGTACAGGTTTGCCTTTGGGGTGCGCGACTAAATTCAGTCCACTGCTAAAGGGATCTTCGGGATTTTCGAGTTGTAGATAGCCGTCGCCGTCTGAAAGAATGGCAAAAATTGATTGAAAGTTTTCATTCACAGCATCAAAAGCTTCTTTAAAGGCAAGTTGCCGTAATGTGGTAAAGTTTTCAATCCGCAAAAGTAATTCGGTGCGTTCTCCTTCTAAAGTTTGCAATTTTTGCGTGAGTTCTTGAAGGCGGTTTTGCGTGCGTTCGTGTTCTTCCAACGCCAGCATATTCACAGGTTCCATTGCCTGTAAGCGTTTGGTAAGCGATCGCAATTCTTTCTGTAATTCTTCCAAGTCTACCTGATCTGGAACTTCCGGCAACGGATTTGGTAATTCTCCTCCCACATCCCCCAACTGACTTTGCAAAGCAACTAATTCCTCTCGCCGTTTCTCTTGGGTTTCTTGGAGTTTTTGAATTTCCCATTGCAATTGTTGTTGGCGCAAAAGATGCGATCGCACTTCCAGTTCTGTAGCGTCGCGTTTTTGTTTCTCTTCTCCCAAGTTCTGTTCCATCAGACTGAGCGTGGCGCGGGTTTCGGCAATTAGAGCGCTGAGTTCTGAGTGCTGAGTGCTGAGGGAAGTTAGTTGATTTTTTCGCGTCTCTTGCTCACGATGATATTGGGCAATTCGCTCCTCCCCTTCTTGGATTTTCTCTTGCAAACGCTGTTGCTGATTTTCCAAATTTTTTAATCTTTGTTCAGCTTCCCTTAATGCCGCCTCCCGTTGTTGCAATTGTTGCTCTTGAATTTTAATTGCCGCCTGGATTTGTTGCCATTCACTGGGAGTTTGGGATGCTTCCAACTCAGCTAAAGCGTGTCGCAATTGTTGCAACTGAGTTTCTTGTCCCGGTAATTCCCGCTCCAAAATTTCTAATCGGGATTGAGCAGTGGCTAACTTTTCGCTGTTTTGGGCGAGTTGCGATCGCGTCCCCTCTAATTGCGCTGTTAAACTCTTAATGTCTTTCTGCAACTGTTCCAATTGCAACTGCTGTTCGCGCCGTGCTTGACGCGCTTCTGTGAGTTCCTGGGTGAGTTTTTTGGTTCTGGCTGACAAAGTAGCGATCGCTTCAGTACAACGCTCTAAAACCCGCTCAATATCCACCAAGCGACTTCTGAAAGCGATCGCTTCATCAGATTCCGCCGCTTCCGCATTCCCAAACCGCAAGGCTGAACGCTGGGTGTTACTACCACCAGTCATTGCACCACTGGTTTCCAGAAGTTCCCCGTCTAAGGTGACGATGCGATACAGTCCTAAATTTTTCCGCGCCGCCTCCAGGTTGGCAAATACTACCGTGTTACCGAAAACATAGCTGAATACATCTTTGTAACGGCGATCGCAATCGACTAAATTAACAGCATAATTAACGAAACCGTTGGCAAAACGTAGCGTTGCATCTTGAGTAAATTTGGGAGCGTGAATTTTATTCAACGGTAAGAAAGTCGCTCTCCCTGCACGTTTCTGTTTGAGCAGTTCAATCCCGGCTGCGGCGATTCCATCATCTTCCACCACAATATGTCCCAACCGCCCACCAGCAGCCATTTCTAAAGCTAGCTGATGGCGAGGTTCCACCCTTCCTAACTGCACAACTAAACCACAAAGTCCAGGCATTCCCGATTGTAAAATAACTTTACTAGCTTGGGTTCCTTGGACTTCTTGCTGTGCTTGCGCTTGCGCCTCTATTTTATCCAACTGGCGTTGTTTTTCTCGTTGTTCAGAAAGTAACCGTTTTTGAGTTTCCTGTTGGATTTGCAGTTCTTGTTCTGTGGCTGAGAGATTTTGGGCTAAATTTTGGATGGGTTCGCTAGAGGCGTTAAATTCCGTTTCAACTTGATTACACTCAGTTTGTTTTTGGGCTAAAAGGGGTTCATCACGTTCAATTAACTGGGTTTGCTCTGAAATTAACTGCTGTAACTGATTATTGCGTTCCCTGAGTTGTGCTTGTTCCGTGCGTTGCGGTTCTAGAGTGTGCAGCAAAGTTTCAATTTGACGGTTGAATGCCGTTTGTTGCTGCACCCACGCTTCCGAAGCCGAGGCAATTTCTGCTGCTGCTTCGCGGGAAGTTTCTAAAGCTTGCTGTGTTTCATCTCTTTGCTGCTGACAATAGACAATAGATTGTCTCTCTACAACCTGTGTTTTGGCAATTTCTTCTAGGGAAAGACGGTGTTTTTGAATTTCTTGCTGAGTTTGAGTCAGACGTTTGGCAGTTTCTTGAGAAGCTGTTTCTAATTCCGTTAGCTGACGCTGGAGTTGTTTACGTTCTGCTTCTTGGGTGGCGAGGGTAGATTGTACCGCTAAAAGTTCCTCTTCTCCCAATGCTTTCACATGGGCATTGAGTTGTTCCAGTTCCGCAGTTTTTTGAACGATTTGGGAATTTAGGTTTGTGAGTTGGGTAGTGAGTTCAGTAGAATTGCGATCGCCAGTTTGAATTTCGTTAACTAACTTTTCTTGTTGTGCTTGTAGCGATCGCCATGATAAAACAGCTTCCCACGATTGTTTAGCTAGAAATTCCGTGCGAAGCTTTTGATATTTCTCAGCTTTCGCCCGATCTTGGGAAAGGCGATCGCGCTGTGCAGTTAATTCTGTCTCAATAATCCGACAGCTATCTTCCTTTTCCTTCACCTCATCTAAAGTTGATTTGGCTTGGACAATTTTGCGATCGAACGCCGCCACCCCAGCCAATTCATCAATAATTTCCCGACGTTCCCGCGTATTCATCGAGATAATGCTGGTGACATCCCCTTGCAGCACCACGTTATAGCCTTCAGGATAAACCCGCAGGTTACTTAGTTGGCTATGCAATTCTGTCAACGTGCAAGCTTCACCATTGATATAATAATTTGACGTGTAACTCCCTTGGTGAGTGACTCGCAGCCTTCTAGTAACACTCCACTCTCCCGATTTTGGATTTTGGATTTTGGATTTTGGATTTTCTTCCCCTGCTTCCTCTGTTTCCTCTGTTTCCTCTGCTTTCTCACTCTGCACCTTTGCGTCTTTGTGTGAGATTTCGTCAGACAAATCAAACGTTACCGTGACGCTAGCCTCAATAGAAGCACGTCCTTTAGCCGTTTGAGTGTTATTTACCAAATCTGGGAGGCGATCGGCTCGCATTCCCTTAGAACTGGAGAGTCCGAGGCAAAATAGCAGTGCATCTAAAATATTAGATTTACCCGAACCATTTGGCCCAGATATGACAGTACACCCCGGTAGCAAAGGGACTGAGGTAGTGCCACCGAAGGATTTGAAGTTGGTAAGTTCCACGCGCTTGATATGCACCATGCAGCTAATCACACAATACCAGCACTTTCAGCCATTCTCCCCTCAAAAATGCTCACACAATGCTCAATTACCCTATTTTCAGCGTTTGAGCATCAATAACAGGTATAAATTACTACTCAGCAGTCATGCTCAAAGGATGCTCACATTCTCAGGGATAAATCTCTCTCTATCTTATATGCGAATTTACTTGCAGTAATACTCACAGTAATCTGAGATACACTCCCAGTAGAAAAGCCAGTCCCCCGTTAATTGCGTTTCGGGTTGCTGGCTATCAATTAATTTCGTATCTCAACTATAACTTTCTTCCTCGCTCTCCGCTCACTGTTGCATCAGTGTGTATGTTTGGGTGATAGCATTTTTCCTTACTTCGAGTTATACACACTGATGCAATGCTCGGTTGTGAGCGGGGGATAATTTACTCTTTTAAAGCTTGTTTCAGTTCGCCTAGCAGTTGAGCAACGTATTTGTACCTCTCACTGGGTTGCCCCCCAGCACTCTTCCCCCTACTCTCCTTTACCTTCCCTTCCCAGTTCTCAAGTATGGATTCTACCATCCCTGTTGATTTCTGTTCCCCTAATTGCTCCTTCAGTGCCTTAATCTTTGCTTCCGCCTCATCAAGCTTGCCCTTCCCTACCAGTTCCCCCTTTAGCCACTTACTCACCATATCATCAATACGTTCTGAAGCATTCCCACTTGCTGCTAGCCATTTTTTAGTCTCTGGCAACAGGGTAAAGTTGCAGCGTATTTTGTCTCGGTTGTTTGCAATACTTCCCATTTTCAAATTTTCTAACGATGCCGGACTCATTTTTCTCTCGGTCACGGTAGTCACTTCCATCTGTGTGTATATCTGGATATAAGCTAACACAGCTTAAATCGAAGTGTGTGTATAAATGGAAGTGAGTGCGGCGATCGCAAAAAAAAGAGAGGTGTTTAGCCTCTCTGGTAAAATTTATTCCCCTAGCAGTTCCATCACCTCTTCAAGTTTCAGCTTTGCCTTATAAAGGTTGATTAGCCTCTCCTGTTCCCACCTCTCAGGTGCTTTGTACCGTTTCCCTTCCATCGTCAGCTTAATCAGCGCCGCTTGCTCATCTGTGGGTGAATTCATCTCATCTAGTGCTGCACCAAGGTTTTGATAGGCTTCAAAGCTTATCTTTTTTAATCCCCTACCTGATTGCATCTGATTGATTGCAATGGCTGGAAAGGCAATCAGGGAGGTGATGTAACTCACTTTGTAACCAGCGTTCCCAGTTGGTTTGATACCATACCGCCTACATAAATCTCTCAGTTCGTTGATAGTTTTGATTTCGAGTTCTGACCTTGTGAACATAAAGCAGGTACAGGTACAGCCGTGTCATCACCAAAATACCAGCGAACTTTTACTATAGGAAATTTACTGCCTTTAGCAATTTCTATTACTGAAGTGCCTGGTGCGGCGGCGGCGGTTAATCCTGCGGAATCAAGTCCACCCCATAAGGTTAGAGTTCCATTAGGAACTTTTAATTTAAATGTGCGGGTAATCTCTAATGGGTCGCGGTAATAGACTTGTGTGTAATCTGTATCAACTTTAGGAGTGTAAGGCTTGGGGTTTGCAGTTTTATGCGCTAAACGTGCTGCTGTTTGTGCTCGTTTAATTTTGGCTAATTCTTCTAACTCAACTGCACTTTTTCGCTTTGACATGATCAAAAATCCTTGCTTTTATAACTCCAACCATAGCAAGGATTTTAACCTGATTTTTTCTCGGAAATATTGTATACTTCCATTTTTTTTAAATGAAAATCGTCTTCACTCATTTACACGTTAAACACGCTTACTCTCACAAAATCAGCGAAGCGTGATATTGATGCAACTTTAAACTTAGCTCTCATTTTAATGCTAATAAACCGTGTATCTCAGATTACTCACAGTATTACTGTGAGTAAAATTAAATGCTCTTCCTAGTATTCTTTATTTCATTTTCCAATCTCTCAAATACTTCTTCAGTTCTTTGCCACTTGTGTTTGATTTGTTCTGTCACCCCATTGATAGCAACGAGGTTAGCATCTTTGTGATTGACGTAATCCTGTGAGTGAATGTCAAACCTTTTATCAAGTGAGTGAATGTCTTTCTGTAAGGTTTTTACTTCTTGAATCATTGCGGCATGAGAATTCAAGCTTTCTTTTAAGTCTCGAATTTCTGAAGTTATTTCGTTGAACCTACTCACGACTTTAATCGCAATTCCAACCAAGATGGATGCACTAACTAGTACCCCTAAAAATATGCCAGTAGACTCTAGGGTTAACGTAACCGCTGGCTGTGAATTTTGAGAGGTTGAAGTCATAATTACTTGACAGTATTGTTTTATACATTATACTTAAAATACTCTAATAAGCATATATCCAAAATTACTTGGAGAAGTTATTGGAGTAATTTCAATTACTAGGAGAAACGCATGGCAGAACCAACTTTCGTAGAAGTTTTCGGAGCAGGTGCAACCCAAGATAGCAGTAGCATCACAATTCAAAAAGCAGCACTTCTTCGTTTAATTGCAAGCTCAAACAATAGCGCTGAAAGCTTATTAACGGGTATTTTGTTAACGGCTCAAACTAACTTAATTCAAGCTAACTTTGACACGAATTTTGACCAATCTATTTACATTGCATCTGGATACCCCAGTTTTGCTAATCGAGCAAATAACGAACAACACAGGGTAGACCAATTAATAGTTAATTTAGCGAAACTCGATACTGAATCAATAATTAATCCAGGCAACTATTGATGGCTAACGCAACCGACGCTAGGGGCTGTCCGGGTATCTGGATATTGCATGATAATTGGAGCGGACACCCAACATTTTCAGGCAATGATACTTATGCAGGATTTGAACTTGATAACCCTACTTGGACATTAAATAGCGGTTCTGCTACTGTATGGAGTTTGCTCTGTGTTGGTAGTGATAATAGGTCGCTTGCATCTGCAAGTATCAATGACCCAAGCAGCACTCTTTACAGTGATACAAAATCTTTTACAAAAGACGATCCAAACTGCACAACAGTAGCGCCCGATATAAAACATGATTGTGTTAACGGAGTGTGTGTGCCTTCAACCACTCACAGCACTTTGGGACTATATGCTTCTTTGTCAGATTGTCAAGTTGCTTGCGGCTCCAAAGGCTGTAGTGGTCAATGCGTATCGAGTTCCGACTGGGCACAAATCGAAGCTTTATCCAATCAATTGAAAAATAGGAATTGTAACTAGACATGAGTACCTCTAGCGTGCTTGGGAGTATGCAATCAGCGCTAAGTTGTGCTGGTAAATGTGATTGTTGTGACAAGTTACAGCAGCAAATAAATGCTATCAATGCTCGAATTGCAAGTATCAAAGGTATTGATGAAAATGCTTTAAGGAACAGCCTTAAATCATCATTAGCACCAGACTTAAATACGATTGCAGTCGGTGCAGTTGCGGTGTTGGCAAACAGGTTGGAACCTCAAATAAAAGGTTTGATTAATAGCATCACTGATGTAAGTACCAAACAAACAGCAACTAAAATAGCAATAGATGAAGCGGCACGTTTGAAAGCTATTTCTGATTTAGAAGCAAGGCAAAAGTACAGTAATTTAAGTACCTTAGAGAAAGAGGTAAGGGATGCTCAATATGCAAAAAATATAGTAGGACAGGGCTACAATAAAGCCCAAGTAGATAAATTATTGACCGATACGGAATTAAGTAGACAACTGGCTGAAGCGAAAGCACAAAGGCAATTTCAAACTGAAATTCAATCGGCAATAAAAAGGCAGGCTGAACTTGATGCAATTGCCTTAAGTAATTCAAGAGTAAACGCTGTAGACAATGTAGCTAGAACTGCTGCTACGAATGCTGCTAAGGAAGCTCTTGATGCTAACAACGCTGTAGGTGGATTAAAAGGAGTAGTGGAAGGATTAAAAGGGCGCATTGGTGCTTTAGGCGCTGCGATTACAAAGCTGGAGACTACCGTGGGCAACGCCGTTGTTAGCGCTGCTAAAGCAGTCGGGATTAGTGAAGCGGCTTTAAATGCAACAGGTAGGATTTTAGGAAAAATAGCAGAAATTTTTAATATTATCGGCACGTTTGCTGTGCTGATTGAACAATTAGCGACACTTAACGTATTAGGCGGGCGCATTGATGCAGTTGAGCGTGGGTTGGATTTTCTCGGTAATAGTGTGTCAGGCATCCTTGGTAAGTTGCTGGGGCTTCAAAATCGCATTGGGCGAAATGAAGCAAGCATCACCGAAGTAAGGGGTATAGCAGTTGATGCAAAGGGAATCGGTGAGGCTGCAAATCTGAAAGCGGGGGGTGCTTATGTACTTGGTGGAAGAGCGGACAGTAAAGCTGATGTTGCAAATAGTAATGCAAAACAAGCCCAGCTAACTGCTGATGGTGCAGTGCGGAACGCTTCGAGAGCCAATGACAATGCTACAACTGCATACCAAAAGGCAGCTGAAGCTCAACTAGCGGCGAATAAAGCACAAAGTAGTGCTGCTAATGCTGAAGGGATTGGTAGTCAAGCTAAAAAATTCGCAGGTGATGCAATTGGTAAAGCTGGGCAAGCAATTGGTTTGGCGCTAACAGCAATCGCACTTTACCAAGGTGTAAAAGCACTGCGGGGATTACGGGGACTGCCTGGAATTCCAGGGCGTGACGGGCGAAACGGTACTGATGGCGCACCGGGAGTTACTACAGTTATTCAAATTCCTGGTCAGCAAGGCGTACCGGGTAGGGATGGTAGACCAGGAAGTAACGGGATAAATGGAAGAAATGGAGTAGATGGAATGCCATACGATGATACGGGGTTGAGGATATTAGTTGTTCAACAACACGCGGAAACAAGGGCAACAGTTAACGCTACTACTACTGGATTGTTTGGCAGTCTTCAAGCTTTTATTGCTACACGTACATCGGCAATAACATCACTAATTGAAGCAGTTGCAAGGAATACTTATGTCGATAAAGCGGTGCAATTGTTGACACTCGCAGCGACTTTACACAATGCTTTGATGTTAAGCAATAATTTGGGGCAAACACTTGGTGGAATCGTTAATACTGTACTTGGCTTGATACTGCCAAAAGGTTTTGACGGAACACCACTAAACATTAATGAATTGCTTGGAAAAGCGGCAACAGAATTGATAACAGATGCTATCGGGACTGAGAATTACACTAAGCTTACGGAAGATTGGGCAAAAGCAAATAGAATTTATCAAGCGACGGCGAATGTATTTAACAGCCTTGCTAATTTTTCTAACACAATTATTAGCGGACTTGAAATCATAGGCGGAATACTTGGGAAGATTGGCAATAGTTTGAGGAAGTGGGGAGTTGTCGGTGATAATGCTTTTCAGTTTTTCAATCCTCAGCCGAACTTTCACAATAAACTATTTGTGTTTTTGGAGAATGCAAACAATGATGCAAACACAATTCAAAACGTTGTTAATGTTCCGGTGTCAATCGGTCAAGCGGCGACTGACCTAAATAACAGCACTGAGGAATTAAAGAAGGCTGTATCACAAGACAAGGATGCTAAACCGGGAACCCCTGTACCTAACGCTGAGTTAGAGAAGGCTAAACAAGATATTGCAAACGAAGCATCAAAAGGAATAGTGTTACATGACTTTTTTGACACTTCCTCGTTGATGTGGCTGAGTAACAACGATGGAGGTATTGATGAATGACAGACCCTAATGATGGGAGTGGAGGTGTCACTGTAACACCTTCTGAGGGTGGAACTACAAGCGGGAGCGGTGGTAGCTCAACTCCACTTACTACAAATAGTCAGGCGAATTATCCCGACCATGTTACACCTGGCAATAACAGCAAAGCTAACCCTATAAAACTACCAGATGATTTTGACCCGTTTAAGCATCTGCAACAGCAATACATCCCTTTGCACAATCAAATAGTAAAGCATTGGTTTGGTGATACCAATCCGCCAAGTGGTGAAGACTGGGAACCAAATTTACACACACCACGACATAGTAGCCGTGTTGCTTGCACTATGACGATGAACGATAACCAGTTAGTTATGCAAATGAGACATCATCTTTTTTATGATTTATTGGGTTATGGACGTTCAAGTTTAGTAACTTTCTACGGAAGCAGAGAGAACCAAGAGCCGCCTGTTATTGGTCATCCAAAAGTACTCTTTTATTTCTCGCAAGATGCGGGGTCTTTACCGCCTGATGAAGACCATATAACCGATGCTGAGTATAGTGTTAGGTTGATGACTCTTGAAAATACTTCTACTGATTTACACCAGAAATTAGTAGAAATAGCTAATGAGATTAAGGTGCAGTTTATTCACCAAAAGCAAGGGATTATCCACGCTAAAGGAAGTCTTTGTGTTAGCTACAAGGATGTAAAGCATGGATTCCCTAATGGGTCAAAAATACTTTCACACGCTGAAACGGACGGGATAGCACTTTACCAGAAGATTTGTAATGTAATTGATGTCCCCTTTGATGAGCTAAAGATTAATGTTGGCAACCCGAAAAAACCAAGTACTGTTGGGGCGGTTGCTGAGACTCAAGTGATTATGGGACAAACTAGGAAGAAGAGGGCTTATCGTCGTGTAACTAATGTTAGGTTTCGGTACGCATACGCGTTGATACCCGGTGAACCTAATCCATTATTTTTGGTGGATACAACTTATCGGTATAATCCATTGGTAAAATTGTGAGTTGACAAATTTAAATTAACTATTACTATTGACTTAACAGAGTAATAGGGGTAATGGATGGAACAATACTAATTAAATAAATAAGTTAGAACAGAGGTTTTTCAACCTGACTGCTCGTGGGGGGGGCTAGTTGAAAAAAATAAATATATATATATATAAATAATAAGTAAGTAAGGTATAGATAAGTAATAAGTAAGGGAGATGAGTTAATAACTGTCTCCCTTTTTAGTGTGTATAAGTGAAGCTGATTAATGAAGGTGAATATAGGGGTGAATATGTTCCTATCTCCCAAGCATCTCAAATTACTTGCAGTAATACTCACAGTAATTTGAAACATAGGAGAGATAGGCACTAAAAACCCCTTGATTGCTTATTTCAAGGGGTAATTAATGGTTGAATGATAAGGTTTATTTATCTCTGTCCTGAAGTAGCTTGTTGATGAGTTCCTGTTGCTGCTTCATCTGTTCCCTGAGTAAGTCAATCTCTGATTGTTGCTGTGCTTGCTGAGTAGTGGTAGCTGGTATTCCGTAGCCTGGGGTAATTCTAGTATCAGTTTGTCTGTAGCATTGCTTGCTCACTTTCTCGCTATGTTCGCACCAATCATTAACTACGTGTGGCGCCACTCCAATAACGTTAATTTGGTGATTGATGAAAGTGTGCCGTGTGTTGTAAGGTGGCAGATATTTTGTAAGCTTACCTTGCTTTATTAATTCAGTAATGATACCCTTCTGTGATTTTTCTCTGCCTAACCATGTAGTTTGGAAGATATGAGATGAGATTTTTTTACCCGACTTGCTTTTAAAAACTGTATCGTTAGGTTCACCTTGAGGAAGCGATTTTAAAAGGTTCCACAACTCGCCATATTTGGGCATAGGGAAGATTCTAGCGTGTTCATTTTTTGTAGGCTTGTGAACACCTAATCGATAGTCGTAACTTCTGTCAAACACAATATTCTCGTGTTCCCACTTAACATCACGCCACCATAAACCAGCAGCCTCACCAGGTCTACAACCAGTGAGGAATTTGAATTTAAGATAATTAAGCCAGTGAGAGTAATTCATTTCAACGTAATCAAGTATTATCTGTACCTCATCCCATGTGTAAGCCCTTCTTCCGTCCAAAATATCTGCATCGTTCTCGATATCGTCTGACTGATTAATTACTTTAGGCTTCCGCTTAATTTGTATGTTTTCTGACATTCCATCATAAAGGTCAGTTGGGACTAGTTTTTGCTTCATTGCTATTCGATAGGCTTTAGACAACTGAGATAAAACCTCTTTAACAGTTTTATGATTCCTATTTTCAAGTAGCCAGTTGTGAACACCTAGTGGGTTATTTTCTCCCACAGCTTCTATTGCTTGTTTAATCGCCCTGTAATAAACACCTCTGAACTCTTGATGATATGTTGTTATCGCTAAATCCCTGTTTTTTTTGTACTCACAATATATATCCCAGATTTCAAGGGTGGATAACTCAGGCTTAGGTGGTAACTGTCCATCACTGGTAACAGACTCACTCTTCACCAACCTCAACCTTGCTTGTAGTCCATACTCCTTTAGGATGTCGTTGTACCGTCCCAAGTCAAAGTTCCCTTCACCGTCATCCAGCTTCCCATCCTCAAGTTCAATTTGCAATCTCCTTTGCAACTGGCTAGCTTTACTCTCCCATCCATCAACTAGTGAGATACCCGTAGCCAGCTTAATTTGCCCCTTGTTGCAATACGACCTAGGGAAACAAGCCTTGACGCTACATGAATCAACCCTTACCGCTACTTGCCCCTTCTTAGCCTTACCCGTTGGTGTTTTGCTGCTATTTACCATAATGCTCATTTAATGCTCAATTGGTGAAAGTCAGTTTTTGAGTGACTGGTATTAAAGCATTATAGTAAACAAACGCGCTTGAGATGCACCATAGGCGCTGGTTCACTGGGCTAATGAAGAACAAGTGTATCAACTAATTAAAAATTCGCAAGAGGGTAGGGGGGAGAATTAGGGATAAACCGCTTCAATGATGTCGGTGGTTGGTTATCCTGGCACTCTTAAGAGAAGCACATTAGATCCATAAATATTATGCTGGTGTAAGAAACACAACTATGATTAGTCCTTTCAAGGTCGGTAAAACTTGGGACATAATTTATGGAAACACTGCTAAACAACCGCTATCGAGTAATTCGGACTTTGGGTAGTGGCGGATTTGGTGAGACTTTCTTGGCAGAAGATACCCAAATGCCTTCTAATCGCTGTTGTGCAATTAAACAGCTTAGACCAATTCAAAATAATCCTCAAATTTACCAGTTAGTGCAAGAGAGGTTCAAGCGGGAAGCGGCAATTTTAGAAGACTTGGGCGGCGCAACTAAACAGATACCCACGTTGTATGCTTACTTCCAGCTAGATGGTCAATTCTACTTAGTTCAAGAGTGGATTGAAGGTGATACCTTAACTAAAAAAGTTCATGAGCAAGGCTTATTAAGTGAAAGTGCGGTAAAAGAAATATTAATAAATTTATTACCAGTAACGGAATACGTACACAATCAGGGGATTATCCATCGAGATATCAAGCCAGATAACATCATTTTGCGTCATCGCGATCAGAAGCCAGTGCTGATTGATTTTGGCGCGATCCGCGAAACGATGGCAACAGTGGTGAATTCTCAAGGAAATCCTACGAGTTCAATTGTGATTGGTACGCCTGGATATATGCCAAGTGAACAAGCAGCAGGTAGAGCAGTCTATTCTAGTGATTTATATAGTTTAGGAGTCACAGCAATTTATCTCCTCACTCTTAAACAGCCACAAGAATTAGAAACAGATCCATCTACTGGGGAAATTATCTGGCATCAACACGCTGTTAATGTGAGCCAGACAATGGTAAGGGTGATAGATCGAGCGATCGCTTACCATCCGCGCGATCGCTTTCCCACTGCGAAACAAATGCTAGAAGCCTTGCAAGTTGGTGCAGTCACCTTCTTGCCTACGGTAGGTTATATCCAATCACCAGTAGTAACTGCACCTCCTGCAACACTTCAAAACACAGTTGCTCTCAGCCCAGGGCTTTCGTCTCAACCTGCGCCAAGTAGTAGGCACAGAGAAATATTTCTCCCCAGTTTGATTGTAGGTGGTTTGATTGGTGGTTCTATAATCATTGGTTTTGCCCTGAGTAGATCGCCTCAACCAGTGGAACAGTCGAGGGTTTCACCTGAATCTTCGCCAACCCGCGATCAAGTGCAAAATCCGCCGACACCTTCACAATCACCAGTTTCCATCACTCCAGAACCTACCACAGTTAAGGAACCACAGGAGCAAGAAGTATCACCTGTGCCAGATGTGCGATCGCAATTTCCCACCCAATCTGCTCAACTGCCTTCTTCAACACAGCCTCAAATCGATAGTTCAACACCAGAACAAGCTGTGCAAAATTATTTTGAGACTATTAATAAACGTCAGTTTCAAGCTGGATGGAATCAACTATCTCCCAGCTATCAAAATAATAAAACCCTGCATCCCGATGGCTATCTTTCATACATTGACTGGTGGGGAGGAAAGGTTAAAAGCGTAGATATTGAACAAGTTAGTTTGGTAGAAGCAACTGCCCAAACAGCTACAGTAAATGCTAATATCAGATACTTGATGAACACTGGAAAGGTGGTTCCTGCTTCTGTACGGTTTTTCCTTTTATGGGATGCCCAAAATAGCAGATGGATTGTTAGTGACACCAAATAGTTCCATCCTAGAATCAAGCCTGATCATCAAAGATAACAGCCCAATTCAAGCTAGTTTTAAGGGTTTTTTTACTCCCCTCTGGGCGTCGGAGAGGTCAAATAAGACTTGTCGAACTCACGATCAGTTATTATTTTCTGGCTTATTTACAGCTTCAACTTTTGCTTCCACCTTCACCGTTTTCACACCTTTAACTTCTTTAGCCAAGGTTTCAGCTTTCTTGAGTTCTTCTTTAGAAGCGGCTGTGCCTTTGAGGATGATTTCACCCTCTTTGTTTTCAACTTGTAACTTATTGCCTGGTAAGCCTTTATTCAACTTTTCGCTAACTTCAGTTTTCAAGTTGCTCTTAGCTTTTGTTGCTGCCGTTTTTTCCGAATCGGTTTTAACTTTAGTATCTGTACTAACTGCCAAAGGAGTCGTTTGTGTTCCGGGAATTTTGGCGGTAGTTTTATCCGCAGTTTGATTTATCTGCGAAGCTGGTTTTGCTGGTAATTGAGCAGCTTCATTAGTTGTGCTAGGAGTTTCTGAACCAGTTTTAGGAGCCTCTTGACAGCCAAAAGTACTAACTACCAAAACGCCACTAACTAGTAATGTAATTAGCTTTTTCATTATCTATCTCCTAATTGAGTACTTGAAGCGGTTAATTGAGGTGTGTGTCATGGTGAGGAGCAGATGTTAAAAAACAATTAAATGTGAAGTAGTAAGATTACCCAAGCAACTATTCAGGTTACTGAAAATTGAAACTTAGACGATTTCTTGAGGCTAAGATTTTGCAGCCATTTCTGAGAAGCGTCAATTCAATTTTCCTGACGGTTGCTAACCAGGATGCCTATGCATACAGTCTGTAGCTCTCTATAAATTTAATGTAGATGCTGAGTAGCTAGACTATGCAGCCTTACAGTCGTGACTCGATATTATCAGATTTAAGTTAGTTTGGCGATGTCTAAGCCTATGCAACTCAAAACTTCAGCATTTTTGCAATTCTGTGCCAGCAAAATTACCAACAAAATGTTACTTTAGAAAACTATGGCTTACTTACAATGCCTTAAATATCAGGAAATATTAGCCAATGCCCTACCTTACTTCCGCCCACGAAATTCGTGCCATTGTCGCTGAATATACCAATGCTAAAACACTGTGGATAGATACAGAAGTAGCTGACTATAAAAGTCGTAATCCCCGATTATCGCTGATTCAGATATTAGATAATCCTGAAGATATGAGTGGCGATCGCGTCTACCTTTTAGATGTCCTAGATCAGCCTCAAATTATAGCAGAATTTATTGAAAAAATTATGATAAATTCTGCTATTGAAAAAGTTTTTCACAATGCCAGTTATGATCTAAAGCTTCTCGGTAACAAGAAAGTCAAAAATATTACTTGCACTTTGGAAATGGCAAAAAAAATTCCCTACTATCTTTTACCATTACCCAATTACCAACTCAAGACCATAGCTACTGCACTTTGCAGCTTTAACAATATCGATAAACAAGAGCAAAAAAGCGATTGGGCAAAACGCCCCCTAACTGAAGAACAGATAGAGTATGCTTACTTAGATTGTATTTATCTTGCTCAAATCCACTTAAAATTGTTAGGATTACAAGCCCAAGCTAGCCCCGAACCCACAACGGAAGACTTAATATCACTAAGTACCAGATACTCACAACTTGAGCAGCAATGGAAGTCGTTGAATTCCGAATTTGAGCATTTGCAAGAACGCATGAAAAAAGCCATGCAAGCTCAGAATATATCTGAAACTTCTAATTATAAGCTGAGTAGTTATGAACGGACTACAGTCAAAGCTACTTTTACAGAGTTAGCAAGGCTAGCACAAACTCAAGGTATTAATTTAGATTTTCCAATCACACTAACCCAGAAACTCCAAAAAGATTTAGGGCAAAATCTGGAACAACTTTCTGTAGATATTGACAAAACTACCTCTTGGCGACTAACTACCAAAACTCAAGAGAGTGAAACGGAGGATGAGTAAATTGTTCATCAGGCTACAAATGCCAGAATTGATAGAGTTATTGTGAAGAATAAATCTGGAAATTTTATCATTCCTGCCTCCTGTCTTTTCTGATAAATCTATAAAATATCAGGGAAATTTGTCAATTAACTTTAAAGGTCTATCAAAAGTTAGAATAGTTATTGAGTTAAAGAATTAAAATCTAGATTTTGGTACTAATTCCGTTCAGGTATTATGGCAGTTTATACTAACTTATGAGACGGCGTTTATTTAGGCAAAAGCGAACAAGGGTAAATACTTTATTTACCATAGCTATTTTTACTACATTGACTGCAACTAGCAGTGTTTCTTGTACTAAGAATGACAATGTTTTGGTAACAGAAATAGGAGTCAGTCAACCTAGCCGTCGTTCAGCGACAACATCCATTGGTGGAGAATTCTATCTTCAGGGAAAGAATCAGCATTTAAATGGCGACTTGCAAGCTGCGATCGCTTCATACAGTAAGGCAATTAGTCAAAATTCTCAATATGGCGCTGCCTACAACGGCCGGGGATTAGCTTACTTTGATTTGGGAGACAAGGAAAAAGCGATCGCAGATTACAATCAAGCCCTTCGCATCAACCCTAACGACGCTGAAGCCTACAATAACTTAGGGAATGCCCGCGCCTCACTAGGAGGTAACAGAGAAGCAGTTAAAGATTACAGTGAAGCGATTCGCCTGAATCCCAACTATGCCGAAGCCTACAATAACCGGGGAAATGCCCGCGCCACCAATGGAGACAAAAAAGGGGCAATAGATGATCTTGACCAAGCGATTCTCCTCAACCCCAAATATGCGATCGCTTATAATAACCGAGGAAATGCCCGTGTTGCCAATGGAGATAAACAGGGTGCGATCGCAGATTACAATCAAGCCATTCGCCTCAACCCTAACTTTGCCCCTGCTTACAATAACCGGGGAAATGCCCGCGCCACCAATGGAGATAAACAGGGGGCACTCAAGGACTTACAACAAGCAGCAAGCATTTTTCAAAGTCAGGGTAACAACGACTTATACCAACAAGCGATGGATAACATCAAAGAACTTGGACAGTAGGCAAAACCCACCTCTGTGGGTTAAATAAACCTTACTTTTTTCTTAGCCTACGGAGGTGGGCTTTGTTTGTATAACCGCAAATTCCATTCGCTGGGGCTTAAGTTTACGCTTGTTTATTCGTTGACAAAATCACATCTCAGAACCAATGTGAATGCGATCCTCAACTTCCGCAAACTTTTCTAGTGCCTCCTGTTCAGTACTCAATAGTGAAACGACAATCGCCACAATAAACGCCAGTGGGATACTAATTAATCCCGGATTTTTCAGCGCAAAGGGTGCAGAAGCGTGCTTGAGAATCGTTACTTGAATCGTAGGTGACAAATAAATCAGCACTAAAGAGGAGACAGTACCTACTAACATACTTGCAACAGCACCGTTGGTGGTGAAGCGTCGCCAAAGCATTGATAAGAGCAACGCTGGGAAGTTTGCACTAGCTGCGATCGCAAATGCTAAACCTACCATATAAGCCACATTTTGCCCTTTAAACAAGATGCCCAGGAATATCGCCACTAACCCTAAAACCATTGTCGCACCACGAGCCACTTTCAGCTGTTCTGACTCGTCAGCATGACCCGATCGCACCACGTTCACCCACAAATCATGAGACAGTGCAGCTGCACCTGAGAGTGTCAACCCAGCGACAACTGCCAAAATAGTTGCAAAGGAAACAGCGGCGATAAAACCTAAGAAAGCATCACCACCGAGAAATTCTGCCAACATCGGCGCAGCCATATTACCACCAGTACCAATTTTCTCAATGGCATCTTTACCTACTAGCACCATCGCTCCAAAGCCCAGGATGAAGGTAAGGAGATAAAAAACGCCAATAATAGCTGTGGCATAAGTAACAGAGAGCCGCGCGGCTTTGGCGTCGGGTACTGTATAGAAACGCATCAGGATGTGGGGTAGTCCAGCAGTGCCGAACATCAACGACATCCCCAAAGAGATCGCATCAAAGGGGTCAGAAACCAGTTTGCCCGGAGCTAATACACCTGTATACTTCTGGGATGCAGCAGCGAAAAGAGCGATCGGGTTAAAGCCAAATTGTGCCAGTACCAAGATAGCTAGTAAGATCGTTCCGCCAAGCAACAGAACTGCTTTGATAATTTGTACCCAAGTGGTGGCAATCATCCCGCCAAAAATCACATAAGCCATCATCACACAACCGACGATGACCACAGCTAATTCATAATCAAAGCCAAACAGCAGTTTGATTAGCTCCCCAGCACCTACCATCTGGGCAATTAAGTAAAAGCTAATTACTACCAGTGTTCCAATTGCAGATGCTATGCGTACAGGTTTTTGTTGTAAGCGAAAAGCTACTACATCGGCAAAAGTGTATTTACCTAAGTTACGTAATGGTTCGGCAATTAGGAACATAACAATCGGCCAGCCCACCAGGAAGCCGATAGAATAAATTAAGCCATCAAAGCCGTTAAGTGCCACCAGCCCAGTGATACCTAGAAAGCTAGCTGCACTCATAAAGTCTCCTGCTAGGGCTAGTCCATTTTGGAAACCGCTGATTTTACCGCCAGCTGTATAGAACTGTGCCGTATTTTTGGTGAGTTTTGCCGCCCAATAGGTAATGCCTAAAGAACTGGTGACAAACAGAAAGAAGAATGCGATCGCCAACGGGTTAAACTTACCAAGATTGGTAATATCCGCCGCTAGTGGCAGATCGAACCACACACTATTCATGCTTTTTTGGTTTAGTATTTTGGATTTGGGACTAGAAATTGCTAATAGCTAATTTACTTGCGTGTCAGCCTTGCGATTTGGTCGTCGTAACTGCTATTTGCCCAACGCACGTAGATAAAAATTAATATCCATGCTGAGACAATTACCAGCGCCCCTAGTAAAATTCCCAAACTGAGGCCAGGAACTACCAATGACCCTAGCAGGGGCTTATTGAACGCGATTAATAGGATAAAGCCAAAGTAAATAAACATCATGGCTCCAGTGAGAATCAGGGATACCCGCCAACGTTCCGCTGCGAGAGCCTGGAGAGCCTTTGTGCGATCGCTCATGTCTTCCTTTAGGTTGAGAAGATTAGGTCAGATTGTCTCATTGAAGCTGATTTCTGCGTAATTTTCTTAAAGATTATTAGTAAATCTATTGCTATATCAGGTAATAAAATTAACTTTGCAAAGTGATATATCAAAATAACAAGACAATAGCGACTCTGTTTTGAGTCAGATAAACATAAAACTATAGATGCAGCTACACACAAATAAAGCTGATCTATTGAGTGATTTGTGATTTTATGGAAATAAGTATTTTTTTATACTAATTATTTCAGCCATTAACTCAGCTATTAAATTTTTATATACTAAGAAATAAAATAAACACGTAGTTACTACTAGGCTTTAAAATCCTTCAAGTGTTATGAAATATTTTTTTAAGTTATCAAATCAACTGAGATTAATAAAAGTAGTAAACTTTGATTTATAAAATATACCAAAAATCACCCTAGCAGGTTATAGCGTTTCCTGATCACATGAGATACATCATAGTCCCCTCCTCGCTTGCTCTTAGGGGGTTGGGGGTGGGGTTCTTGTACCTCACTCAACTGAGAACCGCTATAAGTAAATATTTTAATAATATTTATATCAAGAGCTTGTTATTACACAGATGGGGCATTACCAAAATTTAGTAAAGTATGTTTATCCAAACACTCATCACAGAGCCGATTCATTTTTTCAGAATCGTTGCCATTGTCATATTCTCCATCACTTTGCATGAACTTGCTCACGGCTTGGCTGCGATGAGTCAGGGAGATCCCTCCCCGCAAGCGGGGCTACGGTGTACACACAAGTCCTAAAAACCCTGCTTGATAAGGCTTGACTCGTTCCCATGCAGAGCATGGGAATGCATTCATTGAGTCAGAGACTCAATGTCTAATATCATGTCCGCTTGATTAGTTATTAAACCCAAAGAACCCCACCCAGCCAAAGCTACGCTTCGTCTCCCCTGCCGAAGAGCGGGGAGGGGATTAAGGGGTGGGGTGCAATGACTGGGGGAATCATAACTAATTATCCGAACATGATATAACTGGAGGCAGAGCCTCTAATCAGTCATTCCCATGCAGAGCATGGGAACGAGAAAACATGGGAAATCGAGCTTTTTTCGACTTGTGTGTACACCGTAGGCTCTTCGGGAGGGGGTAAGGTTCTTTGAAAATCGCTATATTTGATAAGTCGGGGATCTTGTCGATCACAAATGATTTAGGATAGCCACCTCTTTGCTGTAATATTCAGTTTTTGCATAGATGCCGATCATACTATCACTAACTGCAAAAAAAGTACCTTCTTGCTCATCTTTAGAAAATTGCAAATTTGGGTATTTAGCAGCAGCTTCTTCAGCAGTTATGGCTTTTGCTTCCATTTTATCTGGTAATACTCCAGTACAACCAATGTAAAATACTAAGGGAGAAATCTTTTCTTGGTAGATATTTTCTGCATATTGTTCTAGCTTGGTATTCGCAATTGTCAATGCTGCAACCATTTCCTCTTTGCTGAACTGCGTACCAGTTTGTTTATCCTGCAATAACTGCGCCAAACTATCAGCACCAACTTTCTTAAGAATACTTCCAACAATGCCATTTTGCTCAAGCCCCAGAAAATCATCAAAAATTGGTTTCATCAACTCGTCAACTTTTGTAATCTTGGTGCGTGATGAGAGTAACCTGTGCCTAACAGTGAGATTCTGATTAAATGCCATCTCAAAACTGGGCTTAACGATAATTTCTCCAGTTTCCTTGTCATAAAGACGATACATTCTATTGAGAAACCTGTTAGCAGAAGGTAACTTACTCAGGTTCAGAATATCTTGGCTACCAATATCGATTTTATAGCTCAATTTTGAGTCAATAGTACCATTATCTAAAGCTTCGTTGATGTCGGTGTATTCGTTAGTTGTAGGAAAGTTGATGTAAATATTCTTGGACAGATAGTGCTTTTTAAATTCATCTAACTGTGCGTCTATAAATACATCTGACTCCTTTTTTAAGTGAGCGCAAATAATACTAGTTAGTACTTTAATTTCTGCTAATTCATTGAATAGCCCATCAAGACTGCTATAACGACTATTAGCACTTACAAGCGGCAAGTTATCTAACTGAATGGTATGTTCAGCCCGGAAGTCAAATTCTTCTGCATCCAGTATGCCTTTTTCTTTGAGTAAATCAAAGACTTTTTTACTGCTAATTTTGACTTGTAATGACTTTACGTTGATTTTGCCGTCACTGACAATCGTGTAATTATTAAAGGTGTTGAGGTCATTTACTAACAAACCTGCAACTTCAATCGTAGGAGTTTTGTCTTCAAATTTGGCAAGTTTAACTCTACGTTTGATAAGCATATTGATAGTAGCAGTGTTGCGGTTAAACTGAAACTCGCCCAGAGCAACATACTCAGTATCATCCATATATTCTGTTCTCAACCAAGGTTGGAGCAGTTCTCCATTTTCGTTTCTAACACCTCTAATACGCTTAATACCTGTTCTTTGATAATATTCTTGTAGATGCTTGATATTGACGATAATATTATTGCGGGATTGTGCAAATACTTGGATTAGTTCTACCAGAGAGATTTGATTCTTTGTCATATTACCACCTTCCAGATAAAGGTCAATAATCTTTTAAAGGCACGGTTATTGAAGTCTATTAATATTCCAAAATAAGCTGTTATAACCGTGCAAAATTTAATGGTAAGTTCGTGGACAATTGAGAGTTTAAGTTTAAACGCAGAGGGGCGCAAAGTTTGTTTGAGTCTATTCGCTACGAATTTAGACAAAGCTGTACTTCGCGTTGCATACTTATCGGATATTCAGGCTTTATAGTACAAGTGTATCACATAAATACCAAGTTGTGTAGGCGTCGCCCCTGGTAGACATCGCTGTGCAATGAGGTGTTATGGTGTTGCTGATGATTTCTGCCATACTGCTGAATAACGCCAGAATATATGCTTTCTAACCCTTGCACCCTTGAGAGACTTTGTTTTGAGTCCACATTTAGGCTCCGGGTTTGAAATAATCGAAGAGGCGATCGCCTGAATCTGCGCGAATCAATGCCACAACTACATCCGGTAAGGCGGTTAAACTGGGGTAAACCAAATAACGCGGTTCCCAACGGGGGCGGAACTTGTCTTTGTAGGCGTGCAGTCCCTTGAAGTTGTAGAAGCGATTCAAATGCTCATAAAGATAGTGCAATACTTTCTCCAAGCGGCGTGATTCTGGGTTTTCTCCAACTCCTGCTAGCGCAGAAAGACCGAAATTAAAGCTGTCGTAACCACACTCTTTAAAATGCTGGAGCAGGGAAATAAATAGAAAGTCCATTGTGCCATTTTCAAGAGATGGGCGATGTCGCATCATGTCAATAGTGGCTTCGTTAAGTTGGTACTCCCGGACAATGTTGGCAAAGGCGCTGATCTGACCTTCGGGATTATGCACCACAGCAATCTCGCACTCTCGCAGGTAAGCTTCGTCAAACCAACCCAAAGAAAATTGTTTTTCTGAACCTTGTACCATTTTTAGCCATTCATCACTTACAGGTTTGAGGAGGTGCAATAAATCATTGGCGATGGGTGGTTGGTAAAAGTCGATTTGGTATCCTAGCTTAGTTAAACGACTAATTGATGGTCTAAAGTTTTTACCGGCTTTACCTTGTAACGTAAAACTTTTCAGGTCAACGATCGCTTCCTCGCCAATCTTGAGTACCTTAAACCCCAATGACTTGTAAAGCTCAACATCATCAGGCATAGTTTGGTAAAAGCCAGGATACCAGTCATTGCGCTGGCAAAACTGCCAGAAAGCAACAATTGTCTCTTTGCGGTCTTCAATCGGGCCTATCGGATCTCCTAAAGCGATCGCGCCCCGTCCTTTGGGAACATAAGCAATTACACTATTACCCGAAGGACTGAAATAATAACTTTTATCATTTAAGAGTGTGAGCGCTGCTAAAGAAGAACATCCATGTTGCTCGACAATTTCTTTAGCTCTTTGCCGCTCATTTGACGTTGCTAAATTCCGCCAAAACACAGGTTGCAAGAGCATTACCATTGCATAAGTAATAGTACCTGCGGCAATAATATAAATAGAGTTAGCAAAAAAGTCTCCAAATCGACTCTTTGGTTGCAGTCCCCAATTATCCTCGGTGAAGAACATTGCCAAAGTCTGAACTATCGCTTCACGCCAATTAAAATTCTCTGAAAACTTGCCGTCTAACAAGTAAAATCCAATAGTTCCGTATGCCAGAGTAAATAATAAAGCGCCTATTAGCACTCTGACTCCCCGTGCGATCGAAGGACGGTCTGATCGCGCTGTAAAAAAATGGCGCATCAAGATTAATTGCACTAGTAAAACTCCAGAGAGTAGACTTTCTTCATAGTCCAGTCCCTTCAGCAAGTGGCTGCAAATGGAAATTACTAGTAAAGCAATGGTCAGTAACCAGGCTATTCTTTTCCGGCGTAATAAATTAGTAGCAAGTGTTAGTAAAACAAACCCAGTCAATGCTGCAAATATATGACCACTGGCACGAATTTCAAATGGTAAAAATTCCTTCAACCAGTGAGTTCGCCCAGACAGGTTAGGTGTCACTGCTGATAACAAATTTACTACTCCGACTAAACCTGTTAGGAAAGCTGCACTCCAAAGTCCAATCTGAGTTTTTAAATTATTGGTCATTTGTCATTTGTTATTTGGAATTTTTAAACTGTTCTCCGACATAGGAGAGCGAATCTTTGAGATGTTTGTGAAAGTAGTTCCAACCTACATCTGCACCAGACAAACCATGACCTCCAGGAAATGCATAAAATACATGAGCAATGCCTAGTTTATTTAAGGTTTCGCTGAAGGCTTTAGTAGAAGCTAGCAAATTAGTATCCTTCAAACCAGCATCTAGATAAACACGCAATCGCTTCCTATCTTCAACTGGTAGCTGTTGCACAATTTGTTGAGGACTATTTTGTGAACCGCTGTCATCAGTAAAGTAACCGCTATGGCTAAACAAAATCTGGAAGTTGTTGAGATAGCGTAATCCGATATTAAATGCCCCCCATCCCCCAGAAGACAGACCTCCCAGCGCCCAAAACTGGGGTTTTTCTAAAGTGCGGTAGCGCGACTTGACAACTTGTACTAATTCCGAACCAATCAAAGTCCCCACTTTGCCATTCAGCCCATCAAAATAATCAGGATCGTACAAAGGACTAGAGCCGCGATTATCATTACCATCAGGTGTAATTACAATCGATGGCGGTAATTTTCGACTTTGGTAAAGTTCATGCAATACGTCTAAGAGTGCGTATTTATCAGCATAAGCACGAGCATCATCATGACCACCGTGTAGTAAGAATATCACAGGGTAGCGCTTTTGGGGATTTTTGCTATAACTAGGCGGCAAAATCACGCCGTAGTTACGGACTGCACCCATCGCTTGGGAGTTAAAGCTTGCTAATTGAAACTTTAGCCCAGTATTTGCCTCTTCTTGGGGTGGGTCTAGTTGTGGCGCACCTAAAATGAATACATAATAATAACCAGCAGTAGTAAGGAGTGCGATCGCTCCTACTAAGCCAATTAAAAATTTATAAATCTTCATATTTTTTTAGCGGTTAAAAAAATCACCTCCATTAGAACTTACTATAGTTAATCTGCTGAAAAATTGCAGCAGTCTTGTCCACATTGATGTTTAAATATCAACGGTTTTGCAAACAAAATAGGATTACTACTACCGATAATTGCTAATTATTTTGAGTATTATTCTGATGATTAACACTTAAATTATCAGCCCTACGTGCTATTTTAGAAGCTCGAAATTGTTCACCGACAAACGTCAATGAATCGGCTAAATGTTCTCGCCAGTATTGCCAAGTGTGACTGCCAGGAAACTGACGAAAAGAGTTCTGAATTTTAAGTTTATTTAGGACTTTAGTAAATCGTTCGGCTTCGTCGATTTCCTCAATATCTGATGTACCCGAATCCAGGTAGATTCTCAACCTTTTTTGAGCTTGTAGGGGAATGGTTTTGATATAAAATATGGGGCTATTTGCTGGCCCACTTTTATCACGAAAATAACCACTATGACTAAATAAAATCGAGAAATGATCCACGTTATGTAATCCTACATTGATTGCTCCCCAGCCACCAGAAGATAAACCACCTATCGCCCAAAAATCTGGATTAGTTAGTGTACGATAACGGCTTTGTACAACTTTGACTAACTCATCCCCCACGGCTGTAGAGACTTTACCGTTAGGGCCATCGATATACGCCGGATCTCGATAGGGACTAGAGCCACGTTTGTCGTTACCATCTGGTGTAATGATAATACTGGGTGGTAACTTACCTGTAGTATAAAGTTGTTCTACTGTCTTGAGAGCTTTTCCCTTATTCTGATTAAACCAATCACTGGGGCTTCCATGGCCACCGTGGAGGAGAAAGATTACAGGATACCTTTGTTTTGGGTTTTGCTCATAGCCAGGAGGTAAAGAAACGCCGTAGGTGCGACTTGCACCCATTGCTTGACTATCGTAGGTTTCAATTTTGTAGGTTAGGAGAGTAGCTGAATTACTAGTATTGCGCTGAGTTGGAAGAACGGAAGGCGTTGTTTGTAAATCGTGCTGTTGCGGTGGTTTTGCTACGACACCTTGGGAGAAATTACAGCCAACTAGGGTTAATACTGAAAATAGCAAGAGAATTTTAGATTGTTTGTAGTTCATCTTTGAAGGGCATTGGCTAAACAGGGCATTGGGTAGTTCGTGCTTGCCTTCAAAAGCTTATGCAAATGATATGTCAATGCTGTGTCAATAGGATGGAAACTTTACGACTGGTTGTAAATTAAAAGTCAAGAGTTAGGATGAGTTTTTCACGATGCTTAAAAAGCTGCGACTCAATTTCAGTTCTTTGTTTGGCTTGTTGCTGCTGGTGCTTTCCCTGTGGGCGATCGCTAACGAATTGCGTCAGTATAATTATCGTGATATCCTCAACTCTCTAGCTGCTATTCCCAAAAGCCGTTTAAGTTGGGCAATTTGGCTGACAGCTTTGGGCTATGTAGTGATGATTGGGTACGATATATTGGGTTTTAGTTACATTAATCGTTCCCTAAGTTGGAACAAGATTGCTTTAACTAACTTTATTAGCTCTGCATTTAGTAATACCATCGGTTTTGCGTTGCTGACTGGCAGTGCTATCCGTTATCGATTTTACTCAACTTGGGGAGTGTCAGCAGTAGCGATCGCTCAAGTAATTGCTTTCGCCAATTTTACCTTTTGGTTGGGAATGTTTGCCGTTGCAGGTTTCTTGTTCCTCATCAACCCTATCAAGATTCCCACTCAATTACATTTACCTTTTGCCACTGTGCGTCCCATCGGCGTAATTTTTATACTATTAGTTGCGGTTTATTTACTAGGAAGTATTTTTATTAGACAAACATTAATAATTCGTGGACATGAATTTCGATTTCCTTCTTTTAAAATATCTCTGGCTCAAGTAGCAATTTCTAGTTTTGACTGGATTCTTGCGGCAGCAGTTCTTTATGCTTTACTTCCTAGCAATATATCTTTGTCATATCTAGACTTTTTGGGCATTTATTTACTAGCGATGTTTGCAGGTGTGGTTAGTAATGTCCCCGGTGGTTTGGGAGTATTTGAAACTATAATTTTGCTGATTCTCTCCTCAAAAGTTTCTGCTGCGGAAGTTTTGGGTTCAATGTTAGCTTATCGGGGAATCTATTATTTCTTACCTTTGCTAGTAGCAGCAGGTTTGCTCGGACTTTATGAAATGAGATTTAGAACAGGGAATTTACAAAAATGAATAAGCTGTAAAGGTCAGTTTCAGTATGAACACTAAGAGATAGATCCTGGACTTGTTGAAGAAGTTGGGGATCTAAGAATTTTAAGTAAGTAAAATCGATAGCTACTGCTAATTTTAAATGCGATGTCTTCACAACTAGCGATGAAAGTTCATAATTTTTGCTGAGGCGATCGCTAATTTAATCCCATAAAAATAGTAACAGTTAGTTGCAAATTTTGAAGTAGATTTTCAGAAATCATCATCAAAATTCCGTTTTACTGATTGAGGAGATAAATAGTCATGAAAAACAAAGTATTGTTTGGTGCCATCTTCATGGCAACTTGGGTAGGAACATTGATTCCTGGTGCTTTTGCGGCTTCACCCTGTTCTGTGGGACAAAAGGCTGAGGTTCTTTGGAAGGAAGCATGGTATCCAGCAACAGTACTTAAGGTTAATGATGAGAAGTGCTATATTACCTACGATGGTTACAGCAGTTCCTGGAATGAATGGGTTGATGCTGAACGCTTTCGGGCATCATTTCAAGCTGGAGATGCAGTGAGAATTTTGTGGAAAGGAAAATGGTATCCAGGACAGGTTTTAGAAGTTAGTAACGATCTTTATAAAATTACTTATGATGGCTACGATAGCTCTTGGGATGAGTGGGTTGAACCTGCCAGAGTAAGCAGATAGAGAATATTTCATTTTTATAAGTTTAAAGGGACGACTTCAACTGTTGGAGTCGTCCCTTAATTTGTTTTATAGCGGTTCTCGGTTGAGTAGGTACTGAATGAACCCCACCCCCAACCCCTCCCCGCAAGCGAGGAGGGGCTATGATGTACCTTCTATGATTAGGAAACGCTATATAATTTATTCTGTTATTTGCTCTGCATTAGGTGTTTAGAGGCTGTTAGACTGAGAAACATAAGTAAAATCTCTTATATTTTGGCAAACTTATGGAGCCAGTATCACTGACAGCTGCTGCGATCGCTGGCATGGGTGGAGTTGGTAAAACAGAACTCGCTTTACAATATGCCATCAAGTACCGCGAAACATACAACGGTGGGCTTTGCTGGTTGCTAGCAAAGCCTGGAGATGTGGGCATTCAAGTTGTGCAGTTTGCCAGAACCCAGCTTGATTTAAAGCCGCCAGAAGATTTTGATTTACTCGCCCAAGTGCAATATTGTTGGCGGCGTTGGTGTGAGGGTGACGTGCTGCTAGTACTGGATGATGTCAGCGACTATGAGGAAGTCAAGCCTTACTTACAGTCGCTACCTTCTCGGTTTAAAGTGCTGATGACTACGCGCCAGAAGTTGGGACGCATCGCACAGTTATCTTTGGATGTGCTGCAACCAAAGGCGGCGCTGGAGTTATTAAAGTCTTTACTCAAAGAAACACCGGGGCGAATTGAGCGAGAATTAGCTGTTGCAAATCAGTTGTGTGAATGGCTGGGATATTTACCTTTGGGTGTGGAATTAGTGGGGCGCTATCTGGCGCAAAAACAGGATTTATCTCTAGCTGAGATGTTGCGGCGGTTGGAGAACAAGCGATTAGATGAGCGTTCCCTCTCTAAATCTAAGTCAGAAGCCGACATGACAACGAGGTGTGTTAGCAGCCTTTGAGTTGAGTTGGCAAGAATTAAAAGACAGTGATAAGCTACTGGGCTGTTTATTGAGTTTATTTGCCGCCGCACCCATACCTTGGAAGTTGGTAGAGCAGTCCTTGATAGAGGAATATGAGGGAGAATTAGAAGAAATTAGAGATGATAGCTTGCTGAATCTGCATTTACTTCAGCGCAAAGGTGAGGGAGTCTACCAACTGCATCCACTGTTGAGGGAGTTTTTCCAATATAAGCTTACAGGTTTAGAACAGGTAGAGGAATTTAAGCGATCGCTTTGTGGGGTAATGGTAGCAGTTGCTAAAGATATTCCTGACTCGCCCACTCTTGACCAAATCACCGCCGTTTCTCCCAACATACCTCATATAGCTGAAGTAGCAAATCATCTTGTTCAATACGTCAGCGATGATGATTTACTTTGGCCTTTCGTTGGTAACGCTCGATTTTATAATGGTCAAGGACTATATTATCAAGCTTTACCTTGGTATGAGCAATGTCTAGAAGTTACTAAAAAGCGCTTGGGAGAAGAACATCCAGATGTCGCCACTAGCCTCAACAACCTAGCAGCACTCTACTACTCCCAAGGCAGATACAGCGGAGTCGAACCCCTTTACATCCAAGCTTTGGCACTCGGGCGCAAGCTGCTCGGAGATGAACATCCATCTGTAGCACAAAGCCTCAACAACCTAGCAGCACTCTACAAATCCCAAGGCAGATACAGCGAAGCCGAACCCATTTACATCCAAGCTTTGGCACTCACGCGCAAGCTGCTCGGAGATGAACATCCAGATGTCGCCACTAGCCTCAATAACCTAGCGTTACTCTACGACTCCCAAGGCAGATACAGCGAAGCCGAACCCATTTTAATCCAAGCTTTGGCACTCTGGCGCAAGCTGCTCGGAGATGAACATCCATCTGTCGCCACTAGCCTCAACAACCTAGCGTATCTCTACAAATCCCAAGGCAGATACAGCGAAGCCGAACCCTTTTACATCCAAGCTTTGGCACTCACGCGCAAGCTGCTCGGAGATGAACATCCATCTGTCGCACTTAGCCTCAACAACCTAGCAGCACTCTACTACTCCCAAGGCAGATACAGCGAAGCCGAACCATTGTATATGCAAGCTTTGGCACTCAAGCGCAAGCTGCTCGGAGATGAACATCCAGATGTCGCACTTAGCCTCAACAACCTAGCAGCACTCTACAACTCCCAAGGCAGATACAGCGAAGCCGAACCCATTTACATTCAAGCTTTGGCACTCACGCGCAAGCTGCTCGGAGATGAACATCCAGATGTCGCTACTAGCCTCAACAACCTAGCAGCACTCTACTACTCCCAAGGCAGATACAGCGAAGCCGAACCCATTTACATTCAAGCTTTGGCACTCTGGCGCAAGCTGCTCGGAGATGAACATCCAGATGTCGCATTTAGCCTCAACAACCTAGCAGGACTCTACAACTTCCAAGGCAGATACAGCGAAGCCGAACCCATTTACATCCAAGCTTTAGATATTTTTGAGCGACAGTTAGGCACAAATCATCCTAATACTGTTACTGTGCGTGAAAATTTGGCATATTTGCGCGATCGCCTCTCCCAAAATCCAGAATAAGCTAGTTTTGTGCAAAGCGTACCGTGATAAAACTGAAAAGTGCGTTAGCGAAGCTCACCGTTCGCGTAGCGTCTCGTAGAGAAGGTATCGCCTAGACTAAAATTCATATTGAACTAAGTAAAAATGCCATTCAACTTACTCAAAATGAGCTTTTACTTTCTCAAAATAAGCTTTGACTTACTCAAACCCCAGTTTGCTTACTCATTTGAGTAATTCACGCATTCATTTTGGTATATCATTGAGCCTACGCTATTATGTGGTTGCGAATGATGGAGAGCAATATCTCCTGTAACAAAAAATTAGCTATGATAAATCATATAATTATCTTTACAAACACAGCAATGTTAATTACCATTTAGGATTACTCAAATAAATCAAATCCCTTTTCACTTCTCAACTTTCTGTCAAAAGTTACTGTTGAACTACAACCAGAATGTTGAGAAATCGCCCCAATTAAATAATCAGAAAAATCTGCACTTCCCTGCTTAAATCTTTGTAATGCTTGATAGATTAAAGAGCGATTTTCTAGCTCAAATACCGAACATTGGAGCATTAATTCTATAGTGTTACTAATTTCTTCCCTACTAAATTGATAAGGATTACTTCGCAAAACCCAAACCAATTCACAAATAACTATATTAGCAACAAAACATTGCTCTCCCCCTTCGATAATTTCAGCAGCTTGCTCCCACTGCTTTTCATCATCTTTTGTCAAATAACGCACTAAAATATTTGTATCAAGTCCAATCACTTGAGCCTTCTTTAATTGCAGCTTCCATTTCTTCTAAAGTTGCGCTTTTCATGCCCGGACGGTGTAAAATCCCTGATAAACTTTGGATAGAGATATTCAGGGGAATTAATTTAACTATTCCATTTTCATCAATGACAAAATCAACCTTACTACCTGTATCAAGGTTAAGATAATCCCTAATTTCTTTAGGAATAGTTACTTGCCCTTTAGTGGTGATGGTCGCACTAGCCATTATCCAGGCTCCTTACATAAGTTCCTTACCTGATTATAAAGTCTACTGCGCCTAACGCACCGCCACAGGTAAATCGGCACAATAAAACTTTTAAAATATGATAGCCTCGCCCCAACAAAACTATCTCACCGTTGAACAGTACCTCCAAATGGAGGAACAGAGCAATATCAAGCATGAATATATAGACGGCTATATTTACGCAATGGCTGGAGCGCTAGATCCACATGTTACCATTGCTGGAAACTTGTTCGCTCTCCTCCGTAATCATGTGCGCGGCTCTGGTTGCCGTGTTTACATCCCTGACATGAAAGCCCGAATTGAATCTCTGAATCGCTTTTATTATCCCGATGTCATGGTTACTTGCGATCAACGAGATCGAGAAACGCCAGGTTATAAAAGATTTCCCTGTTTAATTGTCGAAGTTTTATCTAATTCTACCGAAGCCTTTGACCGGGGCGACAAATTCGCCGATTATCAAACACTGGAAAGTCTGCAAGAATATGTTTTAATTAATACAAAACGTTAGCGAGTTGAGTGTTTTCGACGCAATGAGCAAGGGTTGTGGGTTTTACAATCCTACACATCAGAACATCAATCATTTCGACTCAGCAGCGTGGATTTTGAGGAAACAATGGCAGCACTCTACGAAGATGTAGTTTTTGAACAATTGTGATATTATATCTGCTTGATTACTTATTAAACCCGAATCACCCCACCCCGATGCTTTCGGGAGGGGATTAAGGGGTGGGGTGCAATGAGTGTGAGAATCATAACTAATTACCCGGACTTGATATGATAGGGTATTTGACGCAATATTTAGTAAACTATATAACTGATAAGCCTTGAAGACTTCCTAACCAGGTGGAAGCGTTGATGAAAGCAGGCACAATTGATTAAATAAAAAGTTATGGCGCTCATAGTTCAGAAATACGGTGGTACATCTGTCGGTTCAGTCGAACGTATCCAAGCTGTTGCACAGCGTGTTTATCAAACTGTTAAAGCTGGAAACTCTATTGTCGTAGTGGTTTCGGCAATGGGCAAAACCACCGATGGACTCGTCAAACTAGCTAATGAAATTTCTCCAAATCCTAACCGCCGGGAAATGGATATGCTGCTTTCTACTGGCGAACAAGTAACTATTGCTTTACTCAGTATGGCTTTGCAGGAACTCGGACAACCCGCAATTTCCATGACTGGCGCTCAGGTAGGAATTGTTACCGAAGCTGAACACAGCCGCGCTCGGATTTTGCATATTGAAACTACTCGCCTAACTCGCCACATAAATGCAGGTAAAGTAGTTGTAGTAGCAGGGTTCCAAGGTATATCCAGCGCCGGAGAGATGGAAATTACCACTTTGGGGCGCGGTGGTTCTGACACCTCAGCAGTGGCGATCGCAGCCGCATTAGGAGCAAGTTTTTGTGAAATTTATACAGATGTTCCAGGGATTCTGACTACAGATCCTCGCTTAGTAGCTGAAGCCCAGTTGATCGATGCCATCACCTGCGATGAAATGTTGGAATTAGCTAGCTTGGGCGCAAAAGTGCTGCATCCCCGTGCTGTGGAAATTGCCCGTAACTATGGTGTTCCCCTTGTAGTTAGGTCTAGCTGGACGGATCAACCAGGTACTTGGGTGACATCAGCTAAACCCCAAGGGCGATCGCTAATCAATCTAGAAATTGCCCGTCCAGTGGATGCTGTAGAATTTGACACCGATCAAGCGAAGGTCGCTTTGTTGCGTGTACCCGATAAACCAGGCGTTGCAGCCAGGTTATTTGGCGAAATTTCTCGGCAAAAAGTAGACGTAGATTTAATTATTCAATCAGTTCATGAAGGTAATAGTAATGACATTGCCTTTACTGTGACAACACCAATATTAAGACGTGCAGAAGCAGTAGTAACAGCGATCGCCCCAGCGCTGAGGAGTCAATCTCACCCCAAATTAGACGAAGCCGAGGTAATGATAGAACATAACATTGCCAAAGTCAGCATCGCAGGTGCGGGAATGATTGGCCGTCCTGGTGTGGCTGCGAAGATGTTCGCCACCTTAGCCGAAGCTGGTGTGAATATCCAGATGATTTCCACCAGCGAAGTGAAAGTAAGTTGTGTAGTAGATGCCGCCCAATGCGATCGCGCCGTCTTAGCACTCCGCACCGCCTTTGAGATCGAAGCAGGGGAAGAAGGGACAAGGGGACAAGGGGGACAAGGAAGAATCATTGAACAAACTTCTCCCTTGTCTCCCGCCTCTCCCGTTCGTGGCGTCGCCCTCGATTTGAACCAAGCGCGTCTTGCTATTCGCCAATTACCAGATCGTCCGGGGATGGCGGCGAAATTATTTGGATTATTAGCGCAGCATAATATCAGCGTTGATATGATTATCCAATCTCAGCGCTGTCGGGTGATTAATGGTGTTCCCAGGCGAGATATTGCCTTTACAGTCTCACGAATAGACGGGGAAAATGCCAAAAAAATGCTTACCCAAGTAGCGGCAGAGTTAGGATGGGGTGAAGTTGTTTTAGATAGTGCGATCGCTAAAGTGAGTATTGTCGGCGCAGGTATGGTAGGACAACCAGGTATTGCCGCTAAAATGTTTGAAGCTTTAGCCCAACAACAAATCAACATTCAAATGATTGCCACCTCAGAAATCAAAATTAGTTGTGTTGTGGCGCAAGAGCAAGGTGTTAAAGCTTTGCAAGCCATTCATGCAGCCTTTGAACTGGCTGGTAGCGAGAAATTTGTAGTGCCAGCGTAAAAACTGACTCATGTCATGTCTGCTTGATTACTTATTAAACCTGAATCACCCCACCCCGCCAAAGCTACGCTTTGTCTCCCCTCCCCGCAAGCGGGGAGGGGGTTGGGGGTGGGGTTCTCTTGTACCTCACTCAACTGAGAACCGCTATAAGCGAGAACCGCTATATTGTAGAGATACGCCGTAGTAGTCTCAATACGGTTCGGTTAAGAATATTTGTAGGTTGGGTTAAGGCAATGCGTTACCCAACAAACCCGGTAAAATGTTGGGTTTTGTTCCTCAACCCAACCTACACATTTTTATTTTTTGGGCTTAACCGAACCATATTGGTAGTAGTCCACGCATTTATTTCATTTGAAATTGCCTAATAAATAAATATTTATATTTTAAAATCAGCAGTAATAACACTTAAGCTATAATCGAACAATTTATCAGACTATATTTATATTGATGAATAGTCATTTCCTAGATGGACATTATCGAATACTAAAAGTTCTCAATGATGAGGAAAAAGGTAAAACCTATCTAGTTGAAGATGTTAATCTTCCTGGCAGCCAATTTATAGTAAAGCAGTTACGTTCTGCTAGTAGCAATCCCCAAGCTTTAACAATCCTACACCGCTTGTTTGCTAGTAAGGCAGCAACTTTAGAAAAACTAGGACAGGAACATGACCAAATTCAAAAGCTAATTGCTTATTTTGAAGAAAATGAAAAATTTTATATAGTCCAAGAATTTATACCCGGTGATCCTTTAACTGAGAAAATTATCCAGGATCAACCTCTGAAAGAAGACGAAGTAATTAGTCTTTTATCAGAGATATTAAACCTTTTGGTGATTGTACATAGCTATGGCGTAATTCATCGGGATATTAGACCAGCAAATATTATTTGCCGGGAATCAGATAAAAAGTTAGTTTTGGTTAACTTTGGTACTTTTAATGAAGTCATCACTAATACCGTTGATCATCTCGAATATATACCTATAGAACAAGTTAACGGCAACCTTAAATACAACAGCGATATATATGCTTTAGGTATCGTTGCGATCGCAGCACTTAGAGGTTTATCTGCAAAGGAAATATCTACTTTGCAAAGTCATAAAAATAAGCTGACAGGTGAAATAATTTGGCGCAATAAAAATCTCAATTTGAACAGAAAACTCGTAAAAGTTATTAATCGTATGGTGCGTTTTGACTATCGTAAACGCTATCAATATGCAACCGAAGTTTTAGACGATCTGAACAAGATAACAAATGTTGATCGCGATCAGCAAAAACAGTATCAGAAAAAATTATTACTAGTTCTGATGGGGCTAGCTGGCTGTATCACACTTGGTTTTGGAGCGTGGTTTTGGCAACTTCCAAAACCTGTAAGTGATGCTCAACAAAAATTATATCAAGAGGGAGTAAATAAATATGATGCCGGAAACTATGAAGGAGCAGTCGAAGATTTCAATCAGGTTATTGAATTAGATCCGCAAAACGCTTTGGCTTATAATCGGCGAGGTGATGCTTATTATCGATTAGGAGACTACGAGCAAGCACAAGCAGATTCTAGCCAAGCTATTTTGCTCAATCCTCAAGATGCTAATGCCTACTTTGACCGAGGATTTGCTTTTTCGGAATTAGGAAAGTACAAAGAAGCGATCGCTGATTATACCCAAGCAATTAAGTTAAATTCTCAGGATGCATACCCTTACTATGGTCGAGGGTTAGCCCGTTCTCAATTGAAGGATAATAAAGGAGCAATTGGAGATTTTAGCAAAGCGATCGCTCTCAAACCTCAATATACCGAAGCTTACTTACAGCGAGGCATTCTCCGCCGTCGTCTCAGACTCAGAGAAGAAGCTATCCAAGATTTTGATAAAGTAATTAAGATTAATCCTAGTGATGCTAAAGCTTATTATCACAGAGGTTTAACTCAATTGATTAATAAACAAAAATATGCAGCACTTAAAGATTACACCGACGCAATTAGCATTAATCCCAAATACATAGAAGCCTATCTTAATCGTGGTGATGTTTATAGCGATCTGGGAGATAACCTCGAAGCTACTGAAGATTACAACACTATTTTACAGATTGATCCTAAATTTATTGCAGCTTATATTCACAGAGGTATTCACCACTTTTCTTTCGGGGATTATAAAGGTGCTATTGAAGATTACACCGCAGCAGTGAAGTTAGATCCTAATAATATAGTAGCTTACAACAACCGTGGTAACGCCTATCTCGAACTGGGAAATAAAAAAGCTGCAAATCAAGACTATTCACGAGCGATCGCAATTAATCCTAACAATGCCTTAGCCTACTATAACCGGGGTGTGATTCGCACCAAGCAGAAAAATAAACAGGGTGCGATCGCAGATTTCAAAAAAGCTGCAAAACTATTCCAACAGCAAGGGGAACAAGATAGTTATCAAGATGCACAGCGGGAAATTGAAATTTTAAAAAATAAGTCAGCACCAGCGCCAACTACTCGCCCTAAATCTGGGAAAATAGAAAAAAATTGAAATTATGAATTACTTTGACATTTTATGTGTAGTTGTAGTCAAATAAATTATTGCTCAATATGAGTCACCGGATTTTATCACGACTCAATTAGGATTACTTTATGCTAATTCTCCTGACTTTTTATCCAGATAACCTGGAAATATTCACCAGTAGGGATCTCGATACGGTACTGAAAAGAATTGATAGTTCTCACAATATTTGGTTGCGTTGTATTCACTTCCGCGATCGGACTGGAACAGCCAGAATCATCAAGCACTTTGGACTCAATCCATCTCGTGTTAACATGATTTTCAACCATTCTCCTCTAGGAATTGATGAAGACGTAGAAGATTGTTTATTTGACAGCTATGAAATCCTAACTCCTCAAATAAAAAATCACGAGTTTGAGGTTGTGCGTGGTAATATTGTGGTTGGAAATAATTTTATCATAACTTTTGAAATCACTGAGCTAAAAATTTTAAGTATTTTAGCTAATAATCTCCAAAAGCGAACTCTAGATGTTCAAAAGTTGGGAATTGACTATCTTTTTTATCTCATATTTAAAGATATTTTGAATAATTACGAAACTGTATTTAACTATATTTCTAGAAAACTTGATGATTTAGAAGATGAAGTTTTAGACAATTCTGGTGATGAATCAACGTACCAAAAAATTGCCACAATGAGGCAATCTACTCGTTCTGGACGCCGTAATTTTCAAAGCATCAAGTTACTTATGGCTATTATGGATAATGAAGATTTCCAATGGATCGGCCAGCCAGTCAAAGAACTATTTAATCAAGAATTAGTTCATCACGTTGATAAACTATGGCAAGAATATCAAGCTCTGAGAGCTTGGATGTCAGAATTAATGGAAATTCAACGCGATAATATTGCTAGCAAAACCGGTGAACGAATTAATCGTCTAACTATCCTCTCGACTGTATTCTTACCAATCACTTTTATGTCTGGTTTCTATGGTATGAACTTCAAATATATGCCGGAGTTAGAGCAACCTTGGGCTTATCCTGCTGTCATCGGCGTGATGACATTAATCGTGATTGGTAGTATTGTTTATGCTAAAAAACAACGTTGGTTATAGCATCTATTAAGTTACATAAAATTTACATTTTATTTGGCATTGCTATATGCTTTCAGTAAGTAGAGTAAATCAACCCTAAAATGGTAAAAAAACGTGAATCTCCCATTGATTATTCGTGCTGAAGAACACAAGGATAAAACAGCAATTGCGACAACGAACGGAGCATTTACCTATCGAGATTTGCTGCACACTTCTAGTCAAATAGCAACAGGTCTTCTTCAGAATGCAGAAGATTTACAGGAGCAGCGAGTTGCCTTTCTGATTCCACCTGGGTTTGAGTATGTAGCCACTCAATGGGGAATTTGGCGGGCTGGTGGTATAGCTGTACCTCTGTGTATTTCCCACCCGCAACCAGAATTAGAGTATGTAATTACCAATTCTGGAGCATCGATTATTATTGCTCATCCCAATTTTGAGGGTATATTGCGATCGCTCGCAACTGAACAAAATTTACGATTTATCCTCACCTCAGAAACGCTCCCACATAATAGACATCTCCCACAGATAAATATCACGAGACGCGCCTTAATTCTCTACACTAGTGGTACAACAGGTAAACCAAAAGGTGTAGTTACGACTCATCAGAATATTCAAGCGCAAGTGACTAGCTTGATTACTGCTTGGGAATGGACATCGGATGATCGCATTTTACATATCCTGCCACTACATCATATTCATGGGATTGTTAACGTACTGACTTGTGCTTTATGGGCTGGGGCGGAGTGCCATATATTGAGCAAGTTTGATGCCAAAACTGTTTGGAACCGAATTTGTGAGGGTGACTTAACCCTATTTATGGCAGTACCAACGATTTATGTAAAGCTGATTGCTGCTTGGGAAGCTGCCTCTAGAGAACAACAAAAAAGTATGTCAGAAGGCTGTGCTAAAATGCGTCTGATGGTTTCTGGCTCGGCAGCATTACCAGTTCAAGTTTTAGAAAAGTGGCAGACCATCAGCGGCCATTTTCTGCTTGAGCGCTATGGCATGACTGAAATTGGTATGGCGCTATCGAACCCTTTAGACGGTGAACGGTTGTCTGGATATGTAGGAAAGCCTCTGCCTCAAGTTGAAGTGAGATTAGTGAATGAGAGTACAGAGTTAGTCCCAGCCGGAACACCAGGAGAGATCCAAGTTAAAGGCCCCGGAGTCTTTCTAGAATATTGGCAAAACCCCCAAGCAACTGCCAAAGCCTTCCAAGATGGCTGGTTCTGTACTGGAGATACCGCCGTAGTTGAAAACGGTAACTACCGCATTCTGGGCCGGATGAGTGTAGATATCATCAAAACGGGAGGGTATAAAGTTTCAGCTTTAGAAATTGAAGAAGTATTGCGATCGCATCCAGATATTCAGGAATGTGCAGTGGTTGGGGTTGCCGATTTAGAATGGGGTGAACGGGTTTGTGCGGCGTTGGTATTGCAAGGTTCACAACCTTTAACATTAGAAGCTTTCAGGAGTTGGGCAAAAGAGCAATTGGCTGTCTATAAAGTGCCAACCCAAATTCTGATAGTTGAAGAATTACCGCGCAACGCTATGGGGAAAGTGACCAAGCCGACAGTGGTTGAGCTATTTTGCTGATAGCGATCGTAAAATTATGCATATTAGGATGACAAGTGATCCAAATCAAGTGGATCACTCTCAATATACTCCTTCGCTGTCATATCTTCCAGAGCTACTATCGAACCCTCTACAGATTGGAATCGTCCAGATTCAGGGATTAATTGCAACCACTGTTTGAGGAATTGATCCCATCCTATTCCCTCAAATTGATTCTGTTCCTCGTCTCGAATAAACCAAAATATCAGTCGAACTTCAGAGTTATTCCATGAAGGTTCTGCACGCACTCTAATTTCTCGTAAGGCGCGAAGTGCTTCTCCTTCAGTGTTAGATTTATCATGCTTATCTCGCAGACGGTTTTGAAGCTTTTTAGCAAAATCGTTGAAGTCGTCAGGGAAAGCAAATCGAACAAGTTTTCGTGTTAATGCTTGCCCAAATGTCCTAATCTCTTGATCATTGCGGCATCCTGGCTCGCGCTCCCATTCTACAATAACAGCCTTCTCTAATGTCATCACACGATCAAGGTCAGCAACAAGATTAAATTTTGCAACTCCTGGAACATAAGCAAACTGAGGTCGCCTACTTCGCTGAATTTCAGATAAAAGTTGCTCCTCAACCTTCACCAGAGGTACCACCTCTATAAATGGACGAACAGCGCAAGAGCGTACAATATCGCATGTCTGTGTAACTACAATTAAACCTTTAACATCGGATTCTACAAGGTCAGTTTCTGATTCTGCAACATCAGCAGAATCAGATGTCAAAGGGTGTTGAGGATTAAAACGATGGACAAACCAGTGTTCTCCAAGCACACAATCACCCTGACACCACTTCTTAAGAGTGGTGTCTATTTTCTGAATCCAAATATCACGCTCATTGACCACTACGATTTTTTCGACTCCTTGCTGCTCTAGCAGGTCTGGATTGTCTAACTTCAAGATGGATAGGATCTTGGAGAGCGTCAACCAGTTCTGCTGGATTCTGTGGCCTACGTGCTGCGCGTGCATCTTCAGACAAAGGACTTAACTGTGGTTTTTGGGGTGCATTACCGGAACCAATAATCTGTTTGAATTCTTCGTATTTACCTACAACCATTAAGTCAAAAAGGGGTCTACCATTACTGCCAGCTTTCAGTAAGAGACTGCGATTGAGACTTGCACTTCCTCGATCAATGTATTGGATAGCACCTAAGACTCGATGAAGATGCTCCTCATTAAACCGGGATAACGGTTGCCCACTTGCCCAAAAATGAAGGCTTCTGCGTGAGACATTGAAGAGTTTAGCAAGTTGATCCCAGGTTAATCCACTCAATCTTCTCAGTTCGCTAAGAGCCTTCTGTGTTGATTCTGGAGAACTAGTTGATGGTAGAGTCAGCCCACTCGTTGTCATCTCTAAAGGGGCCAAAATATTCCTATTAGTTGCTATAGAATTAGCAGTGCTATTAGGAGCGATTAAAATTATAGAGGGAAAGCGATTAACGATAGATTTCCGCATAGCTCCCAGCGCAGAAGTCTTCGGTAATAGATCAGGTTTTCTATCTAGCAAATTACTCATAATTCACCTCCAAAGCGCCGCAAAAACTCATCAGTCACTGCCCATCGAAAGAACGTATAAATTCTTTCAGAAAATTGTTTTGCTTCATTCATCAAAGCTTCAACACTGAAATCTCGTTTCTTTGAGAGAGACATGTCTAGATCCAGTATCCAGCTAGACTCAGCAAAAGGTTCAATCGCCGCAGGATCAAAAGTTGTATCAGGGGGAACGAGTCCCCACCTCGCAATGATTTGTTCCCCTCCATCAGGGATGATGAACAAAGATTGATTAATATTTTGATGAATATATTCTCTGAATCCAGCAGTTGCAATGCCAGCTATCTCAGGTTTTACCAGTGATGATAGATCATCTATATTTTGTCCAACAAGTCTATCGATGTATCGCATACCGAATCGCTCAATCATGTCAATATTAGGATGAAAACTTTCTTTAAGAGCGATAAGTAAGCTTTCCAGACGTTCCATAAAATCACTGCGGCTTGAATAAACAGTTGTCTCAAGTGCCAAAAAATTAGGTGCTAATGAGACTCGCCAAGTTTCTGTTTTGTCCACAAATCGCCAAGTTATTTGAGGCACAGTTGGTACAACACCTTGAGGGCTAAAAACGAAGCCCTGAGTTTGCTCAGGCTGTAGATAAGGGTAATTTTCCCTAATCGCTTCTTGGAATACACGAACAAATTCCTTATCTTCCATCGAAAGAATGGAAGGAAAGAGTACCTGCGCGATAACTCGAATCAGCGGGGCATTTTGTAACGGCACTTCCTTGGGTGGCTGTGCAATGAATGGATTGGTATTGACCACTTTCTACATCCTTTGCGAGGCTTCTAGAGAGATTGTGCATTATCGTTCTTTACATCTATCGTAATGCCATAGTGTGAAGTATAGTGTGAAGTTTAAGAAATATTTTACCGTAGGGTATTGCATAGCAGGAAAAAATTAGAGGAAGCCCAATATCTATAATTGCTTCTCTAGTTGTAGTTATGTTTGTAAGCCGCATTATATCGAAGGGTTTGAGTAGTCGAAAAGCGTTGGTGCAGTCCGTTGCAGGCATCGCCCCTAACTAATTTCTCACTCCTTCGGTGTCTTGGGCGGACACCAAAATAGGTTTTTACTAGACACACCCAGGGATTCCAGAATTCTTCGCATCACCTCTGTGCAATACATCCAATGTCCTAAATCGTCATACATGCAATCGGGATTAAACTCGACATTGTAATGCAGCACATTGGGAAGGTCTAAAAACTGATCATCGCTTTGGGGAGAAAGAAGCAAGAGATGAAATGGTTTCCCTTGGCATTGTTTTTGTAGCTTATTGACCAAATCTATCACACCACCGCGATCGCTAATTCCTGTGCGAACAAAAAGCACTTTGTCGCAATGCCGCAGTGCGTACCAAAACCTTTCAGAGCGTGCCGTGTAACGAACGCGCATCCGTTCATGGACTGGAAACATATCGTTCGTGGGGTCGTCTGTCTCCTCGACTTCATGGGCAAAGGATAAACCTGACCACTTACTATGGTAGATTCTACTTGCATCGGGGCTGTAGTGCAGGAAGGCAGGGTTCCACATATCATCAAAACTATTTTCGATCGCATCTGCGACATCTGCAATATTAGTCGTGCGCGTTAGATCAAAGGGAAAGGCGGGGCCATCATATTCCATCTTATATAGCATCATACGGACGGCACAGCGATCGCCAAGGGGAAGAATCGCCACACGGCTGATATCCGATAACTCACATTTGTATTGAAAAAACACCGCAGATTTAGGTGGTGCTTTCACCCGGCTTTCTAGCCCATCCTTACCAATCATCAGCGTGCGAAAGGGGGCATTGGGATAAAGCGGATCTTCATAAACACCCGATGGCACGGCTTTAAGTGCGTTGCAAACCTCCGTCCACATCGGTTGGATATTGTACTCGTTGTCTGATTCGTTGATTATCCAGAGATGACGTTCATCCGCTTGCAAAATCCCCAAATCCCCGTCATAGAACAAAACGTTATTTGGCGAAAAGAGATTGAAGGCGGCGCTATATTCTAGATCGGTATTAGGGGAGATGTTTATTGTAGTTGCGATCGCGCCATCCTCTTGCACGGCAAAGAAGGGGAGCGTCCCTGCCTTGACAGACTTTGGAATGTAAATACCTGGTATCAATCCTGCCTGACTTTGCAGTACAGTTTGTAATTCCTGCCAATAGGGAGCGATGGTGTAGCTGTATTGCGATCGATTAATGATTCGTAAACGCTTCTCTTCGATACAGACAGAGAGATGAAAGCCAGCATTGTCAAAGTAGATGGGGAATTCATTCGTTTGCTGGAAACGTTGTTTTTGTTTTGGTAATTCGTCTTTGTCGATGTCGAAAAGGTGCTGGTCGATCTGCTGATACATGAGGCTGTGACCGATAGTATTCGGGTGAGCCGGATCGAAGGATATCCCCGCTTTCCATCGTCCTTGCCCATCATCCACAGCTGCCAACCAATCCAGTAGAGTCACGCCCCAACTTAGCATTCGGTTGTGTGTCTCTCGTATCAGCCAGTAATGTTCCAGGGAATAGTCATCATTAGGATAGACTCCGCCCAGAATCGGAATAGCTCCGATATCGCGCGTCATTTTCACCAGCTGCTGCAAGCCACTTTCAAACCGCCGCTGTACTGCCCGCCGTTCGTGAGGGCGACAGTAGGCTAACCCTTCGTTGCCCAGAGACAGGGCAATGATCACGATATCCGGTTGTTCTGGGGTGACAACTGAGGGGAATCGGGCGATGGTTCTGCTGACATTCGCCCCCACTTCTGACACATTCACGAGTTTATGCCCATATTTTTGCTGTAAAGCCTGTGCCAATAGCCAGACCCAACCTTTCAAAAACCAGGCTTTATGACCTAATGCGACGGAACTGCCAATTACCAAGATTTTGAGTCTTTCAGTCCCTTCTTCCACGGGCATTCTGACAGCCGACTTCTCAATATATCCAAAGGGGTAAGGCTGTAAATAACCGAATGCGCCATCATCCACAATAATTGTGCTGGAATGATCCTTGGGATCAATCGGAATCCATCGGTTTGTATCTAGTAAGCTCTCCCATCGGGCGTTGCCGTTTGCATCGAGACGCACGTACTTATACCCAAGTCTGGGGCCTAGACACGGAGTGGCTTGTCGTGAGACATCGCCTGACTCCAAAGACGGCTGAATGTCAATTTCTATATCTGTCCACCATAAAGGATAGCGATCGCCACTTGTACGCAGGTGGACACATTTGGTGATGTCCCACAATCCCAACTCTGGAGTAGAACCGACAAGACCAATGGATTCGCCCGTTTGAGTGTATGCACTGATCTGGAATCGATACATATAGTTTATCCTGATTTAGTAAGTACAATACCAAACAGAAAGGCTAAATCCTTAAACCTGCTTTGACAATATCACATAGAACTCTTAATAATCCGGTATGAATCTTGTTAAGTATACTGAAGCTCTGATTTACATCACCCAAAGCTACAGCAGTCAAGCTTTTCAAAAATTAAATCGGATTTCTATAGAAGATTTAATACTGATTAAACAGAATATATTGTATTAAAAGTCTTGGCACAACTAAGAACAAATCAAAAAAAGGATAAGATTAAGTTAAATTTTTGCTTTAAATGCCTATCTCGCAAACATTTTTGTTACTACTCAACTGGGATATGCCTGAACATGAGCATCAGAAAAACATAAAAAAACATTAATATCTTTATAGTTATATATAAATTAATAGTTAAATAATCTTAGAAGAAATAAAAATAGCTGGGATTTGCATCGGCAGTGGTATTTGCTGAATAGAGTGATGCAGATCCTCTCTAAACCTAGAATAACAATTTTTTAGCAGCCCCTGGTAGGCATCGTGAGTCGGTGACTGCCGAAAAACCTTGCGCTTGAACAAGAAAGAAGGAAGCAACAATGAGTAGCAATCTAGCCATCAAACTGCGCTCTGGAACTCAACAAGCCCACACATCAGCGGAAACATTCATGAAATGTTTTTTGCAAGGAGTTGTGGATAGAGACTGCAACGCCCAAGTTCTTAAGCAACTTGTATTACGTCTACAGCGAACTAGAAGCGGCATTAGAGAGCTATATAGAGCATCCTGTGATTAGTGCAGTTTACTTTCTGGAACTTAGGGACTTCCAAATAAAAAAACATCCAACTTTTCTTGTGGGGTGGGCGTCTCGCCCGCCCGTGACTAAGGGCGGACAAGATGTCCACCCCACAAGATTGGATAATTTATTTCTTGGTAATCCCTTAATCGCCAATCCTCGCTGGAAAAAGATATGGTGTTCTATTATGGGGATAATTGGAGAGAGCAAATTACACCCTCACCTGCTACCCAGACCTACATTAACCGCATTCGGGAAATTTCTGCTAGTGAACCAGCCTTATTGCTAGGTCATACCTATACTCGCTACATGGGCGATCTTTCGGGGGGCCAAATGCTACAAAAAGTTGCTCAATCAGCCCTGAAGCTTTCTGGCTATGAAGGCACATCCTTTTACAACTTTGAGCAAATTCCTGATAAAAAGGCATTTAAAAATAAGTATCGTCAGGCATTAAATGCATTACCCGTTGATGATATAACAGCAGAACAGATTGTTGCAGAAGCTAATAATGCCTTTGGGTTTAATTTACAGATGGCTCAGGAGTTAGAAGGAAGTTTAATTAAAGCACTCGGTCAAGTTTTGTTTAATAGCCTCACTCACTCCCAAAATTCAGGTAGCACTGAAGTAACTGCGGCTAATTAAGTTAGTCATTTTTCATTAATTATTTCCCTCTTACTCCCTACTCATACATTCATTGGAAAGCAACTCAATGGTTTTTCTATTACCTGGTGTCAAGTTTGATCTCGATCTGATCCAAAAGTACGACACTCGCGCACCTAGATACACCAGTTATCCGCCTGCTACAGAGTTAAGCGAAACATTCACCGAAACTGATTTTAAGGCCGCGATCGCAGCATCGAATCAACGCAAAACTCCTCTTTCTTTGTATTTCCACATCCCCTTTTGCCAAAGTGCTTGCTACTTCTGCGGCTGTAATACAGTAATTTCCAACAACAAGAATATTGCTAAACCTTATGTGGAGTCTTTGGCTCAAGATATCAAAAACACCGCAGCCTTAATCGATCCAGATAGAAAAGTGTTGCAAATCCACTGGGGAGGTGGTACTCCTAATTACTTGGAGCATCACCAAATAGAATTTTTATGGAAAAACATCAATCGCTACTTCAATATCGATCCACAAGCAGAAATCTCAATTGAGATTAATCCCCGCTATATCGATAAAAACTACATTTTCTTTCTGAGAGAAATTGGGTTTAACCGCATCAGTTTTGGCATTCAGGATTTTAATCGCCAAGTTCAAGTAGCTGTAAATCGTGTCCAGCCAGAAGAAATGCTCTTTGATGTCATGAGTTGGGTCAAAGAAGCTAAGTTTGAAAGTGTGAATGTAGACCTAATTTATGGTTTACCTTATCAAACTCGTGAAACTTTTCAAGAGACCTTGAAAAAGACGATTGAATTAGATCCTGACCGAATTGTAGTCTTTAACTTTGCTTATGTACCGTGGCTCAAACCGACGCAAAAAAATATTCCTCAAGAGGCGCTACCCCCAGCAGAAGAAAAGTTAGAGATTCTGAAAATGACCATTGAAGAATTGACAAATAACCAATATCTATTTATTGGGATGGATCATTTTGCTAAAACTAATGACGAACTAGCGATCGCTCAACGTAATGGCACTCTCAAACGCAATTTTCAGGGCTACACTACCCACGCCGAGACAGAATTATTTGGTTTTGGTGCCACATCCATCAGTATGTTAGAAGATGCTTATGCCCAAAACCACAAGGAATTAAAGGATTATTATCAGACACTAGCAGCGGGGGCTTTACCTGTTAGTAAAGGTATCAAGCTGACTCCGAATGACATCATCAGACGGGATGTGATTATGGGTATTATGTCTCACTTTCAACTTCATAAGCAAGACATTGAAAACAAATATCATATCAATTTTGATGAATATTTTTCTGAGGAACTAAAGGCGTTAAAACCACTAGAAACCGATGGCCTAGTTAGTTTATCAAAAAATCAGATCCAGATTACAGATATCGGTAGATTACTGGTAAGAAATATTGCCGTTATATTTGATACTCACACAAGAACGCGAGAGACAAAATTCTCCCGCGCTATTTGATATCACTTCTGCAAATGTTTGCTACATATTATCCCCTCAATCTACCTTAAAAATAACAGTTGAGGGGATATTATTAAGACTAGCTCTTTCAAGGTGAATAAAATTTTCGGACAATAATTTCTCTATGCTCTCTACGCCTCTGCGGTTCAACAAATGACTTTTAAACCGCAGAGGCACAGAGAACTCAGTGATTTTATCAGTCACTTTCAAGGTGCTAGGGCGTGTTTTCAAACCTTTCTTGAAGCACCTGATTCTTTGGAGATCCCCCCAACCCCCCTTAAAAAGGGAGGCTTTTAGAGTTTCTTTTCCCCCCTTAAAAAGGGGGGTTAGGGGGGATCTTCGAGTTTGAAAACAGTCTCTAGTCCTCAAAGTTATTGGTAATTGTTGAAAAACATGAATGATTAGGAAAATTACTATTCGGGCAGTTCGTAGAGTTGTTAAATAAAAAATGTGCAACAAGCCTGATTAATCATATAGATCATTAATAATGAATTATCAAGAAAATTCTATATATTTGTATGAGGAAATATTGTTAATACATCCCCAAAAAGTTAGATCGAAAATATCTATCTTAAGATAGATATAATAAAAAAATAACTGATCAGCATTTTTTTTACAGCCAATCATATCTAGCATTATATATTTTTAATATTTTATAACTTATTATAGAAAAAACTTTCGTTTAGCATTAAATTTCTGAAAATGCCAACTCTCATCTAATCTAGATATAAACTCTTTTGTCTAACCTTTGGATTTAGCATTTACCCCATCTGGTAGAAAGAATTTGTAATCAGAGTTGATAACTTAGAGGTAAGTGAGATTGAGTGAGATTGTTAAGGCAGTTATGAGTATTATTGCTCATATAGTTTTAGGAGTGTTGGCAGGTGCGATGAGAACCACCAATGCCAAATCACTGATTTTCAGTTATCAACGCTGAGATAACTACTGCATTTTATCAGTCTTCTAGTTCACTAGTTTAAGAAGCTATAAAACATCAAATTAGCTCTATCTGGAAAAAGACTAGGAGACAAGTTAACTCATTCTGTAACATCATAATCTTGGGAAGTGTAAATCTATGTTTTTTCACAAAAAAGAGCCTATTCACGCAGTTAACGTTAGTGAACCAAATCCTCGTTTTGCTCAGTTGCTACTAGAGCAGTTTGGCGGAGCTACTGGCGAACTTAGTGCAGCACTTCAATATTGGGTTCAATCATTCCATGTTGAAAATGCTGGCATTAAAGATATGCTACAAGACATTGCCATCGAGGAATTCAGCCATTTAGAAATGGTTGGTAAGCTCATCGAAGCTCATACCAAAAATGTGGATCAAACAGAGGCTTATAAGAGTACTCTTTTTGCAATCCGAGGGGTTGGGCCTCATTTTCTAGATAGTCAAGGTAATGCTTGGACTGCAAGTTACTTGAATGAGGGTGGAGATGTAGTGCGTGATTTAAGAGCTAACGTTGCAGCTGAAGCTGGCGCTCGTCAGACTTACGAAGAATTGATTAAGTTGGCAACTGACAAAGGAACCCAAGAGACTTTAGTCCATCTGTTAACACGAGAAATTTCTCATACCCAGATGTTTATGAAAGCCCTAGATTCACTAGGTAAGTTGACAGATCCATTCTTTGGTAATATTAAGCCAGATGAAACTGTTGCTCTCTACTACAACCTATCTACAAGCGGAGATGGTAAAGATGAGCGTGGCCCTTGGAATTCTGAGCCAACATTCAAATACATTGCTAATCCGCTAGAAAACCGCTCTTAATTGCATAGGTTGCAGTTAGAGTATAGGTTGATTTTGAGCAAAGAGATTTTTGGCAGATTCTGAAAAACTCCCAATCATCTGGTGGGTAAACAGCCTATCTTATTTAGAAAACATTGGGCTGTTTAGCTACATCTAGTAAGCAAAAAGATTCCCGACTTTTCTAATAAGTCGGGAATTTTATTTAAGTATTTGAGTATTACAGTCAATTGAAAATAGCTATAGCTATAAATATTCAGCTAAACTGAAAAAGGCACTCTTCTCTCAAATCCCTACTTATCTTTGGAACGGTGATCTCAGTAACGACCATTGTAGGGAGTCATGCTGTGGGGATAATCCAAGCAGCTGAGAGAGAAAAAGTAGCGATCGCATTTAACGTCAAGGTCGTGAGGTCAGTTTTAATTATTCTAACTTTTACCTAAAGATGTAGTTTTAAGGCAGATTGTTATTACTTATGATAGTTCCTTTAAATCATTCCGATCAGTGAAAGTAAATATACTTAACAATTGAGGTTCAAAGCATGGACTCAACAGGTAAGGTTCAAACTGTGGACTCGTCCTGGTCTCTTCCACTGCCGTTGAAAGAGTATGCAATGAGCCGAGTAACTGTCTACTTTTATAACGACAGATGGGTTCCAATTAAATATTGTTCTTTGGAAAAGGCAATTTTGCTTCACCACAAGGCAAATTTAGAAGGCAAGGAAATTTTGTTATTTCCGGCTAATATAGACCCTAATGAATTCTCAAACTCTTTTAACTGAAATGCATTGAGGTAAGTAAGTCGGTGCTAATATTTCAAGCTATGTTAAGAAATTTATTTAAATGTAGGGTGTGTTGTCGCGCAGCGCAACGGCACCGTCAAGAATTCAAGGTGCGTTAGCCTACGGCATAACACACCCTACGGACAATTTATATTTCTTCATATACATGGAATTTTTCTCGCCGACTTACTTAGACTATCTTTCAAATATCTTGGCAACAAATGAATTGGCTATAGAGGCGTACATATATATGTACGCCTCTACTTGTAAATGGAACTGCGATCGCCAGCATAATTGAATGAATTGAATCTTTAATCTACTAGAAACCCAACATTTCCGGGGCTTTGTTGGGTTGCGCTTTGCTTAACCCAACTTTGTCAATACTTGTCGGTTAAGGGGAAAATGGGAAGGGGAAAGGGCGAAAGAAAAAACCTTTAACCCTTACCCTTTAACCTTTTCCCCGAACCGAATTCCGAGTTGAAAATGCTTAACCGAGCAGTATTGCCAACTTTGTTATCGTATCAATCATTCTTCGCGATTTGTGGGGCAGAAGGTGAGAAATTCCTTATTAAGTTTGGATACACCAGTAATCTTACTTTTGCTAAGGTTTATCTCTGTATTTTGCTGCATTTGTTTTAGAGGATGTTTGAAAAGTGTTTTGGTGTGACTTTAGGCACTTTTAGATCCCCCCTAACCCCCCTTTTTAAGGGGGGCAACCTCTCTCAAAGTCCCCCAATTTATCGGGGGATTTAGGGGGATCTAAAATATTTTGATACCGACAAGAGGACTTTTCAAACAACCTCTTATGTTCAATTCGTCATTGGTGCAAAACTTTCATCTCCTCTAAAATTGTTTTGCCATAAGAATCAGATACTGGCTTCTTTGATAGCCATGCTTGGTGTAAAAAGCCTCTGCTTGTCCATCCTTGTTAGTCAACAGATAAACCTCAGTAACTTTCATCGCGGTTAGAGTATCCATTAATTCGTTAAGTAGCTTTGTCCCAATTCCTTGATGCTGCTTATGAGCTTGGACACAGATTTCTTCTAGATAAAAGCTTTGACTTTTTTGCCCTTGCTTACAATAACCTGCTATGAATCCTAGCAGTTCATCTTGTTTGAATACAAATCCGACAAAACCTGGTGTATTGAGAATTTCAAACAACTTTGTTTTTGCAGTCTCGAAAGTCCATTGCTCATTCCAAGGTTCAGCATTGAATACTTCAACATATAGATGAGCGCACTTGTCAAGATATTCAGTAGTAAAGGTTTGAATTTCTTCTAACATCAAACCAACCCAGAACGCAATGCAACAACTGCTGCTTGCACGCGATCGTCCACTGCTAATTTATTCATAATCCCTCGGACGTGAGTTTTGATGGTGTTGGGACTGAGATAGAGTTTTTCGGCAATCTCTGGGTTACTCAACCCGTCTACCATGAGTTTCAACACTTCTAACTCGCGTCCAGATAAGTTGGCGGTGTTGGTGGTCGGTGAAGGCGGTTTGAGATTGTCAATCACTCGCCGCGCAATTTGGGGATCGAGATAGGCTGCACCATCAACTGCGGCTGCGATCGCACTTAACAATCGTTCCACACTTGCACCTTTGATACAATATGCATCTGCACCGCTAGATAGTGCCGCAATAATTTCTGTCTCCGTTTGATGAGATGTCAGCATCACCACATGAGTTGCTGGCAGTGCCGCCTTAATTTGCTGTGTTGCTGCAATGCCATCCAATCGCGGCAATCCAATATCCATAACCACCAAATCAGGTTTCAGTTGCAGTGCGGCTTGAACTCCCAAATAACCATCTTCAGCTTGTCCAACAATTTCTAACTGAGGATGAGCCATTAACGATTGCTCTAATCCCAGTTGCATCATTGGATCATCTTCGACAATTAACACGCGCAATGGCGGAGCATTGGCGGGTAAATTTAAAGGATAGCGAGTATCTAAAGACATTTTTATTAATTAAGAGTCATTTGTCATTTGTCATTTGTCATAAATTAAAGGATTTAAGACCCCTACCTCTACAGGTAGCCTTAGTTCCAGTCGGGGTTTAAATCCCCATCTGAAAATGTCTTTAATTTTGAATTTTGAATTGTTAATAGTCTTTTGCCTTTTGTTATTTAATTTTTTTTTCTCTCGTTCCCATGCAGAGCATGGGAATGACTGATTAGAGGCTCTGCCTCTAGTGATACGTTGAGTCAGAGCCTCAATGAATGCATTCCCATACGGAGTATGGGAACGAGAAATTTCTCTCGTTTCTCTCGTTCCCATGCAGAGCATGGGAATGACTGATTAGAGGCTCTGCCTCTAGTGATAAGTTGAGTCAGAGCCTCAATGAATGCATTCCCATACGGAGTATGGGAACGAGAAACGAGCAAACTCCTAACTGTACAGACGCGATTAATCGCGTCTCTTTTCTATTCTTCCACGCGATAGCCTAACTCTGCTAAAGTGATCCGCGACTGTCGCCATTTTGGTTGGACTTTCACAAACAATTCGAGGTAAACTTTACCAGCGATTAACTTTTGGATTTGTTCGCGAGCTTCGCTACCAATTGCTTTAAGCATTGCTCCACCTTTGCCAATGAGTATGCCTTTTTGGGAATCGCGCTCGACATTGATGGTAGCAAGTACACGGGTAATGCTGGGAGTTTCTTCTACTAGATCAATAGCGATCGCTACTGAATGGGGTACTTCTTCACGAGTCAATAATAAAATTTGTTCTCGGATTAATTCACCCATAATAAAGCGCTCTGGCTGGTCAGTTACCAAGTCTGGAGGATAATATAATGGCCCAATTTCTAAATGTTTAATTAATAATTCTTGAAGTTGCGGTAATCCGGCACTAGTCTTGGCAGAAAATTTCACGGTTTCCCACTCATGGGACTGGGCCATCTGGGCGTAACTATCATCTATAAACTGAGAATCGGCGGGTTGTTGGTCGGTTTTGTTCACACCAATAATTATCGGTGTTTTGCTGCGACTGAGCAATTCGGCAATATAGCGATCGCCGGCACCACAAGCCACGGCTCCATCTACCACAAACAACAATACATCTACCGATTCAATGGCAATTTTGGCATTTCGCACCAACACTTCGCCCAATTGATGATGGGGCTTGTGTATTCCTGGTGTATCTACAAATATTAACTGCGCCTCTGGTGTCGTTAATATACCGCGCAAACGGTTACGTGTTGTTTGTGCGATCGGTGATGTAATTGCAATTTTTTCTCCTACCAATTGATTCATCAAAGTAGATTTACCGACATTAGGACGACCAACAATGCCGATAAAACCTGATTTGAATCCAGGAGGAGCCTCTGGGATTGTGGCTTCTCCTGAAAAAGAGAAGTTGTAATTATCAATACTAGTCACCTTTGGCTCCACCCTCATATTTTACAGCTGGTATAACTTGATTCTTTCTTAGACACAAAATAAGCATAAAAACACCCTAGCATTTTCGGGGATTGCTTTTGCTTAGGTTTAATCTACTACTGGCTCTACACTTATATTTTACAGCTGAGATAACTTGATTTTGTTTTTAGATTCAAAACAAACAATTCCATGACGAGGTTTGTATTAGCCTCAAGGGACTCTGTGTATAATTGAGCAATTAATTCCTCCGTAGGGGCAATTCATGAATTACCCCTACAGTGTTTTCGAGAAATTAGACCCAATTTTCTAACGAAAATTCCCCTACCTGACGTATCCCTTCAAAATCACTATCACAAGACACAACAATCAGTGAATGACGTAATGCTGTAGCAGCTATCCATAAGTCATTCTCACTAATACCAATTTCTGTTAATTTAGTAGTCTGACGTTTGCGCTTTTCTTTAAGAGGTTGTTTGAAAAGTCCTCTTGTCGGTATCAAAATATTTTAGATCCCCCTAAATCCCCCGATAAATTGGGGGACTTTGACTCCGGTTCCTCCCTTTTTAAGGGGGTTAGGGGGGATCAAAGTGCCTAAAATCACAGCCAAATACTTTTTAAACATCCTTTAAGACCGAATCGCAGGGTAATCTCTGATTTGAAATCCCTATAAATTTCAGCCGTTTGCTTATCAATTGAATAGACATCAATCCTTGGTAGAAACGCCTGAATTTTCATAATATTGGCTGTTCTCTGTTGAGAATTTTGCGCCATAAATCTTAGAGGATGTTTTAAAAATTCTCTGGTCGGTAGCAAAACATTTTAGATCCCCCTAAATCCCCCGATAAATTGGGGTACTTTGATTCCGGTTCCCCCCTTATTTAAGGGGGGTTAGGGGAGATATAGAAGTGCCTAAAATTACAGCCGAACACTTTTAAAACATCCTTATTCTCTCTTCAGTATCTTACACCAAACTTAACTATTTTTAATCCTAGCAGCATGATTGTATTTTATCTAAAAACCGACTCTACCGATCCCTTTATCTGACTTTTCACGTTGTATGGAAAAGCCTACGAAAGACCTAACCCCCTAACCCCCTTCCCGACACGGGAAGGGGGAAAATTCAAAGTCTCTCTCCTTGTAGGAGAGAGAAATAGAAGTGAGGTTTTCTAGATACCGTGAAAAGTCAGATCCCTATATAGAATCGAATAATAAATCAAACAGTGGAGTAGAGGCAGAACTTTAAATTTAGTTGCTAACTAATAACTCCCAATACAAACTCGCCTTCATTCACAGCTTGATTGGTTGCGACATCATAAACTAATCCATCTTGTTGAGCGCAGACATCAATTAGACTGGGTAACTTACCCTCTTTATTAAAACTGAGAATTTGATAGAGTTTTTCTCCCGCTTTTACATAACTACCTAATTCTATTCTCGCTTGAATCATGCCACCTGCGATCGCATAATATTTTTTCCGGTTGCTGCTAGATGCAAAAGTCATCTCATGGATTTTTGTGTCATTCAATAAATTAGAAATTTGCAGTACACCCTTTTGCGCTAAATAGTTTTTTACACCCCTTACACCTTTAGCGACTGAATCAGGGTTTATTTGCATTCCTGTTCCTAATTCCAGTGTCCAAGCTTCCACATCAAACTTAATTTCTCTACCAAACTCTTTAAAACAAGCTTCCAGTGCTAACCAAGGTTTAATAAAAGCTTCATCAAAAGCATCACCATCATATTTATCAAGTAAGATTCCAAAATCAAGACCGAAATATTTTGCACTGTCTTCTCGATTTCGGAAGTAATAAAGATAGTCTAAAGCTTGATTTGTAGAAGTATGTAAGTCAATTAAGTAGTCTGCATCTAAACTCAGATTTTGTAGTTTATAGCTAAAAAGCTCAGTGTAAGGCACACTACTGGGAGAATTAATTTTTTCTATAATTTTGGCAAATTGTTGCTTAATTATATTTAGATAATTTTGTCGAACGACTTCTAGATCAATATGAAGTTGAGATTTAGTAAAAGCTACTAAATCATCAGCTTCTTTCTCATAGTCCCAAAAGATGCGATTCCAATCTTTGGCTTCATAAACGCAATATCGACCAGGCGAAAAATGGTGCGATCGCTCATTCGTTCCCATTGGATTACAAACGGGAACTAGCCAAATTTCTCCAGTTAAATCTGGATCATTTATTGTTAATAAAAACTCAATTAATTGATGAATAACGGCATTACCAGCAATTTCTGCACCGTGAAGATTAGATTGAATGTAAACCTTTTTACCAGGTTGAGCGCCGATAAACTTGTAAACTTGTAAAGACAAGCGATCGCCCGAAGCCATTTGACGTAAGACAATAGTTTCAATAACTGGCAGCATGACACAACTCAGCGATGATTTTATTTAAGCATTGCTAGCGATCGCCTAAATATTACGATGTTAACGATGAATATTGCAATGTTGATGATGAATATTACGATATTGATAATGAATATTACAATATTGCTGATGAATATTACAATATTACTTATGAATGTTGCAATATTGATAACAAAAATTGCAATGTTGATGATGAATATTACAATATTACTTATGAATGTTGCAATGTTGATGATGAATATTGCAATGTAGACCATTATCAGCTAATGATTCATAAGTGCGATGTCTACGACAAAGGAAAAAATAATAACTCCTAACTCTTAACTCCTAACTCTTAACTTCTCATGTCCCTGGTAAATTTCGCAAACGCTCATCCAAATGACTACGCTCTGCCAAAACCTTTAATAGCGGCCCATGTGAGGTAAATTCTACAATACTGACCGAAGCAACGGGGCATCCCAAACGAAAACGGAAGCGTCCCACATCAATCCCCAGTAAACTACACAGAATAGTTCTGATAGTTGCCTTGTGAGAAACCACTAACACATTGCCACTGCTGTAATTTCGCTTGATTTCTTCAATTACCTGTATGGCGCGAAAAGCAATTGTAACTGCCATTTCTCCACCAGTTGGCCCATTCCAGGCGGGATCTGCTGACCAGCGAATATAATCATCGTGATATTCACGGCTAATTACTTCTGGGGTTTTTCCTTCCCACAAGCCATAGTTGATTTCCTTCAAACCATCCCTAAGTTGTGGTTCCATTCCGATGGACTCACATAAAGGTTTTGCTGTCAATACAGTTCGCCGCATTGGACTACAAAATATTGCTGTCCAATCCATAGAACTATATGCAGATGCAAAAGCCTTTCCCATCTCCAAGCCTTCTGGAGTAAGTTCTGAGTCTATGGAACCGCAAAAGGAATTATTGCGACTGCATTCTGTCTGTCCGTGACGGAGAAAATAAAGAGTTAGGCTCACGGTATATTCTCATCGATTGTGAATTTAAGAGCGCTAACAATCAGATGTAGCTGAAGATAGTTAATGCCCGTGCTATAGTACTACAATTTCATGATATTTGGAATTGAATTTTCAGATTGGGCAAAGTTAACGCAGCTATGCCCCTCGTAGACATCGCCTTCAAAGAGCAAGTCTTGCTTGGTACAGCGATCGCTTCTGATTTTATCGCTAGTCATGCCAAAAATGAAAAACCTGTTTTTTTGCAGAACAGGCTTGAGAAAGTTATGATTTTTTGGACTTATCCAGAAAACAAAAACCTCTTTAGAAGTTCTTAAGTTAAGCTTTTGCGATATCTTTTGGTTGCTGCTTGTACTTGCGGCAGAAAGCTAGACCAAAACGACCAACTGCTAATAAACCCAATGTAGTTAAAGGTTCGGGGACAGACACTTTAGTTTTGAATCTGCTGGTAACAAACAGACTATACACATTATCATCATTACTTGGGTTTAGAGTATTTAACGCGACGAACGTATCACCTGTCTGGACAAAAGGATTAGGATCGGCGCTATTACCAAGGGCTTTTATTTTATAAGGGCTAAAGTGCTTACTACAAACACTCAAAACTGGATTGCTAAAGTAATATAAATAGTTAAAATATCTAAGCTTTAAAAATTTTTGGGAAGTGTAGAGACGTGATTAATTACGTCTCTACAAAAATCTTGCCAATCAAGCTAATACTCTATTCTCTAGCCTTTACTTAGGGAATATCAAAAGAGTTTAGCTTGGTTCTCAAACAACTCATATCAGATTTTTCTGCAAAAATGGAATTCACCCCATTTATATCCCTAGAGTTTCTGCAAAAAAATCATGAATTATTAGTCAATGTTCTTCTTGACATTATCTTTCACATCTTCAATTCCGTGACGTACTTCGCTTTCAGCTTGCTTTGCTTTACCTTTGGCTTTATCTTCTGGATCTCCAGTTACATTTCCTAATGCTTCTTGAGCTTTACCTTCAACATTTTTAGCAGCAGCCTTTGCGCGATCTTCTATGCTCATTTTGTACTCCTTATTTAATGAAGAATTTATTTCAAAGCTATAAATTAACTTTGAAATCTTTTGTTATTACTTTTACACAGTAGCTTAAAGTTTTTGCTAAAGCCTTCCACCACAAGGCAGATTCACTAATTCAAAATTCAAAATTCAAAATTCAAAATGAAGAAAAGTAATTGTAGTAAGCATCCTGGCTGTTGGCTGAATATAAAATAAAGTAAGAATACTTGAGTTACCTATGCTAAAAGACATAGAACAAATGTAAATCTGATCATCTCTGCTTTTGACTGTTTAACTAAAAAAACCCAGTTTCGTATAAAAACTGGGTTAATTAAAGTTATGGGGATATTTTTTGTCTAATCTAGAAAACCCATCAGGCTTTCAGAATTGTCAACCTCATTTGATGCTATCGGACGATTACCGAAGGTGGAATAGCTTTCATCAATTACCAATAAACTTGAGCCAATTGGACGAATCCCAGAGAGGTTGATACTTTCAACAACTTGGAATGTATTAGCACCAATTGGACGAATACCCATTGAGTTATAGGTTTCAACTACTTCCAAGGTACTGGTGCTAATGGGACGCACCCCAGCAACTGAGAGGTGTTCAGCAACTTCTAAGTCGCTAGCGCCTATAGGACGAATTCCAGAAATGGCGAGTGTTCCAGAAGCTCCCACTGGCAGTTCATTAACTTCCTCGACTTTATCAGCATTCAAGCTCTGGTCTTGTTGATTTTCAACTTCCTCTGTAGCTTCCCCTGGAGACTTGGCATACTTTTGCCGAGAACTGCTTGCTTTGCCAGCGTTGCTAATAGTCATAAACGAAAACCTCTAGTTTGTTAATTGGATTTTACAATAATTAAGGAAAGATGAAATTTTTTCCCATATACCTTAAAGTTTAACCTTAAAAAACCTCATATAGATATAAGAATCTTTAAAACTGATAGATAAGTAAATTTAAATTATTAATTCTTGTAAATAATTATTACTATTTATTTAGTCTAATAAGCCAGCTACAATGGATACAGGGCGGAATCGTCACCATGAGATAGGGTATATTACAGCAAAACTGTATGACAGAATTTTGTCTTCAAGCTCCCTTTAGTCCCACAGGCGATCAACCACAAGCGATCGCTAAACTAACTGCTAGTATCCAATCAGGCAATCGTTACCAAACTTTACTAGGAGCTACTGGAACTGGCAAGACATTTTCGGTAGCAGCAGTTATTGAAAAAATTGGCAAGCCTACTTTAGTTCTGGCGCATAACAAAACCCTGGCTGCACAGCTTTGTAACGAGTTACGAGATTTCTTTCCCAACAATGCAGTTGAGTATTTCGTCAGCTATTACGATTATTATCAGCCAGAAGCGTATATTCCCGTTACCGATACTTATATTGAAAAAACGGCGGCAATTAATGATGAAATAGATATGTTGCGGCATTCAGCGACGCGATCGCTTTTTGAACGCCGTGATGTCATTGTCGTTGCTTCCATCAGTTGCATTTACGGTTTGGGAATGCCAGCAGAATATCTGAAAGCTGCCATCCCCCTTCAGATAGGTATGGAAGTAAATCAACGCCAAATTTTACGAGATTTGGCAAATGTTCAATATAGCCGCAACGACATCGAAATGGGCCGGGGAAAATTTCGCGTCCGTGGTGATGTCTTAGAAATTGGCCCAGCTTATGAAGACCGAATAATTCGTGTCGAATTCTTTGGTGATGAAATTGACGCGATTCGCTACATTGACCCAGTGACAGGTGAAATTCTCAAAAGTTTGGAAGCGGTGAATGTCTACCCCGCGCGTCACTTTGTCACGCCAGAAGAACGGTTAGAAGTAGCTTGTCACGACATTGCAGCCGAGTTAAAACAGCAAAAACTAGACTTAGAACAAGCTGGGAAACTATTAGAAGCGCAACGCATAGATCAACGTACACGCTATGACCTAGAAATGCTGCGCGAGGTAGGTTACTGCAACGGCGTTGAAAACTATTCGCGTCACTTAGCAGGAAGACAAGCTGGGGAATCGCCAGAATGTTTAATTGATTATTTTCCTAAAGATTGGCTATTAATTATCGATGAATCTCACGTTACCGTACCCCAAATTCGCGGGATGTATAACGGCGACCAAGCGAGAAAAAAAGTTTTAATTGAACATGGATTTCGTCTTCCTAGCGCTGCTGATAACCGTCCCTTAAAAGCCGAGGAATTCTGGCAAAAGATGAATCAGTGTATTTTTGTTTCAGCAACTCCCGGAAATTGGGAATTAGAAATTTCTGAAGACCATGTAATTGAGCAAGTGATTCGACCAACTGGGGTAGTTGATCCAGAAATTTCCGTGCGCCCCACAGAAGGACAAATTGATGATTTGTTGGGCGAAATTAAAGATAGAGCCGATCGCCATGAACGAGTGTTAATTACCACATTAACTAAGCGGATGGCGGAAGATTTAACCGAATATTTGCAAGACCACGGTATCAGGGTACGGTATTTACATTCTGAGATTACTTCTATTGAGCGCATCGAGATTTTGCAGAACTTACGCGAAGGAAAATTTGATGTTTTGGTTGGTGTGAATTTGCTGCGGGAAGGTTTAGATTTACCTGAAGTTTCTTTAGTGGCAATTATGGATGCAGATAAAGAAGGTTTCTTACGAACCGAGCGTTCCTTAATTCAAACTATTGGTAGAGCCGCGCGTCACGTCCAGGGACAAGCGATTTTGTATGCCGATAATATGACAGGTAGCATGATTAAAGCTATTGATGAAACAGACAGGCGGCGGGGGATTCAAACAGCACATAATCGACTTCATGGGATTACACCACAACCAATTGTCAAAAAATCAAGTAATGCGATTTTGGCTTTTTTAGATGTATCTCGGCGATTAAATGCAACTGACTTGAAAGTTGTAGATGAACATATAGATGAACTGCCATTAGAACAGATTCCAGGGTTGATTACTCTGTTAGAAGCGCAGATGAAAGAAGCGGCGAAAAAACTGGAATTTGAAGAGGCGGGGAAATTGCGCGATCGCATTAAGCATCTGCGGGATAAAATGCTAGGACATTAACGTGAATCTTATCGCAGTTCTCAGTTGAGTGAGGTACAAGAACCCCACCCCCAACCCCCTGCTCGCTCTTCGAGAGGGGGCTATGATTTAACTCATGTGATTAGGAAACGCTATATGCTTACCAATATTCGCCTAATTAGTGTTCAAGAATATCACCAAATGGCGGAAATGGGTATTTTTCATCCTGAAGAACGCTTAGAATTAATCGCGGGACAAATCATCAGAATGTCAGCAAAAGGAACTGCTCACGAATCAGCGATTACCCGCACAGAAAGGTTATTACGTCAACGTTTGGGTGACAAAGTTTTATTAAGAATCCAGTCACCAGTGCAACTTGACGATTACTCGGAACCAGAACCAGATATTTCAGTAGTGAAGCTGAATCCATTAGATTATGACGATCACCATCCTAATGCTTCCGAAGTGTTTTTACTGATTGAAATAGCTGATTCCAGTCTCAAGTATGATCGTGAAGTAAAAGCGAACGCTTATGCTAAGTCAGGGATCATTGAGTACTGGATTTTAGATGTCAATGGACGCAAGTTGTATATGTATCGTCTCCCCAGTCCAGACGGATATCACAGTGAGAACATACTTGCAGAGGACGTGACAATTTCACCTTTAGCTTTCCCGGATTGTGCGATCGCTATTCGGGAATTATTGCGAAAAATCTAGGAGGCGATCGCCAGAAAGCTTTCTGTTAGTATTAAGGTGAAATTGCCGTAAGGATTAGTTGTGGGACAATTAGGTTTAAGTTAAAACGCTATGGGCATTAGGTGTGAAGGAACTGCAAAACTAAGAATTCTGGAGACGGATGAAGTTTTTGAGGTTAATCCTGATGATTTAGAGTGGGAGTTTGTTGAAGCTGATCAGAGATCAATGGGAGCAGAATTACATTATTGTGCAGCATTCTACTTTGACAGTGAGCAAGAGGGATTTGAAGTAAAGGTTGAATGGGACGCTTGGGAGTATCCAATTGGATGTGTCGAGTGCAGTGATGTGGAATGCGAGGGCTGCGAACTGCTACAAGATTTCTATATCTATTCAGACAGCCTTGAAGAAATTGAACTAACTTTTACTGAATCTCCAAAAGCTATAGCAGAGGCATTCAGCGAATTAAAGATCAAGATACAGGATGAGTACAATAGTGAGCTTTCTCTCAAGGAGTATAAACTACTAGACGACGGTTCAATGATGATCATAGTCGCCTATCCATCACGAATTTCAGATGGTGACAGAATCATCAGAGAACCCTTGGAGCAAAGAGTTCGTGAGTTGGAGAATGAAAAGGCCCATCTAAAAGGAAAGCTTGAATCTAAGGATTTAGAAATGGCGAGACTCGAAAGACTTCTTGCAGCACCCAAAGTGCAAATTAACAATTCTGGCAATCTTCAAATAGGAAGCAAAAATAGCATGAGCGACAATCGCACAATTAATACAAATGGCGGTAATTACTATGAATCCATTAACACAAAAGGTGGTAATTATGTTCAAGGTAACTACATCAATATGAGCCAAAATCTGACTCAAGCCGCATCTCAAATTCAAGAGCTGATAGAACAACTGCAAAACAGTGGTGTAGCAGTTGATGTTGCTCAGGAGGAAGTAGCGAGGGATGTAGCGACTCAAGCTCAGAACAATCCTACGGTGAGGGATAAATTAATAAAATGGGGACAATCACTGGGAGACGCAACGATAAGTGATGTAGTTAAGGGTGTTGTCAAACTTGGGATTCGTTCAGTAGGAATTCCATTGCCATAAAATCGATTAACACCGAAAAATAAAATCTCTTCCAGAAATTCCCCTAAAATTAGAAGTAGGAGAACCTCTCAGGAGAAATCATGGCTATTGATGCAGAAATTTTACAAACACTAGATCAAATGCCAGAGCCACTTAAACAAGAACTCTTGCATTATGCTAAATATTTAGTTGAGAATTATTCAAAGGCTGTTCCCCAAGAGAGTTTACTACAAAAAAAGCGTCGTTCTGGCATCTTAAAAGGAACTTTTGTTTTACCTTTGCCTGATGACTTTGATGAACCTCTGGAAGTTTTTAAGGAATATATGGAATGAGTGATTTCCTTTTAGATACTCATGCCTTTATCTGGCTAACTGAAAATGACTCCAGCCTTCCAGATAATCTGAGGATGATGATCAATACCGCAGATATAGTTTATCTGAGCATCGCTAGTCTTTGGGAAATTTCCATCAAGTTGAACCTTGGCAAATTATCGCTTCAACAGAGCTATGAAACAATAGGTTCTGCGATCGACGCTTCAGATATTCTCATACTTCCGATATCTTTTGCCGATACAGTTCAAGTTCGGAATCTCCCGCTACATCATGGCGATCCATTTGACCGAATGTTGATTGCACAGGCTATCAATCATTCCTTAATTATTATTAGCAGCGATAAAAAATTCGATGCTTATTCTGTTCAGAGGATGTGGAAATAGTCATACTAAAAGAGAACGCCCTTTTTTCGCTATCCTAAATAAAGTGAATCATTAAGAGATCGCACCGATAGTTGCTTTACCTGACAATATTTTGATGAGTGCAGAAGAATATCTGATTTGGGAACCCACCCAAGAGGAACGCTACGAGTATTGGGATGGCGAAGTTGTGATGATGAGTGGTGCTACGCGCAACCATAATCGGATTTCTGCAAATTTCTTTAAACTCTTAGATGATGCCCTAGCCGATCGCTCCTGTGAAGTATACATTGTAGATGTGAAGGTTCAGGTAGAACCGGGGCGAAAGTATTTTTATCCAGATGTGGTGGTGACTTGCGACGATCGCGATGACGATCCACAATTGATACAATATCCCTGCTTAATTATCGAAGTGCTATCACCATCAACGGAAGCAGTCGATAGAGGCAAAAAGTTTGCCAAATATCGCCAATCTCCAACCTTGCAAGAATATGTCTTAGTACAAGTAGCTCAACCGGGTGTGGAAGTCTTTCGGCGCAACGAACAGGGAAAATGGGTGCTGTCAGAGTATAATTTGGGCGATATATTACGGCTGGAATCGGTGAATGTAGAAATTGCGATGTCTACGACGGGCTACGCCTACGCTCATTTGTACCGCCAAGTGCAATTTGAAGCCGAAGCCACGGAAAATTGACATGATAGATAGTCAATATCAGTCAGCGATGTTCATAATAGGATTCCAGATCAACGTTATAAAAATCTTAGCAATCTGCAACTAGAATCGGTGGACTCAGGTAAATCCTGTTGAATCTACTAAACGGCGCGATCGCGCTGATAAGACCAAGCCGCCAATAAACCAAAAGCACCACAAGCCCAAAGTAGCCAAAGTAAATGTAAAATTAGGTGGTTATCGTGGTTCAAGTTAACCGCCGATAGAATTAATTGCCGAAAGTGGTAGAACGGCGAGAATGCAATTAAATCTTGTACGATTTGCGGTACTGGAAGTGGAATTGAACCGCAAGCAACAGGAATAACAATTAGCGATAGGCTAAGAATGGAATCAGCACTTTTGGGATTTAGCAAGTACCCCAATGCAAGACCGAGAATCGCAAAAGGGATAATTCCTAAAATTAGGCTTGATATCAGAGCTAACCCTTGAGTCAAATCCATTCTCATCTCAAGTTGCCAGCTTGCTAATCCGAAGATTAATAAAAGGCTCACAGTACAAATGAGAAGCGAGGTAGCAATCTTAGCCGCCATATATACTGCTGGTGGTAAAGGTGTGGCTCTCAAAAGCCTCAGCCATTTTTCCGATCGCTCTACTGCAATTCGTTTACCCAGTCGGTCGATGACAATCGTGAAAAGTATGATGCCAGACAGGTAAACGACTGTTTCTGTTGCCTCTTCTCCTTTCAATCCTTGCAATTTTAACAACGGGACGAATCCCACCATTGCGAGTGTTGCAATTAAAAAGACTGGAGTGCGAAGTAGTTGAAGGATTTCAAACCAGAACTGTTGTTGAAAAATGCGTTGGATGTTTTGAGAAGAAGTTTCAGGTAAATTCTTTGTCTGTGTAGTATTTTCAGGCTGATTTAATAAAGCGTTATCTTCTAAATTTATTATCTCCTCAGTTAGCTGCCCTTCAGGGGGACTTTCAGTAATTTTATGGATAGTGACAAAGCGAGTTGCTAAGGTATTTAATCTATCCCGATCTGGTTCATTATTTGTCACCATTATAATAGTGACTCCTCGTTGACGGCAGAGTTTGATTTCCTGCCAAAATTTTTCACGTCCCGGTTCATCTAGACCTATAGTTGGTTCATCAAAGACGAGCAGTTCGGGATTACCTGCTAGAGCAAGGGCAAAATTAAGCCGCTGTTTATGCCCAAAAATTAATTTAATTGCCCAATCGTTTTCTTTATCTTTCAGCTTAACTTTGTTGAATATTTCTTCAGTTGAAAGTGGATTAGGGTAGTAGCTTATCCATATTTCAATAAGTTCCTTTACCTTAACATTTGTTGGAAACTGTACATCTTGGAAAACTACTCCAACATGGATTTTTGAGTTAGCACTCTGTGGTGAAAGCCCCATTAGCTCAACTTCTCCACTACTAGGTTTGACTAACCCTAAAATCAGATTCAGTAGAGTAGTCTTGCCAGCATTATTTTCACCGCGCAACCAGATGAATTCGCCTCGCTTAACAATCAGATTGATATCCTGTAAGATAGGAACTTGCTGGAATCCTTTGGGAACTACCTTGCAAACGTGCTTGAGTTCGATAATGTTCATAGCTTGTGTGAGGAAAAATATAGATAAGATTTAGAACTAATGGAGTGTCATTTGCATTAGAAACCAAACCGCAAAGGAAGCGGCAACAGCAGGCATTAACGAAACACCGAAAAAAGTGGTTAAAATTACGATTCCTGCTGTTCCTCCTGCAAATCCCCAAAAGTTGATAGCAAGAGAGTTGGTGGAATCAATTGGTGGTATACAAGTGCTGAATAAGCAAAATTCACTTCCTTTCGTTATCAGAAAGAATGTGGCAAGGATTGCAACTCCTAAAACTCCTAAAACAACCCATTTATTCAGGTGTAATGAAAATCCTGAACCGAGAATTTTTAAGGAAACGGCTGGAGTTTCTATAGGATTGGCATGAGATTGTATTTGTCCATCTGAACTTGGAACAACTTGCGGGTTGTTGGAGGAGGATTGCACAAGGTCGGGAGATTGTTGAGGGTTGTTAGAAGGTTGCATTTTGGTTGATTACTCCTTTATTTCGTGAAATATTCGACAAAGTTGGAAATTAAGATAGTTTTGCTAAAGCACTGTCTTAATTGCAAGCCATACTACTGCACCAATTCCGACGGCGACAGCTAGGGGAACACCGCCAATAACAGCCATAAGACTTGCAACTCCAATTCCAATAACACCGCCTGTGATGTCTGGATGCTCTTTTGCTCTCTTGAGAACATCTTCTCTCTCTGGCAGTTTAGGTGGTGGAGATATGCCAGGTGTTTGAGGTTGAGGAGTAGACCAGGGTTTAGGTGATAGACTACGATCGCTCTGTGCTATTTGCTTTTGTTCTTGAGAGCGATCGCGCAGCTATGCAGAGATATCGCCATACTGTTTCTTCTACATCTTGAGCATTTACAGTCAAATCTATTTCAAATTGTTCAGCGCCCTCAGCAAATCTTTCTGCATAATAATACGATAATCCCCGTTGCCAGAGGTACGGTTTGATACGGTTATCCAATTGCTCCGCCATATCAAAATCTTGAATAGATTCATCAATCTTGGCCAGTTGAAAGTTAACCATACCTCGACGAATGTAAGCATTAGGATTTTTCGGCTGATTGCGAATGGTTTCATGACAGCGCTGGAGTTGATTTTCCAGAGAATTTGAAAAAAACATGAGTAACCAAGCCTATATGAGAATTAACTAGCATATATCATCCTATGAAATATCTAAAATGAACAAAATCAGCACTATAGTCAAGCCCCTCCCCTTTCTTCTCTAACTGGAAATTTATGGCATGATGCTTACTGCTTCAAGGTAAGTCCTACAATAAATCTCAAATATTAAACTGAGATCCATCCACGAGGTAGAAGAAACTACTTACCAAATTCCGTATTGTAGAATTGCTGTCTTAAAATCAGGAAAAAACGCCCGTGGTTCCAATTAGCGATAATAATCCGACAAAAATCACGCCTTATGTAACTTATGGGCTGATTGCTGTCAATGTCCTCGCTTTTCTTTATGAAGCAAATCTTCCCCCGCAAGCATTAAATGGGTTTCTACACCTTGCGGCTGTAGTTCCACGAGAACTGACTTTAAGCTTTGCTGGTGTCTCTATACATCAACCAGTACCAGAGTGGGCAACTTTGATTACTTCCCAATTTTTGCACGGCGGTTTTTTGCACTTAGCCGGCAATATGTTGTTTCTTTGGATTTTTGGTAACAACGTTGAAGATAAATTAGGTCATGCCAAATATTTGCTGTTTTATTTATCTTGCGGTATTTTGGCATCATTGACACAGTGGTTCTTCGCTCAAGATTCTAGCATTCCTTCTTTGGGTGCGAGTGGTGCGATCGCAGGTGTCATGGGTGCATACATTCTCCGCTTTCCCAACGCTGAAGTTCTTGGCGTCGTACCTTTAGGATTTTTCTTCCCGACTTTCCGTGTCCCCGCATATTTCTTTTTAGGATTCTGGTTTCTCGAACAAGCCTTCTACGGACTTACTAGTCTCGAAGCACGTACCAATATCGGTATGGAAAGTGGCGGTATTGCCTATTGGGCCCATGCAGGTGGGTTTATCTTCGGGGCAATTCTCGGCCCACTTTTGGGTTTATTTAGCGATAAATCCCAGGAAGAATCTTGGTATAAGTAATTCTTTATGGTATCCTAGCGCCCCTCAATTATACTGTTTGATTTAATCGGTGATAATTGTCTAACCTTCGCAACAGCTAGCCTCACAAGCTATATTGCAGTTAGTCAATAATTTAGGAAAAACACCTGTGTTTCCCCTCTACGACGAAAATCCGACGCGAGTCACCCCGTATTTCACCTACGGGTTAATTGGCATGAATATTTTAGTTTTTATTCACGAGGTCAGCCTGTCAAATGCACAATTGAGTCAGTTTTTAAGTCAGTATGCAGTAGTGCCTCAAGAGTTAACCACCAATTTGAATGGAGAGTGGATAACGTTATTTACGTCACAATTCTTACACGGTGGTTGGTGGCACTTAATCTCGAATATGGTGTTTCTCTGGGTTTTTGGCAACAATATTGAAGATCGATTGGGTCATGCCAAATATCTGATTTTTTATTTGGCGTGTGGTGCTTTAGCTGCTTTGTGCCAATGGTTTATTGGTATGAATTCTGAGATTCCTTCTTTGGGAGCAAGTGGTGCAATTTCTGGGGTTTTGGGTGCGTACATTATCCGCTTTCCCCACGCTAAAGTCATGACCTTAATATTTTTGGGGTTTTTCATCACCACAATCAGAGTGCCAGCACTAGTAATAATTGGACTTTTCATTGTGCAAAATGTGATATCCGGTCTTGCTACACTGCAAACAGCCGCTAACATGACTGTAGAAACTGGTGGAGTTGCGTACTGGGCACATATCGGTGGTTTTGTTTTTGGGGTAATTCTCGCTCCCCTATTTGGCTTGTTTCGGCGCGACTAAGTACAGCATTTCCTAAAACTCGTAGCGAAAAAATTGCTACCTCTTAATCCTCTGCGTATCCTCTGCGCTAATCTTCTCTGCCAGACGCTGCGCTAACGCTAACGCCAACGCGATCCTTCCTCTACGTTAAAATTTTCACATTTGGAAACTATTAGTTTTTGTTGGCACTCGCTGAAACTTCTTCAGATTCTTCTACCTCAGATGTAAATGTTGATGATTTTGCAACTACTTCAGGTACAGAAACGATGATATCAGCACCATTGATAATTGCTCCCAATAACCCTAGTTCAGATTCAACCAATTGATCTATAGCTTCACCTAGCATATTCTCTTGTGTATAGTGTGGTCGCGCCACTAGTACGATCCCATCGCTGTAGGGTTGAATTAACAAAGGATCATTGGATATGCTGAGAGGACTAGTATCTAAAATTACTAGATCAAAGCGCTCGCGGACATCTTCTATTAGCCGCCTCATTTCGCTGGATTCAAGAATAGCAGCAGATTGCCGTACAGGGCCAGGGCTGGGAATAATGTATAAATTTTCTACATCAGGAACTAAACGAATACATTCACTCAAATTAGCGTAATAACGCAGGGGTTCAATAGTGGCTTCAGGGTCAGGAATTACTTTCAGCGATGCACTACGGGAAGGCGATCGCAAATCTGTTTCGATAATCAAGGTTCTTTTACCAGCACGGGCTGAAGCGATACCCAAGTTATAAGCACTTGCCGTTTTCCCCTCTAGGCTACTAGTGCTAGTAATTAATACTACCTTTAAGTTTTTACCACCAATCCGGCGCAGATTACTACGGAATTTCTCATAAAATTCTAAATAAGGAGAATCGGCGGAAAATAGCACCGGCACAGCGTCTTGATCCAAATCATCAACTGGCATTAAAGGCAATTCTCCCAACAGTGCCACTTCCCGTTGCTTGAGGCTCTCCCGAATATCCTCCCTGGTTTTGAAAGTCCCTTCCATCGCTCCCAACAAAAATATCACCCCGCCACCAATCACCACACCTAAGAAACCGCCCACAGCAAGGGTAATAGGCACACTCTTCGGAGGTTTGGGATCGATCGCGACTGCGGGGCGTCTGGCAATGCTGAGGCTGCTAGTAGTTTCTGCCTCTGCGGTTTTAGCATCGGTTAGCTTCACCTGCATTTGGTCATAGATGGCTTTTTTGAGTCCAACCTCCTGTTCTAAACGCGATCGCTCTAATTGCTTATTGGGTATCAAAGAATACTCTCGCCGTAATCGCGCTTCTTGTTGGATTTCTTGAGTTAGTTGTTGTTGCAGCGTCTCCCGTTGGGTTTGCAAACTCACCATCAGGTTGGCCAATTGTTGGCGGGCTGGATCTAAGCTGCTTTGAGTGCGAATACCTGCAACACTACCCTGAAGCGGAGCCGCCGTCCCCCCACCACCTAACACCTCCGCAGCACGTTGTTGTAGCAACTCCTCAGCAGCTTGTTTCTGACGCAGCAACTGAACCATCGTTGGGTGTTCCGGTCGCAAATCTTTTCTGAGTAAGGCCATTTGCGACTCACTTTGATAAATTTGCGCTCGCAAGTTACCAATAATTGGATCGGCGCTCAAAGCAGAAGAAATATAAGCTTGTCCGACTGTTAAGCCTAACTTATTTTGTAAACTGCGAAGTTGACCATCAACCCCAGAAATAGTTAATTGCATTTGTCGTTGGAGATTTTGGCTGGCAGTAATGGCGCTTAATAAGCTGCCATTCTCTGCTGCTAATATTGCTGTCCGCTCTATGCGATCGTACTGTTCCAGCTTCTTTTCAGCGACTTGCAGTTCCCGTTTAGTTTGTGGTGTGCGATCGTTAATCTTTTGAATGATTGCTTGTAATCGCCCAGTATTGATATCACTGCTCAACTTGATCATTGCTTGCATCAATTCCGCCAAGACCTGTATACCCCGTTTGGCGTCAGTATCTACATATTTCAATTCCAAAATACTAGATTCCAATTCTCCAGTTCTGGGGTTTTTTTTAGGTACAGAAAGGACGACACCGGCACCAAGCGTTTTCGGTTTGATACCGACTTTTTCTGCCACGGCTGCAATTATCTGGTTTGATAGTAAAACTTCCTCATTCAGTTCCTTTCCTTGCTGTTGGATTTCACTACCAGTTGCAGAGAAAGAAACTGGTGGGCCACTATAAGTAAGTGCGGCCGATGCTATATAGCTAGTAGGTGGCTCTGGTTGCATAGCCACCACAGTTGAACCTGCTACGACTAAAGCAAAACTAGCTAGTCCAATCCACTTATATTTATCAAAAGCAATAAGATAGCGCTTAACAATTGGTGGGGTCATGGTCGCTTCGCTCCAATTAAAAATTAAAAATTAAAAATTAAAAATTAGGAAGCACCAAACTAAAGATAGTGGCTTTGATACAAGAATGCTATCAACTTCCTACTATATATATAAATTAATATCTTTAATATTTTTCCATTAATAAATTCAAAGATAAGTTGGAAATGTGGCTTCCTACACTCCAAACTATTTCCAGCTTGCATCCTGCTTTTAAAGTTACTAATTTGACCCACCACCACCGAAGTTGTTAAAAAACCGCAGAAAGGACTGAACATTGAAGAAAGGTTGGGTAATAGTGGTCAGTAAATTAGTAATTCTACCAATGAGGTTCCGACCAACAACAATAACATCATTATCTTGAAGTGCCACATTTTCAGATGCATCACCGCCTAGAGCTTTTTTAGCATCAAGTTTTTGGGTAACAGCTTGGCCTCGTTCAGGATCAAAGCGAACCAGGGCGATATCTCTAAGATTAGCAGTATCGAGATTTACTCCTCCCAAAGCATCTACAAATGTACTGCCGTTAGGCAGTGCTTGAATGGAAAGACCTCCCGCAGCGTAGTTTAAAACCCGAACTCTAATCTGTGGTGTGGCCAAGGACGAACGCGCTACCAAATTGCGGTCATAACCATCATCATTACCGACTTCACGACGAGGCACGAGTATTGCATCTCCGTCTTGTAAGCGTAAATTCGGGATTGAACCGCCATTTTGCAGTGCTGCATATAAGTCGATAGTTTGTGAAATCACAGAACCATCGATTAACTTCCGGCGTACTTGCACCTGTCGCAGGTCTGCATTTAACGTTGAACCACCAGATATTAGCAAAGCATCAGCAACGCGGGGTGTTGTGGAATTAATCGGATAAATTCCTGGTCGAAATATTTCCCCGCTAATGGTAACTTGAACTGGTCGCGTTCCTGCCAAGGATACTACCACGATTGGATCTGGGAAAAAGCGACTCAAACCCAAGCGAATTTTTTCTTGAGCTTCTTCCAAAGTTAAACCTTGTAATGACACCGTTCCCACTTGCGGCACGATAATGTTACCTTCTGGACTAATTACAGCTTGAAAACTGATGTCTTGACGCTGCGTTGCTAAGGCTAAAACTATTACTGGATCAATTACATAACGATTTAAACCCAAGCGAATTTTTTCTTGAGCTTGTTGCAAAGTTAAACCTTGTAAGGAAACTGTCCCCAACAACGGCACCACAATATTACCTTCTGGGTTGATTAAAGCTTGAAAGCTCAAATCTGGAAAGCGCTGAACCGAAACACTAATTCCATCTCCTATGCCTAAGCGGTATGGGCCAGGAGGACGCTGAAGGACAACGCCAATTGCATCTCCTGGGCCCAAGAGGTAGCGGCTGAGTTGCGGGGAAATTTCGTCATTTGCACCTGGAGGTACAACTTCAGTACCTGGCACAGGCGAGGGGGGTTGCCTTGGTGATTGTCCTTGAGATGGAAAAGGCTGGGCAAGAACAAGTTGGATAGGTGTTGTTAAGAAAACTCCTACTTGAAGACTGACAAAACATAGGGCGCTGAATCCACGCATATAAAAACTGGGATCTATGAACATTGGTGCAGGAAAACTGATATAGGAATTAGTCGCGCCGAGTGGTTATTTTACTCTAAAAATGTCTTAGATGTCTCTTTTATCTGCAAGTATTTACCAAGAGAAAGAGAGGAATTTTACTGAATTTAATTTCTAACTTCATGTTGTTAACATCTTTTAGCTGAGTTTTAGCCTGAAGGCAATTTATAGAGATACTTTTGATAAATCTTTGCACAAGGGCATCTATCACAGACCCTATAAAGGGCCTGCCATCAATGCAGCTTGGACTGTTTCCCCAATAGACTCGGCTAAAGACCAAGATGTTTCTACTTGCCCTAAAGGTTCCATTGGAATTAAAATGCTCACGGCCACCCAAGGAGTGCGTTGCTTGCGCCACTGTGCCAATTGATCCGCCAAGAACCAGTGTAAAGGTGATGGATTTCCGCCGTCTGGCATAGCGTACCATTGCAAGACAGCGAAGGTTTGTTGTGGTGTGGAGGCGCGAAAGAACCTAGCTTCTACTTGAGTTTTGACATTAGAAGCCAATTTTGCAGATGGTTTCACAGTAAATTCAGCAGAACGAGATTGAGCTACATCCCACTTTCCCCAGCGCGATCTTCCCCAGCCGTTAACGTCTGTCCATTCTACTTCTGGTTGATCCATAGGGCCATTTTGCGGCAACAAAAGCAGGATTGCCTGGGATTCGGAACCTTCTTTTTTAATTACCTGCAAAGACCATTTATGTTCGCCAATTTGCTGTTGTGCTTGTTCAATCGTTTGCCAACCAGTCAGGGTTAACCCAGTCTTGTGGATCTGTTTTAATTCCTTGAGGGTAGTAACAGGGGGCGGCTGCTTCCATTGCCAGTGTCCTGTCAGGTATCCGGGAACCCCTGCCATTGCTAGCAGCAGTAGCAATAATAAAAGTGCTGCTACCTGAGTCAATTGGTTTTCCTTGAAAAACTTGGAGAAGGAAATCATCAGTAAAATTTGCAATACTTAGGCAAAATTTTACTTTATAAAATCACATTATGAGTTCAGTAATATTTAGGACTTACGTATAAGTGATGAAAAATTAAGGGAGTTGGGAGTGGGGAGTAGGGGAGAAGTTACAGTAAGTTTTTCCCTCTGCCCCTTTGCACCTCTGCCTCTTGTGCCCAATGCCCCCATATCCAATGGTTCTAACTTTCTGCTTCTTGTTCAGTTTCTAGAGATGCCGAGAAATAGCTATTAATCCAATTCAGTAAGGGCACTAGTGACACCAGCATACAAGCGGAGTAGAGATCGCCACCCCAACCCTCATGCAACCATTTAAAAGCCGCTTCTTGACCTGTGCCGTGAAAGAAAGTCAGTAAAGTATTACGAATGATATTGGCACTAGTACTAACGATCGCAGCAAGAGACAAAAAGGATATAGTTGTGCGCCGTGAAGACAAAGTATCTGTCCAATAAAGCAGCATCAAGCCGACGTAGAGAGTCGTAAACAACATTTTCAGTCCTGCACAATAGGGAGCAACTTCTACAATCCGTCCTCCCACGTAAAGATTTATCTCATTTACGGTTACTTCCATACCAAATTGATTCAGGATGAAACCTGCTGTGCCAGCGATGAAGCTTTGGAGAGGCATGGTATAGGGAGCAATGAGATAAGGTACTGCTGTTGGGGTTGCCAGAAATACTAGTAGCAGGGGGAATCCTTGCAATCGCAAACCTGCTATTCCCTTAAACCACAAGCATAATCCTGCCAATATAACGGGCAAGGATAGGTTAACCCACTCTGTAACACCGCTCAGATAAAAAACTGCCCCTAATAACAATAAAACAGCGCCCAAAGGATGGATGGTATCTGGCAAACGTCTCCACTTTTTCCGGTTCATCCAGCCCAGATAAGCCGCAAATGGTAAACCAATAATCCCGTGGCTGAAATATTCGTGTTCTGTACTGATATTTTTGTGCAGCCAACCATCCAACCAGTGTAACAATATCGGAGCATAAAGCAGCAGCAAAACGCCTAAAATAGCTAGATTTAACAAGCCTGATGCGTTGATGTTTTTAACCTGTTGCCGGAGTGCCATGATTTTAAGTAATTCAAAAACTTAGGTCATTGGTCATTGGTCATTAGTCATTAGCAAAGAATAAATGACAATACTAACGAAAAAATGTCTAATTTGAAATGCACATTAGGCAGGAATTAACTTCAGGCTAGCACGCTGCCAAGGTCAGCAGGGGCTAGGTTATCTGCCTGATAACTTGTTGAGACTGCATGAGCGATCGCTGCTACAACTTCTTTAACTTGGCTACTACTCAAACCAGGATACATCGGTAATGATAATATTTGCTTTGATAACTTCTCTGCTTGGGGAAAATCTCCTAGTTGATAGCCTAAGTTGGTGAATGCTGGCTGGAGATGACAAGGAATTGGGTAGTGAATGCCAGTTTGAATACCTGCTGCTGTGAGTTCTTCCTGGAGTTGCTGGCGTTCTATTGGGCAAGAATCATCAACTTTAATCACATAAAGATGATAAACGTGTCCTGTATCACTTTGGTTTTCTATAGGGATAATTCCAGCAGTTACCAAGGGTGCTAGTTCTCGATCATACTGCTGGGCAATAGTCAGGCGATCGCGATTCCACTGGGGCAAATATGGTAGTTTTTTGTGCAAAATCGCTGCTTGCAAAGTATCCAAGCGGCTATTCGTACCTGATTCCGTATGAAAATACTTTTGCGATGCACCATAATTTCGCAAGCGCACCATCTTCTGGGCGACATCTGAATCTCGTGTCAGCACCATTCCCCCATCCCCAAATGCGCCCAAATTTTTACTGGGATAGAAACTAAAAGCTGCTGCTATTCCTACTGAACCAGCGTGATATCCGTCTCTTTCGGCGAGATGTGCTTGGGCTGCATCTTCAAAAATTAGTAGTCTGTAGGTATCAGCAAAGTTCACTAAATCACGTGGTGATACCATCTGCCCATAGAGATGCACAGGAATAATTGCTTTAGTCTGAGGCGTAATTGCCTTTGCTGCTGACTCTAAATCAATTAAAGCTGTTTGGCGATCGCAATCTACTAAAATTGGCTTGGCACCTGCGCGTAGCACCCCAATTAAGGTTGCGACAAAAGTATTTGCGGGTAAAATCACTTCATCGCCAGCACCAATATTACACGCTTGCAATCCCAGAGCGATCGCATCTGTTCCTGATGCAACACCAACTCCATAAGCTGTACCAGACACTGCCGCAAATGCTGCTTCAAAATCTGAGAGTGCTTGCCCTAAAATAAAATCTCCCCGTTCCAATACAGATTGGATTGCATCTTGCAATTGCGTTTGAATTGGTTCGTGTTGTAACTTCAGGTCTACAAAAGGAATTCTAATAGTCATTTTATCCATTACCAGTTGTCCTCAAAAATATTTCCTCGCATGAAAAAAATAGAAAACCTTGCACAATTTTCGGCGTGAAATTGTAATAGATTTAATCTATTGGATAAAGACTTAGATCAACTATTTAGTCGGCTATGGGTAATTCAAAATTACGCCCGATTCATTTGAGCGCCTGAAGTTGCCATCAGACTTATGTAAAGCCGCCACTCCAACTTCTTGATCTCAAAATTCAAAAAGCTTATAAACTAAGCTTTTCACTAATTTGGTAGCTTGCTAACCCGTAGGGATATGGTTGGCCTATTTACGTCATCCTGCACTAGGATTATCATCTCTGGGTGCTAGCTGCTATCAGTAAAAGTAGTTACACTTAATTACACTAACATAGGAATTATTTTAAGTAATTTTACGTTTAATATGCCAGTAAAAATTTTCCCTTATATACATAAAGAATGACAGCTCCTTTGTATTGTATCCTTAGCATTAGCTTACCCTGGCTGAATCCAAATCTAACGCAGTCTGATTACAAAATCTCAAGCAATAAAGACTACACCAGTGCTAAATAAAGAGGATTCAGCACCAGTAATGAGTAACTAGCGGACACCATATCTCGGCTTAATGGAAGGTAGAAAAAATTTTTGCCCTAAATTTGTTTGTCGGAGGCAAAATTAGGGAATGCTTAAAAATAGCAATTGATAACCTAGAAATAGGACTTGTATCAATTACAGGATCGAGAAATTATTAAGGTAGCAGTGGCAATGATAGAGCCTGAAAACAAATTATTTGCCCTAAAGGATGGTTGGGATTCTCATGAATCAAGAGAACAGCAACGCCTCAAAGCTTTGTCAGCTTTAGGTTTGCGGCAACCAGAAACGATTCCAGTTTTTGAAGAAGCCACACAGACTGCTGCCCACTTTTTGGAGGCACCAATTTCCATATTGGGATTTGTGGATCAAGAACGCCACTGGTTCAAGTCGGCAGTAGGCTTATCTAGGCTGGGACTAATGAATCATTTGGCACAAAGCCGCCAACTACTACGCCGAGAATCATTTTGCACTCAGGTAGTAGAGAGCTTTCAAATATTTGTAATTAACGATACGCATAAACTTACAGATCCAGTCCTTGCTAGTAGCAAGTTGGTGCAAGATTATGGTATTCGTGCTTACTTAGGAGCGCCACTGATTGATGCTGAGGGGAATTGTTTGGGTGCATTGGCGGTGATGGATTTAGTCCCGCGCAATTTTACAACCCGAGACATAGAGTTTTTACAAATCATCGCTCGTTGGAGCATGAGTGAATTTGAACGTAACCGACTTCTGCAAGGAAAACACGAATCAAGCACTCCCAAGAACGCTCCGATATTTTCACTCAATGACGAACGTAAGACTGAGATTAAAATCACTGAATCCACTAAAGATAGCGACTCTGTTTCTACCAAGCAACTGAAGCTAGAACTTTTGGGTCAGCTAACTCAGGAATTACGCACGCCCTTAACATCTGTACTCGGTATGGCTAGTGTTTTAGGACGTGAGATTTATGGGCCTTTGACGACTAAGCAAAGAGAATATTTGGAAATTATCCAACACAGTGGTCGGTACTTACTTTCTTTAGTAAACGAAATTACCGAACTAGGAGCTATGGATGAAAACTCAACTGTGCTAAATATAGCTCCCGTGGATATTGAAATGCTATGCCAACAAGCTATCAATACCCTCGAAGAAGTGGCTAATCGCCGCGAGCAAGATATTCGCCTGTCTATAGAACCGGGACGCAATCGCATTTGGCCTTTAGATAAAGATAAGGTGCGGCAAATGCTGTATCACCTGGTTTTCAGTGTGATTCAACTTGCGGCTACAGGTAGCATTGTTCGCATTCATGTTTCTTACAAGGAAGATACGCTCAACATTACTATTTGGGTTTCCCATCCCTGGCTGGGGGACGGCATAACTGAGGTTGATCCCTACTTCCGTCTCAATTCTTTGTCACTGCTAGAACTGACAGGTGAGGTAGCAACTTACAATACTCATACACAAGGACAGGAGCAACTAGATACTTCATCAGTAGCAGTAGACAATTCAAAAAAATTGAGTGATTCCCACTCAAATTTCTTTGCTACTAGTTCAGGTATAAATTTAGCGAAATCACATGGAAGTCTTTCTCGTGAAAGCTTGGGTCTATTACTAAGTTGTCAACTAGCAGAATTGCATGGTGGACAGATTTTGATTCAAGGTTCACCAGAATCAGGATATCGTTATGTGCTTTCTTTACCACTGCAAGTGGCGACTCCCTCACAAGCAATTAGCGATGTCTAATCATGGGGATTGGGGATTGGAGATTGGGAAAGACGTATTTTCTATATTTCATTAATTCGTAGCTAATTCTCTGTGTGCTTCTGCGCTTACCTATGCCTTGAAATTTCAACCCTCAATTCGCCACGATTTTACGTAAAGCTGTACTAAGTACATGAAGAACTATCTTAACTTCCTATTGGCTGATGGCTAGGAATAAGAGCGCCATTATGCGATATTGCAATCTCCCTTATTACCTTTTTATAGGGGTATGCATTATGATCAATTCCAAGTTCTGCGTCGGCAGGCTAATTGATCGCAATGTTTTTTATGAATTTAGTCTGGCAACGATTTACTTTATCATCTTTACCGCTCAAAGAATATTTTGCTAGCAGTTACGTACACCGCTCTCTGGTGGGACTGTTAAGTTCTTGGCGGCAAACTAGCGTCTTACTCCAGTGGGGAGATGCGATCGCAGCGGCTTTACTCAGCTTAATATATGCTCTTGCACCTTTTGCTTCGAGTACGTTGGTGGGTTTGTTGCTGGTGGCTTGCGTCGGATTTTGGCTGTTGTTGACTTTATCTGATGAAGTAACACCAGCAAATGTCTCGTCAGTCACTCCCATTCACTTGCTAGTATTGCTCTACTGGGGAGTTGCCGCAGTTGCAACAGCATTATCACCAGTGAAAAAGGCGGCACTTAACGACTTGGGAACGTTGACCTTGTATTTGCTACTATTTGCCCTTTGTGCCAGGGTATTAAGGTCGCCTCGCCTCCGGTCTTGGATTATCATCCTTTACCTGCACGTATCGTTAATTGTTAGTGTATACGGGTTGCGGCAATGGTTTTTTGGAGCCACAGCACTGGCAACTTGGGTTGACCCAGAATCTCCTCTGTCTAAGACTACAAGAGTCTACAGTTATTTAGGCAATCCCAACTTATTGGCTGGATACCTTTTACCAGCAGTAATTTTTAGCTTAGTGGCAATTTTTGCATGGCAAAGTTGGCTCAAAAAAGCACTAGCATTAACGATGTTAATTGTCAATACCGCCTGCCTGATTCTGACTTTTAGTCGTGGTGGTTGGATTGGACTAGTAGTGGCAGTTTTAGCTGTGATGGCATTGCTAGTTTATTGGAAAAGCGTGGAAATGCCTCGTTTTTGGCGTACTTGGTCACTGCCAATTGTCTTGGGAGGTTTGATCGGGGTGTTGCTTCTAGCAGTGATATTTGTAGAGCCAGTTCGCCTGCGAGTGTTCAGTATTTTTGCTGACCGTAAAGATAGCAGTAATAATTTTCGCCGAAATGTGTGGGATGCTGTGTTTGAGATGATTCGCGATCGCCCGATTTTCGGCATTGGGCCCGGTCACGGCTCTTTTAATAAAGTTTATCCCTTCTACCAACACCCTCGTTTCACTGCTTTGAGTGCCTATTCGATTTTCTTTGAAGTGACTGTAGAAACTGGCTTTGTTGGTTTGGCCTGCTTTCTCTGGCTGATAATCGTCACATTTAATACGGCATTTTTGCAAGTGCGACGATTGCGAAAATTGAGGAGTGTAGAGGGATTTTGGTTAATTGGAGCGATCGCTATTTTGCTGGGTATGCTAGCTCACGGCACTGTGGATACTGTCTGGTATCGTCCTGAAGTCAATACCCTCTGGTGGCTCATCGTTGCCTTAATTGCCAGCTATTGGACACCTTTAGCTCAAAACCAGACAAATTCATCTAACTCAGAACCAGCACTAAATTAACATAGATTAAGTTGTCAGTTGTTTTACTCATGACAACTGACAACTGACATTTTTTGAATTTTGGAGATGGATAAGCAACTTGCCAAAGAGTATTTGGAGTTGCTTGTACCAATTTTAAAATTATTCCGATAGATGGATTCACAATGCTTAGACGCAGAAGATTATTCCTAATCCAAAATCCAAAATCTAAAATGGTATTAATCCCTATATGTCGTGGCACCTGGGGCTTTAGGATCGCGATAAGCTATAGGTTCGTTATCGCGTTTTTTACCAGCCAACCCAGCTAGACCAAATAGACCAATTAATCCTAGCCAACCCCAATTAAAATCGTTGCGATCGTGTGTGGTCGTTGTTGGAGCAGTAGTGGCTCCGGGGTCATTAGTTGTCTGAGCTTGTGCAGATAGAGTTAAAGGTAAAATTCCCATACTCAAGCTGAGAACGCCAGCGCCAACAGCTGTAATTAAATTACTTTTCATAAGTTGTGTAAATTCCTGATGCTATCCGAAGTTACTCACCACTGTATCGAGTCTCAACCTTAACAAAATCAATCTGCGGCTATAAACTAAGAATTTTCATAACTCACGCTGTGGATATAGAACATGGTTTTCACAGCAATCCCTTTCTCACTCTGCTGTGTAGTTTAGCAACATTGCTCCTCAATAGCTTTTCATTGCCCGTTGAATGTCACGCTGGTCTTGGCGTCGTTTCAGGTCTTCTCGCTTATCGTGGAGCTTTTTACCTTTGCCAAGGGCTATACTCACTTTTAGCCAGCCGCGTTTAAGATACATTTTCAAAGGGATTAAAGTTAATCCCTGCTGTTCTACTTTGCCAATTAGCTTACGGAGTTCTTGGCGATGCAATAGTAGCTTGCGTGTACGCCGTGGTTCATGATTAAAATATTGTCCACTCGCGTTGTAAGGTGAGATATGCACATTGATCAACCATGCTTCGCCATTGCGAAGCAAAGCATAACCATCTTGGAGATTGACTTTACCCTCACGAATCGACTTCACCTCTGTTCCTGTCAATTCAATTCCAGCTTCGTAAGTTTCTAGAATTTCATACAAATAACGGGCTTGACGGTTGTCGCAAATAACTTTGTAACCTTCGTTCTTGTCGCTCATTGATAATTTTGTGTGCTTTAAATGTACCTAAAAAATTATTTGAATTGGCTTGTGAATTATAGGGTGTATCTTAGAACCGCTATAAATGTTGAACTGTATATCACTAATCTAGCTTTTTTAAATTCACAATTAAGAGTTTTCTGATAATTTTAAGTTACTTGACACCAATAATCATTAGACCTCGTGGTTGACATCCACCCCACCGTAGAACGGCGAGGATTCCTAAACTTTAGATATTTATATCTACTAGGCTTTTGGGAAATTATTGAGTAAGTTAATATTAATTTACACTATGTGAGCATTTACTCTGCGTTATTGATGAGGTGTTAAAAATTAGAAAACTCTCTAGACCTGCCAACCACAGGGAGTTACTGGTGAGTTTAACTTCGTTAACCTTCCTAATGATTTAAGATTTTCTTCATAAATCAACCCTGAAGGCATTCATTAGCTGGTAATCCTGTCATAGTATGAAACATAAGAACATTATTATTGTCTGTGTTCACTGATGGAGCACGTAGAAGAAAATTTCTGAGTAAAAAAATGCTAGGGGTGTATTATCCATGCCCTTGACGATCCTTGTAGTGGATGATGATTTGGGCACTCGTCTGTCTGTTAGCGACTATCTTGAACTGTCAGGCTACTCGGTGATCACGGCTAATGACGGTCAAGAGGCTTTATTTATGGTGGATGAGTATCATCCTGATTTGATTGTCACGGATATCGTTATGCCACGGATGAATGGCTATGAACTGGTGCGCCGGGTGCGTCAACAACCAGTATTTCGTTTATTGCCTGTAATTTTATTAACGGCACGCACCAAGACACAGGAAAGAATTCTGGGCTACCAATCAGGATGCGATTTATACTTACCCAAGCCTTTTGAACTAGAAGAGTTAGCAGCAGCAATCCGCAATCTTTTGGAGCGATCGCAAATCATTCAATCTGAGTATCGCTTTTCTCATAAAGAGAGTTTGGGCATTTCCGGCTCGACAAAAGCGGGGGATGCCCATAATTCTCTGTCCACTCAAATTCAGAAATCCCATCTGCACTCATCCCTAACTCATAGAGAACAGGAAGTCTTAGAGTTATTGACTCATGGTCTTTCTAATGCTGATATGGGTCTTCAGCTACACCTGAGTCCTCGAACAGTGGAAAAGTACGTTAGCAGTTTATTGAGAAAAACCTCAAGCAGCAACCGAGCGGAATTAGTGCGTTTTGCGATGAAGCATGGTCTGGTGGAATAAAAAGTGAGGAGAGAAAATGAATGTAGAGACGTAGCAGTGCTACGTCTCTACAAGGGTTCTAGATAAGGTTTATTTGATTTCTGGAGATGTCTAGAGAAGCGGATATGATAAAATTCTCAATTCCTTACTGCTAACTTTAAATTATTGGTTTTTGGCTGTTAACGTATATAAGCAGACCTTCACAAGCATCGATCAGTAAATCAATAACCTGATTAAATCCCTCTTGACCACCGTAATAGGGATCTGGAACTTCCTTTAGGGTGTGTCGAGAGCAAAACTCGCACATCAAACGCACTTTCTGCTGATATTGCTTAGTTTGATCGAGAGTGAGAATGTTCTCATAATTTTCTTGATCCATCGCCAAAATCAAATCAAAGTCTTGAAAGTCTGACTTTTGAAACTGGCGTGCTCGACCACGCAGTTTAATTCCCAACTTTGTAGCCGCCGCAGCACTCATGCGTCTGTCAGGTGGGCTACCAATGTGATAACTAGATGTACCAGCAGAGTCACAGAGGATGTGTTCGTTCAAGCCAGCCTGCTCAATTAGATGATTCATGATGTTTTCTGCCGATGGCGATCGGCAGATGTTACCTAAGCAGACAAACAGCAACTTGTAAGGCATAGATATTATTTGTCCTTTGTCAATAGTCATTTGTCCTTTGTCCAATGACTAATGACCAATGACTAATGACCAATGACTAAAATCCAGGTAACTCCAAGCCACTGGTTAATTCTTCCATACGTTCCCGCATAGTTGCTGTGGACTTGTTGTAGGCTTCTTTCATTGCCACGGTCACGAGATCGGAAAGTACTTCTGCACCTTCCCCTAAAGCCTCTGGAGAAATTTCCACGCGCTTGGGTTCTTGGTTCCCACTGACAATCACCTTCACCAGACCACCGCCAGATTCTCCTTGAATTTCCATTTGCTCCAATTCTTCTTGGAGTCGCTTTGCGCCTTCTTGAACTTGCTGCGCTTTCTTAAAAGCTTCAGCCAATTCTTTCATTTTTCCTAAGCCAAAGCCGAATCCCTGTCCTTTTCCTGTCATAATTATTTGTACGCGTGTGCGTTGAATAACAAATCAAATTCAATTATAGATGCGGTAAGTAATTTGCCTCTTTTTTTACCAATAATTAATGCATCATAAAAATGGGAAGTAGGGAATTGGGAATTGGGCATTGGGTATTGGGCATTGAAAAGAGGCAGAGTGCAGAGGTAAACTCATCTCCCTTGCTTCCTGCTCTCTGCTAACCTGCTTCTTGCCCAATCCTCACTCCTCATCCCCCACTCCCTATCCACACGCACCTTGAAACTCTCCGAGCATTTTGACTTCTGGCTCTAAATTAATAGACCAACGTTCTTGTACTTGATGTTGGATGTGGCGAATGAGACAGAAGATGTCACTAGCTTTTGCTCCACCACGGTTAACGATAAAATTAGCATGGAGTAGTGCTACTTGTGCCCCACCAATTTGGTAGCCTTTCAGACCAGTTTGTTCAATTAACCAGCCAGCACTGTAAGGTTTAGGATTGCGGAACACACTGCCACAACTGGGGAAGTTGTATGGTTGGGTGCTTAACCGATGCTTTTTGTGTTCTTTGGTGATTGCTACAACTTTTGCGGGGTCAGCACCAGGCGCGAGTTGTAAAGTGGCTTGAGTGACTATGCGTTGGCGAAGCCTCTCCGTTCGCGCAGCGTCTCCGCCAGGAGAAGGAGACTCGCCACCTTGCAATAATGAAGTCCGGTAGCTATAACCTAACTGATCGGGGGTAAGAGTTTCCAGCGTGCCATCGGGTAAAAGTACTTGGGCACTAACTAGCATATCTGCGATACAGCTATTATGTGCCCCTGCATTCATCACGACGGCCCCTCCTGCTGTTCCAGGGATACCAACAGCCCACTCCAATCCTTGCCACCCTAATTCTGCTGCTGCCCATGCCAAGCTGGGAATTGATTCTCCGGCAGCAACGGTTAATTGACCTTTATCTGGATCAAAGTGGCTGAAGCGGAGATGACGAGTCGCAATGACTAAGCCTGATATACCACCATCACTCACGAGTAAGTTAGAACCTGCTCCCAGTATTGTCACTTTTAAAGCACGTTCTTTTGCGTATTTAAGACTTGCTTGCAGTGCTTCTAAGTTTCGGGGGGAAACGTACAAATCAGCTGCTCCCCCAACTCTATAGGAAGTAAACGCTGATAAGGAAGCCTGGGACTTGATCGCACAATCACTATTGGGTAAGTAAATTACCTCACTCTCCACCGAATTAGCTGTTTGCTGTTTCTTTGTATTCAAATCAGAAACTGTGCAGACGTTTCCAGCTGCCTGGGAAATGGTCATCTTTACTTTTTTTTGGTAAAATTTTTACATTAATTTACCGCAAAGATACGGTAATAGAGTTCACAGATGAAACCGTTGCTAGAGGGGCACCTTGCTCAGAAATAAAACTTCACAAAGTCTCCACTTAGGATGTGGCTTTAGCAGGTTCGCAAAGTGTCGTCATTACTTCAGGAATCACCTGGTTCAAGTTCCCAGCCCCCAAAAACAGCGCCAAGTCTCCTGGGCGTAGTGTTTCTAGCAAGTACTCACACACTGCGGGTAAAGTTGGTTGATAAACCACCTGGGAATGCTGTTTAGCAATTTCCGCCGTTAGACGTTCACCACTAATTTGCCCTAAATTAGGTTCGCCTGCACTGTAAATATCAGTCAGTACCACCAAATCAGCATGGGTAAAAGACTCGGCAAATTCTTCTAAAAAGGTCAGTGTACGGCTATAGCGATGGGGTTGGAAGATGGCAACCACTCTTTGCCCTGGTCTTGCCTGTAAACGTGCTGCGGCGAGAGTAACACGAATCTCGCTAGGGTGATGAGCATAGTCATCAATGAAGGTAATGCCATTGACTTCACCTCGGAACTCAAAGCGTCGTCTTGCTCCTTCAAAGGTGGCGATACCTTTGGCAATTGCTCCAAATTCTAAGCCCAAAACGCGACCAACAGCCACCGCTGCTAGGGCATTGCTGAGATTGTGCCGACTGAGCAACCGCAACTTCAACACGCCCAAAGCTTTGCCTCTTTCCCAAACTAAAGCCGTAGTCCCATCAGCACGATAATCAATATTGGTGACGGTGTAATCAGCGTCGGTATCTGAGTGTAAGCTGTAGCTGATTGTGGGTTGCAAGCGATCGCGCACTGTCGCACAGTCAATGCTACCTATTAAAGTTTTACAACCCTTAGCAAATGTCTGGAAGATGTCAATGACTTCTTCTAATGTATCGTAGTGGTCAGGATGATCGAGTTCAATATTGGTAATAATGCCAATCTCTGGAGCGTGTTTTACTAAGGAACCATCTGATTCATCTGCTTCGGCTACCAAATATTGGCTTTGTCCCAGTCGAGCATTGCCTTCCCAAGCATTGACTTCGCCACCTACTAAAATTGTTGGGTCTAGACCTGCTTCCAAAAGCATATAGCCAATCATGCTACTGGTTGTAGTTTTGCCGTGTGTCCCTGCCACTGCAATACTGTAGTACTCGGCAATCAAGGCGGCTAGTACATCTGAACGATGTAAAATGGGACAACCTAATTCCAGCGCTGCTTTGTATTCTAAATTATTAGTGTTAATTGCTGTTGAACAAATGACTTGAGGCAGTTTTGACTTACTATCAGCAGGTAATTGTTCTTGTGAATTTAATACTACTGCATTAGCCAATACCTGAGGGCGAAAGAATTCGAGATTGCTTGCCTCTTGTTTACCAAAAATATGAGCGCCGATAGATTCTAACTTGTGCGTAATATGATTTGGACGAAGATCCGAACCTGATACTGGAAATTGACGCTTTGCAAGAACGTATGCCAGAGCAGACATACCTATACCACCGATGCCAATGAAATGAAATGGTCTACCACTAAAATCTACAGAATTAGTCATTTATTGCTCCTCTTACACCACACCACACCATAATCACAAATGACACGCGTATCATAACAGGAATTTGATTTTTACCGTAACTACTCCTGTATCATGTTCATGTTTGATGCCCAAATGATGTTTCTGCTCTGGTTTTCCTGGTTCAGAATGATTTTACCTTGGTTGGAGGTTTTTCCTATTTCTGAACTGTTCTTAAGATTATTCTGAAAATTTTGGCCGCATCGGGAAAGAAATTCTTGTAATGTCAAATACATATTTTTGGCTACCTTACTGGAATTGGCTACATAATACATTGTTTAGTGAAACTAATTTGAAATTGCATCAAGTCTAGGCGTTAATTGAGTACAATAGTACATTGGTAATGAAACTATTTTTCAATTGCATAAAACCCAGGCTTAACTGGATGCAGCAACTAGCAATTTTTGGTGGCACATTTGATCCAATTCATTGGGGACACCTGCTCGTAGCCGAGACAGCTTTGCATCAAGTATCCCTTGAAAAGGTAATTTGGGTACCATCCCTAAACCCTCCTCACAAAGAAGCAGCTTTGTTTGAGCATCGTGTGCAAATGCTGCAATTAGCCATAAAAGATAACCCAGCGTTTACTGTCTCACGAGTGGAGACAAATCGCTCTGGGACTTCTTATGCCATTAACACCCTGATTGACTTATCTGCTTGTTACCCAAATACTCACTGGTACTGGATTGTAGGCTTGGACACTTTCCAAACCTTACCCGGTTGGTACCGTGGACACGAACTAGCACAAATGTGTGATTGGTTAATCGCACCCCGACTGCTAGGTGGTGAGACTATAACTCAAAGCAAATTAATCTGCAAGCAAGTGGAGGAACAACTCAGGAAGCACTCACACAACATTAACTGGCAACTCTTGAATACACCTTTAGTAGGAGTTTCGTCAAGTCTAATTCGCAAATTTTGCCGCGAACGCCAGTCAATTCGTTATTTAGTCCCGGAATCGGTCAGATCATATATCACTAACAACAATCTTTACTCCCACAAATCTGAATAAATTATGTGTTTTTTTATTGATCGAACACTTTATGGTTAAAAGTGCCCCCCCCCTTTGCGATATGATTGGGGTCAACGATATCAACATATAAGCATAAATACAGAGGGCAAGACACTGTGATTAGAGTTGCAATCAACGGTTTCGGGCGGATTGGACGTAACTTTGCGCGTTGCTGGGTGGGTAGAGAAAATAGTAGAATCGATCTTGTCGCTATTAATGACACGTCAGACCCTAGAACGAATGCTCACCTGCTGAAGTATGACTCGATGCTAGGCAAGATCAAAGGTGCTGAGATTAGTGCTGATGATAACTCTATCACCGTTAACGGTAAGACCATTAAGTGCGTATCCGATCGCAACCCAGAAAAGTTGCCCTGGAAAGATTGGGGAATTGACCTAATTATCGAAGCAACGGGGGTGTTTACTAGCAAAGAAGGAGCGCTCAAGCATGTGAATGCTGGAGCCAAGAAAGTTCTGATTACCGCTCCTGGCAAAAACGAGGATGGCACATTTGTGGTTGGTGTGAATCATCATGACTATGACCACAACATACACCACATTATCAGCAACGCTAGCTGTACTACCAACTGCTTGGCACCGATTGCCAAGGTGTTGAATGATAAGTTCGGCATCATTAAAGGTACGATGACCACCACCCACAGCTATACAGGCGATCAGCGCTTGCTAGACGCTTCTCACCGGGATTTGCGACGGGCGAGGGCAGCAGCGATAAACATTGTACCCACCTCCACTGGTGCAGCGAAAGCAGTGGCGCTGGTTATCCCAGACCTCAGAGGCAAACTAAATGGTGTTGCCTTACGCGTACCGACCCCGAACGTCTCAATGGTAGATTTCGTAGTTCAGGTTGAGAAGCGTACTATTACTGAAGAAGTTAACCAAGCTCTTAAAGATGCAGCCGAAGGCCCACTTAAAGGTATTTTGGCCTACAGCGAACTAGAATTGGTATCGTCTGATTATCAAGGTCATGATGCTTCTTCGATTGTCGATGCCAACTTGACTTTGGTCTTAGGTAATGACTTAGTAAAAGTTATGGCATGGTATGACAACGAGTGGGGTTACAGCCAACGAGTCTTGGATTTGGCAGAATTGGTAGCCGAGAAGTGGCAATAAATTAGTCATTGGTCATTAGCCATTGGTCATTAGTTTTGGACAAAGGACAAAGGACTATTGACTAAAATGTTGAAATCCCTGGCTAAGACTCAGAACTTGGTCGGGGAATTTTTTTTGTTCGTCGTGCAATAGTACTGTTGATCCGGTTGTAATCTTGCCCACGATCGCAGCATCTTCACCAAGATGTTGTACTAAGGCTGATGCTAACTCTTGTGGTAAACAAAGCACTAATTCAAAGTCTTCGCCACCGTATAGAGAATATTCTAGCGCTTGGTCTGGTGTCAGCCAATGGTTAAAAGTTTTTGGTACGGTAATTTGTCTGCGTTCTAAGACAGCGCCAACGCCACTGGCGCGGCAAATTTGCATAATCGCATCTGCCAAACCATCGCTGCTATCCATACCAGCAAAGGAAAGTTGGGAGTTAGGAGTTAGGATTTTCCAGAGGATTGGTAAGACATCTAATCGTGGTCGTGGGCGTTGGTGTGCGCGGATTAGAGCCGTCTTTTCTTCATTGTTGAGGTTGTGCCCCAATTCGGGATGCAAGAGCAGTTCTAAGCCAGCGCGGGAGGCTCCATGAACGCCTGTAACGACGATCGCATCCCCGACAACAGCAGCAGAACGGCGGATAATTTGACTAGGGTTAACTTGACCAAAAGCGGTAATTGCCAGAGTAGTTACAGGCGATCGCACAATATCACCACCAACAATTGAGGTATTGTATTTTTGCAGGCATTCTGTCATTCCCTGGTATAGTCGCTCAACCCAACTCACCCTAACTTCACCGGGAAGTCCCAACCCGACAGTGATTCCCAATGGGGAAGCGCCCATTGCTGCTAAATCTGATAAATTGGCAGCAGCAGCTCGCCAACCAGCATCTTCTGGGGAAGTGGTGAGGTTGCTAAAATGCACGCCATCAACCAGTACATCTGTAGTCACCACCAAAGATTGTCCTGATGCAGTCTCAAGTACTGCGGCATCATCGCCGATAATTTCTGGAGGACAGAAGCGCTGTAATCTTTCCAAAAGACCTTGTTCGCCAATGTCTTTTACTTGTTGAGAAGATAACTCACTGTTCACAATCGGTTTTTCGTGTTGCAAAATTACGAAGAAAACTGATGATTTACTTTACTGTTTAAGATAAGGGTATCGTCTAGGAGTCAGTTGGAATGGTAACAACACCAGTAACCAGCATCACGTTTGAGGAGTACTTAACCTATGATGATGGTAGCGATTTTCATTATGAATTGGTGGATGGGAAGCTAGAGTTAATGAACCCACCGACTATTGAACATTTCCTGATTGTCGATTTTTTGGATACTGCCTTGAAAGCAGAAATCAAACGTTGTAACTCTACTTGGCTGTGTTTTCGGGAAAGTGGGGTGAGAACGGGTAGAAATAAATCTAGGTTGACTGATTTGTCTGTAGTGACATTGGAGCAAGCTAGAGAATTGTTGAATGCTTCAGCAGTATTTGAGTCATCTCCGTTACTAATTGTCGAGGTGGTCAGTCCAGAGTCTGTGAAACGGGACTATCGTTATAAACGCTCAGAATATGCGGCCTTAGAGGTTCCTGAATATTGGATTGTAGACCCACTGCAAGCAAAAATTTCGGTGTTACTACTGGAAGATGGATTTTACGAAGAAACAGTTTTTACAGCCACTCAGCAAATAATATCGCGGATTTTTCCAGAATTACCGATCGCAGTTGATCAAGTGTTCGCTGCCGGCAATCTAAATCAGGGGAGTTAGGAGAGACGCGATGAATCGCGTCTGTACAAGAGTTAGGAATTATTCTCCCCCTGCTCTCTTCTTATGCAGCTTGCGGCTCAACCAGATTTTCTATGCCCTGAACCACAGTTGCCGATTCAATTTTGTCACCAGCCTTCAGTTTATCCAAAACTTCTCTTCCTTCGGTGAGATAGCCAAAAACGGCATAACGACCATCCAATAGGTTGCGTCCGGCGGGAGTGAGTTCGGGGTCAAACAAAAAGAAGAAAAATTGTGATGAACCTCCATTTACTTCGCTTTCGGGACGAGCCATCACCACTGCACCAAAGGCAGAAAAAGGCAGAACTGGCATATCAAGGTAACGACCAGCTTCTTCTAGAGTAATGCCATAAGTAGGTGCTTTATCGCCTTGAACTAAAACTTCTAAGGGAATGGCGCGATATTTGCCCGTTGTTGGGTCAATGAAACCCACGTCTTTCCCAGCAGGATCTCCAGTTTGGAGAAAGTAAGATTCTTCAGAACGGGTAAATTCTAAGCGATTATAAAAACCTCTCTGTACCAAATCTACAAAATTACCAGCAGTCACAGGGGCGCTGTAACCATCTACAACGACGGTTAAATCGCCTTTGTTGGTTTTGAATTCTACAGTGGCATGACCTTTAAGTTGCGGCAGGTTACTGTATTCAGCAGGCACTTCAAAGGGGAATTGTTTCACCATTGACTCTTCTAGCCCAGTAACGAGATTTAGCAGCTTACCTCTCTCTTCCAGAATTTGTTCTTTATCTTTGCTGTTCGCCAATTCTTGCAATTTACCCACCCCAGATTTTAACTCGGTAATCCAAGCTTCGGCTTGGGGTTGGCGTTCTGCGGGAACGCTTGTTAAGATTTGGGAAGGTTTATCGAGAATGCGGGATGCTTGGCTGATGTCTTTGGAAATAGCACCCCAACGCCGATTCGCCCGCAGTTGGGCAGAGATGTCCTCTAAACTGCCTTGTAGTTGCCGCACAGATTTGTTATCTATCGGGAGTGCATACCGCAACAAAGCCTTACCATCGGTAATTGCATTGCCAGCTGGTAATGCGGCGCTACTGGAGGGAGTCCACCCAGCTGTAGTTATGCCTAAAAATATTGTTACCAGCAGTATTGCCATTAGGCTGTTCTTCAGCCAGGATTTTAATAAGTTAAGCATGGGATAACTCAAATGCAGCATTAAATTGTTGACTGGACGTAACCCATAAATAATCTTCCCACGTTAGGTGATGAGTGGAGCAGAGGCCTAGGGCAGAGGATAAATGACTAATGACAAATGACAACCGACTAATGACAAATGCCCAATGACGACCCTAGAAGGGTACAATAAATGCCGATTGTCTTCCAAAATTTGAAAGTTTCATGATCTCCAGTAACGACTTTCGACCCGGTGTTTCAATTGTATTAGATGGGTCTGTATGGCGAGTGCTTGAATTCCTACACGTCAAGCCAGGCAAAGGTTCCGCCTTTGTACGAACTAAGTTAAGAAATGTCCAGAGTGGGAGCGTGATGGAAAAAACGTTCCGAGCAGGGGAAACCTTGCCGCAAGCCACCTTAGAAAAAAGTACGATGCAGCATACCTATAAAGAGGGCGATGAGTTCGTCTTTATGGATATGGAAACCTACGAAGAAGGCAGATTAACCCGCGCACAAATTGGCGATCGCGTCAAATACCTCAAGGAAGGTATGGAAGCCGAAGTTATCCGGTGGGGCGAACAGGTGCTAGGAGTAGAATTGCCTAAGTCTGTGGTTCTGGAAATTATCCAAACAGATCCAGGTTTAAAAGGTGACACCGCCACAGGTGGCTCAAAACCAGCAACTCTGGAAACTGGGGCAATTGTGATGGTTCCTTTGTTTATTTCCCAAGGAGAACGCATCCGAGTTGATACTCAAGAAGATAAATATATCAGCAGGGAATAACTTTCATCTCTACGGAGATGCTTGCTCCCGATTGAAATCCCTACATCGGGATTAATTCCCTGCCACACTTAAAATGCTAATTTACGGATAGGTCGAGGTAATAAAAACTGTGCCATTGGACTTTAATGAAATCCGCCAACTTCTGGCAACTATCGCCCAAACAGATATTGCAGAAGTCATACTCAAAAGCGATGACTTTGAGCTAACAGTCCGTAAGGCTGTGAGCGTTAGCAATCAGATGTTGTCGGTAGGTCAAGGGACTTTAGGCGGTGTGGTAGGTTCAGGCTTGACATCGGGTTCATCTGGGGGAAACCAGGTGAGCGGAAGTCAGGTAACGGAGGTGTCCACATCTCGCGTGTTTGAGAATACTGGTACTAGCACACAAATGCAGTTGTCAGTAAATCCTCCCTCAACCATTGACCAGAGATTGGTAGAAGTGCCTTCCCCAATGGTAGGAACGTTTTATCGCGCTCCTGCGCCGGGGGAAGCGACATTTGTGGAAGTGGGCGATCGCGTCCGCAAGGGTCAAACAGTCTGTATCATTGAAGCCATGAAGCTGATGAATGAAATTGAAGCCGAAGTCTCTGGCCAGGTGATGGAAATTCTTCTGCAAAATGGCGACGCTGTAGAATATGGTCAACCTTTGATGCGAATTAACCCCGATTAAGTATTAATGTATATATCAAGTGAGTAATTGTTAAAACTTTCAGTCTTTGCGGGTTAATCCTGATGAAACAAACGTTGCCTTTACCACCAGAAGTGGTGCAACAAGTAGCTGAATACTTCAGCCTCTTAAGTGAGCCAATGCGCCTGCGGCTGCTACACTTATTACGGGATGAAGAAAAATGCGTGCAAGAGTTGGTAGAGGCAACACAAACTTCTCAGGCAAATGTGTCAAAACACCTGAAGGTAATGTGGCAAGCAGGTATTCTTAGCCGCCGCAGTGAAGGAACTTGCGCCTATTACCGGGTGGAAGATCAAATGATTTTTGATTTGTGTAATCGGGTTTGCGATCGCCTCGCCACAAGGTTGGAGCAGCAAGCCCGTAATTTTCGTGTATTAAATAGCAAACGTTAGTCTTTTGTCATTTGTCCTTTGTCATTTGTCACTTGTAAAAAACTAATGACCAATGACTAATGACGAATGACCAATGACCGATGATTAAAGCGGATAATCTTTTTGAAACTGTTCACGAGTTAGCGGTTGTTGTATCTCTACACCCTCACCGCCTAAAACATCCAACGGTTTGCCGTTCACATCAATGTACACCTTGGCTTTGGGATTTAAAGTTGTTGCAGTGTAAACAACTTGCCCTACACGGCCCATCATGGAGGTGCTACCACCACCGCTGGTAAAATCTTCAGATAAATTAACGTGAACTTCATTATTTTCCGCCTTCAGCCCCAATAGCTTGGTTCCTTTAGGGATAGTTGTCGAATCTGTCCCTGCTGTTGGGCCTGCTAACAAACTTTGGAAAGCTGCTTCTAAAGCCTGGTTGGGTAGTACCGAAGCTACTTTAACCGGCTGGGGAACCAAAGTAACATTTTTGTCCTTTGGTCTTAGCCAATAAACGTTGGGGGTTTGCTCATTACCTGGCTGCCTAGTTGATGGCTGTGCTGGCTGTTGAATGCGGCTAGAAGGATTTGATGGTGTGGGAGTATTGCTGGATTGTGTGGTAAACCAAGCTACACCACCACCCACCGCTACAACCACTGCTGATACAGCTGCAATTACGCCTGAAGAAATACGATTAGATCCTTGTTGGTCTTTCATGTTCAAAACCTTCCTAACTGAGGGCTGATATGGTAGTTATGTGAGGAGCAGCCTGGTTAAAGACGATACTTACAAGTGGAGAGTTTCCCACAAGTTGGAGGAGACTTTATGCCTTTTAATTCTGCAAGTCCCTGACTCAATTTTAGAATTTTTATTTGTAATCCGTCACCTGCCAAATTATGTAAATCTCATTCTTTCTGGAGATGATTAAATTTACAACGCAAAGGAACGCTGTAGACGCTTTTGCGGCTTGCCGCAGGCTGGAAAACGCAGAGGAACGCAAAGTAAAGTATTTATTCCTCTGCGTAAATTTTGGTGTTTAATTTTTTACCTGAATTGCTTCGGTAATCCACTGTTTGAGTGTTGTTGTAACTTCATCAATGACAATTTCTTGCGATTTACGGGTGGCTCTTTCTACAATTTCAACTTTGCCATTAGCGATCGCCCGCCCGGTTACAATTCTATAAGGGATGCCAATTAAATCAGCATCTTTAAATTTCACTCCCGCCCGTTCGTCGCGGTCATCAAGTAGGGTTTCAATTCCGGCTTGATTGAGTTCTGTGTAAAGCTTTTGGGCGATTTCGATTTGTTGAGCATCCTTAATGTTAGGAATTGTGACGATCGCGTGGTAGGGTGCGATCGCAACTGGCCAAATAATCCCATCCTTATCGTAAGATTGCTCTACGGCAGCTTGCGCTAGTCGTGATACACCTACGCCAAAACAACCCATAAATAGCGGCTTTTCTTCACCCTGTTCATTGGTATAAGTTGCACCCATCGCTTGGGAATATTTAGTACCTAATTGGAAGATGTGACCTGCTTCAATTCCACGGGCGCTTGCAAGATTTTGTTCGGGATTATGAATGGCGCGATCGCCTGGTCTTGCCTTGCGTATATCTACTATACTACTTGGCAACTTAAATTGCTCACCCCAATTAGCACCAACTACGTGATAACCAGCTTCATTCGCACCTGTAGCAAAGTTTTTTAAATCAACGGCTGTTTGATCTACCAAGCGCAAAAACTTGGGATGGATCTGCTTAGTGGCAGTAATATACTCATCTGCGATATCAGGCGCAATGTAACCTAAAGGTAGAGATTTAGCTGTCCATACTTGCTGGGCTTCTAAATTTGGTACATTTAAACTAATAATAGTTTTAGCACCATACTCAGAAGCTAATTTGGTCAATTCATTTTGCAACTTGACTTCATTAACTTCCTGATCGCCTCGGATGCTCACCAGAACTAACACCGTTAAACCATTATCATAAACTGTTTGATAAAGGACATTTTTGACTAATTGAGTGGGAGAAGAGTTGAGGAGTTGACAAACCTTTTCGATAGTTTCTGTTCCAGGTGTATCGCGTTTCTCATAGCTTGTAAACCGTGAGGTTTCGGCATCAATTGGTAAAGAAACAGCCTTTTCTACGTTAGCGGCGTATTTGCCATCCTCAGTGTAGAGAACTTCGTCTTCACCAGCTTCCGCCAAAATCATAAATTCTGTGGAACCAGAACCACCAATTGCACCAGAATCAGCTTCCACTGCCCGAAAAGCTAAACCAGAACGCCGCAGGATATTGCTGTAGGCTTTATACATATCCTGGTAAGTTTCTTTGAGGCTGGCTTCATCGGCATGGAAAGAGTAGCCGTCCTTCATGATAAACTCCCGTCCGCGCATTAAACCAAAGCGGGGACGAATTTCGTCGCGGAATTTGGTTTGAATTTGGTAGAGGTGTAGTGGTAGCTGACGATAAGAGCGAATCATATCACGAGCGATCGCTGTGATTACTTCCTCATGAGTTGGGCCTAATCCTAATTGTTGCTCACGGCGGTCAATTAGGGAAAACATAATTCCCTCAGCTTTAGTGTAAGTGTCCCAGCGTCCTGATTCCTTCCATAAATCAGCCGGTTGTAATTGCGGCAAAAGACATTCTTGTGCGCCTGTAGCGTTCATTTCTTCCCGCACAATCTGGGAAACTTTTTGCAGTACCCGCCACATCAGCGGCAGATAAGCATAAAGACCGCTACCGACGCGACGAATGTAACCTGCACGGAGTAATAATTTATGACTAGGAATCTCAGCATCAGCTGGGTCATCCCGGAGTGTAACGAATAACATTTGTGATAGTCGCATCGTTTATAGCCTTTCTTTGATCACTAATTTCTGTGTCAACTAAAGTATGAAGTATTAAGGATGAAGTACAAAGTACACAGTGTTATTTATTTTTACTTGTAGCTTTCCGCCTTTCTTGATCACAGCTTTAGGAGAAACTACTTTGGCAGATGTAATTTATCAAGCACAGGCACCCTTAGAATTTATTCCTCCGGCGTTTAACCCCTTATTACTACGAGTCGTCCATCTGTTGCTACCCAGTTGGATAAACTGGCAAACAGCTATTACCCAAATTGAAGCAGACAACGTAGAGGTTTTGGTGGATCTCTATCGCCAGTTTCAGGAGGATAAGATCCGTTTTATGCTGGCATTTCGCCATCCGAAAACAGACGATCCACTTTGTTTAGGTTACTTGTTTTCTCAACTCGTGCCAAAGGTAGCACGATCGCAAGGCACAGCGCTACAACTTCCCATCCACGCTCATTTTATCTACGATCGCGGCATTCCTCTATGGGCAGGTTCTCAGGTTGGTTGGATTGCTTCTCATTTAGGTGGTACTCCAATTCAGCGAGGTAAAGCTGACTGGACGGGATTACGTTCGGCGCGTGACTTGTTCGCCAATGGAAAATTCCCGATGGCGGCTGCACCAGAGGGCGCAACCAATGGTTTATCAGAGAATATCAGCCCCTTGGAACCCGGTATCGCCCAATTAGGCTTTTGGTGTGCTGAAGACTTGCACAAAGCTGGACGCGACCAACAGGTTCTAATTGTACCAGTTGGGATTAAATATAGTTACGTTGATGCTCCTTGGGATGCGATCGCCAATCTTTTAAGTGAATTGGAAGCGGCTAGTGGTTTACCTGTGAATCCACCAGAAAATGCTTCTGTGGAGTCGCTTTATCCCCGATTGTTGACTTTGGCAGAACATTTACTTTTGCTAATGGAAGAATTTTACACCCGGTTTTATCATCAAAAACTGGCAGATCCCAAGATTGTCACTGGGCAAATTCCAGATAGAAATGAAGCCTTAGCAGTTCGTTTGCAAGCTTTGTTGAATGCAGCGCTGTTAATATCAGAACAGTATTTTAATTTGCAGTCAAAAGGGAGTTTGAGAGACCGATGTCAGCGAGTAGAACAAGCGGGTTGGAATTATATATTTAGAGAAGAATTTAAGGATGTAAAAGGAGTATCTGCGGTTGAAAGAGCTTTAGGCGATCGCATTGCTGAAGAAGCGAATGCGCGGATGTGGCACATGCGTTTAGTAGAAAGTTTTGTGGCTGTTTCTGGTAATTATATTCGTGAAAATCCAACAGCAGAAAGGTTTGCTGAGACGACTTTAATTTTATGGCAGATGATTGCTAAAATCAAAGGCGATAAAGGTGTACATCGTCCGCAATTGGGTAAGCAAAAAGTCAAAATTACTGTGGGTAAACCGATATCTGTTTCTGAGCGCTACCCGACATATCAAGGGAATCGTTTGGCTGCTAGGCAAGCTGTTGCTGATGTAACGAATGATTTGCAACACGCCTTGGAAGGATTGATTTGATTAGGAGGGTTACATCTTTAGCTAGGAACCAGAATAAAGGTGTCAGTCGTCAGCAGGCTTATTGATTTCGACCCCTGGCTCCTGACTCTCTTAACTAGTAAGGTGTAATGTAAATGCCCAAGTGTTCATCCGAATCGGATATTACTTTCTAAAGTAGATAAATGCAGACAAAAAACTTCTAGCGATCGCGGGTTTAGATGCCCTGTACGGAGATGCTGGGGGGATATGGTTTATTAAGCTTACACAAACCCAAAAATTTTTCCAACTATCTAATTAAATGGGTGTAGAAAATCGTAGGCTACTAGACGTACTTGGTTTTGCTCCTATTTCACCTCTAACACCATTGGGTTAGATAAAAGCAATTTTCAGTAAAAATATCATTTTTTATTTGAGTTGTGTAAAATAACCGTTAAGTTATCCAAATTATATTTTCCGAAGAATCACGCTTTTCTGTTTTTGTAGTTCCAATTACAAATAGAGAAGTCCAGAAAATTGTGATTCTCTAAATCAAGTTATAAATAATGAAAACTCAAAGCTTATTCAATTTACTCAAGGTTGGCATTGCTACTTTTGGAATCTTCTTTGTGGCTGGTCAAGCAGCGTATGCCTCCGACTTAAAAGGAACAGCATTTAGCATATCTTTGGAGTGTATGAACGACACTACCGGTCTTTTGATGGGTCAAACCTCCACTGATGCTAACGGCTGGCAGTATGCACTTGATTCAAACAAAGATGGGATGAACGGTAATTACTGGGTTGGTGCCGCGCCAGGGACAGTAAATCCCTACGATATCTCTGGTATGGCTATCAAAGAAACTGCTACCAGCTTCATTGTGGCAATCAATGGAAATATGAAGTTAACAGGAGAGGCTGAACAGGGTGCTCTAGGTGGTCAGATTGGATATGGTGATTTGTTCTTCAACATGGCAGGTAAGACCTTTGAAAATGCTATGAGCAGTGGGGATTTGTTTGGTATTCACTTCTCCTCAGTGAATGCTTCAGGAGTCCAACAACTAGGTGTTTATAGTGGTGTTCAGGCAAAGACAGTTACTGATAGCAAAGAAGGCTACAGTGTTGGATATGGTGGTTTGGCAGGAGATGGATGGATTTCTTACGAAACTCAGGTAAAACAAGGTGGTGGTGTTGTCGGTTATGGTGATTTGACCAGTAGTTACTTTACCAATAACGGCAAGGACAAAACATTTAATCTCAATGTCATCGACTCTGGAAAATATCTTAATGGAATCTCGTTTCTAGCACAGGGGGATGTAACGCAGCAGTTGCTAACCACTGGCTATAATGCCAACAAATTCAACGGCACACAAACCATTGCATTTGAATTCAAGAAATCTGGTATAGTCCAATCGACTCCTGAGCCTGCTAGTCTCGCTGGTTTAGGAATCGTCGGTCTGGCCTTGGCTGGTAGCAAGCTACGCAAGAAATCAGCGTAGCAATTGGGTGGGGACTATTCGCAATAGGGCTTGATTTCTCTTCAGTGATTATGGACACGAGAAAAGACGACATTTTTCTCAAAAAAAATGATCGCTGGAGTAATGGAATTTTGGATAAAGCTTAAGCTAAAAGTATCTCAATCTCTATAGATTTCCCCACTCAACATTAAATAATTAAATTTCAATGCTCTTACTAGAAAGTAAGGGCATTTTTTATCTCAGAGAGTTATCAAATACAAAAACTACTCAGGCAATTCTCCAAACAATCTCGGTAACGCTCATAAGATTTGTCAAACGCAAGCAGACAAGCCGCTAGTTATTCTGCAAGTTCTAGATATAGCTGTGTCATACTGATGACATATCCGAAAAATAATGTAAAGACGTAGCAGTGTACGTCTCTACAAGGGTTCTGGATAATACATATTTAATTTCCTTTAACTTTTTATCCGACAAAGCATCAATCGGGTAATTCACCAAAACATTTCCGGTAAGGCTGCAAAAGTTGTTCAGCTAATTGTCGTTGCTATCGTTACAGCATCTACAATTGGATAAACAAAAAGTCAAAATTACTGTGGGTGAACCCATATCTATTTTCGAGCGTTACCCGGCGTATAAGGAAAATCGTTTGGGTGCTAGGCAAGCTGTTGCTGATGTGACGAATAATTTGCAGCACGTGTTAGAAGGATTGATCTGAAAAGGATGGTGAGGACAATTGCTTCAGATACCTCAAATCTTATGTTTCTATATATACAATTGGATTTGATACATCAGAAAACGATACATCTTCTAAACCTTAAAAGGATTATACATGGCTAAAAAAGTTTCCATTATCAATATGAAGGGTGGCGTTGGCAAGTCAACCCTCACTGTTAATCTTGCTTGGCACTTTGCTGCATACAGACATTGGTCACAGAAAGTTTTGGTTGTTGATCTTGACCCACAGTTCAATGCAAGCCAATACCTACTTGGCGTGAGTAAGTATAAGGCAATACTTGACAACGGTAAGCCAACTACATGGGATATTTTGGAACAGAACACACGTACACCTACAGGAGTTAGCAAAATTATTGACCCACACAAACCTATTCATAATGTTGTTACTTTTGTCAATAACGGCAGGATAGACCTTATCCCCTCAAGACTTGAACTCGCTTTCTCCCTGAAGAATCCTGCACAAAAGGAGAGACAACTTTCCAAAATACTTGCCAAGATAGACAATGAATATGATTTGATACTAATTGACTGTGCTCCAACTGAGTCAGTCTTGACTACAGCTGCGTATCTTGCCAGTGATTATCTGCTAGTTCCAGTAAAGCCAGAGTATCTTTCTGCTATTGGACTCCCTCTTTTGGTAAATTCCATGAATGATTTCAAGAACGAAAATGAGGAGCATAATTTGAGCCTTGCGGGAGTGGTTTTTAATGCCGCAGAGAATTATTATCCAGAAGAACAACTATCAAAAAACATGGTGCGAGATTTAGCTTCTAAACAGGGTTGGTATGTATTTCAAGCAGAGGTTCCTTACTCTAAATCATTTCCCAAAGGTGCAAGAGAGGGTAAGCCTATTATTAACACTTCATATGCTCGTACAGTTCAAAAAACACGTTTTATGAACTTTGCAGAAGAATTTGCTAAGAGGATTAGTCTGTGACAGATAAACCAGAATTTGAACTACTAATAGAAATTGCTAAACTGCTCAAAAAGCACAGTCCAGAGTTTTCTAAGAGTCTTGCTGAACTTCTTTCCTCGCCAAAAGTTATAGAACACTTAGTTTCGGTTCTCTCAAGTACTAACACAATAAGTTCAATAGGTATAACTCAGCAAATAAAGCCAACAGCAAGTAATCAAAACTTGAAAACACCTCGCTCATCATTAACCAAAAAAGCTAAAACATCTCAACAAAAAGAAAGTCAGTCAGCAAAAGGCAGTTTATCTGCAAGTGGCTCTTATCCGTCATTCTTAAAGGAGCTAGAGAAAACAGATCCTGAGAAATCAGCATTGCTTGTCAAACTTTATCATAGCCTGATGAACAAAACTCTCTTACCTAATCTGCAAGATATTCGCAATTTTGCATTAGATACAGGCTTATCAACAATAAAGGCAACCTCTCGCAACAAGGCAATCATTCCTCTTGTCAAGGATTTATTATCTTTGAATATTGAGGAATTAAAGACAAAACTTGATGGACTGATGCCAGTTTTGCCCCAAGATGATCGCAGTCTTGAAGCTTGGGCAAATATAATTTTAGATAAAGAACGGCAAACAAAACAAGAAGACTGAATTGAGTGAGTTATCTATTCAGGCAATTCATCAAAACGTTCTCGGTTTTGTAGTTCATTATCCACAGGAGTATCGTCGGAGCAAGGTAGCTCTTCTGAGGAAGGAACATACTCAGGTGTGTTGTAGTCTAACATGACAATTTATAGTCAAAATCTATGAATAAACGTCCGCTGATTTCACATTGAGATGACACCAGGATCAGCGCAAAAGAGCAATCATAACCGATTATAGCGTGTATACAAGCTATAATGGAAATTGACATAAAGATGCTATCAATTAATTTTGAACAATATTACTATATCTAATCTTGATGATGACATCAAATCTCGTTTACAAAAACGATCCGAAAAACATGGTCGTTCCCTTGAAGAAGAAGCTAGAGAAATTCTTCGTATTGCTCTAACAGAAAATCATGAACATCCCTTAAACTTAGCTAGGATGCTTGAGGAGCGTTTTGCAAATTTGGGAGACTTTGAATTACCTGAAATTAATAGAGAACCTATTCGCACCGTATCAACCTTTGAAGAATAATTATTATTGATAGCTAATATCCGAAAATTACAAATTTTGCAGTTGCAGAGGTTAATGATGGAAACCACAACGAAAAGACAAGAATTGTTAAAAGCAATTAATAAAAGACTAGAACAAGCTTATGAAGACACTTTAGAAGATGTGTTAGAACTTTTAGATATTAGGAAAGGAGAGGATGAAGAGGATATTAAAGCCTTTGAAGAAGCGGAAAATGAACCTACTATTACTTGGGAACAATACAAACAAGAATTAGAATCGTGACCTATCAAATAGAAATTTCAAACAGGGCTGTAAAACAATTAAAAAAATTATCTACTGATATTCGAGATAGAATTAACGAGAAAATTTTAGACTTGGCTGAAAATCCCTGTCCTAGCGGCGTTGTCAAGCTAGAAAATACTGATAATCAATATCGTATTCGTGTTGGTAATTATCGTGTTTTATATGAGATTAAAGATGATGTACTGATAGTTAAAGTTGTCAGAGTAGGACATCGAAGAGATGTTTATCGAGATGAGTAGCAGCAGTTATAACTTAGCCTTTGACAAGGGTGCTATGTAACCTTTCACACTCCCCCCTACTCTCAACGATAAATCAGGGGTTTCGACCATTTTGCAGGGAGGGAGTGAATAATTACGGTGCTACACAGACGATATTTACAACAAATAGGGGTAAAAATTTTACCCCTACAAAATTGTGTATTATTTTAAGAATAGCTAGAGAAGGTTATTGCTCTGAAGTTAAGTGACTTTCTAGCAAAGATGCGATCGCATCAGGATGAATATTCTTGTATTTCTTTTTACCAAGCTGCAAAACACAGTTGGGAGCGCTGCCACAGCATTTTTGGCAACTTGTATGTTCAATGGTAACTTTGTCTAATAAACCGCGATCGCACAAAGTTTTTTCTAATTCTGATAATAAACCTTTACCACCACGTTTCAGGCAACCTCCCTTTTGACATACCATAATCCTCGCTTTGGGTTGAGGTGGTAAATCTTGCTTTGGACACACATCAATTGGTGTCACCCGATAGGCTTTGATTTTTATTTTACTTGTGCGCGAGTCTACCTGACTATGACCACAAATGCGAATTTGCTGACCAGGAACTAAGGACGAACTTAGTAAACAACGCAACTCTTTAGGCAGTTTAATCTCTACATTTCCAGATGGAACTGCCAATTGCAAGTATTTATATTTTCCTGGTTCACCACCAACAAAACCTAGTAACTGTCCCTCAAGGTTCAATTCTGATAACGTCAAATACTTGTTACCCATGATTGATAAAAAGTTAGGAGTGGGGAGTTAAAAGCGAGGAGTTAGGAGTGAGGAGTTAGGAGTTAAAATTTATAACTCATAACTCTTAACTCCTAACTGTTTTTAAGCTAGGCGTTTAGCTTCTACTGTTTGAGGTAAATTTGCTGTGTCTGGGAAATTACTAAATTCCAATTCCCAACCATTTGCTAGGGTGAGAATCTTGCCATCATTCCCATCGGTTTGTTTGACGACTTCTTCTTCTAGGTCTTTTTTAGCAACGTAGACTACTAAAGTACCAGCATCATTCATCCGTAGCATTACTTTCATGAGATTCCTCAACAGATTCTAGTTCTTTTTTCATACAGCCGACGACGAACCCTGTTTCTAAGAAATGCACAGCATATATATAGGAAGTCTGCAAATATGTGCCTATACTTGCTATGTAGCCCATATCTCCCTTGTTTACCAAAACTTGGCCGACTTCCTTACCAGGAAAAGTACCATCGTTTTTCAGCAGTTTCCGAACTCTGACTTTTTCACCAATTTCAAAAGCAGGTGGCAAGTTTAGTTCTAATTCATCGCGTTGCATGAGAGTACCTCTGTTCTCTGACCAAGTTTAATAGTTCTTCTGTCGTCAAACTGCGTTTTTTCTGTACCGATTGATGGCGCACTGCGTCTAAAACAGATTGGGTTTCTTGGGGGTTCAAGAAAATTCCATGCTGTTCTAGCAAGTTAGCAACTAAATGCCGTCCAGAATGTTTTCCTACTACTAAACGCCGTTCCCAACCCACCTCTTCGGGAGCAAATGGTTCGTAGGTAATGGGGTTTTGCAATACCCCATGAGCATGGATGCCAGATTCGTGAGCAAAGGTATTTTCGCCAACGATCGCCTTCCAGGGTGGTACACTAGCACCTGATGCGGCTGCAACTAGTTGAGACAGTTCCAGCAAACTGGGAGTGTCAATGCCCAAATCAATGCCGTAGATGCGTTTGATCGCCATGACAACTTCTTCTAATGCTGCATTTCCCGCCCTTTCACCCAATCCGTTGACTGTGGTACTCACTGATGAGGCTCCAGCTTTGATACCCGCAAGCGCGTTGGCAGTTGCCAGACCAAAATCATTATGCGTGTGGATTTCTAAGGGAATCGTCAACGCTGAAACCAGCCGTTGGACTTTGGTGTAGGTGGTGAAGGGGTCGAGAACTCCTACAGTGTCGCAGAAGCGGAAACGGGATGCACCCCATTCTTGGGCATAAAGTGCTACATCTAAAAGGAAGTTTTCATCAGCCCTGGAAGAATCTTCTCCGCCGACTGCTACCCAAAGACCTTGATCGAGGGCGAAGTTGATTGAGTCTTTGAGTTTCTGTAAACTTACTCGCCACTGACCATGAAATTTAGTGGCAATGTGGATACCTGAGACGGGAATGGCAATATGCACCCGGTTCAAACCACAGGCGATAGAAGCCTTAATATCTGAGATGACAGCGCGGTTCCAGCCCAAGAGTTTTGCTTGTAAACCCAAGTTAGAAATTGCGGTGATCGCCCGTGTTTCTTCATCACCCATTGCCGGTATCCCGACTTCTAATTCCGGTATACCAATGGCATCGAGAAACTTAGCTATCGCTACTTTTTCTTGTAGGGTAAAAGCAACACCTGCTGCTTGTTCGCCATCACGTAATGTAGTGTCATTAATTATGATTTGATTCATTGCAAATATCCCTCTCTTGGAAGTATTCTTAATATCCTTTCCCTCTACAATCCCCAGCGATAGCAAATGCTAAAAATATCACAATTCATAATGTAGGATACATGATCCTTAATTATTGCCCCATTATTAGCATCACATCTGTATGGCAGGGAACTAAAACAATGTATAATTTACTAATCGTTTTTACCGATGTCAGTTGAAATGTCTTCGAGTAGCAATGAACTAATATAACTATTAGCAAATCCGGAACAAAGTAATACACAGAATCCAGCAATTAAGGATGTAATCATCTTCGTAACCTCATCTTTTCTAGTGGATTTGGGTGTAATTTAGGCTGGTAATGGTACTCAAAGCTAAAGGGTACAAATTTGCTAACTGTGGTCTGCTAGCCAATCAAATATCTTTCCTAACTGCTCCAAGTCAACTAAACCATACTGCCAGAGGAGCATCGGTAGTGGCCCATTTTCTAATTCACGGTGTCGCAGAGCTACAGCAATATCAGCATTTGAAAGTTCAAGTTCATTGTGCAAAAAATTGAGGAGTTTTATATCTCTGTTCCGAGTCGCCATAATTGATTGAACTTTCAATTTATTAATTTGGGAAAAAATTAAAAATCGGAAATCCCAATTTATATTTGAGAATTTCGCCTTTTTAATTGTTGCTATATGTCAGAGAAGTTTCAGATTTAGTAGACCCAACAAAATCTAAACCCCGTCTAATCCATCTCAGTCTGCAACAAATTCTCCTAGCGGACAGTAGCTTCAACTTCTAAACCTATTTGAGCTTTGTGCATCTATGGACAAAAAGGATAAAGTCCAGTACTTGCGTCATGAATTCAAGATTAATCGTCTCTGAATTAGGTCTTTTAGAAATAATCATGACTGATCGCTGTAATCCCAGCAACGCTCTAGCCACTCTAATAATTCGTGACGAGAAGCAAGAAGTTGCATAACTGTACTACGAATCAGAATGACTTCTAGCAAATTGTTCACTTGCACTCGTAAAGAACCATCGGGGGGACAGTAGCTCTTAATTTTTAACTCTTGCAAACGGTGATAGATTCGCCAGCGATCGCTCAAAGGAATCTGCAAAACTTGATCGCCTAAAGTATTATTTGTCATTTGTCCTTTGTCCTTTGTCTTTTGTACGTCGTCCTTTCTCATTTGTCCGTTGTCATTTGCAAATGACCAATAACCAATGACTAATGACTCTTGACTTCTAAAGTTTGCAGTTGTTTTTCGAGTTGCTCGATGCGCGAGAGCAAAGAACGAATCACGGTTGCTTCCATATCAGGTAGCTTTCCATGTTCTAAAGGAGAAAGGCTGGCGCTTTCGTTCCGAGAAATAATTCTGCCGGGAACTCCTACAACAGTGCGATCGCTGGGGACATTCTGCAAGACAACCGAACCAGCACCAATACGGACGCGATCCCCAATTTGCAGATTACCCAAAACTTTCGCACCCGCCCCAATCACTGCATTTTTGCCGACTGTGGGATGACGCTTACCAGTTTCTTTACCAGTTCCGCCAAGGGTAACGCCCTGGTAAATCAGTGTGTAGTCGCCCACGATCGCAGTTTCGCCAATCACAACACCCATTCCGTGGTCGATAAACACGCCTTGACCAATCTCTGCACCTGGGTGAATTTCAATTCCGGTCAAAAATCGCCCCAAATGAGAAATTAAGCGGGGGATAAAACCGACTCCTCGACCATCTAACCAGTGAGCAAGACGATGCAAACATAGCGCGTGCAATCCAGGGTAGCAAAACACCACTTCTAGCCAATTACGTGCTGCTGGATCGCGCTCAAAAATAATGCGAAAATCACTCAATAATGGCTCAAAAAAAACGCCAGAGAGGAGATTTTTCAGCATGGATGTATGGGCAGAATCCTGCGTTTTGGTAGTTTGGGAATCACTAATACTGTCTAAAGACTGTTGCATCGGTAATGTCTATCTGGTAAAAAGAGTCATCTGCTATTTTTATGCTTATATCAGGTGACTTTCAACTCGATAGAAAACCCAATGCTGATTGGATTTATTGGATTGATTAAACTTGTACTCAAACGCCAAGACCCCGACTCAAGATAAACTTAAAATTTGTCTTGGGATAGGGGTGCTAGTATTTAACGATGGGGGTACTAGTATTTTTGGGGCAGGGGTTAAGAATTTCTGTTCTCGCTACAAGAAACTTTACCCGTAAGCCTTTGCTAAGATTTCGTCAAGATATTTTGCAATATATTAAGCTGTACTCAGATGCACTCAAATATGAGTTAGATGAGACTACAAATCAATATTCTGTATATGCTACTACTATTATTATCCTATTATTTGGTTAGACGAAAGACAGGTTTCTTTATTTTCTCTTAGGATTTGCTGTCTGTATGTATCTATACGTTTCAAAATATAGTTATCGCTCATCGTAACTGTTTTCTTATTATATAGATGTGTAGGAATAGCGATCGCAAAATCCTAGAACAACATAATAGGTAAATGTTCTCATAGCGCCCCTACCAACGAAACCTCTAAAGGTGGATTCATCCGGTTCAAATACTCGACGACGGAGATAAAAGGTGGATTCATCCGGTTCAAATACTCGTTAACGGAGATAAAAGGTGGATTCATCCGGTTCAAATACTCGACGACGGAGATAAAAGGTGGATTCATCCAGTTCAAATACTCGACGACGGAGATAAAAGGTGGATTCATCCGGTTCAAATACTCGACGACGGAGATAAAAGGTGGATTCATCCAGTTCAAATACTCGACGACGGAGATAAAAGGTGGATGAACAAAGTAAGGGCGTACATCTGTACGCCCTTACAGCAAATGTATTTATAGTGCTTCTGTGTTGAGTTTAATACAGACCTAACCCCCAACCCCTTCCCTACAAGGGAAGGGGAGTAAGATTCAAAGCCTCTCTCTTCTTAGGAGAGAGGTTTGGAGAGAGGTCAAAAGATATTGCACACAAACGAGAAGCCTATATTGCAAAGATGTTAGAAAATAATATAAGACTCGCCGATGAGTATTAACTTATGAAGCAACGGAAGTTTTTGCAGATTTTCCTTTACCAATAGCTTTAAAACGTTCCCCCAACTGTTCAGCGACAGTTTTTAAGCCTGGAGTCTTTTTCGATGCAGTCTTCACGTAATCATAAACAGTCAAACTGCTAGTCATAGCTTCACTACCGACAGCCATTAGGGTATCATCTACCTGTTCGGTAAGTTGCTGCATTGAGGTTAAAAGTTCGGTAAGCGCAGCTGCTAATTGATAATCTTGAACCAGTTCCTCAACGTCAAAAGTTGCTGGAAGAATTTCGCGGTTAGACTGAGCAGCAGTAATGCTATTGTTCACAAAGGCTAGGCTTTTATCGCCCATTTTTACTAACTTACGCCGTTCTTCAGTGCTGAGAGTAATTAGAAACGGCATCTTTTTTTGGACAGTCTGTAGCGCGGCTTTAATTTCTTGGATATCTTGTGGCGAAAGGGTGGCTGCAATATTTTGATAAGCCATTATATATTTACCTTAAGGGTTCTAACGGTGAAGTAGCAAGTGTTGCTAAGTATAGAATTCCCATTTGTCAGCGCGATCGCACATTTTCTGATAATTTTTAGTTTAGTAGGGTGTCTTAGGGCAGCGTAACGCACCGCAATACAACTAGCTAATTAATAATCCCGAACAATTTCTTCAAGCGATGTCTACGACGGACTTCTCTACGAGAGGCTACGCCAACGCCGACGCACATCATAACCTATTTATTTATCTGTTTTAGCGCTGATGCTGAGGGATACTGACCAGATGCAATCAAAGCTTGTCGTTCAATAATCCTTTCGTCGCCGTTAAAATCTAGAATACGTGCGGTGACTTCACCAATATCTGTTTGATGCACAATTACAGCCTCATCTAGTCGAAAATGCTCACCCCAAAAGTCTCTGCGTGGGTTAAAAAATCGCACAAGTTCGCCAGTTTGCCAATTAATTGACCCCAAATCCGTGCCTTTTTGCAGGTTACAGAAAATACAGGCATAGCAGAGATTATCTGCTGTTGTAGCGCCGCCGTGTTTGACACTGATTATATGGTCAACTTGACAACCCGATGATCTATCTACTTCAGAAACGAGACAATACTCGCAAATATGCTCGGCGCGATCGCTAACTAAACGCCGCAATTCTGCATTAATATATAGACGAGACATTTTGAATACTTACTTAGGGTTAACGTACTGATTAGCTCTTGCTTTTGCCAAAGTCATAATATGCTCTAGCGTGAGGAAATGATCTAACTCTCGCTGGTCACTTCCTGTAAGACCTTCAGTTTTTGCGCGGTAAACGAGATCCTCTAAACGGTCTTTGGCTGTATCCGAAAGTTGGAAATCGATAACGCTTTGGGGAGTGGTTCCAGCAGCAATAAACTCTATAATTTCGTCGTAGACTTTGGCTGTATTTACAGATGTAGTCATGAGATTACCTCTTTTTATTTAATTTTACTGATTTACAACGCTACTTTTAACGACTTTCCTAGCGTTTTAGAGGATGTTTGAAAAGTCTTCTGGTCGGTAGCAAAACATTTTAGATTCCCCTAAATCCCCCGATCAATTGGGGGACTTTGATTCCGGTTCCCCCCTTTTAAAGGGGGGTTAGGGGGGATCAATAACTGCTTAAATAGATAATACTAAGCTTTTCTTTTGCATCTGTTTACATTTTCACTCCCCTGATTTACCACTACTCTCTTTGCTTATCTATGCAACTTCCAAAGATTTTCCTAGCGTTTTAGGCTCTGGTAGAGGTTCACCATCAGCTAAAGATGATTCAATCAGCATTTCTAAAACTTCTTGAGCATTTTTAAGAGCATCTTCATAAGTCTCTCCGTGAGTGCAAGGCTGCATTATATGCGTAAACTCAGGTAAGAAAACTACATAACATTGGTCTTCTTCTGACCATTGAATCACGATTGTATATTTCATTCTTCTGTCTCCTCGTCTTCTTTCATTTTATTGAGTTCTTCTAGTGCTTCATTGACTTGCTTTTCTAAATAAGGTTTGGCATCGCTACCATCTCTGCCACTTATCTACTATTTTGCGATTTCTGAGATGAATAGCTTATAGTGAAGCGATAATAATTACATTTTGCCAATAAAAGCACAGTTTATGACCTGCTGCCTGAATCCAGTTTGCCACAATCCGCCCAATAGCGATCGCACAATGTTTTGCACAAACTGCGGCACAGGATTGGTAGTGTTCAGAAACCGCTATTGCCCGATTAAATCATTAACTAGTGGGGGATTTGGTAAAACTTATTTAGCAGAAGATATAGACAAACTCAATGAGCCTTGTCTCATCAAACAATTTGCACCCCAAGTACAGGGAACAGCATCACTCAACAAAGCCACAGAACTATTTGAGCAAGAAGCAAGGCGACTGCAACAGTTAGGCAAACATCCCCAAATTCCCACACTCTTGGCGTATTTTAATGAAGATAATCGCTTGTATTTAGTGCAGGAGTTTATCGACGGGCAGAATTTATTAGCGGAATTACAACAGCAGGGAATTTTCAACGAGCAAAAAGTCAGAGAATTATTGCTTGATTTATTAGATATTCTCAAAACAGTTCATCAACAGAAAGTCATTCACCGCGATATTAAACCAGAGAATATTATTCGTCGCGGTGATGGGAAGTTGGTACTGATTGACTTTGGTGCATCCAAACAATTGACAGCAACGGTGATGACGCAAGTAGGAACAGCGATCGGTTCATTTGGTTATGCGCCATTAGAACAGATGCAGGGAGGTGAAGCTTACCCAGCCAGTGATTTATATAGTATCGGTGCAACTTGCTTTCACCTGTTGAGTGGAATTCCCCCTTGGGATTTGTGGAAACGACAAGGTTATGGCTGGGTTAGTACTTGGAGAAAGCATTTGCAGCAACCAGTGAGTCAGAATTTGGGGCTGATGCTGGATAAATTGTTGCAAGAAGAACACCAGCAGCGTTATCAATCGGCTGAGGAAGTTTTAAAAGCGTTAAATTCACAGTCTGTTTATTTGCTAGAACTGACAAATCCAGTAACAATAGAACAGAAAAGTGTTGATACTTACTATAACGAAGGATTAGAAAAATACAACAACAAAGATTTCCTCGGTGCAATTGAAGATTACACCCAAGCCATCACAATTAATCCCAACTATGTAGATGCTTATTGCAATCGGGGTTTAGCTCGCTCGGAATTAGGAGATCAGCAAGCAGCAATTGCAGATTACACCCAAGCTATCAATATTAATCCCAACTATGCAGATGCTTACATGAAGCGGGGTTATGTTCGCTTTGCTTTAGGAGATAAGCAAGCAGCAATTGAAGATTACACTCAAGCCATCAGAATTAATCCCAACGATGCAGGAGCTTATTTCTACCGGGGTTATGTTCACTCTGAATTAGGCGATCAGCAAGCAGCAATTAAAGATTACAACCAAGCTATAAAAATTAATCCCAACGATGCACTAGCTTACTACAACCGGGGTTTCGCTCGCGGTCGATTAGGAGATAAGCAAGCAGCAATTGAAGATTTCACTCAAGCTATAAAAATTAATCCCAACGATGCACTAGCTCATTTCTACCGGGGTTTAGCTTGCGATGAATTAGGAGATAAACAAACAGCAATTGCAAACTACACCCAAGCCATCAACATTAATCCCAACTATACAAATGCTTACAACAACCGGGGTTTAGCTCGCTCTGAATTAGGAGATCAGCAAGCAGCAATTGCAGACTACACTCAAGCTATCAAAATTAATCCTACCGATGCAGTAGCTTATTGCAATCGGGGTTTAGCTCGCTCTGAATTAGGAGATCAGCAAGCAGCAATTGCAGATTACACCCAATCCATCAACATTAATCCCGATTTTGCAGTAGCTTATTTTTACCGGGGTTTAGCTCACTATAAATTAGGAGATCACCAAGCTGCAATTGAAGACTACACTCAAGCCATCAAAATTAATCCCAACGATGCACTAGCTTATTGCAACCGGGGTCATGCTCGCTCTGAATTAGGAGATCAGCAAGCAGCAATTGCAGATTACACCCAATCCATCAACATTAATCCCGATTTTGCAGTAGCTTATTTTTACCG
>NZ_JBALEL010000021.1:0-15703 GCF_036917935.1 Nostoc sp. | reverse complement strand
CTATTCTTGAAAGGAAATTTTACCTTTTTTATAGTCGCAACAATGTACAGAAACCTCGTTTTTAGAACATCTTGTGTCTTCTAACGAATACTACTCAGATTATTGTATTAAATATTTAATTTATACGGAAGAGATGATTAGCGATCGCTTGTTTTTGACCAAACCTCACAAAATCGCATTGCTCCCGATAGCAATAGAGCCACCATTATTTCCACTAGCATCCACTAGCGCCTGTTGAGATAAATGAATGTCCTTATAAGAAGATACCCCTTCATATCCCAAAGTCCACCCTTGAGCAATTGGACTGAGGGTGATCACATCAGAGCCAACACTGCTCAGTTCAATCCTCCCTCCTTCTGCTGCCAAAGTCCTACCCTTTAAGGTGATATCACCCCCTACCAAAGCTAAAGTTTTACCTGGTTTTACGGAAAAACCAGTTAAGCCACTACCCCTAGTAATTGGTGAAAATAGTGTACTTGGAGCAGTTAGACCTTGACGTGTACCTTGTACTTGAATCGCACCTGAACTGTTCCCAAGTTGTAAGCCAACAGGAGAACTAACAGTCAACAAAGGTGTCTCTTGAGGATTAATGGCACTAAACTCACCACCATTAGAAAATTTGATACTATTTGCTGTAGTATCAATAAACGAGCCACCAATGTTTAAGCTTGCATTAGGCCCCAAAATAATTCCATTAGGGTTGAGCAGGAACAAGTTAGCTGTACCATTCGCTCGAATTAAACCATCAATGTTAGAGATAGATGTGCCCGTCACCCGACTAATAATATTCTGAATGTCTGAACTATTTTTGAAGTAAGCAGTACTCCCAGTTGGTAAAGAAAATTTTTCAAAGCTGTGGAAGAGGTTGTTTCCCACTTTGGTTCCTCCTTCAATCAAATTGGCATTTTCTTGATTGGTAACAAGGGAATTAGTAGGCAATGTGGTATCTGGTATAACTTGTGCCTGAACTGATGAAGAGGCTAGTAAGAAAAAGAAGGTGCTGCCTTGAATACTCCAGATTTGTATAGCACGCTGTTTCACTGAACACCCCTTTTTTATATTTGCGATTGGTGGGTGAATAAAATGCATCTGCTGCTCAGAGAAAAAAGTCTGGCTATTATTTGGATTGAGAAAATTATCAAGTCCAATTAGAGCAGAAAATTTGCTTAACCTAGTGCAGATGACACCAGGTTAGAGAAGAATGAATCTGCACCCTAAGTATGTATTTGGTCGCAGAGGATTTCACAACAACGCTTCTACTACTTGGTCAAAATGACGGCAATGTACCCGTTGGTGATATTCCTGCAAATTTTCGTTTGACGAGTGAGGGAAACCTGTCAATGTTGCCTTTTGGACATATGTCACAAATGGACGACGAAGACGCTCATACTTCTCGAAGGCTGTGGCTATAGCTTGCAAATCATCCCAGTTATTTTCGAGAGCGATGTTAGCAATAATCGTTGCAATAGCTAGTGCATCTTCAAGCCCTTGATTTGCTCCTTGAGCTGTGAACGGAGGCATTCCATGTGCTGCATCACCAACCAATACAACTCGCCCGCTACTCCAGGATGGCTGAAATTTGACAGGGTAGTCTTCAGTATTAATGTCAGTTTTGCTCTTGATTTGGATAAAATCTGAAATGGTAGCACGGTGAATGTAATATGGACGCTGCTGCATATTAGCAGGAGGAGAGATACGCACTAATTGCTTGAGTGTGTGAGGAAAGTCTGCCTTCTCTAACTCTTGTACAGCTAAATCAATCAAAGAACTTCCAGACTTCCCCTGTAATGAATCCAAAGGCAAAGCTAGAGTTATGATATACCCAATTTCACCGCTTCGTTTGCGAAATAACATCAACCTGGGTTTTTCTATCCAAGGTTGATCACTAAATATTTGATCATTACTGAGTGTTACAATTGATGACTCTTGAAAGAATTTATCTTGTAATTCTGTCCCCAGTTCACTTGGAATATCAACTATTTCCATACAAGATATTGCTGTAAATCCTGAATATTCTGGCTGTGCAAAATCACAATATGGACTATCTTTATAAAGAACTCTACGAATTGTAGAGTTAATCCCGTCTGCTGCAACGATTAACTTAGCTCGAAGCGATTTTGTTTCTAATTGTTGGGGGAGAATATTTGAACTCTCGAACTGTGTATCATTATGTTTATGTTCGTTTGTCCAATGAGCATAGGGGTTGGCTTCTATGCTTGTATCAGATACGCAATCTATTCGGACACACCGATTTTCTGGTTCATCCACAACATTGATACAACGGTGATTAGCCTGAACCCGCTCCTGGGGTAGTAGATGTCTTAAGGTTGTCTGCAAATCATACCAAGGAATTGACACTCGACCTTCCCCATAATCTTTAAACCAGTCGTCGAACCCAAGAGGTATTGACCGAATTAGCTGACCCTGGAAATTTTTGTAAACCCAGCTAGGAGATATTTTTGAAGGCTTTTGTTCCTGAGTTGTTTTGACAGTCTCCTCATCATTAGGTTGTTGTGGATTAAAGAACCTAACACTAGTTTTCCTGACCTCTTCGTAAGCGTTAGAATCTAAACATTTGAGAGCTTTTAATCCATTGGGGAGAATATCTAACCCATGACCAACGTGACGAAAGGTGCGAGTTTGATCAATGACTTGAACGTTTTCAATACCACGCTTACGTAGGCCAATAGCAGTTGCTAATCCAATAGGTCCAGCACCAACAATTACAACATCATATATTTCCATAAAACAAAATAAAGCCGAGTAAACACCAGACTAAATCTGACAGGGAACTTCAAACACTGTATCAGTGTATTAGCATATTAATACCAATCCCATAGGTTTTAATTCTAATAAATAAAAATAATTGTAAAATTTTCGTTATACAAAGGAAATATGATTTAAGTAATTTAGGTAAAAATTTTAGATTTTATTGTAAGAATTCAAACACATAAATTACTGGCTTGAAGAATTTTTGAGACTATTTCTGTTTAGTATTGGGCTACTAAAGACTTCCAATTATTAATTAATATTGATAAAGCAGCATTTAAGGGTAATCCTAACGCGTTTACAGCACTTCCGGTTGCTATGAGGTACGTTAAATCGAACTATCCTTTAATTGCCTGTCGAGCACCTCAACCATCTGTACTCCGTAATAGCCGGAAGTGCTGTAATGTGTTTTATATTTGGTAGTGTTTTAAGACTGCAAAATATAAAAAGCAACGAAAAACCCCAGCCTATTTGAAGGATGGGGGTATAAATAAAAAACTCTATTTTCATGATGACACAACTCAATATTGCTACGAGCCAATTTGTCCTGGAGGTAGCATAATGAACAAACTACCATCCAGACACAAGAAAGCTACCTCTGCGGCATCTGTTGAACCAAAGCCAGCCACCGACTCTACTCCCGAAAATATTTCTGCCCAACACAAGGCAGCCTCAGCAACCATTGAGGTTGTGGCTGTTGAAGTTCTAGAGTTGACCCCCGAAGAACAAAGCTTACGCTTGAACTTAGAACGCCGTGTAGAACGTGCATTTTTAGAAGCGGGTCAGGCGCTGATGGAGTTGCGCGATGGGCTTACGCCCCGCCGTAGGCGATCGCAGATTGTACCGTTCCACGCACCGGACTTTCGAGGAGTATTGCCGCGTTCGCCCTTGGCGTTGGCGAAGCCATCGCTTCAATTATAGTCGTGATGCAGCATACTTAAAGATTTCAGCTACTGTGGTTTATGAGAATCTTCAAAAGTTTTTGCCGACCAATACCAATGGTCGGCAAATTCCGATGCCGACAAATGAACGACAATTGCGCTTTTTGGCGAAAGCTGAGTTGGAACCGGCTGTGCAAGCAGATGTATGGCAGCAGGCAGTAGAGCAAGCTGGCAATAAGATTCCCTAGCGATCGCATAGTCAAAGATATAGTGGATAGGATACGCAAAAGGACGAAAGTACCCAATCCTCACCACGTTGGGGAAATATGCATTCTCTTGCCAAAGGATAACCTAGACTTGAGAGGTAAAGCGGGTTATTGGGGAGTAGTCAGCCATGTTGGGGAATACAGTTGTACAGTTCAAACCTGGGACGGCGACTACACCGTGAAGATTGAACACCTGAAGTTACTGGAACTGCAAGATGGAAGATTGCCAATTTATGCAGCAGCTATGTGTGAGGTTACAGCAGTTGCATCAAGTGGCCAGCCGTGACGAGGCTGTGGATTGGCTGTTGCAGGGGTTGGGTAAGCAAGCTAAACCGTATCTGTCATCCTTGCAGGCAAAGCTGCTGGCGGCTGTTGAGAGAGAATACAACCTGGTTTGGAAGCAGCAGAAGTGACGATACAGCTAGTAAACAATAGGTTAAATGCAACAAATACACAATGCAACAGTGCAATAAATAACTCGTTGTATGAAAGCGGTAAGCGAACGCTTCAGTTTCAAGCTGTTATTGTACGAACTACTAAGCGGCGAAAACACTTGCGCCACTTGTGCTGAACGGATTATTCCCGGCTCATTGAACGGATGGCTTAACGTGTATAAAAACAACAAGAATAGTAGATGATAATCATGCCTTGGAACCTAAAGCAATTATCCCAGTAATGCAAATCCAAGGGTCTACTTATCTCATTTCAGTAAATTCACTGCAACAGTATTTCTCTAGAAAGGTACATAAAAGTATAAGTTAACTTTCAGGAAAATTACGATGAATTTTACAGAGTCTCTCAAAAATGAGCTAATTTGTTCAGGTATAATTGACCAAACTTTAAAGGTAGGAGATATTATTCCTAATTTCATTCTACCTAATGCTTTCAGCAAAGCAGTAGAATTACAAAAACTACTAGTTAGTGGGCCTGTAGTTATTTCCTTTTTTCGAGGTTATTGGTGTCCTTTCTGTAACTTGGAACTAGCAGGACTCCAACAAGCATTACCTGCAATTAAAACATTAGGAGCATCAATAATTGCTATTTCACCTCAAACTACTCGTCATACCATATCAACTGTACAAAAACATGAACTAACTTATGAAGTATTGAGCGATCGCAGCAATATGATTGCTCGTCAATTTGGAATTGTGTTTCAAATCCCGGAGTATCTAAGACCTATATTAGACTCAAAGGGTCATGTGTTACCTAGATACAATGGAGATGAGTCTTTTGAACTACCTATTCCAGCTACATTTGTAGTTGATCGAGACGGAAAAATCGTTTATGCTTTTGTTGATGCAGATTACACTAAACGGTTAGACCCAATTGAAATAGTGAGTATTCTACGAAATATTCCTATAGTTAGCAAAAGCTAGTACAGCACGGCGTAGATAAACCACCCATTCCAAAAGCAATGAAACGCTTACGCTGCATTCATTTTTAATTTTTAACAAACTTCGGCGGGTTTAAGTCCCCGGCTTCTAACAAGCCGTAAGTTTTGTGGCGGGGTCTAAATCCCCGTTACAAAACTGTACTTCCTCTCTTCGTAGCGGTAGCGAGTCCGACTTCCGACTTCCGACTTCCGACTTCCGACTTCCGACTTCCGACTTCCGACTTCCGACTTCCGACTTCCGACTTCTTTAATTCTGCCCTGTAGTAGTAGTATATTAATTTTAGATTTCACTATTTTTTCCAATTCTTAGATAATATTCAGCTTTATATCATACTCGTATCAGAATAATCTGTAATTCTAATAAATCAGGTAGCTTTGAGAAAATATTTCCTTCTCAAGTATCTATCTGATTTGATGATTTTTATTTAGAATTATCACAAAAGAGTTGTCAAAGATATGCAAAACGCTAATCTACAAAAAGCGACATTTGGAGCAGGCTGTTTCTGGGGAGTTGAAGCAGCATTTCGTCAAGTAAAAGGAGTAACTTCTACAGCAGTTGGTTACAGTGGCGGACACTTTGATAATCCAACCTACGAAGATGTCTGTAGAGGAAAAACTGGACATGCTGAGGTAGTGGAAGTGGAATACGATCCGGCAATAGTATCTTATGATGAACTGCTAAATGTGTTTTGGAGTAAGCACAATCCCACAGCATCAAACCATCAGGAGCTAGATGTTGGTTATCAATATTGGTCAGTGATATTTTTCCACACACCAGAGCAGGAATTATTAGCAAGAGCATCCAAGGAGCAACTTGAGAATAGTTCTCGTTATCAGAAAAATCCAATTGTGACAGAGATTGTAGCTGCACCGCAATTCTATAGAGCGGAAGAGTATCATCAGCAATATCTGGAGAAGCATGGACGAGCATCTTACAGGATAGGCTAATCAGGGGGATGTTAAAAGTCGAATGCTATAAATCCCCTTACTTGCTATACATATCAGGGAACTTTGCTTGAAGTTTAGCCAGCTTCGGCAAGTCATTCACTACCACATAGCGATCGCTCGGATGATGCACTATATAATTCTGATGGTATGCCGCCGCCTGATAAAAACCTTTCAAAGGATCTAATTCCGTCACAATTGGCTTATCGAAGATTCGCGATTTGTTGAGTTGAGCAATATATTTTTGTGCAGCTTGTTTCTGCTCATCGTTAGCAAAAAAGATCGCCGAACGATATTGCTTACCTGAGTCGGGGCCTTGTCGATTCAACTCTGTCGGGTCATGGGCTACCAAAAAGTAGACTTTGAGAAGCTGATTATATGATATTTTTGATGGATCGTAAGTGATTTTTACGGATTCAGCATGATTAGTTAATCCAGCACTAACAATCGCGTAGTCTGCGGTTTTTGCATCGCCTCCAGAAAAGCCAGAAACGACATCAGAAACACCTAATAGATGCTCAAAAACTGCTTCCATTCCCCAGTAGCACCCACCAGCGAAAACCGCTACTTGCTTTCCCTTCGGTGCAGCAGTCGAAATATCAGTGGCGGGAGCAGGGAGTATCACACGAGATGCACCGTATAGGAGTACAATAGTCAGCGAAAAGATGGACAAGTTGCGTAATAACTGGCGGGAGAGAGTAAAGTTATGAATTGACATGAGGTTGTGAACTCTTTTATTTAATAGACGAAGAACCGAGTTTATTCAGCTATTTTGTCATTAGATAGCAATCTTCAAATCCAACTCGGCGATAAAAACTTTCGGCAGAAGTATTTTTCCGCTTAGAGATATTCATGAGTTGTAACCTGACGTTGGCATAATATTAAACCGAACCAACCTTGAGGATCTGACCAGATTTGTAATGGCTGGAGTGCATGATTCTCTAAAACAGAAACTAAACTTGGTAGATGAAACTTGCGGGATATTTCGGTACGAATTGTTTCCCCAGACTGGAGATAAACCTGATAATCCAAAGCTTCTAAGACTGCGGTTTGATTTTTGAGACTTTGTAGATGCATTTCATTGGGGCTGTAGTCTTCGCGTACTGTTCCCCACTGGCGATCGCTTAAATATGGCCCCCATTTACGCCAATGTGCTATGTGATTTTGAGCTTCTGCCAATCTGATTTTTACTTGGGTTGGAGTTGTCATCATCTCACCCTCTGCATATCTGCACTTTATTTTAATTAATTTGCTATATTGAGTATCACATTTTTATCAAAGATGGGGCTGATATTTTGATTAAAATTTGCTAGGTGAATTGATAAATAAAAATCTAGGATAAACTCAGGAAAAATTTATATTAATTTTGATGAAACGAATGGGTATTGGTCTAATTTCTGAAGCAGCTAGAGCATTTAAGTATTTTCGCCTCGAAACTATCCAATCAAATGGGTTGATAATGTTCTTTTACCCTGCGGTAAGGCTGCGCCTACGTTCCTCAAACCAACTTACTCCTTCAAAATTAAGGAATTACTTGATTTTCATCACAAAGAGAGAGGATCTGATTTACAAAAGCTTTTAGTTCTGGACAAGACTGAATAACAATCATAAGATCATTGTCCTTCAAAATCTTTGTCCCATGAATAGGCTTGTCATAATCTTGGCGTCCTCCTGATTTGAAAATTTCCTTGAGCCAGTATGAAGGAGGTTTTTGGTGATTCACAGTTTCAGGAGAACCACTAGGAGCAGAGCGATTATGTTTTGCTAAGGATTGGATAGTTTTCCAATACGGAAGAAGCCATGCTTCAAAGTCATGTAGTGCTGTGTGTGGATAAAACCTGGGGTTGTTACCAACCCACTGCATCATTTGGGCTTTAGCATCAGCCGCATCTTGAAAATCGTTAGTTCCTGTATAAACGTCTATCAGCGCAATTACAGCATCATAACCATTATTGCCAGTTAGTAAATTTTCAACTACACGCCTAAGTTTTTCTTCTTTAGGAATTCGACCATGTTGTGGAATAAACTTCAGTTTTGGCATTTGTTGCCCTAAACGAGTTTGGAGAAACTGACGCAGTTTTTCTTTAAAAGCTACCTCAGTAGCCCCCTCAACTAAAATAGCAATCTTCATGGACGCCCACCCATCAAATTCATTCCCCAAAGTTGATCAAGGGTGTAATCTGCCAACCACTTATCCAGATCAAGAGTGTCAGCCCAAGTCATCTTTGCCTCACCTTCTTCAAGGTCACAAATTAGAACCTCATTTGGTTTAACAAATCTAATCAGCCGGTCTGAATGCGTTGCTACTATAAGCTGCGTGTGTTTTGAAGCCTCTCTCATTAAATATGCTAAATGTCTCAAAAGTTCAGGATGTAAGCTGACTTCTGGCTCATCTAGCAGAGTGATTGTTGTTAAGCTTTGGCTTTGCAGAAGAGTAACTAACCAAAGAAAGCGCAGTGTCCCCTCTGATAGCTCATGTACATATATAGGCTGAGAAAAATTTCTATCTGTCCAAGTCATGGAAATAGTTCCTGCGGCAACTGGAGGAAAGTTTAACCTCTCAAAATCTGGAAATGCTGTAGAAATAACATTTTCAACCATTTCAAAGCGATCTCTATCACTTTCTCGAAGATCATAGAGACAGGAAACTAAATCTTCACCACTTGCACCAGGTAGCTTCGCGGGACGCATTTGTTGAGGTAAGCGAATTGGACTTTTCTGCGAAACATCAAGTGCCCCGTAATAAGTACAAGAAGCAAGGCTTTTTCTCAAGTTTTCAGGCTCACGATACATCTTAGGAACTTGGGAAAGCGATGTTTCAAGATAATTATGTTCCCAGTTTGGTCTTAAAAGTCCACTACCTTCCTGAAAATATGTAATATCTAAGCTATGCGATTCAATATACTTAAATGGCTCAGGTTTAATAGGATTTCTCTGCTGCGTTAAAGTTTCATTTCTAATTTCATAAGATAAGCCTTTAGGGGACAATGTTAAACCATATTTCAAAGGTTTTTCTTCTGGCACTTTCATTGAAAGTGAGATTTCAAGTTCCTGCGCTTTGCCTCTAGTTAAAATTTCGTTTAAACCACCTTTCAACTGTAATGTCTCTTGTAACTTGCCATTGGCTGAAGCGGCTAGTGTTGAAAGAACATCTAAAAAAGAGGTTTTTCCTGCCCCATTCGCACCAATCATCACGATTAGATCCCTCATCTCAAGATTGACTTGCCAAAGACGGCGAAAACCTCTTACCGATATGTTTTCAAATCTATCCATACAGTTAACGACTATAATTGAGAATAGTTAAACTTGCTTAAGAATTAAGATTCAAGCAATCCTCAGTATATCTCCAAAAAGCTTGAGCAAACCATATAAATGGAGAAACACCTCTATGCAATTCAGGTTTCAAGTTGAGGTGCTATAACAACCCCATTACAGGAGATACAGCACTTCCGCTTGCTATGAGGTACGCACACAGTCTCAAAAGTTAGGATAGAAAAGGGATATGGGTAAAATTATGCTTCATAATAGCCGGAAGTGCTGTAGTCTACTAAAAACGGCTGATTGCTGGACTTTTGCCTAAGCAAAGAAAATTTTGCCTGCTAATCTCTTAGCGATTTTAAAAGTAAAGCTCTAACCCGTTTTGAGTATATAAAGCTCCTGGTACTGAGTTGACGTAAATCTGCTGTGGCTAAACGCAACCTTTAAACCAATTTGTTTAAAAAATAAAAGGACTTTTGATGAAATTTATCTTTTAAACTTTTCGATTTGCTGCTGAAAGTAGTCTCGCCAACCTGTACGTAAAGCCTCCACTTGTATGGCGCGGTGTAACAGTTCTAAGTCGTGTATTTCCCGTGCATAAAGTCGGGTGATGTCAGCAACAGTGACATTGTTTAAGTCTCGACTAATTAACGACAAAGTATCACCATTTCCGACTTTACCTTCTTGCAACACCGAAAAGTAGAACCCCGTTAGGCGGCTATCTAAAAACTGTTTAACTATATCAGCCCGTCCAAACTTGATTAAGAGTTTATGACAAGGCATTCGAGGTTGAGTCACCATTACCTCCGCGCTACCGATTTGGAAGCGAGAGCGCTATCGCGCACACTTCGTGAACGCCAATATTAACCTCATCTTCTAACAGCCCAACTGTAGTAAGGTTTTCACCAAACATTCCCCAGGGGAAATCCATATCAGGTAACTTGCGCCGCCAATAGTCGTAATCCTCGAATGGATAAGCATAAACTGCTTTGTCTTTCCCCCCGTGAACACTCAAATCAGCTTGTCTATCCCCGTCTAAGTTGAGCGTTCGCATCATCACCCGTCCCCCAACTGGTTCTTTAAAAATCCCAGTTGTAACTGTTTTGCCCTTCCAAAGTACTTCACGGGGAAGTTCTACGTTGACTGAGATAACTTGCACAATTTCATATCTCCTCTAATAAAATTTTGTACCGATATTAAGTCTGATAGATAACATGCTTGATATTACTTGATTATCAGAGGATTTTATTAAATATCCAACACCAATTTTGCCGTTCCAGGTTGAGAAATACAAATCAACACCGAACCCTTATCAGTTCTTGCAGTTGGTTCTTCTTGGTAAGCAACTACACCTTCGCGGATTTTACACATACAAGTACCGCAAACACCTACACGACAACTAAAAGGTGGATTAATATCATTGGCTTCGGCAAATTCTAGGATAGTGCCATCACTAGGTTGCCATGTCAAAGTTTTGCCAGATTTTGCAAAGACAATTTCTGCAAATTTCTCATCTCCAGTTGCCGTTTGAGTTTGTTTCTAAGACACACTTTTCATCGGTTTACCGAAAGATTCAAAGAATACTCTACTGTCAGGTACTCCCGATTCCTTCAATCCTTGTATTATGGACTGCATAAAAGATGGAGAACCACACAAAAAATACTCAGCTTCTTGTCGTACTAACTCTTGAATCAGAGCAGCATCAACATAACCAACACTCTGGTATTTACCTGTATCTTCAGGTGTAGAACGACTATAGCGAAAATGCACATTCAGATTAGGATTTTGCCCTGCTAACTCCGTCACTTCATCTCGAAAAGCATGAAAATTTCCGTCTCTAGCACCATGTACAAACCAAATAGGATGAGTAGGATTAACAAGGGTACAAGCCTTCACCATACTAATCATTGGCGTAATTCCCACACCATTGCTAATCAACACTGTGGGGATAGACTTCTGCATATCCAAAACAAATTTACCGTTTGGTGGTTTTGCTAGAATTACTGAACCTTCCTGAATGCGAGCGTGCATAAAATTAGATGCTATACCTGGCATGACATCTAATCCGTTTGGTGCAGGTTCGCCCTTAATTGAGAGACGATAGTATTCACATTTTTCAGAATAATCTGAAAGCGAGTAAGTACGAACTATAGGCTTATCCTGTCCAGGTATATCAAGTTTGATGGTTAAAAATTGACCTGGTTGAAAGTTAGGAATTTCCTCTTTATCTTCAAATTTTAAATAAAAAGAGATAATTTCTTCGCTCTCTTTCACCTTACTAACAACAAGAAAATTTCGCCAATCTTGCCAAACATGACTATCTGATGCTTTGAGGTTTAGAGTAGATTTGTTTCGACTTGCTTTGCTTGTATAAACTAAACCAAAGATTGCATCACTAGCTGTTCAAAACAGTGAGGAATAGACACCAAATTGATAGGCAGATTTATCTTTGGCATTGGTTACTCCAATTACAACAGCAGCAGATAAGGTGATTACTGAACCAACTGTAGCTGCTGCGGCTATACTTCTGACTAATGGATTCTTAATTCTTCCCAGACTTTCTAGCATCGTTGTCTCCTGTCTAATACTTTTAGTGATGTTGGACTATATCTGTGAAGATTCAGCAGGTGGAGGAATAATTTCAAGACTATAGGCTGGGTTCATGCTCGTACCTGACAATGGTGCTTCTACCGTGATGTAAGTTGCAATCATTACTCCTGCAAATATGCCTGTAAATGGTGCTACTTTAGGGGTATTGGATGCAAACAAAATCATCAGCATCATTCCAAAAGAAATCACCAGTTCAGCCAAAAATGCCACACCTGCCCCACCCGCACCAGGAGTTGTGACAATATAATTTATAGATGGATTGGTAACTGCATCTCTAAACACCACTACAGCAAACAGCAATCCTAGTAATCCACCTATAAAGTGAGCCAGGATGTAAAAAATAACATCCCACGGTTGAATTTTGCCGAGACGAAAGAAAGTGAAGTGACAATCGGATTGAGATGTGCACCTGATTGTTTACCCCAAGGAGAATAAATAATACAAATAGCGATTAATCCCATCGCCACACCAATGATAAACCGTCGTAAAAGTGGGTCAGAAATTGCTTGTGGAATTGGTGAAGCTGGATGTTCTAACAAGGTAGTCACCACCACCGCAGAAATCAGAAATATCCCCAGTCCCGCAGCTTCCATTAAATATTCTGGATAATGTTTCCGTAGTGTCTGCATCATACATAAGAACTTAACTAACTGGGGTAGCTTTCACTATTAGCGAAGCGATCGCATTAATTGAATTATTCGCACAGATTTACTGAATATTAAAAAGGAAAGGATACTTAAAACCATTTGAAGTCTTCGGTGGACAGTTATTAGTTACCTTAGATGGAAGCGAATATTTTTCATCTCAATCGATCCACTGCTGGCTGGAACTTCAGCCAAGATTAGCGCTGCCACCGACAAGACTTGCGCCCTCAGAAGCAGGTGGGTGATAAGTCATAGACTGTAATCCTAAACGACCAGGGCCAATAAAACGGTTGAGAGTGAATGAAATACCGCCAAGCATTACCCCAATTGCTCCGAAGATGCCGCCACTGGATTGTAAGGCTGTCACTGTCTCCATTTTCACCGATGAATCTTTCCATAGCCATGCTCCAGGTTCTACATCAAGCACTTCTCCAGGAGCGAGGTATTTTTCAAAAACATTACCGTAACCGTGGATTAAAAGCAACCCTCCTTGTTGTTGACCAATAAAGCGGTCAATAAAGAAACCACCACTGCGACTAAAAAAGAGGTTTGCCAGCCCTCGCTGGAAAAAGAAACTATACTCAATATTACTGGTAGCGAGTAAGAACTGATGTTCGCGGACATCAACTGTCTGTCCACGCTCCAATCGTAGTACTACAATCTGTCCAGGTGCCTCGCGGGAGAAAGCGATATTTCCTGGCCCATGTGCTTCACTGATAAAAATTTGTAGCCCAGCAAAAAAACGTTTGGCAGCCCCTTTCAAGCCTTTGACACCAAGGCGAACATTCGGGTGCTTCCATAGGAGAATATGATGTTCAAAGTAAATCGATTGCTGTTGCCCTAAATGAACATCTACTACAGGCACTACTTCTCCTTGGATTCTTAAGCTTAAGTCACCGGAATGAAAGGTTTCTTGGGGATTTCTCAATTCCGGGGTCGGTTCGCTACTGAAATCTGGCATAGTATTAGATGGTAAATAGTTTTTGGATAGATCAGTTGGCTGACAAAAAGCAATGTCATTAACAGGATTGCCGCAGGCACTACAGAACTTGTTACCTAAAGGGTATTGATGATTGCAATCGGGGCAGAGTTTTGTCATTACTCGTATGCTAACCGGGAATTATCTGATTACCTTATTTTTAGCAGTTGCAAAGGTAATTCATTGCTGTCAAGTAACAAGTTCTGACAGCATTAAAACAGTTAGTCCACTTTGATAAGAAGGCATTTGGGCAGAGGAAAAAGAGTATTTTCGGCACAAACCCCGCTCTTCATCTGGGAAATCGCCTACTTTACCGTTCCACGCACCCTACCTTTGAGGAATACTGCCGAGATTGCTTTGGACAGAGGAGGACTTTATTCATTTTGCTGCAACGCACTGTTCAGATTGACTATAATCTAAGCTTGTTGCTCCTAACTCAATGTCGCTTAAATCTCTTCTACTACCCAAACACCAATCGCTCGTACTACTTAGCATGTTATTACCCAAATATTCCGACTGTTATAAAAATCTCCACGTTGCTCCAAAGTAAAACCACCAAGTAACAATCCTAACCAAACCTCCACCATCGGCATCTTCAATCCCTGTTGCAGTTTAGCCAAAGAAATTTCATCTTTGACATTCATCAGGTAGTTAGCGATGGCGCTGTGCCATTTTTCGACATCTTCATCACCCGCCAAGCGATGAACATCTTCTACAGTTTTGACGGATTCTAGCATTGCGAAGATATTCTCTTTCTGAACAGGGGCTGCGACTGAATCAGTGCTAGTAGCAGTTTGAGTAAAATGGTGTGAACCATGTAGTCTAAAAGTTTGCGGTATTATCTCTTCGATCAAATCATCCAAATCAAGCTGCATTGTTGTCGGCACTAATCCAGCAAAGATACCAGTACTAATAATTGGCCCATCAGTATCGTTTTGAGCGCGTACATCTTGCAATATTGACTCAGCACGGGATTTGAGAATATCTGCGATTTGATAAAAGGCTTCTGCTGCGGTAGATAATTGTGCTTCTGTTGATAAATTCTCAAGCTCAGTATCCAAACATTCCCACACTGGAGCTAATGTTGATGTCGGCGGAGCAACTGACATCTCATCTAGTACATCCCAGATTGTTAATTGGCGATAGGTAGCCATAGCTCTGCACCTAAAGCGTGTAATGGTTTATCGCCTGATTCTTTATACAAGTACAACACAGCGAAATATGTTGCTGGTGGGTCAATGGCGATCGCATCCAGTTGCATAGAATTATCATCGGTTCGACGGTGATAGAAGGAACGACGATTATGGCAAACTTTAGGATTCCAGCATCCATCCCCATTTGTCCCATGCAGCACCTTGGCTTTAGCTGTTGGTAACTTGGCACATAACTGGCATTTGGGATCGAGTGGCTTTGGCATATCTACTCTGCTTCCTCTTCACCAATCGCGCGATAGTAAGCAGCGACCGCTGCTTCTTGTTCACTACGAAGCGTATACCGCCGAAACGCTTTCTCGCTTTGATGTCCTGTCAGCTTCCGCGCATGGCTGGGGTCAACACCCAATAGCAATAGGTCAGTAGCATAAGTATGCCGAAAGGAGTGAGGATGTAAATCAACAATATGAGCTAGTTCACCGATTTTTTCCACAGCGAAGTAAATGCCGTGATAACTCAAGCGTTCACCCTTATATGAAGCATGGTGTGAAATCATCAGTGGGCTGAGGCTAGTCAACACCTCTATTTGGTGTTCTCGCGATCGCAAATATTGTGTTAAAACTTCTCGACTCTCTTTTTTTAGTGGAACTAAGCGTGGTTCATTGGTTTTGGTATCGGGTAAAAACAGTAGCTTGCCATCAAAGGACCCAACATCAGTAAACCAAAAAGTTTTTCCCCAAAGAGCGATCGCTAAAAAATTGGTAGTTTATAATACTAGTAAATACGGAATCCTCTAACCAGCAGACA
>NZ_JBALEL010000020.1:0-65196 GCF_036917935.1 Nostoc sp. | reverse complement strand
GCGAATAATTAAATATCTAAAATAGCTTTAGCATTAATTTTTACAAGAGATTGAGAGATTATTATAGTGTTAACATTTTCTGTTTTCCCGATATCGTGTGTTGGGTTCCACTACGTTCCACCCAACCTACAGGAGAGAGCGATCTATTTGTAGGTTGGGTGGAGGCGCAAGTTAGTATCTTGGCAAAAAATGAACAATTTATATTGCGCCGTAACCCAACATCAAGCGGTATTAATCTTAGCGAATAATTAAATATCTAAAATAGCTTTAGCATTAATTTTTACAAGAGATTGAGAGATTATTATAGTGTTAACATTTTCTGTTTTCCCGATATCATGTGTTGGGTTACACTACGTTCCACCCAACCTACAGGAGAGAGCGATCTATTTGTAGGTTGGGTGGAGGCGCAAGTTAGTATCTTGGCAACAAATGAACAATTTATATTGCGCCGTAACCCAACATCAAGCGGTATTAATCTTAGCGAATAATTAAATATCTAAAATAGATTTAGCATTAATTTTTACAAGAGATTGAGAGATTATTATAGTGTTAACATTTTCTGTTTTCCCGATATCATGTGTTGGGTTACACTACGTTCCACCCAACCTACAGGAGAGAGCGATCTATTTGTAGGTTGGGTGGAGGCGCAAGTTAGTATCTTGGCAACAAATGAACAATTTATATTGCGCCGTAACCCAACATCAAGCGGTATTAATCTTAGCGAATAATTAAATATCTAAAATAGATTTAGCATTAATTTTTACAAGAGATTGAGAGATTATTATAGTGTTAACATTTTCTGTTTTCCCGATATCATGTGTTGGGTTACACTACGTTCCACCCAACCTACAGGAGAGAGCGATCGCACTGCATATTTGTCACTAAAGCAATTTTTTAACCTAGATAACGCATGATGAAATATCTCAGGAGATGGTTTAGCAAAACCAATTGCTTGAGAAACTACAACTACTTCAAAAAAATGCTCAATTCCAGCAGCTTGCATTTTCCGTAGTTGCGCTGATACAAACCCATTCGTAATCACAGCCATTGTCCCGGCTGTACCGCCACCAATGACAAGTACATCCGTTTTTATTTGTTGGGTGTTGATGTCCATAAGCTTTTGCGAGTAGGGAGGAACTTCTAAGATTTATTATCGTTCCAAACGATATCTTTGACTTGGATTTGCTTGGGAACTAGCTTGATTTTGTGAAAAGTATCGGCAATATTTTGTTGCTGAGTGATTAGCCCTCTTCTGTCACTCTCCGAAAACTTTTGCCATTTCTGAATTCTAGAGCTTTTGTATAGGAAGCGATGGCTCCGCCCGCCACAGGCATCGCCAGATTTTTTCCTAATAACAAATACAATAACTAAGTTTTTATTATAGGATAGCTTGTATTGATTGACTGAAGAAAGCTTCTAGATATTGCCCTCCCGGAGAGTGACAGAAGAGGGCTAACCAATAACAAATGACAAATGACAAATGACAAATGACTATTTACCAATATCTTCATTCCAGAGTTCGGGGTTAGTTTCAATAAACTCACTCATCATTTGTTCGCATTCGTCAAGATTAAGATCAATTACGTCCACACCGTGAGATACCATAAATTCTTTAGCACCAGGAAAAGTTTTGGATTCTCCAGCGATGACTTTTTTAATGCCAAATTGTACCACTGCCCCAGCGCACAGGTAACACGGCATTAAAGTTGAATAGAGTGTCGTCCCTCTATAACTGCCAACTCTTCCAGCATTGCGGAGACAATCGATTTCAGCGTGGGTAACAGGATCGGCGTCTTGCACACGTTTATTGTGTCCTCTGCCGAGAATTTTCCCATCCTTGACGAGAACCGAACCAATGGGAATTCCACCTTCTTGTCTTCCTTGTTTTGCTTCTTGAATTGCAGCTTCCATAAACTCATCCATATTAATTCTCCTTTTATGACAAAACAACTCGTATTAATGGATCACGATGGCGGTGTTGATGATTATCTAGCAACAATGCTGCTGTTGACGATGGATCATATTGAACTCCTTGGTGTTGTCGTCACTCCAGCAGATTGTTACGTTCAACCAGCTGTTAGCGCCACACGTAAAATTATAGATTTGATGGGATTTTCTCATATCCCGGTTGCAGAAAGCACAGTGCGCGGTATCAATCCATTTCCTACTTTATATCGCCGTGATTCGTTTATCGTTGACCATCTTCCCATTCTCAATCAAAGCGAAACCATCACTACGCCTCTGGTTGCCGAAACAGGTCAAGATTTTATTATACAGGTGTTACGTGACGCATCAAGCCCTGTAACGTTGATGGTAACTGGGCCGTTAACGACGGTTGCAGTGGCTTTGGATAAAGCACCAGACATTGAAGCCAAGATTCACAAGATTGTGTGGATGGGGGGGGCGTTAAATGTTGGTGGTAATGTGGAAAAAAGTCTGGAAGCTGGACAAGATGGTTCCGCCGAATGGAATGTTTATTGGGACGCAATTTCAGCCGCGCGGGTATGGCAAACTCAAATTGAAATTATTATGTGTCCTTTAGATTTGACTAATAATGTCCCAGTCACATCAGAATTAGTGCAAAAAATGGGGCGACAACGCCACTATCCCATCTCTGATTTAGCCGGACAATGTTATGCACTAGTTATCCCCCAAGATTATTATTTTTGGGATGTCTTAGCAACAGCTTATCTGGGACATCCAGAATTTTATCAATTACGCGAATGGGAAACAGAAATTATCACCACTGGTCTTAGTCAGGGGCGTACTAAAGTAGTCCCTAGTGGTCGAAAAATTTATGCGATGGATAAGGTAGATAAAGATGCTTTTTACGCTTACATATTGCAACAATGGGCAAGATAAAAAACTTACGAAATTCGCGCAGTTTCTCGATTATGGTGCAGTAATTCTTGATACAAAGACTCTGCCACACCTTTATACGCTTTATCGAGGTCATCGTGTTTGACCACTCGAAAAAGAGTAAAAATAACTTGCCCAAAAATTGGATCTTCGTCAACTGTCAAAATCACCCTTAGTTTCTGCGAAACCCTTAGCGTGTAAAGCGAAGATTCATAGCCATTAATATCTGACGGTAGGGGAAGACGACGCAACTTACGATAAACCTCAGCTTTTTGAGTTGGGAAGAGGCTGGCGCAATCATTGATTTTTTTAACCACTGCGGCTTTATCATCTTCACTCAGCCTGCCAAGATCCTTTTCAAAGCTCCTTGTTGACTCAATTAGAACATCCACATTACAAACTCCGCCAATCTGAATTTTAGCTACTTGCCCTCTGTCCTTAGCATAGTAACAAAATCTTATTCCCCTAAATAGCCTCGTGACAAGTTAATACAGAACTTGAACAGGTAGCCTGGAAGAATCGCTTCCACCAAAGGATAGAGCAGATGGTAATTTTGGTGCATTTGTAGATTAAGAGGTTCAAAATGGCTATAAATCTAGATTCTGGTTTTGAAATTCTTTATCTTAGTGACCTTAAATATAATGAAATGACTGTTGAAATACAATATAAGGGACAACAGGTTGCACAAATAAATAAAGATAAAGGTGTTGACAAAATGGAAATAGATATATACTCAGAATATGTTACTCCCGATTTTTCGTCGGAATTGAAATTCCCATTAAGTGACTTTTTAGAAGCAATAAATATAGCTAGCACAGCATTAAGAGATGCTTGAATTAATTCTCAGTCAGTAGAATTGTACCGATTCTATCGATTGGCTAGAGTAAAATCATAGTGATAATTTCAGACTTCATCGTGACTGATTATTCATAAGTTATAAACTTAAAACCTAAGAAGAGAGCCGCAACAGTTCCTGCCACAGAAATTTCACCTTGGGCAATTTTATTTAAAACTGATTCTACAGGAATTAATACAACCTCAATCTCTTCTGTAATATCTAGTTGCTGCTCTCCAACTTTGCTCACATTCTCTGCTAAAAATAAATGTATTTGATTAGTATCTTTACTCGGCTTATCGTATAGAGTTCCGATTTTTCTAAATTCTTGGGGAATATAACCAGTCTCTTCTCTGAGTTCTCTAATTGCTGCTACTTCGGCACTCTCTTTTGTGGGATCGAAATTCCCTGCCGGCAGTTCCAAGAAAAATTCACCTACAGCGTGTCTGTATTGCCGGACGAAAATAATTTCTCTACTACTAGTGATAGGTAAAACCATTGCGACATCAGGCTTAATACTGACAAAATAATCATCGATAATTTTACCATTTGGTAATTCTATTTCATCTTGCCTCACCTGACACCAAGGATTATCTAAAACCATTTTTGATTTCAAAATCTTCCATTTTTTTAAGTTATTCATAAACTAAGTAACAAATAAAAGGTATGTATAAAAATTTTTAGTGAATGTAAAAAAGTATAACAGATGCATCCCATAATCTAAACTTTCAACTTACACTAGCTTTTGCTGATAGCATAATATGTATAATAAATATGCAAATAAATGTAAATTTATTTACAGTAAATAAGAGATTTCCGTTGACCATTAGTCGAGGTACAACGGCACAAACAACGAATGTATGGGTGAAGATTTTATATGATGATATCGAAGGCTGGGGGGAAGCATCACCATTTGGTGTGGGTAATCATCGGCAATCAACTGATACGATCAAAGATGCTTTACAGCAAGTCGTGCCACTGTTGCAACCATTCAGCCCCTTACAACGGCAGCAAATTGAGCAAATTTTAACACAAAACCAGATTCCTTCTGCTGCTAGAGCAGCCTTAGATATGGCAATGCACGACTGGCTCGGTAAGCATGTAGGATTACCCTTGTGGCAAATCTGGGGACTCGATCGCAATCAAATAGTACCGACTTCTGTCACAATTGGGATTAATTCGCCTGAAGCTGCTAGGGCGAGAGCGCGAGACTGGTTACAATTTACCGATGTCCGTCTTTTTAAGGTGAAATTAGGCAGTCCCGATGGCATAGATGCAGATAAAAAAATGCTGTTAGCAGTGCGAGAAGAAGCACCATTACCAGAATTTTTCGTTGATGCCAACGGAGGTTGGAGTTTAGAAGATGCGATCGCTATGTGCAATTGGCTAGCTGATTTAGGTATAAAGTATGTAGAACAGCCATTACCACGGGGGCAAGAACCAAGTTTAGCAAAACTCAAAGAACACTCTCCCCTGCCGATTTTTGTTGATGAAAGTTGTTTCACCAGCGCCGATATTCCCGATTTGGCAAATTACGTGGATGGTATTAATATCAAACTGATGAAATCAGGGGGACTAACAGAGGCAATGCGAATGGTACACACAGCACGAGCCTATCGGTTGCAAGTAATGTTTGGTTGCTATTCTGACAGTTCGCTAGCTAATACAGCAGCATTACAGCTAGCGCCACTAGCTGATTATTTAGATTTAGACAGTCACCTTAACTTAATTGATGATCCTTTTACGGGTGCATTGCTAAAACAAGGAAGAGTTTTGCCAAACGATTTACCAGGTTTGGGAGTACAACACAGTGCGTCTACCACTTAATCAACGAGTAGCTATCTTACTTCATGAAGGAACTACTGGGACTCAGGGCAAAACAGGGCTAGCAATTTTACGCTATAGTGAAGCCCCAATCGTAGCCGTAATCGATCGCGAGTGTGCTGGCAAATCCCTACCAGAATTAACAGGTATCAAGCGTGATGTGCCGATTGTGGCATCGGTAGCCGCAGCCCTAGAGTACAAACCGGAAGTTTTGGTAATTGGCATTGCCCCAGGAGGTGGTGCTGTACCAGATGATTACTGGCATGAAATCAAAGACGCTTTAGAAGCGGGAATGTCGCTGGTAAATGGTTTACATACACCAATGGCAAGTATCCCAGAGTTAAATGCACTGCTCAAACCAGGGCAATTAATTTGGGATCTACGAAAAGAGCCGTCTAATATCAGTGTTGCTAGTGGAATGGCACGCACTCTCCCGTGTCGGCGGGTGTTGACAGTGGGAACCGATATGGCGATTGGTAAAATGTCAACTAGTCTAGAGTTACATTGGGCGTCAAAACTGCGGGGCTGGCGTTCTAAATTCCTCGCCACAGGCCAAACTGGGGTGATGTTAGAAGGGGATGGTGTGGCTTTAGATGCCGTGCGGGTGGACTTTGCCGCCGGTGCTGTGGAACAAATAGTCATGCGCTATGGCAAAAACTACGACATCTTGCACATTGAAGGACAAGGTTCACTGCTACACCCTGGTTCAACGGCAACTCTACCCCTAATCCGTGGTTCGCAACCAACCCAACTGGTGTTAGTGCATCGGGCGGGACAAGTTCATGTACGTAATCATCCCCATGTAATAATTCCACCTTTAACAGAGGTGATTCGGCTTTATGAAACTGTTGCTAATGCTGGTGGTGCTTTTGGAAGTGTTCCTGTAGTTGGTATAGCGCTAAACACAGCCCATCTAGATGAGTCTGCGGCCCAGGAAAGCATCGCTCAAACAATAGCAGAAACAGGACTACCTTGCACTGATGTAGTCCGATTTGATGCTAATGTGCTTTTGGATGCAGTGATGAAGAATTAGCTACTGTAGAATAGCTTATTTCCTCCAGCAGCGATCGCTTGGCGGCAAAACTGCGAGAATTAAATATAGATCCAGATACTATGGATCTTCAGGAAAAACCCATTTTGGCGGTTCCGTCATTTTTTTTCGCAGACGTTCTTGTGCCAACTCCAGCATTTTGTCTAAGGGAGTTTCTTCAATAAATCTTGCGGCTGCCTCTCTAAACTCGATATTGGGGCATTTATCTCCTAAAACACAGCCGTTAACACAGGCTACAGCGCAGTTAATCTTTTGCTCCACAGTAAATTCCTCTCTAAAAGTTATGAGTTCTAAGTTGTGAGTTATAATTTTCGCCCCTAACTCGTCACTCTTTACTATCAGGCATTACCCTCAAGGTAAATTTTACCTTGCCAGTTGCCATCTCATTAGTCTAAATACCTACCATTTAGAAAGTTATGAGTTATGAGTTATGATTTTTACTCCTCACTCTTATAAAGGGCGCTCATGTCAGAACTCTTTGCTACTACTGGAACTATAGCCGCGATCGCCACTGCTGTTGTCCCCCAACAGGGTAGTGTTGGCATTGTGCGGGTGTCCGGTTCTCAAGCAATGACAATCGCCCAAAGTCTTTTTCATCCACCAGGGCGACAGGTTTGGGAAAGTCACCGGATTCTCTACGGTTACATTCGCCATCCCCAGACGCAACAAATAGTGGATGAAGCCCTGTTGCTGATTATGAAAGCACCGCGTTCTTACACCCGTGAAGATGTTGTAGAATTCCATTGCCACGGGGGGATTATGGCAGTGCAGCAGGTATTACAACTGTGTTTGGAAAATGGGGCCAGACTAGCGCAACCTGGAGAATTTACTCTCCGCGCCTTTTTGAATGGACGATTAGATTTAACTCAGGCCGAAGGTATTGCCGATTTAGTCGGAGCGCGATCGCCCCAAGCTGCTCAAAGTGCCTTAGCTGGTTTACAAGGAAAATTAGCTCATCCAATCCGTCAGTTACGCGCTAACTGTTTGGATATCTTGGCAGAAATTGAAGCTCGGATTGATTTTGAGGAAGACCTTCCGCCGCTGGATGATAAAGTAATCATATCAGAAATCGATAAAATTGCCGCAGAAATAACTAGATTATTGGAAACCAAAGATCAAGGTGAGTTGCTACGCACTGGTTTAAAAGTAGCAATTGTTGGGCGTCCGAATGTGGGTAAGTCGAGCTTATTGAATGCTTGGAGCCAGAGCGATCGCGCCATTGTGACTGATTTACCTGGTACAACCCGCGATGTGGTGGAATCGCAGTTAGTTGTTGGGGGAATCCCCGTACAAGTGCTAGATACTGCGGGGATTCGGGAAACAACAGACCAAGTGGAAAAAATTGGCGTCGAGCGATCGCGTCGTGCCGCCAATGCAGCTGATTTAGTCTTGCTTACCATCGACGCTTCAGACGGTTGGACAGAAGGCGATGAAGAAATTTACGAAAAGGTACAACATCGTCCGTTGATTATAGTGATTAACAAAATCGATTTAGTAGAAGAAAGCGAAAGAACAATTCTTCAATCAAAAATTCCCAATCCCAAATCCAAAATTGTCACAGCCGCAGCCCAAAACCAAGGTATTGATGCTTTAGAAACAGCAATTTTAGAGATAGTTAAAGTAGGAAAAGTGCAAGCGGCTGATATGGATTTAGCCATTAACCAAAGGCAAGCAGCAGCCTTAATTCAAGCTAAAATATCTTTGGAACAGGTACAAGCAACAATTGCCCAGCAGTTCCCTCTTGATTTTTGGACAATTGACTTACGGGGTGCGATTCAAGCTTTAGGAGAAATTACTGGAGAGGAAGTAACAGAATCAGTTTTAGAGAGGATTTTTAGTAAGTTCTGTATTGGGAAATAACCTATAAAATTTTTCTAATTTTTGAACCAATTCAATCGGAGTTATAAGTTATGAATTATAAATTTATAACTCATAACTCATAATTCATAACTCATTTTCTGGAGCGATCGCTTTTGGGGTATTGCCAACAGTTGCTAGTTGCACTGTAAAGGTAGAACCTTCAGATAATTTACTTTTTACAGAAACAGATCCGCCACAGCGCAGCAGCAATTGCTGTACTATCGTTAACCCCAACCCAGCACCACCATAATCTTCGGTTGCAGATGTACGCACGCGATAAAACCGGTCAAAGATTTTGGGAATTTCGTTTTCCGCAATACCAATACCTGTGTCGCGGAATTCTAATTGGACATAATCGCCTTGAGTACGGGCACGCACCCATACTTGACCCCCATTAGGGGTAAACTTAAGGCTGTTGTGCAGCAGATTAATCACAATTTGCCTCAGCCTACCATTCACGCACCAAACAGATGGCAGTTCAGTCGGTACGGTGTAGGCTAGCATAATCCCTTTTTCTTGAGCTACAGGTTGGTAGGTACTGACTACTCCAGGTACAATATCTGAGAGACGCACCAACTCCAAAGTCGTCCCCTCCAAATTCCGTTCTAGCTGCACCAGTTCCAAGAAACCAGTAATCAGAGAATTTTGCTGATCGCACTGGGTATTTAACATGTGTAAATAACGTTGTCGCTGTGGGGGTTTAAGATTAGGGGAATTCAATAACGAAAGTGCTGTCTTCATGTGCGTCAAGGGTATACGCAGTTCCTGACAGACATTTTTCAGATATTCATCTTTGAGTTGCTCTTTGTTGTGCAGTTCTTGATTTTGCTGCTCCAACTTATTAGTTCGTACTGTGATGATTTGACGATTAATTTCGTCTTGTCGGAGAAGTTGTTTTGCCAATAGTTGATTCATCAGTGCGGCTTGCGGCACGGTTGGACAAATAAAACTAGCAGGTAAAATTGAGGATGATTCTGGCACGTAGACGCCAGGCGGCTTGTCGTTAGACATCGCTTTTTGGATACCATTTAATACTTGCTGAATTACTCTCCCCTCAACAGTAGTTATAATCAGCAACGGCTGGTTTTTATTAGTATTTACCTTCCCCGATGTCTGATTTTTGCGTTTTTTAAGTGGTCGATGAGCCAAAATTAAACTGCAAAACTGGGGCGATAACACCATCAGAAAGTTTTCCCGTCGCAGTTGGCTATCTAGTGGTAGGTGAACAGAGATATGATGAGAAGATGAGGGAGATGAAGAGGTATTTAATCTTCCCTCTCCCTTGTCTTCCCCTGCTTCCCCTTTCCTGTTCTCCTCAATCTGGAAAGTATAAATGAGACTAGACGCACCTACCGAGGATTGATAACGCCCTAATTCTGATTGCCAAATTTTATCTGGTGGTAGCTTCACCCATAAAGTGGCTGCAATTTGCTGCTCAATGAGTAAGTCAATTTGCGCTCTCACCAGTGATAGCAGAGTAGCAGGACTCAGGGACAATGGTTTAGGAGGCGTTTGCACTCCCATAACCAGTTGATAAACAGACAGTTCCTTAGCCAGAGATACATTCATGAGTCAAGCACAACAAGGATGAAGCAAGAAATAATTCTGTCTTTTCACCTCATCAGGAAAACCTCACTTCCATTCCTCTGTCCTTTTAGGGGAGAGGCTTTGAATTCTCCGCCTTCCCTAGTAGAGTAGGGGGCTGGAGGGTTAGGTTTCGTGTTAGCTTTTTCAGATGACGTGAAAAGTCAAGAAATAATTCTGTCTTCGATTTTCACCTTTATGTGTGCATCTTTTACAAAATCCCTACGTAAAAAAACATGAACTATAAAAAAAAACTCTACCTACAGAGGATAGAGTTTTTGGGCATGGGGAATGGGGAAGAGTTAACAATTCCCAATGCCCAATGCCCAAATTAACGTTTTCTTTTCAGTCTTTGGTGTAAAGCGTCGCGTGCGTGTTCTCGGTCGTCAAAATGGATTTTTTCGGTGCCGAGAATTTGGTAGTCTTCGTGACCTTTACCAGCAAGCAATACTCCATCACCGGGTTGTGCTTGTAAAATAGCGGTACAAATTGCGATCGCCCGATCGCAAATTACCGTTGGCTGCACTGTGTCCGCAATTCCCGCCAAAATATCTTGCAAAATCCGTTCTGGATCTTCAGTCCGGGGATTATCCGATGTTACTATTGCCACATCAGCTAACTCAGCAGCAATTTTACCCATTTTTGGGCGCTTAGTGCGATCGCGATCGCCGCCACAACCAAACACGCAAATCACTTTACCAGGTATAAAGGGACGTGCAGCTTTCAGTAAATTTTCTAAACTATCGGGTGTGTGGGCATAATCCACAATCACGCTAATATCTTGCTCAGTATTAATCTGTACTCGTTCCATCCGTCCGGGAACTCCGGGAAACTCAGGTATCACAGATACGAGTAATTGCAAATCTAGCCCTAAGTGTAAAACTGCTCCGACGGCTGCGAGAAGATTTTCTAAATTATATTGTCCGACTAGGGGCGATCGAAAAGCCACGTCACCTTTTGGTGTATGTAAGGTACCACCAACACCATTCGGCTGGTAACTTAAATCACTCATCCATAAATCGGCGCTGTTGTCGTTAACACTGTAACTCCAAACCCGTTCTGAATCCAACGAGGCAATTAACCGTTTGCCATAAGAATCATCAGCATTAATTATTGCCCGTCCCTTGAGATAATCAGAACTAAATAACAACGCTTTGGCAGCAAAGTAATCTTCCATATCGCTGTGATAGTCGAGATGGTCTTGGGTAAGATTACTAAATACCGCCACCTCAAATTCACAACCCAAGACTCTACCTTGGGCCAAAGCGTGAGAACTTACTTCCATCACCCCGAACTCACTCCCAGCCTTTACAGCCTCAGCTAGCTGCTGTTGCAGTTCCACTGCAAAGGGCGTAGTGTGGGCAGCAGTTTGCTCAAAACCTGCCCAACGAGTGTAAAGAGTTCCCATCAAAGCTGTCGCTAAATTAGCTTTGTTGAGTAGAAATTCAATTAGATGAGTAGTTGTAGTTTTGCCATTAGTACCAGTCACACCTACCAGCTTGAGTTTTCGCCCTGGATAACCGTAAAAAGCACTGGCTATCTGGGCACAAGCTTGAGTGATATTACTTGCACTAATGACCACAGCCTGATTTGTGGGAGGATTTTTTTGTGCAGCTTCGGGAGAAACGATCGCAGCGACAGCCCCCGATGCGATCGCACTTGGCCAAAATTCTCCACCATCAACCCGCGTTCCTGGCATCCCAATAAACAAATCTCCCACACGACAAGCATGGGAATTTGTCTTTAAACCCCTAACTTCCACATCCTCCATCAGATGGCTAGGCAATTGCTCAACACTATCTACCGCCGTTAGTAATTCCCGCAATTTCATTTTGTGAACCTCGTCACATTCTTAATCTTGCGCTTATTCTGCATTATTTTTTTCTAATTGGCTAAATACTTACGCAACATTTGCTCCAACTGCTGCACACTAGCACGAGGAGAAGGACGCGGCAATAATTTCTCACTCCCCTCTGCGTCACGGACACTTTGCTCAACGGGGGGGAACCCCCGCACGCAAGTGTCCTCCTCTGCGTCTTGGCGGTTCGATAAATAAAGTACCGGCACCTCATACTGATATGCAGCGAACCAATCTTCACGAGTCGTAATATCCCTAATTTCCAACTCAAAACTGAGATTTTGGATTTGTTCTAGCTTTTCTTGCAAGCCTTCACATAAATGACAGCCGGGTTTACTGTATAAAAGTAATCGCATTGTTTATTTTAGTTGGCGTAAGAACTTATCTGACTTTTCACACCAAAAACCTAACCCCCTAACCCCCTTCCCGACGCGGGAAGGGGGGAAAATTCAAAGTCTCTCTCCTTTTAGGAGAGAGAAATAGAAGTGAGGTTTTCCAGATGCCTTGAAAAGTCAGGAAGTTATAAGTATTAAGATAACGTAGACGCTTCGGCTTGCCACAGGCTACCGCAGAGGCGCAGAGGGCACAGAGAGATGAAAAGAGAAGGGTTTGATGTGGGTGAGTATGTTACTCAAATGGCGTTGTTGTTGGATTTAGAGCTAAGAGATGAGTATCGTGATAGTGTGGTGGCAAATTTTGAGAGAATTAGGGCGATCGCTAATCTGGTAAATTCTTTCCCTCTACCAGAGGAAATTGAAGTTGCACCAGTATTTGAACCATGAATGATGCTGTATCAATAGCTGCTGCTGTACGCGAAGGCAAAGTTAGCGCAGTCGATGTCACCAAGGCTGCGTTAGCACGAATAGCAACGCGGAATCATCTATTCAACTGTTTTACGACTATAACTGCTGAGACAGCTTTAACAGATGCAGCCCGCATTGACAGGGAAATTGCCCAAGGTAATAATTCTGGAACCCTTGCGGGTGTACCTTTTGCGGTGAAAAATCTCTTCGATATCGCTGGTTTAACGACTTTGGCAGGATCGAAAATCAATGTAGAAAATCCAGCAGCAAGCCTTGATGCAACCGCAGTAGCGAAGTTGAAACAAGCGGGTGCTGTGTTGATTGGCGCTTTGAATATGGATGAGTACGCTTATGGGTTTGTGACGGAAAACTCCCATTACGGTGCTACTCACAACCCCCATGATTTACAGCGAGTTGCTGGTGGTTCATCGGGTGGTTCGGCGGCGGCGGTTGCTGCTGGGTTAGTACCGTTGACGCTGGGTTCTGATACTAATGGTTCAATTCGCGTTCCGGCGGCGTTGTGTGGCGTTTTTGGTTTCAAGCCGACTTATGGAAGGTTATCTCGTGCTGGGGTAGCTTTATTTTCTAGCAGTTTTGACCATATTGGCCCTTTTGCGCGTTCGGTGCAGGATATCGCTACGGTGTTTGATGTACTTCAGGGAGAAGACGATCGCGATCCCATTTGTACAAAGCGTCCGCCTGAATTATGTTTACCACAACTTAAGCAAGATATTTCTGGTATCAGAATTGCCATTGCAGCTGATTATTTCACCAAAGGCGCAGAACTGGAAGCTTTAGCAGCAGTGCAAGAAGTAGCTGATGCTTTAAATGTCACTGAATACGTAATCATACCAGAAGCACACCGCGCCCGTGCAGCTGCTTTTGTAATTACAGCTAGCGAGGGCGCAAATCTGCATTTGGAAAAATTGCGATTGCGTCCTCAAGATTTTGATCCAGCAACACGCGATCGCTTTTTGGCTGGGGCGTTAATTCCTAATAGCTGGTATCTCCAAGCACAACGGTTTAGAAGATGGTATCGCGATCGCGTTCGGGAAGTTTTGCAAAATGTCGATGTAATTCTTGCCCCAACTACACCAATTTCCGCACCATTAATTGGTCAACAAACCATGATTTTAGATGGCCAAGAAATTCTTGTCCGTCCTCATTTGGGGCTATTTACTCAACCATTATCTTTTATTGGTTTACCCGTTTTATCAGTACCAATTCAGCGCCAAAATGCATTACCTTTAGGTGTGCAATTGATTGCAGCACCATATAATGAAGCCTTAATTTTACGGGTTGCGGCTGCACTAGAGGCAAAGGGTGTAGTTTCAGCACCACTAATTTTAGATCCTCTTCAATAAAGCTAATCGTTTGAAAATCGCTTCTTATATCGTTAGTTTTAATGTCGATTTACCAAATCGCACAATTATCGGACTTACGTACTGTACAAATGCCTCGTGATGTGAATTAACGATGCTCCCAGTTGTTTCAGGCTTTTCTTAATTATCCTGCGATCGTAAATAGACCAGAATGTAGGGGCACAGCAATGCTCATTGGTGTCAACTTCAGCTTAAACTCCTTTAAAACCTCGTTTCTAGCCTCTGGCTGGAAATGCTGCTCCTGGCGGCTCTGCCGCCAGCAAGAGAGGCGGAGCCTCAAGGACGAGCATTCCCAGTCGGAGACTGGGAACGAGGCAATCTAAAAGTTAGTTCTAGACTTGCTTTCACGTTAAGTTGACACCAATGAGCTTTTTCTGTGCCCTTACGAAAGATGTGGTTTTTAAACTTATGCATATTTGGTATTTATTATCAATGCGTAAGTCCTAAATTAAAGAAGTTAGAATCTGAAATATAGCGGTCAGAATCGCGAATTTTCTCCACCAATTTAGCCTCGTTTTCCTGCCCAAAGGCTAATATATTCACCTCAGCTATTGCTGGGTAGTCTGGCAGAGTTTCACAACGAATATTCATGCTTTCAAAACTAATTTTATAGTCCGAGTGACAAATACTAAAGTTGATTTCGCGCTTTGAGTTGTAAATATCGCTCAACCAACTGATCGGCAATTTGATTTGCTGGTGCATCTAGTACCAATACACCTTTTTGTTTCAGTTGGGCATAAGCTACTTGTCGTTGCATTAATAAATCTAGTGCCACTGCACGTCCATAAGCACCTGCGACATCATCTGTGAAAGTGTGTGCTAGATGATCAACTTGCGGATCTCGCAGAGTTACGCAAAATGGGAGATAGCGGGGTGCTAACTTGGAGAGTGCGGCTAGGAGTTCTGTAGAGGCAGTGACATCTACTAAATCAGTAATTACTACTACAAGCGCCCTCCGAGTTTGCCGCTGCAAAACATTTGTCACCGCCCCCAAATAATCAGATTCAAATAACACTGGTTGAATTGGAGTTAAGCAATTAATTAGCTGATTCAAATGATGTTGACCGCGTTCTGGGGGAATCCACGTATGCATCTGGCGGTCAAATACACCAACACCTACGCGATCGCCTCGATGTAAACCTGCCAAAGCTAAGGATAAAGTTGCATTCAAACCCCAGTCAAATCGCTGCAAACTCTGCACTTTTGCGGTCATCAACCGTCCGCGATCGAGTAAAATCAGTAATGTTTGTTCCTGTTCTGGTTCTAGAACCCTCACCAGTGGCATGGCATTACCATAAGCCCCAACCCGACGGGCGGTAGCTTTCCAATCAATAAACCGCAAATCGTCACCAGTGCGATAGTTTCGCAGTTCGGCAAACTCTGTACCAATACCAGTTTTGCGAGATTGACGCATTGATCCTGATGATTGCAGTGTCAGACGAATTGTGAGCGATCGCAATCCCACTAAATCAGGATAAACTTTCACTGGCAGACTTTGGGTAATTTGCCAATCATCCCAAGCTAATCCCCAAAGTCCCAACTGTCGGACTTGAATATTCCCCCAAGGAAACTCTCCCCGCTTTGTCGGGTGGACGGTATACGTCAATTCTTCGGTGCTGTTACTCTTAACAATAGCACTCAGTGCAGGTGCAGACACGCCAAATCCTGTTGGGTAATAGTCGCGGATTTCAATTTGGGCGTTGGTATTTGGCGATGTTACCTTCAGCACTACGGGATTATCTCGCCCAATGGATAATCGTGACGGTAATTCGCGGGTAATTTCCACACGAGAACGCTGCACCCGTAAACCATCTACAACCATTAGTCCAAGAATTATGGCATCAAATAGCACAACGATGGCGATGGTTGCTCTAATGCTGACAAATAAGGATAGGATCGGAGACATCGCTATACCCAAAACCAACAATAAATAAACTCGTCTGGAAGGAAGCATTTTTTAGAGCCAGAAGTTAGGAGTTAGGAATTATAGCGGTTCTCGGCCCAAGTGATGTACAAGAACCCCACCCCCAATCCCCTAAGAGCAAGCGAGGAGGGGGCTATGATCTAACTTGTATGATTAGGAAACGCTATCAGGTGAATTTAAATGTAACCGAAATAGGAAGACTTGCTAACTTCTGATATTTCTTTCTTGTAGAAAAATAGCTCTTGTACATTTCGGCGATCGCATTTGGTATTTCACTACGCAACTTCTGCCTCGATGAAATTATCAACCTAACTGAGGATAAAGCACAATTATGAATAGCAAAACTAAATTCTTGACTTTTGTCACCGTAACGCTGACAGTTTCTTGTTTGACAGTCAGCACAGTTGTAGCAAAAGCGAAACTGACAAACCAATCAAAACTGTTTATCAACGGCATCGGTGCAGTACAAGTTGGCATGACTGTCCCTCAAGCGACAAAGGCTGCTGGTACTAAGCTAGTGGGTGATCCACCTAATAACAATTGCTATTATGTGAAGCCACAAAATGAACCCAAAAATCTTTCGTTCATGGTGACAGAAGGTCGCATTTCTAGAGTAGATGTGCGGCAAAATACTCAGATTACTACCCTTAAAGGTGCAAAAATTGGCGACACGGAAGCGCAAATCAAGTCTTTTTACCCAGGACAAATTAAAGTCACACCTCATAAATACGTTCAAAACGGACATTACCTAACTTTCATCCCGAAAGACCGCGCCGATCAGAACTATCGTCTAGTCTTCGAGACTGATGGTAAGCTTGTGACTCAGTTCAGAGCGGGTAAATTGCCGGAAGTAGAATATGTTGAGGGCTGTTCTTAATTTAATCAACTTGCACAAATGCAAAATTTGCCCTTATCCCCCAATTCCTTCTCCCAAAATTGGGAGAAGGGGAGCTAATTTCAAAGTCCCTCCCCCAAGCTTGGGAGAGGGATTACTCCTCAGTTATCAACTTTCTTTCTTCAGGGAGTAAGCTAGTTTCATCTTTAGGGCGTTCGCCATCTACGGATTGGGCTTTAGTTGTATAGGGTTTGATAATTAGACTGACACCAATTGTCCAACCTAATCCAACCATCCAACCCGCGAGAATGTCACTAGGAAAATGAACCCCCAGATAGAGACGACACCAGGCAATAACTATTACATATAAGCTGCCGAAGATGAAAACTAACCAGCGCCAGGGGGTAGCCCAAGTTAAGAATAGCAAAATTGCTACCAGGGTTATACTGGTCATGGCATGAGCACTGGGAAATGCAAAACTAGACTCAGGTGCAATGGACTGCCACAATTGCGGACGCACTCGATGCATTAATTCCTTTGCCGTGCGGTTGATGATGATGCTTCCGACTGAGGCGGTGAGTAAATAAGCTAGCGATCGCCAGCGTTTTTGAAGTAGTAATATTAGTGCGATCGCACCCAAAATCGGTATCGCTGTCCAAGGCAACCCAATTATAGCTAGGTTAATAGCTAAAACATCTAACTGTGGGCTTGCTGTAGAATGAACTGCTAACAGAATCGGCGCATCCCACGGAAAGCCCGCTTGATTCTCCCATATCTTCACTGTCAGGATTTCAAAAACCTGCAAAGGTAAATAGACTCCGATCAAAAGGAGTAAGAGCGATCGCCAACGAGCAATCAACAGGTTTTTCAGAAAATCAAGCGGCGACTGACTCTCTTGATTGATTTTTTTCGCTTTTTCCATAAGTAAGTTAAAAAGACCGATCAACGACTTCACTAGAGCTTTTGCAAATAATCCCTAACACCCCACCCCCAACCCCTCCCCAAAGCATCGGGGAGGGGAGACAAAGCACAGCTTTGGCGGGGTGGGGTTTTTATTTTAGATTTATGCAAGAGGTCTACTGATTACAAATTACTGGAATCTTGAGAAGTTCCACAATGATTACAGTACGACAAATGTTTATAAGTAAGATTATGACAGTTCTGGCATTCAATGTACTGATAATAACCGCAGTGTGGACAGTAAGTATCAAGATGTCGAATTTTCTTGGCACAATTGACACAGCGTGACTTTTGAACTCTGCTAGCTGCTTGGACTTTAGCATTAAAGACAAATTTTTGAAAAAACTGGATGATTCCAAAACCAATAACTGGAATCAGCAAGATATAAACATAATTTATCAGGAAAAGTAAACCGCCAAAAATCGCGCTTACTATATCAAATAAAAACTTAAATATTGCACCTATTTGCAGAAATTCAAATATTTTAACGATTAGTGGGATAAAAAAGATAACTAGCAAATGCCAGCTAATTAGCGAGATCAGTCCATATCCTCTTCTTTGGGAAAATTTGTGAACTGATAAGGCAATAAGAATCAGTGGTAAAAGAAAGAGGGACTGAAAAGCAAGTTGAATACTTGGATACCAAAATGATGCTTGCTGATAGCCTTTATCAACTTCCTGGAATCGATTGTCATCTTTAATAAATGTTATAAAAATAATACTTTCTGGTTGAGCAAGTAGTTCATTTTTAAGAGTAGAAGTTTCTTGTTTAAGAGTAGAAATTTGACGATTATTTTCTTCTAATGTCTGTTTAGCTTTTTCCGCACTGACTTGATTAATTGATTGTTCACGACCCTGACCTGCAATTTTTTCTAAGAGCGTTGAGTCATATTGAGATTTAATAGTGTCATTGGCTTGTTCAAACCTATTGATTTTCGCTTGTTCCCGATCAATATTTTTGACGATTTGCTGCTTTTCAGGATTGTTAATCTTATCTTTGTAGTCGGCATATTGCAAGCACGTTTTAGAAACCTTACCCAGATGTCCTGCTTCGGCTTGTTGATAGTTTTGCTGAAAACTAAATTTATTGTTACTCTCAGATGACAATGAAAGTCTGACCATTTCATAGTCTTTATCTTTAGTGGTTTTTCTCTGATAATTTTGCCACTCTGAATAACATGGATAAGCCTCAGTCGGACTGATATGCCATCTGCTAATATCATCGAGTCCCGTAAAAACATTAATCAAGATAAAAATATCAATTATAATAATGACAATTAAACTCACTTTATTCAGTGGTTCGTTGTTGATTGTCCTTGATTTACTAAAAAACTGACTCAAAAGACGGCGGATTCTAGCAAACATATTGTTTTTTAAATAGATGAAAGTTCAATCCGAATTAATTTTATATGATCAGTAGTGAATAGCTGGGCAAAAATACATCTATTCATCTGAAGATTTATGAATTGCTGATTTTTCAAAAATAAAATCCCCGACTTCGTAAAAGTTGTCGGGGATCTGGTGGCTTTCAATTCTCACAAATCAGGCTGCGGTCAAAAATATTATGACTTTCGCCTGAAGTTGACACAGTTGATGGCTGTGTACCCTTACTGAAACCTATTTAGCAGCGAAGTAGGCTTCTAAAGCCTCAGAACCACCAATTAATTTACCATCGATAAATACTTGGGGAACTGTCGTCGCACCTGTAACTGCTTTTAACGACCGTGTGGTAATATCCTTACCCAAGGTAATTTCTTCGTAGTTAATGCTATGTTCCTTGAGCATCTCCTTAGCACGGGCACAGAAAGGACAACCCACTTTCGCAAACAGGGAAACTACTTCCGGCTTCACTGCTTGGGGGTTGATATATCTGAGCATTGTTTCAGCATCAGACACCTGAAAGGGATCTCCTGGCTCCTCTGGTTCAATAAACATCTGGTTAATTACACCATCTCTCACCAGCATAGAATAGCGCCACGATCGCTTACCAAACCCCAAGTCTGATTTATCTACCAACAGACCCATGCCTTCGGTAAATTCACCATTACCATCAGGAATTAGTGTGATATTTTCTGCTTCTTGATCCTTTGCCCATTCATTCATCACAAAGGCATCATTGACAGAAATACAGATAATGTCATCGACACCATTTTGTTTGAAAACCGGAGCTAATTCGTTGTAGCCAGGGAGATGAGTTGATGAACAAGTAGGAGTATAAGCACCCGGTAAAGAGAAGACAACTACTGTCTTACCAGCAAATAGGTTATCAGTTGTCACATCCACCCACTGGTTATTATTGCGAGTATGAAAAGTGACATTAGGTACTCTTTGTCCTCGGCGATTGGATAACATAATCTTGCTTGCGTTTAGTAATCAATTCCAGTCATAACCTATCATGGGAGAACTGGTACAATCTAACTATGAATCGGCTAAAAAACTTCATTAATGAATGGAGCGATCGCAGCTACAAATTCAGTGGGTGATTCATCAGGTAAAACATTACGCCCGTTTATTTTTATACCTCGACTTTCAGGGAAACAAGCAAGGTAGTCAGCCAAGCATTGATCTGGCGTTTCTTTTTCATTGTCTTGGCTAATACTCGATGCAGTTTCACCCATAACCGCTAATGTTGGTTGTTGAATGGAGGCAATAAAACTAGTATAATCATCTCGCCAAAACCCTGCTAAAAAAAGTCTGATAATGAATAAAAAAGGTATGAAAGCTGCAAGAGATATTTTACAAAAAATTAATATTGATCGAGTTGAAAGCCTACTAGAGCAACGCGAATATCATGAAGAATATATTAATCATACGAGTCAATGAGATATTATGCAAGACGAAGAAGATAAAGAATAGATGTTAACCTACGACAATGCCTGTCATCTGTAGCAATCTTAATTCAAAAAGGTGATGAGCAGATGGTTATTAACGTTATCATTCCTAATGGTCTTGAAGTTAATCAAGGCTTATGTAAAACTTGAGATCCTTCGCTTCCAGCCTATTTTTAAGGAATTGATCAATGGTGCGTCTAGCCCTGCTGAGTGTATCTAACAAAACTGGTTTAATTGACCTAGCCCGTAGTTTGGTGGAAGAATTTGACTTTGATTTAATCAGCAGTGGGGGAACAGCCCAAGCCCTCAAAGATGCGGGACTCCCTGTTACAAAAGTTGCAGATTATACAGGTTCACCAGAAATTTTAGGTGGCCGAGTCAAAACGCTGCATCCCCGGATTCATGGCGGAATTTTGGCCCGGCGAGATGTTCCCCAAGATATTACAGATTTAGAAAATAACCAAATTCGCGCGATTGATTTAGTGGTGGTGAATTTATATCCCTTCGAGGAAACGATCGCTAAACCAGGGGTAACATTATCCCAAGCTGTTGAACAAATTGATATCGGTGGCCCTGCTATGCTACGGGCATCATCGAAAAACTTCGCCCATCTCGCTGTATTATGCGATCCAGCACAGTATGAGGAGTATTTGGCACAATTGCGCCAAAATAACGGCGAAGCATCCCTAGAGTTTCGCCAAAAGGCGGCATTAAAAGGATTTTCGCACACTGCTAGCTATGACCAAGCGATCGCATCTTACCTGGCAGAAGCACAGCATTATACCCTTAGCGGGACACAATTGCAATCTCTGCGTTACGGCGAGAACCCTCATCAACCTGCCGCCTGGTATCAAACTGGTACTACCCCAACGGGATGGACAGCTGCGACAAAACTACAAGGCAAAGAACTTAGTTACAATAACTTAGTTGATTTAGAAGCCGCACGCCGAATTATTGCTGAATTCACTGATACCCCAGCAGCAACGATTATTAAACATACAAATCCCTGTGGTACGGCATTGGGAAGCACTATTTCCGAAGCATATCAAAAAGCTTTTAATGCTGATTCTACTTCTGCTTTTGGTGGAATTGTCGCACTCAACCGTCCGATTGATGCGGCTACAGCTAGTGAGTTAACCAAAACATTTTTAGAATGTGTAGTTGCACCAAGTTGTGATGCAGAAGCTCAAGAAATCCTTGGCAAAAAATCTAACGTGCGGGTTTTGACTCTAGCTGATTTGAGCCGTGGATCTAAGGATACAGTGAAAGCGATCGCAGGTGGTTTCCTCGTCCAAACTAGCGATGACGTGATTGCTGACGCCAGTCAATGGCAAGTTGTAACTGAACGTCAACCCACAGCCGACGAATTAGCAGAATTGCTGTTTGCGTGGAAAGTTTGCAAACACGTTAAATCGAATGCCATTGTTGTGACAAGCGATCACACTACACTAGGAGTAGGTGCTGGTCAAATGAACCGTGTCGGCTCAGTTAAAATTGCCCTAGAACAAGCTGGAGAAAAAGCCAAAGGTGCAACCCTCGCCAGCGATGGATTTTTCCCCTTCGATGATTCAGTCAAAACAGCCGCAGCAGCAGGAATTACAGCTATTGTCCAACCAGGGGGAAGTTTGCGCGATAAAGATTCTATCATTGCTGCTAACGAACTGGGTTTGCTGATGGTCTTAACTGGTGTACGTCACTTTTTACACTAAGTTATTCTCCGTAAGGTGTACACTTTTTAAAGTGTCACTCAATATACTTGCCCTTTGATAGAAGCAGTGATATTCTTTATTTGTGTGTGAGGAGCAAGTTAAAAATAAAAAGCGTTTGGGGTGGAAACACGGCAACACTCCCAGGCGCTTTTTAATTGGGCAGGAATTGGATTGCTTGTGCAGTTTGGAAAATTTCACTCAAGATACTTGACCTTTGATAGAAGTAGTGATATGGTGGAGTCGTGTGTGAGGAGCAAGTTAAAAATAAAGAGCGTTTGGGGTGGAAACACGGCAACACTCCCAGGCGCTTTTTAATTTGTCAGAAATTGCATTGGTTATGCCGTTTTTAAAGTATCACTGAAGATACTTGCTCTTTAATAGAAGTAGTGATATAGTGCATTGGTGTGTGAGGAGCAAGTTAAGAATAAAAAATGTCTGGGGTGGAAACACGGCAACACTCCCAGGCATTTTTTAATTTGTGTGTATATAAATTAGAGACTATTTATAAAGTAAGTAAAAAAAAGTAAGTAAAAATAAAATTACTCTAGGGTGTGTTAGGCGCATATTTCAATATCGTTTGTCACGAAAAATTTTGGTCAAGCGCCTAAGAGGTTGTTTGAAAAGTCCTCTTGTCGGTATCAAAACATTTTAGATCCCCCTAAATCCCCCGATAAATTGGGGGACTTTAACGAACTTTGGGGGTTTAAGTCCCCCAGTTCTATAATCGGCAAGTTTTGTGTTGGGGTTAAATCCCCATTACAAAACTTAATTACGAATTACTTAATAGCTGTTCCCCCCTTTTTAAGGGGAGTTACGGGGGATCAGTAAGTGCCTAAAATCACAGCCAGCCACTTTTCAAACAACCTCTTATAGAAATTAACGCTTCCAAAATAATTTCATATTTTTACTTCCAGTTAAAGACACGAATATTGTTGAAGTTAATCACGTCAACTTCTACACTCTGAAGATAACTTGCTAACTTAAAGTCATCAGTTAGTACAAGATACTTCCCTTTGGATAAAGTCAGGATTCCACTATCAGTAAGTCCGAATTTGATAAATTTCTCAGTATTAACAGCATCTAAGCTCTTTACATAGTATTCATCCAAAAGAGCAACGTTTTTAACAAATTGAGCAAATATTGTAAAGCACTGAGAACGTTCCGGTTCACCAAGTTGATTTGCAAGGCTATTAACTTCTGTCAGAATATTCGGAGTTGTTACAAGCTTTTGAAATTTTTCAATAAATGCTAGCAGAAGCTCATAATCTTCTGGTATAAATTGCTGGGTTCGATTAAATTTAGTTATTCGTTCTTGATTGACGCTCCCAACTAACAATAGAAGCAGGATATTTGTATCAATTAAAATCCCTTTTTGGCAATAACGACGAACAAGGGAAGCAATCAAATCTTTCATAATTGTCTAATTTTCATTGCTTCTACTTCACCAGATTGAGAATTTACCTTAAAAAGTTTATATTCTCGTTCATACAACACAGGGGTAGAAGCAAGAGAGGTACCCATTAAGTCTTCCAATCGGCTTTTAGGAGGTTTTTTAGGAATATCAAACCCTAAAGTAATCAACCAGAAGCTTTTATCCTCAGAAAGTTCAACTTCTTCAAGCCTCAAATCTCTTAATGAAGAATTTATCATGTGTTGTATGGATTTTATGTATTCATAGGCAGCATTTACTGCTGTTTTGACATCAATCATAATCTTAGTTGCTCCCTAATATAATTTGCTAATTTAATACTTGATTATAGTAATTTCACCTTGATTACTGGTAGTTGGTTAGCACATAAGTAACAATATCTATTTTACCTACTTTTTCAGATGATTTTAATAAAAATCAATTGAGTAAATCTAAATATTGGGAAATACAGCAGATTGCAACTTAGTGAGGTACAGATAATCGTAGGGGCACAACATGTTGTGCCCCTACTTCATTTAGCTGAAATACGGTATTATGTAAAAATTCTCTGACTTCTGTGGGTTTGTGGAGAATAATAACTTGCTGATTTGGTGTTACTTGACTAAGTTTTTCGAGAATTCCCGGACGACGAATAATTGGGTATGACCAGATATATTTGAGAAATTCCCAGTTCAATCTTTCAGGACAATCTGATGCCATATCAGGTCTGGATTGTCCAGCATAGATGAAGCGGCGTTTAATCACTTGCAACAAACATAAAAGACGAGGAAAATCCAAAAAAATTACCGTGTCTGCAACCGCCAAACGAATGTTGAGAGTACCGCTATAGTTACCATCCATAATCCAAGATTCTCGTCGGGTTAGGTCTTGGATAATACTTTGCCATTCAGTTTTTGGAGTCTCAACCCAACCAGGATTCCAGTACCAAACATCCAAGTGAATCACTTCTAAGCCTAAGATGGTTCCCAGTTCGCGGGCTAGGGTAGATTTACCAGCGCCCCCAGAACCAATGATTAAGATTTTCTTCACTTTAGGTTTGCACCTTCTTTTTCAAGCTCAACAGGGTAAGCATTGCTCACCCAAATAACCGTCTTCAGGGCAACTCAATACGCCGCTACAATAGTACCACTACAAGGATTATGCCCAAATTATTGATCTTATGACCACTGCTACGACCGTAAAAACTGAGTATGAAGCGATTATTGGTCTAGAAACCCATTGTCAGCTGAGTACCAACACCAAGATTTTCTCTAATAGCTCTACGGCATTCGGTGCTGACCCCAATACTAACATTGACCCGGTTTGTATGGGTTTACCTGGGGTCTTACCTGTACTCAATAAAAAAGTATTAGAATACGCCGTCAAAGCTGGTTTGGCACTAAATTGTCAAATCGCTAAATATAGCAAATTTGACCGTAAACAGTATTTTTATCCAGATTTACCCAAAAATTACCAAATTTCTCAATACGATCTACCGATCGCAGAACATGGTTGGTTAGAAATTGAGTTGGTAGATGCTGAGGGTAATCCGATTCGCAAACGCATTGGCATCACACGTTTGCACATGGAAGAAGATGCTGGAAAATTGGTACACGCAGGTAGCGATCGCCTTTCTGGTTCTTCCTATTCTCTGGTAGACTACAATCGCGCAGGTATCCCATTAGTAGAAATTGTTTCAGAACCCGATCTGCGTTCTGGACTAGAAGCTGCTGAATATGCCGAAGAGTTGCGCCGGATTGTGCGGTATCTCGGCGTGAGTGACGGTAATATGCAAGAAGGATCTCTGCGCTGCGATGTCAACATTTCCGTGCGTCCGGTGGGACGAGAGCAGTTTGGCACCAAGGTAGAAATTAAAAACATGAACTCGTTCAACGCCATCCAACGGGCGATTGACTACGAAATTGAGCGCCAAATCGCCGCCATCGAAGCAGGTGCGAGCATTATTCAAGAAACTCGGCTGTGGGAAGAAGGCGCTCAACGTACAAGTAGTATGCGAGTCAAGGAAGGTTCTAGCGATTACCGCTACTTCCCCGAACCAGATTTAGCACCAATTGAGGTGTCAAATGAACAATTAGAGAAGTGGCGTAGCGAACTACCAGAATTACCAGCCCAAAAACGCCATCATTATGAAAATGAGTTGGGGCTTTCGATTTACGATGCGCGAGTGTTGACAGAAGATCGTTCAATAGCCGAATATTTTGAAACTGCGATCGCATCTGGAGCAAATCCCAAAGCTGCTGCCAACTGGATTACTCAAGATATTGCAGCCCACCTCAATAAGCAAAAACTCATTATTACTCAAATTGGACTAACTCCCACCAATTTAGCAGATATCATCACTCGCATTGAAACGGGCAAAATTAGCAACGCTCAAGCTAAAGAAAAGTTGCCAGATTTGCTCAGTGGTATTTCTCCTGAGAAAGCCTTTGCAGGTCTTGAGTTAATCACCGATCCTAGTGTACTGGAACCCATCGTTGATGAAGTCATAGCCGCCAACTCCAAAGAACTAGAAAAATATCGCAACGGTAACACCAATCTTAAGGGCTTCTTTGTCGGACAAGTTCTGAAAAAGACAGGCAAGCGTGCTGATCCTAAGCTGACTAACGAATTGGTGGAGAAAAAACTGAACGCCTAGCGATCTATAGACCTCTTGCAAAAGTCCCCTAACATCCCACCCCCAGCCCCTCCTCGCTTGCTCTTAGGGGAGACTTTGACGTAAGTCAAAGGCGGGGTGGGGTTCTTTTTTTGATTTATGCAAGAAGTCTCATCAAGCTAACTTTGCTGGGTGAGGAAGCAGGAGGAGCAGAGGGGCAGAGGGGAAATAACCAATACCGAATGGCACGCTTGTAAAGCCCAAAGGCTTGTGTCGTCTTGTTCCCAGCCTCCAGGCTGGGAATGTATTTAAAAGAGGCTCTGCCTCTTGTCAAGCTAATGGAGGCGAAGCCTCCCAGAATGGGTTCCCAGCCTAGAGGCTGGGAACCAGTCAGAGCAAAGGCTGTATCTTTTCTTAGTGCCATTCAACCAATACTCAATTCCCAATTCCCCAACTAAGTATTTTCCCGGTTTTGCTTCACACAATCTTCATACAAAAGCTGGTAACAACCCTCATACCTAAAATGATATGCTGTGGTAAGTAGATGCACCCTGATGATCTGGAGAGCTGCCTAAGTAGCTCTCTTTTTTATTTTATTTTTGCGGTATTTACGGAGAAACTCCAAAAATTTTTATAAATAATCTCAATAAATAAGTATTAACCCTTAAAAAGTAAATAAGAGAGATTAGTAAGTAGATGTATCCTGACGATCTAGAGAGTGACCCAAGTGGCTCTCCTTTGCAAAATAAGCTGATATCCAAAGTTGCTAATCTTCTGTTTCGAGAGTTATCTAGAGCGATCGCGGTTAGTTCTTCGTTGAGTAATTAAAATTTACCCTCAAAACTTTAAACTATTGAGAGGTTGTTCAAATCCCTCAATAGTTTAGAGAGAAGAATAATGGCAGATTGGCAAGAAATAACAGGTGGTATCACAGCACCAAGGGGGTATCAAGCGGCGGGAATTACCGCAGGGTTGAAACCTTCGGGGTTGCCAGATTTAGCTTTGATATTTTCAGAGGTGGAAGCGATCGCAGCGGGTGTGTTTACCACCAGCCAAGTCAAAGCTGCCTGCGTAGACTATTGTCGGCAACGCTTGCAAGCTAAACATAGCGCTCGTGCCATCCTCTGCAATGCTGGACAAGCAAACGCCGCTACAGGTAATGAAGGCTGGTTTGATGCCCTAGAGTCTGCTATGGCAACAGCCCAAGCCCTAAACATCTCGTCTGAATCTGTGTTATTGGCTTCCACTGGCGTGATTGGTCAAAGAATTAAGATGGATGCTTTGCGAAGCGGGATTCCCAAGGTAGTAGCAGCACTATCAGAAACAGGCTCAGATGCCGCCGGAGGTGCGATTATCACTACAGACTTGGTAACAAAATCTATTGCCCTAGAGACAACTATAGGCGACCGCCCGGTACGAATTGGCGGCATTGCCAAAGGTTCCGGCATGATTCACCCCAATATGGCAACCATGCTGGCATTTGTGACTTGTGATGCTGTGGTTTCGCCTCACCTTTGGCAGCAGATGTTAGTAAGGGCAGCTGATAGAAGCTTTAATTCCATTACCGTGGATGGTGATACCAGTACCAACGATAGCTTAATCGCTTTGGCAAACGGTCAATCTCGCACCCCAGCAATTACAGAATGGGGCGCAGAAGCAGAGAAATTAGAGGCGATGTTAACAGCAGTTTGTCAGCATTTAGCCAAAGCGATCGCTCGTGATGGTGAAGGTGCAACTTGTCTGATTGAAGTGGAAGTGACAGGGGCCCATGATGAACTCTCAGCCCGACAAATAGCCAAAACCATCGCTAGTTCATCCTTAGTTAAATCTGCAATCTTTGGACGCGATCCAAATTGGGGACGCATCGCTGCCGCCGCTGGACGTGCAGGTGTGCCCTTTGAACAAGAAAACCTGCAAATTAAGCTAGGGGATTTTTTAATGTTAGAAAATGGGCAACCTCTGCAATTTGACCGGGCAGCAGCAAGTACTTATTTGAAAAAAGCCTCGGTGGGTGCTTATCTCCAACAAGATACGGTGTTAATCTCCGTTAACGTTGGCAATGGTTATGGTGTGGGTAAAGCTTGGGGTTGTGATTTGAGTTATGACTACGTGAGGATTAACGCCGAATACACTACTTGAACTACTCCCAATTGTACCAACCCAGGCCCAGACAGAATGGTTGTCTTCCAAAACTATGCCCTGCTACCTTGGCGAACTGCTTTTGAAAACATCTACTTAGCTATTAACGCCATTTATCCCAACAAACCACAAGCCGAAAAAAGAGCGATCAAGAGCAATCAGTAGGGGCAATTCATGAATTGCCCTTACAACTGCGTCTACAAGTTATAAAGTATGTGTAGATCAAACAGCAAGTATGTTGAGAAAAAATCTGTATGACAAGCTACCCAGAAACCCTAACTAGTAACGAATCCGTTAATGATTTAATCGCCGAGACGACAAGCATTAACCATCTGGAGGTAATTGAAAATGTCATCGACTCTTTGGAACAAGATGATAGTGCGATGGTTAGCCACACTCCAGAGGGTGGTTATCTCTGGAAGTTTAAATACGGAAGTGTGCAAGTATTTGTCCAACTAAACGGGACAACTGATGAAGACACCATAACGGTTTGGTCTGCGGTGCTAAATTTACCTGCCAAAGATGAACCTAAGTTGATGCGGTATCTTTTGGAGTTGAACTGCTCTAGCACTTTTGAAGCGCGTTTCGGTATTATTGAAAACCGAGTGGTTGTAATATCGACACGCACCTTAGCAGAGTTATCTCCTGGGGAAGTGTCTCGGCTAATTACAATTGTGGCAACGATCGCTGATAATAACGATGAAGCTTTACAATCTGAATTTGGTACGACTTAAGGAATTTTCGATTTGAGATTGGGCTATTGCTACATCAGATGCATAGCAATCAGCTTCCAGCGAATCTGCAAAGACTTTTTTCTGTGTACCAATTAAAAAGCGTCTGGGAGTGTTGCCGTGTTTCCACCCCAGACGCTTTTTATTTTTTAACTTGCTCCTCACACAACTAAATAGTATCACTGCTTCAATCAAAAGGCGAGTATAGTGAGTGACACTTTCAGAACTGCACTGCCAATTTAGTTTGGGTTTATATTCCCTTGACTTGACTTGACCCATCTGAATTTTGGATAGCGATCGCTCCAGCAAGGCGGTTTGGTTGAGATTCCCGGATGTATGCTGGGCTGCTGATTTCATTACACAGCCACTTTATTGGTAATCATCACAACCCTTTACAAGTCGTAACGTCATTAATTAAATAATTATAAAAGATATATACATCCCTTAATTAATGCCTGAAACTCTTTAATAATCAATCAAATTCTTAAATAAATATTAGCACTTGCAAGCATTGAGTGCTAATTTATCACTGAGGTTTAATGCCTATGATATAGACCAAAACTACACTTTTTGTAGATGCTTTAGTTCAATTCCAGATATTATTTTAGAAATAGAAAAAACTAAATATTCCCTGCAAGTAATTTAAAATTGGAAGTACTGGCATGAAATACACTTTTGATATTGTAGGAGTATCTCCACTTTTGCAGTTTTTTAATCAACAACAGCAAAATGGGCAAAAACCACCCCACCAAGGCGTGGAATACTTGGGAATGCATACATGTACACTAGATACGTTTTTAGAATCGGTGGAATCAGTTCCAGCAAAGTGGGATTGGAATCTGGATCAAGTGGTAGAGACCGTGATTAAGTTTTGGTTGAATAACTCAGATAGTATTCGTTATTGGAAAGTACGTTTAAGTGATGCTGGTAAGGATAATTTACTAGTCACAAGATTAGCGGATATAACCGCCTTACAAGCTGAATTTGAATCCCTACTAGATAAAGAGTGGTGAAGAGATAGGTAGAATTAAAAAAGAATTCAGGAGCGGAGCAGGGGTTGCTCCGCCTCCAGTCAAAATCAATAATTTTCTCTGTTATTCTCGTTTTCAAGTGCTTTGAGAACTTGGAGGTATAAATTTTCTACTCTTTTCGTCTGAATTTCACCAAATGATGCATAGTGAGTTAAGCTAGGAGCGCCATTTACTTCAATGATCGTATAATCTCCCATCGGTGACGTTATATCACTAGCAAGAATATCCACACCTGCTAATCTCAATTCCATATCTTTTGTAATACTTATTGCTAATTTTTTAAAATCAGGATGGATCTTTTCAGTGAAGTCTACTGCCTCACCTCCAGTTGATAAATTTGCATTATCTAAAAGATAGACTATATTATTTTTAGGTATAACATTAGTAAAATTTAGCTTCCGTCTTCGCAAGTTTTTTTTGATTCTGTAATCTTCAAAATCTATAATTTCTTTTCTACCATTTTTGATAAAAGTTTCCTGCTTCTGTTGCATAAGTTCCAAAACATTAGATTGACCATCTCCCATGATAAATAAGGGAATTCTTTGATATGCCGAAACTACTTCATCATCAAGTACTACAATTCTATAGTCATTGCCACTATAAAATCGCTCAACAATAAATCCTGAGATTATTTGCAAGATTTTCTTGGCTACTTGATAATATTCTTGCTTGTTATGAACCTTTGTAACAAATATTCCCTGACTAAGATTAATTGGTTTGACAATTACGGGAAATCCCAACTCTTTAGCATAATAAAACCCTGCATCTATATTTCTGGTATTAGCTATTTCTTCGCATAATTCTTCACTAAAAAATGTTTTTCCTTCAGTAACCTTATAGCCAAATTTATTCAGAAAAAATTTTGAAACTCCTTTGTCTTTAGCTATTGCTACTGAACCAGAAGAATTAATACTAAACCTGGCACTACGAAAAAAGGTTTTATTGCCGTTTTTAAATGTAATCAGTCCCATAAAAGTGCATTCTGGGTCTACTAAAACCACTGCTCCTATTTGCTCTGCTACTTTTTGAATTATGGATGTTACAAATGGTGTTTCCATTATCCTAACTATAATTTTGTCGGGAATACTTTAACTATTTTATGGCAGTTAGTCAAAATATTTTATATCATGTCCGCTTGATTACTTATTAAACCCGAATCACCCCAAAGAGACAAAGCTGTGCTTTGGCTCCCCTCCCCTTAGCAAGGGGTGGGGTGCAATGACTGTGGGAATCACAACTAATTATACGGACATGATATTAAATTAAAAAATCATATTATGCCTTGTTCATAAAATTGTAGTAAAAACCTGAGATAAATTTATTTATTAATATCAAAAGAAATTCTGAAAACTTAAGTAGTCTCAACTAAATATAAAAAATGTAAATGCCCACAATATAGCTTTATTGATCCCACTATAGAAAAATTAAGAGTGTGTGTCCGCGCCCATTTATTCTACGCACGTTATTATTCATTTTCTCTTGAGCTTTTAATAGTACTTTTTCAGACATTAATATTGATTTAACCACTGATGCGGACTTTACTTATGTGTATGCATACAAATCATGCAAACCCAATAATTGCCAAACTTTCTGCTAGAACATTGTTGTGTCCTGGAAACAATTGCAAATTAAGGCTTTGAGATTCATCGCCACCTGAAAATTCCAACTTAGTTGGTCTAAAAGATAGCGCTAAGTGTTGACAATCTATAAATAATCGAATAACAAGGTGGCAGCAGCATAAAAAAAAGCGTTAGTGCATTCCTACGTAGAAACTAATTAACGCTCTTCATTAAACTTCATACGGTTAACATAATTATGCCAGAAAATACGGATAACAAAACTTCCAAATCAAACAATCAGGCTATTGCTTATAAAGAACGCCTCAATTCTTGGGCGATCGCTCGTCTACTTCCTAATACGCAACGGGAGATTGTTGCTCGCTTCCGCAGCCGTTCTGATGCCGATGGCTATATGCGGCACCTCCCTCAAGAAATACCAAATGCTTCTTACATGGTTGTTTTTGATTGTCAACGCCAAGAAGCTGTAATTTAAAGTACAAGTATAGGCAATAGACCTATCTTGAAAATAGGGAACAGCTTACAAGTGACAGGGAACAGTAAAAGAGATTTTCGTTCTAAATTGTGCTTGGATAACGGGCGTTTTGCGCTCACTCTGTTCATCGGCGGCTTTTACACTCTTGTGTTGAAAAGTGAAGGGTTAAGGGAAAAAGAAAATTCAATCCCTTTAACCCTTGTTTTTAATCTCCATTAGACCTCTTGCAAGATATCTATTACCCTTTTCTGGCGATCGCGGGCATAGCCTACTTAAAATGTGCAGGAACCGCTATATTTGATTTGCTCTCCACGAGAGGCTCAGATCCCCAACTTCTTGAAGAAGTCGGGGATCTTTTTGCTTGTAGTATTTTATACTATCTCAATTAACCAGATAAGTTGCTCTGAGAGGATGTTTGAAAAGTGGTTGGCTGTGATTTTAGGCACTTCTAGATCCCCCCTAACCCCCCTTTTTAAGGGGGGCAACCTCTCTCAAAGTCCCCCTTCTTTAAGGGGGATTTAGGGGGATCTCAAAGTATTTGCTACCAAGAAGAGGACTTGTTCATTCATCCTCTGAGCAACTTGTTATTAAAGGTAGGCAAACTTCCGTCACAGTGTACTAGTACAGACAATTTGCAGTTTTCAAAAGAATTGTAATTATAACCAGAAATGATTAAATTTTTCTGCCAATATTATATACAAACATTTTACTTAAAAATGAGTTCCGTAATTGCCCCCTTGCTATTGATATTTTAGATTACTTAAAAGTAAAAGTTAGCGTAATAAGCCCTGAAAGTGCTTGAGGGTTAATAAGTGGTCAAACAGCGTGGATATGACTGGTTCAAAGCTGTAATATTTTTCCGTAAACGAGAATTACTAGCGCTGTTGCTGGGGATTTTATTCTCAATCTCTGTAGTCCTACTCTGGCAGATACTTTTAATCCAAACTCCAGGGTTCTTAACACAAGTAGTACTGATTGCAGGGTTATTAGTAGTTGTCACACTGACATTATTAATCTATTGCGCCCTGGCGATGAAAGCAAGCAACCAAAAAATAACAGCAATAAATCAGGAGTTAACTCACAGGATTTGTGAACAGAAACAAGTAGAAATTGCCCTCCGCACCAGCGAAAATCGTTTGCGACATCTGTTAGAAACTGTCAAAGTCATCCCTTGGGAATTAGACTTGAAAACTTGGCGATTTATTTACGTTGGGCCGCAAGCGGTAGACTTGCTAAATTATCCGATCGCAAAATGGTACGAGGAAAATTTTTGGGTTAATCATCTACATCCAGATGACTTGGAAAATTCTGTTCGTTTTTGTCAAGAAGCAACTGCTAGGTGCGAGAATCACGAATTGTCATACCGGATGTTAGCAGCTGATGGGCGAGTTGTTTGGCTGCGAGACATTGTTAGTGTAGTTGAGGAAGCCGGAACTCCGATTATGCTGAGGGGGTTTATGTTTGACATTACTGATTTGAAGCTGGTTGAAGAAACCTTGAAACTGAGGGAGAGGGCACTTGCCGCTACTAGTAATGGAATTATTATTGCCGATGCCAGACTCGCCTATAATCCAGTTATTTACGTCAACTCAGCTTTTGAACAAATAACAGGCTACAGTGCTACTGATGTGATTGGGCAAAACTGTCGATTTTTGCAACGCACAGATACCCAACAACCAGCACTCAATGAATTGCGCTCATCTATTCAAGCTGAAACAAGTTGCAAAGTTGTTCTCCGTAACTATCGCAAAGATGGCACTTTATTTTGGAATGAATTGAGTATTTCTCCTATTCATGACGAAAATGGCAAGTTAAGCCACTTCATTGGCATTCAGAGAGATATTAGCGATGTCTATGACAAGATGTGTTTACGCAAACAAGCTGAAGCTAGTCTGCGTCGGCAAGCACTCACCTTTGAAAACATGCATGATGGCGTAATTATCACAGATTTAACCGGAAGTATTATTGACTGGAATCCTGCTGCCGAAAGCATGTTTGGCTATACCAAAGTAGAGGTTTTAGCTAAAACTCCCAGTATTTTGCATCAGCCGGAAGTAGCCGCAACATTAAGCGCCAAAATTTTAGAAACAGTCAACCAGCAAGGACGCTGGTCAGGGGAAATACAGTTTATTCGCAAAGATGGCAGTGAGGGAGTTTGCGAAACAACCGTAGTCTCTTTACAGGATGAACAGGGGGAAACTGTTGCCACTGTTGGCATCAATCACGACATTACTGAAAACAAACGAGCCAAAGAGGCACTGCAAAGGCAATTGCAGCGCACCCTACTACTTGAACAAATTACTCAGGAAATTCGTCAAAGTCTCGATAGCAGCAAAATATTTGAGACGGCTGCTACCCAAATTGGACGAGCATTTGCAGCTGATCGCTGTCTGATCCACTCTTACATTAGCGATCGCACACCGCGAATTCCCCTAGTAGCAGAGTATAATGTACTCCCTGGTTACTGCTCCATGTTGAAATTGGAAGTTCCCATGACTAACAATCCTCATGCCGAGCAGATGATGGCACAAGAAAGTGCGATCGCTTCTCCAAATGTGTACGTTGATCCTTTACTCCAGGCGGCTGAACCTATCTGCCGAGAAATTGGGCTGAAGTCTATGCTGTCAATCCGCACCTCCTATCAAGGAGAACCCAATGGTGCGATCGGCTTACATCAGTGCAGCTATTTTCGCCAGTGGACACAAGACGAAATTGAATTACTAGAAGCTGTGGCGGCTCAACTAGGCATTGCTCTAGCACAAGCTCACTTACTGGAACAAGAAACGCGCCGACGGGAAGAACTTACCTTGAAAAACTTTGCTTTGGAGCAGGCAAAACGTCAGGCGGAAGCCGCAAATCGGGCAAAAAGTGAGTTTTTGGCGATGATGAGCCACGAAATTCGGACTCCCATGAATGCTGTTATTGCTATGACAGGTCTACTGCTGGATACTGATCTCACACCTCAACAGCAAGACTTTGTGGAAACAGTTCACAGTAGCGGAGATGCTTTACTGACGATCATCAATGATATTTTAGATTTCTCCAAAATTGAGTCGGGCAAACTGGAATTAGAAGAACAGCCTTTTGATTTGAGAGCTTGTGTAGAGCAGGCTATTTCCTTTTTAGCTTCTAAAGCTGCCCAAAAGGATATCGAACTAGTTTACCTGATCCAGCCCCAAGTTCCCACTCAAATCATCGGCGATTTGACTCGTCTGCGCCAAGTCTTGATGAATCTTCTCAACAATGCGATTAAGTTTACGGAAAACGGAGAAGTGGTACTCTCTGTTGAACTGGGGATAAGGGGTAATGGGAATTTGGAGCAAGAAACATCTTCCCAATACCCAGTACCCAATCCCCAGTCCCCGATACCTGCTGGAAAAGAGCAACCTCTCTACGAAATTCAATTTGCGATCAAAGATACTGGTATTGGCATCGCACCAGAGAAAATAGAGCGATTATTTCAACCCTTCACTCAGGCTGATGTCTCCATGACTCGACGATATGGTGGCACAGGGCTGGGACTGGTGATCAGCAAGCGGCTCAGTCAGATGATGGGCGGTACCCTTTGGGTAGAAAGCCAGGGGTTTGTTGGTGGCAATCCTAGCCCGAGATGGGATAATAGAAAATTATTATCATTTCCTTACTCTTCACCAGGTTCAACATTCTATTTCACGATTATTACCAAAGTGGTAGCTCAGTCAAAACAAGCTGAATTAAATACTTCGCCAATGCTGCTTGCGTCCAAGCGACTATTGATTGTGGACGACAATCTGACCAATCGCCAAATTCTCAGCTTGCAAGCTGCGTCTTGGAAGATGGAAACTTATGCTGCCAAATCTGGTAAAGAAGCTTTAGTTAAACTTGCTCAGGGAACGCAGTTTGATATTGCTATTTTAGATATGCAGATGCCAGAAATGAATGGCATAACCCTAGCTCGTCAAATCCGCAAGCAATCTGGTTGTCAAAATCTGCCTTTGGTGATTATGACTTCTTTGGCTAAAGTAGAAACTTCCTCTGACTTTAATGATGTCCAGTTTGCTGCCTCTTTGAGTAAACCCATCAAACAGTCTCAATTTTATGATGTTATTAGCCGTGTTTTGGGAAATCAGCCGATCCTAGCCAGTATTTCTCATTTTACCTTGGTTGATCGGCATTTAGACCATCTACTACCACTGCGGATTCTTCTGGCAGAGGACACGCTTGTTAATCAGAAAGTTGCCCTACTGATGCTACAGAAAATAGGTTATAGGGCAGATGTCGTAAGCAATGGGCTAGAAGTGATCAAAGCTTTGCAAAAACAGCCATTCGACGTAGTGTTGATGGATGTCCAGATGCCTGAAATGGATGGGTTAGAAGCAACTCGGAGAATCTGTCAAGAATGGGGGGTGGGTTTTCGTCCCTATATCATTGCCATAACTGCCAATGCGATGCACGGCGATCGCAAAGTTTGTCTTGCTGCTGGTATGGATGACTACATTAGCAAACCTATTCAGCTTCAAGAGTTAGCTCAGGCACTCAGCAAATGTCCACCCCAAAGAAATTCTGAATTCACTTCCATCGAAAAACAAGGGAAAGTAATGCGCCCAGAATTGCAACCTTTGTCAAATATCTTACAATTAGGGCCAAACCAGACATTAAAAAGCGGCAAAATTGATCCAAAAATTCTCCAATCCTTGCGGGATATGCTTAGAGGAGATCGTCTGGCATTTGCTGAACTGATTGGGTGTTATCTTACAGAGACAGCGAGACTAGTGCAAGATATCAGCACAGCGATCGCAAATCAGGATATTCAGACTATATGGAAGACAGCGCACAAACTTAAGTCCAGCAGTGCTTCTATTGGAGCGATCGCCCTGGCGCAGCTTTGCAAGGTGTTAGAAGCACAGGGACGCAGCAGTAAATTAGAAAACAACTTAGAATTATTTTCACAATTATATCAGGAATATGAACAAGTTAAAACTGCCTTAGAAAAAGAACTTGCGAAGGAAGCACCATGATAGCCACTGCTCAAGAAAGCCAATCTTTAGTTTTAATTGTTGATGATGAACCTTTTATTCGCCTGATACTGCGGCATTTCTTAGAGCGGGAAGGCTATCAAATAGCGGAAGCTCAAAATGGCATAGAGGCTTTAACTATTTTTAACCAACTGCACCCTGATATAGTACTCCTTGATGCCATAATGCCAGATATGGATGGATTCGAGTGTTGCACTCAGTTGGAGCTTCTGGATTGTAACAAGCACACTCCAGTTTTAATGATTACAGGACTTGAAGATCAAGAGTCAGTCGACCATGCATTTGCAGTCGGAGCAATGGATTATGTTACCAAACCGATTCACTGGCCAGTTTTGCGACAACGGGTAAAACGCTTGATTCAGCAATCTCAGTTACAGCAAAAACTGGAAGCCGTGAATCTGGAATTGCAACTATTAGTTACTATCGATGGATTAACTCAAATAGCTAATCGCCGACGGTTTGAAGAGTATTTTAACCAAGAGTGGCAGCGCCTAAAACGCGAGCAACGTCCGCTTTCCCTGATTCTTTGCGATGTTGATTTCTTCAAATTATATAACGATACATACGGTCATCGGGTAGGCGATCGCTGTCTTCAAAAAATTGCTCAAGCCATCAAAGATATTATCAAACGTCCTGGAGATATAGTTGCTCGTTATGGTGGGGAAGAATTTGCTGTGATTTTACCTAACACAGACACCGAGGGGGCGACTCATATTGCCGAGAAAATTTGTCATGCTGTCCGAACACTAGCAATTCCTCATCAAAATTCCCAAGTTCGTCCTCATGTAACTATTAGTGTCGGGTTTACGACAGAAATTCCTCAGCCAGATTCTGACTTAGAAGAAATGATTGCCGCAGCTGATGGGGCGTTGTATCAAGCAAAGGCAGCAGGACGCGATCGCTTTGTGCAAAATATTTTACTACCGAGAAGTAAAAATTCCTGCTAGTTGTCCACTCCTTTAAGCGGTTTTCTTCTTCTTTCCTTTAGATCCCCCTAAATCCCCCGATAAATTGGGGGACTTTGATTCCGTTTCCCCCCTTTTTAAGGGGGGCTAGGGGGGATCGATAAGTGCCTAAGATCACAGCCAAATACTTTTCAAATATCCTCTATAGCGGTTCTCGCTTAAGTGAGGTATCAAATACTCTTAGATCCCCCTAAATCCCCCGATAAATTGGGGGACTTTGATTCCGTTTCCCCCCTTTTTAAGGGGGGCTAGGGGGGATCGATAAGTGCCTAATATCACAGCCGACCACTTTTCAAACAACCTCTAAGAGCAAGCGAGGAGGGGACTATGATGTACCTCATGTGATCAGGAAACGCTATAAGGGATGGGGATGACCTATAACTAATTCCGTGACACAACTAGCAGCACCAAAAATAGCCAACTGGGTTCTCAATTTCTGGGCACAGTTTGCACCCAATTTTCTTTGCGCTACGTCTTGTTGTTCGCATAGGTTTTGCAGTTTACCGTCAGCGAAGGTGATTTCCATGCCTTACTCGACTAATATAAGTTTACCAAAATGGTAAATAAATTTGTTTTTTCTCGAAAATCTAGCATCTCAACTAATCAGCAACCCCTAAAAATCTACACCTCGTTTAAGTTCTACACCTTGATTGGCATAGTGTTTGTGGCAATAAACCTCTGAGTGGACGCTAGCCAAGTCGAAGTACGCTGGTGGATTTTGGCAGCGACCAGTGATAATGATTTCGGTGTCGCGGGGTTTGCGGAGTAAAGCTTGAACAATGGGTTCAACGGGGAGTAGTTCTAAGTCAACGGTGGGATTGAGTTCATCGAGAATAATAGTTTTATACAATCCAGAGGCGATCGCAACTTTGGCAATTTCCCAACCTCGTTCGGCTTCTACATAATCTAATTCTTGCCGGGAATTTCGCCAGACGATCGCATCTCCACCGCAGCGCTGATGATCTACCACTTCTGGATATGACTGCTGTAAGGCGGCGATCGCTGCGTCTTCTGTGTAGCCAGTCCCACCTTTAAGCCACTGCATAATCAACACACGCGTAGACCCTGGGTGATTAATTCCTCTACCAATGGCCTGTAAGGCTTTGCCCAAAGCACTTGTAGACTTACCTTTACCAGCACCAGTATAAATTTCAATCCCTTCAAGGAAGAGGGCTTTGGCTGTTGGGTGGTGATGAGGTTTCATTTCTGAGTGCAAATCTGCAATATCAAGCAACTTTTGCGGTGCGGCGCGTCCGGTGGCGATAATTTCCAACTCTTGAGGTTTGGATTTTAATGTCCGTACCACTTCATCCACTGGTAGCAAACCCAAATCCAAAACCGGGTTAATTTCATCCAAGACGACAACTGAATATAAACCACTGGCGATCGCACCTTTGGCGACATCCCAACCCCGCATCGCTTCATCTCGGTCAAAGGTAGTAATTTCGTCTGGGCCAAAAAATTCGGCTCTCCCGGTGCGAACCTGGTCAATTAAATGGGGAAACCCGCGCTGTAAAGCTGCGATCGCGCCATCTTCATCATAATCACGTTCCGGCCCTTTTAAAAACCGCAGCAGTAAAACGCGATTAGAATTGCTAGGCGTATTTATCCCCAAGCCAATGGAGCGCAAAACCACCCCCAAAGCCGCTTGGGACTTACCTTTACCCACGCCATCATAGACGTGAATTTGACCAATCAGCCGTTCCTGACGCACTTGCGCCGTGCGAATACCAATACCGTTCCTTGTCATCTCTCAAAAAGCTATAACTATGGCAGTCTTTAATCTTACCTAACCTCTTGTACTCTCAACTAGAGAAACTGCCCCTCTAACGCGTCTGTACAAGAGTCAGTTTGATCTATTAACAATATCAATAGAGGAATACTGGCACACCCCCATAGTAAAGGACTTGAACAATGGGATAATTTCCCCCATCACCCTTAGTATCCCAGTTATACTCACTACAGTTAACCCTTACCCTGAACCATTTATGCCTGAAAATTGGATGCTTCCCACGATTTTTCCGATTGGTGGATTTCTGTTTGACTTTTTATTTGTACTGATTGCCATCCCTATCGAAGCATACGTTTTGCATTCTCGACTAAAATTCGACAAAAAAACCAGTACTTTTTATGCCATTTCTATCAATCTGTTTTCTAGTGTAATTGGTTGGTTCATATTTTTTGTCTCAGAACCAATGTTACCGATACAGGTGAAATCAGAATTAATTAATTATATGCTTTTTAATAATTTTAAATCGCCGAATACACATCCTTTAATCATCTTAACTGCTTGTATAATTTTCTTTGCTACTTTTTTAATGAAGTTTTTCATTTTAAGGATTTTGCTAATATCATTAAATGAATCATTTGCTAAAAAAGAAGAGGAACCTAAAACATTTCAGCGGCAGCAACGGCGTCGTTTTAGCAGCCTTAACTTCCAAAATGCTAATTTAGTTACTACTATATTAATAGCGAATTCTCTGAGCTATACCGCGATCACCATTATTTTATTATTTCGTTCAAAATAGCAAGAAATTACTTATTTAATTTAGAGGAAAATTAGTAATTAATTAATCAGGTTTAGGGAGGAATATGAATACGCTACTTAAAGATTTCTTTGGGGTTTTTAAATTTGCTGAAGGGCTTTATGCGGGAATTAGAAAAGTATTAGTTCCACCCAAAGCTTATTCGTGGCAGACATTTATTTATATGAGTGTTTTTTCTTGGGTACTCTCATATTTTGCCACAGGTTATATCAAAGATATAATTGCCTTTTTCGGTTGGTTATTTTTAATTGCCGGCACAGCTTGGTATACAACTCAAGATCCTTTGAGGGTTCCTGGTACTTTTATGCCAGTCGGGGCAGTGATCACTGGGTTCTTAGTGAGTGTTTTTGCATTTGGAAATCAACAGGATGTAATTACACCAAGAACAATCGTTTTTTGGCCGACAATCTCAGCACTAATTACGGCAATACCAGAGTTTATTGAAGGAAATGACACCGACGCCAAAGCTCGCATTCCTAAACCAGAAGACCGCCAAAGAATCATAATTTTAGTTGCTAGTAGTATGCTGCTAAGTTGCTGGATTCAGTTTTACTTTGTGATGGATAATTGGTTTCAACAATATCCCAGTTTGCAGGCTGATACTTTTAAACGTAGTACATTTGTTGCCAGAACAGAAGAACAAGTAAAAATTCCCAGAAACGGCGTTGTAATTCTAGAGAAACTTCAACCAATAGTAGTAGAACAAATAGCTGAAACACCTTGGTCGGAAGTAGAGAAATGGTTGCTAGATGCGAAACAGCGGATAGGAAATCTGGGTAGGCAAGTAATTGAAAAAAATCTCGGTAAATATGAAGAGAAAGTACTATGGCGCATTGAACCGCGTGTAGCTAATACTAAGTCTGGATATATATTAGATTTATTAAGTATTTGGATAGGCCCGAGTTCTAACCCACGGGGCTATTACTTAAAAAAATCTTGTCGCATTGAACCAGTTGCAGCAGCCAATAATTCTGGGAATAAGATTACAGTTGCAGAAATTGAATGCGATCGCGCCAGTAAATTAATTCCTGGTTCACCACCTCCGCAGCAGTGAAGCTGGAGAATCGGGCGGAGGGGACAAGGAAGAGTTATTGAAGAAGTCTCTCCCTTGCTGTCTCCTCCCAAAGCTCAATGACAAATGACAAATGACAAATGACAAATGACTATTAACAGAATTTTTGTATTAGCAAAGAATGTGTTTCAGGAAGTGGTACGCGATCGCATCCTATATATTATTGGTTTTTATGCGATAATACTCGCCACTGCCTTCCGCGTCATTCCTGAATTTGCAGCTACGACTGAAGACAAAATGTTTTTAGACTTTGGGATGGCGGCGATGAATGCCATCGGGTTAATTATTACGATATTTATTGGTACGGGACTGGTTAATAAAGAAATTGAAAAACGCACTATTTTGATGTTAATTGCTAAACCTGTCAGTCGCAGCGAAATTATCGTTGGGAAATACTTGGGTTTATCCGCAGTCCTCGCTGTACTTGTCGCCACAATGACAGCAATTTATCTGGTATTTCTGCAATTTGGTAACATTCCTCATCCAACGGCGAGCATTTTAATTGCTGCAATTTTCTTATTATTGCAGTTGTCATTAATCAGCGCTGTGGCTATTACCTTCGGTGTTTTTACTGCTTCTTTGCTAGCGACTGTTTTAACCTTTGCGGTATATTTAATCGGAAATATTACTCAAGATTTAGTACAACTTGGTCGTCTTAGTCGTAACCCTGGTATGGAACGTCTAACTCAAACTTTGTTTCTCATCTTGCCAGATTTATCTCGATTAGATTTGAAAAATGATGCGGTTTATGGTCTGCAAGCACTACCTGACACAACTGCATTGATTATGAATGCTGGCTATGGCTTACTTTATAGTGCCATGTTGTTAGCGATCGCTATTTTTATCTTTTCACAACGCGAGTTTTAGGCATTGGGCACTTTTTTATTTACTAACTCAGCCGCAATTGGCGCGATCGCACTCTTAATTTCGCTAACTTTCCCTTACCAACTCAACCCCTTGACAACTACGGTGTACACACAAGTTCTAAAAACCTTGCATGATTTGGCTTGACTCGTTCCCAGTGACTCGTTCCCAGTCGGAGACTGGGAATGCATTCATTGAGTCTCTGACTCAATGTATAACTAGAGGCAGAGCCTTGTAACGATAGTTAATGCACATTTGATTATGTCTGTCAATACGTAAGTCCTAAAGATGATCCCTCTCACTTTGACAGGGCTACTCCTAACTAATAAATAACTATCTGAGGTTGCTCAATTGTGCCATCAGGCATGATAGTATCCCGCAACTTCGCATAAATCAGATTTGTCTTCCAAAGGTTTGCCTTACTCAAGTTTGCTTTGGTTAAATTTGCCCATGTCAAGTCTGCACCAGTTAAGTTGGCCTCAGTCAAATTAGCTTCTAGTAATTTTGCTCCACATAGCTTTGCACCTGTGAGATTTGCAAAACTTAAGTTAGCTTCAATCAGCGATGCTTCAATTAATTTGGCTTCACTTAAGTCTGCTTCTCTCAAATCCACATCACATAAAGAAGCACCCCAAAGATTACTACCTGTGAATTTCACCCGCCATAAGAAAGTTCCACACAAATTTGCTCGTGTTAAATCAGCATTAGTCAAATTGGCTTCACATAAAGATGCTTCATACAAATTAGCTTCACGTAAGCTAGCTTGCATCAAATTTGCGCCACTTAAATTAGCACGAGTCAGAACACAGCCAGACAAATTTGCACCATGCAAATCCGCTCCGATAAAGTTAATACCACTTAAATCAATTCCTTTCAGGTCGATTCCCCTCAAGTCACATCTACTGAAATCCCGACGCTGAAAATATTTATTTGTGATTTGACTTAAAATAAATTCCTGCTGTTGAGCATAATTTTTCATGGTATTCACCTCTGGGTGTAATTTATCTCAAAGGTTGAGTGTGATAGTTACCGTATATTGAGAGTACACCGCAAACGGAGATCAGCTCAGTAAATAATCAAAAATAAATTGAAAAAAAATCGCCAATCACCTGCAAATGCGCTTTTTCAGTGGTTTTTAAAACAAAAAATGCTGACATAAGTCAGGAAATATTGATACAACAAGAGTCATTTGTCCTTGGTCAATGGTATTATTCAAAATTTCCATCAGTACTGAGTATTTTTCCTCACTGATAGCGAAGTGATACGGTTCGGTTAACTTGTTTATTGAGCGAAGATCCCCCCAACCCCCTTAAAAAGGGGGGCTATTTTCCTCCTTTACCCCCTTAAAAAGGGGTCTATTTTCCTCCTTTACCCCCTTTTTAAGGGGGTCGCCACAGGCGGGGGGATCTTATCCGAACGGTATTGGATAGCGAAGGCATAGCCAACTTATAGCGGTTCTCGCTTAAGTGAGGTACAAGAACCCCACCCCCAACCCCCTAAGAGCAAGCAAGGAGGGGACTATGATGTACCTTGTATGATCAGGAAACGCTATAGTTATGGCGTATCCTTTTGTTGCTTTCACTACTACGATTTTTGATTTACTTGTAACCAAATTTCTAAACTAGCCAGCAACCACAGCTTTACCCCATAACGACTCCAAGTATCTCCTTGATAGTTTAACCAATTACGAATTGGCAATTGGTTTAAGTAAGGAGTGATAGCTGCATGACGATTGAGCAATAAATCTTTGGCTTCTTGCTGCCAATATTTCCGAAATCCTAACTGCACTGGCACCATCATGCCACTTTTGGGACGATGAATAATTGTGTCTGGTAAAATATCTGCTTCAGTCGTACCCCTACTCTTAAGCAAGCTACCCGCAGCATCTCCTAAAGAAGACGTACCGTAGGTAATCGCTTGCTTTAAAACTGCTTTTTCTTCCACTCCAGAAAGCTTATACTCTGGAGGTATCTCCATACTTAAGTCTACTATTCGTTGGTCAAACAAGGGAGAACGACCTTGCAAAAGAGCAGCTTGAGTCAAGTTACTAACTTTGGTCAGAATTTGGTCAGCGCCTTTAAATTTGATGTTCATTGCCATCAAACGATTCAGATAGCTGGCTTGGGAATATAAATCTTCTGCAAAAACCCAAGGTGCTGTTTGTACTGCTGTCCAAACTTCTGGTTTTAAAAGTTGCGGTAAGTCAACAGCACATTTTTGAAAGGAAATTAAATAAGCTTGCAAGGCATCCTGATTGGTGACAGAGCCATATAAACTATTAATTAGCATCGGCTGATTTTTTGGCCCACCAAAGCAAGGGTCGCCACCTTCACCATTTAAAACTACTTCTGTGCTTTCTCTCGCCAGTTGTCCCAGCAACAGGTTAGGAACTGTCAATGGGTCGCCAATGGGGTCATCTAAATAGGCCATTGTTTCCGGCAAGCGTGACCACATATCCTTAAAAGTAATTTCTAAAATGTGGTGCTGCGTCTGACAATGGGATGCGACGAGACTAGAAAATTCTAACTCATTGGGACATTCGGAACCAAAATGAATCGAGAAGGTGTGGACTGGTGCTTTGTGGAACTTTGCTACTAAAGCAGTGATACTGCTAGAGTCCAAACCACCAGAAAGAAAAACCCCAACGGGTTCATTTGCTGGTGGTAAATATTCTTGAACAACTTGCTCTAGGAGTTCTCGCAAGCGATCGCCATGCCATGCTAAAGGTTGATCGATTGCTATAATCTGTTCTTGAAGCTGCCAATAAGCTGTAACTTTGTGGTCAGGAAATTCTAAAACGGTTCCAGGTCGCAGTTCCCGCACCTGTTCCCAAAGGGTTCGTTCGCCGGGAACAAAGGCACAACATAGATAATCTCGCAACGCCACCAAATCTAAATCAGATGAACGATGGGGTGCTAAAGTTCTCAGTTGAGGCGCAATCCAACGAACTGGGCTAGTGGTAGTGTAATAGAGAGTACGAACACCAATGCGATCGCGAACCAACTTCAACACCTGTTTTTCTCTATCCCAAACCACTAGTGCAAACATCCCCACAAGTTGGCTAAGACTTTCATTACCCCATCGTTCCCAAAGATTGGCCACCAGTTGCAGAAAACTTCCTTGAAAGCTATCCGGTTCAATTCCTAACTTTTGCAGCAACTGCACTCGGTTAGTTAACCAAACATCACCAACAACAACAAATCGTCCTCTAGAACTGATTGCTAATTTCTCCGTCGGAAATTCCGAAGTTGTGCGTGGTAAAATTACAGAAATTTTTTCATCTTGCCAAGCTATATCTTCATAATTTGGATCAACTGTTCCCCACGCTACGCGCCAGGTTGGATTAGTCTTGATGAATTCGATTTTAGGAGATTTACGATTTTTAAATGCATCAAATAGCATGGCAAATTTTCAACGTATAATCCAACGTTTTTAAACGCAGGTTCCAACTGAGCCTCCTGCCTCCTGCCTTCTTATAAAGATCCAGCAATCATCCCAGCAAGTAAAATAAAACCAATCCACACATTTTGGCGGAACATCTGACCATAAACAGGATTAGGTAAGTATTGCTCTCTTAATCGCAGAGACTGCCAAACCCATCCGATAGTAGCAATTGTGAGGCTAATCCAAAAGGCTAAGTGCAGATGTATGACTACGCCTAACCAAAACAATAACAAGATTGTGCCAGCAAAGAAAATGCCAATGGCTACAGGGGCATAATTACCAAAAAACAGGGCGCTAGAATTAACACCAATGCGGCGATCGTCTTCCTTGTCACTCATGGCGTAAACTGTATCAAATCCCAATGTCCACAGTACAGTCGCGCCCCAAAGTAACCAAGTTGGTTGGGAGATAGTTTGTGTTACTGCACTCCAGCTAATCAAGACCCCAAAACCCCAAGCGATGGAAAGCACCAGTTGCGGTACAGGAAACACCCGCTTTGCGCCTGGATAAAGCAGAATTACCGGCACTGCTGCCACACATAACCAAAAACTCAGGGGGTTAAGATAAAAGGCCAAGACTGCTGCACATGCTAACGAGACAATCGCGACTACAATCCCAACTTTCACAGATAAGGCGCGAGAAGCGAGGGGGCGTGAGCGTGTTCTCTCTACTTCTTGATCAATATCCCGATCCCACAAATCATTGACAACACACCCAGCCGCACTCGTGGCCAGAGTACCCAATATAATCACACCAACTAGAGGTAAAGGCGGTTTCCCTGAAGCTGCCAAAAACACAGCCCAAAGAGCAGGAATCATTAAAATTAACCGCCCTTCTGGTTTATGCCAGCGCAAAAGCCGGAAAATTACAAGCAAAATTGGTTCCTGGGGGGGTTCTGGCGTCGTTAACATGGTACTGGGGATTGGTGCATGGGGCATGGGGCATGGGACATTGGGGATTGGGTACTGGGAATACTCTTTTCTAGTCCCTAGTCCCCAGTCCCCAATCTCTAGTTCACACTTCTTTACATCTATAGAATAACGTTATTTGTTATTTGTAAAAACATAACCCAAAGTGGCAACTTTAAATATTTTTAAATAGTCATTACGGTTATAAATAGTAGGGTAAATATACATAGCTCAGTTACCCTCGACCAAACTGGGTTACAAATGCTGAGTATTTTTTAATTTACTCAATACGGGCTAAACTCTAGCTATCCGCTAACAGCACTCAGTCTGAGCAAGTGTGTTGTCATAAATATCAGTGCCAGCTACCCCGACGTACCACCGTTTGCGATCATTTCTTATAAAGAGAGAAAACTAGATGCTGAATTTAGTTTCTAGCTGGGAGAGTATTTCAACTCAACCACCTAAGCAACATCGGATTATTGCTGCCATTGACCTGGGAACAAATTCTCTACACATGGTAGTAGTCAAGATTGACCCCACACTACCAGCTTTCAGCATTATTGCCAGAGAAAAGGAAACTGTGAGACTTGGCGATCGCAATCTTACCACTGGAGAACTCAAACCTGAGATAATTCAAAAGGCGATCGCGGCTTGTGGACGCTTTCAAGAAGTTGCCAAAACTATCAACGCTGAAACTATCATCGCTGTGGCAACTAGTGCTGTGCGAGAAGCCCCCAATGGTAAAGATTTTTTGCACAAAATAGAAACGGAGTTGGGTTTAAGCGTTAACTTGATTTCTGGTCAAGAAGAAGCGCGACGAATCTACCTTGGCGTGCTGTCGGGCATGGAATTTAACAACCAACCCCATATCATTGTTGATATTGGCGGTGGTTCCACAGAAATAATTTTAGGCGATAGTCAGCAAGCCCGGACTCTCACCAGTACCAAAGTTGGTGCAGTGCGACTCACTAGCGAGTTAATCACCACCGATCCCATCAGTAACACTGAGTTCCAGTATCTGCAAGCTTATGCACACGGGATGTTGGAACGTTCTGTAGAAGAAGTGTTAGCAAACCTAGAGTTTGGGGAATCTCCGCGTTTGGTGGGGACGGCGGGCACAATTGAAACCCTGGCAATGATTCATGCACGGGAAAAGTCGGGTGTTATTCCTTCCACTCTCAATGGCTACCAGTTCAGTCTTAAAGACTTGCAAGAGTTGGTAAATCGCTTGCGGAAACTGAGTAATTCCGAAAGGGCTGAGATTCCTGGTATGCCAGAGAAGCGCCCTGAAGTTATCCTCGCTGGCGCAGTCATATTACAGGAAGCAATGACCCTCTTGGGTAGTGAATCGGTAACAGTTTGTGAGCGTTCTCTCAGAGAAGGCGTAATCGTAGACTGGATGCTAACCCACGGTTTAATTGAAGATAAGCTGCGCTACCAGAGTTCAGTTCGGGAACGGAATGTTCTCAAACTGGCGGATAAATACCACATCAACTTAGAATACAGCGATCGCGTGGCAAAATTTGCCGAGAGTTTATTTGACCAAACTCAAGGTACTTTACACCATTGGGGAACTGACGAGCGACAAATGCTGTGGGCAGCGGCAATATTACACAATTGCGGTCATTATATCAGCCATTCGTCTCACCACAAGCACTCTTACTATTTAATTCGCAATGGGGAATTACTCGGTTATACAGAAACCGAGATTGAAATCATTGCGAATTTAGCGCGTTATCATCGCAAATCGCCGCCCAAGAAAAAACATGAAAACTACCAGAGTTTGCTGACTAAAGAACAGCGGCAAATTGTTAGTCAGTTAAGTGCGATTTTAAGATTGGCAGTGGCATTAGATAGACGACAAATCGGTGCGGTCGCTCAAGTGCAATGTGAGTATTATCAGCAACTTAGGCAGGTCAACCTGCTAATTTTTCCATCTCAATCGGATGATGATTGTGCTTTAGAACTCTGGAGCTTAGATTACAAAAAAGGAGTGTTTGAGGAAGAATTTGAAGTGAAATTAGTAGCGAGTTTAGAAAACTCTAGGGTTGCTAACTTGTCTTAGAAAGTAGGGTGCGTTAACGCAGTGTATAGCGGTTCTCGGTTCAGTGAGGTACAAGAACCCCACCCCCAACCCCCTCCCCGCTCTTCGATAGGGGGCTATGATGTACCTCATCTGGTTAGGAAACGCTATAACGCACCTGCACACAACTTACTTATTTATTCTTGCGATCGCTAATCAGCTTGAGAAATTAGAGGTTGTTTGAAAAGTGGTGACTGAGGTATCCAAAACTTTAGATCCTCCTAAATCCTCCGATAAATTGGAGGACTTTGAGAACGTTATTCCCCCCTTTTTAAGGGGGGCTAGTGGGGATCTAGATACAAGCGTAGACTTTTCAAACATCCTCTTAGGCTCAATATAAAAGCTTGAAGTAAAAATCAGATGAATTTATCTGGTAACTGTTCCAGGAGGTATAATTACCAAAAAAATACCCTATGATAGAAGAAAAGCTTTATCTCAATCTGCTTGCCCCGTTTTATTAAAACTTATATCTAATTTTGACATCCAACTTAAGGATGAATTTATAACTCTCCTAAAAAACATTTAAAAATAAAAATTAGTAATTATAATAGAGTTAACAATCTATTTAATGTAGGTTATGTTGCTATTGGATATCTAAGCCGGGAAAACTTAGGTATCCTTATATAAAATTTCAATAAAGTAGGCTCAGTTACTCAGTTTTATGTACTGGATAATACTCGTACTGTTTCACTTTACACACAAGTCGAAAAAAGCTCGATTTATCATTGCCTCCACTCAGACATTGAGTCAGATACTCAATGAATGCATTCATTAGGCTGCCCCCTGAGAACCAGTCAAGGATATGATATTAGGGGCTGAAAAAGACTTGCGCTGACTTTTAGCGATCGGTATTGCGATCGCAGATTAATAATTGTGCTGATTTTGCTACTCGAATCGGGATTGTAATTACAAACTCTGCACCTTGTCCCGGTGACGAAAAGCATTGCAAAGATCCACCATGCTTTTCGGTAATTATCTGGTAGCTGATCGATAATCCCATACCAGTCCCCTTACCAACTGGTTTCGTTGTGAAAAAAGGGTCAAATAAACGCGACTGGATTTCTTCTGGAATTCCTATTCCATTATCAGCAATCCGAATAATCGCATTGTCATTTACCTGTTCAGAAGAAATGCGAATCAAGGGATTTGGACAAAGTTCTTTTTGAAAAGCATCTTCTAAAGCATCAATTGCATTTGCCAAGAGGTTCATAAATACCTGATTCATTTGCCCTGCAAAACACTGGATTTGATGTATTTCACCATATTCTTTCAGCACTTTAATCTCAGGGCGATGATTTTGTACCTTAATTCGGTGTTGCAAAATTAACAGGGTACTGTCGATTCCTTCATGGAGATCAACCGTTTTGAACTCAGCTTCATCTAAACGAGAGAAGATTCGTAGACTGAGAACAATTTCACGGATGCGTTTAGCCCCCATCTTCATTGAGGTTAATATCTTAGGCAAATCTTCTGTTAGGTACTCGATATCCGCTTCTTCGTTCGCATTTTTAATTTCTGGATCTGGGTTAGGATAATGATTTTGATAAAGCTTAATTAACAGTAGCAGTTGTTGAGTGTAATCATCAGTGTGTTGGAGGTTGCCGTAGATAAAATTAACCGGATTGTTAATTTCATGGGCAACTCCCGCCACTAGTTGACCCAGACTCGACATTTTTTCCGCTTGAATTAATTGGATTTGGGTTTTTTTCAGGTCTTTCAGAGCTTGCTGAAGTTCTGCTTCTGCCTGTTGGCGTTCGGCAATTTCGTCTCGTAATTGTTCGTTAGCATTGACTAACTCATTTCTGGAAGATTGCAGATCGTCTGCCATTTTGTTGAACGAGATAGCTAACTCGCCAACCTCATCCTGGGAGCGAATACTAACTCTGGTATCCAGCTTACCTTCAGCTAGATGTACCACAGCTTCCTGGAGTTGTTTAATCGGTTTGGAGATGCTTCGGGAGAGCAGATAACCTACTCCTAATGCCAAGATGCCATATCCTAAACTAATAACTGAGGTGACAACAATATTTTTATGGGCTATTGTTAGTGCTGCTTTATAAAGTGGTGTATATTCCAAAATTACTGCACCAATTGTTTCACCTTTGCTAGTTTTAAAAGCAACAGCAATCAATTGAATCCCTTTTGGGTACTCAGGACTAGACTCAATATATATTCTTGGTATACCATCGTGAATAGTTTTACCAACTTCATTATTGGGATCGTGATCTAATCGCGTACCGATGTCTTCTGTAACTACATCTGCCAGAATGATTTTATTCCGGTCTACAATCTCCAGATCGCGCTGACGTTGTTTGTGTAGCGATTCAACATGCTTTTGCAAATGGGCTAGCATCTCCTTTTGCGATCGCATTTTGTGGTTTTCAAGCTCATGACTGACGAAATGTCCCAGTAGACCAGCAACTTCTTCAGCCTCTTTTTCAGCAAGATACTTAGCTATATTCAATTGTTGATGGGCACTAATAACACCAATACTTGCTGATAAAGTAGCCATTCCTAGAATACCCGAAATTAATTTTTGACTAATTTTCATTCCTTGCTCGAAACCTCAAGTGCTATTCTGATTCAGTTTTGGGGAGTTTGCCCTTTTCCTAAAATTCCCACTTGTCAGCCTGAAAACTACAGAATCAACAGCCATTAGGCAAATCTTTAATCTAGGTTTATTTTGGCGATGTGTCGATTCAGCTTGAGCAAAGATATCAGCAAGGCTCTCTTGTAACCTTAGCTACACCTGAGTATTAATTCTTTGTCTTTGAGAGGCTACGCGATGCCTACTTTGGCAAGCTACGCAAAACTACATAATTCGGTAAAATTGGGTAAAGCAATTTTTGCGCTTGTTAAACAAAGGCATCAGCAAACCCATGCAACTGAAACTCAGTGCATCTCCACTTCCCTTCGCTCCCCTGTTGTTAATCGCCCCCTTTTTCCTATGGGGGACGGCAATGGTAGCCATGAAAGGAGTTATACCTCATACCACACCGCTATTCATGGCAGGTGTGCGTCTGATACCAGCAGGAATGTTAATTCTGATTGCAGCAGCATTCATGGATAAACCCCAGCCGAAGGGTTGGGCTGCATGGCTGTGGATTGCCTTATTTGCCCTAGTAGATGGGACACTGTTTCAAGGCTTTTTGGCAGAGGGATTAGTTAGAACTAGTGCGGGGTTAGGGTCTGTGATGATTGACTCGCAACCCTTGGCTGTGGCCTTGCTGTCGTTGTGGCTATTCCAAGAACACATTGGTTTTTGGGGATGGCTGGGGCTAGGCTTGGGAGTCATAGGCATTAGTTTAATTGGCTTACCTGATGAGTGGATTTTTCATTTTCTCGACTCAGGCGCAAATATCACAATTGGCAACTGGCAAGATTTGTTTGCTAGTGGCGAGTGGTTAATGCTGTTAGCAGCGCTATCAATGGCAGTGGGAACAGTGTTGATTCGGTTTGTCTGCCGATATGCTGACCCTGTAAGCGCTACAGGATGGCACATGATTTTGGGCGGATTGCCACTATGGGGAATTTCATCAGTTGTTGAATCTCAGCAGTGGGAGAATCTGGGAGGATCTGATTTCATGGCCTTGGGTTATGCTACGGTATTTGGCAGTGCGATCGCTTATGGGTTATTCTTCTACTTTGCCTCTAGCGGCAGTCTGACGAGTCTTAGTTCTCTCACCTTCCTCACACCCGTCTTTGCACTACTATTCGGCAACATCTTCCTCTCAGAAGTCCTCAGTCCGTTGCAGTGGGTAGGAGTATTTCTGACTTTAATCAGCATCTATCTGATTAACCAACGTGATACTTTAGCAGGACAAAACGACACAGTTACTGTCGGCGAAATAGCTAATATACAGCAACCAGTTTTAGAAGCATCTGCTAAAAAACTGAACCCCATCAGCCTAGCAGTTAGAGAATCTGAACCAGAAGTTTTACCTTAAGTTGTTAAAATAATTCCTAATTCGTAATTAAGTAGGGAGATAAAGCAGCAGAGGAGAATAGTTAATAACCAATGCCCAATTCCCAATTCCCAATTAAAAATGATCGTTAACATTTGGTCATCTAGAAGCTATTGTGGTATCGAAGACTTCAAAAGCACGTTCAGGCTGAAACTTGCAATATGAGGCTATGCCGTTCCTCAATTCTGATATTTACCTGTTTTTCTTGCGTGGGTTTTTACCCAAATCGCTCAAGCGCAGCCACACCTAACCTAGCACCTGAAATTTTAGAACTTGCACAAGCTAGTTCGAGAGTTACTGCTAGTCCGGCCGTTTTGAGATATGGTAGTCCAAAATCAGATGTGCAGAGACTACAAACCCAATTAAAACAGTTGGGATACTACAGTGGCCTGGTAGATGGACAGTACAACGCCAGTACGGAAATCGCTGTAGCTAAATTCCAAAAAGTAAAGGGTTTAAAAGTAGATGGCCTTGCTGGCCTGGTGACTCAGGAGAAACTGCAAGCGGCTTTGGCAGCTAAAAAGCAGTTAGTCACTTCTCCAATAGTTACCTCTCCAATTGTCCCCTCTACTGCTCCGACTTCTGCAAAACCCAAGCGAACCGAGAAAGGTTTTGTCTGGTGGTTAATATTTGCCATTGGAGTTCTAGGATGTATTGGCGCACTTTTTTACTTGCTGAGGTGGTTTCAGAAGGTAAAGCAAGTGCAAAAGTCCGAAATATCAGAGCCTAAAAGTTTGAGAGAAGCTAACAAAGACCCGATTACAGCACCTTTACTAGAGACTGTCACTAGTCTACAAACACCGACAACACCACTTTCCACACAATTACTGCTACCAGAAAAAACTTCCCGTCTTGCTAAACTCAATATCGTTGACGAATTAATTCAAGATTTACGCAGTGCTGAACCAACGAAGCGACGCAAGGCTATTTGGGATTTGGGTCAGCAGGGAGATTCGCGGGCAATTCAGCATCTGGTTGACATCATGATTGATGCTGATTCTCAAGAAAGCAGCTTAATTTTGGCAGCTTTGTCAGAAATTGCTATCCGCACACTCAAACCGATGAACCGTGCTTTAGCAATTTCAATTCAAGATGAAAGTCCACAAGTACGGCAAAATGCGATCCGTGACCTGACGCGCGTTTATGACATGATGGGTCAAATGAGTCAGATGTTGCGCCATGCGCTGGAAGACCCAGATCCTGATGTGCAAGCAACAGCACGATATGCTTTAACTCAGATAAATCGAATGCGTGGCTTGGGGGAACAACATAGTTTACCAGAAGATTCACACAATGATTCACAATCATAGAGCAACATTGACATCCTCACCGCTCCTTTAGAAGCGGTGATTCAATTATGCGGACACGATATTTAGATGTGTTTTAGATTATCAGCCTAAAAATATTTCAACTGGATTTGGATATTGGTGTCCGGGCCTGCCACTAAAAATACTGCTTCGCTAAATTTGGGCGCTCTGGCGCGAATTTCTGGGTTGCTGGAAAATCCAAAACCTTCGCTTGGTATACCAAAAATATTGCGATTGAGAGTGCGGTCATTATTTTGATCGTGGAAGACAGCAACGGCGTAACTACCTGCTTTCAAATTCTCAAAGGTAATGGTTAAGGGAGTGTCAGTAATTTTGGTACACTGCTTTTGTAAGACGCGATCGCGATCGCTAGGAAATCCTTTACTGCTAGCAAATATACTGGCACAGACTTGTCCTTCTTTATTCTTCAAGCCATCAATTTCTACGGTGAGTTTGCCGTTAAAATTTGCCTTGGCACTAAATGACCATACCAGATTTCCCATAACTGCCAATAGCAGCATACTAACTCTCAAGCCTTTTACCATAAAATTTTCACAACGTAAAATAAGTTTTGCTGAAACTAAGTTTTCACTTTGATTCAGATCGCGCAGACTCATCCTGACATTATTTAGTCAATACTCGCAACCATCATCCTATATTTCGTCTCTAAATTTGTCCAAGTAAGTCGGCATGAATAATTAATAGTTTGATTTATTCTCGCCGACTTATTTCTATAGGCAGTAGTCAGTGATGGCGATTCCAAAAATATTGACAACATCATCAATAGCCAACACTTTTAGGAAATAATTATCTCATTCTCGGTGTCAGTTATTTATTTTCCTGGGAACACGCTTTTTCTAATATTAAAAACTCGGATTAAATAAAAATATCAACATTTCTTCATAGAAATGATCAGACTAGTTCCTGATTTCACCGAAGAAAGGCAGAGGGCAGGAGTCAGGAAGTAGAAACTCTTTATGTCTGATGCGTGAGTCCAGCATTTTGTACCTCATCTAAGTAAGTCGGCGTGAAAAAGCCAAACTATGTAAAGATAAGTAAATAAGTAAGTCGGCGTTAATATTTCCAGCTATGTTAAGAAATTTAAATGTCGGGTGGGTTGCCCTGCAACGCACCGTCAACAACTCAAGGTGCGTTAGCCTACGTCATAACACACTCTACTTCAAATTTATATTTCTTCATATACATTATTTTTTTTTCGCCGACTTACTTATTTCTATGCCTGACGTTAGCGTAGCCTCTGTCTCCGACACGCTGTTCGCGTTCGTCGAGAAGTTAAAATCTGCTGTAAGTGTAAATTCACAGGCGATCGCTATCTTAATTGATCGGCCGCACCAGTTGTCTAGAGGCAATTCATGAATTGCCCCTAGATGAATAAAGCGCAGCCTCACATAGAATTGTTACAACAAGGCTAACAAAGCTAATTTCCTTAAACAAACCGGGTTTAGAGTACCTGTAATATGGGAGACTTGGCAATATTCCCTATAAATTCAGATTCAAGATGAGTAAGACAATTTCGGATATTGCAGTCAAGACCATCAACGGTGAAGATAAACAATTAAACGACTACACCGGGAAGGTACTCTTAATTGTAAATGTGGCTTCCTACTGCGGTTATACTTCTCAATACGACGGGCTAGAAAAGTTGAACCAGAAGTATGGAGAAGCAGGGTTAAATATTTTGGGATTCCCTTGTAACGATTTTGGAGCGCAGGAACCAGGAAGCAATCAAGAAATTGTGCAATTCTGCACGAGCAAATATGGTGTTACCTTTGAACTATTCGATAAAGTTCATGCCAAAGGCTCACAGCAGCATCCACTTTATGAGCGACTTACTAAAGCCGTTGAGCCAACGGGAACTGTTGCTTGGAACTTTGAAAAATTTTTAGTGAATAAGCAAGGTGAAGTGGTTGCTCGATTTAATAGTAGTGTCCAGCCAAATTCACCAGAGATAATTGCCATAATTGAGAAAGAATTAGCGAAATAGTCATTAGGTAAAAATTTCTTTACTATTAATTATTGACTGTTAGCTCTGGACTGTTAAAATTATTTACTTCCAGACAATTAATTGAGAATATTGTCTCAATGAGTAGTTTAATTTATTTGTGTTTAATTTATCATGAACGTTGCAATCATTGGTTGTGGTTATGTTGGTTATAAACTTGCTCAATATTGGCAGCAAGATATGAATTTTGTTGTCACTGTAACCACAACTTCGTCTGAGCGTGTCCCGGCATTACAATCAGTATGTCAAAGAGTTGTAGTTACCTGTGGTAATGACATAGATAATCTAAAATCTGTTTTGCACAATCAAGATGTTGTACTTTTGAGTATTGCGGCAAAAAGTGGAGAAGTTTATGAAGAAACTTATCTACAAACTGCCCAAACTTTAGTTTCATGCTTACAGCAGATTAAAAGTGTGAAACAATTAATATACACAGGTAGTTATGCAGTATATGGGGATAGAAATGGTGTCTGGGTAGATGAAGAAACACCCCTTGCACCCCCTAATTTAAATGCACAAATTCTCCGAAAAACAGAGGATGTGTTGCTATCAGCATCTAGCGAAAATCTCCGTGTTTGTATCTTCCGCTTAGGAGGAATTTATGGAACTGGTAGAGAACTGTTGAAAATATTTGGTACATCTTCTGGTGCAACCCGTCCGGGCAGTGGTGAGGATATCACAAATTGGATTCATCTAGATGATATTGTTGGTGCGATAGAATTTGCGCGTCACCGTCGTTTGCAAGGAATTTACAATCTGGTAGATGATGCACATCTCACCAGCCGAGACTTGTTAGATAGCTTATTTGAAAAACATAATTTACCCAAAGCTAAATGGGATACATCTATCAAGAGTACTCGCCCATATAATGCTTGGGTATCGAATGAAAAGCTCAAAGAAGCTGGATACGAATTGATTCATCCACAGATGATTTTTTAGCAATTATTAAAAACTAGTAATTATCCAACCGTCTGCTCTAGGGAACACAACCAATTTTACAGCATCTCCTAGCCAGTTTTATAGTGGGCAAAATTATCGTTGCGCCTACGAAGTTCATCAACCAATTAATACAACATCTGAGGGCGTTCCCTTACTCTTAATTCATCCGATTGGCGTCGGATTGTCGCGGCAATTTTGGCAGCGATTTTGTCGCGAGTGGTATAATACAGGTCAAATGAGCAATAACCCACAACGAGGACATAAAAACTCCTTTTCCTCTGCTCTGTCAAGTGTTCCCTATTTTCAAGCTAGTAAGACTTACGCATTGATAAACCAACTAAATTATGGTCTGTGGTTTTCAGGCATTCAAGCTTGATTTTTATACTCTTTTTCATTGATGCCTACGGTTTCTGAAACTAGTTGTTTTTGTGAATCCACACGCTCACGAATTTGTACAGTGCCTAAGACTTAGATAGTTCCAGATAGTTAGATAAGTGCTACGTCAAAGCCAATCAAAGGGGAAATCTTCAAAAAAAAAATTGGCGAATTTTTGTGCGCTCAAACAGCACTAACTGCAACTTGAAAACTTAATTTACTCGAAAAATCGATTCAGAGAGGAAAAAGTTATGGCAAATATCATTGGCATCAACGGGAACGATACCCTACTGGGCACTAACAGCGCGGATACGATTAATGGTAATGGTAACGGTGGTATCTTAATTTATCAGGACAACGATCTTCTGACTGGTGGCGGTGGCAAGGATAAATTTATCTACAACTTAAACTATTTGTCTAGTAGGAACACCGATACTATTACTGATTTCGGTGGCGTAGGTAAGGGCGTAATTCCCTCAGCAGCAGTCATTGCCGAAGTGGATACGATCCAATTCCAAGGCTATAATTTGACTGTCCAAAATCTGCTGCTTACTCAGAATGGCAGCAATCTGGAAATCACCTTTGAAGGGGTGGATAATAGAAAAGTCATCCTTAAAAACTTCAAATTAGAAAACCTGGATAATCTGCCAGCAACTTTTTCACGGCCTGCGATTGGCAATATCCTGTTTGATGGACAAACCAGCATCACCGACAGTTTTGATGTGTTTGATGCCAACTCCACTCAAACTAACCTGTTCAACAAGAACACGGTGACATTCCTCAATGACCTCAACAACAACATTACAGGTTTAGACAACTCAAATGATGTGGTGAATGGTCAGAGGGGTAATGACAAAATCGATGGTAAGAGTGGTAACGACCTGCTGCGCGGTGGTACGGGCAATGATACTCTCATTGGTGGTGAAGGGGATGACTCCCTGATTGGTGGTGAAGGGGATGATACTCTCAACGGTGGTATAGGGAATGACTCACTTTACGGTGGTACTGGTAACGACCTGTTGTGGGGTGGTGCGGGCAATGATAACCTCTTTGGTGGTACGGAGAAGGATACCCTTCTTGGTGGTACTGGCGACGATCGCTTGACTATTGGTTATTTAAATCTTGATTCTTTAGGAGGCAATCAGCTGCTTTGTGGGGATGATGGCAACGATACTCTCTCTGCCTCAGGTTATCAAGAACCCCGCGGCGACGGGAACATCTATTACGTCTCTGGTAACAACACCCTCAACGGTGGCGCTGGTGACGATTATTTAATTGTTAACGTTTCAAAAGGCAATAACCTACTGAATGGTGGTGACGGCAACGATACGTTCTCCAAGAACTACAGTGGCAATGATACGATAGATGGAGGTAATGGTGACGATTTGTTGTCCTATGATACCCAGTACTTTTCCTACTATGTCACTGGGGGAATCACTTCGACTTTTAATCCTACTACTAACATTGGCTCAATTACGCTAGGTACGAACCGGGTTAGCTACAAAAATATCGAACGATTAGAGATCACAGGTACATCCTACGATGACTTGATTGTGGGGAGTAACGGCAATGATACGCTTGGCGCAAACCTTAGTCCTGGTGGCAATGATACTTTAGATGGGGGAATAGGTGACGATTTGTTGCTCGTCGATAACACTAGCCGAGGAATTACTTCGGCAGATGGGGGAATAGGTGACGATGTGTTGAGCGTCGATCACAGCAGTGCTACTGGGGGAATTACAACGACATTCAATCCTACTACTAACATTGTAACAATTACGGCAGGCACGAATCGGGTTAGCTACAAGAATATCGAGCGATTAGATATCAGAGGTACATTCTATGATGACAATATTGTGGGGAACAATGGCAATGATACGCTCAATCCGGGCAACTTTGGCAATGATACGATAGATGGGGGAATAGGTGACGATTTGTTGAGGTTCGATGGTGCTAGGGAGGGAATTACAACGAAATTCAATACTACTACTAACGTTGGCTCAATTACGGCAGGCACGAGACTGGTTAGCTACAAGAATATCGAGCGATTAAATATCTCAGGTACAGACTACGATGACTTGATTGTGGGCAGCAATGGCAATGATACGCTCGCTCCGGGCCAGTTTGGCAATGATACGATAGATGGGGGTACAGGTGACGATTTGTTGTCCTATACCCGCTTCGATCCTGGCGAGGCAATCACTTCAAGCTTCGATGCTACAACTAATACTGGCTTAATTACGTTGAGCAGGGATCGGGTTAGCTACAAGAATATTGAACGATTAAATATCTCAAGTACATCCTACGATGATAATATTGTGGGGAGCAATGGCAACGATAAGATAATAGGAAACTATACTTACGCTCTCAGTTTCGATGCACCTTTGGGTGAGGCTATTAGTGGCAATGACACAATAGATGGAGGCAAAGGTGACGATTTGTTGATCGTCCATGACACCTATGGTGCTGAGGGAATCACTTCTACTTTCAATGCCATCACTAACCAAGGATCAATTACGGCGGGGATAAATCAGGTTATCTACAAGAATATCGAACGATTAGATATCATCGGTTCATTTTACGATGACTTGATTGTGGGGGTCAATGGGGATGATAGTCTCAACGGTAATGGTGGCAATGATACCCTCATAGGTGGCAAAGGTAATGATAGCCTAATTGGAGGATCTGGTACTGATACCTTTGCTTTCAATAGTTTCAATGAAGGCATTGATAGACTTGATGACTTCAATATTACTAATGAACTGATTCGGGTATCGGTTGCTGGTTTTGGTGGCGGATTATCACCAGGTTCACTTGAGACAAGTCAGTTTATAATCGGAGCATCTGCAACCACTAGCACTCAGCGATTTATTTATAACGATGTTACAGGTGCATTGTACTTTGACCAAGATGGCAGTGCGATCGCCTTTACTCAAGTAGAATTTGGACAACTATCTGCTGGGTTGTCGCTAACCAAAAACAATTTTGTAGTTGTTTAACCGTGATTAACGTTCTATCACTCTCAGCAGAGAAAATAGAAAATGGTCGGATTGCGAGGTCTTTGAAATAGCAACTCGCATTCGATTCATCAATGCAATTATAGCAAGCGATCGCGCATGGAATTCTTTACCAGAAGCATATTTGTAAACAATATTGATACTCTTGTGTGCGAACAGCTATAGAAGCATCACTAGCTGGCTTTAAGATAAAGTTTTCTTAGCGGCTCGTGATTTCACCACTATCATCGGTGTGATTCGCATTTCTGTTGATCATAGATTACCCTGACGACGATCGCATTCTTTGGGCAAGCAGCAAATGCCACTAAATACTAAGTCTGCTTCAAGAGATAGGATCTATATACAAAACTATAATTTTAGGAGTAAACCTCTGTCTTTACAAGTTATCACCGTTCCCACAGCAACTTCTCAACCCCCCGCAGGCTTAATTGTCACTTTGCATGGTTGGGGTGCTAATGCTGAAGATGTAGCATCATTGTTACCCTTGATCAATTTACCTGATTACCAGTTTGTATTGCCCAATGCACCTTTTCCTTATGCCTATTCCCCTGTAGGGAGGGCATGGTATGACCTGCGGGTGGAAAATATGTATGAAGGATTGCCAGAAAGTCGGCAACTGCTAACAGATTTCTTGGAATCTTTAGAAAGTACCACTGGTGTACCTTTGTCACGTACCATTTTAAGTGGATTTTCTCAAGGCGGAGCAATGACTTTAGATGTCGGCTCCAAATTGCCCTTAGCAGGTTTAGTTGTGATGAGCGGGTATTTACATCCTGATGCACTAACGGCAGATAAAAGTGGGATTCCGCCGACTTTAATCACTCACGGTAAATATGATGAAGTTGTGCCCCTGAATGCTGCTTTGAAGGCACGAGAAACTTTAAAGTCTCTAGGAGTGGCGGTAGAATACCACGAATTTGATATGGGGCATGAAATACATCCAGAAACGTTAGAGGTGCTACGAAATTTCGTTGTAAATACAATTTCCTAGTCAGCATTACGAATTTTTTATAAATTCTGGTACAAATTCGGACAATTTTCACGAAATTAATGACCTCTAATGAGTAATATATATTGGGTGGCTGCGTTCAGCGCAACTTAACCCATGCTGAAGGCGAGTGCTGCATAAGGGAGGGGCGAGCATTATGACAACTCTAAGCATTTCCAAAAAAGAAATTGCTGGCATGACTGCGGCAGAAGTAGAAGAACTAGCTACACGTCTGGAACTGGATAATTATAGCAATGCTTTTGAAGGTTTAAATGATTGGCATCTATTGCGAGCGATCGCATTTCAGCGTCCAGAGTTAGTTGAACCCTATATCTACCTTTTAGACTTGGAACCCTACGATGAAGCGTAGTTGAGAGTTAGGAGTTAGGAGTTAGGAGTTGGAAATTAATATTCGTAACTACTTACTCCTAACTTTTTACCATGCCTAATCCAAAATTGAACAGGGTTTTAATTGCTGTAGGTGGCGGTATCGCCGCCTACAAAATTTGTGAATTAGTTTCAACGCTGTTTAAAACCGGGGTAGAAGTCCGAGTCATCCTCACCCCTTCGGCGCAAAAATTTATCACGCCTCTGACAATAGCCACCCTATCTCGTCATCCCGCCTACACAGATGATGATTTCTGGCAAGCAACTCACTCTCGTCCTTTGCATATTGATTTGGGTGAATGGGCCGATGTCATGGTAATTGCCCCTTTGACAGCTAATACATTAGCAAAGTTAGCTTACGGTATGGCTGATAATTTACTCACAAACACCGTGCTGGCTTCTACTTGTCCCGTGCTGCTAGCACCCGCAATGAATACGGATATGTGGGAACAGCGATCAGTGCAGCGAAATTGGCAACAGCTATTGATAGATAGCCGATATCATGGGATGAATACAGCATCAGGGTTATTAGCGTGCGATCGCATCGGTGCTGGTAGATTAGCAGAACCTCCAGAAATTTTGGCTCACATCCAATCGTTATTACACACTCAAGGCAAACGAGATTTAGTAGGTAAACGAGTGCTAATTAGCGCTGGGGGAACGCGAGAGTATCTTGACCCAGTGAGGTTTATTGGTAATCCTTCCACAGGTAAAATGGGATTAGCTTTAGCGCAAGCCGCACTTCATCGAGGGGCAAACGTCACCTTGGTACATGGCCCAGCTAATTGGGATGTACCATTGGGAGTACAAGCAATTCCCGTCATTAGTGCCGAGCAAATGCAGCACGTGATGGTGGAATGTTTACCCAACGCTGATATCATTGTCATGTCAGCAGCCGTGGCAGATGTGAAGCCACGAGATTATAGTACAGAGAAATTGCCCAAGCGATCGCTCCCCCAAGCTTTACCCCTGGAACCAGTACCGGATATAGTCGCCCAGTTAGCACAACAGAAACAGCCGCATCAAATCTTAATTGGTTTTGCAGCACAAACTGGAAATATTGTCAAGCCAGCGTTAGAAAAATTACAGAATAAAAAACTAGATGCTATTGTTGCTAATCCTATCGATCAACCTGATAGTGGTTTTGGGAGCGATAATAATCAAGCGATATTTTTAGATAGTCAAGGAAATCAGGTAGAAATTGCACCTTGTTCTAAATTAGAAATGGCGCATCAATTATTTGATTTTCTTTCCATAGTCTGAAATCTATGAAACAACTAGCAACCGAATCACCATCCACCTGGCGTTTCATCCCAATGCTTCAGACATCGGGAGCAGTGCAAATGGCGATCGATGCTTGGTTGTTCAACCAATGTGAAAAGGGACTGCACCCGCCTACCCTGCGTTTTTATACCTGGTGTCCTTATGCTCTTTCCTTGGGACATCTGCAAAAACAATGGCCTGCCGAGTGGCATAATCTGATTTACCAGGGACAGGTACTCGATCTAGTTCGTCGTCCAACAGGAGGTAGAGCTGTTCTCCACCAAGGGAACTTAACCTACGCCGTGATTACCTCAGCTGGTACTGGAAAAAGTTGGGGTACTTATGAAAAAATCTGTAACTTTTTGATCCAAGGCTGGCAAACGTTGGGTATCGAGTTAAGTTATGGTTCTGCTGGACGGGGTTACATTCACAATCCCAGTTGCTTCAACACAGCAACAGCGGCGGACTTGGTTACTGCTGATGGAAGTAAATTTATTGGTAGCGCCCAACGCAAGGGAAGAAATACCATTCTTCAACACGGCTCGATGATTTTGTCTACAGATAAAGGTTTATTTCAAGAAATCTTTGAACAACCGGCTCCGTGGAATACCTCATTTTGTAACACGCAGGAAGAGGATGACTGGATTGTAAAGATTGTGGATACACTGACAGAAACGGCAAAACAGTACTTTGGTATAGAACTAGTTACCCAACCATTTACCGATCTCGAATGGCAAGACATTCTCAAATTGCGATCGCTTTATGAAGTGCGTTAGCGTAGCTCACCGTAGGTATCGCCTATTTCAAAACTTGAGGTTATGTAATAAATGTCTATATATTGAAGAAGGATTAAGCGATCGCGCTGCCTGTGTGCATACTGTTTTGGATAACGCTCGATACTCTCTTGGTGGCGATCGCTGGCAGTTAGGGGTTTTTAGCCAATCAGACTTTCGCTTTTCTAGCGTTACCTTAATCGATCCAGATTTACGAGTACCTACTTCAGACTGTGCAGAGACTGCCAACCTGAGCGGAGCTTTTGGCGAAGATAATGTGATTGAGCATCGCTTATATACTCAGTTATGCGAAGCAACTGAACGATTGGGCGGTCGTCGCCAGCACAAAGCTTACACTGCTCTGCGGGAGTTGTTTGGTAGGTACTCTCTAATAGGAGAACGGCAACTATTAGATTACTTGCTTGAAAATGACTTGACCCCTTTACAGGGAATGATCATTGAGAAATTCTTCAATTTAGTGCCAGATATCTGGTTAGTTGATGGGTTAGCACATCGCTGCGCCCACTGTGGCACACTGATGCGATCGTTGAAGAAATTGCTGAATTATTTCTCAAGCTCTGTTTTCCAGATCATTCACCAACAATAGAAGCAGAAGATTTAGCTAAATTACTTATAACTGTTACTTTCGTAATTGTGGGCTACCAGCGAATTGTACCAGGAACTAGAACAATGGTTGCAGAGGGATTCATTCGTGAAACCATTGGGGAGTCAACTGCATCACCAGAACTAAGAAAATTTATTCCAGAAAGCATTTTAGGTTCATTTTCTGGGGTGCAATATAGTTTTTCCAAAGCACAAACAACACGTACCGCCGCTAGAAATGTGCAATTGTCTTAGATTACATTTGTTGGTGCGCCTACTGTGTGCTAGAAAATATCCATGATTGCTTGTTGCTTAAACATTAATAGAATTTGAGCCTTTCACCGTGTAATACATGGTAAATCGGCTATT
>NZ_JBALEL010000019.1:0-159808 GCF_036917935.1 Nostoc sp. | reverse complement strand
GTTGTCATCTGATGCCGTGGCGATGGTTTTGCCGTCCGGGCTGAAACTCACACTACTGACAATGCCTTGATGCCCTTTGAATTCTTGCAGCAGTTGCCCTTGCAGGTTCCACAACCGCGCTGTGTTGTCATCTGATGCCGTGGCGATGGTTTTGCCGTCCGGGCTGAAACTCACACTACTGACAATGCCTTGATGCCCTTTGAATTCTTGCAGCAGTTCCCCTTGCAGGTTCCACAACCGCGCTGTGTTGTCAGATGATGCCGTGGCGATGGTTTTGCCGTCCGGGCTGAAACTCACACTACTGACAATGCCTTGATGCCCTTTAAATTCTTGCAGCAGTTGCCCTTGCAGGTTCCACAACCGCGCTGTCTTGTCAGATGATGCCGTGGCGATGGTTTTGCCGTCCGGGCTGAAACTCACACTATTGACAGCGCCTTGATGCCCTTTGAATTCTTGCATCATTTTCCGCCCATGTATTATATTGTGCTTCTTGACGTGCTGCATCTTGACGTCCTTCTTGACGTGCTTCTCCTGCTTTTTGACGTGCTTCTTGACGTCCTTCTTGACGTACTTCTTCTAGTTGTCCACGTGCTGCTTCTACTTGTCGACGTGCTTCTTCTGCTTCTTGACGTGCTTTTTGACCTGCTGCTTTTGCTGCTTTTGTTCGTTTCGTTTCTTGTGCAAGTTTTGGTTGTATTTGGTTGAGAGTGGTTTGGGCTTGTTTAGCTTGAAATTCTGCTTGCTGTTGTTTTATCACTGCTTGTTGTAATTTTACTTCAGCAGTTTTTATTTTTTCGTTTGCCGTTTTAATTCTTTCCTCGGCTTGGGCATTTTTCTCTTGTAATTCTGAGGCTTGCTGCTTTTCCTCTTCCAAGCCTGCTTTAGTAGCCAGGAAATTTTGGTTTGCCTGTTGAGTTTGTTGTTTTGCGAATTTTAATTGTACTTCTGCGGCTTGCAGATCATTCTGCGCTTCTTGCAACTTCTGCTTTGCCTGTTGCTTTTGACTATCAGTATCTTTAACCACTTGAATTTGACTCAATGCGTATCTTGATGATATACCTGCCAATAATAATAGACATACCGCTAAACCAGAACTCACCATCAACTGCATCCGCCCTTGGCGAATTTGTCGCTTGGCTTCTTGTTGAGCATCAATTAATATCTGCCTCGCATCTTGTTCCCGCTTCAGCTTCTCTTCTGCTTGCAAGCGTTGTTCTCGCTCTCTAGCTAGTTGTGCTAATATCTCATTGCCTTGTTGTTGGCGAATAAATGACACAAGGTAATCATGCACCAATTGATAACGGTCAGCCGGAGATTCTGGTAATAGCAACACTAACCTTGATGCCACAAAAATTTCTAACACCAAATCTAGTTTATCGGCTTCTCCTGCTAAATCTGCTACTAACTCAGCACGAGTCTTCAAAGGACGAGTACCATTTTCATCTGTGAGTAAATATAAAACCAGTCGTGCAACTTGTTCATTCTCTGCACCACAATCATGAATAACTTCTTCTAAAAAGCGCTCAACCAGTTTTTCTTTCGTGCCAAACTGACGATACTTTTCTAAAGTTGTAATTTTATCAGTTTGCAATTGCGTCCCGACAATTTGTAACTCAATCGGGCGTACTTCCCCCAAATCACCTGCTAAATCTCGGACTAATTCATCAATCAATGCTGGCTCTAGATAAAAGTGAGAGCGTGTTGTTAAACTCTGCACAACAGCTTTAGCATGTGCGGGCGAAAAGTTACCCAAGTAATAGCGAATGTTTTTATCAAGAATATTATTATTAATAACACCTAAATCAAATAATCTTTCTAACTCTAATAAATAATGTAAATAATCTTCCCGCAAAGATAAAATAACCTTCACAAAAGGAATATCTAGACAGACTCGCAAAAACTCATAGAATACTCGTCTTTGACTTTGGTCTGGATAAACAAAGAAAAACTCTTCAAACTGGTCAAACATTAAAACCGTTAACAAATTCCGGTCAGCATTTTTTCGTAACTGTCCTGAAATAGCTGTTGAAGAATCAAGATTAGCAAATAATTGATTACCTCTGACTTCCTCAAAAGCTTTAGCTAAACTCTGCCCCAACATTCCCACCCAATCTGTATACACTCGCAACAAAATAGGTAAAGCATCTCGCTCACCAATTGCTTCCTGTTGTAGCGCCGGGATTAATCCACCCTGCAAAATTGAACTTTTCCCCACTCCTGACTGACCATGAATTACAGTCAATTTATGCTCAGTCCCGCCAATTCTTTTTCGCAACCGCTTTACATCTTCTCCCCGACCAGAAGCAGCAATTTCTTGAGCAATTGTTTCAGGATTTTCTACTTGCAACTGTGCAGAATTAATTGCCTGTCGCTGCGGGTTAAGATAAGATGCACCAACAAAGGCGCGGAAACCATACTGTTGTTCTATTTGTAGTTGCTCTTGCTTAATATAAAAAGCTTTGAGATATTCACCTTGCTCAAAATAGAGTAAACGTAATATCTCTAATATAGATATATACAAATGCGGGTTGTACTGATGATTACTTTCCTTTTTCGCAGCTTCTAAATTAGTAATTGCTGCTTGAATTTGACCTAAGCCCTGTTGCGACTTAGCTAAAATAAACCGATACAACCCAAATTCATCTGGTTGTAAATTAGGAATATCAGTTAATATTTGCAATGCTTGCCCCGCGAGTTGATTAGCTTCATCCCAGCGTGACTGTTTTAAGGCTACTTCTGCCAAAAAACCATAATCTTTAGCTAATTGCAACGACGTGCCATAATTTTGATGTAGCGGCAGAGATTTTTCCACAAGGCTTTGCAACTCTGACCATGCTTGTAAACGTCGTAGCACTTCACCCAGTTTAGTAATATGTTTTGCAACTAAATCTAAACGTTGTGCTTGTTCAAAAATATCAATAGCTTGCTGAAAGCAAATTTTAGACTCTTGCCAATAGCGTTGATTTTCTGTCTGATTTTTTTCAGCTTGGCGGTCATAGGCTAAAGCAATATTAGCCAGTAATATACCTTGTCGCTCTAAATAAATACTTTGTTGCCAGAACCCCAAGCTTTGTTGATAATGTCCTAAAGCAAAATCTATCTGGTCATGTAAATAATCATTTAAACCAATCAAAAACTCTAAACTTGCTTGAAGTGCTGCTTCTAATACTTCTCCTCGATTTTGCAAATCTTGACGGGCGGTTTCTAGTTCCCGGCACATTTGGGGATTGGGCGTTATATTACCAGCAAAGATTTCATCACTTTTTTGCTGAAGGAAGTTGACTAACTCATCAGTAGGGTTTTCAAATTCAATGATAGTTGCCCAATTTTCTAAATCAGTTGCTAATCGAATAAATTTTTGCAGAACTGAATCATTAACCCACAACAATATCGGAAACGGGAAGTTCTTTCTAAACTCCTCCCGTACTTGGTTAGCTGAAGTCAGAGCTATATCAATATCTTTAACCGACTCCAAACCAAAAATCATCAATGCAGGTGGCTGTTCATCTCCCAGTTGTTCGCGTATATTTGTGTAAAGCGTTTTGACTGATGCAGGTAAAGTAATTTCGTAAATATGTACAGGAGAGATTTGGTGCAGCCGTTCTACCATGCGCTGACGTAAAGCAACATAATTACAGCGCAATATAATCAGCGAAAATTGCCCCTGAGAAAAGGTGATTGCTCTGACTAAAGTTTGTAATGAACCCTCATTGTCAAAGGCTAAATTTTCCGGTTCTTGCTGATTACTCATAAGAGGATGTTTTAAAAGTAGTTTGCTGTAGTTTTAGGCACTTATTGATCCCCCCTAGCCCCCCTTAAAAAGGGGGGAACCGGAATCAAAGTCCCCCAATTTATCGGGGGATTTAGGGGGATCTAAAACGTTTTGTTACCGACAAGAGAATTTTTAAAACATCCTCTAACATACAGCAGTTTTCTTTTGCATGAAGTACAAAGCTACGGGTTTTGAGGCAGGAGGCAGCAGGCAGGAGGCAGGAAGAACAACAGACGATTTCTGCTAGTTGTAAAAAGCTGTAGTTGTGAAGATGACGACTAACACGGCTCCCGCACTTGTTGATATGGCTTCCGCACTTGTTGATATAGCTCCCGCATTTGCTGATATCGCTCCCGCACTTGTTGATATAGCTCCTGCACTTGCTGATATAGCTCCCGCATTTGCTGATACGGCTCCCGCACTTGTTGATATAGCTCCTGCACTTGCTGATATAGCTCCCGCACTTGCTGATATAGCTCCCGCATTTGCTGATATGGCTCCCGCACTTGCTGATACGGCTCCCGTAATTGCTGATACGGCTCCCGTAATTGCTGACACCGCTAACGTTGTGCCATTTTACAAAATACCTGATATAAGAGCGTACAACTCTACGCCTCTACAGCCGATTTATAACCTAAATTCTTTAGCTTCTGCCAAAATCGGATTGATATCAAACCATGAACCATCCTCATTTCGGTATTCAAATACAAACATACTGCGGAGCAAAAGTTCGTATCTTTCATGACCTCTCAAGTTTTTCTCTTGCGCCACCTCACGCAGTAATTCCCATTCATCGGGCGTAATTGCCAACGTTAGCTCATTGCGGCGTTGTTTAATCACTCTATTTACACACTCACGCGACAAAGGTGGGTCTTCTTGCTGAAGACAGCGAAATAATAACATCAACAAGTTACGCAAATGACCACCGCTAACTAAGCACAGCCTTTCTAAAGTATCAGGACTATCAAAAACCTCAGTAATTAAATTTCGACTTTGTTCCCAACTGACACCAGGAAAAGCCCTGGTCATAACCATCTGTTGCAGCAGTACAATTCCCTGTGAAAATTGCGAACCATCTTGTAATTCCACAGGAACCATCGGCAAAACCTTGGGGTCTACCCCAAAGCGATTTGTTAACCTTCCTAAAGCGTTGGAAAAAATCAACACTAACGGAATGGTATAAACAACATGACAATTTAGCTGGTTTAACTGTTCACCCCGTTCCACAAAGAGATATTCTGGCTGGTAATGACCGGAAGGTTTCTGAGAATTATCCACTCTGTCGAGATTATCTATAATTACCACCAGTCCTTTTTTACCCTGCTGCTTGAGTTTTTCTCTAGCAGGCCTGAGCAATTCTTTGTTAATCGATTCTAAAATGCCATTGGTGCGCGGTTCTAAATATTGCCGTAACTGACCGCGAAGTTTGGGACTATCTTTAGTTTTGGCGGTAATCTTGGCAATACCTACAGATAATTCAGCCTCAACCCCTATATCTAGCGGTGTTTGCAAAAACTCAGCAATTTCCGTAAACAGATTTTTAAAGTATCCTGGTTTAAGGTTAATTTTGATTGCTTCCAGGCTTTGACTCACCTCACGAGCTACTGCTAATAAAATATCTGTAACATCAATATCAGCCATATCTAGGCTTTGGCTAGACTCGAAATAAACCACATGAAATCCCTGCTGCTCTAACTCTGCCTTTAGCCGCAGTAATTCAGTGGATTTGCCACAACCGATATGTCCGGTAAATAATTGACAAGTGGGTTGCTCAGGTGAAAGGCGGGTAATAGTTCGCCCAAGTTCTTCAATAATCTTGGCACCACGCACTTTAGAAAAATCAATATAATATTGTCTATCCTCCGGTTTGCTTACAACCAGAGTCTTACTGGGGTTGCAAGCCTGAAAAAACCTGACTAAATCTAGTTTCATCACAAATTACCTGAAATCAGCCTGACGCTTTTGCCCATTTCAGTGATTATACAGACGATAAAGCGGCTATTTCGGAAAAAACTTGTTCAGGTTGAGTGATTATTTTTGTCTGTTTAATTAAACAGAATTCAGATGAACCCCACCCCCAACCCCTCCCCGCAAGCGAGGAGGGGAGTAAAAACTAGGAGTAGAAACTAGGATTAAAAACGTAGGTTTGGCTCTTTGCTTTAAAATCAATGACAAGATGTCTATCCTACAAAAAATGTCTATAATTCCAACTTCTCACCGCGAATCGAATAATCTAACAACTCCATCGGGTGAATAACTGAAATCTTCTTACCTTGCAACTGCAAATGCTTTGTAATTTGCAAAGTACACCCCGGATTAGCAGAAGCAATTAACTCTGCACCAGTATTCAACAAATTCTGCACTTTTTGCTGACCCAATTCTTCAGAAACTTCTGGTTGCAGCATATTATAAACCCCAGCACTGCCACAACATAAAGCTGCGTCTATTGGTTCTCTCAACTTCACCCCTGGAATTTGTCGCAACACTTGACGTGGTTGCACACTAATCTTTTGACCATGCAATAAATGACAAGCATCTTGATAAACTAAATTCAAGGGTTTATCAGTCAGCGGCGAAAGTTTTGCTGTTAACCCAACAGTTGCCAAAAACTCTTGGGCATCTTTAACTTTAGCTGCAAAATCCTTGGCCTTTTGCCGATATTCTGGGTCACTTTCTAAAATGTGACCGTATTCCTTCAAAGTATGACCACAACCAGCAGCATTGATAATTACGAAATCTACATCAGTATTAGCAAAACTATCAATCATCTGCCTTGCTAAGGCTTTCGCCTGTTCTGTTTGTCCTTGGTGTTCGGGAAGCGCCGCACAACAACCTTGAGATTTGGGAATCACAACTTCACAACCATTCGCTGTTAAAACCCGCACGGTTGCTTCATTCACTGAGGAGAAAAACAGCCGTTGCACGCAACCCAAAATTACCCCGACTCGGTAGCGCTTCTCACCTTTAGCCGGAATTACCGTAGGCAAATTATCTTCAAAAGATTTGAGAGTAATTTCTGGCAGAATTGATTCCATTGCTGCCAAACGGGGCGATATTTTCTTGAGTAAACCTGTAGCGCGAAATAATTTAGAAAACCCCAATTTTTGATAAACCAATAACGGAACTAATAAAATCCGTAAAAGGTTGGGATAGGGAAAGAGAGAAAATATCAGTTGACGAATAAATCTATCTGGTAAACTGCGGGGATAATTCCGTTCAATTTGGTGACGAGTTGCAGAAATTAATTTGTCATACTGCACACCAGAAGGACAAGTACTGACACAAGCAAGACACCCCAAACAAGAATCAAAATGTTCTACTGTTGCGGTATTGAGGGCAATCTCACCCTCATTAATTGCATCCATTAAATAGATACGTCCTCTTGGAGAATCCATCTCCTTACCCAACACTCGATAACTGGGACAAGTCGAGAGGCAAAACCCACAATGTACACAACTATCAATCAACTTCGGGTCAGGCGGATGATTAACATCAAACCCTTTCAAATTCTTTAAACTAGCCGTATTATTAACAGAATTTTCTGAAACTTGCATAATTAATTCTTCTCCCCTCTTCCTTTGCGTCCTTGGAGTCCTTGGTGGTAGCCTGCGGCAAGCCGCTTCGCGTCTACGTTTTCTTCAAATTAAATCCCACCCACAAACCGACCAGGACTTAAAATATTCTTACTATCAAACTGTTCCTTGATACGGCGCATCAACGGCAATGCGTTGTCAGTATAACCCCAAACATCTATTTGTTCTTTAACCGCTATTGGTGCTGACAAAACTGTTAAAAAACCTCTATGAGCTTGAGTGCGATCGCGGATTTTCAAAACTTGATTTTTACTCTCTAATTGTAACAAACCCAAACCACTACTAATATGAATCAAACCTAACTCCACCTGAGTTAAAATCTCTACAGCAGCAGTAGGCAACACTCCTATTTTGCAGGTAATTACTGATTCTGTAGCAGTACTATGTATTCGTTTTTGCAATCTCTGCCATAGATTAGCCTCATCATCATCGGCAAAAATTGCCCCATCTAAGCCCAACTTTTGCCCAACTTCCAAAACTCGGTTTGACTGTTCTTTAACACTCTCACTAATACTTTGGAAGCGGGCAATTAATCCTAGTCCTTGACCCAATCCTAAACTAGACACCAATTTAGTTGATAGCAAATCAGCTTGGACTGGTGTTAACGCCGAACCTCGAAGGATGTCAGCCGCTTGAGATACAGCCTCAGCTTTCCCAGTTAGTACCACCGTTCCCGATGCCTCTGCTAGCGGATACAGACGAAAAGTTAGTTGACTAATAAAGCCTAATGTGCCATAAGACCCAGTAAGCAACTTCATCAAGTCATATCCGGCAACATTTTTAACTACTCTTCCTCCAGCTTTGGCAATTTGTCCATCGGCACGCACAAAGGTAATACCTAGTAACTGGTCGCGCACACTACCATAACGTTGCCGCAAAGAACCTGTATCACCTGTGGCGACAATACCGCCAATGGTTGCCGACTCTGGTGCTGTGGGGTCAAGGGCGAGAAATTGCCGCGATTTTGCCAAAAGTGCTTGGAGATCAGAGAATTTCATCCCAGCTTCTACTGTGACAGTCAAATCGCCAACGGCGTGTTCTATCAGTTGGTTGATGCGTTCTGTACTAACTACAATATCAACGCCCTTGGCTAAACCACCCCAACTGAGTTTACTACCACTACCACAGGGGAGGACGCGCCAGTTATTTGTGTGAGCGGTGGCGATGACTGCGGCTAGCTGTTCTTGGGTACGCGGATAGACAATACAAATGGGAAGCTTTCCAGAAGCGATCGCCTGCTGGATACGTTTTTGCTGACCGAGTTCGATTTTTTCCCAAAGGCAAACAGCATTTTTTTCGCCGACGATAGATGCAAGATCAGAAGCGCAGACGCCTTGCGGCTTGTCGTTAGACATCGCTTTCATTTAGTTTATTTTTTTACGCCCTACTTCTAATTTACTGGCTAACCTGACCAAAAAAGCGCATTGCCATTAATACACGGTGGCTTCAATATCAAAAGCGATGCCGTTCGCAAAGCGTCTCGTAGAGAAAGCGGGCTACGTCAACGCCAGCTTGTAATCTAGCGGCAAATAAAAGAAAGTTTGTTTTTCAGGCGATCGCGCTTTGGTTGGGTAAGGTATTAGCCTTATCCAACCTATAATTTTGATAAACTTTACAACCACGGATGACGCGGTGGGTTAACGTTGTTCAAGAAATAATTAATTTGATATAGCGGTTCTCAGTTGAGTGAGATACAAGAACCCCACCCCCAACCCCCTAAGAGCAAGCGATGAGGGGGCTATGACGTACCTTGTATGATTAGGAAACACTATATTTTGTATGGGAAAAATTAGAAATTACAGCGTTGTTAGTTGAATAGACTAGATAGGAATGAAGAGAAATATGGGTGTAGTCTATAGCGGTTATTGTTTGTATTCAATATACTCTTGACCTTTAGAGAAAGGTAGCAGATGGGTAGAAATTACCCATCTGCTACCAGCAAACGGAGGTATAAACTTGATTATTTAATTGGCATGAACCAATTCTTGAGGCGCTGCGGCATCATAAGCTACAGCTGTAACAAATTCCTTGAGAACGTCTTTGAGTCTTTGCTCAATTTCCTCATCTAACAGGACGCTGTTATCAGCTTGTCGTTGAACTTGTTTGTCTACTGCATAAATAGTAGCTAGGATATGCCGCGCTCCTAATTCAGATAACACAGGTTTCAGAGCATATTCAATTGCCAATAAATGAGCGATCGTTCCACCCAGAGCAATTGGTAACACGGGTTTACCTGTTAATGATTTTTGTGGCAGCAAATCTAGAAATGTTTTTAGCACTCCTGTGTAAGCAGCTTTGTAAATTGGTGTGGCAATAATCACACCATCTGCCTTTGCTAATAAAGCTTTTGGCTGTTCTAAAGCAGGGCTGTCGTATCGTCCAAAAACTAAATCTTCAGCAGGTAAATCCCGAACTGAAATAATGTCTACATGCAAGCCTTCTTGTTGTAAAAGCTTGGCAGTGTATTCGACAAAACCATAGGTTCTAGATGGATGGGTTGGACTACCTGCGATCGCTAAAATATTTGTCATTCAATTAAACTCCCAATTTCTCAAACGGGTTCAGTATGTTTTGTGGTTTTGGTCTTCATAGCTGATGCTGTATTGACCTGATCGCTCAGACGTTTGTAGGGACGGCGCAAACTCATACTCTCTACTTCCCAGATGTAGCCGTGAATAACTACATCTTGGGGAATTAAAGGAGAATTACGCAGTAATTCCACCTGCTGTGTGCAGATTTCATCTACATCGGTAAACGTTTTGATCCATTTGGAAAAAACGCCTTTTGGTAGCTTCAATTCTGGCAAAGCAGGATCGACACTCACTTGATCCACGTCAATACCTTGATTTCGCAATACCTCACTAAGAAAGTCTCCTGATGCTGTCATCATGCCACATTCGGTATGATTAATAACGATGATTTCTTTTGTGCCAAAAAACTGTGTAGTTAACATCGCTGACCGAATTGCATCATCTGTAACTAACCCCCCAGCATTACGGAAAATATGAGCATCTCCTTCACCAATTCCTAATGCTTTCTCCACAGGTAAACGTTCATCCATGCAAGCTAGCACCCACAAGCGTTTATTGTTAGGTATTCCCAACTGACGACGCAATGCCCACGCTTCTTTTTCTGAGATTTTTTGGTCGATTTGTTGGTGCAGCATGGCTGTTAATCTCCTAGTTCATAATTACTAGGATATGGAGGTTGCTGTTTCTTGAGGCTTTTGCTTAGGGAAATCTTCATTTGCCACAATCTCACCAAATGGACTTAAGACATGTTGCTTCTCCACTGCGGGTAAATTCTCTAATGGCAAATGGGGAAATAGCAGTTCTGCAACTCGATAAGCTTCTTCTAGGTGGGGATAGCCAGAGAGGATAAAGGACTCAACACCCAAAGAAGCGTATTCCAATATCCTGGCAGCTACGGTTTGGGCATCGCCGACTAAGGCCGTTCCCGCACCACCCCGCACCAAACCGACTCCCGCCCACAGGTTCGGGCTGATCTCTAATGCCTCACGATTACCCTGGTGTAATTGAGTCATTCGCTGTTGTCCAACTGAATCCATCCGGGCATAAGCTTTTTGAGCTTTAGCGATCGCTTCGTCATCTACATACTTAATCAATTGATTCGCCGCATCCCAAGCTTCACTCTCGGTTTCGCGCACAATAATATGTAGGCGAATCCCAAACCGCAAAGTTCGGCCTTCTGATAAAGCAAGTCTGCGAACTGATGCAATTTTCTCGGCTACTTGCGCCGGTGGTTCGCCCCAAGTCAGATAGACATCTACATGCTTGGCAGCGATTTTTTGAGCAACGCCAGAGGAACCGCCAAACCACAAGGGCGGATGCGGCTTCTGAACGGGTGGAAACAGCAGTTTCCCATCCTGAATGTTGAAATAGTCGCCCTGGAAATTAGCTTGTTCACCACTAGCGATCGCTCGCCATACTGTCAAAAATTCATCTGTTAATTCATAGCGCTGATCGTGATCCAAATGCAAGCCATCTCCCGCTAACTCCACGGGATCGCCACCTGTGACGACATTAATCAGCAAACGTCCCCCAGATAGTCGATCAAAAGTCGCCGCCATCCGCGCTGCCACTCCAGGGGATACCAGTCCGGGACGAATCGCCACCAAAAAACGCATCTGTCGTGTCAGTGATACCAGCGTTGACGCTACAATCCAAGCATCTTCACAAGAGCGACCCGTAGGCAGCAATGCCCCTGTATAACCAAGGTCATCCACCGCTTGGGCTATCTGCCGCAGATAAGGAAAGCTTACTGCCCTGCCGCCTGTAGCAGTTGCAAGGTAACGTCCGTCGCCGTGGGTTGGGATGAACCATAGTAGCTGCATGAGTCCTGTCCTTTTAAACTACGGAATTTCTATCGAATTACCGTGCTTTATTTATAGTTTTTAGAGTATCACATATTCTACAAAAGCCCGCAAGAAGTTTTTTAGAAAACTCCGGTATCTCTATCAGACCAATGTATATTAGGCAGTGTTCAATTGCTCGAAAAAATTGGGGCATTGGTCAATAGTTCTTCTCCCTCATCTCCCTTCCGTCTCTGGGAGGAATACAGCAATAGCAGCTTTGTGTATATTAGTTTACTTATTCCTAACCTTCTGTTAAATTAACCTTAATGTACGCCAAGCTGATTGACTTAATGTACTTAGTTTTCAGCTATAAACGTGGGTAGCTATCCAGTCCACTGGCAATAGGCGCAAAATTCCGTTCTATCTCTAGGATAAATAAGGCAATGGGGCCGATGTTTATTGCTGCCAACGATTGGCCACATATAGCGTTTAGATTGTCTTTGGCGCTCCTAGTTGGTTGCTTGATTGGATTTAACTGTCCAAAATCGGGTCAAATTGATCGGATTCCCGCCTAGTATTTTTTGGAAGAATTATTTATTGTTTCTTAGCCAATTTTAATGACTTTATCAGGGATAATTCAGAGCGATCGCTGATTATAGTTATGAAGTAGGGAATCCCGTACTGGAGTTGATTGGCCAGTTAACGGCAAAATAGAAAATAATAGATATATGGACAAACGGTATTTTTTACAGGCTAGTGCAGCAATAGTCGGCACAGCATTGTTCTCAAAGTATATCAATTGGGAGTCACAAGCGATGACAACTTCTCAGAGTGGATTTGAAGTTACCAAACCAGAGTCAGAATGGCGCACGATTTTAACGCCAGAACAGTTTAGTGTATTGCGTAAACATGGAACTGAACGCCCTTACACCAGCCCATTGGATAAGGAATACGACCAAGGCACTTATTTTTGTGCCGCCTGTGAACTACCACTGTTTACATCTGATACCAAATTTAACAGTGGTACTGGCTGGCCTAGCTTCTTTAATCCAATTGAAGGTGCGATCGCCTTAACTGTAGATAAGTCGTTGTTGATGACCAGAACTGAAGTGCATTGTAGTCGCTGTGGTGGTCATCTGGGTCATGTTTTTGATGACGGCCCTGCACCAACTGGCAAGCGCTACTGCATGAACGGTGTTTCGCTGAAGTTTGATCCTGCTTGATCTAGTTGCGTCAGCGTAGCCCGTCGTAGACATTGCACACACAACCTAAATCATCAGATTTTGAAACTTGACCAAGGGTGAATAAATTTTTGACAATAACTTTTTTATACAACGTGCGTAAAACCCCGTCCCCTTGTGGGCGGGGATGTAAGCGCGGTTAAATTATGGGGTTCGATAGCGAAGCGTTAGCGAGTCTTGCCTACGGGACGCTGGCGCGAACGAGCGTCTGCCCCATAATTTAACCCTATCCGCGTTGTTTTTGGGTTGCAATATATTGTTTGACAGCCTCCTCTGACGCACCACCCACAGACGAGTAAAAGGTTCCATCGCTCCACAATCCAGAACCCCAAAATCTACGCTTTTTCAAATCCTTAAACGTGCTGAATATATGCACAGCAGAGATTGATTTCATTGTTTTAGCAATAAGAACTGGTGCTGTAGTATGGTCTGCTTGCAAAAATACATGAACGTGGTCAGGCATAATCTCAATCGCGTGAAGTGTCCATCCGTAAGTTTGGCAGATTTCACCAAGAATTCGTTTTAGTTCTATCTCTATTGCCCCCTCAAGTAGCTGATTCCGGTACTTTGGGCAAAATATGATGTGGTAGCCAAGGCAGTGTTTAGCATGGGAGGATGACAATATTTTCATTGAGTAGTGTGTATTTATAAAATATATAAAGTTTGAGATAATTTGATTGTAGATCAAAAAAGTTTAAAAATATGACCAAGATAATCAATGCCTTGCCAAAATTATTAGCAGTACGTTCAACAGATGCAATTTCTTATTTCGCTATGTCTTTGGACGATTCATATACTGAAGATTTAGACCACAAGAAAATGCCTACACAGGGATGGGACAATAGAACTTTTAGTTCACCTTACGGAAATAGTTTTGAATCTTGCTGTAAGCATCTAAAAAGTCTTGGTTACTCGTATGACGAAACCTCTTCGTTAGCATTAGGACAAACAGTTTTTAAACTTAATTAATTCTGATGAAACGCACTGTCTCTATCCCAGTCAAATTACCAGATGAAAGATTTTTAAATCTGATGAATCAGTGTGCAGAAATATTTAATGCACATATTAACTGGGCGATAGAGAACAAAACATTTAACAAAAATAAGGCACACAAGGACTTGTACGCATTATTGCGATTACAATATCCGAGTGTGCCTTCTGCTTTGTTGCAAACAGTCAGGGACAACGCATTAGAAGCAATTAAAGCTACTAAATTCAAGCGTGTACCCAGAAAAAAACCAACATCAGGATTAAGGTACGACAAGCGCACAATGACTTTAAGAGGTCATCAGTTAACTTTGTCCTGTGTTGGTAAGCGGGTTAAATTAATTCTAGAAATTCCTGATTATTTTAAACAAGTTTTTGAGACTTGGGAGTTTTGTGGTGCAACTTTAACCTATTCAAAGTATTCAAAACAATTTTGGGTGCGCTTAGTTTTTGAATCAGATAATCCGCAAACAGTTAGCGGAAAGATTCAAGGAATTGACCGGGGACTTTACCATCAAGCAGTAACCTCTGATGGTCAGTTTTTCTCAAGTTCTCAGATTAGAAACACTCAAAGACGTTACTTATTCAATCGTCGTAAACTCCAACAAAAAGGCACTCGTAGTTCTAAACGTCGCCTCAAGGCAATGTCTGGACGCGAGAAGCGGTTCATGAAGGATACGAACCATTGTGTAAGTAAAAACCTAGCCAACCAAAAAGAGGTAGCGATTTTTGTGCTTGAGGACTTGTCCAGCATTCGCACCCAGCGACGCGGGAAGAAAATGAATAAATGGTTGGGTAGTTGGGCTTTTTACCAACAAGAGCAGTTTCTCGCTTACAAGGCAGAAGCACTAGGGAAACGAGTAGTACACCAAGATCCTCGTTACACCTCACAGAAATGCAATATTTGTAAGCATATTAAAAGAACAAATCGCCATAAGTCTAAGTTCCATTGCAAAAACTGTGGATACCAGACTCACGCGGATCTCAATGCTTCTAGAAATGTCCGCGATGACTATATTCTCTCCTCTACTCAAGGGTCGGAGGAGCAGGGGTCAGTCAATACCCCGTATGTTTCAGGAAATTCTGTTTCCTAGTTACAAGCCCCATCCCCTCGTGGGTGGGGCAGTTGACTCAGTGCTACTGGACGAAGTATTGTCAACTTAAGGAAATCCAACTCTTGGTCTTTGCTAGAGCTATCTACCTAAATCATCCTATTTGTTTGGGTCTTTTTTCTCATTTTTGTCTTTGGGATCTTTTTTAGGTTTTTTAACTTCTTTATTACTTTTTCTTTCTTTCGACATGAGCGTTCTCCAACTAGGTTTATCGGTAAAAGCTTTCACATTCTGCCGTCAGGAAATCAGGATATTACTTACCTGATATTCTTTTAAGGCAAAAAAGAAAGTATCAGACATAAATGCTACTAACTACCATGATACGGTGTTGTTTGATTTTCTTCTGACAGCCTTTTTATCTATTTGAACCACAATCTCTAGTAAGGTAGCACAGCTAGCTGTGCTACCTTACTCATTTACAACGTCGCTGCAAGATCCTGCAAGCGATCGCGTCCATCGCGAAAGACGGGCCAACCATCCCCCACCAGCACTGCTTCTACCCGACTTAGTTGAGCCAACCTGCGAACAGAAGCAACAGCCTCCTTTCGATTCAGCAGCTTGTCATCGGGTAAAATCGTTAGACTACCTGCTTTACGTGCCCGGACTAAATCCCCTGTAATTAAAGTTGTCTCGTCCAGTAACAGAGCCAATTCACCGGGAGTTTTAGAACCTTGGAGTTCAATCACCTCCAGTCCTGGGACAAATTCTTCACCATCAGACAGCCAGCGATCGCAAGGTATAGGAAAAGTGTCTTTTTCTGCAATAGGGCCAGCAATTTTAGCATAAGTTTGATCGGCAATTTCTTTACTTGCCCTGACATGCTCAGAATTCGTCAGCACAATCCAAACCACACCACCGAGGGATTTTAGATGATTCCAATCATGGTTTGATAGGGCTACTGGGTCAATCAAGATGTTGCCATCTGGGCGAATCCAGGCAATCCCATTGAAATCAATATTTCTTGCCGGATTGAAATTAGACCAGCTATAAAGATCGGGACGGTGCAAAGATTTCATGATGATTCTGGATCAGTACTTCAATAATTGACTATTAATCTCAATAATTCAGTATATAGATAATAAGGGCATTGGGTATGGGGCATTGGGCATTGGGCAATAATCAATAGTTCTTTTTTCCCTGCTCCCCTACTCCTTCCCCTGGATCGGGAATTTGAGTATACTACGATAAATCTATCGATATTGTTGATTTTGTTGGGTTGACAAAAATACCCGCATCATCGCAATAGAGATCAACGGAGGTATAGGGGTGAGTCAGATGCAGCGCCAAAAAATATCAGCGAAGGCAGAACAGTTTACAGAGTCAGTGATTCGAGAAATGACGCGGGTGGCACTGCAACACGATGCGGTGAATTTGGCGCAGGGTTTCCCTGATTTTCCCTGTCCTGCGGAGTTGAAACAGGCGGCTTATGAGGCAATAGAGGCAGATGTAAATCAGTATGCCATTACTTGGGGCGATCGCCCATTTCGTCATGCGATCGCTAACAAAGTCCGTTGGTATCTCGGCTTAGATGTCGATCCCGAAACCCAAATCACCGTTACCTGTGGTTCCACAGAAGCAATGGCAGCTGTGATGTTAGCAACAGTCGATCCTGGTGAGGAAGTAATTGTGTTTGAGCCATATTACGAAAACTACGGCCCCGATGCCATTTTAGCTGGTGCTATACCCCGGTACGTCACACTGCATCCCCCCCATTGGACATTTGATCAAGCACAGTTGCGTCAAGCTTTCAATGCCAATACCAAAGCGATTATTATCAACACACCCCACAACCCCACAGGTAAAGTCTTCACCCGTGAAGAACTCACTTTTATTGCTGAACTTTGTCAAAAATGGGATGTGTTAGCGTTCACAGACGAAATCTATGAACATATTCTCTATGACGGTACTCAACATATTTCCTTAGCAACCCTTCCCGGAATGGAAGAACGCACCGTTACTATTAACGGTTTATCTAAAACTTACAGCGTTACTGGATGGCGAGTCGGCTACATTCTGGCAAATCCCGAATTGACAGGAGCGATTCGCAAAGTCCATGATTTTCTCACCGTTGGCGCTCCTGCACCATTACAACGAGCGGGAGTTGCCGCCATGCAACTGCCACCATCCTATTATGAAGAACTAGCCAAACTTTATCACCAGAAACGAGACAGCATTTTGCAAATTCTAGACCAAGTTGGCATTCCCTATTTCGTTCCTCAAGGGGCCTATTACGTGCTTGCAGATATTTCCAAATTTGGCTACAAAACTGATATTGAATTTACTTACCACCTAATTAAAGATATTGGTGTTGCTGTAGTTCCCGGTTCCAGCTTTTTCAGCCAACCAGAAAAAGGACATTCATTGATCAGATTTTGCTTCAGTAAAAGACCTGAGACATTACAAACAGCGAGCGATCGCTTATTCAAACTGCAATCAACTCTACGACCGACATCCTAACATTTCTATCTCACTAAAAATCGATATCATTTTTTCTGTTATGTCATGTCCGCATCATTAGTTATGATTCCCACAGTCATTGCACCCCACACGCCAGTCGCTCATGGGGGAAACCCCCTTCTCTACGCTACAATTGCGCCAAATATTCTGTTATTTTCACTACAAAATTAGCTGCACTTACCCTGAATTTGACTGAATATGCTGATCCGGTCAGTTTTCAGCTAAATTGAGATAGACTCTCAATTAAAAGTTATAGAATACTGTAAATACTTCTCAACTCAATGTGAAAATATAATCACAGGAAATTAATAGATTATTCAAGTACTCTTCATGCAATTGTTCTAATTTTACAGGTTTTCAGAGAACATACCTGAAAACTTAGGCAAAAGTGATGTCAGGATATTTATAGATATTGATTGACTTTTGCACCAGAACATTTTAACATTTTTAATGAGAATAGATAGCAACATACTTATGAGCTTTTCCGGCACCACTTTCGAGCAGGGCGAGAAAGAGACAAAGGCGCTTAAGGGTTTTCTGGTTCTGAGTCGAATGGCACTAAGAAAAGGCGAAAGGCTTGTGTCATCTCGTTCCCAGTCTGAAGACTGGGAATGTATTCCAAGAGGGCTGCTGCCTCTGGTCAAGCCACTGGAGGCGGCAGCCCTCCGAGAATGGGTTAAGAGCCTGGAGGCTCTTAACCAGTTAGGGCAAAGCTTATAGCTTTTCTTAGTGCCATTCGGTTCTGAGTCTAATTGGTTCCCTCGGCTTATATGTGGGAGTGCTGGCTTCTGGGATTGGTAATTACCTCACCAGAGTGCCTCAAGCCGAAGAAGAACCAATCAAAATTGCAATTATTGATACACCCCAAGAGAAAAAGGTGGAGAAAGAACCAAAGCCAGAGCAGTCTCCCCAAAAAGTTGAAGTCCAAGAAAAACTGAGGTTTGGACTTTAGACATTATGGCAGAGAATATAGGACTTGCTTTTCAACATGAATTATGCATCTTTTCTTCTGCCCTCTGCCTTTCTTCGGTAACTACAAACAACAAACAATCGTGACAATAACATCAAAATCTTCTAGAGTATCTAATCCGCGGGGGAATTCAGCCCATCCTTTACAACGCTTGCTAAACTATGGAAGTCGGTATCGCCAACAAATTTGGCAAGCAACAACATTTTCTCTGATCAATACGCTCTTGGACTTAGCACCACCGTGGTTGATTGGTACTGCGGTAGATATTCTCGTCAAGCAGCAAGATTCCGTAATTGCAAAGTTCGGAATTAAAGATGTATTTTCGCAATTTTTATTGCTTTCTTTTATTACTATCATTATTTGGATATTTGAATCACTTTCGCAGTACGCTTATGATCGACTTTGGCGTAATTTAGCTCAAAATATCCAGCATACTTTACGCTTGGATGCTTACAATCATGTACAAGAATTAGATTCAGCCTACTTTGAAGAAAGTAGCACTGGTGGATTGATGTCAATTTTGAATGATGATATCAACGAGCTAGAAGATTTTTTGAATTTTGGAGCTAATGACATCATCCAGATTAGCACTTCACTGATCATTTTAACTGGTGGTGCTTTCTTTATTTTACCTCCTTCCATTACCCTAGTAGTAATATTGCCAATGCCATTTATTGTCTGGGGTTCCTTTACTTATCAAAAGCGTCTGGAAGCCCGCTATGCTGAGGTGCGGGAAAAGGTAGGTTTTTTGAATTCGCGACTAGCAAATAATCTTAGTGGAATTAACACAATTAAAAGTTTCACTGCCGAAGAATATGAAAGTGCCAGATTGGCAGGAGAAAGCGAAGCATATAGAAAAAGTAACATCAAAGCAATTAAACTTTCTGCTGCATTTGTGCCCTTAATCAGAATGCTAGTTTTAGTAGGGTTCACAGCCTTATTGTTTTGGGGAGGTATGGCAACATATACTGGTAAAATATCTATTGGTAATTACAGTGTTTTACTTGTTTTAGTACAGAGGTTATTGTGGCCTTTAGTATCATTAGGAGAAATATTTGATAAATATCAAAGGTCAATGGCTTCTGTCAATCGCGTTATGAATTTATTAGATGCTCCCATCAACATTATTAGAGGAGATCTATCTTTAAATGTTTCTCAGGTGCGTGGTGAAATTAAGTTTAAGCAAGTTACTTTTGCTTATCAAAATAGAGAACCAGTAATCAAAAAACTATCCTTACATATTCCCTACGGCAAAACTATTGCTATTGTTGGATCTACCGGTTCCGGTAAAAGCACTTTAGTCAAATTATTATTGCGATTTTATGACATTTCTTCTGGAACAATTACTATTGATGGGATCGATATCCAAAAATTCAATTTGCGTGATTTGCGTCGTAGTATCGGTTTGGTAAGTCAGGATTTATTTTTATTTCATGGTACCGTTGCTGAAAATATTGCCTACGGTACTTTTACTGCTACCGATAAACAAATAATTGAAGCTGCCAAAATTGCCGAAGCTCATGATTTTATTATGCAACTCCCTGAAGGTTATGAGACTATAGTTGGAGAACGAGGTCAAAAATTATCTGGTGGACAACGACAAAGAATTGCTATAGCCAGGGCTGTTTTGAAAAATCCACCTATCTTAGTTTTAGATGAAGCCACATCAGCAGTGGATAATGAAACGGAAGCAGCGATTCAGCGTTCTTTGGAAAAGATTACTGTAAATAGGACAACGATAGCTATAGCCCATCGTCTTTCTACTATCCGCAATGCTGATTGTATTTATGTGATGGAACATGGGGAGTTTATTGAGTCGGGAACTCATCAAGAATTGTTGGATAAAAACGGGATTTATGCTAATTTCTGGCGGGTGCAGTCAGGAGTAAGATAAAAGCTAGAGTGTTACAGAAATGGTGCATGAATGATCATTTTGAGTAACAAGTAAGTTTAGAAATCAAAGCGGATTACTATAAGTAAGTGGGTATGAATAATTGGTTTGTAGTAAGCGCCTAGAGCCACTTACTATGAGCCAATTTAATTAATTTTACACAACATGCTTTGATATGATGTTCGCTTGATTACTTATTAAACCCGAAGATCCCCACTTACTTAGTTAAGATGCTTTTACTAAATATTTGAAGAGGTCATCAATTATTCTATTAGCTCCAATCGGCCCCCCGACAGTCCAATTTACTTTGTATACCTGTTTGTTTTTAACAGCTTTAAGTGTTGACCAAATAGGCTTTTGCAAAAAAGGTAAAGGTTCAGGATTGGCTTTTTTAAAATCTTTTGTTAAGAGTTCTGTCATAATAAATAAAACATCGGCATCGGATTTGGGTAAAACTTCAATGCTTAATGTTAACTGAGGTTGTTTTTGATTTTGTTGGATTAGTCGTAAACCTACGTCACTAATGATTTGACCAAAAGCGAGAAAGTCTGGTCTATAGGTATAGAAAATATCTGCTGAACCTGCAAGATAAATGACAGATATTGTTCTTGTTTCTAGTTTTTTTCCTAATTGTTGCCGCAATTTTTGGATTCGATCTTGGTACTGAGTCAGAAGTTCTTCGGCGCGATCGCTCTTTCCCAACACCTGGGCTACATATCGTAGTCTTTCTTTAAAGTCGTGCATACTCGGAAAATCGATCAGTACTGTAGGTGCGATGTCGGAAAGGAGTTTATAAGAACTCTTGAGCCACGTTAACCCCAAAATTAAATCTGGTTTTAAACTCAGAATTTTCTCTAGGGAAGGTTGACTGCCAATATTGCCCACAACTGGAATGTCAGCAAGTAAGTCGCTGGGTATACCCCGAAAATTTTCCTCGCAGCCCCGACAAGACATGACACCAACTGGCTTTACACCCAGCGCTAGTACAGAATCGAGAATCAGATTTTCTTCTAATACAACAACTCGTTGTGGTTTAAGTGGAATTTCAACTTCACCTAAAGCATGGCTAACTACTTTTGTTTCTATTGGCGTTGGCGCAAGCGCTAACTTGTCAGTTCCTATAGCAGTTGCACTTATTTGCCCTCGATCTAGCTGCGGTGTGTTGCTGTTACAGGCTGCGATCGCTAAAACAGCAACTATTGTCAGAAAGAATGCTAAAAATTTGTAATTACTCCAAATCTGCCGAGGTTGCCATAATCTACGCAAACTGAAAAAAACAGTGTGGACAACCCAAATAACCTTAGTAAAAGTCAAAAGGCAAACACTTTTAACAACAAGTAACAATGGCATAATTGTACTAATGGCTCTCTTTCTCATTGCGAAGAATGTTTTTCTTTAACTAATATTTGGCAGGTTGTCCAGAAGACTGGTGCTGTGTTCAGGCAAGTTGCTCGGCCGATTATCTACAGGCGAGCAATTTAAAGCTCCCAGCTGATAGAACCGATGATTGTAAAGGGCGCACCTTCTCTAATTCTTGTTCTATCTCCATTGCTAGAACTGTAATATTCCGTATCAAATAGATTACGGATATTGATACCAGCCTTCCAAGCATCCCTACGGTAGTAAATTGCCGCATCGGTACGCAAGTAATCGGGTATTTCAAATGAGTTCTCTAAATCTCCCGCCCGCGCATCCACATAAAACAGACCTAGACCAAATCCCAAACCCTTGAAATCGCCATTTTGGAGTTCATAAGTTGTCCAGAGGCTAGCTTGATTGTTTGGCGCATCCTCCAATCTATTGCCTACAGGAATGGAGTTATCCTCGCTGACTTCTGCATTGGTATAAGCATAAGAAGCGTTCACCTTCCACCCTGGTAAAATCTCACCTGCCACATCTAGCTCAATCCCTCGACTTCTTTGTTCTCCCACCTGAGTGGAAAAACCTTGAGCAGCTCGTTCGGGATCGGGATCGCTTGTTGTAACATTCGTTTTGGTAATTTGATAAACTGCCAACGTTGTCGAAAGTTTGCCTTCTAGAAAGTCAGCTTTAATGCCCGCTTCATATTGGGTTCCTTTAGTTGGCTCGAACGCTCTATCATCAGCGTTAAATCCCTGACTAGGGTTAAAAGATTGACTGTAACTTGTGTAGAGAGAAATAGATTTGCTGGGCTGATACACCAACCCGATTCTGGGGCTGAACGCACTATCATTCTGTTCTGATTCGTCTGTACCAGTATTTTGTGAAATCCAATCAAAGCGCCCGCCAATTAATAGCTTCAGATTATCTTGAAAGCTAATCTGATCTTGAAGGTAGAACCCATAAGATTGAACAGTCTGAAAGGAACTATAACCTCCAGTAGTAATTTGTGGCTCTGGAATATTATAGTTTGGGTTGAAGACATCTAGAGCAGGCACAGCCAGGCGAATGGCATTGAAATTTTGCACATAGCGGTTGGCATCAAAGCCAAACAAAACTTGGTGTGAAATCGAGCCTGTATTAAACTTACCAAGCAAGTCGATCTGTCCAAAATAGTTGTCTTGAAAGTAGTTACGTCTTGCAGCATATTGCTGCAAGAAACGATCGTCCAGTAGATTTATTCCTACCGTATATTCTTCGGTGGCATTACTAGCAGCTATAGAAAAATTATTACGGAGCTGCCAGTTCTCGCTAAACTTGTGGGTTAGCGTATAGCCATATTTTTGAGTGGTATAATCATTGCCATCGAGAGGGTAACTTAAGTAGCGACTTCGAGGCAGTTTGAAGGTATTATCGCTGAAAAGAGTAGTAAAAGTCTCCGGAATACCATTGAAATTAATATACTCATAGTATAGATTTAGGTCTGTCCTATCTCCCAATTTCCAACTGATTGAGGGTGCGATCGTGGTTGAATTTGAGGTGGCAAAATCTTGAAAACTGTCTGAACTTTGATAGCTGGCATTGAGGCGATAGAGCAAAGTTTTATCGTCATTCAATGGGCCGGAAAAATCGATACTGGGCTGATAATATCCCCGGTTTCCTGCCTCAAATCCGAGATTGTAATAGGGTTCACTGAGGGGTTGTTTGGTGATTACGTTGATGATTCCACCGGGTTCTACTGCTCCAAACAAAACCGAGGCAGGCCCTTTCAAAACTTCCACTCGCTCGATCGTGTTAATTCCTGTTAGACCAAAGTTGTTATTAACATCTCGATAGCCATTTCGGAAATTTCCTGCCTGTTCAAATCCTCTGATAACATAGCTTCCTGCGGGTGCGTTAAAATTGGTATCTCCACTGGAAACACCACTGACCGTTTCCACTGCCTCCGTCAGAGTTCTGGGCTTACGATCTTCTAGCACCTGGCGCGGTATTACCTGAATTGATTGAGGAATATCGCGCAAAGGCGTGTCTGTCCTTGTTGCAGTCGTAGAATCCTGCACACGATACCCATCTTGCTCACCTGTTACCACCAACTCAATCGGCTGATCCTGTTGTGCTGCTGGTTGCTCTTGCGGTGTCTCACTAGTAGGTTTTTGTTGAGCTTGCGGTGTTTGGGGTTGCGGTGGTGGCTGCATCGCCGTTGCAGCAGTTGTTATCCCAAAAACCAGCCCGGCATCATCATCAAATAATTCAACCGTAGGCAAAGCCTTCTCACCGACTACCGTCACTCGGACAGTATTTACATCAATATTCGTAACTGTTATCTCAGTAATTGCCGCAGTGGGTTTCTCTGAACGAAACGTAAAAGCATCACCCGACGGTAAACGCAACTGTCCGCCAGATACATCTGCAATAAAATTATTACCTGTACTGCGATTTTTGATTTGCAGTTTAGTCCCTTGAGTTGTCTCTAAAATTATCTCCACACCTGTATTGGTGGGATTTGCCTTAACTCCCGTGATTGGTACAACTTGATCCCCACTTGTTTGTCCTGGATTAGGGGGGTTAGTTGGTGTTGGTGTCTGTACCAGCATTTGAGCGCTAGTAGCGGGAAGTTCGATTTCGCTGACTTGCAGAATCTTTTTAGTTGCCTCACCAGACTTGGCTGTTTGCGGTGAACTTACAATTTGAGACTCTTTAAGTCGGTTTTTTTTGGAACGAAGGAGATCAACTGGGGATTTAGCGATACCTGCTTTGGGTGTTGCTTTCGCAAACTCTTTATCTATAACTGTAACCTTCTTATCTAATGCAGATTTTCCTACCGTTTCGGTGAAAGGTTTGCCTTGAATATCCTCTGGTATTTCCTGACCTTTAGTAGGAGTACTAGTAACAACAACAACTGCACCTGTTAGCAGCAGGCTTTGAAAAAATTTATCTAACTTCATTTATCCGCTTACACTCAATCACACTACTTGGCCGTACCCGAAGACATAATGACAATCCTTGAAAAGAATTCTCATTTAGATTTAAGCTAGTTGAATCATATTATGAAGTGATGCAAGACACAAGCTAATTAATAATCTTTTTTATTTAATCTGGATACCAACCAACAATTATTCTTATAACCATTTGTTTGCTTGATACATAAACAGAGATTGTATTAGCAGCTATAACTGCTTTCCAAATAAATATTTCCAAAAGCCAAAATAGTCTTATAAATTGCGAATTTGCCCCAAAAAGGACGAAATTCATCGGTGATGTGGCTCTATGCAAAACTTAGATATCTGTTTTGAGATGAGATTTTAAAAAGTATATTGCTCGTCATCATACTAAAAAAGTTATATAAGTAAAGCTAATAAGTTATAATTTATAGATAAAAATTATCTATAAAAAGACTATTGCTAAAGCGACTTATTCTCGTTAATCTAATCAAGGATAAATAAAAATTACTTGCAATAATAAAGATATTTATTCAGTATTAATTAGTGTTTAGGCGCTCTTAGTGGTTGGCTAAATTAATTATTAAAGGCTTAAACCCAAGTTAAGGAAGTACATATACTTCTCTAACTCGACTTAGAATCATTGGTTTTGTTGACTAGTAGGCTTGAAATTTTGAAATTAATAACTCTCCTCAACTAAGAAGTAGTGGTAGTTGGAGCTATATAACTTCATGCTGTAATGCTTGTAGAGAGAAGGTTTTAGATATGTTTGCGTGCCTAGAGAAACACAGAATGACAAAATAAGTTGCACATCGCGTTGAGTTGAAAATAAAAATGAATAAATCTTCTCATAGCTTCTTTGATATTGTGGGCAACTTTTCTACAGTTGTCGAAGTACTGCGCTTAAGAAGCTCTACGCAGCCAGATAGAGATGCTTTTACCTTTTTGTTAGATGGGGAAACAGAACAAACAACGCTAACATATCAAGAATTAGATCGGCGATCGCGTCGAATAGCTGCTCAATTACAAGCATTGGGTTTGACTGGAGAACGCGCTTTACTACTTTATCCCGCCGGACTAGATTTTTTGGTTGCTTTTTTCGGTTGTTTATATGCGGGAGTTGTGGCTGTAACTGCATATCCCCCTAGAAATGAGCGTAACACACCGAGAATACAAGCTATTTCCATAGATGCACAAGCAGCGATCGCTCTGACGACAACAGAAATCCTGCCGACAGTGCAGTCTTTAATGTCACAAAAGACTGACTTAGAATCCTTACAGTGGCTAACTACTGATAATCTTGCTCTGGGAATAGAAGATGCTTGGCAACAACCCTCTATTGATCGGGATACCATAGCTTTTCTGCAATACACCTCTGGTTCTACAGGCACACCCAAGGGTGTAATGATTAGTCATGGAAATCTACTGCACAATGCTGCCACAACTTACCAATTTATGGAGCATTCTCCAGAAAGTAAGTTTGTGACATGGTTGCCGATGTACCACGATATGGGTCTGATTGGGGGAATATTGCAACCTTTGTATGGAGGTTTTCCTTGCATCATCATGCCTCCAGCTTCCTTTCTCCAACGTCCTTATCGTTGGTTGCAGGCTATCTCTGACTACAAAGGTACAACCAGTGGCGGCCCGAACTTCGCATATCAGTTATGTACTGAAAAAATTACTCCTGAACAAAAAGAAACTCTTGACTTGAGTAGTTGGAGTGTGGCATTTAACGGCGCGGAACCGATTCGTTATGATACTTTAGAGCGGTTTGCCGCAGCTTTTGCCGATTGTGGCTTCCGTAAAGAGGCATTCTATCCTTGTTACGGAATGGCTGAAACAACTCTGATGGTTTCTGGTGTACAGAAGGCAACATCACCGATTATCAAAACAGTCCAAAAGTCTGCATTAGAATCTAATCGGGTAGTTGAATCATCTGTTAACAATGAGGATATTTCTCATTTTGTCAGTTGTGGTCGAGTCATACCACAACTGGAAGTGGCGATCGCAAATCCAGAAACACTCAGTAGTTGCAAATCTAGTGAAATCGGGGAAATCTGGGTATCTGGGCCGAGTGTTGGTCAAGGTTATTGGAATCGTTTTCAAGAGACAACAGAAACTTTCCATGCTTATCTATCTGACACAGGTGTAGGCCCTTTTCTGCGGACGGGAGATTTAGGTTTTTTGCAGAATAGCGAGCTTTTCATTACAGGTAGAGCCAAAGATTTAATTATTATTCGCGGTAGAAATCTTTACCCACAAGATATAGAATTAACCGCAGAACGCAGTCATCCATCCTTGCGTTCTGGTGCTAGTGCAGCATTTACAGTAGAGGTTAACAACGAAGAAAAGCTAGTCATAGTACAAGAATTGGAGTTTCGTGCCAAGCCAAATTTAGAAGAAGTTGTTAGTGCAATTCGACAAGCAATTACAGAGGAGCATGAACTACAAGTTTATGCAGTAGTTTTAATTAAACCAGGTAGTATCCCCAAAACTTCCAGTGGGAAGATTCAACGACGGACAACTCGCGCTCAGTTTCAGAATGGCGAATTAAATGTAGTTGAAAGCAACATTCTCAAGATTAGTGATATTGCTATAAAGGAAACTCGATTACAGCGTTCTGAACTTTTGGCACTTTCCCCAAGGGAATATCAACCGCTTTTAGAAGCATATCTGATTGAACTTTTGGCAGGTGTACTTTCGATCGCACCAGATGATCTCAAGCTTGAAGAGCCATTAAGCACTCTCGGACTTGATTCTTTAAAAGTATTTGAGTTGAAAAATCAGATTCAGGTTGACTTAGAAGTAGAAGTATCGGTAGCAGACTTCTTTGAAGGGATGAGTACGCGATCGCTTGTTATCAAGATACTCGCTCAAATGACAATGGATGCACTACCATCAATGTCCCTGACTCAACAGGATAAAAATACATCCATTCAGCCTCTATCTTTTGCCCAGCAAGGATTGTGGTTCATCAATCAGCTAAATCCCGATAGTCCTACATATAACATTCCGATAGTTATTAGCCTAAAAGGTTGTGTTAACTTAACAGCCTTAGAAGATAGTCTGAACGAAATTATTAGACGACACGAAGTATTACGCACAAGCTTTGCAGTGGTTGATGGACAACCTGTGCAAGTTGTCAATCAAGCTGTACCCTTAACTTTGGCGGTTGAAGATTTGCGTTCACTATCTGATAGCGAGAGTCCTTTGGAGACGCTAGGCGATCGCACCCCAGAAGCACAACGTTTAGCTATAGAATTCGCACAGCAGCCATTTGACTTATCTTGTCAATCGCTTTTACGTGCTAAAATTTTAAAATTAAATGATAAAAATTATCAATTGTTGGTGACACTACATCATATAATTGCAGATGGTTGGTCTATCGGTCTTCTGATTAAAGAACTAGCTGCACTATATGAAACATTCTCCACAGGCAAACTCTTACCACTTCCTGAACTACCCATTCAGTATAGAGATTTTGTCAATTGGCAACGACAATGGCTGCTGTGCGAACGCATTCAACCGTTATTGGCCTATTGGAAACAAAAGTTAAGTGGTGAGCTGCCTATACTAAATTTACCAACTGACCGTCCGCGTAGAAGCAAAGCTAGCGATCGTCAGACATCGCCAGTTCAAACATTCCAAGGCGCTCAAGCGAAATTAGTTCTTTCTCAAACTCTGACAAAAGAGCTAAAGAATTTGAGCCGTCATTCGGGAGTAACTCTATTTATGACCTTGCTTACAGCCTTCAAAACCTTGCTGTATCGCTACACAGGTCAGACTGATATTTTAGTAGGTTCGCCAATCGCCAATCGTAACAGAGCAGAAGTTAAATCACTAATCGGATTTTTTGTCAATGCTTTAGTACTACGTACAGACCTTTCTGGCGACCTGAGTTTTCTGGAGTTACTAGCGCGGGTGAAGTCAACAGCTTTAGAGGCATACATTCATCAAGACTTACCTTTTGAGAAGTTAGTAGAAGAACTACAGCCAAATAGAGATTTGAGTTACAATCCACTATTTCAAGTGATGTTCGTTCTCCAGAATCTGCCAATATCAAATCCCAGGCTGTCAGATGTCTCTGTTACTTATGAGGAAGGTTACAACGGGACATCTAAATTTGATTTGACATTGTTTATGCAGGATTTTGAGCAAGGGTTGGTTGCAACTTGTGAGTACAACACGGATTTATTTAATGCAGATACTATTACCCGGATGCTGGGACACTTCCAGACTTTATTGTCAAGTATAGTTAGCGATGTCTACGACGAGCTTCTCTACGAGACGCTACGCGAACGCTTACGCGAACAACGGATTTGCGATTTGCAACTACTTACCCCATCGGAAGTAGAGCAATTATTAGTTGAATGGAATGATACCAAGACAAACTATCCTCAAGATAAGTGCATTCATCAATTGTTTGAGGCACAGGTAGAAAAAACACCAAATGCTGTTGCAGTCGTCTTTCAAAACCAGCAACTAACCTACCGCGAGTTAAACAACCGAGCGAATCAACTAGCGCACTACTTGCAAAAGTTGGGTGTCAAGCCAGAGGTACTGGTGGGAATCTGCACAGAGCGCTCTCTAGAGATGGTCATCGGACTTTTGGCTATTCTCAAAGCCGGTGGTGCTTATGTACCGCTAGATCCAATGTACCCACCGGAACGCTTAACTTTCATGCTAGAGAATGCCGACATATTCATTTTGTTGACTCAAAAACAGCTAGCAGAGCGCTTATCAGAGTACAAAGGGGATGTGATTTGTTTAGATGCGGATTCGGAAGCTATTGCCCAACAGAGCCAAGAAAATCAAGTCAGCGGTGTCACACCAGACAATTTAATCTATGTGATCTACACCTCTGGTTCAACAGGTAAACCCAAGGGTGCAGGAGTCTATCAGCGCAGCTTTACCAACCTCCTGAATTGGTTTGTGACGGAATTCAATTTTACCTGCAACGACCGTGTTTTACTGATATCTTCTTTGAGTTTTGATTTGACGCAAAAGAATATTTACGCCCCTCTGCTCGTCGGAGGTGAGTTACACCTTTTGCCATCTGGATGCTATGACGCTGCACAAATCGTTGAATCCGTCTGTAACAAACAAGTGACATGGCTCAACTGCACTCCCAGTGCCTTTTATCCATTAATAGATCAGGGTGATAAAAGCTTGTGTATGAAGAAGACATTGAAGTATGTATTTTTGGGTGGTGAACCTATTTCAATATCTCGGCTAAAGGTATGGCTCAACTCTATTCCCGGCAAAACACAAATTGTAAACACCTACGGCCCCACCGAGTGTACAGACATCTGCGCGGCTTATCGGGTAGCTCAACCAGAACAATGGCTAGAAAAAGTAGTACCGATTGGGAAGCCGATCCATAATGTCAAGGTATACGTATTAGATGAAAACCTCAAACCTTTGCCGGTGGGTATGGTAGGTGAATTATATGTTGGTGGTGAAGGAGTCGGACGAGGCTATATCAATAATCTTGATCTGACTTTAGCTAAGTTTGTTTCTGATCCTTTTAGCACCAAACAAGGCGCATGGTTATACAAAAGCGGGGATCTGGCTCGTTATTTAAGCGATGGGAACATCGAGTTTCTCGGTCGTATTGATAATCAGGTGAAGATTCGTGGCTTCCGCATCGAACTCGAAGAAATTGAAACACTCATCAACCAGCACCCAGCAGTACAGACAAGTGTGGTTGTAGTTCGTGAGGATGAGCCAGGTTGTAAGCGTTTGGTAGCTTATGAAGTCCTTCACCCAGAGCAAGCACTCACAGTTACTGAGTTGCGCCGCTTTCTAGAGCTTAAGTTACCAAACTACATGATTCCAAATGCCTTTGTGATCCTAGAAGCACTGCCATTAACGCCCAATGGCAAAGTTGATAGGCAATGTCTGGCGACAAGCCGCTTCTCTGCGAGAGGCTTCGCCAATGCGTCTACGCTACCTACACCATCAGAGTTAGAAGTTACTTATGTGATGCCACAAACTGAGATGGAACGAACCATCGCTACTATTTGGCAAGAGATGTTACACCTAGAAAAGGTGGGCGTGAATGACAATTTCTTTGACATCGGTGGTCATTCGTTATTAATGGTTCAAGTTAATAGCAAATTACAAGAAGTTTTGCAACGGGATTTATCAGTTGTAGAAATGTTTCAGAATCCAACTATTAATTCCTTGGCGCAGTATTTAAGTCAAGAGCAACAGCTTTCTTTTATAGGAACACGCGATCGCGTCCAAAAGCAAATAGAAGCGCGTCAGAAACAAAAACAATTATTGATGAGGAAATCAAGAAATAATTCTCACTAAGATGAAGTGAAGATTTTGGAGTTTGTCAAAAATGCTTACTAGCCCTTCTCGTCCTTGGCAGTTATTGGTGCTTTCTGCTCAAACTGACTCAGCACTAAAAACTGCGACTGTAAACCTTGCAGATTATTTGAGACAGCATCCTGATTTTAACCTTGCGAATGTTGCTCACACATTGCAACACGAACAACCAGCTTTTAAGCATCGGCGAATGGTTGTTTGTCGGGATATAGAAGATGCTGTAGTAGCACTTGAAGATCCTAGGCGGGTACTTACCAACATCCAAGAAACAAAACAACGTCCTATAGCTTTTATGTTTCCTGGACTTGGTACTCATTACCTCAACATGGCTGGGGAACTTTACCAAGTTGAACCGGTGTTTCAAAAGCAAATTGACTACTGTTGTGAATTTCTCAAACCCCTTTTGGGTCATGATTTACGAGATATAATCTATCCACACAGAACTTCTGGACAAGAGCAGCGATCGCCTCAAGAAAATTCTCCAGGTCTAGATTTGCGAAAAATGTTAGGTCGCAGTCAGACACCAACTGATGCAAAGATGGTAGCTGCAACATCTTTACTCAATCAAACTAACCTCGCTCAACCAGCCATTTTTGTCATTGAATATGCGTTAGCACAGCTATTGATATCCTGGGGAATTCGTCCTTCGGCAATGATTGGCTATAGCATTGGTGAATATGTAGCAGCGACTTTGGCAGAGGTTTTATCTTTAGAAGAGGGTTTAACACTGATTGCTGCAAGAGCGCAGATGATTCAAAAGTTGCCAGGTGGAGCAATGCTTGCAGTTCCACTTTCGCAAACAGAAATATCGCCCCTACTCAATGACAAACTTTCACTCTCTGCGGTTAATGGCCCATCTATGGGTGTAATTGCAGGTGAAACCAATGCTATAGAAGTTTTGGAACAACAGCTAACTCAAAAAGGTTTAGCTTGTCGCCGTCTGGAAACTTCTCATGCTTTTCACTCTTATATGATGCAGGGTGCTACCTCTGATTTACGTGAGTTGGTAAAAACATTTAACCTTCAAGCACCAAAAATTCCTTATATATCTAACGTTACAGGAACTTGGATAACAGCAGCATCAGCTACAAATCCCGATTATTGGGTTAAGCATCTATGTCAACCTGTGTTGTTTGCTTCGGGTATGCAGAAATTGTGGAAAGAGCAATATCCAATTTTGCTGGAAGTAGGCCCTGGACAAACTCTAAGTAGCTTTGCGCTGCAATGTATAGAAAATAATCCAGCAGTCAGTCAGATTATCTTGCCCGCTCTCAGATATTCCTACGATAGAAAACCAGACTTAGCATTCTTACTTAAAACATTAGGTAGGCTTTGGTTAGCAGGAGTGCAAATAGATTGGGCAGAATTTTATGCTCACGAGCTTCGTGATTCTATACCTTTACCTGCGTATCTTTTTTAAATACAAAAATATCCAAGTGGAGATGAGTTGAAGTTATGAATATTCAAACAGTAGGTGTTGTTGGTGCAGGGGTAATGGGCATAGGAGTTGCACAAAACCTTGCTCAAACAGGTCATCAAGTCAAGCTAGTAGATATTTCGGAAAATATCCTAGATAAAGCTAAACACGAAATCAGGAATAATATCCGCTTTCAGGGGTTTTTCAAAAAAAGCGAACGCCAAGAAACCCCAGATAGTATCATTGAAAAAATAGAGTTTTCCACAAATTATAAAATTTTAGATAGTGCAGATTTTATAGTTGAAAATGTTACCGAAAAATGGGATATTAAAAGAGAGATATATCCCCTGCTAGATTCTATTTCTCCAGCAGATTGTGTATTTGCCGCTAACACATCAGCAATTCCCATTACCCGCATTGCTTCAGTCACTAAACGTGCCGATAAAGTTGTTGGTATACACTTTATGAATCCTGTGCCAATGAAGCCGATGGTAGAGATGATTCGTGGGTATCATACCTCGGAGGCAACAATTGAGATAGCAAAAAAAATGCTGGCTCAAATGAATAAAGAATGCATTATTGTTAATGATTCGCCGGGTTTTGTTTCTAACCGCGTGTTGATGTTAACTATTAATGAAGCTGTTTTTCTGTTGCAAGACCAAGTTGCTACAGCAGAAGATATAGACAAAATCTTTAAAGGCTGTTTCGGTCATAAAATGGGGCCTTTAGAGACAGCAGATTTGATTGGTCTAGACACCATTTTATTTTCTATCGAAGTCTTGTATGAAAACTTTAACGATAGCAAATACAGACCATCCCCTTTACTTAAAAAAATGGTGGATGCAGGGTTGCATGGTAGAAAAACTGGTAAAGGTTTTTACGTATATCAATAAATAGGGAATATCAAGACTCATGAACGAAATTCAAGCTAAGATCAAAACTTTCCTTTCCAAATTTTTCCCCAATCATGATTTGCAACCAGATGAAGATATTTTTGCTCTCGGTTTTGTCAATTCTATGTTTGCCATGCAACTTGTTTTGTTCGTAGAGCAAGAGTTTCAGATTGCTATTGAAAATGAAGACTTGGAATTTGAAAATTTTCGGACGATAAAATCTGTTGCCAATCTAATTGAACGTAAAACTCCTCTCGTTATTCATAAATGAATAAAAAATTAACGTTCATTATTGTAGTAGCCAAGTAATATCACAAAACTTCCAGTTAAAGAAAGTAAGGATGTCGGAGTTGTTATGAAAGTTCAAGCTAGAGAATCAGTTTTAAGAATCCAAAATCCTAGCACAAAACAATTTTTAGAGGCGTGGAAACAATATCAGCCTTTTGTAATTGAAGATGTTGCTAAACATTGGAGTGCTTATAAGAATTGGTCTAATGATTATCTGATGGAACATTGTGGGGACAACGTAGTTCCTGTACGGTTTTATACAAAAGCTTTTTTTGATGATTATAAGAACTTTGCTTATGAAGGTGGTGATTATGATACTCTTGATAGAGAAATGACATATAAAGAGTATATAAAAGACTATGTAGAAGCTAGAGTTGATGAAAATAAAAATGATTCTGATATTTTAGGCTGCTATTTACCCCAGGCATATTTAACAGAGCGTTTTCCTGAAATTGCTGAAGATGTAAATTCTCCAGAATACTTAAATAGGAAGCCAGTTGTTTTCTTTTGGCAAGGTTTCTCAAGTAAAAACTTTTCTTCAACTACTAACCTTCACTTTGACGGATTTCATAATATTTTTGTGCAAATTAGGGGTAGAAAAAGAATACTTTTATTTCCTCCTTCAAATTATTTGTCATTTTATCCGCCTATTGAGGATAGTGTTGGCATACCAGAGTTTAGTAAGGTAAATCCGGATATTCTAGATTTGGAATTATTTCCAAAGTTTCCTTGGCAAGAAAAAATAGAAATTATACTTCAACCAGGAGAAATGCTTTATATACCACCTTTTTGGTGGCATTATGTAACAGCAGTAGATGAAAATATCTCATTATCATTTTTATATGATATTCAAATTGCAGATATTTTCAAGCAAAAAAAGATATTATCAACTATTTTTAAAATCGCGCCTCATTTTATCTATCATGCAATCTCTTCTCCCAGAAGTCTAATGAATTTTATATCTTTCATAAAAGGTAGTTTAATTGATGACAGAATGCCAGGTTAAAAGAAAACCAGTGTTCTCAATGGAATTTACAGTGTAAATTCCATTGAGAACACAACCAAAAATAAAGTTTTAAAATTATCTATGTGACTGCGCTTTAAACGCTTAAATCATTACGAATAGTGATTCAGATGTTCGATAATAATTTATTTTTTGGAGCATCTTAAGAAAAAAGTTTAACTACTTTTGTTATTTATGAGTAAATAAAGAATTAATATTCATTCAATAGAGCAATAGCCATAAAACAGCACAAAAATTCCAGTTAAAACAAGTAGGTAGTTAGAGGTTTTATGAGAATTCAAGCTAGAGAATCAATTTTAAGAATCAACAAACCTAGTACAGAACAATTTTTAGAGACGTGGAAACAGTATCAGCCTTTTATAATTGAAGATGTTGCTAAACATTGGGACGCTTGTAAGAAGTGGTCTAATGATTATCTGATAAAACATTGTGGAAATAATCTGGTTCCTATACGGTTTTTTCAAAAAACCTTTTTGACTGATTATAAGAACTTTGCTTTTCATGATGGTTATAATCTTGAAAAAGAAATGAAATATAAGGAGTATGTAAAAGACTATGTAGAAAATAAAGGTAATAACAATGATGGTTTAGGATGTTATTTAATTGAGGCAGATATTGAAAAGTATTTTCCTGAAATTGTTGGAGATGTAACTTATCCAGAATACTTAAGCAGTAAGCCATTTGTTAGCTTGTGGCATGGGTTCTCAAGTAAAGATTTTACTTCAGCTAGTCCTCTTCATTTTGACCGAATACATAATATTTTTGTTCAAATTCGAGGCAAAAAAAGAATACTTTTATTTCCTCCTTCAAATTATTTGTCATTCTATCCACCTCTTGAGGATAGTTCTGGTATGGGACATAATAGTAAGGTAAATCCAGATATTTTCGATTTGGAATCATTTCCGAAGTTTCCTTGGCAAGAAAGAATAGAAGTTATACTTCAACCAGGAGAAATACTTTATATACCACCTTTTTGGTGGCATCATGTAACAGCAGTAGATGAGAATATCTCATTATCATTTTGGTATGATGTTAAAATTCAAGAACTTTTAAAGCAAAATAACATATTATCAGTTTTTTTTAACATCGCACCTCATTATCTTTATCATGCATTCTCTTCTGGATCTCTGATGCATACTTTGGACTTTTTTAAAGGTATTGTCTAACAGGGTAGTTTCATATAAGAGTAGAACGCCGAAAATACTTTTAGATCATTTTTATAAAGTAGTTTATTGCAAGTAGGGTTTTAACTAAACAATAAAACTAATTTTATAAAAGCTTCTATTTAACTGTGTTTTAAATACCGGAATTTTTACAAATTTGTTAAAGACTGTTTTTTGAGAGCATCGCTCAATTTATTGACAATAGTGATATCATGAAACTAGAATTATCTGCTCAACAAAAAAACGTTAAAGCTGATTTTAGAGCTTTTGTTAATGAAGAAATATGCCCTAACGCCGGCGAATGGGATAGAAAAGAATTTACCCCGCCAGAACTAATTAAAAAAATAGCTGAACGTGGTTTTCTGGGTGCTATCTTACCCCAAGAATATGGCGGTAAAGGAATGGACATGATTACTTATGGCATTCTCAACGAAGAAATTGGCCGGGGATGTTCTTCTGTGCGAAGTTTGCTGACAGTACACAACATGGTTGCTCATGCTTTGTGTAAATGGGGTAATAAATCTCAAAAACAGTATTGGCTTCCCAAATTTGCATCTGGAGAAATCATCGCTGCTTTTGCATTAAGCGAACCCAATGTAGGTAGCGATGCTAAAAGTGTAGAAACCACAGCTACACTTGCTGGTGACACTTATATCTTAAACGGGCAAAAGAAATGGATTACCTATGGACAAATAGCAGATATATTTTTGGTCTTTGCCAAATGCGAGGGGAAACCCACTGCTTTCTTGGTTGAAAAAAATAGTCCAGGACTTTCAGTAAAACCAATGTCTGGTATTTTAGGTGTTAGGGCTTCAATGTCAGCAGAATTGCAGTTTAATAATTGTCAAATTCCTCAAGAAAATTTAGTCGGTAAATTAGGTTTGGGATTTTCCTACATTGCTTCTACTGCACTTGATTATGGTAGATATAGTGTGGCATCGGGTTGTGTAGGTATTGCTCAAGCTTGTTTAGAAGCTTGTATCAAGTATACAAACGAGCGAAAACAGTTTGGTGTTTACCTTAAAGAACATCAATTAATTCGTCAAAAGATTACTCAGATGATAACTAATGTGAAAGCAGCAAGATTGTTATGTTATCAAGCTGGTTATCTTAAAGAGATTAACGATCCTAACTCAATTATAGAGACTTCTATTGCTAAATACTTTGCATCTACAGTAGCTACCAAAATAGCAAATGATGCCGTGCAGGTTCATGGTGGCAATGGTTGTAGTAGTGAGTACCCAGTCGAAAGGTATTTACGAGACTCTAAAATTATGGAAATCATTGAAGGTAGTACTCAAATTCAAGAAATTACTATCGCCGAGTCAGGTTATCAAGATTATCTTTTTTCAACTGTTACTACTGCCTTGGAAAAGAAATTAGTAGAGAGAATTTAAGAGATGATTATTAATCAAGAACAAGAAGTAAATAGTAAACAAAAAGACAAAAAAGTTATTAAATGTGTCGTTTGGGATTTAGATAATACTGTGTGGCAGGGAGTTTTGTTGGAAGATGATCAAGTTTCTCTGCAAGAAAATATTGTAAATCTTATTCAGACTTTAGATAGTCGTGGTATTATACAATCTATAGCTAGTAAAAACGAACGTGCTACAGCAATAGCCAAACTAGAAGAATTTGGTTTAAAAGAGTATTTTTTATATCCACAGATAAATTGGAACTCTAAAGCTACTTCTTTGAAAGAAATTGCTAAGGTACTAAATATTGGTCTGGATGCGATCGCATTTATCGACGATCAATTATTTGAGCTAGAAGAAGTTAAATTTAGCTTGCCAGAAATCCTGTGTATAAACGCAGATGAAATCGGGAATATTTTAGATATGCCAGTCATGAATCCCCGTTTTATTACGGAAGATTCACGAATTAGAAGGTTGATGTATGTCAGTGATATTGAGCGTCAAAATGCAGAGAAAGAATTTGTTGGCACAACTGACGAATTCTTAGCTACTCTCAATATGAATTTCACTATATCTTCTGCTCAAGAAGAAGATTTGCAGCGTGCAGAAGAGTTAACACTAAGAACCAACCAATTGAACACAACTGGTTATACCTACTCTTATGACGAACTCAATCATTTTCGCCAATCAGAAAACCATAAATTACTGATTGCAAGTCTGGAAGATAAGTATGGAAGCTACGGAAAAATAGGTTTAATTCTGATTGAATGTCAGCCTAAGTCATGGACGATAAAGCTTTTGCTGATGTCTTGTCGCGTTATGTCGAGAGGAGTTGGCACAATTATGTTGAATCATGTTATGAGTCTGGCTCAAAGCAATCATGTTCGTCTCTTGGCAGAGTTTGTACCAAACGATCGCAACAGAATGATGTATATATCTTATAAATTTGCCGGGTTTAAGGAAGTTGATAAAAATGGTAATTCAGTTATTTTTGAGAATGATTTAAGTCGGATTCAAGCTGCGCCTAGCTATGTAAAGTTTCAAGTTGATTGAATTATATTTTTTTATTAATATGCACTGAATTTTGGTTAGACGAACCGCAGAGGCGCAGAGAACACAGAGGAAGAGAGAAGATAATTATTTAGTGCAAGTTTAGAGAGAATTGGTATCCGAGTTTTAATCCAGTGAAAAGAAGAAAGGTTTAATGATATGAATAAACAAGATGATATTGAAAAAAGTTATGATTTGATGGAAGGTGTTGCTATTATTGGGATGGCAGGGCGTTTTCCTGGAGCGATCAGCATAGAATCTTTTTGGCAAAATTTACAAGATGGGGTGGAGTCATTATCTTTATTTACAGATGAAGAGTTAATCGCTGCTGGTGTACCTTCGGCGTTGGTAAATGATCGTAATTATGTCAAGATTGGTGGTGTTATAGAAAATATCGATTTATTTGATGCTGCATTCTTTGATCTGAATCCGAAAGAAGCGGAAGTAACTGATCCTCAACATCGCCTATTTTTGGAATGCGCTTGGTCAGCTTTAGAAAATGCTGGTTACGACTCAAGTAAGTGTGAAAGCAAAATTGGGGTTTATGCTGGTGCTAGCTTAAATAACTATTTCTCTTTTGATTTAAACAATGACCAAATAGGATCGGCGCAATTATATCAAAAGATGATTGGAAATGATAAAGGGTTTCTCTCTACCCGTGTTTCTTATAAATTAAATCTTACTGGGCCAAGTATTACAGTTCAAACCGCTTGTTCTACATCATTAGTTGCTACTAACCTCGCGTGCCAAAGTTTGCAGAATTATCAATGCGATATGGCTTTAGCGGGAGGGGTTTCAATCAGATTGCCACAAAAAGCTGGTTATTTGTATGAACCAGGAGGGGCACTATCTCCTGATGGTCATTGTCATGCTTTTGATGCGAAAGCGCAGGGAACAACTATTGGTAACGGTGTAGGAGTTGTTGTTCTCAAGCGAGTCCAAGATGCGATCGCAGATGGTGATTGCATATATGCTGTGATTAAAGGTACTGCAATTAACAATGACGGTTCGATGAAAGTTGGCTACACAGCACCTAGTGTAGATGGTCAAGCAGAAGCGATCGCGGAAGCGGTAATGTTAGCAGAGGTAGAACCGGAGACAATCAGCTATATTGAAGCTCACGGTAGCGGTACAGCTTTAGGCGATCCGATTGAAATTGCCGCGCTGACTAAAGTTTTTCGTGCCAGTACCGAGAAAAAGAATTTCTGCGCTATTGGTTCAGTCAAGACGAATATTGGTCATTTAGATGCCGCCGCCGGAGTTGCAGCATTAATCAAGACTGCTTTGGCTCTAAAGCATCAGTTAATTCCACCAAGCTTAAACTTTGAGCAGCCCAATCCTCAAATAGATTTTGCGAATAGTCCTTTTTATGTCAACACCAAGCTAAGGGAATGGAAAACAGGCTCGACTCCCCGCCGTGCTGGTGTTAGTTCTTTAGGAATGGGTGGAACCAATACCCACGTAGTTCTGGAAGAAGCCCCAACACTTCCAGCTTCTAGTCCTTCCCGTCCTTGGCAATTGTTAGCACTCTCTGCAAAAACCGAGTCGGCGCTAGAAACTGCCACGCAAAATCTGAGCCAACATCTGATGCTACACCCCGATCTGAATCTCGCAGATGTAGCATATACCTTGCAAGTGGGGCGCAGAGACTTTAATCATCGGCAAATATTAGTTTGCTCCGATGCCCAAGATGCAATTAAGGCATTGAATCAGCCAGCCTCACAAGGAGTTTTAACTCAATTTCAAGAGTCAGGAACTCGCTCTATTGCTTTCATCTTTCGCGGACAAGGTGGGCTGTATGCAGACATGGGCAAAGAATTCTACGAAACTGAGCCGATGTTTCGCAAACAGGTAGAACGGTGCTGTCTCATATTAAAACCACATCTAGAGTTAGATTTGCGATCGGTAATTTATCCCAGCGAATCTGAGCAGGAAACCGCAGTAGAGAAACTCCAACAAATTTGCTTTGCTCAAAGTGCCCTGTTTGTTATAGAGTATGCCTTGGCGCAATTGTGGATGTCTTGGGGTATTTCTCCTCAAGCAATGATTGGGCAAGGTGTTGGGGAATACGTCGCTGCTACTTTAGCCGGAGTTTTCTCTCTTGAAGATGCCCTGGTACTAGTGGTGAATCAGTCTTCCACTGAGTTGTTAGGAAAAGTCCAACTCAATCCTCCAGCAATTCCATTTATATCCAATGTTACTGGGACTTGGATTACTCAGGCTGAAGCAACAGACCCTAAATATTGGGCACAACCACAGCAACCAGAACGTTTTCATGAAGGAATTGCAGAGTTACTCAAAGACAATCAGCGAATTCTGCTAGAAGTTGGTTGGGGAGAGACTTTGAGTACTGAAGAATTAACTGTGCTGACCTCAATACCTCATCCTCACGAGCAGCATTCAGATGTAGCATTTTTACTTAACACCTTGGGTCAGCTGTGGATGTTGGGAATCAAGATTGATTGGTCAAGTTTTTACACCAATGAACGCCGTCATCGCCTCCCCTTACCAACCTATCCCTTCGAGCGTCAGCGTTACTGGCTTGAATCAACAGCTTCCCAGGAATCGTTAGATCGAAATACTCTAAATCATCCCGTCGAAAATCAGCGTTACTCTATTGATCTAGACTCCTCATCTACCTCAGAAATAACATCACAGCAATCATTAGATAAAAAGCCAAATATCACTGACTGGTTTTATATTCCAGTATGGAAACAATCCATGCCACTTGAGTTCTTCCAAGGAGAAGAACAAGCCAAGCAAAAGTTACGTTGCTTAGTCTTTGTGGATAACTATGGAGTGGGAACTGAATTTATCAAACGACTTGAAGAAGACAATCAAGATGTCATTATCGTGCGGGTGGGCGAACAGTTTAGCAAGCTAAATGACCGGATGTATGTCATCAATCCCCAGCGCCCAGATGATTATGATGCATTGCTTCAAGAACTTCAAAAACAGGATTTTAAACCAAATGCGATCGCGGAGCGTGCCGGATGGCATTTCGCGCATTTTTGGAGCGTTACACCAAATGATTCTTTGCTCAATCACGAGCCAGGATTATTTGAAGATTATCAGCATCTCGGTTTCTATAGTCTGCTATTTTTAGCACAAGCAATAGGAAAACAAGATATTTGGGATTCTATCAAGCTGATGGTCGTAACCAGTAATATACATGATGTAACTGGCGATGAAAATTTATGCCCACAGAAGGCTACGATATTAGGGCCATGCAAAGTAATTCCCAAGGAATATCGAAATATAAATTGCAGTATTGTCGATCTATTAATACATTCTGCTCAAACTCCTTTATCTAAAAAACTCATAGATAATTTAGTAGCAGAATTCACACTCCAACAAACTAATGAAATAGTTGCCTACCGTGGAACTCACCGTTGGATTCAAACTTTTGAAGCAGTCCCATTAGATGACCGCATTGCAGGCAAAAACAAGTTAAAACAAGATGGAGTTTACTTGATTACTGGTGGACTCGGTGGCATCGGTTTAGTATTAGCAGAACATCTAGCAAAGACACTACAAGCTAAGTTAATACTCATTGGACGAGGGGGACTACCTGAACGCGACGAGTGGGAACAATGGCTAGAAACTCATGATAGCCAAGATTCTATCAGTCGGAAGATACAAAAAGTGCGATCGCTTGAAAAATTAGGTGCAGAGGTTGAGGTAAAAAGTGCCGATGTAACTAATTATGAACAAATGCAGGCAGTAATTGCTCAAGCATTACAAAAATTTGGTCAAATCAACGGTGTAATCCATGCGGCTGGGATTGCTGGTGGTGGTGTTACTCAATTCAAGACACGGGATATAGCAAGCAATGTCTTAGCCGCAAAAGTCAAAGGCACATTAATTTTAGAGGAAGTTTTCAAGAATATAAATTTAGATTTCTTTGTGCTTTGTTCATCTAAAACTTCTATTTTGGGTGAATTTGGACAGATAGATTATTGTGCAGCTAATGCCTTTCTCGATGCTTATGCTCACCGTCATACTTCCACATCCGATCGATTAACAATATCAATTAGCTGGGATGTTTGGCAAGAAGTTGGGCTGGCGGTGGAAACTGTATTACCAGAGAAAATTAAGCAAGAACGCGAAGAAATTCTCAAAAAAGGCATATTACCTCAAGAAGGTATCGATGCTTTTAATCGCATTCTCGGAAGTAAACTGTCTCATCTTGTTGTTTCAACCCAAGATTTACCAGCTTTAATTAAGCAAAATAATTCTCCTCAGTATTTGCAAGAGCAATTAACGCTTTTGGATTCAAAATTATCTTCAGTCAATCTTTCCAAAGCAAAACATCCTCGTCCTAACTTAGGTAATGATTACGTTGCTCCGGAAAATGAAATCGAGCAAATGCTGGCTGAGATTTGGCAAGAAATTTTGGGAATTGACAAGATAGGTATTCACGACAACTTTTTTGAGTTGGGAGGAAATTCGATCAACACAATTCAAATTGCTGCTAAAGCTAACCAAGGAGGATTGAAGTTAACATCTCAACAGTTTTTTCACTACCAGACAATTGCCGAATTAGCAACAGACTTATGTATTGCTCAAACCATCGAACCGGAACAGGGTTTAGGAACAAAAGATTTACACCTGACACCGATTCAGCATCGGTTCCTTGAGGAGAATCAGCCCGACATCCATCATTGCAACCAGTCTTTACTACTGGTAATGCAAAAAGGATGCGATCGCAATTTATTAGAGCAGGCTTTACAGCATTTGCTCAAACATCATGACGTATTTCAGCTGCGTTTTATCCAAAAAGAATCTGCTTGGCAACAAATTTATGCTAGTTATAATGATACTATTGAATTGAAGCAAGTCGATTTATCGTCACTACCAGAAATTGAGCGAAAACTTGTTATTGAATCTGTAGCTGCGGAACTAGAAAAAAGTTTGAACTTATTTGAGGGGCCACTTGTACGGTTTGCCTTATTTGACCTAGTACCACAGCAAACTAGCTACTTGCTAATTGTCATTCACCACCTGGTAGTTGATAATATCTCTTGGCAAATCTTGCTAGAAGACTTGCAAACAGCTTATCAGCAAATCAGTCAGGGCAAGGCGATAGATTTGGCAGATAATACTACCTCATACATGCAGTGGACACAATGTCTACAGGAGTATGCTGAATCTTCAGAAATGATCCCAGAACGGGACTATTGGCTGGCAGAAATGCAAAAACCATTTAGCCACTTACCCATTGACTATCCAACAGGTGACAAAACAGTAGCTAATGCAGATATAGTATCAGTCTATCTCAATAAACAAGACACAAAAGCTCTACTGGAGGAAATACACAAAGCCTATAATACTCAAATTGACGATGTGTTACTCACAGCTTTGGCGCAAGCTTTTGCAGCATGGACAGGAGAACAAAGATTGTGGGTGGATATCAGAGGTAATGGTCGAGATAAAATCTTTAAAGATGTAAATGTATCTCGTACAGTTGGTTTATTTACAACTTGTTTCCCAGTTATTTTGGATATTCCAAAATCTTCTGAGCCAGGAAATGCATTAATAGCAGTAAAAGAATATTTGCGTGGGATTCCAAATACTGGGATTGGCTATGGCATACTACGCTATTCAAGCAATGATCAAGAGATAAAATCAAAACTTCAATCCCTTCCTCAGACTGAAGTGAGTTTTAACTACTTAGGTCAATACGATCAAATGATTTCAGAGTCGTCTTTATTCTCTCTGGCTAAAAATTCGCAAGGACTCAGCTACAGTAAACCTACAAACCGAGCTTATTTACTAGAGATCAATGGAGTTATTGTTAACGAAGAGTTGCTATTACATTGGACATACAATAAAGCTATTCACTGCCGAAAAACAATTGAAAGTTTAGCTGATGATTTTATAGAATCACTGCAATCTTTGATTATTAACTGTCAGTCTATTGAAGTAAAAAGGTACACGCCTTCTGACTTTACCAGAGCGAAGTTGAGCCAGCAACAATTGGATAATCTATTATCTAAAGTTAACCAAAATAATTAAAATCAAGCAAATGGCAACAAAAAATATTGAAGATATATACGAACTCACACCTGTACAAAAAGGTATGCTCTTCCACTGTTTGTATGATAGTGAATTGTCCTTATATTTTTTCCAGCACGTTTTCATTTTACGTGGCAATCTTAACATAGAGGCATTTGAAAAAGCTTGGCAACTTGTAATTGATCGACATCCCATTTTACGTACTGGATTTTATTGGGAAGAAATTGAAAATCCACTACAAATTGTATACAATCAAGTAAAAGTATCACTAAATCATTATGACTGGTCTAACATCGATGCAGTTGAGCAAAAGGCGCAGTTAGAGTCTTTTCTGATCAGCGATCGCCAAAAAAGTTTTGACTTTTCCCAGCCATGTCTGATGCGTCATACTTTAATTCGCCTTACTGATGACTGCTATCGATATATTTGGAGTGTGAACCACATTATCTTAGATGGTTGGGGTGGTTCACTAGTATTCCAAGAGTTTGTAGAAGTTTATGGAGCGCTTTGTCAGGATAAAGAAATCTGTTTAGCACCTACTCGTCCTTTTAGGGATTACATTGACTGGTTGCAGCAACAGGACATATCGAAAGCCGAGTCTTTTTGGCGACAAGCATTACAAGGTATTAAAGCACCAGCTTCTCTCACTTATATAGAAAAAATTGATCAATCATCTGTCCAAGAAGTAAGATATACTGAAGAAACAATTAAGCTATCATCAACAAGTACAGAGGCGCTACAGTTTTTCGCTACACAGCAACGTCTCACCCTTGCTACAATAATTAACGGTATTTGGGTGATTCTCCTCAGTCGCTATACTTGTCGAAATAATATATTGTATGGCTACAATGTTGCTGGACGACCAGCAGATTTGAATGGTGTCGAGTCAATGGTAGGGATGTTTGTTAATACTTTGCCCATTCATGTCCATATAGATACTGAACAGCTTTTCTTGTCGTGGTTACAGCATTTTCAGCTTCAATTAGTTGAGGTACGTGGCTATGAGTACACTTCGCTAACACAAATTAATAAGTGGAGTGAAGTTCCACGACAATTAACTTTGTTTGAAAGTATTGTAGTGATTGAAAATTTTCCAGTCAGCGAATTTATCCGAGATTGGCAGGGAAATATAGAATTTCAACATACAGGATTGTATTACCGAAATAACTATCCTCTGAACTTGGTTGTATACCCTAATAAAGAGTTATTAATAGCTATTTCTTATGATTCTAGAAGATTTGAGACTGCTACTATTGCTGGAATACTCAAAGATATTGAAATGCTGTTACAAGGGCTGATCGCTAATCCTCATTTCAAAATTAACAACTTACCGTTATTGACACCAGAACAACAAAAAATCGCTGCAAATTTAGAAAAAGAAGCATCATTTAATTGGGACTTTGCTGCATAAATTAAAGTTTTCATAATTGTTTTAATAATACAATTCTTCATTTCTACAAAGTCTAAATAAAAATGATTGCAAATGAATTGATTAATGGATTTTGTAATTACAATAGAACAATCTCATGAATATATTTGAAAAATGTGAATCAAACGTCAGAAGCTATTGTCGGAATTTTCCTGCTATATTCCACCGAGCTAAAGATTCTATAGTTTATACTGAATCAGGCGAAGAATATATAGATTTTTTTGCTGGTGCAGGCGCTTTAAATTATGGACATAATCATGACTATATAAAACAAAAAGTCATATCATATTTAGATGCTGATGGAATTGCCCATGCTTTGGATATGTATACTTCTGCTAAAGAGAAATTTTTAGCCAAATTTGATGAGGTAGTATTAAGTTCAAAAAAACTAGATTATCGCATTCAGTTTTGCGGGCCAACAGGAACAAATGCAGTTGAAGCAGCTTTAAAGTTAGCGAGAAAAGTCAAACAAAGATCGGGCATATTCTCCTTTATGGGAGCATATCATGGGATGACTCTGGGTAGCTTATCGATTAGTGGTAATATTGGAATTCGAGCGGGGGCAATTGGGACATCAAGTAATGTAACTTTTATGCCTTATCCCTATGGATTCATGGCAAGTTTTGACACAATAGAATATATAGAAACAGTTTTAAATGATGTCAATTCTGGAATTGAAAAACCAGCAGCAATCATCTTTGAAACAGTACAAGCCGAAGGTGGAGTTGTTGTAGCTCCTATTGAATGGATGCAACGGCTCAGAAAGTTATGCAACGATCATGATATTTTATTAATTTGCGACGATATTCAAGTTGGTTGCGGTCGAACGGGGTCTTTCTTTTCTTTTGAAAGAGCAGATATTGTTCCTGATATGGTAGTACTCTCTAAATCTATTAGTGGGTATGGGTTTCCCATGTCGCTATTATTGATTAAGCCAGAGTTGGATATATGGGAACCCGGCGAACATAATGGTACTTTTAGGGGTAATCAATTGGCATTTATCGGAGCAACAGCTGCTCTAGAGTATAGAGAAAGTAGCAATCTTGAACAGGAAGTCAAAACTAAAGAGCTTTTCTTGAAAAATTTTCTTACTCAAGAGATAGAACCAATTAGTGAAAATATAGCAATACGTGGAATTGGGATGATTTGGGGAATTGATGTTAAAAACTTCGGCGGTAATACTTTTGCCAAAAGTATAACTTCGCGTTGTTTTGAACTTGGATTAATAGTTGAACTAGCAGGCAGAAATGATACTGTAATTAAAATTTTGCCGCCGTTGGTAATTGATATGTCTACATTACAAAAAGGTTGTTCAATTATCAAAGCAGCTTTTGATAATACCTTGGCAGCATAGGCTTTTGATTACACTAGCTTTTTCAAGATGTAATTATAGCGAGGAAGTAAATAATGATTGCAAATAAAATTATAAATGGCTTGAGTGCGGAAGATTTATTTTCTCAGAAGATCTACTGGTTGAATCAAATCTCTGATGAACTGCCTGAGACAACTTTAATTACAGATTATGTCAGACCAGCAATATATGATGGTAAAAAAAAGTCGGTAAGCTTTGAAATACCAAGTGATTTGTCTGAAAAAATCATTAAGTTTGCAAATAAGTCTGATTTTTCTATTTATTTATTACTCGTAGCAGTATTAAGTATTTTTCTAAAAAAATATAACGGAATTAATGATATTGTAGTTGGTTCTCCAATCTATAAAAAAATAATCAGTAATGAGAATTTGCCGACAAAAGTAATTCCTTTACGGTTTAAGGTTGATAATCACCTTACTTTTAAAGATTTACTCATTCAAGTTAAACAAATAGCTGTCAATGATTATATTCATCAAAAATATCCTTTTAATGATGAATTAATTGAATTATTAAAAATACCAACTGCTCAAAATCGCTGTCCAATTTTTGATGTAATAATTTTAATGGAAAATATACATCACTTAGAATACATAAAAGAAATAAAAAATGATTTAACTTTTTCTTTTAAAGTTAATGATAATTTAATTGCAAGCCATATCTATTACAATGATTCCTTGTTTACAGAAGAAAGCATCAAATGTATTCTAAAATGTTATCTCAACATATTAGAAGCTGTTGTAAACAATTATTTAATCAAAATATCAGATATCCCCGTTCTCAATGAAAATGATAGAAATGATTTATTAAAAACTTTTAATGATAATACAAAAACATATCCAATCAATCAGACACTTGATAAGTTATTTGAAAAACAGGTAGAACAAACACCTACCAAATTTGCTGCTGTTTTTGCAAATACTCAATTAACATATCAACAGCTAAATCAAAAAGCAAATCAGCTAGCTAGATTTTTATCTAAGTTAGGAGTCCAAAAAGGAGATTTTGTTGGAATTATTAAAGAACGAGATATAAATTTTCTAATAGGCATACTTGCCATATATAAGGTTGGCGGAGTCTATGTGCCAATTGATAGTACATATCCTCCAGATAGAATCAAATACATGGTATCTAACAGCCAAGTTAGTATTTTATTAACAGACTCTTCCTATGTAGACGTTTTGGCTAGCTCACAAGAAGATTGTCCGTATTTGGAATGCTTAATATGTTTAGATAACAAGTCAGATAAGCAAGCGATGCCTGCGGCAACCCCTTTAGCGATCGCCTTGACCAATAGTATCAAAATATACAACAAACTGGATTTTGCTAACCTCCCTAAAGAAAATTTAGAGGTAAATCATCTAGGAACCGATCCGGCTTATATGATTTATACATCCGGTTCAACAGGATTACCAAAGGGAGTAATTATTAGACATGGTAGTGCAATTAACCATATCTATGCTGAATTTGATGCTCTTGAGTTGACAGAAGACTTTAGTTTTCTCCAAACTGCTCCGGCTTCATCTGATATTTCAATTTGGCAATTTTTAGCACCTATCTTAATTGGTGGTAAGACTGTCATTGTAGATACCGAAACTATTTGTAATCCCGAAAAGTTATTCCAAGTTATTAAAGAAGAAAAAATTACTATTGTTGAGTTAGTCCCAGTCATCCTCTCAGGCTTACTAGATTACATCTCCCGCCTCTCAATAGATAAAACCTTGTTACCTAACCTGAAGTGGATGATGGTGACAGGAGAATCTGTGTCAGTAGAACTGGTAAACAACTGGCTAACGATGTATCCATCAATTAAGGTAGTGAATGCTTACGGGCCAAGCGAAGCTGCTGATGATATTACTCAGTTTATCGTTGATAAACCCTTACCAGAAAATCAACGTACAGTTCCCATTGGCAAACCATTGGCAAACTTAAATATCTATATTCTTGATGCTCAAATGCAACTGCTACCAATTGGATCTCCTGGTGAAATTTGTGTATCAGGATTTGGGGTAGCTGAAGGATATTGGCAGAATGAAGAAATGACAAAATTGAATTTTGTGCCTAATCCGTTTTCTACTAATGCTAAACCACTACCAGGAATAGACAGAGATTTAATTTATAAAACTGGAGATTTAGGGAGATGGCTCCCTGATGGCAATATTGAATTTCTAGGACGTATTGACCATCAGGTAAAGATTCGTGGTTTCCGCATCGAATTAGGAGAAATTGAGACGCTACTGAGTCAGCATCCTGCTGTGAGTGAGAATGTAGTTGTGGTCAGAGAGGATAGCCCAGGCGACAAACGCTTAATCGGTTACATTGTGCCAAGTGCTGAATATGCAGATTTACAAGAGAGTTCAGCATTCAAGATTTATGATTCAGAACTACGAAATTTTTTGAAAGAAAGATTACCAGACTATATGTTGCCCTCTAGTTTCATGCTGTTAGAGTCACTACCTCTAACTCCCAGTGGAAAGTTAGACCGTCGGGCATTACCTCAGCCGGATTATCTGCGTCTGGAATTAGAAACTACTTATGTGATGCCGCGAAACGATGTGGAGCGGATAATAGCTGAGGTTTGGCAGAATACACTGAATATTCAAAAAGTAGGTATTCAAGATAACTTTTTTGATATTGGTGGTCATTCGTTAAATGTACTTCAGGTTTATAGCAAACTGCGCGAACTGTTGAAAGCGAATTTAGCAATGACTGACCTTTTCAAATATCCGACTATCAGTTCTTTATCACAATATTTCAGCACAGAACAAAATAATGATGATGAAGCATTTGCTGCTGAAAGTGATGAACTAAATGAAAAGCTAGAAGCAGGTAAAGCTAGATTCAAACAACGATTAGTACAAAAACAACGACAAAATATTTAAATATTTTAAAAGTATTTTTATCAAAATAGGAAAAAATAATGGATACTTCAGTAAACTTTTTGAGTGATAAAACTGGTTTAGAAATAGCTGTTATTGGGATGAGTGGCTGTTTTCCCAAAGCTCAAAATATTGAGCAGTTCTGGCAAAATCTCCGAGACGGAGTAGAGTCAATTCATTTTTTCAGCGATCAAGAACTCAAAGATTTAGGTGTAGATTCTGCTCTTCTGACAAACCCCTATTATGTTAAGGCAGAGGGTGTAGTTGAAGACATAGATTTATTTGATGCTTCATTTTTCGGCATAAATCCCAGAGAAGCTGAAATTATGGACCCCGGACTCCGTTTCTTTTTGGAATATGCATGGACAGCACTTGAAAATGCTGGCTATAGTTCCGAAGCTTACAATAAGCCGATTGGAGTTTATGCTGGTTTTGGTTTTGGCGGTTATTTACCTAATATTTATTCAAATCCTGAGATTGTAGACTCTGTTGGCCAACAACAAATAGAGAAAGGAATCTCTCCAGCTTCCGTTACACTTGCTTCTTACAAATTAAACTTGCAGGGCCCAAGTTATGCAGTTCAAACCACCTGCTCAAGTTCATTGGTTGCTTTACATTTAGCCTGCCAAAGTTTGCTAAGTGGTGAGTGTGATGTTGCTTTGGCGGCAGGAGTTTCAATCTCAGAAGCAGTCGGTTATATGTATCAGCAAGAAGGAACTTCATCTCCTGATGGACATTGCCGTGCTTTTGATGCAAAGGCCAAGGGATGTCCGAGAGGAAGGGGTCTAGGTATTGTAGTTTTAAAGCGTTTAGAGGAAGCGATCGCAGATGGAGACTGCATCCATGCGGTGATCAAAGGTTCAGCTATTAATAATGATGGAGCAAACAAAGTTAGCTATACTGCACCCAGCGTTGATGGTCAGGCAAAAGTTATTAGAGCGGCTCAGATGATGGCTGAGGTTGATCCCGAAACAATTACTTATATAGAGGCTCATGGAACTGGAACTGCTCTTGGAGATCCGGTGGAAATTGCAGCCTTGACACAAGCTTTTCGGAGTAAAACTCAGAAAAAGGGCTTTTGTGCGATCGGTTCTTTGAAAACCAACCTTGGACATTTGGACGAAGCTGCTGGAGTTGCAAGTATAATCAAAACCGTCTTAGCTCTCAAGCATAAACAGATACCACCTAGCTTAAACTTTGAAGAAGCATCACCCCAGATAGATTTTGCTAATAGTCCTTTTTACGTTAACAACACATTGTCTGAGTGGAGAAGCAATAACGCTCCTCACCGTGCTGGAGTTAGTGCTTTTGGTTTTGGCGGGACAAATGCCCATGTAATTTTAGAGTCAGCTCCAATAATTAAACCCTCCAGTTCTTCTCGACCCTGGCAGTTATTATTACTTTCAACCAAAACTAGCACAGCACTGGAAACTGCAACAGAAAATCTAGCTAATCATCTCCAGAAGCATCCAGATTTAAATCTTGCTGATGTTGCTCATACTTTGCAAGTAGGTCGCTGGACTTTGAACCATCGCCGAATGGTAGTTTGCCAAGATCAAGAAGATGCAATCAAGGCATTGCAAGACCCTCAAAGAGCTTTCACTGTTTACCAAGAACCTTGCAATCGCTCTGTAGTGTTTATGTTTTCCGGGCAGGGTTCGCAGTATGTAAATATGGGTCGGGAATTATATGAAAGTGAAACAGTATTTAGAGAGCAAGTTGATTACTGCTGCGAACTGCTCAAACCTCTCTTGGAAGTAGACTTGCGTACAGTCCTCTATCCCAGCGAAGAAAAAGCTCAAGAAGCAACACAAAAGTTGCAGCAAACAGCAATTACTCAAGCAGCTTTGTTTGTGATTGAATACGCTCTAGCCAAGTTATGGATGGCGTGGGGCGTGCGTCCTGAGACTATGATTGGTCACGGTGTCGGAGAGTATGTAGCTGCAACTGTGGCCGGAGTTTTCTCTTTGGAAGATGCCTTGGCAATAGTAGCGAATCGAGGAAAACTCATGCAGCAGTTGCCTTCGGTTCAGATGATGGAACCGATCATTGAGACTTTCACCTGCTCATTACAAAAAGTAAAACTCAATCCACCGAAAATTCAGTTTGTGTCCAATGTCAGCGGAACTTGGATTACCCCTGCCGAAGCGACAGACCCCAACTATTGGGCTGGGCATTTAAGGCAACCAGTGCGTTTTAGCCAAGGGGTAACAGAGTTACTCAAACAGCCAAAGCGAATACTTTTGGAAATTGGCCCAGGACAGACTTTAAGTGATTTGGCTAAACAAGATCAAGCCGATGAATTAATAACACTAACCTCTATACGGCATCCTCAAGAGCAACAATCAGATGTAGCATTTTTACTTAATACCTTGGGTAGGCTTTGGGTAGTAGGAGTTCAAATTAATTGGTCTGGTTTTTACCTAAATGAAAAGCGTCATCGTGTACCTTTACCAACTTATCCTTTTGAGCGCAAACGTTACTGGCTTGAGGTAAATCGAAATGCACCTCTGGCAATGATGGCGCAAAAAACCTTAGACTTCGACAAGAAACCAGATATTGCTGACTGGTTCTACATTCCTCGTTGGAAGCAATCTACACCACTTAAGCTTTTTGGAAAGGAAAAACTGCTAGAGCAACAGTCATGCTGGCTAGTGTTTGTTGATACCTATGGAGTTGGGGCAGAAATTGCCGAAAAACTCAAAGAACAAGGTCAGGATGTAATTACTGTAGAGGTTGCAGATAATTTCGCGAAACTTAGTAGCTGTAAATATACCATTAATCCGCAACAAAGGGATGACTATGATACCTTGCTTCAAGCACTACAAGAACAGAATTGGACTCCAGAAGCGATCGCTCATTTTTGGAGCGTTACTCCCAACGATACCTTACTCAGTCAAGAGCTAGATGAACAAACACAACATCAATTTTTTGAAGATTGTCAGTATCTCGGTTTCTGGAGTCTGCTCTTTTTGGCACAGGCGTTAGGAAAACAAGATATTAGCAATTCTCTGAAGTTGATGGTTGTAACCAGTAATTTATATGATGTAACTGGCTCAGAAAAATTGTGCCCCTCTAAGGCAACTGTATTAGGGCCATGTAAGGTAATTCCAAAAGAATATTCAAACATAAATTGCGGCACTATCGATATAGTAATACCTTCTTCAGAAACCCTGCCAGGAAAAAAAGTTTTAGACAATCTCATCACAGAATTTACAGCAGAGCAAACCGAGGATATAGTTGCCTACCGTGGATCTCATCGCTGGATTCAATCCTTCGAGCAGGTGCGTTTGGAACAGAGCATAGCTGATAAAACTAAGTTAAGGGAAGGAGGGGTTTACTTAATTACTGGTGGACTAGGTGGCATTGGTTTAGTATTAGCAGAACATCTAGCTCATACTGTGCAAGCTAAGTTGATTCTAGTTGGACGAAAGAGGATTCCTGAAAAAGATCATTGGCCTCAATGGTTGGCGAATCATGATGAACAAGATAAGGCTAGCTGTATAATTCGTAAAGTGCAATTATTGGAGGATCTCGGCGCAGAAGTTTTGGTAATTAGTGCGGATGTGACTAATTACGAACAAATGCAAGCTGTGATTACTCAGTCAATAGAAAAATTTGGTCAGATTAATGGTGTTATCCATTCGGCTGGGATTCCTGGTGGTGGTCTGATCCAATTTAAAACGCAGGAGATAGCAAAGAAGGTACTAGCAGCAAAAGTCAGAGGAACGATATTATTAGAGCAAGTTTTTCAGAATATTAATCTAGATTTCTTGGTACTTTGTTCATCCCAAAGTTCTATATTGGGTGAATTTGGACAGGTAGATTATTGCGCGGCTAATGCATTTCTTGATGTATATGCTTATAATCAGGCTTCTAAATCTGAACGATTAACAATATCAATCGACTGGGGCGCTTGGCAAGAAATAGGGATGTCAGTGGATGCGGAGAGTATATTACCAGATAAAATCCAAAATGTACTTCAAAAACATCTCAAAGAAGGAATACTGCCCGAAGAAGGGATTGATGCTTTTGAGCGCGTTTTGGGAAGTGCCTTACCTCATATTGTTGTATCATCACAAGATTTTCAAGCTTTAATTGAGCGTAGTAATTCTTTAAATTATCTGGAAGAAGGATTAAAAATTTTGGAAGATAACTCAGCTTCAGCTAGTATCTCCCAAGCAAGTCATCCTCGCCCCAATCTAGGTCATGATTATGTTGCTCCTCGTAATGAAATTGAAGCAACTATTGCTCGAATCTGGCAGCAGATCCTTGGAATTCATGAGGTAGGCATTCATGATAGCTTTTTTGATTTGGGAGGACAGTCTCTATTAGCTACTCAACTTCTCTCTCGATTGCGTGAAGAGTTTAAAGTAGAACTGTCTCTGCAAAGTTTTTTTGAAGTACCAACTATCCTCGATCAAGCATTGGTAGTTGAACATAACCGAAGTTCGGGGGAAATATATAACATAAACGTGATTGAAAGAATCGAGCGGGGTAATGAGCAACAGTTGTTGCCAAATCTTGATAACATTTCCGACCAAGAAGTTGAATTACTGTTGAATAAAATGTTAGCAGTAAAGGAGTCTGAGTCATGACTAATACTCACGATAATATTCAGGATATTTCACCAGAAAAAAAACGTGAATTTTTGGCAAAAATGCTGCAAGAAAAGGTTAGGCAGGTTGACATTTTTCCCATGTCTTTTGGTCAACAGCGACTTTGGTTTTTAGACCAATTACAACCTGGAAATTTTGCTAATCATATATGGGCAGCTTTGCGTCTTACGGGTTTCCTCAATCAAGCTGCATTCTTGCAAACCCTTGATGAAATCGTGCGGCGTCACGAAGTTTTGCGAACTACTTTCGCAACGATGGAAGGAAAGCCTGTTCAGGTAATTATTCCTACTTTAAGCTTGACTTTACCTACTATCAATCTGGAGGACTTATCTGAGATTGAGCAAGAAACTGAAGTTAAAAAGTTAGTTATACAAGAAATACAGCAACCCTTCAATTTGACCAAAGCTCCATTACTGCGAGCTACTTTGCTGCGACTGAACCAGAGAGAACATATTCTGATATTCACAATGCATCATGTAATCTCTGATGGTTGGTCAATGGGAGTACTAATTAAAGAAATTGCAGCGCTTTATGAAGCTTTCTCAACAGGGCGATTGTCTCCACTTTCGCAACTACCAATACAGTATGTAGACTTTGCAGCATGGCAACAGCGATCGCTACAAGGAGATTTACTACAATCACAAATATCTTATTGGAAAAACCAGTTAAAGGACGCACCCAAATTATTAGAGTTACCCACTGACTACCCACGTCCTGCTGTTAGCAGTTTCCGGGGTGCTACCTATTCGTTTGAGTTATCTGATGATTTATCTGTAGCCTTAAATAAATTGAGCCAGCAGTATGGAAGCACCTTATTTATGACTCTGCTGGCAGCCTTTCAAACACTTCTATGGCGTTATACAGGTAGTGAAGATATTGTAGTTGGTTCGCCCGTTGCTAATCGCAATCGTACAGAGTTAGAAGGATTAATAGGTTTTTTTGTCAATACAATTGTACTACGGACTAATTTGGCAGGTAATCCTACCTTCGAGGAGTTACTAACTCGTGTGCGGAAAGTGGCATTAGCAGGTTACGCCCATCAAGATTTACCTTTTGATCAGCTAGTAGAAGAACTACAATCACAACGAAATTTAAGCCACACACCACTATTTCAAGTGATGTTTGTGCTTCAAAATTCACCAATGCCTGCGTTAGAGTTACCTGGTTTGACTCTAAGTGTTCTAGATGTTGACAATGGCACGGCAAAGTTTGATTTGACCCTAGAGATAACAGAAAAAGCACAAAAACTTTTTGCTAATCTGGAGTTTAATACAGATTTATTCCAGGAAAGTACTATCAAGCGGATGGCTGGACATTTCCAGACGTTGCTCAAAAGTATTGTTGCTAATCCAGAGTTACGGCTTTCAGAATTATCACTGTTAACAGAACCTGAAAAACATCAGTTGCTGCTGGAGTGGAATGAGACAAAAGTTGAGTATCCTCAACAGCTATGTATTCATCAATTGTTTGAGGCACAGGTAGAAAAAACACCAAATGCGATCGCAGTCGTCTTTGAAAACCACCAACTAACCTACCGCGAACTGAACGCCAGAGCAAATCAACTAGCGCACTATTTGCAAAAGCTAGGAGTAAAATCAGAAGTATTGGTGGGGATTTGTGTAGAGCGTTCGCTTAATATGGTCATATCAATATTAGCCATCCTGAAAGCAGGTGGTGGATACATACCACTAGATCCAGCATATCCCAAAGAACGTTTAGCTTTCATATTGCAGGATGCTGAGGTTTCAGTATTACTAACACAGCAGCATTTGATAGAGAATTTACCGCAACATCAAACTAACGTTGTTTGTTTAGATACTGACTGGGAAAATATAACTCAGCAAAGCCAGCAAAACCCGATCAGTGAATGTACAACTGATAACTTAGCTTATATCATCTATACATCTGGCTCGACAGGTCAACCCAAAGGCGTGTTAGTCAATCACAGCAATGTAGTTCGTCTGTTCGCAGCCACAGAACCTTGGTATAAATTTAATCAAAATGATGTTTGGACACTATTCCATTCCATAGCCTTTGATTTCTCCGTTTGGGAACTTTGGGGTGCCCTACTGTATGGTGGAAAAATAGTGATAGTACCTTACTGGCTGAGTCGTTCACCCGAAGACTTTTACAAATTGTTGTTAACACAGCAAGTAACGGTACTTAACCAAACGCCTTCTGCTTTTTCCCAACTCATACAGGTAGAAGAATCTTTGGGAACTGCCTTTGGGCTAAATCTGCGACTGGTGATCTTCGGTGGAGAAGCACTGCAACTTGAGAGCTTAAGACCTTGGTTTGAGCGTCATGGCGACCAGTCACCCCAGTTAGTCAATATGTACGGCATTACGGAAACAACCGTTCATGTGACATATCGTCCATTGGTAAAGGCAGACTTAGAGGTAGGATTAGGAAGTATCATTGGTCGTCCAATTCCTGACTTGCAAGTTTATTTGTTAGATCGGTATCAGCAACCAGTAGCAATTGGAGTTAAAGGCGAGATGTATGTTGGTGGTGCTGGTGTCACACGAGGTTATTTAAATCGACCAGAATTAACAACTGAAAGATTTATTTCTCACCCCTTTAGCAGTAAACCAAACGCACGGCTTTATAAATCTGGTGACTTAGCACGTTATCTGCCCAATGGAGACATTGAGTACCTGGGACGTATTGACGAGCAAGTGAAAATTCGCGGCTTCCGCATTGAATTGGGAGAAATTGAAGCACTCATTAGCCAACACTTAGCAGTGCGCGAAACTGTAGTTGTGGTATCAGAGTCTCAACGAATAGTTGCTTATTTAGTCCCGCAAACCGAGCAAACACTGGTAATTTCTGAATTGCGAAGCTTTCTAGAATCAAAGTTACCAAGTTACATGATCCCAGCAGCTTTTGTATTGCTAGAGGCACTCCCACTTACACCCAATGGTAAAGTCGATCGCAAAGCATTAAGAGAACCTGATAGCGCACGTCCAGAATTGGAGACGGTTTATCAGCCACCCCAAACTGAGGTAGAAAAAACTATTGCTGATATTTGGCAAAAAGTACTTCAAGTTGAAGACGTAGGAATTCATGATAACTTCTTTGAACTTGGTGGTCATTCATTGCTTTTGGTTCAGGTTAATAGCAAATTACGTGAAGTATTTCAAAAAGATTTATCTGTCCTTGACTTATTTAGATATCCGACTATAAACTCTTTAGCAAGTTATTTGAATCAAGCTAACAATCAACAAACATTTTCTGATGTGACAGATATTGTTACTGAGAAAATTACAGATGGTAAAGTTCAACAAAGAAAGCGTCTGCAAAAACTTAAATCTATTAAAAATATTTAAATATTCTTCAAAATTATGATTATTAACACAGCAGCAACTGCTCTAAATGGTTCAGAAATAGCAATTATCGGCTTATCAGGGCGTTTTCCTGGAGCTAAAAATATTGATGAATTCTGGGATAATCTCCAAAATGGCAGAGAATCAATTTCTTTTTTTACTGATGAAGAATTATTATCATCAGAGATAAATTCATCTCTATTAAATGACCCTAACTATGTAAAAGCACAGGGTATATTAGAAGATGCAGAATTATTTGACGCAGAGTTTTTTGGCTTTAATCCTAGAGAAGCAGAAATTACAGATCCACAACACCGAATTTTTCTAGAGTGTGCTTGGTCAGCTTTGGAAAATGCTGGATATGATTCCCAAAATTATCAAGGTCTTATTGGTGTTTATGCTGGCTCTAGTCTGAACACCTACCTACTTAATATTTATCTAAATCAAAATATCATAAACTCTATTGATCCTCAGCAACTGATTATTGCAGGTAATAAAGATTTCTTAACCACTCGCGTTTCTTACAAACTCAACTTAGAGGGGCCAAGTTACGCGGTGCAAACTGCTTGCTCAACTTCATTGGTTGCTGTCCACTTAGCAATCATGAGCTTACTCAACGGTGAATGTGATATCGCTTTAGCTGGTGGGGTTGCCATCAATGCGACAAGAAAAGACGGATATATGTACACAGAGGGGGGAATAATGTCTCCCGATGGACATTGCCGTGCATTTGATGCTAATGCACAGGGAGCTGTGGGCGGTGAGGGTGTGGGTATTGTAGTGTTGAAGCGATTAGAAGATGCTTTGAGCGATCGCGACACTATTCATGCCATCATCAAAGGATCGGCGATCAATAATGATGGTTCATTCAAAGTCAGCTACACAGCACCCCGCATCGATACCCAAGCAAAGGTAATTAGAACAGCCCAAATAGTCGCCGAAGTAGAACCGGAAACTATTACTTATGTTGAAACTCATGGTACAGCAACAGCTTTAGGAGATCCCATTGAAATTGCTGCTCTGACACAAGCTTTTCGCTCTAGTACCCAAAATATTGGATTCTGCGCTATTGGTTCTGTCAAAACCAATATTGGGCATTTGGATACGGCTGCTGGTGTGACGGGATTAATCAAAACCGTTCTGGCACTCAAGCACAAACAAATACCTCCCAGCTTACATTTTACTTCGCCTAATCCCGAAATTGACTTTGCCAATAGTCCTTTCTACGTCAATACCACACTTTCCGAATGGGAAACAAATGGCACTCCCCGACGTGCAGGAGTTAGTTCCTTTGGCTTAGGGGGAACCAATGTGCATCTGATTCTTGAAGAAGCCCCGGCTGTCGAAGCTTCCAGTTCTTCTGGCTCTTGGCAACTCTTAATGTTATCCGCCAAAACTAGTTCAGCACTGGAAACGGCTACAACAAATCTAGCTAATTATTTGCAAGAATACCCTGATTTAAATCTTGCTGATGTGGCTTATACATTGCAGATTGGGCGGAGAAATTTTGACTATCGGCGTGCAGTTGTCTGCCGAGATATTCAAGATGCTGTCAACGCACTTCAAGAACCAAAGCGAGTTTTTACTAATACTCAGAAAACTCAGGAACGCCCTGTTGCCTTCATGTTTTCTGGATTGGGAACTCACTACGTTGATATGGCTCTTGAACTTTACCAAACTGAGCTAACATTTCGCACCTGTGTTGACCAATGCTGTGAACTCCTCAAACCCCACCTTAATCTTGATTTGCGAGATGTTTTGTATCCCACTAGAAACAGTGAGAATGGAAATAAACCAAATACGCTTGCTGCTGGGCTAGATTTGCGAAAAATGTTAGGTCGGGGAACAGAAAAAGCAGATGTCAAGCTGAATCAAACTTTTCTCACCCAACCAGCTATCTTCGTGATTGAATACGCTTTAGCTCAGTTGTGGATATCATGGGGAATTCGTCCTTCGGCAATGATTGGCTACAGCATCGGTGAATATGTAGCGGCAACTCTAGCCGAGGTTTTATCTCTAGAAGACGCTTTAACCCTGGTAGCGAAAAGAGCGCAAATGATTCAAGAGTTGCCAAGTGGGGCAATGCTGGCAGTCGGGCTTTCAGAGGAGGAAATACAGCCTCTGTTGAACGATAAAATCTCCATGTCTGCAATCAACGGCTCATCATTGTGTGTGATTGCAGGTTTCACAGATGCTATCGAAGAATTAGAAAGACAGTTGAGCGAACGGGGTTTAGTTGGGAAGCGTTTGCAGAGTTCCCATGCTTTTCATTCTGTGATGATGGAGGCGATCGCACCAACTTTTCACGATTTAGTTAACACATTCAGCCTCAAAGCACCGAAAATTCCCTATTTATCCAACGTTACGGGTACTTGGATTACAGCAGACCAAGCAACAGATCCCAGTTATTGGGTAAAGCATCTTTGCCAACCAGTACGCTTTGCTTCGGGAGTGCAACAATTATGGAAAAAAGATCATCCGATTTTATTGGAGGTTGGCCCCGGTCAAGCATTGAGCAGTTTCGCATCGCAATGTCTAGAAAGTGACGATAGAGCTAAGTCTGTGATCCTCCCTTCCTTGCGGCATTCTTATGAGCAACAGCCAGATGTCGCATTTTTAATGAATACATTGGGTCGCCTGTGGCTGGCTGGGGTAAAAGTAGATTGGTCTAGTTTTTATGTTCACGAACAACGCGATCGCATTCCCTTACCGACGTATCCTTTTGAACGACAACGTTACTGGATTGATGCCAATCCGGAAGCGAATTTGGCACAGCCATCGCCACAAGCATTACACAAAAAACCAAATATTGCTGACTGGTTTTATATCCCTTCCTGGAAACGCTCTTCTCATCTAGCAGCAGAATCAACACAAAAGTTATGCTATTTAGTCTTTATTGATACTCTCGGCGTAGGTTCACAAGTTGCGAAACAGTTGCAATTAGAAGGGCACGATGTCATCACTGTAAAGGTTGGAGAGCAGTTTACCAAGTTAGGCGAATGTCCTACGGACAGGCTGCGCCAACGCTCTTACGCAATTAATCCCCAAACAAGTAGTGATTATGATACCTTGCTGAAGGAACTATGGGATTTCAAACCAAATGCGATCGCAGAGCGTGCCGGATGGAATTTCGCACATTTTTGGAGTCTTAACCCCAACGCCCAGGCAGAATCATCCCATCAGTTCTTTGAAGAATGTCAAAATAATGGTTTTTATAGTCTGCTTTTCCTAGCGCAAGCATTGGGAAAACAAGAAGTTACCGACGTGCAAATTCTGGTAGTAACTAACAATGTGCAAGAGGTGAATGGCGATGAAGAGTTGTGCCCAGAAAAGGCAACTCTCATGGGAATCTGTAAAGTAATTCCCCAAGAATATCCCAACATTACCTGTCGTCATATTGATGTAGTCATTCCTGAATCAGGAACACGCCAAGAAAATCAACTCATAGACCAACTTGTAACAGAACTCGCTCAAACGGCATCTGAGAACATAGTTGCCTACCGTGGCAAACATCGTTGGGTGCAAACTTTTGAACCAATACAACTTGAGGAACCAGATCGAGAAAAAATTTCCATCAGGGAAGGGGGAGTGTATTTAATCGCTGGTGGTTTGGGAGATGTTGGCTTAGTGCTGGCAGAATATTTAGCCCAGACAGCATATACCAAACTAATTCTCACAGGACGTTCCGGTTTGCCCGCAAAATCAGAGTGGTTGCAATGGCTAGCAACTCACGATCAAAACGACAATATCAGTCGCAAAATCCAGAAAGTGCAAGCATTAGAAACATTGGGTGCGGAAGTTTTAATTTGCCGCGCCGATGTTGCTAATCTCGAACAAATGCAAGCAGTAATGACTCAAGCATCAAACCGCTTTGGTGAGATTCATGGCGTCATTCATACTGCAACTGTGAGAGTGTACAACACTGTTCAGCAGATAAGTAAAACTGAGTGTGAAACTCAATTACACTCCACAGGCTATGGATTGTTTGTATTAGAAAAAATACTACAGGAAAAACAACTCGATTTCTGCGTAGTCATATCGTCATTAGCATCTGTTTTGGGGGTACTGGGCATGGCTGCCTATCCAGCAGCGCACATATTCACGGATGCTTTTGTACACAAACACAATCAAACAAGTCTTGTTCCTTGGTTGAGTATTAATTATAGCGACTGGATTACTCAGGAATTCTCTGAATCAATAACCGTGCCCAAAGGTGCGGACTCAATGATGACGAGGCAAGAAGGTCTAGAAGTTTTTAAACGTGCTTTATCTACGAGTAAGTTTACTCAGATAGTTACATCAACTGTAGATTTGGAAGCTAGCATCAAGAGATGGATTAAACTGGAATTTAGTCAAAATTCTCAACTTGCATCAAAAACTAGTTCCGCTTCATCTTATTTAAGACCTAATTTAGATAATGACTATGTTGCTCCGAGAAGTGAGGTAGAGCAAACTATTGCTCATATCTGGCAAGAACTCCTTGGTATTAAACAAATAGGTATTCACGATAGCTTTTTTGAGTTGGGAGGAGACTCTGTACTTGGCATTCAAGTCAGTGCCAGAGCCGCTAAAGCTGGTTTTCGGCTAACTCCTCAGCAATTATTTGAACATCAGACGATCGCTAAATTAGCAGAGGTGATCGGCACAACTCAAGTTGTCCAGGCTGAACAAGGTTTAGTAACTGGTTCACTGCCCCTAACGCCGATTCAGCACAGGTTTTTTGAACGGAATATATCAGAACCGCACCACTGGAACCAGTCAATTTTTTTAGAAGCCGCAGAAGTTATCGATCCAGCAGTGTTAGAGCAAGCATGGCAGCAATTACTATTACACCACGATGCACTGCGGTTGCGGTTCAAATTTTCAGAATGTGGTTGGCAGGCAATGAATGCTGGTCATCAAGACATATCGTTTACACACATAGATTTATCGGCATTGTCATCAGATGGTCAAGAACTGGAACTAAAGACAATTACTGCTCAACTACAAGCTAGTCTCAACCTGTCAACAGGGCCGATTGTGCGGGTGGCGCTTTTTAACTTGGGTGCAAATAAATCCAGCCGCTTGCTGATCATCGTTCATCACTTGGGAGTAGATCCCGGTTCTTGGCGAGTCTTATTAGAGGATCTGCAAACGGCTTATCAGCAAATCCTTCAAGGTAAGGCAATTGAACTGCCACCAAAGACAACCTCTTACAAACAATGGGCTTTGCGACTAGAAGAATATGCTCACTCGGCAAATTTACAGAAAGCCCAAAATTACTGGTTGAGCGATCGCCACAAGCAAGTTTCTCCTCTGCCAATAGATTATCCTGGTAGCATCAACAATGTTGCATCAGAGGAAACTGTTTCAGTAACACTGAGTGCCAAAGATACTCAGGCTCTGCTTCAAGAAGTTCCAGCAATTTATCGAACTAATACACAAGAAGTTTTGCTCACTGCTTTTGTAGAAGCTTTTACACAATGGACAGGCGACAAATTACTCCTAGTTGACCTCGAAGAAAATGGGCGGGAAGTCAGTACCAGTGGTATAGATAATATAGATATCTCAAGAACTGTCGGGTGGATTACTACTACCTATCCTGTACTTCTAGATTTAGAAAAAGCTGACAATCCAGGCGATGCATTGAAAGTGGTTAAGGAGCAACTGCGTGGTATTTCTGGTGAGGGTATTGACTATGGAGTGCTACGTTATCTAAGTAAAGATCAAGATAAAATTCGATCGCTTCCCCAAGCAGAAGTAGCGTTCCTTTATGTAGGTCAGCTTGCTAAAAGTTTGCCTCAAGATTCTTTGTTCCAATTGAGTGAAAAATCCCCGGAAGCGACGAGCAGTTTGCAAGCAACTCGTCCTCATAAGTTACATCTAATTGGGTCAGTTGTCGAAGGTCAATTGCAACTGGATTGGTTCTATAGCAAGAATGTCCATCAACGTCAGACAATAGAAAAATTATCAGATAATTTTGTCAAAGCCCTCTTATCTCTAATTAGCCACTGCCAATCATTGGAAGCAGGAGAATACACCCCTTCAGACTTTTCGGCAGCAAACATAAATCAAGAAAATTTAAGCAATTTACTAGCTCAGGTTGGTCAATTAGATAGGAGTAATTTCTCATGAAGCAAAATAATATTGAAGATATATACGAACTTTCACCCATGCAGCAGGGTATGCTTTTTCACAAGCTTGCTGCACCTGATTCTGTAGTCTATTTTGAGCAAGCTTGCTTCAGTTTGCAAATTAAGCTTAATGTCTCAGCCTTTCAGAAAGCTTGGCAGCGAGTTGTAGATCGCCATCCAATTTTGCGTACCTCTTTTTATTGGGATAATCTTGATAAACCTTATCAGGTTGTCCATCAGCAAGTAGACTTACCGTGTGTATTTCAAGACTGGCGGCAATTGTCTTTTCCAGAGCAACAAAAGCAACTAAAAGCCTTCTTAAAAGCAGATGGCGCTCGCGGCTTTGAACTTTCTCAAGCTCCATTAATCCGCCTAACATTAATTCAAGTGGCTGATGACACTTATGAATTTGTTTTCAGCTTTCACCACATATTAATGGAAGGATGGTCTTTAAACTGGTTATGGAAGGAATTCTATGAGTTTTATAATGCTTTTTGCCAAGGTCAAGATTTACATCTAGAACGCCCGCGTTTCTACAGAGAATATATTGCTTGGTTACAGCAACAAAACCTGGATAAGGCAGAGGCTTTTTGGCGGCAGAAACTTAAAGGTTTCACATTCCCAACACCAATGATCGCAGGTCTGACTTCTGCTAGCTTTTCTGACCAAAAAGAAGATTATCAAAGGCAAGAAGTCTTGCTATCGGCAAATATAACAAATGCCCTAAAATCCTTAGCACGAAAACATCAGCTAACCTTAAATATCTTAATTAAAGGAGCTTGGGCTTTACTTTTAAGTCGTTATAGCCAAGAGTCAGATATAGTTTTTGGATCTACATCTTCAGGGCGACCAACTGCGCTAGCAGAAGCAGAGTCTATGATTGGACTCTTTATCAACACACTGCCATTACGAGTACAAGTGGATAGTAATGCTTTTCTCACACCTTGGTTGAAAAAGCTGCAATCCGAAGAAGTTCAGATGCGTGAGTACGAATATAGCCCGTTACTCAAAATTCAACAATGGAGTGAGATACCTCGTGGTCTACAATTATTTGATAGTATTTTAGTTTTTGATAATGAGTTAGTAGATTATAATCAAGGAGCTATTGCTGAAAGCATAGGGGTCGTTGAATCTCAGTTATTGGATGAATCTCGATCATTATTTGACTGGACAAACTACCCTCTCACCGTGAAGGTAGTGCCTAAATCAGATTTATTGAATCTGTGTATTTCATATAATACCCGTCGCTTTGATAGTCCTACTATTACCCGGATGCTGGGCCACTTCCAGACTTTATTGGGTAGTATAGTTAGTAATCCCGAACAACGGATTTCCGATTTGCAACTACTAACCCCATCTGAAGTAGAGCAATTATTAGTTGAATGGAATGATACCAAAACAGACTATCCTCAAGATAAGTGCATTCATCAATTGTTTGAGGCACAGGTAGAAAAAACACCAAATGCGATCGCAGTCGTCTTTGAAAACCACCAACTAACCTACCGCGAACTGAACGCCAGAGCAAATCAACTAGCGCACTATTTGCAAAAGCTAGGAGTAAAATCAGAAGTATTGGTGGGGATTTGTGTAGAGCGTTCGCTTAATATGGTCATATCAATATTAGCCATCCTGAAAGCAGGTGGTGGATACATACCACTAGATCCAGCATATCCCAAAGAACGTTTAGCTTTCATATTGCAGGATGCTGAGGTTTCAGTATTACTAACACAGCAGCATTTGATAGAGAATTTACCGCAACATCAAACTAACGTTGTTTGTTTAGATACTGACTGGGAAAATATAACTCAGCAAAGCCAGCAAAACCCGATCAGTGAATGTACAACTGATAACTTAGCTTATATCATCTATACATCTGGCTCGACAGGTCAACCCAAAGGCGTGTTAGTCAATCACAGCAATGTAGTTCGTCTGTTCGCAGCCACAGAACCTTGGTATAAATTTAATCAAAATGATGTTTGGACACTATTCCATTCCATAGCCTTTGATTTCTCCGTTTGGGAACTTTGGGGTGCCCTACTGTATGGTGGAAAAATAGTGATAGTACCTTACTGGCTGAGTCGTTCACCCGAAGACTTTTACAAATTGTTGTTAACACAGCAAGTAACGGTACTTAACCAAACGCCTTCTGCTTTTTCCCAACTCATACAGGTAGAAGAATCTTTGGGAACTGCCTTTGGGCTAAATCTGCGACTGGTGATCTTCGGTGGAGAAGCACTGCAACTTGAGAGCTTAAGACCTTGGTTTGAGCGTCATGGCGACCAGTCACCCCAGTTAGTCAATATGTACGGCATTACGGAAACAACCGTTCATGTGACATATCGTCCATTGGTAAAGGCAGACTTAGAGGTAGGATTAGGAAGTATCATTGGTCGTCCAATTCCTGACTTGCAAGTTTATTTGTTAGATCGGTATCAGCAACCAGTAGCAATTGGAGTTAAAGGCGAGATGTATGTTGGTGGTGCTGGTGTCACACGAGGTTATTTAAATCGACCAGAATTAACAACTGAAAGATTTATTTCTCACCCCTTTAGCAGTAAACCAAACGCACGGCTTTATAAATCTGGTGACTTAGCACGTTATCTGCCCAATGGAGACATTGAGTACCTGGGACGTATTGACGAGCAAGTGAAAATTCGCGGCTTCCGCATTGAATTGGGAGAAATTGAAGCACTCATTAGCCAACACTTAGCAGTGCGCGAAACTGTAGTTGTGGTATCAGAGTCTCAACGAATAGTTGCTTATTTAGTCCCGCAAACCGAGCAAACACTGGTAATTTCTGAATTGCGAAGCTTTCTAGAATCAAAGTTACCAAGTTACATGATCCCAGCAGCTTTTGTATTGCTAGAGGCACTCCCACTTACACCCAATGGTAAAGTCGATCGCAAAGCATTAAGAGAACCTGATAGCGCACGTCCAGAATTGGAGACGGTTTATCAGCCACCCCAAACTGAGGTAGAAAAAACTATTGCTGATATTTGGCAAAAAGTACTTCAAGTTGAAGACGTAGGAATTCATGATAACTTCTTTGAACTTGGTGGTCATTCATTGCTTTTGGTTCAAATTCATAGCAAATTGCAAAAAGCATTTCAACGAGAGTTCTCCATGATTGAAATGTTTCAATATCCCACGATTAGCCACTTAGCTAGATATCTTATTCAAGAGTCAAGCGAACAACCAAGTTTTACACAACATTCTCAGCGCCCTGAAAGCAGAACCACTTCAGTACAGCAACGTAAACAAGCTAGAAAAGAACATCGAGCAGTGACAAAGCATAAGGGTGTTTCCTCACAATAATGAACTAAAAAGCAAAATTATTCAAGGATAGAAGATGACATTAAGTAAACAAGAAATTTTGAGCCAAGATTACTTTCTAGAAAATCAGCAAGTATTAGATGATGATATTGAAGAAAAAGTGATGCAAATGTTTGCTTCATCGAGTCAGGGAATATCTATTGAAGAAGAAATAGATCAACTAATGGATAGTTATTCTCAAGATTTTTTAAGCACGTCCGATGCCAATACACGCATTGATTTAAATTCTTTATTAGAAAGTTTTTCGGATAGTCAAATTCCTGTTGAACCTGTTAAGGTTGAAACCTATCTCAAAAGCTTAGGCAACAATGTTGTTGCTCATTCAATCCATACATCCTCACCAGGATTTATCGGTCACATGACCTCGGCGCTTCCTTCTTTCGTGCGCCCTCTGGCAAAATTGATGACGGCAATGAACCAAAATGCTGTCAAAATAGAGACTGCTAAATCCCTAAGTTTCTGTGAAAGGGAATCTTTGGCGATGTTACATCGACAGATTTACAACTTTCCTGATAATTTCTACACTCAGCATATTCAAAATAACTTGAGTACACTAGGAATTTTAGTTTCTGGTGGGACGGTGGCAAATATCACAGCACTTTGGTGCGCCCGAAATGCTTCTTTGAAACCTAAAGATGAATTTCTTGGCATAGAAAAAGAAGGTTTAGCCGCAGCTTTAGATTTCTACGGCTACAATGGAGCAGTGATTATTGGCTCTGAGTTGATGCATTTCTCGTTTGATAAAGCTGCGGATTTAATGGGTATTGGTACGCAGAGTTTAATTAGAATCCCCACTGACAATAACAATCGAGTTAATATACAAGCGCTGCATGAAACTGTTAAAGAGTGTCGCGCCCAAAACTTACTAATTATTGCAATTGTGGGCGTTGCTGGTACTACAGATTCAGGAGGAGTAGATTCGCTTTTCGAGATTGCCGAGATTGCACAAGAAGCTAATGTTCATTTTCATGTAGATGCTGCTTGGGGCGGGCCACTCATTTTTTCTGAACAACATCGCCATAAGCTTGCTGGCATTGAAAGGGCTGATTCAGTAACTATTGACGGGCATAAACAACTATACCTACCAATGGGCATTGGTATGCTTTTTCTGCGCGATCCTTATATAGCAACAGCAATTGAAAAGCAAGCTAGCTATACCATGCGTAAAGGGTCATTTGATTTAGGTAAACGTGCTTTAGAAGGATCTCGACCTGGTATGGCTTTATTTTTACATGCTGGGCTAAATCTGCTGGGGCTTAAAGGATATGAATTTTTGATTGATGAAGGAATTAGAAAAACTCAATATATGGCGGCTCGTATTTGTAGTATGCCTGAGTTTGAGTTGTTAGCAAAACCTGATACTAACCTACTTCTATATCGGTATATTCCAGAGCAATTGAGAAAGTTGGTTGTCAACAAGCAGTTGACCAAATCCGACAATCAACTAATCAATAATTTTAATGAATGTTTGCAGAAAACCCAGCGCAAAATTGGTCATACTTTTATCTCACGGACGACAAAATCAAATACCAATCTTGGCCAAGAGATTCCTGTTATTGCCCTACGTGCAGTAATTGCCAACCCGTTAACTAAAGAAGAAGATATTGATGAAGTTTTAAATGAGCAAATCCAAATTGCTGCGAAAATTTCCATTTCCAGTTTTAGTAATTTTAATGATGATTTGACATAGGAATATATAAATATTCTTTCTTATTAGGACTTATGTAAAAAATATGGCTAAAATACCTAAGTCCTAACTAACAGGTAAAGACCAAAGATGATACATGAAAAATGCGTAAAAGCAATCATTAAAACAAAGGCGAGATTTTGATTAAGATGAATACATTAAATAATATTAATAATTTAAATGTTCAAGAAGAAATAGCTATCATTGGCTTGGCAGGTCGTTTTCCAGGAGCCAAAAATGTTAATAGTTTTTGGCAAAACATCCGAGATGGTGTAGAATCTATTTCTTTTTTTACAGATGAAGAACTAGTAAGGGCTGGAGTAGATCCGGCATTGCTAAATCAATCCAGTTACGTCAAAGCAGCTGGTGTACTGGAAGATATAGAGTTATTTGATGCTTCATTTTTTGGCTTTTCTCCAAGAGAAGCGGAAATTACAGACCCACAACACCGTCTTTTTTTAGAATGTGTTTGGGAATCTCTAGAAAATGCTGGCTATAATTCCCAAACCTATAATGGTCAAATTAGTCTTTTCGCTGGTGTCGCTGCAAATCATTATCTACTTTCTAACTTATATCCCAACCGGGAATTGATGGAATCAGCAGATAGCTTTCAAATTTTGATTGGAAACGACAAGGATTTTCTATCCACGCAAGTTTCTTATAAGTTAAATCTGAAGGGGCCAAGCATTAATGTTCAGACTGCCTGTTCAACATCATTAGTTGCTGTTCATTTAGCTTGTCAAAGTTTGCTGAATGGTGAGAGTGATATAGCATTGGCTGGTGGCGTTTCCATAGAAATGCTGCAAAAATCTGGTTATCAATATCAAGAAGGGGGAATTCATTCTCCTGATGGACACTGCCGAGCTTTTGATGCTAAAGCGAAAGGAACTAATGGTGGTAATGGTTTGGGTGTAGTAGTTTTGAAAAGATTAGAGGATGCTATTGCTGATGGTGATTTGATTTATGCAGTAATCAAAGGTTCAGCTGTTAATAATGATGGTTCCTTAAAAGTAGGATATACAGCGCCCAGCGTTGACGGTCAAAGGGAAGTGATTTTAGAAGCTCTTGCCTTAGCTGGAGTAGAACCTGAGACGATCGCATATATAGAAACACATGGTACAGGAACTGCGTTAGGCGATCCCATTGAAATCAAGGCTCTGACACAGGCTTTTCGTACTAGTACTAAAGAGAAGGAATTTTGTGCGATCGCATCAGTAAAAACAAATATCGGACATTTAAACACAGCAGCAGGTGTCACAGGATTAATTAAAACAGTCCTAGCCCTGAAAAATCAACAAATACCGCCCAGCCTACACTTTGAACAACCCAATCCAGAAATCGACTTCGCCAACAGCCCCTTCTACGTCAACACTAAATTATCACCGTGGCAAACTAACGGCACACCACGCCGCGCCGGAGTCAGTTCTTTTGGAATTGGCGGCACAAATGCCCATGTCATCTTAGAACAAGCCCCAGTAGTTGAAAACTCTAGTGCATCTCGCCCGTGGCAATTATTGCTACTATCAGCCAAAACTAGCACAGCCCTAGAAACAGCCACAGCCAATCTATTAACGCACCTCCAGCAAAATCCAAAAATCAGCCTTGCGGATGTCGCGCATACCCTACAAGTAGGTCGTCAAGCATTTGAGCATCGCCGCCTAGTAGTCTGCCGTGACTATAACGATGCGATAGAAGTGTTGAGTAGCCAAAATCCGCAACGCGTTTTAACTCATCATCATAAACCCAAACACTGTCCAATCGTGTTCATGTTTTCTGGACAAGGGGCGCAATATGTAAACATGGCACGGGAACTCTACGAAGTTGAACCGACATTACGTCAACATATCGATACTTGCGCTCAGATTCTCCAACCTCACCTGAATCTTGACATCCGCCAGATACTTTTCCCCAAAGAACAAGACCAAAAAACAGCCACTCAAGAACTCCAACAAACTGCAATTACCCAACCAGCATTGTTTGTCATTGAGTACGCCCTTGCCCAACTATGGATGGAATGGGGAGTGCATCCAGAGGCAATGATTGGTCATAGTATTGGGGAATATGTAGCCGCCACCATTGCGGGTGTTTTCTCCTTAGAAGATGCTTTAGCTGTGGTTGCAACTAGGGGACGACTGATGCAACAGTTGCCCACAGGCAGTATGTTAGCAATTCCACTGCCAGCAGAAAAGGTACAATCTTTGTTAGCTGATGATGCATCTGTGCAAATCGCAGCGATTAATAGCCCCTCTGCTTATGTGGTTTCTGGTAGCTGTGAGGCGATCGCTGCACTGCAAAATCAATTGTTTGAGAAGGGGATTGAATGTCGGCTGTTGCATACATCTCACGCGTTTCATAGTGAGATGATGCAACCAATTATCCTAGAGTTTGTCTTGGCTGTAAGCAAGGTGAAACTGAATGTGCCGCGTATTCGCTTTATTTCCAATGTGACTGGGAATTGGATTACCGATGATCAGGCAACTAATCCTAATTATTGGGGTGAACATTTGCGGCAAACTGTGCAATTTTCCGATGGCATATCGCAACTTCTGCAACAGTTTGAGGGTGTTTTCTTGGAGGTTGGCCCTGGACGAACATTAAGTACACTGACAACACAACATTTACAATCTGATGCCAAACATCTGGTGTTGAATTGTTTACCCCATGTTAAAGAACAACAATCTGATGTTGCTTATTTATTACAAGCTTTGGGTCGGTTGTGGCTTTTTGGTGTTGAGATTGATTGGTCTGGATTCTATACTTATGAGCGGCGTTATCGTCTGCCTTTGCCTACTTATCCTTTTGAGCGCCAACGTTATTGGATTGAACCCAAAAAGCAAAAACAGGATGGTTATTCTACTTCAATATCACTGGGGAAAAAGCCTGATATAGCTGATTGGTTTTACATTCCTTTCTGGAAACCATCTTTACCCGCCGCACCGCTCGAATACGCATCTCAAAAATCTTTTACTTTAGTATTTATCGATGAGTGTGGCTTGGGTAGTAAATTAGTCAAACAATTACAACATTATCAAAATATTATCACAGTAAACGTTGGGGCAGAGTTTGCAAAGCTTAATGAGTGCCAATACACTATTAATCCTCAAAATAATTATGATTATGATATTTTAATTAAGGAACTATTAACACAACAAAAGCTACCAAAAGCAATTGTTCATTTATGGAGTGTCACACCTGTTAATGATAAAAAACTAGAAATTGAAGAAATTGAAAAAGCACAAATAACTGGATTTTATAGTCTGCTATTTCTTACCCAAGCTTTAGGTAAACAAGAAACTGCTGATGATTTTCAAATCACAGTTATATCTAATAATTTACAGCCAGTAACCGGAACTGAAGTACTTTGTCCAGAAAAAGCAACTTTACTTGGTTCGATTAAAGTTATATCTCAAGAATACTCAAATATTAATTGTCGTAGTATTGATGTGATTCTGCCTTCTTGTGACAGTTGGCAAGAAGAAAAACTTGTAGAAAAGTTACTGGCAGAATTAACAGTTTATAATGCTGACAAAGTGATTGCTTACCGAGGTATGAATCGCTGGGTGCAACATTTTGAGCCAGTACGCTTTGCTGAAGCTAAGGTAGAAACACCACGCTTAAAGCAAGGAGGAGTTTATCTGATTACAGGTGGACTCGGCGGTATTGGACTTGTGATGGCAGAATACTTGGCTCGAACTGTACAAGCAAAGCTGCTATTGACAGGACGTTCAGTTTTGCCTAACCGAGATGAATGGGAAAAATGGTTAGTCACTCATAATGAAACTGACAGTATTAGCTGCAAAATTCGGAAAGTGCAAGAACTTGAAAAGTTGGGTGCAGAAGTTTTGGTAATGAATGCTGATGTGGCTAACCAGGAACAAATGCAAAATGCGATCGCTCAAGCTCAAAAGCAATTTGGTCAATTAAACGGTGCGATCCATGCTGCTGGAGTTGTTAGCACTGAATCTATTGAAAAGATAGGTAAAATTGAATGTGAACAGCAATTTCAAACAAAAATATATGGACTTTTAGTATTAGAAAAAGTCTTGCAAGACAAACAGCTTGATTTTTGTTTATTACTATCTTCCTTATCGTCTGTTTTAGGAGGATTAGGATTTGTTGCCTACTCAGCAGCCAACATCTTTATGGATGCTTTTGTACACCAACACAATCAGAATCATCCTGTTTCATGGAAAAGCATAAGTTGGGATGGTTGGCAACTTGAAAAAGAAAATCAACAAAGTACATCTTTAGGTGGAAGTTTGCATGACTTAGCTATTCAGTCAGAAGAAGGTGTAAAAGCGTTTCAAAAGATTCTAAGTTGTAGTGAATTTAATCATATAGTTGTCTCTACTGGAGAACTGCAAGCTAGAATTGACCAATGGCTGAGGCTGGAATCTTTTCCAGAAAAAGCAGCAAATTTATCACTTCATGACAGACCTGATTTAGAGAATATATACGTCGCTCCCAGAAATGAAATTGAGCAAAATATTGCTAATATATGGCAAGAGATTCTGGGGATAAAAAATGTAGGACTCCATGATAACTTTTTTGAATTAGGGGGAGACTCCCTACTAATAATTCAAGTTCGTAGTAAAATTCTCAAAAATTTAAATAGAAATTTATCAGTTGGGGAACTATTTGAATATTCAACAGTAAGTACGTTGGCTGAATATCTTGACAAAAAACAAGTTGAAGAACCAACTTTTCAACAAGCCGATCAACGTGCCAGCAGAAAAGAAGCGGCTATGCAAGAAAAAAGACAATTAGTGCAACAAAGGAGGAAGCTAAATGGATAACCAAGAAATCCACGATTCCATCAGAGGCATAGCCGTCATTGGTATGGTTGGTCGTTTTGCAGCTACTAAAAGTATTGATGAATTTTGGGAGAGTTTATGTCAGGGAAAGGAGTTAATTTCATTCTTTAGTGATGAAGAATTAGAGGCTTCAGGCGTAGACTCAGAATGGTTGAGCGATCGCAATTATGTGAAAGCTGGCGTTCGTCTGCCAGATATTGAGATGTTTGACGCGCCTTTCTTCGATATTTCCCCAAGGGAAGCCGAAATTATCGATCCCCAACACCGGATTCTGCTTGAGTGTGCTTGGCAAGCTTTGGAAAATGCTGGTTATGAACCTGGTTCAGGCAAAGGCTTGACTGGTGTTTATGTGGGAACCAATATGAGTAACTACTTTCTAAGCAAACTCAGTTCCCGCCCTGATATCATTCAATCAATGGGTCTTTCGATTATATATGGCAATAGTCAGGATTTCGCCGCTACAAGAGTTTCATATAAATTGAATCTGAAAGGGCCCAGTCTCAATGTTCAGACTGCTTGCTCTACATCATTGGTTGCTGTTCACTCAGCTTGCCAAGGATTGCTAAACTACGAATGCGATATGGCTTTAGCAGGTGGTATTTCCATAGAATCTCTCGAAAAGCAAGGTTATTTCTATCAAGAAGGAAGTATCACTTCTCCTGATGGTCACTGTCGGGCTTTTGATGCTAATGCCCAAGGAACTATTTTCGGAGATGGCGTCGGGATTGTTGTCCTCAAGAGATTAGAGGAGGCTTTAGCAGATGGTGATTGCATTCATGCAGTAATTAAAGGTTCAGCCATCAATAATGATGGTGCAGCGAAGGTGGGATATACGGCTCCTAGTGTGAGTGGTCAAGCTGAGGTGATAGCCGAGGCTCAAGCGATCGCAGGGGTTGCTCCAGAAACCATCACTTATATTGAGGCTCACGGAACTGGTACAGCTTTGGGTGATCCCATTGAAATTAGTGCTTTGAAAAAAGCATTTGCAGCCCGCACCAAACAGAAAGGATTTTGTGCGATCGCATCAGTAAAAACCAATATCGGACATTTGAATACAGCTGCTGGTGTGACAGGCTTAATTAAAACAGTCTTGGCACTAAAACATCAACAAATACCTCCCAGTTTGCACTTTGAAAATCCTAATCCTGAGATAGATTTTGCCAATAGTCCCTTTTACGTCAACACCAAATTATCAGAGTGGAAAACTAACGGTACACCTCGCAGAGCAGGTGTAAGTTCTTTTGGGATTGGTGGGACTAATGCCCATGTGATTTTGGAAGAAGCCCCGGCGACTGAAGCTTTTAGCGCTTCTCGCCCGTGGCAATTGTTACTGCTGTCAGCCAAAACCAGCACAGCTTTGGAAACTGCGACAGCGCAATTATCTACTCACTTGGAGGAAAATCCTAATATTCCTTTACCTGATGTCGCTCATACTCTACAAGTTGGTCGTCGGGCTTTTGAACATTGTCGTATGGTAGTTTGCCATGACCAAGAGGATGCAGTAAAAGCGCTGACTTCCCTCGATCCGCAACGTGTTTTTACTTACCACCGCAAACCTAGTCACTGTCCAGTTATCTTCATGTTTTCGGGACAAGGGGCGCAATATGCAAACATGGGAAGAGAATTGTATGAAATTGAAGCGACATTTGCTCAACACGTAGATAGTTGCGCCGAGATTTTGCAACGCCATCTCGGTCTTGACATCCGTTCCCTACTTTATCCCAGCAAACAAGATACCGAAACTGCTTCTTCCAAACTACAACAAACAGCGCTCACCCAAAGCGCGTTATTTGTTATCGAGTATGCCCTAGCTCAGTTATTGATGTCATGGGGAATACATCCAGAAGCAATGATTGGTCACAGCATCGGGGAATATGTCGCAGCAACCTTAGCAGGTGTATTTTCCTTAGAAGATGCTTTAGCAGTTGTGGCCAAAAGGGGACAACTGATGCAACAGTTATCTCCAGGGAGGATGCTGGCAATTGCACTTCCAGAAAAAGATGTGCGATCGCTCTTGGCTAATGCTTCTGTAGAAATCGCAGTCATTAACAGCCCATCTTCTTGTGTAGTTTCTGGTAGCTGTGAGGCGATCGCTGCTCTAGAAAATCAATTATCCTCTCAAGAAGTTAAATGTCGGCTGCTGCATACATCTCATGCGTTTCATTCTGCGATGATGGAACCCATTTTGTCAACATTTATCGAGACTGTAAAAAAAGTCAAACTACATCCGCCAAACATTCGCTTTATTTCTAATGTAACTGCTAGTTGGATTACAGATGCACAAGCGACAAATCCCAACTACTGGAGTCAACATTTGCGCCAAACTGTGAGATTTTCTGATGGAATATCTCAACTGTTAGAGCAATTTGAAGGTGTTTTTCTGGAGGTAGGACCAGGACGAACTTTAAGTACTTTGACAACACAGCATTTAGATAAAAATGCTAAACAACAAGTGCTGACTTCATTACGCCATGTGAAAGAACAACAATCTGATGTTAACTTTTTGTTGCAGACATTAGGTCGATTGTGGCTTTTTGGTGTGAAGATTGACTGGTCAGGATTTTATACTCACGAGCAGCGTTATCGTCTGCCTTTGCCTACTTATCCTTTTGAGCGACAAAGATACTGGATTGATGCTAAATTACCATCACCTTCTTTAAACAACAAGCCAACAACTTTAGATAATAAACAAGATATTGCCGACTGGTTTTATGTCCCTTCATGGAAACGCTCTTTGCTGGTTAATTCATCCTCTACTCAAATAGAACCCAAACAAGAAGAGTGGCTATTTTTTATTGATGAGTTGGGAATTGGTGAAAAATTAATTAAGGCGTTGAGCAATCAAGGTAAAAATGTCATTACGGTTAAGCAGGGAGAGCAATTTAGTAAACTAAGTGATAGTGTTTATACAATTAATCCATACAGATGTGAAGACTATAAAGTTTTGTTTCAAGAATTAATTTTATTAGGTAAGATTCCCCAAAACTTTGCTTATTCTTGGAGTCTAAATAAACTTGAAAATTGTCAATCTAGAAAATATTTAGAATTCAACAGTCTGTTGTTTTTAACCCAAAGTGTTGGTAAATTCAGAATTAGCAAGAGCTTAAATCTTTGGGTCATATCAAATAACCTTCAAGATGTTAATGGTAATGAAAAACTAGACCCAGAGAAAGCAGTAATCTTAGGTTTATGTAAAGTAATTCCTCAAGAGTATCCTAATATTAGCTGTCGATGTATTGATATTGCTTTAACAAACCGCCAAGAAACAGAACGAGATTATCACAGTATTATTGTTGACCAACTCTTAAATGAGTTAACGGCTGTATCTTCAGATTTAGTTGTTGCTTATCGTGATTGCTATCGTTGGGTACAAACATTTGAGCCAATTCGTTTAGAGTCAGTAGTAGAAGAAAAAATATCATTAAAAAAACAAGGTGTTTACCTGTTTCCTAGTGGTTTAGAAAGCATTGAAGTTGTAATTGCAGAATATTTAGCAAAAACTTTCCAAGCAAAACTCATATTTATTGAGGATTCAGATTTCCCAGAAAAGGATGATTTTTCACAATGGCTAGGAACTCACACTCAACAAGATGAAATGAGTTGCAAAATTCAGAGATTGCTAGCATTAGAAAAATTAGGCGGAAAAGTTTTGGTTATCCGTCTAGATACAGCTAATGATGAACAAATTCATCAAAGCTTTTCTTTTGAGAATCTTGGTAAAATTAACGGGGTTATTTATTCAACTGGAATCAAACGCGAACATCTATTTTGTTCAATTCTAGAAATTGATGAAATAGAATCAAAAAAAATACTTGACTTCCAAAGTGATATAATGACGATATTAGAACAAATGTTACAGAATCAAAAGTTAGATTTCTGTATCGTATTTTCTTCTTTATCTTCTATTTTAGGCGGATTAGGGTTAGGTTTATATTCAGCAGCTAATCATTTCGTAGATACCTTTACTAAGCGACAAAATCGCAATAATTTTTTGCCCTGGTATCTGATAAATTGGGATCAATTACAACTGAATCCCAATCAGAATCAAAAACAAGTTTGGCGAGAACAGGAAGCAAAATTAGCTATTAATTCTCCGGAAACGGTAGAAGTATTTAAACGAGTATTCTATTTAGAAAAAGGAACTCAGATTGCCGTTTCTACAACAGATATCAACACCAGAAATAATCAGATATTTAAGCCAGACTTCCAGGTAGATAACAAATTTTTCAATCAATTAGAGTCATCTTCCTGCTATTCTAGACCTAACCTTAGTAATGCCTATGTTGTTCCAAGAAATGAGTTAGAAAAACAAATTACCGAAATCTGGCAAGAGGTACTTGGAATTGCAGAAGTTGGGATTTACGATAATTTCTATGAATTAGGAGGAGACTCCCTCATTGCAACTCAATTAGTTTCTCGATTACGAGCAAAATTTCCTGTGGATATAGCACTGCGTGACCTTTTGTTAGAAGTAATGATCCCAGCTAAACAAACAGAAATGATTGAAGAAATGATGTTAGCAAAAATAGAAGAATTATCTGAAGAAGAAGTAGCAGTCCTTTTAAATGATTCGTAAAGATGCACACGGACTCACTACCGCTACGCTAACGTAATTCGTAATTCATAAATACTTATTAACAATGGATAAACCATACTCTAATTTATCACCTACGAAAAAAGCCCTGCTAGAAAAATGGAAGGGAGGAAAATTTCAATCTGATACTATTGCCAAACGTCAAATATCTCAGAATATTCCCTTATCTTTCTCTCAACAAAGGCTGTGGTTTATTGACCAGCTTTACAGTGGAAGCTCATTCTACAATATTCCTATCGCTTTTCATATCAAAGGCCAACTTAATATCACAGCTATTGAGCAAAGTCTGAATGAAATCCTCAAGCGTCACGAAGTTTGGCGGACAAATTTTACGCTTGTCAATGGAGAGCCAGTGCAGAATATTGTATCAGAATTAACTTGGGATTTACCCATAATTAATCTTGAGCATTTGTCTGGTAAAGATTGGGAATCAGAGGTAAAACAACTTGCAGCACAGTCAGCAAAAAAACCTTTTAATTTAGCTAAAGGACTTTTAGTCAGAGCTACTTTACTGCGCTTGAGTCAAGAAGAACACGTTTTGCTTTTGACCATGCACCACATTATCACGGATGGATGGTCTTGTAATGTGTTCCTGCGGGAGTTATCAGCGTTGTACGCTGCTTTCTCTACAAATCAGCCCTCTCCCTTACCAGAACTCCCGATTCAGTATGCAGATTTTACCATTTGGCAACGCGATCGCATCCAAGGTAAATTCCTCGAAACCCAATTAAATTATTGGCAGCAACAACTTCAAGGTGAGCTACCTGTACTACAATTATTTACAGACCGTCCGCGGCCTACCACCACAACTTTTATAGGTGCCAAGCAATACTTTACATTCTCAACAGCCCTGACTGATGCACTCAGACAATTAAGCCAGCGAGAAGATGCCACTTTATTTATGAGTTTGCTGGCAGCATTTAATATCTTATTATACCACTACACAGACCAAGAAGATATTGTCATTGGTTCGCCAATTGCCAACCGTAACCGAGCCGAATTAGAAGGAATACTGGGTCTATTTGTTAATACTTTGGTATTGCGTAATAACCTCAGTGGTAATCCTAGTTTTCGCGAACTTCTACATCGAGTCCGTGAGGTTACTCTCGATGCTTATGCACATCAGGATTTACCCTTCGAGATGCTTGTAGAAGAATTGCAGCCCGAACGAAACTTAAACCGAAATCCACTTTATGAAGTCATGTTTGTGCTGCAAAATACTCCAACATCTGTCCAGGAAGTGTCTGGATTAACTTTCCGTACTTTAGAATTTGATAGCGGTACTGCTCAACTAGATATTTTCCTATCAATGTCTGAATCTCAAGAAGGGTTAACAGGATGTTTGGAGTACAATACAGATATTTTTGATTTAGCAACTATTACCCAATTTATCAACAATTTCCAGACATTATTGGGAAATATCGTTACTAATCCAGAGCAGCATCTTAGTGAATTATCTATACTAACTGCTTTTGAGCAAGAACAGCTATTATTTAGCTTTAATCAAACTAGTAGAGATTATCCTCAAGATGCATCTCTTGAGAGATTATTTGAGCAGCAAGTTGAACTAACACCTGACTCTTTAGCATTAATTAGCCAATCTGAGGAACTGACTTATCGTCAACTTAACCACAAAGTTAATCAACTTGCACATTATTTACAAAAACAAGGTGTAACAAAGGAAACTCTAGTTGCTCTATGTCTGGAACGCTCTACAGATATGGTAGTGGGAATTTTAGCTATCCTCAAAGCTGGCGGTGCATACATTCCCCTTGACCCAAGTTATCCAGTTGAACGCCTGAATTTTATGCTCTCTGATTCTCAAGCGTCAGTATTAATTAGCCATCAGGAAATATTAGAAAAAATAACATTATCTGCGGATAAAACTGTTTGTTTAGATATCGATAAAGACGAAATTGCTCAACAAAATCCAGAAAACCCCATTAGCACTTTAAAAGCTGATAATCTCGCCTATATTATCTACACTTCTGGTTCAACTGGAACTCCTAAAGGAGTTCTTGGTACTCATCGCGGTACAGTAAATGGCTTACACTGGCTGTGGAAAACCTACCCTTTTACCCCAGGAGAGATTTGTTGTCAGAAAACAGCTATTAGCTTTGTAGATTCTGTTTGGGAAATTTTTGCTCCTTTGCTTCAAGGAATTCCCACAGTAATTATCAGCAACCCAACTCTACTAGACCCACAAGTATTTATAGAAACTCTAGCACATCACAAAGTTACCCGTATAATACTTGTTCCTTCACTACTGCGCTTACTTTTAGATAATTACAGCCATCTAATTAATAAATTAGCACAGCTAAAACTCTGGATAACTAGCGGAGAAGCACTGTCTGTTAAGTTAGTTAAAACTTTCCAAGAATTGATCCCATTTGCAAAACTAATCAACCTTTACGGTTCATCAGAAGTTTCCGCCAACGCCACTTACTACGATACCGGTTTATTGCCAGACAAAGCAAACAGTGTTTCTATTGGTCGCCCTATAGATAATACTCAAATTTATGTATTGAATCGTGATTTACAACCAACGCCAGTAGGAGGTATCGGTGAACTTTATGTTAGTGGAGATGGATTGGCAAAAGGTTATTTACATCGTCTGGAATTAACTCAAGAACGATTTATTGATAATCCCTTTGTTCCGGGAACGAAGCTTTATAAAACAGGAGATTTAGCACGATACCTCAACGATAGAAATCTTGAGTATTTGGGTCGTGATGATGAACAAGTAAAAATTAGAGGTTTTCGAGTAGAGTTGGGTGAAATCGCAACTGTAATTACACAATATCCAGATGTGCAAGACGCGGTTGTAATTATCAATGATGATGCTGAAAATAATCAACGTTTGATTGCATATATAGTCACAGATAAACAGGAAATAGGCACGCAATTATTGGCCTATTTACAACAAAATCTACCTAGTTATATGCTACCCTCTGCTTTGGTTATACTGGATGCACTTCCATTGACACCTAATGGTAAGATAGATAAACGTGCGTTGCCAAATCCCGACAATATCCGACAAAATACAACTCAATCGTTTATTCCTCCTCGTAGTTTTACAGAATTATCATTAGTCAAACTGTGGGAAAATGTTCTAAATACTAATCCTATTGGTGTAACAGATAACTTCTTTGAATTGGGTGGCCACTCATTTTTAGCCATCCGCTTAATGGCTCAAATTCAAGATCAATTTGGGCATAATCTTAGCTTATCTACTCTTTTTGAGAATCCAACAATTGAAAAACTAGCAGACATTGTTAGTCAGCCATTCCGTGAGGCTTCTAACTTTCCTTTAGTAGCAATTAACTCTTCTGATGACAAAATACCTTTCTTCTGTATGCACGGTGCTGGTGGAAATATTAGCCCATACTTTAATTTATCTAAGAGACTAGGTGAAGATTATCCATTTTATGCTTTGGAAAATACTCTAGACCAGGAGAAGCCTGAAATCATATCAGTAGAGGAAACAGCAACTCTCTACATACAAGAAATTCGTCAAAGACAACCAGATGGCCCTTATTTTTTAGGTGGTCATTGTTACGGCGGTGTACTTGCTTTTGAAATGGCGCAACAATTACAAAAGCAGGGTGAAACAGTAGGTTTATTGGTTGTTATTGATGCCATATTATCAGAAACACGCATTGAAACTACAGAATCAGACGATGATGCGAAATTTTTACTCCGCATAGCTGAATCAATGAAAACCGATAATAATATAGATTTCTCAGTACCTTTTGAAGAACTTCAAAACTTGTCATTAAATGAGCAATTGAATTTGATTAATAAAAAAGCAAACTTCATCTTTAGTGATGCAGAAATTGAAGATTTTCTCCGTTATTACAAACGTTTCAAAGTTCATGTCCAAGCGATGCGAAATTATGTTCCCCAGGTTTATCCTGGCTCCATGACTCTGTTCCGAGCTAACAAAGAGATTATTCATGATTTTGAAAGCCCAGAATTTCAAACTGATGACCCTTTATTAGGTTGGGGTAAATATTCTAATCAAGCTATTAAAGTTATTGAAGTTCCAGGGGATCATTTCTCTATTTTCGTTGAACCTCATATTCAAGAATTAGCTAAATATCTGAGAGTCTGTATCGATGATGCTGTGTGCAATCTCAATAAATAATGGGAGTAAAAAAGACTATGAAACTACCCCCAGGCCCAAAAACGCCCTTCTGGCTGCTCATTTTACAATTCGAGGCTGATCCCTTTGGCTATATGGATAGTATTTACAAACGTTATGGTGATATCGTCACTCTGATGTTTGGTTCTACACCAATAGTTTATGTCAGCAGTCCTTTAGGAATAAAGGAGATTTTTACAAATACAAAGGAAATTGCAGCTAGAGGTGAATTGAATCAAGATTTCGCCTTGATGACAGGAAATCAAGGAGTTCTTCAACTTGATGGCTTAATTCATAAAAATCGACGCAAACTATTAATGCAGGGTTTTCATGGAGCGCGGATGCAAGCTTGTGCGCGACGCATCTGCGAACTTACAGAAAAGATTATGAGTAAACAGGTAGTTGGAAAACCCTTCGTTGCATACCCAATCATTGAAGATATTACCTTGCGAGTGGGTATAGAGGTTGTAATGGGTTTGCGTGAAGGAGAGCGTTATGAAAAAATCAAATATTTATTTGCGTCTGCGCTCAGAATAGGACAATCTCTTATAGATAAGATTCTTGGAGAATGGGATTTAGGTCGATGGAGTCCACAGAGGTATCGCCTTCACCTCAGACAAGAACTTTTTCAATTGCTATCCGCTGAGATTGAAGAACGGCGAAAGCAAGCAGATTCTTCACGCACTGATATGCTTTCCGATTTGATATTTGCTTGTGATGAAACGGGCGAAACATTAAGTGATGAAGAGGTGCGTGATCTAGTATTATCGCCCATATTTGCAGCTGGTGATGCTTCCGGAACTGCCATTAGTTGGGCTTTGTACTGGATTCATTCTATAAGAGATGTTCGCCTTCGCCTACTTGACGAACTTGATAGTCTTGGTGAAAACCCAGACCCCATGAGTATTGTCGGACTACCTTATTTAAATGCTGTTTGTAACGAAGCTTTGCGAATTTACCCAACTCAGCTATTTGCCTTTCCCAGGTTGGTAGAATCGACCGTTGAAGTAATGGGCTACGAGTTTAACCCCGGAACGATACTTACTGGTAATATTTATTCCATACATCAGCGCCAAGATTTATACCCAGAGCCAAAAGAGTTTAAGCCAGAGCGCTTTTTAGAAAAACAATTCTCCCCCTACGAATTTCTCCCCTTTGGTGGCGGTTCTCGTGTGTGTATTGGCGGAACTTTTGCCCTATTTGAAATGAAACTTGTATTAGCAACTATTCTTGCAAATTATCAATTGGAGCTAGTTAGCAAGCGTCCAGAACGTCCCAAATTTGGAGGTCTGATTTGTTACCCAGCTAGCGGCGTCAAGATGGTCATGCATGGTCGGCGTCAGCATCAAGAACAGTCGCAGCCATTGGTTGTCGGTTCAGTTTAATACCTATCAATAATTTAACATTTACTAAAAATACTAATGAAACTACCTGATGGCCCAAAAACTTCTCCCCGATCGCTCAGTCATGAATTTGAGACTAATCCCCTTGGCTTCATGGATACTATGAGCGATCGCTATGGTGACATTTTTACCATTATGGGTGATTCTGCACCTCTAGTAATAGTCAGCAATCCAGAAGGAATGAAGCAGATTTTTACTAATGCCAAAGAAATTACAGCTTCTGGCAAGTTGAATCAAGGTGGAGCAGCAATAGTTGGGCATAACGGATTGCTGGCGCTAGATGGATTACCTCACAGAAATCGTCGTAAGTTATTGATGTCACCAATGCGGGGAACTCAAACATCCGCTTACGGACGGCATATCTGTAAAATAACAGAAAAAGTCATGAATCAACTGACACTAAGTCAATCTTTTCTGGCTTACCCGACTATGCAAAAGATTACCTTAGAAGTCGTTTTGCCATCATTATTTGGCTTGCGTGAGGGAGAGCGTTACGAACAATTTCGACAACTGTTTTCTAAACTGATAAATTATGCCAGGTCACACTGGCTAAATATATCTCTGTCCTATCCTTTTTTAAAAAGGGATTTGGGTCGCTGGAGTCCTTGGGGATATTGGCTTGATTTACAACGGCAATTTGACAAACTACTCCACGCCGAAATCGCAGAACGTCGCCAACAAGTGGACTCTTCGCGTACCGATGTATTATCAGAATTGGTATTTGCTTGTGATGAAACTGGTCAACCAATGACCTATGAATACATCCGAGATTTGTTCCCATCATTATTATTTGGTGGTCAAGATGCATCAGCAACTGCGATTAGTTGGGCTTTGTACTGGGTTCACAGTATACCTGGTGTTTGCGAACGATTATTAGAAGAACTTGATAGCCTTGGTGAGTCTCCAGAACCTGAGAAGATTATCGCTTTACCTTACCTGAGTGCCGTTTGTAATGAAACCCTACGAATTTATCCAACTCAGGTTGTGACATTTCCCCGACTTGTAGAATCACCAATTGAAGTCATGGGCTACAAATTAGACCCAGGTACAGTAGTTAGAGGGTGTATATATTTAACTCATCAACGTCAGGACTTATATCCCCAACCAAAGCAATTCAGACCTGAGCGTTTTCTCGAAAAAGAATATTCTCCCTATGAATTTCTGCCATTTGGTGGTGGTGTGCGTCGCTGTCCAGGTGAGCTATTAGCACTTTTTGAAATGAAGCTAGTATTAGCCACAATTCTCTCACACTATCAATTAGCCTTAGCACATAAAAAAGTAGAGAAACCTAAAGCTATAGGTGTTAACTATCCCCCTGCTAGTGGTCTGAAAATGGTAATGGTTGGTCAGCGTCCACACCAAGAGCGATCGCAACAGCTTGTTACTAGTTCTACTTAAAATATACAACTCCCTTATAAATATGCAAACCCAACAAACCGATCAACTTTCCCTCGCAGATTGTCGTTTTTGCTCTTTGGTTTCTAAAGCTCACAAAGAAGACCCAATTGGTACAGCAGATACTTGTGACCATTGGCTGATTATGGAAATTCCCCAACCTTGGCCCCAAGAACTTTTTCAGGAACATCCAAAAATCAAGCCATTATTAGGCTTGTTCCAAGAGGTCTTTGAGGAACATAAGATTAAGCTCAGACCAATGGTAATTGCTCCTGACCGTGAGTACTCTCACCCTGGCTTAACCCGCATACTGTATTATTATCATCCTGCCAAACTATTTTCTCAGTTTGAGAAGCAGGAGTTTGTTGTTCCAGAGGAGAAAGCAACTGCTTTAGTAACGGCAATACTCAAGCAGTTGATGCAACAGCCCAATGATTTATCAGAGTTTCAGCAGTATCAGCAACAAACCAGTCACATTCGCGAACTCATGGTTTGCACTCATGCTCAAGTAGACCTTGCTTGTGGCAGATTTGGAAATCCTATATATCGTCGATTACGCAAAGAATATGCTCCTGCTGCCAATGGAAAGTTAAGAGTTTGGCAAACAACTCATTTTGGCGGTCATCAATTCGCCCCCACTTTAGCTGACTTACCCCAAGGCTGCTTTTGGGGACATTTAAAACCTGAAGCCCTTGATTTACTGGTAAACAGAGATGGTTCCGCTTTGGGGCTGCGTCAGTTCTACCGAGGATGGGCAGGTTTAACCAAATTTGAGCAAATAGTCGAGCGTGAAATTTGGATGCAATTGGGTTGGACTTGGCTCGATTACTCCAAAGCTGGACAAGTGCTGGCAAAACAAGAAGTCTCTCAAGGAGAGGATGAGGATTGGGCGGAAGTTCAGATTGATTTTGCAGTTCCAGATAGCAGTGTATCAGGTGCTTATAAAGCCAGAGTTGAAGTTTGTGGTCAAGTTATGAGTGCATTGAACTCAGCAAAAGAAATGCAACTCAAAGCAGTTAAGCAGTATCGTGTTAGTCATTTGATTAAGGTTGAGTAAAGAATAAGAGCTAAGAACAAAAAATGAGTTCACAAAAACAATCTCAAATTACCAATGAAATTCTTCAAGGTAATCTGATTCAACTAATGTTCAAGTTATCAATTCCTGGGATTTTGGGAATGTTACTAATCGGCTTGAACACTTTTATTGATGCCTTATTTGCAGGGCATTTTATCGGTGAAACTGCGTTAGCAGCTATATCTCTTTCTATTCCACTTACATCTATTGCCATTGGATGTGCAGTTGCGATCGGAGTGGGTTCTGCTTCAGTTCTGAGTCGAGTTATTGGTTCAGGAGATACCAAAACTCAATCAAAAATCTTTGGTACTCTCATAATTCTCTGTCTGATTGTTTCCTCTTTTATCACGATATTGGCATACAATTTCGGCGAAGAACTAATTTTATTTATGGGAGGAAAAGGTGAAGTCGCTTCCTATGGAACAGACTACTTTAAAACCTATATATTAGGTTCAGTATTTTTAGTTATAGCAATTTCTTCTAGCCAGTTAATCAAAGCCGAAGGTAAAATAGCAATAGCAACCTTATTTTCGGCAATTTATGTCCTAGCTAATATTATTTTAAATACTATATTTGTTATTGTATTAAACTGGGGAATCCAAGGAATAGCTCTAGCTACAGTTATTTCTGCAATAGTTTATTCTGTTGTAACTTGTACATATTTTATTTCCAGCAAAAGTTCTATTCCGGTTAATTATAAAAAGTTGCATCTGGCGCTAGATTTACTACCTGCAATCTTATCTGTAGGTTTATCAGTCATGCTTGTGGAAATTATGGAAATATTTCAACAGATTGTACTTTTTAAATCATTGGCGTACTATGGAACTGATACTGACATTGCCTTTGGTGGAGCAACTATCAGGTTGTATTCCTTAGTTATCACTCCTCTGTATGGATTTGTTCAAGCCCTACAACCAGTCATTGGCATGAATTATGGCGCTGCTAATAACTATCAAAGGATCAAGAATGCTTACTTGACTTTTGGAATGGGTGGAACTGTTTTTTTAATCCTAATATGGCTACCTCTACAGCTATTTCCCCAAACCTTTATTCGCTGGTTAATACCAGATTTTAATTTTACTTATAACGATTTATTGAACTTTCGTATTGTGACTTTTTTACTACCACTTGCTTCTTTTGTGGCATGTAGTATTGAATTTTTTCAGGCTTTAGGCAATGCTAAAATTATAGGAATTGTTACAGCGATCAGACATATAATTTTATTTTTACCACTATTATTAATCTTACCAATGTTTTTGGGAGTTAATGGAATCTATTATGGTTTTGCTTCTGTAGACATACTAATTTCTTTAATCATTGCTTTATTTACCTGGAGAGAATTTAGAAAACTAACTTTACAATAAACCTCTTGTATGAAAGTGTAGAATGACGAGCGTCTCAGGGTGAAATAAATGGACTTACGCATTCACAAGAAATACCAAATATGCATAAGTTTAAAAACCACATCTTTCGTAAGAGGATGCTTGAAAAGTCCTTAGTGATGTATCAAATACTCTTAGAGGATGTCTGAGAAGTATCAAATATTTCTTGATCCCCCCTAACCCCCCTTAAAAAAGGGGGGAATAAGAGTCTTAAAGTCCCCCTTTTTAAGGGGGACTTTGATTCCGTTTCCCCCCTTTTTAAGGGGGGCTAGGGGGGATCGATACAGCACTTCCGGCAGCTATGAGGTACATCATCAAAGCTGAAAGCTATGCTAGGAGAGGGGCAAGAAGAAAAACTGTATTGCATAATAGCGGGAAGCGCTGTAAGTGCCTGATATCACAGCCGACCACTTTTCAAACAACCTCTAAGGGCACAGCAATGCTCATTGGTGTCAACTTAAGGTGAAAGCCAGCCTATAACCAGCTTTTAGAGATTGTCTCGTTCCCAGTCTCTGACTGGGAATGCCTATTTGAGGCTCCGCCTCAAGACTTGCGGCTCTGCCGCAATTGAAGAGCATTTCCAGCCAGAGGCTGGAAACGAGATTTTAAAAGGGTTTTGGCTTAAGTTGACACTAATTAGCAATGCTGTTAACCTACATTCTGGTCTATTGACGATCGCAGGATCATTAAGAAAAGCCTGAAACAACCGGGAGCATCGTTAATTTACATCACGAGACATTTGTACAGTGCGTAAGTCCTATATTCTTAGGAATTTAAGTAAATTTGTTTGTTATTTACTTTTCCCTTGCGTCCTATCGGCACACACATTGGCGTTTCTACCACCGGGTCAGGAATAATTTGACATTCCAACCCAAAAACCTCCCGAACCATTTCTTGAGTCATCACTAGTTTTGGTTCCCCAGCAGCAAAAATTCGACCATTTTTGACTGCAACTAAGTAATCAGCATAACGGCACGCCTGATTTAAATCATGCAGCACCATCACAATTGTCCGTCCCTGAGTTTGGTTTAACTCATACAACAAATCCAAAATCTCTATCTGGTGCGCCAAATCTAAAAAAGTAGTCGGTTCATCTAAAAGTAAAATATCTGTATCTTGCGCTAGGGCCATTGCAATCCAAGCTCTTTGTCGTTGTCCACCAGACAAAGTATCTAATGCTCTATCTGCCAATTCCAACAAATCTGTAATCTCTAGTGCCTGCTGCACGATTTTTTCATCTTTTACCGACCACTGCTGTAACCAATTTTGATAAGGGTAACGTCCTTGTGCTACCAAATCTTGCACTGTTAACCCTTCTGGTGCTACTGGCCCTTGGGGCAAAATACCTAACTGCTGTGCTACTTCTTTGGTGGAAAGATTAAAAATAGATGTTCCATCAAGATAGACTGTACCGCCACAAGGTTTAAGCAATCTTGCCAAACCTCGTAACAACGTTGATTTACCACAACCATTAGCACCAACTAAACCACAAATTTGTCCGGTGGGGATTGCTAAATTTAAGTCACGGATAATCGTAGCACCATCGTAAGCTAAAGATAGATTTTTAGTTGACAATCCTTTCATAAGTGAAACCATTTTAGATTTTGGATTTTGGATTTATGAAAATCTGATTTTTGGGTTGATAAAATATTGTTTTTAGCAAGTTTTTATCAAATCCCTAATCTCCAGTCCCTTATTTTTTGCGGTTACGAATTAATAAATAAAGAAAATAAGGAGCGCCAACAGCAGCAGTTACCACCCCACAAGGAAGTTCGATAGGTGCAAACAGCGTTCTGCCTAACAAGTCTGCCATCACAACAATCACTCCCCCTAAAAGTGCAGAAGCCGGAATCAAACCTTCATGGGTTGCACCTACCAACTGTCGTCCTAAATGGGGTGCGACTAAACCAACAAAACCAATGTTTCCAGCGGTGGCGACTCCTGCACCGGCTAAGGCTACACCCACCAGCACGAGTAAACCACGTTGCCATTCGACTTGACTACCCAAACTTTTGGCGACATCATCTCCTAAATTTAAAGCGTTCAAATGCCTTGCTAGTGTCAAAGCCATTGGGACAAAAACAATTAACCAAGGTAACAAGGAAAAGACTTGCTCCCAAGTCCGGCCGTAGACACTTCCAGCTAACCAAACCAAAGCATTACTAACGTCAGAAATTTCGCCAAAGGTAATCATCAAGCTGGTTATGGCACTGGCGATCGCAGACAAGCCAATACCCATTAAAATTAATAGAATCGGAGAACTACCGTTGTTCCAAGCCAGCGAGTAAATTAAAATCGCCATTAGCAAAGCACCAGCAAAGGCTGATATAGGTAAGGTATAAATCGGTATCCACGGAAATAGCACAATTACTGTAACTGCCGCCAGACTCGCCCCAGCATTGATGCCGATAATACCTGGGTCAGCCAATGGATTGCGTGTCAATCCTTGGAAGATAGTGCCAGAAATTGCTAGCGCCACTCCCACCATAAAAGCTACAAGGGTGCGGGGTAGACGCAGATTCTGAATCACGAATGGATGGTCTGGGTTTCCTGTATCAAAACCCAATATAGTTTTCACGATATCTAAAGGCGAGATTGGATATTCACCCCGCCCTATATTCATCACCATCGCCACTATAATCGCTACTGCCAAACATAGCAGTATGACTGGTACACGTCGGTCAATTCGGAAAGATATCACCTGCGAACGAATGACTAGCCAATCAAAACTCATTTTTTCACCTTCGACTTAACCAAGTAGACAAAAAAAGGAGCGCCAACTATTGCTGTCATTACACCTACAGGTAACTCCTGTGGTTTGAGCAATACACGGGCGGCAATATCTGCGACCAGGAGTAAAATAGCACCTAAAACTGCACAATAAGGTAATATCCAACGATAATCGGCTTTAATGTAAAATCTCACTATATGGGGAACGACTAAACCAATGAAGCCGATTGGCCCTGCAAGAGCGACAGAACTTCCTGCTAGTAAAACTACGCTGATAGCGGTAATTATTTTGATCCAAGCTGTCTGTTGACCTAAGCCTTTGGCGACATCTTCACCTAAACTCATAGTGGTAATTTGTCTGCCGAGGGCAAAAGCTAATACTAATCCCATACCAACGAAAGGTAGTAATTGTAAGAATAAATTAAAATCTCGACCTGATAATGAACCAGCTAACCAAAATCTAACTTGTTCGAGTGTTTGTTGACTGACAATGAGGATACCGGTGGTGAAGGAAGAAATCAGAGCAGTTAATGCCGCTCCTGCGACTGTCAGATTTAGTGGGGTGGCTCCTCCCCGTCCCAGAGAACCAAGGATGTAAACTAACACCGCTGTGACTCCCGCACCCAAAAAGGCTACAAGGGCGTAAACACTTAGGGATGAACTACCAAAAACAAAAATTGCCACAACTACAAAGAGGGCGGCTCCCGACTCAATACCCAAAATACCTGGATCTGCTAAGGGGTTTCGCGTCAAACCTTGCATTAATGCTCCCGATACAGCAAGGGCTGAACCGACAAGGATAGCAATTAGCGATCGCGGTAATCTCACAGTCTGAATAACTAAGTGATCGTAAGAACCATCAAAGGCTATAAAAGATGTCAAAATCTTATCTAGAGGTATTTCTGCTGCACCTAGCGTCACACTGTACACCAAGCAAATTAGCAGCATACATAGTCCCAAAATCAGACCAAATAAGGCTGACATTTGTGGCTTTTTCAATTCTCTAGGTGAGAGTGTAGTCGCTTTTATCATCATCCTGTCGTCATTTAAAAATATTACGCTCTGCTGATTAGTTGTTTTTTCACTGGGCACTCTCAATATTTAACAGCTTTTTAATCATTAGAGTTGATAATCTTTCTTGATAAATATATAGATTACACGATCGTGTAGCCCTTTCCCCATTTTTTAAAAGCAATAAAGGATACCCTTCCAGCTTTGATATATTTTCTCAACAAAGTGGTATTGTTAGATCAACTTAAATCTGCTTTGTCAAAGTCACTTGCGTGCCAAGAGGAAACTGGGGACTGGAGGGACAAGGAAAACATAAAGGAAGGACAAAGAGGAATTATTTAAAAGGTCACTCCTTGTCTCTTCCCAATGCCCAATGCCCAATAGCAGTTTCAGTCACCAGGCGTTACATCTGTACATGGTGGTGTTCATGAGGATTGATAGTTTACTCAGAGTTTACAAAAGAAAATCAATACGCGTTTTACCCTTAATACTCAGCTTTATCCTGGTTTTGTTTGTCGGAAGCCGCACTATGGCTGTACCCACAAAATCCACAGAGATATTATGGGATAACTATGGTGTGCCGCATATTTACGGGAAAGATAACCAGAGTGCATTTTATGCCTTTGGTTGGGCACAAATGCAAAGTCATGGAGATTTGCTTTTGCGTCTCTATGGTCAAGCACGGGGACGCGCAGCCGAATATTGGGGAGAGAAATATCTAGATTCAGATCGTTGGGTACAAACTGCGGGAGTACCGGAACGCGCTCGTTCTTGGTACAAGGCACAGAGTCCAACTTTTCGTAGTTATCTTGATGCTTTTGCGACTGGGATCAATGCTTATGCAAAACAAAATCCTAACTTAATTGACGATCAAGTTGAGGCGGTGCTACCAGTCAAGGCAGAAGATGTCATGGCTCACTTACATCGGGTACTCAATTTCACCTTTGTGGTCAATCCTGAGCAAGTATTAGACCCGAACAAAGAAAAGTTGCAAGCAGGATCTAATGGTTGGGCGATCGCACCAACTCATTCTGCCGATGGGAACGCCATGTTGTTAGCCAACCCACATCTACCTTGGTCAGATTTATTTTTGTGGTATGAAGCCCAAATCACCGCACCAGGAATTGATGCTTATGGAGCCACACTTGTAGGTATTCCCGTATTAGCGATCGCCTTTAACGACAACTTAGGTTGGACTCACACCGTTAACACCTACGATGGTTGGGATGTTTATGAACTCACACTCGCAGGTAATGGGTACCGCTTTGATGACAAAGTTCGTAACTTTCAGACAAAAACCCTCTCTTTGAAGGTGAAGCAGAAAGATGGCTCCTTGCAAGAGCAACCATTAATAGTGAAAAGTTCTGTCCACGGGCCTGTGATAGTCGAAAAAAATGGTAAAACCGTGGCGCTGAGAGTTGCAGGTCTTGACCGACCAGGTGTACTCCAAGAGTGGTGGGATATGGCACGAGCAAAAAACCTTGCCCAGTTTCAAAAGACACTCCAGCGCTTGCAATTGCCAATGTTTACGGTGATGTATGCGGATCGAGAAGGGCATATCATGCACCTCTTCAACGGTCAAGTTCCGGTGCGCTCCTTTGGTGATTTTAAATACTGGGAAGGCATAATTCCAGGAAATACATCTAAAACCTTGTGGACAAAAATTCATCCTTACAAAGATTTACCGCGTATAGTTGACCCTAAGAGTGGCTGGTTGCAAAATACAAATGACCCACCTTGGACAACTACATTTCCAGCCGCCATTAAAGCAGATAATTACCCGCCTTACATGGCACCTCGTTTCATGGATTTCCGCTCTCAACGTTCTGTAAGGATGTTGGCTGAGGATGACAAAATCTCTTTTGATGAAATGATTGCAGACAAGCACTCTACCCGTATGGAACTGGCCGATCGGATTTTGGATGATTTAATTCCGGCTGCACGCAAATATGGTCAGGACTTAGGGCAAAAAGCAGCTAATGTCTTAGAAGCGTGGGATCGGCAAGCCAATGCAGATAGTCGCGGGGCCGTATTATTTGCCTTTTGGGTACAACAGATGGACTTAGATAAGACGTTTAGTAAACCCTGGAATGAAAATTCTCCACGCACCACACCCGACGGTTTAGCTAATCCTGAAAGTGCAGTTGCAACTCTGCAAGCAGTAGCAGCACAGGTAGAAAAGACTTATGGGGCGCTTGATGTACCGTGGGGCCAGGTTTTTCGGCTACGCTTGGGTGATCTGGATTTAGCTGCCAATGGTGGGGATGGTAATCTGGGAATTTTTCGTGCGCTCTATTTTGCCCCGGAAGCAAACGGTCAGTTCCAAGCTGTTGGAGGTGATTCCTATGTGGCTGCAATTGAATTTTCCAACCCTGTACGGGCAATGGCACTCACCAGCTACGGTAACGCGTCTCAACCCGGATCGCCCCACATTAGCGACCAGTTACAGATGTTCGCTAACAAAAAGTTGCGGACTGTGTGGCGCGATCGCTCAGATATTCTTGCCCATCTAGAAGAACGTAAAATATTCTGAGCTTCTAGCGCTTGCGATGTCTAAGGGCGGGCTACGCCTACGCCCAAAAGCTTCTCAGGAGCAATAGACATCACCATTAATCAGTCTACAAGCCTGATGCTGTCTAGGTTAAAACTTAGTTTATGGAGATGTCTAGGGCAACGCAGACATCGCATGACGGCACTTTCTTTTGAAAAGCGATCGCAGTTTGCAGCTAGGAGCTAATTTTGAGTAGTCAACCAGGAAGCAAGATGGAAAGCAACAACATAACATGGTGGATATATGCATTACTTTCGGCTGGCTTTGCAGCATTGACAACTATCTTCGCCAAAATAGGGGTAGAAAATGTGAACTCTAATTTAGCAACAGCAATCCGAACTGTTGTCATCTTAGTAATTGCTTGGGGAATTGTATTTTTTCAAGGAAATGTAGTTAATATCTTAGCTATTCCCCAAAGAACGATGATTTTCTTATTATTATCTGGAGTCTCTACAGGATTATCATGGATTTTTTACTTCCAAGCTTTACAAGTAGGAAAAGCCTCCCTTGTCGCACCAATTGATAAATCAAGCTTAGTATTAGTTTTATTGTTTTCGGTTATTTTTCTGGGAGAACCATTAAACTTAAAAATGATATTAGGAACCAGTTTAGTAGTTATGGGGACTTTAGTTTTAATCCTTTAAACTCTTAAATAATGGACTTCCAATAAATAAATTATTCCAAACTGTAGCAATTTAGCATTTCTAAGATTTGCAAACTGATTTAGAAAATGCTTTAGCTTAAAAATTGGGTATTGGGTATGGTAAAAACCGATTTTATTTTGGCGTTGTAAACTTTATTTATAGCGTTTACTGATCACATGAGGTACATCATAGTCCCCTCATCGCTTGCTCTTAGGGGGTTGGGGGTGGGGTTCTTGTACCTCACTTAAGCGAGAACCGCTATATTGTAATTAACTATAGGGCTTGAAATCCTTGCTTTCAGAGATACAGCAGAATTCATGAGTCAGAATGGGCTACGCCCCGCTGCCCTAACAGAAGTAAAACGGTCTTTATGCCAGGTTTGAAGACTTAGGTTGTGTACTTCACAAACTTGAAATCCGCTGTAGCTTTGTTTTGGGAAGTGATTTAAACCCCACTAGAAACATAATTACGAATTACTAAGCATGTCTATTTTCAAATTAATAAAAGTTAACAAATCATGGCTTAATAGAAGTTTACAAATGTTTGTTTAGGCGTTGGTTAAAAAACATGGGATTATTTTTGATCCAGATTTGACTAAAGTTGACTTACTCAATAAAACCCCAGTTTAAAAGTGGGGTTTCCAAGCCTTGATACATAGTAATTCCCAGAAAAAAAACACTAAACTAGTGTAGAATTTATTCAAATTTACGGTAATTATATCGGGATAGTATACTTATAAAGTCTAGATTAAAAGCCCCATTGACTCTTGAAAAGAATAGGACTAATGTTATGTATGAGTAGTCCTACCAAGGACATTATTTATGCATCAAAAAATCATGAGGTATTTCCGATGATGATGATGATGACTGAAACCATGACTACTGAGATGCAAGCTTGTATAGATGCTTGTATGAACTGTCACAAAATGTGCATGGAAACCATGACTTACTGCATGAGCAAAGGTGGTAAGCAGATGGACAAAAACATGATGAGCATGATGAGCATGATGCGCGATTGCGCTGAAATGTGCATGATGTGCATGAATATGATAATGGGCGGTTCTGAGTTCATGGAACGCACTTGTATGCTTTGCGCCCAAATGTGCGATCGCTGTGCTATGTCCTGTGAAATGATCAGCGATGATGCGAAAATGATGGCATGTGCTGCCGCTTGTCGCAAGTGTGAAGAGTCTTGCAGAAGTATGCAGATGATGACCGCATAATTCCCCTACCTCGCAGAAGTTTCTCTGCAACCTAATATTCAAGCGCTCAGACTTTTCAGTCTGGGCGCTTGAAGTAAAGACTTACTTTTTATTAAGGGTAATATAGCTGTAGTCAGATATGTTAGGACAGTGTTGATTGCTCAAAGTCTTGAAATAACTGGGTTTATACTCAAGCACTGGCTAAACCTAGCTATCTGCTAACAGCACTTTGCTGCTATACTTACTGCTGTGGCGTGCTTGCGGTGACATTATTACCTACCACTTCTCAAAATGAGTAAATGTGCAGGTTCTGCACTTTTCGCGTCCTGTATATCTCTGCGTTCATTCCATCAAAATCAAGCGCAGAGGATCTAAACGCACATACCAAGGAAAAGGTTGGTCTTTCATCGTCGCCCATTTTTCTTTGAAGACTTCAGCTTGCAGATGATAATCTTGAGAATTCTTGCCAGCTGAATTTAATTTGAGAAACAAGGTCATTCGATGCGGCGTTTCACTTGTTTCCACTACCCAACAGGGAAAGGTATTTTCCTGTGATGAGTCGTTGCTAAAAATGAACTGATGGGCACGAATGCCGATATGGAATAATTCGCTCTTAATTGGTTCAACAACTTGAAGAGTACAACCCCAATCAGTCGCTTCCACCTGTTGCGATGACTGGAGAACAGCGCGGGAGAAGTTTTTACATCCGGTAAGTTGGGCAACACTCACAGTAGCTGGATGCTCGAAAATATCATGTTTGCTGCCATAATGAATGGCTCTACCATGCTCCAATACCAACAGATTTGGACAAATCCGATAAGCTTCTTCCATATTATGGGTGACAAATAAAGTCACACCTTGGTAGGTAGCTAGAGTGTCTGTCATTTGCTGCTCTAATTGACTACGCAGATGGGTGTCGAGTGCTGAAAACGGCTCATCTAAAAGTAATGCTTGCGGTTGACTTGCTAATGCTCTTGCCAAGGCTACCCGTTGTTGTTGACCCCCAGAAAGTTGGTGCGGATAGCGATCGCCTAATCCCTGCAACTGCATCGCTAACAATTGTTCTTCTACCTGCACTCTAATACTCCCAGCAGATAGTTTTTTGGGCAAACCAAAAGCGATATTTTGCGCCACACTCATGTGCGGAAAGAGGGCGTAATTCTGCACTAAAAAACCGATGCGGCGATCGCGGCTGGGTAAATTAATTCCTTGTTCCGAGTCAAACAGGACTTTGCCATTTAAAACTATGCGTCCTCTAGTGGGCGTTTCTATCCCCGCAAGGCAGCGCAAAATCATGCTTTTACCTGCTCCAGAACCCCCTAACAATCCCAAAGGTTGCTCATCAGTAGTGAAAGCAACTTTTAAATGAAAGCTAGGAAGGATTTTTTCAATGTTGACAAATAATCCACCAGATTCAAAGTGAGAGTCCGGGGTATAGAGAATTTCTCCCCCTGCTCCCTGCTCCCTGCTTCCTCCTGCGCTTCTCTTTTCCCTCAATTCTTGCCAGAAGTTGACTGCAATAATTCCAGAGAGAGAAATCACCATAATTGCGATCGCCCAAAACCAAGCTTCGTTCATTGCTCCCCCTTCCACAGCAAAATAAATCGCCATTGGGATTGTCTGCGTTTGTCCGGGAATGTTACCAGCCAGCATCAACGTCGCCCCGAATTCTCCTAAAGCACGGGCAAAAGCGAGCATTGTGGCGGCGACAATGCCGGGTACTGCTAGGGGTAAACTGATGCGCCAAAAGATTGTAGTTTCATTTGCACCAAGGGTTCTGGCTACTCGCAGCAGATTCCCATCTATTTGTTCAAAGGCTCCCAGTGCAGTTTTATACATTAAAGGGAAAGAAACTACCGTGGCTGCGATCGCCGCACCATACCAAGTAAAGACGATGGTGAAGTCAAAACCCTCCATGAGTTTCCCTACAGGGCCATTTTTGCCAAAAAATAGCAGCAACAAGAAACCGACAACCGTAGGCGGTAAAATCAGGGGCGCAATAAAGATACCCTCAATCAACGATTTACCTTTGCCACGATATCCCAGCATCCAGTAGGCAGCAGCGATACCCAAGAAGAAGGTGATAAATGTGGCAAGTAATGAAGTTTTGAGTGATATCCAAAAAGGCGATAAATCCAATGGCATAGTTGTCTGGGGAAGAATTAGCTCAACTAATCCATAATTTACCAACTTTAGCTTTAATATGTTAGGAAAAGTTGGTAAACTACATCACAATCAATGAAGAAAATCCCAAAAACTAGCCAAACTTTAAACAAAATTTGCGTTCAGTTGGGTATCAAGTATCAGAAATAGATACGGTTTGTGATCATTTAATACTCATCTTGAAACCAACTGGTAAAATTGTTGGGAATTACCGAAGTGTAAAAACCTTAGTAAACACATACTGTTAGCCGTATCTAATACTACCGTCAACAGCAAGTGCATCCCCCTCCTACCAGCAATCAAAAAAAACCCCAAGACCTTTTCTTAGTATGCGGACTCAAAAGTTTAGGGCAACATTGCGTCGCAATCCTCAAGGAATACGATGTTAAAGTCAGCGCCATTGAGGATGTGCAGCCCGAACATTGGGAAGTCCCAGAAGTACCTAAATTACTAGAAAAGTTAATCATAGGAGACTGCCGCCAGCCAAGTATTCTAGAGCAGGCAGGTATATGTCAGTGTCGTTCAATACTTTTTGTAACCAGAAATGAGCGGATAAATATAGAAGCTGCCTTTGCAGCACGGCGTCTTAATCCGCACGTTCGCCTGATTGTACGTTCTGACAAACAAAATTTCAATAAACTCTTGTGGGAAAATCTTGGCAATTTTGTTGCCTTTGAGCCTACTCATCTTTCAGCTCACGCCTTCGCTCTGACAGCCCTTGGTTCTGAAGCTATTGGATATTTCACCTTAGAAGGGCAACTGTTGCAAGTGATAAAGCACCAGGTACAAGCCAAGGATAGCTGGTGTAATGGTAAGCCAGTACATAGACTCAATCTGACAACTCGCCGCATCTTGACTCACAGACCTGTTTCATCTAACCCACTCCAAGAATTGTTTGGCTGGAACCCAGAGGCAGAAGTGCAGGTAGGAGACACGCTAGTTTATATTGATGTGGCATACGAACTGGCTTTATCTGAGCAAGACCGACAATCTCATCGCCAAAGGTGGCAGTGGCAAAAGTTTATTCAAGGCATCACAGCGAAAAATCTCAAAGATAAAATAGCGCAATTTTGGCAATCTTACTACCAAAGCCAAAATCAAATCCGCCGAATTGCGACAATCTATGCGATGACTGTACTCATCCTGTGGCTGGTTGGAATAATTCTTTATCGCTTATATTATCCTGACATTACCATCCAAGAAGCTTTCTATGGGACAGCAGTTTTGCTCTTGGGAGGATACGGAGATTTATTTGGCGGTGTTGAGTTTGCATCGCAATCAAAACCCTCAGACGATATGCCTTGGTGGTTGCGGTTGTTTAGCCTGGGACTGACGTTGACAGGTCAAGCTTTTGTGGGAGTATTATATGCACTGCTGACTGATGCTCTTGTCACTTCAAGATTCCATTTTTTCAATTCCCGTCTTCCTATACCACAACGCAACCATCTGGTAATTATTGGCTTAAATCGCTTGGGACAGAAAGTGGCTGCTCTTTTGCAAGAACTCAACCAGCCGTTAGTAGGAATTCATCCTACTACTCTCCACCAAGAAACTTTACCCAATATGCCCCTTATCGTTGGTAATGCTACCGAAGCACTCATGAAGGCGAATCTCTCCCACGCCAAAAGCATCATTTTAGTTGGGGACGATAATATGGAAAATCTCGAAATTGGTTTGATGGCTCATGCAATCAACCCCGCCACTACCTTGATTCTCCGCTCTCAAGACCGCCAATTTAGTGATAATGTCGCCCCTCTGTTTCCCTATGCTCAATTTATATGTGACTCGGCTTTGGCGGCAGAAGTCTTTGCTTGTGCTGCTTTTGGAGAAAATGTTCTGAGCTTGTTTCACTTGAATGAGCAAATAGTCATGGTGACGGAATACAAGATTGAAGATGGCGATACCCTGAATGGATTGCTTTTATCTGAACTAGCATCTGGCTACAGTGTTGTACCGATTCTTTACCAGAAATATCAGCGAGACAATTACTCTTTAATGCCCTGGTATGATGTTAAGCTTGATGCTGGCGATCGCTTGATTGTTTTAGCCACAAGCAGTAGTTTGCAGCGAATTGAATGGGGTGAAATGCTGCCTCGTCTTTGGCAGGTGCAGATTGAAAAAGCTCTAACTACCAATGCCATTATGTATGGTGCTGAAGAGATAGTTTTGATTACAGGATGTAGTTCCACTGACGCTAGGCAATGGATGAATAATTTGCCTAGAGTATTGCCGATACCACTTTATAAACATCAAGCTCAACGTCTCATGCGCGAGTTAACAAAAGTACAAGTTTTGTCGAATCTAATCTTCATTGGGCAACCTTGAATTTTCCATAACTAATTATGCGGACAATAATCATCTGCGGATAATTATTGGAGTTTAGACTAAATAATCATACTCAAAGCAAAAAATCGGAGACAAAGTTCATCGGCGAATGGCACTAAGAAAAGATACAGCCCTTGCCCTGACTGGTTAAGAGCCTATAGGCTCTTAACCAGTAGCTTGACCAGAGGCAGAGCCTCTTTTGAATACATTCCCAGCCTGGAGCCTGGGAACGAGGCGACACAAGCCTTTGGGCTTTTTTTAGTGCCATACGTTCATCGGCATTGATTGTAAAAGTAAAAGCACAACATTGTTGTGCTTTTGGAGATTATTAGTATTCAGTTGATTGTGACAACCAGAGAGTTTTTTAATTAGTCCAATTGAGTACTGTAGGCACTAAATCCATAAGCCAAAGTTTCTTTTAAATTATCCGATGGCTTGAGACTTCTGTTGATAGCATTAGCAAACGGTACCGGAATCCCTTTGATGGTTTCTGGCAAAATTGCATATTCTGCTGTTGGTTCGACAATGTATTGTGGACACTTCGCTTTCATCCCAGCAGTAGCTAACATTTCTTCTATTTCAGCGGCTGAATATTGCTTGAGATAAACTGGATTTCTCACAAATGGATTCAGCCTTCTGATAAAATTATGGATAATATGAGAAGGACAAGACTTATTGTGAAAGGAATGATTAAAAACAAAAATTCCACCAGGTTTTAGCACACGAGAGATATCAGCCAATAAATTTCTTAATTGTGCATCTGGGATATGCATGAAGACGCAGTTAGAAATTACCAAATCTATAGAATTATCTTCTAAAGGCAATGTTTCAGCAGAAGTGCAAATCAAGTTAAATTCAGCTTCTGGAAAAAAATTGTATTCTTGTTTAACCTTGATTAAGCGCCGCAATAAAGGTTCCGAAATATCAATGCCATAATATTTCTCGCATTTCAGATTTTTCGCTTTAGAGAGGTGTAAAGGTGCGCGACCATAACCAGAACCAATTTCCAGAATAGAACCGACAGATTTATTCAACGGAAATTTATTCCAAGTACCTCCAGGCGTGCCAGTTAACAGAGTGTAATCTTGTTTAATGGGCGATGTTTCTGCAAGTTTTTCAATTTTTTGGGAACCATAATATGTTTTACCAATTGCGTCCCATGTTTTTTTATGTTGAGTATTATTTAATTGTTCATAGTCGCTAGGAAAATAAATGCCATCTCGTAATTCAAAGTCATTCAGATTAAATTTTACATCTGCTAATTGACTCATTATGATTATTCCTCATGAATAGTTAAGTCTGTTTTCTGTTATACTCTTAACTCAGCATTAACCGCAAGTGATTTTTACTGAACCGCTTCCCCTGAGCCTTTTTTTAAAGTCTATAGCTATTTTAATTCGATGGAATATGGTGAAGCTGCACAGATGTGCGCTTAAAGCGCCTATTGCATCCATAGCCATAGATGGAATGGCACTAAGAAAAGGCGAAAGGCTTGTGTCACCTCGTTCCCAGTCTGAAGACTGGGAATGTATTCCAAGAGGGCTGCTGCCTCTGGTCAAGCCACTGGAGGCGGAGCCTCCGAGAATGGGTTCCCAGCCTCCAGGCTCTTAACCAGTTAGGGCAAAGCTTATAGCTTTTCTTAGTGCCATTCGCCATAGATGCGTAGCGGCTACTCTACGAGTTCTCCAACGAGTACCCGCAGGGTACGAAAACCGTTATAATAACAACCCTTGCCGGATCAGAGCGGCAAGTTCGTATACATTAGTTGATGGACTGCAACAATTGGAGGCTGTGATGATACAAGGGTCACAACAAAAACGGGTGGTAGTTGTAGGTGCTGGTTGGGCTGGTTTAGGAGCAACTTACCATTTGGCAAAACAAGGTTATGATGTGACACTTCTCGAAGCAGGTTCCTATCCCGGTGGATTGGTGGCAGGTTGGCAAACAGCCGCCGGAAAATCTGTAGAAGCTGGCATTCATGGCTTCTGGTATCCTTACAAAAACATTTTTTCCCTAATTAATGAATTAGGAATTAATCCTTTTACTACTTGGACTCGTTCTTCGCAATATTCGCCAGCAGGTTTGGAAGTTGAATCACCAATTTTTCAAGACTTACCGCGACTCCCCTCGCCACTGGGAACTTTTCTCTACACTCAGTTTAAGCGGCTACCACTAATTGACCGTCTTAGCGCCCTGCCTTTACTTTATACTGTCGTTGATTTTGACAATTCCGATGCAGCTTGGCGGCGCTATGACTTTGTAACTGCCCGTGAATTGTTCAAAGACTTTAACGTTTCTGCACGACTTTACCGCGAGGCTTTTGAACCAATGTTATTAGTGGGCTTATTTGCCCCTGGTGAACAATGTTCAGCCGCCGCAACTTTAGGGATGCTTTACTTTTTTATTCTGGCTCATCAACCGGATTTTGATGTAGTTTGGTGTCGGGGAACTGTCGGAGAAAAGATATTTCGTCCTTGGGTGGAACGCATCGAAAAAGCTGGTGTGCGAGTGTTGCCCAAGCGCCGGGTTACAGATTTAATTGTTGATAGTAATCATCGAGCCAAGGCTGTGGTTTGCGGTGATGAAGTAATTGAAGCAGATGCCGTGATTTTTGCGGTTGGAATCACGGGGATGAAGAAAATTGTCTCAACTAGCCCTAGTTTACAAAGCCGTGAAGAATTCCGTAATTTGAGCAATTTAGGAGCAATTGATGTTTTAGCAACGCGACTATGGTTTGACCGCAAAGTTGATATTCCTCGTCCTTCTAATGCTTGTTTTGGATTCGACACAAGTACAGGTTGGACGTTTTTTGATTTGAATGCCCTACATGATGAATATCGGGATGAGCCGGGAACAGTGATTGAAGCTGATTTCTATCATGCGAATCAGTTTCTGGGTTTGAGTGATGAGGAGATTTTAGCAATAGTTCAGGGTTATTTAGCAACTTGTGTGCCCGCATTTAGAGAGGCAAAGATAATTGATAGCAGTGTAATTCGGCTACCTCAAGCGGTGACTCACTTTGCACCTGGTAGCTATCGTTATATGTTGCCCGCTAAAACAAGTTTTGAGAATGTGTTTATGAGTGGGGATTGGATTGTGAACCGTCATGGTTCCTGGTCACAGGAAAAGGCTTATGTTACTGGTTTGGAGGCGGCTAATTTGGTGGTGTCTTATTTGGGAGAAGGTCAGCCATCTGAGATTTTAGCTGTAGAAGAGGATGAAGTGCATATCCAAGTGGCGCGATCGCTCAACCAAACTTTGCGTGACTTGGGCAAATCTATCCTGCCTGACTTTTGGTTGCCATAACATTTATTTAGGCTAGCACAGCAGTGCATCCCTAATTTATGTATATCTCTGGCAAATCTAGTTAATCATTAATTGGAATCTAAATTCGGTAAGCTAAAGAAAGCGATCGCGATACCATCCTTATAATCTAAATCAAACCACATAAGCTTATGGAGCCAGACTCTTTACCAACCGAGGTGATTCTAACGCACCCGCGTGAGTCTCTCGGTAGAGTGCAACTTGATTGGACACCCCAACCCGGAAACTATCTCGATTTTGAAGGTAAAACCTACGCGGTTCTAGAGCGCCGCCATAGATATCAACTTCAAGCTGGACGCTACCGCTTGCATAATATTGCCATTTATGTACAGTCTGCTAAACGACCATCGGAGAAAAGTTTGGTAGCGGGACGTTGGGTAATTGGTGATGCCACCTGCTGCTACAATGCTCATTCAGAACTCATTCGCTGTGCAGTCAACCCAGATGGCCCTTGCGAATCTTGCCGCTTTTATGAAAAGTTAGAAGCCGTTTAATTTTGGATTTTGGATTTTAGATTTTAGATTTTTCCTTCAATCCAAAATAGGCAGTAATTTAATTTTGAATTTTTCCTTTAATCCAAAATCCAAAATCTAAAATCTAAAATTGGCAACCCCTCAGCTTCCCGTACCAAAAACTTCTCCCACAGTTAAGCGACTACCATTAACAAAATCCCATCCCGACTGGGGACGTTTACCGGCTAGCTGAACCTCTCGCAACAGCAATAAACCTTCCCCAGTTTGGACAATCGCGCCAATTCCTTTGGCAATGCTCACTACAACTCCCGGTTTATCTGATACATTTGAGAAATCAGGCAATTTATGTATCAATTCTTGTAATTCTGGTGGGAGATCGCGATCGCCTACAGAACCAAGGGGAGCAGAAGCGGTGATTTTTAGCAGATTGTCACGAAAGGTAGCGGTGCAATTAGGGTAAAAGCCTCTGATTTGATTGTGTAATTGGATAGCGGTTTTTGACCAATCCAAACCATAATCTTGTTTTTGAATTAGAGGTGCATAAGTAGCTGCTAAATTATCTTGAGGAATTGGTTGAATTTCCTGGCGTTCCAACTTCAACAGAGTTTCCACCAACAAATCCCCACCGATCGCAGCTAGTCTGTCGGCTAAATCTTGGGCATTATCCAGCAATCCAATGGGTGTAGTGGCGATTTGGAGCATTGCGCCAGTATCCATCCCCACATCCATTAACATGGTCGTGATCCCCGTTTCACTCTCACCGTTATACAAACACCACTGAATCGGCGCTGCACCGCGATATTTGGGTAAAATCGAGCCATGCACATTAATGCAGGCCAACTTTGGCATATTCAAGATTTTTGACGATAAAATCTGTCCATAAGCGACAACAACAAACACCTCTGCATCTAATTGTTTGAGTTGGGTTAAAGTTTCAGTGTCTTTTTTCACCCGTTCGGGTTGCCATACTGGTAAGTTGTGAGCAGTAGCGATCGCTTTTACAGGTGTTGGCGTAAGTTTATTTCCGCGTTCCCGGCGTTTATCTGGTTGGGTCACAACCGCCAGCACCTCAAATTCTGAATGATTCAATAACTTTTCCAAGGTGGGTACAGCAAACTGAGGTGTACCAAAAAATACAATTTTCATTAATAAATTAGTTGTTAGTTGTTAGTCATTAGTTAATCGTAAGTGCGCCACTGGTAACTGACAACATGCAACTTACATGTTTAAACAGAATTTACCAAGCCATGATTTAGCAAACTCCTGTATTCTGGATGGCAGTTGAAAACACAGTTTATTTGCTGTAAATAATATTGGCTGTTTGGTGGTACAATATTTTCGTATTGATCAAACCAAAGCCTGCTTGATTAAGTTAATATAGCGTTTCCTAATCATACGAGGTACGTCATAGCCCCATCCTCGCTTGCGGGGAGGGGGTTGGGGGTGGGGTTCTTGTATCTCACTCAACTGAGAACCGCTATAGTTAAGTTGACAAGTTTAACAGCTAGTATAAACTGCATCTGCCTCTAGTGAACCTAATCACTTAGTGGTTTTTCGTTACGATTCGCTAGAGCATCTACCGAGTAAATTTTGTTGTGTTCCCGCTCATCTTCCCGAAATTGGTTTTAAATACAGTTGGTTTAGTAAAAACTATTGCATTTTCTAGCTATTTTTGTAGTTTAGATAGCAATTTATAACTTTAGGTTGCTGACAGCAATATCTTCTGAGTATGATGTATTATGCGTCCGCTTTCCCAGGTTTTTAATTAACGCCTCACGTTTACCATCTTGAGGGTTTGCGCTGTTATATTTAGTGTGTTAACTGGCTTATTTGGTGTGTACTAGCGATCGCTAGTACGATCCCCGATCGCTAAGTTATCTCGCTCTTGGTTATTAGCGGCATTCCCCAAACTATACGCTGAACCTCCCTTGACCAAGACCTATTTTTGGTGTAGGTGGGTAGAGCAACCTTATACATCGTGTAGTAATTACTGAGTTATCAGCATATTTACTATACTAGCATATTTTTGCCAAAAAAATTCAGTACCTGAGTAAGAAAAGGTGTAGAGAATGATACTTAATTTTTGTAAAACTCTGCAAACTTTGAAGAAATTCTCTCGTCAAAGCTTTTAGTTTCTTGTTATACATATAACTATCGCCTGCCCCATTGCTACATAGGTATTGCTTCTCACATAGCAACCGCCCCCTCTAGAGAGTCTACAAATGCTTAAACCCCTTTTGCTGTCAGGATGGTTCCGCGCGCAACCATTTCTCAATTACGTTGTCGTTGTGATATTGATCGCACCCTTGTTAGGGGCATCGGGCCACTCGACCCCAGTAAGATCCGAAGTAGCTAAACTCACTTCGATAACTGGAGAGTCTGACTCTGTATCAAAGGAAATAGCTGTAGTTGGGGAACCTGAGATAGCTACAACATTAAAAACAGATCAAATCGACTCGATAACAGAAGAATTTGACTCTGTGCCAACACAAAGTATTGCTATTCAGGAACCGCAAGTATTACCAGCGGATAAAATTGAGTCTTCGGCTGAAGTAGATAGTTCTGTGTCAAACAGCGATTTAACTGTTCCTGATTCTTTGGCAGCAGTTGAACTGGCACCATTAACAGATGTTCCTGTTAGTCAACTTAATTTAGTACAAAAACTCAAAGCTGCTAATGTCAAGTCTTTGAGAGTCCAAAAAAATTCTTCCTCTAAAGAAAAGTCTTTTACTCAATCATTGACAGCAACTCAAGTAGCACCAACTCTTAGAGAATCACAATCAACCACAACGACGGAAATACCTGTTGCACAACCAGTTGATGAGTCCCAAGCAGAACAAATAGATCCCATCGGTAGTCCTCACCCGATTCCTTGGAAATGGATTACAGCAACTCAAGAAGCCATTGCTTCTAATGGTGGTTCTGGAGTGCGTCACTATCGCAGTGTACCTGTGATTTCTCCAGATGGCAAATATGCTGTTTATAGCCGGGTGCAACTAGAGGTAAAACCCCAAATGTACAACAGCCGTGTCACCAGCGTTCTGTTTGTTCAAGATATGCAAACTAAGAAATTGTGGGTGATGGCTTCAACTACTCCAGTTAGCGATCCTTTATTAAAGGTAAAGGCTGTAAAGGCGGAGTCTTCAGAAGAAACTGATACGAGCGGTAAAATTGGGGTATTAGTTCCAGTTAGCTGGTCAGAAAAAGGCGATCGCTTCTTAGCACGCAAGTTTGAAGGTATATTTAACACAGGAGATTCTACAGATAGTGCGGTGATTTGGGATCGGCAAAAAAATCACGCTAACACAGTTGCTCCCGCTAATGAGCAAGAAGAGCATGATAAAATTGCCGTCTTGTTAGGCTGGAGTAAAAGCCAACCCGATCATGTGCTGTTCCGTGCAGGTGAATTGGGCGAAGAAAACTGGCCATTAATGCAAGTTGCTAATGATGGCAAGACTGTCACTACAACAGACGACGATCAGCCAATTACTTTTGGGAAAAAGGTTACAGAAATTTGGGCAGGCCCACAAGTAGCTTATCGATAGGATAGTTAAGTGAACTACTCAGACTTGCCCAAAGCTGAAGTCTGAGCTTCCCAATTCATCGGGAATAGCCATCAATTACTCCGTAGTTTTTTTGGTCTGACATTCCCTCCAAGGGCAGGAGTCCTGGTTCCCAAGACCCAAATCTTTCTCTTCTCCCAAGGGGAGACGCCAAGGGCGATGCGACATATACCTATTAGCTTGGTTTTCGCTTGTGGCATTGATGGTCAAGACATCACCTATCTTACCAGAAAATCCTGGGGATTCGTCATACATCCAGAATTTGTTTTTACATAAGCAAAAAATCAATTCCAGATGTAATCCTCATCCCCCGCTCACAATCCCCACCTTATGAGTACATTGTTCGCGTAGCGTCTCGTAGAGAAGGTGGGGACTTCCGCGACTCGTTAAAAATCTTATTACTCCCGTTGTCGTCACTGCTGACAACGGGATTTTTTTTGGCACTGTTTGATACTCCGTTGACCTAAGCCGGAAGGTCGCCCTTCCGACTTGGCTTCAGAACCGGACGTGAAAGTCTGTTATGTTACGATCAAAGCATCAACCTGTACAGAAAGTCTGTACAGGTTAAGCGAGAATGTACTTAATTCAATTTACAAGTAAAAACGGAACTTTTATAATTTTTGACCAGCATCGACTTTTAAAACATCCTCTAAGATTAAAATTAATAAAGACTTATTTATCACCCCTTTCCCACTCAGGTATGACACCTTTCACCCGGCGGATGGGCAAATTAGCAATTAAAGCTGTGGTTCGTTGGTTGCTTTCTAAAGAGAACTCCAAGCCCTCTGTCTCAATTTCGACATAGCGACAGACGACATCTAGGATTTCTTGGCGCATTTTTTCCAACGTTTGAGGATCTAAGTCAGCGCGATCGTGAGCAATCACCAATTGCAGGCGACGTTTAACTTGAGTTCGACTGCTATCAGGGCCGCGAGAAAAAAGTTTTTCTAGAAGTTCAATCATTACGAATAGGTCTGGGGCGGAGACTAGAAAAGTAAGTTAAACAATCTTTGTCCACAACAACCTTCGTAGACGGGCGAAGATGCTGTCTTGGGATGGGTCGATCTCCAGAAATTCGACACTTTCCCCTTCTAATCTACGAGCAATGTTCTCAAAGGCTGTGGCAGCTAAAGAGGGATTTTCCGCTAAAACTAAGGGTTCGCCGCGATTGGTAGATACAATAACACGCTCGTCGTCAGGGATTACCCCGATCAGGGGAATGGCGAGAAGTTCCTGAACATCTTGCACTGACATCATATCATTTGCCTGCACCATTGCGGGTCTGATGCGGTTAATTATTAAATGAACACGCTTGATACCTTGTGCTTCTAGTAACCCCACTACCCGGTCAGCATCACGAACTGAGGAAATTTCTGGTGTGCTGACTACTAGCGCTTCTTTTGCTGGGCCGATCGCATTTTTAAACCCATTTTCAATCCCGGCAGGGCTATCAATAATCACGTACTGATATTTTTGCGCTAGTGCATTCACCAATAACTTCATCTGTTCAGGTGTGACTGCATCTTTGGAGCGATTTTGGGCAGCCGGCAAGAGTACGAGATTAGGTTGGCGCTTATCTTTCACCAAGGCTTGTTCTAAACGGCACTCTCTGGCTAAGACTTCCACCGCAGTATAAACGATGCGGTTTTCCAGCCCTAACAGCAAATCCAAATTTCTCAGACCAAAATCTGCATCAACCAAGGCAACTTGACGCCCCATTTTGGCTAAAGCCATGCCCAAATTTGCTGAAACTGTGGTTTTACCCACTCCTCCTTTGCCGGAGGTAATCACAATAATGCGAGTCATGATAGAAATGCGGTCAATGAGGGTTCAGAAAATATAAAACAGTAAATTGCAGTATAAAGTATGAAGTATCGTATCAAGTATGAAGAAATATCTGTTCTCCCTGATGAGGGTCAGGCATGAATATTTGTTTTATTTCATCCTTACTTATATACTTCATTCTTTAAGTAAATATTTATGGCTCTTGATTGCTCTTGGTGAATTGGTGTCTGGAAAAATCAGTAGCCCTAGCGATGCGAATTCCTTGGGGCGTAATATGTGCCACTTCTGGAGAAAATTGCATTGGCGGTTTTTCTGGTGCCCTCGCTACAGCATCTGCGATCCGCAGTTGGGTTGGTTCCATTTGCAAGGCCATAATCAGACACTCACGATTGCCTCCAGCCCCAGCATGAGCAATTCCACGTAGGCGACCCCAGATAATAATATCTCCATCTGCAATTACAATACCACCTGGATTTAAATCTCCCAAGAGAATTACTGTCCCCGGATGACGAATTTCCACTCCAGAGCGGACTGTCATTTCTAGATAGAGGGCATCTGCTTGGGGTATGGCTGTAGCTGTTGGCTCGGAACTCAGGGAAGTTACGGGCTGCAATTGTTCTACAGAATACCCAGATGTTACGGCGGCGATCGCAGTTTGCCGACGACTCGTCGAGACAGATATGAGCCGGAGTTGGACATCACTCAAAGCCTCGGCGAGTTCTTGGAGTTGTCTGGCATCTACTAGGCGGTCTTGTGCCATAAAATGCACAGGTGTATTAGATATACGGAAGCGATCGCCTGCACTCAGACGTTGCCTTATTTGTTGCCAAATATCAGACCAAGTGAGTTCTGAGGCAGATACTTGAGATTCCGAGGGCAAAATTAATAACAGTCGTCCCTCCTTACTTTTTAACTGGACTTGAGTATTATCATTTACGCGATGCCCTGGTAATACTAACTCATTGGGATTTAAATCAGTCAGGATAAAATCTGATGGCGCATCAGTATTTGACTCTACATCTGGTTTAGCAGGATTTGACTCTACACCCCCAAGGACAGTATTTGATTTTAAATAAAGGAGGACAGATTTTAACTCAGCATCCGGGAGGATAGAATCTGACTCTACATCAGAAATAGTAGAATTTGCCTCTACCTCAGAAAGGATAGAGTTTGATTCTGCATTAGGAAGTGCAGAATTTGACTTTAGATTGGGAATCGCAGAATCAGAAGTCATGCAGTACTAGCCAAAAGACAACAGATTTTAAATTTTGGGTCGCACCTTTGGTGCGCTGACAGCGCAACTTGGATTTTGGATTTATGTCACTCACAAGGGGTGTTGGCGTAGCGGGATATTAGTCCGACATTAACCAAAATACTCTTTAATCTAAAATCTCAAATCTCAAATTGGCATGGTCAACCTCTGATAAACTGTCCCCAAGGCATCAGCATCGCCGACATTACCTGGAAACAGCACCACAGGCAAATCAGGAAACTGGGGATGATCGGATGACGTTAACACCATTGAACAACCAGCTAAAATTTGACCGAGTAAACGGGCTGAAGTTAAAGCTAGTCCAGTACTCAAGACATCGTTTGAAGTAATACCACCCTTGCTGATTAAGAATCCTATATCAGATGGTAAACCGCGCACAATATCCATCAATAAACCTGAAACTTTTTCTCCAAACTCCAATCGTGTCTTGACATCTTTAAAATTTAGTTCCTGACGGCTAGTATAAACTACTGGTGTTTTGCCAGCTTCGTGTGCTGCCCGTGTACTTTCTTGGATTTCAGTTAGCAATGCCGCAGATTGATTTGGATGATCAAGTAATCGCGCTACATTTACTTCGATTCCCACAGTTCCCTCTAGTTGCAATAGCGCCTCTAATTGCTCAGTAGTCTTTTTCACATGGGAACCAACAATTACAGCACCTGCTTTGCCTTGTCGCACGTACTGCGCCATGTTTTCGGCGGCAATCGGTTGGGGAGGTAAAGCAGCTAAAGCCGTTAAAATACTTGCTGCACTGCGAAATAGAAAGCGTTTCCCTTGACTGGCGGCTGCTAATATATCCACTGCAAAGCGGTTGAGATCGGCTTGAGTTTCACCATCAACGACAGCGCACTGATTACCATGAAGTTGTAACAATCGTTCCAAACTACCAGCGCGAATATCGGCCAGGAGAAACCTTTCTACAACTTCGGCACTAATTCGTCCTTGAGTCTTTTCTTCAACATACTTGGGTAAGTAACTGTGATCGTAGCTAAAGACTGAATCACGGGCAAATTCAGTTTCATGGACTGGGGTGGTTACACCGTCAATAATCAAGTAATGCACGCTGTCGCGGGTGATGCGTCCGCCGTCAAAAAATGCTGGTACGAGAAAATGAGCATCAAAGGGGCCGAGTTCTTGTGCGATCGCATCAGTTTCAATCGGATAATGTCCCCGCAAGGTAGAATCAGAACGGCTGACAATCAGAAAATCGTCAATTCCTTCTGTATTCAAAGCGATTTTCAGGTTTTGACAGACTTCTTTGATGACAGATGCAGCTGACTCTGGCGTTAGCGATCTAGTATTAGTCAGCACAAAGAAAATCGGTGAATCATCCTGCAACCCGCTGCGTAAAGTGTCCACATCCCAGTGCATTAGCAGCAAGCAGCTGTGGACTGTTTGAGAACCTGTAGGATCATCATCCAGGACAATTATTTTGGGTTTGTTGCTCATTTAACTCAACGGGGCGATTGTTTTTTGGGAAATTCATCAACAGAGGTAATCTCTACTCAGCCTTTCTGCAATTTTCTGATTTCTGCTTGGACATCGATCGCAATTTGCAATGATTGATTTAGCAGTTGAGCATATTCGCCTGCTTGACTACTAACTTGTAAAGCTTGCAGACTGGGTAAATTATTCACAAATAACTCTTGATTATTCGCAAGCAGTTTTTTATTATCTCGCAAAATTCGTTCCGTTTTCAGAGCGCGGACTAAATCTTCTCTAATCAGTTGTAGGGCATTGGTGACTTTATCTCGGTCGTGAATACTGCTTTCTACGTTTCCTGATGCTGCCAATTGGTCATTGATATCGATGGCAGCAACCAGGTCATGATATTTATCAACTTCATCTAAAAGTATTGTCAGTCCTTCGGGACAGGTTAATTGTCGCCACAGCCATCGCCCCACTAATATCGGCATTGGCACTAAAATTAGTAAAAGAATTCCTAGTCGAATTGAAGAACCAATTGTTGGCAGAATAATAAACGCGTAAACAAAGCCCACAATTATTGGCGTTAGCGCCAGCGTCACCAGCATTTCATTGATAAAAAACCCTAATCGCTTTTTGCCATCTCGCAAAACTGAGGGTCGAAAAACGTCTTCTGGATCGAACCCAGTCAAACGTCTTAGTTCCCCCTTACTAATTTCCAAGCCTATTAAGTCCGGCTGCACGGCTGCACACTCCTATGAAAACCCCAGTTGCGTATTCATTTTAATCGGGTTTACCGTGATGATTGTGGTTATATTCGGGAAACCAGTTTTCATCTAAAATTGGTTCTTTAGAACAAATGGGTATAAAGGGAAATATGTCAATGGCAAGTTGAGAGCGTAGTTTACCGCCGTAGGCATCGCTTGCTTCTGTTCTTGCATCTTGATAACATTCATCAAATATTTCTAAAATGTAAGGTTTCAAGCTAGGACTATCTTTCAGAGCTTTTTTAATCTCTCTACGAAAAGTCCTGATTTCCCCTTTCCAATGTCCTTGATTACGTTCTCGTTCGTCATCCCAAAACTTGAGTTTTAGTAGATGTTGAAGAAGCTTAATTAATAAACTTTCAATTGTTCGCTTCTCCCTTCTACCTATAGTTTCTAATTCTTCTAACAAATTATCTAAATCAACAGCAGAAAACTGTCCAGTGCGAAGTTGGTTTATGGTTGTCCTCAGCCACAGGTAATAATCTTGGTCGTATAAGGTTTGAGTTACTGATTGGATTATTGGTTTCACCATACACTAGCCGAATTCCTAGTATGTTTTTTAATTTAGCTCAATTGAGCTTCTACCCAAAATTGCCTGTAATCTCTGACTATAGCTCAATAGTTTTACCTTCACAAAAATAAAACTACCCCGATGTGACACCATCATCAAAGACAATCAGTATTAGTTGTTTTGGAGCGATCGCCTCGCACAAGCAATATAGTCTCAAAAACTACTATATAGGAATCATATTTGATTTCTGAAAAAATCTCGGTAGTCTTGTAGTGAACTGTCATGGCTTTAATAGACTTCTTGCATAAATCAAAAATTAAGAACCCCACCCCCAACCCCTCCCCGCAAGCGGGGAGGGGTTGGGGGTGGGGTGTTTGGGACTTTTGCAAGAGGTCTAATGTTGCAAAAAATTGCTTTGTTGGGTGGAGCGGAGCGCAACCCAACATCCTGATATATGTTGGGTTACGCAAAGCCTCCACCCAACCTACGTCTACGTCTAATGCACTATTAAAACCTAGACAGTCCACTACGTGCATTTCAAAAATCAAAAACTACTATAGTAAATTGGGATGCAATAGCGTCTATTTTCTACTAACTATATTCGTCAACTAAAATCTGGAACATCTCATGTTCTCTAATAGCATCAAAATCAGGATCAATTTTAGCAAGTTCCAATCTATTTGATTCAAGTTTGATTGATTGTTGTAGATTTTGTATTGCTAGAGTTACATTGTTTTGTAGTGCGTAACAACAGGCTTTGTTATACCAGTAATCAGCATCGTCAGATTTAATTTCAATTGCTTGATTATAGACAACTAATGCCTCTTCATAACGTTGTAATTTTATCAAGCTGACACCTTTGTAATTCCAACCATTGATGTTATCTGGTTTTAATTGAATAACTTTTTCGTAAGAGGCGATCGCATCTTCATATTGTTGTAAAAAATAGAGTGCATTCCCACGATCTAACCAGAAACCATAAAAGTCAGAATAGATAGTAATTGCCCGATTATATGAGTCTACGGCTGCTTGATAATTTTGCTGTGCTGCTAAAGCTTGTCCTCGTAACCACCAAGTATTGCTATCTTCTGGTCTAATTTCTATTACTTTATCGTAGGCTACGATCGCTTGTTCATAACGCTGTAATTTTGCCAAGGTTTCGCCTTGTTTATACCAAGCTTGATAAAAATCTAACTGAATGGCGATCGCTTGTTTATATGCTGCTAAAGCTTCTTCATTGCGTCCTAAATCTGTAAGAGCAATGCCCTGATAGTACCAAGTTTTTGAATCATCAGATTTGATTTCTAAAGCTTTTTTATAGGAATCAACTGCTTCTACATATCTTTGCAAAAAATAAAGGGAATAACCGCGTAAATACCAAGCATTAACGTAGTCTGGTTGAATTTTAATTACTCGATCGTAGGAGGCGATCGCTTCATCATGTTTGTTTAAAGAATAAAGCGCATAACCTCGCCAATACCAAGCATCAGCATTTTTGGGTTTATTTTTAATTATTTTGTCATAGCAAGCGATCGCCTGCTCATATTGTCGCGATGAGACTAATTTATCAGCTTGTCTTTGTAACTCTTGGTTTTGATCTCTAAATATCCATAAAACTAAAACTAATCCGATAACTAAATACCGCGAATTCTCTCTAAATATTGCATTCGCGAAAACAGTTAAATTTTCTGGGAGATGAAGATATTCGCTAATTGTATGAGTGAAATTCCATAAAAATTGATTAAAAGGTCTGGCAAACCATAATAAACCAATCAATATCCAAATTCCATATTTAGCAACCTTATTGATTTGCTGTTGAATCGCTTTTGGCAGCCACGGCTCGATAATTCCATAACCATCTAGGCCAGGAATAGGTAATAAATTAATCAAAACGACATAGATATTTAGGGAAATTATATAAGTTAGGGCAGTAATCAAAGCAAATAAAACTGAATTTGGATTTTCGAGAGCTAAAGAATCCCAACCCAATTGAAAAGGCAATGATAGCAGGTAAGCTAGAATCAAATTGGCAATTGGGCCAGCAGCCGAAACCGCACTTTTCCATTTGCGATCGCGTAATCGACTGTGATTAATATAAACTGCTCCCCCAGGTAGAGCAATACCGCCAATGAGGAGAAAAAATAACGGCATCATCAAACTCAAACTCGGTTCGGTATATTTGAGTGGGTTCAATGTCAAATACCCCTTATCTTTGACAGAAGTATCACCACCCCAATATGCTGCTATTGCATGACCAAACTCATGCAAACATAAAGACAATATCCAACCAAAACAGATAAAAGCTATTACTAGCCACATATTCATATTTATAGATATCTCGTAAAAATCCTGGTTAATTTTTGATCGTATTGGCTTTCACAACAAATTTAAGTATAGCGGCGTAAATAATACTGACTTACAGCTATTTTCAGGTTCCATATTTAAATTACATAAGCTGGGCGCTCATGTTGCCCACCCCACAAGAGTTATCTCGAATTCGATTATGCAAATTAGATGTTTTTTAGCTTAAACCACGCGGTAGGGGCACAGCATTGCTCGTTCCCAGTCTCAGACTGGGAATGCTCGTCCTTGAGGCTCCGCCTCTCTTGCTGGCGGAGCCTCAAGGAGCAGCATTTCTAGCTAGAGGCTAGAAACGAGGTTTTAAAGGAGTTTCAGCTTCAGTTGACACCAATGAGCATTGCTGTGCCCTTACGACAGATGTGGTTCAAATACTTGAATTCTGCTGTAATAGAGAAATCATCAGTGAGCGATCGCCTAAACTTTTGCCCACTGATGATTTATTCTCTCTCATAAATTCAATTGTCGCTATCAACAATTAAGGATAAAGACCTCTGTCAGTCAGCGCCTGAGCCACTCTACCCACCCCTAAAGTGTAAGCTGCTAACCTTAAAGAAATTTGCCGTACCTTCGACTGGTGAATCACCCGATGGTAAGCTTGTACCATCAAATGTTCCATTTCGCGGTTGACACGCTCCTCATCCCAAAATACGTAAGAAAGACCCTGCACCCACTCTAAATAACTGACTACTACACCGCCAGCATTGGCCAAAATATCGGGTAGTACTATCACTCCCCGCGCCTCTAACGCCAAGTTAGCCTCAAGAGTAACCGGCCCGTTAGCAGCTTCTGCCACAATCTGCGCCTGCACCTGATTCACATTTTCTTCAGTGATCTGGTTTTCTAAAGCTGCTGGTATTAAGATATCACAGGGTAAAGTTAATAAATCTGCATTGCTAATTGGTACAGATTGCGGGAAACCCACCATACTCTTGCGATTTTCAGCCGCATAGACTTTCAACTTGGGAATATCAAGACCAATTTCGGAAAATACTCCCCCAGCACCCGTTGAAACGGCGATAATTTTCGCGCCTGCTTCATATAGTAATTCCGCTGCGGCACAGCCGACGTTACCGAAACCCTGAATAGCTACTCGCATTCCTGCCAAAGATTTACCTTGATCTGCTAGTGCCTCACGTACAATAATCATCACGCCACGTCCGGTTGCCATTTCTCGTCCCAGAGAACCACCAATAGAAAGGGGCTTTCCAGTTACAACTCCTGGTACAGCATGACCAACATTCACAGAGTAAGTGTCCATCATCCAAGCCATCTCACGGGCAGAAGTACCCATATCTGGCGCAGGAATATCTACGGCAGGCCCAATATCTTTAATCAACTCGCTGATATAACGGCGGCTGATTCGCTCTAATTCGCCAACACTGTAGCGTTTGGGATCTATAGCAATGCCACCCTTACCACCACCGTAAGGAATACCTAACAAGGCACATTTCCAGGTCATCAGCATTGCGAGAGCGGATACTTCGCGCAATGTCACAGCTGGATGGTAACGAATTCCGCCCTTGTATGGGCCTAAGACATCAGAGTGCTGTACCCGGTGTCCAGCGAGAACCTGTATTTCCCCATCATCTAGTTTCACAGGAATGGAAACCGTGACAACTTTACGCGGGTGGCTGAGAATTTCCAGCAAACCCTGATTTAAATTTAATTCTTTAGCTGCCGCCTCTAAGTAGCTACAGGCTTGGTCAAATGGGCATATATGCGCTGGAGAAGCAGGTTCTGACAGCAACAAGGATTTTGAAATCATAAAATTTTCTCCTAATCACGGTATCTTTGCGAACCGGATATCATCTGTACCTAAGCTTATCCTTTTTTTCGGAATAAACAAGCATTTTGTAGTTTTTGTTACAGTTTTATATTTTGTATTCTGATATGTACAAAGGATTCAAATATGACCGATCGTAGGGGCGCACAGATGTGCGCCCCTTAATCAAAATTTATATATTATGTTGGTCAGATAGTTAAACCCCAAAGTTTTTACCTTGCCAATGCGATCGCGGCATTCTGTCCACCAAAGCCAAAACTCAAACATAATACCTGCCTAATTTTACTTAGGCGTGCGGCTGTAACGATATCTAAATCAAATTCTGGCTGCTGCAATCCTACACAAGGTGGTAATATTTGATGCTTTAATGCCATGAGAGAAAAAGCTACACCTAAAGCTCCCGAAGCTCCTAATGTATGCCCTGTGCTTCCCTTGGTGGAACTAACCGCCACCCCTTGGGGAAACAAACGCTGGATTATCATACTCTCCATCTGGTCATTTAGCTGAGTAGCTGTACCATGAGCATGAATATAATCGATATCGCTTGGTACTAGACAACTACGTTCTAGACATTGCTTGATGGCAGCGATCGCACTTTTGCCTTCAGGTTCTGGTGAATTACTATGATATGCATCGTTAGTTAAGCCAAAACCGAGAATTTCACCATAAACTTTTGCTTGACGCTGCTTTGCCAACTCTGCTGATTCTAAGACAAACACAGCCGCGCCTTCGCCCAACACTAAGCCTTCCCGATGCAAATCAAAGGGATAAGCCCCAGTTTTAGCCAAAGCACCCATCTGCTGAAATCCAGCTAAAGTTAAGGGTGTAATTGGTGCTTCCACTGCACCTGCGATCGCTTGTTGACATTGCCCAGTTTGGATAAGTAAAGCTGCTTGGGCAATAGACCAAATTCCAGTAGCACAAGCTGCCATTGGTGCCAAAACTATCCCCGATGCACCGATTTGCCTTGCAGCTGCGATCGCATTTATATGAGGTAATGTATTTAGCCAATTTCCAAAAGAGGAAACGGGAAAATTTTCCGCGTCACTATGCATTTGCCGCGCCAGGATTTCCCAAGACGCTTGATAAGAGCGACTCGATCCAATGACTACAGCACAATCAGCTGCATCTGGAACTAACCCAGAATCTTGCAAAGCAGAAGCAACAACCATCTGAGTTAACATTGTCAACTCAGATGGTTGTTGAGCAATCAAACCTAGAGGAAGTGGTATAAGTTCTGGAAATGGTTGATGTAACCGAATTCCAGATTTACCTGCGATTAAATTTCGCCAACTATCCTCTAAGCTTCCACCCAAGGCGGAAATTAAACCAATACCAGTAACACAAACCTTAACCAATTTGAATTTCGGGGTGAGGAATCTTTCGCTATTCAAACATTCAATTCTTCATTTTGAATTTTGAATTGATTTCTCCTACTGTCCAGGCGTTTTCAGATTTTCAGCACCTTGGGTGACTTTAGCGGAGTCAATGCGATCGCCTTGCTGAATTTTGTTTACTACATCAAAGCCTTGAGTGACATTGCCAAACACGGCGTAGTTACCATCTAAGAAGGCTAGTTCGGCTAAAGCAAAGTAAAACTGAGCAGAAGCAGAATCTGGTGATTGCGATCGCGCCATCGCTACTGCACCCTGCTTATGGGGCAATACAACGGCTTGAGCAGTAGCATCAAATGGTTTATTGTAAATCGGAGTATCTGAACCTTTTGCCTTAACTTCTAAAGGTATATAACGAGCATTTCCAGTTTTGGGGTCAATATAACTACCTGTTCCTAGTCTATCTAGAGAAACTTTCGGGTCTTTGCTTTGGGGATCGCCCCCTTGAACTACAAACGGTTGGGGTTCGCGCACAACTCGATGGAAAGCTAAACCATCGTACACACCCTTTTGCACTAAATCTACGAAGTTGCCAGCTGTAATCGGGGCATCAGTGCCGTCTACTTCGATAGTAATCGGCGAACCTTTAACCGTGATTACCACAGTAGCCTTGCCTTCGAGTCTTGGTAAATCTGCCAGTCCCGGAATACTCTCACTACTAGTTTGAGATACAGATGTTGCTTCAGTAGTTGTCTTGGTGCTTGCCTCGCTTGTGGCCGAGGCTGCTGTCGAGGTTGGAGAAGACGTATTAGAAGTGACTTGCTGTGTTGAACATCCTCCCAACATCAAGGCACTGATAAGCACAAGAGAAAGCAAAAATTGTGAAATTTTTAACCGCATTGCCTGTTACCGATTTTACCAGAGTATCTTATCGTTTCGAGGAGCATTGGGCATGGGGCAGTTGATAGTTGACAGTTAGTTGTCCACTGTCCACTGTCCACTGTCCACTCCCTTAAAGTCCTTCTAATGACACTCCCAAAAAGCGGGCTAACTTTGCGCCTTCTGTTTCCAACTCTGTTAAAGATAAGGGTTGTCCAACCCGTGTTAAGGGTATATCTCGCCGTCCCTTAATGCGTAAATAGAGGGCGCGACGGGGATTAAGACCTTCTTTTACGTCTATTAGTACAGATTGCACATCTTCTATGCGGCTATCAATCTGAATTTGGCGGTTTTTGCCAGGAAACCCCCAACGGAAGATTTTGATTGCGCCAGTTTCCTGATTAAATTCGTTGTAACCGCCTCCAACATCCAATAAAATAACTAGCCACAGGTATGTGGCTAATAGCAAGCCAGCAGTACCATATAACCCCATCACCAATCCTTGGGGGACGAATACCAGTTGAGTGGGATCGGAAACTATGAGTAAATTAACTTTTAAATAACTGGATATCCCAGCCAATAAAAAGCCGCTTGCTCCCAAGGTAACGATAGTTGCCCACCAGTAGTTACTGAACCGACGAGAACCGAGAACATTTTGATGCAGGAGGCGATCGCCTTTGTTAATCGTTGTTGATGTCGTCATTGAACTACCATTGTCCGTGAGATACTCGCTGTGACATACTCGCACACTGAATGCTTATTGCATAGAGTGGTGGCTTTCTGTGCCAATCCGGCTATTGCTTAGGAGGCACGGAGAGCTATGTTTTAAGTCCACGGGATACCCCACCGCAGACTATGAATTCTTGACCCTGTACCCTACAAATCTTAACTGTCCCGGATGATGCTGGCTTACTTGCACTATGGGACAAACCACGTAGGCTATTTGTATTAGTCAAGATGTGCCAACTTCCTTTCCCGTTATTCAACGTTTCACATAGATTTTCCAGAGGTGTATCAGCGATCGTGGCGGCGAAGTGACCATCCATATTTTACCAAACATCGTTGACAAAAACTCAACTACGCCCCTGCATATTCCTGCTACCGATATAATTTCTTAGGGCCTGTCTTAACTATCTTTATCACTAAATGGCTGATAAAAATTTTTTCTCCCCTGCCCTTCTGCTCCCTTTCTCTCCTGTTTCCCTCTCCCTGACTCTTTTTGACCTCTTAGGAATAAGTTATCTAGATACGTCGATTTGCATTAATTTTTTTTAGATTTCTGAGAAAAGTTGTGTCAAATTGTAAAAATTCTGATATTCATATTATTTATAAGGTTCGTGTTTCATACCTGATTTGCTTCTGTGTATCAGGCAAAAACCCTTACTAGTGTGATAAATTAAGAATCATTAAGTTACCACAAGCTAGATTACTAGCCGATGGTACGTGTAATGGCATAACCCTGAGAAATCGTGACTTCACAAGTCGGCAAGCTCTCAGAATCTCAGTTGCTTAAAAGCAGTTAAGATTGTCAAAAAAACGTTAATTCCTCACGGCAGTCGGTTACACTGGCTCTCCGTATTGCCTTATAAACGTTTGCAATTTTAGTAAAAAAAGAGGATTTTAGCCCGATGACCATCGCAGTTGGACGTGCCCCCAGTAGAGGGTGGTTTGACGTTCTAGACGACTGGCTCAAGCGCGATCGCTTCGTATTCGTAGGTTGGTCAGGGATACTATTATTTCCCTGCGCCTTCCTAGCACTAGGCGGTTGGCTGACCGGCACAACCTTCGTCACCTCTTGGTACACCCACGGATTAGCCTCCTCCTACCTAGAAGGTGCTAACTTCCTGACAGTGGCAGTATCCACCCCCGCCGACAGCATGGGACATTCCCTATTGCTGTTGTGGGGCCCAGAAGCCCAAGGCGACCTCACCCGTTGGTTCCAATTGGGTGGCTTGTGGCCATTTGTGGCCCTACACGGAGCCTTCGGTTTGATTGGCTTCATGTTGCGGCAATTTGAAATTGCGCGTCTAGTAGGTATCCGTCCTTACAACGCCCTCGCCTTCTCTGCCCCGATTGCAGTATTCGTCAGCGTATTCCTGATGTACCCCTTGGGACAATCAAGCTGGTTCTTTGCACCCAGCTTTGGCGTAGCGGCAATTTTCCGATTCCTGCTATTCCTGCAAGGCTTCCACAACTGGACACTCAACCCCTTCCACATGATGGGTGTTGCGGGTGTATTGGGTGGTGCTTTATTGTGCGCCATTCATGGAGCGACAGTCGAAAATACCTTGTTTGAAGACGGTGATGGTGCTAACACCTTCCGCGCCTTCAATCCCACCCAGTCGGAAGAAACCTACTCAATGGTGACGGCAAACCGTTTCTGGTCACAGATTTTCGGGATTGCTTTCTCTAACAAGCGCTGGTTGCACTTCTTCATGTTGTTCGTGCCAGTCACAGGTTTGTGGATGAGCGCCGTCGGCATCGTCGGTTTAGCACTCAACCTGCGGGCTTATGATTTCGTCTCCCAAGAATTACGGGCGGCGGAAGACCCAGAGTTTGAAACCTTCTATACCAAAAACATTTTGCTGAACGAGGGTATCCGCGCTTGGATGGCTCCTCAAGATCAACCCCACGAACAATTTGTATTCCCTGAGGAGGTATTACCACGTGGTAACGCTCTCTAATAGACCAAATATCTTAGGCGGTGCTGGACGCGACCAAGAATCCACTGGATTTGCTTGGTGGTCTGGTAACGCACGTTTAATCAACCTATCTGGTAAACTGCTGGGCGCTCACGTTGCCCACGCTGGTTTGATTGTATTCTGGGCTGGAGCGATGACTTTGTTTGAAGTCGCTCACTTCATTCCTGAAAAGCCCATGTATGAGCAAGGCTTGATCCTGTTACCTCACCTCGCCGCTCAGGGTTGGGGTGTTGGTGCTGGTGGTGAAGTCATCGACACCTTCCCTTACTTTGTTGTCGGTGTACTCCATCTAATTTCCTCAGCCGTCCTTGGCTTTGGCGGTATCTATCATGCCGTGCGTGGCCCAGAAACCTTAGAAGAATACTCCTCTTTCTTTGGTTACGACTGGAAAGACAAGAACAAGATGACCAACATCATCGGCTTCCACCTGATTATTTTGGGAATCGGTGCGCTGCTGTTGGTGCTGAAGGCGATGTTCTTTGGTGGTCTGTATGACACCTGGGCACCAGGCGGTGGTGATGTTCGGATTATTACCAATCCGACATTGAACCCAGCAGTTATCTTCGGTTATGTAATCAAGTCTCCCTTTGGTGGGGAAGGCTGGATTGTCAGCGTCGATAACTTAGAAGATGTGGTCGGTGGTCACATTTGGGTTGCCTTGATCTTAATTGCTGGTGGTATTTTCCACATTCTTACCAAGCCTTTTGCTTGGTCACGTCGTGCATCCATCTGGTCTGGTGAGGCTTACCTTTCCTACAGCTTGGGCGCTCTTTCACTGATGGGCTTCATTGCCTCAATCTTTGTTTGGTTCAACAACACCGTTTATCCCAGCGAATTTTTTGGCCCTACCGGCCCAGAAGCTTCTCAAGCTCAGGCTTTGACCTTCTTGATTCGTGACCAACGCTTGGGTGCTAACGTCGGTTCTGCCCAAGGCCCCACTGGTCTAGGTAAATACCTGATGCGCTCTCCAACTGGTGAAATCATCTTCGGTGGTGAAACCATGCGCTTCTGGGATTTCCGCGGCCCTTGGTTGGAGCCTCTACGTGGCCCCAATGGTCTTGACTTGGAAAAAATCAAGAATGATATTCAGCCTTGGCAAGCTCGTCGCGCTGCTGAATACATGACCCACGCTCCTCTGGGTTCTCTGAACTCTGTGGGTGGTGTGGCTACCGAAATTAACTCCTTCAACTACGTATCTCCTCGTGCTTGGTTGGCAACTTCTCACTTCGTACTAGGATTCTTCTTCCTAGTTGGTCACTTGTGGCACGCTGGTCGCGCACGGGCTGCGGCTGGTGGTTTTGAGAAAGGAATTAACCGTGATACTGAGCCAGTGATGTTTATGAACGACCTAGATTAGGTTGTAAAGTTTATCTCATCACTGACAACTAAATAATTTAGAGGCTCTTGCGTAAAAGCAAGGGCTTTTTTTATAGGAGAATTAGTAATACATTGATTAACTGAGCGACTTACCAAGATAATTAATACTATGAGCTTAAAATTCACAGGCAGTGCTGATTCTACCACTTTAATTGGGGAAGATTTACAGCAATTTTCAGCAATTGGGATTGATCTTTTAAGTTTTACAGCCTCAGGAAAGGTCACCATTAAAGGCAACGGCACTGGCGGTAAAGGGGCTGATGGTGCTATCGGTAAGAACGTCAATGGCAGCGAAGGCGGTGCTGGAATCGGCATCAGCAATAATGGCAATCTGAATGCTGGGTCGGGCGACGACGCTATCATCGGCAACGGTATTGGGGGTCTTGGAGGCAACGGCTGGGATGAGAGTGATCCTAATCTTCGTGAAAGCTCTGGCACTGGTGGCGGCGGTGGCGGTGCAGGGACAGGCATCAGTAACATTGGCATCCTTAATACTGGGTTGGGCAATGACACTATCATCGCCAATGGCACTGGCGGCAACGGCGGAAGCGGCGGCGGTCTAGGGTCCGCTGGCGGCAGCGGTGGATTTGGGACTGGCATCAGCAACAGTGGCAAACTGAATACTGGGTTGGGCAATGACACTATTATCGGCACTGGTCAGGGCGGCGCTGGTGGTGACGGTCGCTATGGCAGCGGCGGTGGATTTGGGACTGGCATCAGCAACACTGGGCAACTGGATAGCGGAGACGGAAATGACACGATCACAGGCATCGGTATTGCCGGCATTCCCGCCGATGGGGTTATACCCGGCAATGGCGGTGTAGGGACTGGCATCAGCAATAATGGCAGTCTCAATACAGGCTCAGGAAATGACACGATCGCAGGCACTGGTACAGGTACTGGAACTGAGATGATTTTTGGCATCGGCGGTACTGGAACTGGCATCATTAACAGTAAGAAACTGGATACCGGAGACGGAGAAGACACGATCATAGGCACTGGCACTTCTACTGGCAGCTTTAACGACAATATTGATGATGGAACTGGCATCCAGAACATGAAAGGTGCCACCATCACCACAGGGCAGGGTAACGACACAATTACTGGTTCTGGCAACGGTTTAGTCTACAACCTCATCGTCATAGGCATCTCCAACGATGGAGTAATTGATACTGGCAATGGTTGTGACATTGTGACTGGCCAAGCTAGGACAACAATTGGTGGTACTGCCTATGGCATTTATGGACAAGGAATCATTAAAACTGGCGCTGGCAATGATACTATTACCGGCATTGGCACTGGCGGTGACAGCAATGATGAGTTTAGTCCGTCTGGTGGTAGTGGAACAGGTATTAGTAACAGTGGCAGTCTGAATGCAGGGGATGGCAATGACACTATAACTGGCACTGGTCAGGGCGGTAATGGTAGTAATAGCGTTTACGTTGATAACGGCGGTAATGGTGGTAATGGAACAGGTATTAGTAACAGTGGCAATCTGAATGCAGGGGATGGAAATGACACTATCACCGGCACTGGTCAGGGCGGTAGAGGTGGTACTGGCAAAATATCAGGCGCAAATGGCACAAATGGCACTGCCTATGGCATCTTCAACGACGCAGTAATTGATACTGGGAATGGTTGTGACATTCTTACCGGACAGGCTACAGCAACAATTGGTGGTAGTGCCTATGGCATTTTTGGACAAGGAATGATTAAAACTGGTGATGGCAATGATAAAATTACAGCCACCAGTACCATCAATGGAGTTCAACAAAAAGTTACTATTGGTGGCGGTATCAACATTGATCTAGGAACTGGAAATGACTACTTCAAAGGGTTTGGTACTGGGACTGTGGATGGTGGAAAAGGTTTTGACACCTTAGACCTCAGTGCTTTCAATCGCTCTCAACTCACTTTTTCTGGTGTAATTTCAGGCAATGTCCTAAACCCAGCTAATATCAACTTCAATAACAATGGAAATGTTATTACACTCTCCACAACAGGCTTTGAGAATTTTATCTTTGCAGATGGCTCTTTGTGCTACAGCACTTTGGGCTGAGAGGTTGTTTGAAAAGTGTTTGGCTGTAAATTTTAAGTACTTCTAGATCCCCCCTAGCCCCCCTTAAAAAGGGGGGAACCGGAATCAAAGTCCCCCTTTTTATTAGGGGATTTAGGGGGATCTATAATGTTTTGCTACTAACAAGAAGACTTTTCAAACATCCTCTGAAACTAAAATTACAACAATCTCACGAAAAATAATTACGAATTACGAATTAGTATCAACTTCCTCCCACATTCATTGCTGCTAAAAAAGCTTTTTGACTCACATCTCTGTAAACTGTATTCAAATACTTCATTACCATATCACTCGAAGTTGAATTTACTCCATTTTCCTCTTCCTTTGCAAGGGTGATTGCTCCTAATACATCTAATATCGTCTCGCTAGTGGATGGCGCAATCACTACCAAGGATGACTCTAGTGGCTCATTGTATTGCCAGAAAGAGTCAATTTTTACCGAGTATTTGTGATTAGAAATTGACTGTTGAATATCGGGCGTTTCTGTAGTACTAGGTTGAATCTTAGCACTACGTAATTGACGTAAATCGCTGATAATTTGCTCTTTGGTGCGTCCGCGCAATTGAAATAGTACAAAAGGGTCTTCACTAAAGCGATCGCCTAACTGATAGTATATCGCACCAATGTGTTTACAGGGATTTGCTTTGTCAGGACAAGAGCATTTACTCTGGACATCAGCAAGGGTAAATGGAAATATCGAAAGACCATTAGCCGTGAAGACTTCTTCTATATTTTGTGGCATTTCTCCTGCTAGTAGCTTGGCAGCAAAAATTGCCCTTTGGGACATGGTTTCAATTACATAACCCCATTGTTCATCGGTAAATGGTTCAAGGGAAAGAGAAACTTTATAAGGTTCTACTTCACTACCTTGCACCCTAGCCAATACTTTTGCACCTTTAAATTCGATGCTTAAAACATTTCCTTGCCGAGCATAATTTCTTGCACGTTCTAAACGCTTTTTAAAACGATAAGAATCTAGCAAATCTAGCCATTGTTGTGACCACCATTCTCGACTAGCTTGTAATGTGTCATTAGTCATAATCAATTTAAAAACTTAGTAGTTTGCCACACCAATTGTGAATTCGTAGTGAGTGATAAATCGCTCAATTAAAGGACTAAAGTCCTTACTACGAACTTATTCTGCATCATCGTCAATTACTGCACTGCGATCAAGTAGTAGTAAGTTGCGAAGTTGGTCTGTATCCATTTCAGTTAACCACTCTTCACCAGCACCTACAACTTGTTCAGCGAGTTGTTTTTTACTTTCAATCATGTCATGAATTTTTTCTTCCAAAGTGCCAGTGCAAACAAATTTATGTACTTGCACATTCCGAGTTTGACCAATCCGAAATACTCTGTCTGTGGCTTGATTTTCTACGGCTGGATTCCACCATCTATCAAAGTGGAATACATGATTTGCTCGTGTTAAATTCAGTCCTACTCCACCAGCTTTCAGAGAAAGAATCATAATCGGTGGCCCTTGAGGATCGTGTTGAAAACGATCGATCATTTCCTCACGTTGTTTTTTACTGGTGCTACCATATAAAAAGAATATTTCTCGTCCTAGCTGTTTTTCTAAATAGGGTTTAAGTAACTTACCCCACTCAGCAAATTGTGTAAAAATTAAAGCGCGATCGCCTTCTGCTAAAACTTCTTCTAACATTTCTTCTAGTCGCAGAAGTTTAGCTGAATTATGTTGGTCTAATGTCGCCTGTTTCAAATATTGGGCTGGGTGATTGCAGATTTGCTTGAGTTTGATTAGTAAAGCCAAAATCATCCCCCGGCGTTGCAATCCTTCAGCAGATTCAATCTCTGCTAAAGATGCTTCTACAACTTGTTGATAAAGTGCAGCTTGTTCACCAGTTAGACCACAAAATACGGTCATTTCTTGCTTATCTGGTAAATCTTGAATGATGTCGCGATCGCTTTTCAATCGCCGCAGTATAAATGGTTGGACTAATGAACGTAACTGAGTCAAAGAAGCCGTATCCCCATACTTTTCAATTGGCATGGCAAACCGCCGCTGAAAAAATTGCTTATTACCTAAATACCCAGGATTCAGAAAATCTAAAATAGACCATAGCTCTTGCAGTCTATTTTCTACTGGTGTCCCCGTCAATGCAATGCGAAATGTAGCTGATAATTGCCGCACTGCTTTTGATTGCTTCGCCTCTGGATTTTTCACATTCTGGGCTTCATCTAAAACAATTATCTGCCAAGAAACACTTTGCAGTAACTTGATATCTCGATGAAGAAGTGAGTAGCTGGTAACGATTAAATCGTGCTTTTTCACTGCTTCTAAAAACGCTTTCCCTTTTGGGCGTTTGTCACCGTGATATTGCAAAATTTTCAGGCTTGGTGCAAATTTATTAACTTCCCTTTCCCAGTTACCTAAAACCGAAGTTGGACAAACTAGCAGTGTTGGATTTTCTAGTGCATCCTGTTCTTTGAGATGTAGCAAGAAAGCAATGAATTGGACTGTATTATGGCAAATAATATTGTTAGCAACGAAATTATGATGTTTGCTAACTTCAAAATCGTATACCCACCCTTCGTACTCCACATCCTCAATAGCCTCAATCCGGCAATAAAATACCTCTTGATCGAGAAGACATTGCAAAGACTGTCTTGTTAATCTCAACTTTTCTATATCTAGGTTGCCGTAGGCTGATAAAGTTTGAGTTGTCCATTTAGAAGGTTTTAGTAGCTGATATTGTTCTTGGGCTTCTCGACTAATCATGCGGCTCATCCCAGCTATTACTCGCTGTAAACTATCTCTAGAAAATTGCTGTGAGCCATTAATATAAACAGTGTTGTGCATCCCCAAATGCCGCAACGGTAGTCCCGTTACTCTAACTGTTTGAGTAACAATATCAGAAGCAGGAATTCCTTCAATATTTGTGTTGCTGACTCTTTGACAAATTTGCTCTAACGTACTCTGTTTTTCTGAGTTATCGAAACCAATTTCTTGCAGAAATCTGCGAGCCGAATTCCCTCCAATTACACCAATATAGTAGGTGCGGAAAGTGCGAGTTCCATTAGTGGCACATTTCAGTTTGGGTGATATTCGCAACCAAATGCCGAAACGACGCAACAGTGCAGAAAGTTGCTGAATTAGTAAGGCTGAAGCTGTAGAAATCTCAATACTCCGCATACTAAAAAGAACAGCAGACTCAGCATCGAAATAGTTTTGTAAAAATATCCGCACACTATCCAAATCTGCCTGCATGATCAAGGGCGGAATAGATTTTTCTGCCGACAATTTACCCCAAACATAACCCTTAGCTTCTAAGAATTCCCGATAGGCTTGGCTATTAACTCGAAGAGAAGCAACTCTGTTAGGGAAGGTAGAGATATTAGGGCTGTTAATTTTGAGGTTATAGCGCTTTTGAATGCGTTGGCAAGTCTGGAGTAAATCCTCTAATACTCTGGTATCTTTTTGGGATACTGTGACTCTTCCCACATCGGGTAGTTCATGCCCTTCGGCAATCTGCCAAGCGAGAAACTTGACTAAATCATGGTCTTGTGGTTTTCCATTCCAAAGGGTTTTACCTGGCACACAAACGTAATCACCCACCTGTAAGTTATTTGTCCAACCTTTACTTGTCAGCAGCTTGTGACGATGAGTAATAGTGATACTATTACCGTCTTCTAGGGTGATTTTTCGCAATTTTTCGCAGACTTGCTGCCGATACAACCGCCTGACATTAGCCTGGACAATTTTGCCAGTTTTTTCATCTATAGAATTAACTATTAATTCCTCTGTGGGGTTAGTCCAAAATCCTTCGCCGTCAAACTCTGTTTCTCCAGCGTGAGTTTTCCAGATTGTCTCGGCTGTGCGTAACAGTCCATTTACATTTACTAGAGTATCATTGGCTACGCATTTACCGAGTCCCATATCGTCGGCAAGACACGCACCCAAACCCCAATGTTCCAAGAAGGACAGCCAAGCAGCACCACGTTCTTGATAAGGTCGCAACTGCCCTTTAAAGCCTGTTGGTGTGGGTAAAGGTGCGATCGCTTGATTATTGTTTAGCGCCCCAATCAACTCTTGCAATGCCCCAGATGCCTCAAAACTAACCACTGGTAATTTTTCAATTACCTGGGTATCCCCTGTACTAAAACGCAAGGCATCTTCCAAAGAAAGCGCCATTTGGTCTTTGCGCGTGGTAAAAAAAGTTTGGGCTGTCTTGATGTCTTGCGATCGCAATTCTACCCACTCACCGTTAATTTCCACCAGTGGACTATTTAAAGCCACAAGTTTATCAAACTCAGCTTTGGAAATAGTTTGTCCACCAATTGCCAATTGCCATTGAAAATTTAGTAGACTCTGCAACCCTAAACGTCCCTGCTTTGTCTTTGGGGTTTCGGCAGTAATTTTCAAACCCAAACGGTTCGCCCATCCTTCACGGTTCGCTAAACTGGGAGGCAAAATTACACCTAAACCACTGTCTTCCAACCTCCAAGCTACAGCTTTGATAAACTCATAAGCTTGGATGGGAGTGAGATGAGAATATTGGGGATATTCGGTTTCAAAACTGGGTGCGATCGCTGGATATAATCGGGAAGCTAGCCCCAAACCCCGCAAAAATGTTTCTTGTGGTTGTTCAATTGTCCGATTTTCATAAACCAATCGTTCAACTGGATTATTCCAAATAGTTGCCGCATCCACCAAAAACTCAGGATCGTCAGCCGCTTGCAGGAAATACGCCAACGTCCAATCTGTTTCGCCAGACTCAGGAGAACGCAGTTGAAAACAGTTACGAAATAGAGTTTTAAGAGTTAATTGGTATTGTAGCGGCATAGTCCAAGCCTTTAGTGCCGCTTCCAGTCGTTCCACTTCTATTACATCTGCATTAACTGTATGAGATGCACTAGTTAAGGCTTGCAACCACTGTCGCACCCCAGATGCTAAAGATGCGATTGCCTTCGCTTCAATTGGAGGTTGAGAACCCACCATTTCTCGCACTTGGGCATCTATCGTACTGTTGAGAAATCCCAAAAGTAATTCTTGAGGTTCGGTGGGAAAGTTTACATAGATTAGGGATTGGGGATTAGGGATTGGAGATTGGGAAAACTCCTCTCCAGTCGCCAGTCCCTCCTGATAAGTACGACAAACCAAGGGCATATTCACAGAAAATTTTTCTAGGCGGGTTCCATCTACAGCACTGTCTAGAAGTACTTGCCATTTAGCAGCGATCGCATCATCTGATTGTCGGTCAATTGTTGGTAAAAACTTACACCGCGAGATTAAATCTAAACTCCATCGGGCAACTTGCGACCAAAAGCGTAAATCTCCACCTAAAAAGGCATCTTCTCCGTTAGTAGCATTTAGGGGAACAGCAGCAAGAAATTTTACTGCTTCGCTGGGGTTCAAACAAAAACCCTCAACTCGCCACGGTTGCAAATATTGCGGAGAGTCTGTATCTAGCCCCAAACTGGCAGAATGCACAGGGAAAATCCCTGCTGTTTCTTCGCTACTACCTTCTGCGATATAAGTTGGTAGGGCAATAATTTGGGAGTGCGTTGGTAAACTGATCTCAGTAGCACTGGCGGCTTTGCGTGTTCGCCCAGTAGTCGCGATGGCAACTTGGGGTTTTTGGGTGAAGTTGGTAATTGCCATATTCTGCGAACGCAACCACTCACTCAACTCAACTGATGTCATTGCTAATGGATGTAGTGCTATATCTCCAGATCCACTAGACTCGAAATTCACTCGTGGCGATCGCCAAGTTTCCCCCCAAATAAATAAACAACCCGTTTGACTCTTTAATAACCAATTACCGTGTAAAATCGCCATTTGCTAACTACTCAGATTTCCGTAAAATTAAATAATTTAACTTGTAAAAGCTCTATTTCTTACATCTTCTAAATAACATTTCTAATATAATTGTTGCATAAAAATAAAATTTTAAATAATCAGTCTGTATAAACATTATTAATAATGGACTTTCCCCTAGTTAAAGTTATAAAAAGTAACATAACAGTAGAAATAGATTATATGCATCCTCAAGAACAGGAGGTTGTAAGAGCATTACTAAATGTTGTAATTGTTGAAGGTAAAACTTATCCCCAAAAACAACCTCTATCTCCGGCAGAATTTTCAACTTACTGGTTAAACAAGGATGCCTTTGTTGTCATACCAATTCTCCATAGGTTTGCACTTAATTATTACTCCTTCTCTCTTGGCGTACTTGGCGTACTTGGCGGTTCGTTTAAAATTAAGTGCATCTTCAAAGCGAATTGGTATCAGGACATCTGTTTTGAATGGTACACACAAGCCAAAAAAAATATTAGGGGCGTTTTATTTAAAACCAAACTTCCCCGGTCGATGTTGCCATATTTGCAACGCTGGTTTTATTGTACAACCTGGGTACGCGGTCAGGGGATCGGGCAGGACAAACGCATCTAAATTACTCTTGATCGCAACTAAGGTTAAGAACTAACGAGAAATGCTGATTTTCTCGTTTGATTTATTTTCCAAGCCTTAAAGCGATGTCTACGACAGGCTACGCCTACGCTAAACTTATGTCAATAAGTAAGTGTTAATGAGATTAATTTTAGATATATTGAGAATAAACTAGTCTTATTGACATGATGTGGCCACCCTGACTTACCATCCGAAGAAGAATTGCGTATTGCGTTTGGAGATGAAAAGCGAGATTGACTTTTGTCAGCGTAAGATTGAGAACCTGACGGAACAGCTAGAGACGATATGAAAAATACAAGTGCAGGGTGCAGCCGTAGGGGTAGGCACAAGTTGTTAATCTTGTCACATTCAAGGTGGAGATGGGAGCAATTTACTAATAATCCAATAATCCCCTATGCGATCGCTAATTCCCAACTCAACCACAACATTTAACTTCTCACCCCTAGCTTGACCTTTGATAAATACCTCCGCTTTTTCTTTTCCAGAAGAACACTGAATTCTTCTTCAAGACTATTTTCCAGTAGTTGCGGTTGAGGGGATCAAGTATTTATCATACCAAGCTAAATAACGCTCTAGGACATCACGTTGATAACTCGGTTTGGTGATTCCGTGGGACTGTCCGGGATAAACTACTAACTGAGTATCAATTCCGAGACTTTTCAGGGCTTGATACATCTGTTCAGAGTTTAGCAGTGGTACAGAACCATCCTTGTCACCTCCCAGAAATATTGTCGGTGTCACAATTCGGTCAGCGTGAAGAAATGGGAAAGAAATTCGCAGCCATGTATTAAGGTTCTTCCACGGTACGCCTAACTCCTGTTCGTAATCATAAATATACTCATCTGTACCATAGGTCGCCAGAATATTTGATTCACTAGCCCCACTAACTGCGGCTTTAAAGCGAGTATCTTGAGCAATAGTATAGTTGGTTAACATCCCCCCATAACTCCACCCACCAATTCCTAAACGCGATGGCGAAGCAATTTTGCTAGCGATCGCATAATCAGCACCGGCAATAATATCTTGAGCGTCTTTGTTTCCCCAGTCTGCATAAATCGCTTTGGAGAAGGCTTCACCTCTTCCTGAACTCCCGCGTGGGTTAACACCGACAACCACATAGCCTTTGGCCGCAAACAGTTGCCAATTAAACATAAACTGATTTGTGAACTGCCCCACAGGTCCGCCGTGCAGCATCAGCAGTGTCGGGTATCTCTTCCCTGACTGAAAGTTAGGTGGCTTGACGAGAAAACCGTGAATTTCTGTTCCATCCTTACTATTAAAGGTGATTTCATTTGTAGTTGCTAAATTTAGTTGAGCTAGCAACTGATCATTTTGGTGCGACAATGGACGCAAATCTTTACCTTTGAAGGCGAAGACTTCACTTGGTTGTTGTGGCGTTGAAGAAAGTAAAGCGATTTTGTCATCGCCTCCTAAATCAAAGTTACTAATATTTCGCCTTCCTGCTAACAATCGCTCAATTTTGCCACCAGCTACGGGTATCTTTGCAAGGTGAACGTTGCCATCGTCTTCGATTAAAAACAGTATTGATTTGCCATCTTTTGTAAAACGCGGTTTGACAACATTGCGATCAAGGCTGGAAGTCAGTAGACGCGGAGTGCCGCCAAGTGCAGGAATCACCGCTAGATGGTAAACTGCATATTCAATGAGTTTGGGTGAACCTCCTTGAAGATAGGCAATTGACTTCCCATCTGGACTCCAAGCTGGACGGCTACCCCAATCAGGATCGCTATCAGGTCCATAAAAAGTGGTTAGCTGGCGGGCTTTTGCTCCAGGTTGGGCAGCGATGACATAAAGATCCCAATTATTGTTGCGATCGCTATTTTCACCGCGTTTGCTCACAAAAGCAATATTTTTGCTATCACTTGACCAAGCAGGTAAAGACTCATTAAATGAACCTGGGGTGAGAATCTCTGTTTTGCGAGTTGCTAAGTCCAATACATAAAGATGTTCTCGACTTTTGTCAATAAAACCGACACCATCTTCTTGAAAGTGAAACAGATCGATAACAATCGGTGGTGGGGTTTTGCCATTAAAGGCAGTTTCTGGAGCTGGTTCAGAGGCAATTACGGCTAGTCGTTTACTGTCACCAGACCAGACAAAATCGCTAACATCACCAGCAAAGTCCGATATTTTTTCGGCTTCACCACCTGCTAGGTTGAGCAACCAAATTTGCTGTTTTCCAGATTCACGGCTGGAGATGAAAGCTAGATACTTCCGATCTGGGCTGAACCGAGGGTTATATTCACCATCTTTACCGTTAGTTAAATGTAACGTTCGGGAAGCATCCCAAGAAGTCATGTAAATATGTTTATCTTGTGTATCGTTTTTCAAATCCGTATTAGTTACTGTGTAAGCAATCCAGTCTCCAGTGGGAGAAAGTTGGGGATCGCTAATTTGGCGAAAGGAAAACTTATCCTCAAGCGTCAGTAGGCGTTTTTCTTGAGCTTGAGCCGAAATATTTATACCGAGTGTGATCGATAAAACAGCACTTATGAAAGCGATTTTTGTTAGCTTTTTCATAACTAGATATCATAACTTGGGGTTGGCAGATTTTTTTTTGAAGTTAGAGAAATTGGGAAATAAGCTAAAACACATTTAATTTGCAGATTAAAATTTTATCTATATCTTGTGGGGTAGGCATTTTCCCCGTCCTAATGATGCAAGTTAAATGCCGATTAGGTTAACTTGGTCATAAGGCTTTGCGAGAAATAAAGTTTTTGGATAGTGACGAGTAGTGAATCAATACCCAAGGCTAATACCAATTTAATATGAAGCTGCATAGAAAAGAGCCTCTAGAATAAAGTTATAAGAAGAGATAGACATAACGGTTATTGCGTCAGGGCAAACGCATCTAAATATTGATGAGCATAGATAAAAAACAAACAGTTTCTTGCCGCGATGGATATTATCTATATCATTTTGGAATTTTCTTTAGTTTTTGTTAGGGAATAAGATGCGTTCGCCCTGAGGGTTCGGGCGGTTCATGGGGGAGGCGATGCTCTTGATAGCAGCAAACTTGGGCTACGAGGCAGTAATGATCAATTTGGTCTTTGTAAACTAATATACCTTCAATTACACTTTGGCAGTCGTTAGGATTTGAGATCATTGGGCGGATTGGGCGTGCAGCCAAGCTAGGAGATCAACAAGTGGTAGACGCGCTGATCATGTATCGCGCTTTGGGTTGAACGACTTATCTATCTTTGTATGTACCAGAAGTCAGTCATAGTGCATAAATGTTAGGATTGCCACAGAAAGAGAATAGCGAAAGAGAAGGAAAAAAAACTGAATGGCAGAAGTTGATAAGTCAATATCCTTCGATGGTAGGGATATTCGACTGAAAGTAGGCTTACTAGCTCCCCAGGCTGGTGGGTCGGTGTTGATAGAATCAGGGGACACATCCGTTTTAGTCACGGCTACGCGATCGCAAGCCAGAGAAGGCATTGATTTTCTTCCTCTTACCGTAGATTATGAAGAAAGGCTATATGCCGCTGGTAGGATTCCCGGTGGGATCATGCGGCGGGAAGGTCGTCCACCAGAAAAAACAATTCTCACCAGCCGTCTTATAGACCGTCCCATGCGTCCTTTGTTCCCCTCATGGTTGCGGGATGACTTGCAAATTATTGCCTTAACGCTATCGATGGACGAGTTAGTGCCGCCCGATGTGCTAGCAGTTACAGGCGCTTCCATCGCTACCCTGATTGCCCAGATTCCTTTTAATGGGCCAATGGCAGCAGTACGGGTTGGTTTAGTGGGAGATGATTTCATTATTAACCCCACTTATGCAGAAATTGAAGCCGGAGACTTGGATCTGGTAGTAGCAGGTTCACCCCACGGTGTAATCATGGTGGAGGCGGGAGCCAATCAGTTGCCAGAACGAGATATTATCGAGGCGATTGACTTTGGTTATGAAGCGGTGCGGGACTTAATTAAAGCGCAGCAAGATTTAATTGCAGAATTGGGTCTAGTAATAGTGCAAGAAGCACCACCAGAAGTAGACCAAACGCTAGAAAATTATATCCGCGATCGCGCCAACGGTCAGATTAAGAAAATCCTGTCTCAATTTAGTTTGACCAAACCCGAACGCGATGCAGCTTTAGATGTCGTCAAGGATGAAATTGCCGCGACGATTACCGAACTGTCAGAAGAAGATCCCATTCGAGTTGCCGCAACTGCAAATAAGAAGGCACTTGGTAACACTTTTAAAGATATTACCAAACACTTCATGCGGCGACAAATCATCGAAGATAATGTCCGCGTTGATGGCCGCAAACTTGATGAAGTGCGACCTGTTTCTTGTTTAGTTGGTGTCTTACCAAAGCGAGTCCACGGTAGCGGTTTATTTAACCGGGAACTAACTCAGGTATTATCCGCTTGTACTCTGGGTACACCTGGGGATGCTCAAAACCTCAACGATGACATGCAGCTAGATCAGCACAAGCGTTACCTGCATCATTACAACTTCCCGCCGTTCTCAGTCGGGGAAACCAAGCCAATGCGGGCCCCAGGAAGGCGCGAAATTGGTCACGGGGCATTAGCAGAGCGAGCGCTCCTACCTGTGCTACCGTCAAAAGAAGAATTTCCCTACGTGATTCGCATCGTATCGGAAGTACTTTCTTCCAACGGTTCCACCTCAATGGGTTCAGTCTGCGGTTCCACCCTCGCCCTGATGGATGCTGGTGTACCAATTCTCAAACCTGTCAGTGGCGCAGCAATGGGTCTGATTAAGGATGGGGACGAAGTGCGAATCTTGACCGACATCCAAGGCATTGAAGACTTTTTGGGTGACATGGACTTCAAAGTTGCCGGGACGGATGCCGGGATTACCGCCTTGCAAATGGATATGAAAATCTCCGGTTTGTCTTTGGAGGTTATTTCTCAAGCCGTCCACCAAGCCAAATCAGCCCGGTTGCACATTCTGGAGAAAATGCTCGCTTGCATTGACACGCCGCGGACTGAAACCTCACCTTATGCCCCACGTCTGCTAACAATCAAGATTGATTCAGACATGATTGGTTTGATCATCGGGCCTGGAGGCAAGACTATTAAGGGGATCACAGAGGAAACTGGTGCAAAAATTGACATCGAAGATGATGGCACCGTGACAATTTCCGCTGTGGATGAGAACAAGGCCAAGAGAGCCAAAAATATCATCCAAGGCATGACCCGCAAGTTGCACGAGGGGGATGTCTATGCAGGACGCATTACTCGGATTATACCGATAGGTGCATTTGTGGAATTTTTGCCTGGAAAAGAAGGCATGATCCACATTTCTCAACTAGCTGACTACCGCGTTGGCAAAGTTGAGGATGAAGTAGCGGTGGGCGATGAAGTGATTATCAAAGTGCGCGAAATTGATAACAAAGGTCGGATTAATCTCACTCGCTTGGGTATCCACCCAGATCAAGCAGCAGCAGCAAGAGAAGCTGCGGCGGTGAATCGGTAACTCGATTTGGGATTTTAGATTAGATTAAATCTAAAATCCGCGATGCCTATCGTGAAGGCATCGCCGTATGCTTCTCTAATTTGACGAATTACAAATTATTTTAACGACTTTTCTAGTGTTTTTGGCTCAGGTAGAGGTTGATCATCTGCTAAAGACGATTCAATCAGCATTTCTAAAACTTCTTGAGCATTTTTGAAAGCTTCTTCGTAAGTGTCTCCGTGAGTCTGACAAAACTCTCCCCCTTCAGGAAAACTCACAACAAAACACTCATCTTCATCAGACCACTGAATAACGATTGTATATTTCATATTTATTCATATACCTATCGTCGATGAGCAATAGTGGTGACAAAGAGCTGATTAGTTTCATCATCAATTCGGTAAATCACGCGATATTCACCAATGCGATAGCGATAGTAGCCGACGAAATTACCTTTGAGAGGCTTAATATTAGGGTGAAAACGAGGATTTTGTTCCAGTTGCTCAAAGCACCTAGCAATCTTTTTGGCTAAGGCTTGGTTTGCAAAAGCATAAATCTCCTCTGCTTCAGCAGATAAAACAACGCTATACATCAGACCGAATCGTTCTCCAACTTTTTACCCGACCCTCAGTAACATCTTTTTTACCCCTCTCGAAGGATTCAATAAATCCAGGAATATCAATTAACTCTTCGGTAGCGTCTTCACTTTCTTTATCTGCTAGATAAGCTAAGAAGTCAGCAACCAGTTGTAGGCGTTCTGAAGACAATCCATCTAGATATTGGTTGATTTGTTGACGAACTTCTGTGTTGTTCATATTTTTGAAACTCTTTTACTTCTCTAATTCTGCCAACTTCTGTTGAGCAAACTCTCTCACTTCCTCATCTGCGTCATTCTCTGCTTTGTCGCGCAACAATGGTAAAGTCTGGGGATGCTGAGGAAATTGCTTGATAATTATCTCAAGTGCAACGCGCCGAGGGTTGGTTTCATAGACTTGCTTACGCTCAAAGGGATCATTGACAGCGCAGTTGTAGTAAATTTCAAACAACTCAGACTGATTTCGGAAGTGTTTCGCTAATGCTTCGATGGCTGCACATCGCACATCCCCTTCATTATTAGCAGTGGCACGTTCTTTGAGAAACGAGCGGGTGTCTGGGTCATCTTTGAAATTGCTGGCTAATGCTTGGATGGCTCCACGTCGCACATACTCATGATTATCAGCAGTGGCGCGTTCTTTGAGAATCAAGCAGGTATCCGGGTCATCTTTGAAATTGCTGGCTAATGCTTCGATGGCTGCACGTCGCACATACTTATGATTATCAGCAGTGGCGCGTTCTTTGAGAAACGAGCGGGTGTCTGGGTCATCTTTGAAATTGCTGGCTAATGCTTGGATGGCTGTACGTCGCAGATACTCATGATTATCAGCAGTGGCGCGTTCTTTAAGAAACGAGCGGGTGTCTGGGTCATCTTTGAAATTGCTGGCTAATGCTTGGATGGCTGTACGTCGCAGATACTCATGATTATCAGCAGTGGCGCGGTCTTTGAGAATCGAGCGGGTGTCCGGGTCATCTTTGAAATTGCTGGCTAATGCTTGGATGGCTGCATATCGCACATAGTCATGATTATCAGCAGTGGCGCGTTCTTTGAGAATCAAGCGGGTGTCCGGGTCATCTGGGAAATTGCTGGCTAATGCTTCGATGGCTGCATATCGCACATCCCCATCATTATCAGCAGTGGCGCGGTCTTTGAGAAACGAGCGGGTGTCCGGGTCATCTTTGAAATTGCTGGCTAATGCTTCGATGGCTGCATATCGCACATCCCCATCATTATCAGTAGTGGCGCGGTCTTTGAGAATCAAGCAGGTGTCCGGGTCATCTTTGAAATTGCTGGCTAATGCTTCGATGGCTGCACATCGCACATCCTCATCATTATCAGCAGTGGCGCGGTCTTTGAGAATCAAGCAGGTGTCCGGGTCATCTTTGAAATTGCTGGCTAATGCTTCGATGGCTGCACATCGCACATACCAATCATTATCAGCAGTGGCGCGGTCTTTAATAAACGAGCGGGTGTCCGGGTCATCTGAGAAATTGCTGGCTAATGCTTCTATCGCTGCATATCGCACATCATCATCAGTAGTGGTGAGGTCTTTGAGAAACGAGCGGGTGTCCGGGTCATCTTTGAAATTGCTAGCTAATGCTTCGATGGCTGCACGTCTCACATACTTTTCATCATCAGTAGTGGCGAGGTCTTTGAGAAACAAGCGGGTGTCCGGGTCATCTTTGAAATTGCTGGCTAATGCTTCGATGGCTGCATATCGCACATCCTGATCATTATCAGCAATGGCGCGGTCTTTGAGGCAGTCTAAGGTATCACGGTTATCTTTCCAAATTGCGGTAATTGTTGCAATTGCTTGAATGCGAACTTTCAGAACTAGCTTAGTTTCTTCTGTATATGGATGGGGTCTGTAATAGTACCAGGGGTCATATTTAGTTAAGTCTTTTAGTTTGCCAAATAATTTATTAGCCACTGGCGCAATTACCGAGCGATTTCTCACTTCTGCAAAACACTTAGCCGCTAAAAACAAGTTGAGAAATTTTTCCTCTTCGCCATCTTGCACCATTAAGTAATCCAGAATTTCACCAACAAATTTTGGCTCAATCATTCCCGCAATTAGCCGCAATACCTCATGCCAAGTTTCATCTTGCCAGTGTTTGCCAAAAACTTCAGTTTTGAGATCCTCAATTGAAATACTACGTTCCTTCTCAAACTGCCGGACAATCTCCGAAGCACAGAAATATTCTAAAAATTTCCGATGCAGAAAGGCATTGCTTGCTATCCAGCCAATCAACCATTCCACCATAATATTCACGCCTGCTAAGTGGTTGACTACGAGTATATACACCTGTCAGAGGAATATTTCTAGATTTCTGGGTTTTTAGGGAGTGCGAGTCTATTCATCCAAAACTTAAGATTATCTGGATTTAGATGCTGCGATCGCACAGTAGGTTAGCATACCTGTGCTACCTGAAGATTTGTTAAAAATAACTAATATACTATGCATTGAGATTAGGAGTAGTTTTATTTATGGTTCTACAAGTTAACCCCATCCAAAAAGAACCAGTTGTTACTTGGGAAGCACTTCCAGCCGACTTCATTTTACCTGACGATCCAGTGGAAAATATTCAACAACCCGCGATCGCTGCTGCGCTTACCGATGCTTTGGGAACCGCAGGACGCATCCAACCCCAGATGCTGATTGGCTCTAATTTTGGACTTGTAGCCACAGTCAACAAAAAAATTGTCGTTAAAGCCCCAGATTGGTTTTACGTTCCTCAAGTGCAGTCTGTAGGAACAAATGTCGTTCGTCGCAGCTATACCCCGAATTTAGAAGGCGTTGCTGTGGCTGTAGTAATGGAATTTCTCTCGGATACAGAAGGTGGAGAATTATCAGTCCGCTCAACTCCACCCTACGGTAAACTACATTATTACGAAAAGATTCTCCAAGTTCCAACCTACGTAACCTACGACCCTTACGAACCAAGCATAGAACTAAGATGCTTGCAAAATGGACAATATACCTTGCAGCAAGCAGACGCCAATGGACGTTACTGGATTCCTGAGTTAGAGTTATTTCTCGGAATTTGGCAAGGTGAAAGATTATGTCAAACCATGAATTGGCTGCGCTGGTGGGATACAGAAGGAAATTTGCTGTTGTGGAGCAGCGAACAAGCCCAACAAGAACGCCAGCGTGCTGAACAGGAACGCCAGCGTGCTGAACAAGAACGCCAACGCGCTGAACAAGAACGCCAACGCGCTGAACAAGAACGCCAACGCGCTGAACAGGAACGCCAACGCGCTGATATATTAGCAGCTAAGTTACGTGAGCTAGGTGTTGACCCTGATGCGACGCCGAATAGCCCGTCGTAGACATCGCATAACCTAAAGGGATGCTGGGAATAATAATTTTGGGACATCAGCACCAAAATTCCATGAAACAGCAAAAAAATCAGTTCAGCCATCTTACTGCGATCGAAAGAAGTTATCTATCATTTCCGGCACAGTTTTTATTAAATCAAAACCTTTTACAAGGCAAAATACTAGATTTTGGTTGTGGCTTTGGTAATGATGTTAAAATATTGCGCCAAAAAGGTTGTGATATTACAGGCTATGACCCTTATTATTTTCCAGAATATCCTCAGAATAAATTCGATACAATAATTTGCTTTTATGTTTTAAATGTTTTATTTACTGAAGAACAAACTAATGTTCTAATGGAAATATCACACTTATTAAAACCAGGAGGTAAAGCTTATTATGCTGTAAGAAGGGATATTAAAAAAGAAGGTTTTCGAGAACATTATGTTCACAAAAAGCCTACCTATCAGTGTATTGTCAAACTTCCCTTTACTTCAGTTTGTTTAGATGCACATCGGGAATTATATGAGTATATCCACTATAATCATCAGCGAAATTCATCTAATTATTGTATATTCTGTAATCCTTATAAAAATCTCAACCTATTAACTGAATCAGCAACTGCTTATGCTATGTTTGATGGCTATCCTATAAGTAAAGGACATGTTTTGATTATTCCCAAACGTCATGTTAGCAGTTATTTTGAACTACCACTTAAAGAGCAATCTGCTTGCTGGTTTATGATGAACAAAGTACAAGAAATTCTCAAAGCAGAATTTGAACCTGATGGCTTTAATATAGGAATGAATATCAATCGAGCCGCCGGTCAAAATATAATGCACGCCAGTATTCATATCATCCCTCGTTACAAAGGTGATACTGTTAGTACTAAAAGTGGAATCAGGAACGTCATTCCTAAAAAGCAATAGTTTTTTTACTGATAGCTTTCAGTAGCAAACCCGGATTTATAGCAAATACATAAATCTGAAAAACCTGATTTTTCAGTCTTGTTGAAAATATTGCCAAATATTCAGTTAACTGAGATTATCTGGATCTATTCCCAGCGCTCTTAATTGTTCTGTCAATTGTTGCACTCGTTGTTCTGCTTGTTGAGCGCGTTGCGCTTCTTGTTGGGCGCGTTGCGCTTCTTGTTGAGCGCGTTGCGCTTCTTGTTGGGCGCGTTGTGTCTCTTGTTGAGCGCGTTGTGTCTCTTGTTTTACTTGTTCTGCGGGCGTGAGATACCGTTGTCCTTGCGAGTCATACCAATACATCCATTCCCGCGTTACACCGCAATAATTTCCCCTTTCGCAACCAATTCCTAAGCCCATTTCTGGTAGCCAAACGGGGTTTCCCTCTTGCAATTCATATCTACCATTAACTAACTTATGTACTTCCAGATGCGGTTTGCGGCGGCGACGAGAGGAATAAATCACGTAATAAAGTACGCCCAAAGCCTCATATTCATCCAATTTAGTAGTGTATTCCTTGCGATAATTTTGCGAAACTACTTCTAGCACGAAAATCGGCACAACGTTTTCATCCCACAGCACATAACTGGGACGCAGTTCCTCATCATAAAACCGCTCTACACCTAAGCTCAAAAACCCATCTGGCACTATAGGCGGTTTATCTGGGTGATAATAAATACCCATATCTATCGCAAACAACCAGTCCATACGTTCTGCCCAAAGTATCAGCAGGATTGCCTTCAGCAAGCCTGGTATCAATTCTTGCAGTTCATTATCCACAGGCGTTTCATCAGAGTCTGGTAGTTCCTCGGCTGAGGGCAAGTACCTTGGCAAGTTGTACTCTAACATGGCTGGTTTCCCCAAAACTCAAAGGATATTTGGCTGATCAGAATTATAGCGATTTCTCCCCTAGCGATGTCATTAGTAGTCTGTCTGATTAGTTACGAGGCGTGAAGTAGTTCGTAGTCAGGACTTTAGTACTGGTTTTTTAAGCACTAAAGTCCTGACTACGAACTCTCAAACTTAGCTTGACAAATTACTAGTTTACTACTGTATATTAAGTACTCTACTGACACTAATTGGTAGTTTTTAACTAGTAGACAATCTTAAATCTGCCGGAATCATGAGCAATAAAATTTATTTGATACCAAAATTCTAACTGTCACAATCCGATTATCTTGATGATGCAATGTTTTGCTTTGACTAAGGGATACCACTTGTGGTATTGAGAAACAGACAAAATTCTACAGATATAATAGTTACTAGCTCGTTTCCTGGTTGTACATAGCATTGCCTCATCTAAAGTTGCAGCCCAGTCAAGAATACAGGCATTTTTACCTCACGAAGGAAGTTGCTTCAGACGATAAAATTTTGGTAACTCTTAACTATTAATAAATATAATAGGTGCTTAGTACTATTCATGCTTTATATTTAGCGACAGGGTGGTGCAAACAGCCAACTCATGTTCAAAAACTTAGGAGGCAGTAGCCATTAGAGGCAACTCATGCTTAGATACCACCACCATATAGTGTAAGTTAAGGTTAAGTCGATATTCAAACGAATAATTTTTGCTGAATTGCGACAGATAAAGACTAAACTAAAAAGTCTTGTGCAGCAAAACCTGTAGCTTTAAATGAAGTAATCATGTCTAAGGTTCTTGTCTCCGATTCTATTGACCAAGCTGGAATTGACATTCTTTCGCAAGTTGCTACCGTTGATGTCAAACTAGGTCTAAAACCAGCCGAACTGCTCCAAATTATTGGTGAGTATGACGCGCTGATGATTCGCTCTAGTACACGCGTCACTCAAGAAATCATTGAAGCTGGCACCCAGCTAAAAATCATCGGTCGTGCTGGTGTGGGTGTGGATAATGTGGATGTTCCCGCAGCCACACGCCGGGGAATTGTGGTAGTCAATTCTCCAGAGGGAAACACAATTGCTGCGGCTGAACACGCGCTAGCGATGATTTTGGCTTTATCTCGCCACATCCCCGATGCTAACGCTTCGGTGAAACGCGGTGCGTGGGATCGCAATAGCTTTGTCGGTGCGGAAGTCTACAAAAAAACTCTTGGCGTTGTCGGTTTGGGTAAAATTGGCTCGCATGTTGCCGCTGTAGCTAAGACAATGGGGATGAAACTCCTAGCTTATGACCCTTTTATTTCTACAGAACGAGCCGAACAAATTGGCTGTCAGTTAGTGGAGCTAGATTTACTCTTTCAGCAAGCAGACTATATCACGCTACACATCCCCAAAACCCCAGAAACTACCCACTTAATCAATGCCACAACCTTGGCAAAGATGAAACCCACAGCCCGGATTATCAACTGCGCTCGTGGTGGGATAATTGATGAAGTAGCTTTAGCAGCAGCTCTGAAAGCGGGTAAAATCGGGGGCGCAGCCTTGGATGTGTTCGAGTCTGAACCACTGGGTGAATCGGAATTGCGATCGCTAGGTAAGGAAGTTATCCTCACCCCCCACTTGGGAGCCTCTACCGCAGAAGCTCAAGTGAATGTGGCTATTGATGTTGCCGAACAAATTCGGGATGTACTTTTAGGACTACCAGCTCGTTCAGCCGTCAACATTCCCGGACTCGGCCCCGATGTGTTGGAAGAACTCAAACCCTATATGCAACTAGCAGAAACTCTAGGTAATCTGGTGGGACAGCTAGCTGGCGGACGGGTGGAAGTACTGAATATTCGACTGCAAGGGGAACTCGCGACTAACAAAAGTCAGCCTTTAATCGTCGCTGCCCTCAAAGGACTACTTTACCAAGCTTTGCGGGAACGAGTAAATTACGTAAATGCCAGCATAGAAGCCAAAGAACGCGGAATTCGGGTGATTGAAACCCGCGATGCTTCCATTCGAGACTATGCCGGCACACTGCATCTAGAAGCCACAGGTACTTTAGGTACTCATTCTGTCACAGGCGCTTTGTTAGGTGAGCGCGAAATCCACCTCACCGACGTTGACGGTTTCCCGATTAACGTCCCACCCAGCAAATATATGTTGTTTACCCTGCACCGCGATATGCCGGGGATCATCGGCAAACTTGGTTCCCTACTCGGCAGTTTTAATGTGAATATTGCCAGTATGCAAGTAGGTCGTAAAATCGTCCGTGGTGATGCGGTAATGGCTCTGAGTATAGATGACCCTTTACCAGAGGGCATTTTGGCTGAAATTATAAAAGTCCCTGGTATTCGAGACGCGTATACGGTAACACTTTAATTTTGGATTTCGGATTTTGGATTTTGGATTGGTAATGGCTAATTGCTCATTGTTTTTCGCATTGTCATTAACCGTTACCTAGTCCCCAATCTAAAATCTAAAATCTAAAATCTAAAATTATATGGCAAACACCTGGTGGGAACTAAATATTTTATGTGAGCCAGACCTAGAAGATTCGATCTTTTGGCGACTGGAAGATTTTGGCTGTCGTGGTACAGCTAGTGAAAACAAAGGAAATTCATCTTTAGTAAGGGCTTATCTGCCGACAATTCAAACACAACTATTAGATTTGGCAGCACTATCGCTGTGGTTGCGTCAAGATGCCCTCTGTGTAGGAGTTTCATCTCCCTCCCTGCAATGGCAGTTAATTGATGAGGAAGATTGGGCGACTAGCTGGAAACAATATTGGCATCCGCAGGAAATAGGCGATCGCTTCCTAATTAACCCCGCGTGGCTACCATTACCAGAAACAACGGAACGGTTAGTGATTCGTCTTGACCCTGGTGTAGCATTTGGTACGGGCAACCATGCCACTACGCAACTATGTTTGGAATCCCTGGAAATGCGGCTAAGTGGAGTCTCTCAGTCGTTTGTGGGTAGTCGTGGTAAACATGAACATCTGGTAATTGCGGATATTGGCTGTGGTTCTGGTATCCTTTCGATTGGGGCGCTGCTACTAGGAGCCGAGAAAGTCTATGCAGTGGATACTGACCCTTTGGCGGTGCAATCAACTATCAGTAATGGTGTCCTGAACGACATTAGCCCAGAACGTTTACTACCTGCACTGGGAAGTGTAGACGTTTTGACAAAACTAGTTCAAAGCCCAGTGGATGGTATCGTCTGCAATATTCTGGCGAATGTAATTATTGAATTGGTTCCAGAAATGAGTGCGATCGCTAAACCTGAAACTTGGGCAATCTTCAGTGGAATTTTACTGGAACAATCTAAAGCTGTTGCTGACGCTTTAGAAGAAAATGGTTGGGTTGTCGCTACCCTGTGGAAACGCAAAGAATGGTGTTGCTTAAATGTACGGCGTTCTTAAGCCAGTAGAAATTATCGCAATCCTAAATCATTCGTAAACAATCAGATCCCCAACTTCTTAAAAAAGTCGGGGATCTTTAAGTAAGTGACATAATATATAGATTAGCCACTATTGACTTTTGAAACTAGCGATGAAAGAACGGCTACAAATCCCCAAAAAAGCTGACTCATCCGCTTATTCGTCAGAGCAAAGTCAGTTGCGATGTCTACGACGGGCTACGCCTACGCATTTATTAACTAACCACTCTCAACTTGGCTCCAACCAGCCTATAGTACAGGCAAAGGTAGAAAATCAGAAATTTCAACAATATCAGTTTGAGGCAACCAAACTCCAAATACAAGCCAAGCACGGCACTATCACGCCAGAGGGACAGGAGCGACTTATTGTATTGCAAACAAAGATGAATGAGTCGTTGCAGCAAGGAAAGGAACACTCTTCGCAGTTTGGTCATAACCTGAGCAAAATGGCGATAAAACGTGCTGATAGTGTGTCACTGGGACAAATACAGCCAAAACTTACTATTGGTCAATCAGGAGATCGATATGAGCAAGAAGCGGATAGCGTCGCTACTTCTGTAGTTAACCAAATTAATAGAGCTGCTTTGGAAAACCAAGACGCAGGCGTTAAAAACGAACAAGGAAAGTCTGAAGAAATATTAGCAGCAAACAACCCAGCAGATAAAAAACAAAAATTTTTACAAGAATATTCGCTAGCCAAAACACTAGTAAATGGTATAGATGACACATTACCACAAGATAAAATACTGGAACAACTTTTCAAAAACTTTGTAAATATCCAATTTCAATACACAATGGTGAGCAAGAGTCCAGAAACGCTCTTAAAAGGCTCTCCAGAAGGAGATTGTCAGACATTAGCCCGGACTTTTAAAAAAGTTGCAGAAGAATATTTTGGGATTGAAAAAATAACAATTGAAAGTATCGCCAAACCTTTTTTGAGTGAAGCTGGAGCGACCCCATACCAAGGGAAAAAACCTAATTGTGATGACGCTAAACGATGGTTTTTCCAAAACCATTATTGGGCTAGCTGGAATGGAAAAATTTACGATGTTTTATTCCTCAGCAATAAACGAACCGAAGCAGATATGGCAAAACAGGTGCAACCACTCACATCAATGTTGATGCCTGAACAAGAGTACTATGAAACAGAAAAAGGAAAAATTGTATATCCCATTGTCAATAAATATTCCACTGTAGAGGTTTCGATATTTGAAAAACTGAAAAACTTTGTTAATAATCTCGGTCAGTTTTTCTCCAACAGTATGAGTGCGATAATCAATAAAATTCGGTCTTTATTTGCCCAAAGTGGAAACAATACCAGTGGTTTTGATTCTCTAATGAGAGAACTTGAACATGATAAAAATAATAGTGCGATCGCAAACAAATAAAGTCAATAATTTTCAGACCTTGGTGGTATCGTTAATTTAGTGCGATCGCTATCTTCGGTTTCAGAAACAACGGTAGGAAATGATGAAGAATCAAGATATCCATAATCAATCCTCCAGTGCCCCCATGACTACCATTAACGAACAGCTACTTGCTGCGATCGAAACCGCTCCCGAATCGATTCTAGAGCAAACCCTCGACTATCTCGAATACCTTAAAATTAGAAAAAATGCCTCTGCTATTAAACTAAAAGATACCTCTATCCAAGATGGGGAAGCAACGCTGCGCCACTCCAAAGCTAAAGATTTGCTGAAATTTGCTAACAACTGGCAAGGCGATGACTTTGAAAAATGTCTCCAGTTTGTTTGCAACACGCGTTCCGATACTGAATTCTGATCTATCTGCTTGGCTTTCACCACTGCCCTGAATTATCCTCTTGTTGCAACCCAATTAACTGTCGCCGCTTCCAAGCATAGTGAAGAATATTAATCCCTAATTCCTGAGCTGTCCGAATGGTCAATCTAGGTAAACTCAAATCTCTATCCAGTCCCCAAGCTGTTGCTAAATCTCCAATTGCTAAAATAATTCCTCCACCGATTAACAGTTTAATCTGCTGTTGATTAACCATTGGCAAGGCAGCAAATAAGAAAGGTTTTGTCCTTAAAGGATGACTCCGTTGCAATTCATCTATTGGTCTTAAAGGACTCTCTAACTGTTGTGCTAGGGCTTGAGTACTCTCAATTAGAGGATTAGCATTTGTTGGCGCATCAACTAAAAGCACACCACCTAAATTTAAGTAATTTCTGAGGGATTCAAATTCGAGACTATTTAAAGATATAGCCTGTCCACCTGTGAGATAAAGGATGTCATAGTCTTGGATATTTTCTGCTAAAGAAACCTGACCTGGTTCATCAGCCCCTCGCAAACTAGGGTATAGGGGTTCTACTGCTTGTAATAAATATGAAAGGCTGAAAAAATTACGCGCACATTCGGGATCATTATGAGTCGCCTGTGCCATACATACAAGTGCTTGAGGACGCATTTGTGCCTGACGACGATAACGCAAATCAATATTGTTATATCCAGGAAAGAAAGCATCCGCAGGTTGGGTAATTTCAGTATGTCCTGGTTGTAGGAGTATTCGACATATTTCTATTTCTGAACTAGCTGGTGTAGAGTTGATTTGGTCAATTCGATAAGTTTCTTGAACAACATCTCTTTGCTGTCCGCGCCGCAATTCATCAGGATCTACATAGCTAACTACTAAGTAGATCATGAGCGGTTCTGAACTTGCTACTTCTAGATCAATGGGAAAATCATAAGAAGTCGGTATAACAATTAGATTACCTGCTAAATCAATTGCAATCCCAGGTTGAATTTGTACCCAACGTCCATCTCGATATTTAGCTTCAACTTGGCTTGGGGCAGTCACATCTCGCACGCCTAAACCGCAGACAATTCCCGGTTGGTTTAAACTTTGATATTGAGCATTTTGCCGATTACGGTGGTAATCGTGGGCTGTGCGCCAGCGTTCCGCATTGATTAGTAAACCGTCTGCGGCTTGCAAGCGTTCAAAAGATTTTATTGGTGGGGGTGGGAAAGGATGGGACATAGCAATTTTGGATTTTGGATTTTAGATTTTGGATTAAATTTTTATTTTACTTACTTAATTACGAATTATTCAATTAGGGGGATTTTCGATAGATAATTCATAAGTACAAAAAGCTGGTTTTTCTTGTTCTATGATTCTTTGGATAAGTTCTTCATTGATGATGCGACTAGAAATATTTGAACGCAAACGCACTATAAAATGATATGGTTGCCCACCTGCTAAAACTGCATTTCCTAATTGTGCATCTCCTATAATGAAACTTGGGCCAAAAGGTTCTGTAATACTAATATGTTTATCAGCTTCATTAGGTAAATCTTCGTCTAGCGGTAAACCAGTATAAAGATGCAAGTAGAGACGCAATCCTTTACGAGTTCCCCGCCAGCGATAAAGTTCTACGGCTCGGCGAATTAAACGCCGCTGTTGCTGGATATCCCAAACAGAATCTACTTGCCAAGCAACCCAATGAGCCATAAAGGGTAGTAGTGCTTGCGGTGCTGTCAAGGGATCGAGGTTTGCCCACATGACGTTATAACTATTAACTATTGGCTGAAAAGCTTGCTCAAATATTTTCATGAAGCGACCAATAAAGTCTACTTCCCGATACAAAATTGGCAAGAATTCCATGTAGGCAGTGTAGGGACGGATGTATAAATCGAAATACTCGCTTCTCTCGATTTGTTCGTTGTCAGTGCCTGGGTCTATATGTAGAGTAACTAGGCTGCGAAAATTGAGTGTTAGTTTGTCTTTTTTTCCAGGAGCGATCGCTTCTTGGTCTTCAAAAAATGTGTCGGGAATTGAGAAGTAAAGAACAGCATCCATTTGTCCACGAGGCGGTATTTCAGTGCCTTCTGTACCAATCTGACACCATTCAGTTGGAAAGTTTCCTTCAACGCTTAAGCTTACCCGCAAAGGACGTTGATCTAAGTTTTGCACTTGCACAATCATCTCGCTGGGATGCCCAGGATGCAAGAGTAAACTACGTCCAGCTACATGCATGTTTTCCGCATTTGCAAATGCTAAACCTGCCACAGGTAAAGCTTCGGGAATTTGCATTGGCGTTAATTGAATGCTTACAGCTGGACTAGAGCGACTTTGAACCATAGGATTGGGGATTGGGGGAGAATAACTACTGACAAATGACCAATGACAAATCAGGAATTACGAATTATTTGGATGTCGTGATTTGAACGCAGATTTGTATCAGCCCAAGAACATATCAAACCTTCCGATCCCGGATCGATCAATTGTTCTGGGGATGGTTGTCGTCGCCAATTTTCCCCTTGCTTGCGGATGGGAAACAGCAAAACGGGGCCTAAATGACGCACGCCTGGGGTTTGTTGCAGTAATGCCACAATATCCGATGTATAAACTGGTCGCCCAAATGGCCAACCTTTGCCATCGATTCCTCCAGTTAAGGGATTTAAATATTTATACAGCGATCGCCTCAAATTCCGGCGAATTTCCTCGCTGGCAAAAGGGTTGTTGTATGCTGGCTCTAAAGCAACTTCTGTCTGTACAGAAACACCTACGTAATTTGGTTCTTGTAACTCTACTTGCACCCCTAATAAGCGTCTTTCATCTAAGTAACTCAAAATTTGCTCTTGCAGGGCATTACTGAGGGCAAAATCTTCTGGTGTCATGCCATCGCCTTGCGCGATCGCATCTGTATTTGCGAATGGAACTACCAGTAAACTAACTATACCAGCTTGTCTTTGAGAATTTGCTGGCAAACAACGGACGCGCGCGATCGCACCAGCACCCGCCTGTTGAGTTAAAACTTCAAAATCTTCAGCAGTGACGGCGCGATCGCGCGTGCGGAGGATGCGGGGAGCCTTCATTACAGCTTGTTCCAGCGATTCGGCATCTGCTCCATTGATTGCTGGCACACGATTGATCACACTAGCAATGTATGGATATGCAGACTTCAAAAACTGGATTGCCCCAGGTTGAACATTGCCTTCTCTACCACCGCCTGTACGATAAGTAACCATTCTAATCTCTGAACCACGGGGAGGAATCGCCCCATATTGGTGTTCAGACTGGTTATTTTCCAGAACTTGTACAGATGTGTCATCTAGTGATGGTTGCTGGATTCGCGATCGCACCTGGGTATGCTGCTTGAGTTGGCTAGGTTCCCGAATCAGCGGCCCAAACTGGATTGTACCAGTGATCGAATCGATGGTGTAATGAAAGTTATGCGGCCCAGAATCAGCAAAATCTCTCACCTCAGTCCACTTCTGAGGCAAACCACCAGCAGGAGTAACTAAAATATACTCATTTTCTCGGCGTTCTAAAATTGGTGCCGTTTGTAACTGGAAAGTCTGACCAGGCGTACCATCACTAATTCCCAATCGCTCATCTTGAATCAGCGTACTGTGGCTAGCTCTAACAGTACCGCCAATTGAACGCACTGCTAAACCAATAATTCGTGGTGGACGATTGTAACCAGATTCATTGACTTCTGTGGAAATAAAACTACAGCGCAGCCAGCGACCTCGGTAAGAGGTAAAATTAGCCACAGGCCAAACTTGAGGTAGATGCAAACGTACTTCTGCACCTTGAGATGGGTTTCCACCCTGTTGGGCGATTTCATAAAAACTGAAACCGCGAGTCTTATCATCTGACTCTTGTAATAAAACTGGTTGCCAATTTTCTCCATCCCAGGCTGACCACTTCCGGGGTGGTTGATTGGGGTTAATCCCAGCAGGAGTAGCCGCAGCCCCTTGGAAAATAATTTCTAAAACATTAGCGTCTATTGGATCATCAGAATTAATTGCTAAATAAAAGCAGTTACCAGGCTGGGGTTCCTCTTCAAATATCGGTTGTTCATTACCTGTCCAGTAACCGTTAGATTGACGAGTCCAGGAAGTTGTGACTCTTTCGCGCAGAGATTGGGGAATATCTTCGGTGGTTTGGGCAGTTAAGAAATGTTGGATGCGGGGTGTGCCGATAATTAGAGGAGAATCTGTGCTAAAGGTAATCGCTTCTGTGGTTTCAGTGCGGATAGTTGAGGCTTCCAATCCTGCGGGAATCGTGTAGGCTTCAGGTAGTGCAGCGCTTAAATAAAAAGTTAATTCTGTACGGGCTGGGGCGGGAGGCTGGAGACGGATACCCAGTAATTCTAGAAAAGCGACATAATTTTTGCGAGGAACTTGGTTAAATCTGAGCAACATTTGGTCAGTTAACCAAGCAAATAACTCAATTAGCGTAATTCCTGGGTCGCTGAGATTGTGGTCAGTCCATTCTGGACAGTAGCGAGGAATACGCATAATACATTCTTCCACCAAATCATCGAAGGCGCGATCGTCTAAGTTGGAAGAAGGTAATTTTGGTAAAAAGTCAAAGTTCACGATTCCTCCCCAGCTGAAACCAAATAATAAGGATAAACAAAGCTATAAATATCGGGGCCGTCTTTGAGTCGATAATTGATGATGATATCCACTCTGCCACGCACAGGGTCAGGATCAGCCACAACTTCATCGATAATAATGCGTGGTTCCCAAACTTCTAAAGCTTCCAAGACATAAAGACGGATTCGCAGTAGGGTATCGCTATTCATTGGTGCAAACGCCAGTTCTGACAAGCGCGAACCAAAGGTAGGTCGATAAACCCGCTCACCTACACCCGTGCGGAGGATAATCCAAATAGATTCTTTAACTTTTTGATCTTCACGGCTAAGTTGTATCCCACCTTGCACACTTAAATGCAGTGGATAAGCCCAACCTGTTCCCAAATAGGCTTGTTCACGACCATAAACCATATCTGGCACTTAGACAGCTGTTACATGGATATCTTCAAAGATATCGGCACAAAGTGTTTAAGCCTATTCGCCAAAGGTCGAGGATGAAGAGGCAACAGAAGAGAAAAAATGCTTACTTCCTTTTATCTCGTATCTCGTGTATCTCGTATCTCGTTCCCAGTCTCCGACTGGGAATGCCTAATTTGAGGCTCCGCCTCCTCTTTCTTGACAAGAGGCAGAACCTCTCGGAATACATTCCCAGCCTGGAGGCTGGGAACGAGGTGAAATGAACCTCAGAGCTTCGTTAATGAGTCTTTGAACTCCGTTAATGAACCTCAGAGCTTCGTTAATGAGTCTTTGAACTCCGTTAATGAACCTCAGAGCTTCGTTAATGAGTCTTTGAACTCCGTTAATGAACCTCAGAGCTTCGTTAATGAGTCTTTGAACTCCGCTAATGAACCTCAGAGCTTCGTTAACGAGTCTTTGAACTCCGTTAATGAACCTCAGAGCTTCATTAATGAATCTTTTTTACTCGTGGACGCAGATTCCTTACATTCCAATCAACCGCCAATCAAAACAGTGGGATTACCTTTGATAATTTTATTCGGTGGCCCTAATGCTTCTAAAACAGTGTCGCCCATCCGAGAGGCAGGCAGATTGTTAATCAGCACAGTCTGACTACCGTCAATCACAACCCCAGGGCCGTGAGGAGGTAAGGGTAAAGGTGTGGCGCAATTATGAATATCAGCACCAGCAGCAGCAGCAGCGATCGCACTACCCATAGTAGCAGCAGATGTTGTCTTTGTAGTTTGTTCAGCAGCTAAGGCAGCAGGTGCCCCTGGTGTACCAGCCGCCGCTAAAGTAGCAGCCTCAGCCGCTTTGATAGCTATATCAGAAGATGTTTTGGCGGACTGCAAACCTGGTACTGCGGCGGCAAGCACACCCCGCCACGCAGGTAAAGACCCAATCAACACATTGGGACTACCCGGCCCTCCTGTTAAAACTGGGGGTAAGGGATGCGCCACATTGTCGGTAATTCTTGCTGCTGGTCTACCCATCACAACCTCCTATTGTGTTTATTACGAATTACAAATTACGAATTACGAATTAACGCCGTGTGCAACTTTCTCTCAGACCTAACCCCCAACCCCTTCCCTACAAGGGAAGGGGAGCAAGAATCAAAGCCTCTCAGGAGTGGAGGAGAGGAATGGAAGCGGGTTTCTAAGGATAAGTTGCACATCGCGTGAATTAATTAAGTCGAATCATCGCACCTTTAACTGTAATCACGCCCTTGGCTGAAATGTCTATATTTCCACGAGCATCTAATGACATATTACCTGTTGATTCTACTGAAACAGATTTAGCCATATCGTCCATTTTGATTCTATGACCGCCTTTAGTTTCAATCTCTATACACCTTTGACTATCATTGAGATATATTTTATGACCGTATTCAGTTTCTACGCGAATACCTTTTTTACTACTTCCTTTATCTTCTTCAACAAACTGTAGAACATGACCAACACGAGTTTTAATGGTGCGTAATCTTACACCACTTGTAACTGAATCCCTTACCTTTTCCGGTGGTGCATCCTTGCCATTCCATACTCCGCCAATAACATAAGGACGATGGATATCGCCATGCTCAAAACCGACTAAAACTTCATCGTTCACCTCTGGTAAACAGTCAAAACCTCTATTTGGGCCTGCTCCCACGGCTACAACTCTCGCCCAGTCACTTGTATGTTCTTCTGTGAGAGTGGGAAACTTAACCTTCACCCTACCCCATGCCTGTGGGTCTTTGTTATCAGTCACAATTCCTACTAATAAAGTCTCAGATGGCTGTAGACGTTTTTCTGGAGATAGAGTTGTGAATAAGCTACCAGAACGCAGCCCCCGCACACTGAAATAAGTTTCATAAACGCGCTGACCGAAGAAGTGGCGGGTTTCTGTAACATAATACTTACCACTATAGCGATCGCCCATACCCTGAAGATTAATAACCCGTCCAGGACGAATCTCAGGATTCCCTTCTGCTTTGGCATCTGCATAAACAAATTCTCCTCCTAGTTCATCACACAAAGCCTGAGCCATCGTCTCAGCTTGTTTTTTGCTGGCAACAGGTTTATCTACAATAATCATTTTGGGAGATTTAAGATTAGAAAATGCATTACTAGTACTACTTCCGAACTTATTACCTGTCTCGGTTATTTGCTTTTCTTTCTTGGCTGTTCCACTAATCAATTGTTTCTGGGTATAGTCCCAGGCGCGTACTTCTACAGAACTTATCTGTTCAGCACTGGTAACGCGGGTACTAAATTTATTAATATCAACTAGCCATTTGAGTGATAAAGCTTCCTGACTTTTTGGTTTGCAAAAATTTAGCTTTTCTTCTGTAATAAATAACTCAAAACCAATGCGAGCAGCCCTTTCTCGCAAAAATTCCATATTAGTTTGGTTTTCTTGGAAGACATACTTATGAACTTCACCAGTTGCCTCTATATTCCCAGGCTTTATACCTACTTCTTTAATTATTTGCTTGACTATATCGCTATCAGTTTTATTTAAAAAAGAGCGATTGTAACGACCTCTGTGTAGACGATGAGAAATGTCATAACCGCGCACAATAATATCAGCTTCCGATTTTTCATTGAAGTGAACTTCCATCGCGGTAATTTCGCCTTCAATGAGGAATTCTTCTACCTCTTCTTGAAAATTATTATCTAGAGTAGTACTCGAAGTAAAACCCAACTTCACTTTTTTCCCAATTTTAAATAAAGGCTCATGTCGCCAAGCCTTGTTTTCAGGTCGGTCAGATGCGGGAATATAGCTGTTATGGATTACTAGCGTAAACATTGCTGGTAAATGAAGGCTTTCTTCGATTGTGATTTGCAACACATCCTTGATTAATTCAGGAGAAGCCTGTTTTCCATCTATCTGTATTTTAGGTTCGCTTAAATAAAGGCTTTTTTTAGGAGGCATAATTATTACTTTATAACTTATGAAATGTTCAGAGCAGCCTTTAATCACAAAGTAAATACTAATTTATCACTTACGCACTTTACACATTGACCATTATGTGGTGAGTCAGCTTGTTAAACTAAAAGTCTTACCCTACCTCGTTCCCAGGCTGTGCCTGGGAATGCGAGCAAGTAGGGCTGCTGCCTACTTGTTTGAGGGGAGGCAGCAGCCCTCCCATAAGAGCATTACAAGGCTCTGCCTTGTAACGAGAGGTAATCCACAGTTGGCTGTCTTTAGACCTCTTGCAAAAGTCCCAAACACCCCACCCCCAACCCCTCCCCGCTCTTCGGGAGGGGAGCGTTTGCGTAAGCAAATGCGGGGTGGGGTTCTTAATTTTTGATTTATGCAAGAAGTCTTTTGTCAATGCGTAAGTTCTATAATTTATCACTTTACTTATTTTGTCTTACTCAGTGTTTGTCCCTTTTTATCTCCCTGACGAGCATTGCCTTTAGAAGCAGATTCACGTCCTCCAGGAAGGTTATTTTTATCCACTTCTTGCAAGGCTATATCTACCAGCGCCCTTACTGGTGTACCATCACTCAGAAACATATTTAAAGTGTAGGTTAAACTCGTGATTACACAATAAAAATACTCATTTCCCCATGTAAATATGTAAACAGGTGGGCGCTTATCAGTTGCTTTACTGATAGTTTCCACACCTTTCTTAATTTTATCTATATATTTTTTCATCACCGAGTCTTTCGTTTCATAAGTATCATAAAGTAACTGTTTGAGTGTAAATTTATAAGGTTCAACTCCAGAAAAGTTTACTTTCGGAAGTAGAGTAGTTCCTCTATTACCATCCTTACTTTCCCACTTAACAGTCCGAGTGAAACTAATATCTGTAGGATTAAACATTAATTCAATATCTGGCGCTTCACCGTTATAAGCTACGAGTTTGGCTTTCTCAAGTTGCGGTTGACGTTTTTGAATAACAATAATTGCGGGACTTGCCATTTGAGTATTTCTCCAAAAATTAATTCTTGAATACAAATTTACCAAGGTAATCTACCAGAGGAACCACCATGACGTTCTCGCTCAATTTCTATCCGTTGTCGTAATCTGTGATAAACTTCACGAGCTAGAGCTTCAAGATCAGCCGTATCATCTTTATCATCTTCTTGAGAAAATGAGGATGCGCTCTCTATCGTCTCAGTTACTGGTGCTATTTCTCTAGATATATCGGGTAGAGTGACTTCTCCACCATCAGCAAAGCCTCTAAATGTAGGAAGGTGTTTAGCAAAAATTTGTGGTGATTCTGAAACATGAGAAAATTCAGATTTTTGGCTGTTAGATTCTCCATCATTAAAGTTGAAGCTAGTGAATTCATCATCATTTCCATTTAGTAAATCTTCCACATTTGACCATTGAGAAGGTGTATTTGACCATTGGGAAGGTGTGTTAGTGCTGGAATTTGCTTTTCGGAAAATTAGGGGAGGCGATGAGTATTGGGGTGAGGATTCATTTACATCAATTGTTTCATTGTGAAGGGTATGAATCTCTGGAGAATTGAGAAGAGAAAGTTTCTGTTTACTAATATTCAACCCCAAGGAAGAAGGAATTAAAGAATTGGATATCTCAGGTGAATCATTTTCAGCGCTTTTTAGCTGTAACGAAGTGTCTGGAAAAGAATCGACTTTAGTCGGAGTCTCTGGAGAAGTTGTTTCTTCTGGTTCTGTGGGATTGGGTGTCTGTAAACTTGGAAGGATAATATCCTGCGGTGTACCACCAGTATTGATGTGATGTAGTAGAGGTAAATTCTTCTGTGCATCCCTGGTATTAATCACAAACTCCCCAGGCGTAAGCATTGCAGGTACTGTATCTGAGGGTGCTATCTGCTGGCGATTTTCAACGCGGGAGTCTATGACATGACCACCAGTAGCATAACCTTTAGATGCAGGCAAATTTTCTGCGATCGCATTTTGCTCAACTTGAGGTGGTGTACTTACCTCATTTTGTGGGGAAGTTGTTTCTTCTGAGATATCTAGATTATCTGAGGTATCAATAAAGGTTGATATTTCAGGATTTGTTACCGCAGAGGAAAATTCTGATTTTACTGGTTGTTCATTGTCAAGAATTTTCCTGAAAATACTTGCAGTTGCACCAATCTCAGGTGGTGTGGCGCTAACTACTGGTATATTATCAATCTCAGGTGATATAGCAGTAATTGTTGGTGCTTCACTAATCTCTGGCGATATGGTGGGAAGTGGCGCGTAGATATCTAGCGGCTTGTCGTTAGACATCCCAGTTTCAGCAATCTCAGGTGATATAGCAGTAATTGTTGGTACTTGACTAATCTCAGGCGATGTGCTGGGAAGTGGCGCGTAGATATCTAGCGGCTTGTCGTTAGACATCCCAGTTTCAGCAATCTGAGGTGATATAGCAGTAATTGTTGGTACTTGACTAATCTCAGGCGATATGCTGGGAAGTGGCGCGTAGATATCTAGCGGCTTATCGTTAGACATCGCAGTTTCAGCAATCTGAGGTGATATAGCAGTAATTGTTGGTGTTTCACTAATCTCAGGCGATGTGGTGGGAAGTGGCGCGTAGATATCTAGCGGCTTATCGTTAGACATCGCAGTTTCAGCAATCTGAGGTGATATAGCAGTAATTGTTGGTGTTTCACTAATCTCAGGCGATGTGGTGGGAAGTGGCGCGTAGATATCTAGCGGCTTGTCGTTAAACATCCCAGTTTCAGCAATCTCAGGTGATATAGCAGTAATTGTTGGTACTTGACTAATCTCAGGCGATGTGGTGGGAAGTGGCGCGTAGATATCTAGCGGCTTGTCGTTAGACATCCCAGTTTCAGCAATCTCAGCTGATATAGCAGTAATTGTTGGTGTTTCACTAATTTCAGGCGATGTGGTGGGAAGTGGCGCGTAGATATCTAGCGGCTTGTCGTTAAACATCCCAGTTTCAGCAATCTGAGGTGATATAGCACTAATTGT
>NZ_JBALEL010000018.1:0-10824 GCF_036917935.1 Nostoc sp. | reverse complement strand
CGTTAGGCTCCGCCTGTTGACTTGCGGCAGAGCCGCAATGAGGAGCATTTCCAGCCAGAGGCTGGAAACGAGGTTTTAAAGGGGTTTGGGCTTAAGTTCACACCAGTAAACTAAAGACACCAAAGTCTGATTGATTGGGAGTTTTAACTACGCTTGTGGAAGCATACGAGCAAAGGCATTACCCAATCGAAGCAATCTTATATTATCTCGAATCTCCTGGATTTGCCTCGTTCCCAGTCTCTGACTGGGAATGCCTTCCGTTAGGCTCCGCCTGTTGACTTGCGGCAGAGCCGCAATGAGGAGCATTTCCAGCCAGAGGCTGGAAACGAGGTTTTAAAGGGGTTTGGGCTTAATTCGACACCAGTAATTGGGGATTCTGGTAGAGATTTTGATTCAACCATACCCTTTCTTAAAGCTTAGAACTCGGAACTCGGAACTTCAAGCTGGGAACTCGGAACTTCAAGCTGGGAACTCGAAACTTCAAGCTTAGAACTCGGAACTTCAAGCTTAGAACTCGGAACTTCAAGCTGGGAACTCGGAACTTCAAGCTGGGAACTCGGAACTTCAAGCTGGGAACTCGAAACTTGAGCTTGGAACTCGGAACTTCAAGCTGGGAACTCGGAACTTCAAGCTGGGAACTCGAAACTTCAAGCTTAAAAATGAACTCCACCCGTTCGAGTCGAAAAGGTGGAGTTAAGAAGTTGAAGAAATTGTGAATTCTCCTCACAAATGACAACCAACTAAATATGCGACTTGACAAATTTCTCTAATCTATCCATTCCCTTTTCAATCGTCGTCATATCTGTGGCGTAGGAAAGGCGAATGTTGTCATCAGCGCCAAAAGCAATTCCGGGAATGACTGCAACTTGATGTTTTTCCAGCAAAGCGTCACAAAATTCTAGGGATTTTAGACCGGTTTTGCTGATATCAGGGAACAGATAAAAAGCGCCATCTGGTTTTGCGGTATTCAATCCGGGAATGGCGTTGAGTCTGTCTAGCATCACCTGTCGGCGTTTGGCGAAAGCTTGGCGCATTTCTTCGACACAATCTTGAGAACTTTGTAGCGCTGCGATCGCCCCATATTGAGCAAAGGTACACACGTTAGATGTACTATGCCCTTGGATGGTACTGGCTGCTTTAATGATTTCCACTGGGCCTGCTAAATAACCAAGTCTCCACCCAGTCATAGAATAAGCCTTTGCAAACCCATTACTAATCAAAGTCCGGTCAAAAATTTCCTTCCCCAGAGAACCGATGCTGATATGTTCTGCACCATCGTAGAGAATCTTTTCGTAAATCTCATCAGAGACAACAAAGATATCTGCATCAACTACTACCTGCGCCAGGGCTTTGATTTCATCTGGCGTGTAAACCATCCCTGTGGGATTAGATGGAGAGTTGAGGATAAATAGCTTTGTCTTCGGCGTGATTGCTTTACGGAGTTGTTCGGGAGTAATTTTATAACCCGTCGTTGCATCTGTAGAGACAATTACCGGGACTCCACCGACTAAAGTCACCATTTCGGGATAACTTAGCCAGTAGGGTGCAGGGATAATTACCTCATCACCTAGATCGATCAACGCCACGATTAAGTTGTACAGAGAATGCTTACCGCCATTGGTGACAATGACATTCTCTGACTTGTAATCAAGACCGTTATCAATTTTAAGCTTGTGGGCGATCGCTTCCCTTAACTTTGGTTCTCCGGCGGCGGCACCATACTTGGTTTTGCCTTCATCCAAAGCTTTTACTGCTGCGGCTTTAATATGCGCTGGGGTATCAAAATCTGGTTCTCCAGCGCTAAAACTACAAACATCTATTCCTTCTGCCTTCAGTGCCTTAGCCTTGGCTGCGATCGCTAAGGTTAATGAAGGTGTTACCTGACTTACTCTTGCTGCCAGCTTCATTCTTACTATTTTTGGCAAATCTTTCACTCATATAAGGATATCCCAGAATCCCTACCAAGATTTGCTTTTTCTGAATTCGTTGGGATTGGCAAAGAATTCCTGAATTTGATTCTTGATTCTTAACAATGTATCTTGTATAAACTTAGTTTTAGAGTGAACTAAGTGTTTATATGCAGTTAAAGCCACTTTTCATCGCATCTTTTCTGTTAATTACTAGTCTTTTTATACCGAATGCTGCTATTGCTCAAAATCGCGGTACTCCGGGTAAATTTGACTTTTATGTACTGACACTCTCTTGGTCGCCGGATTATTGTGCGAAAAATGATACTCGTGACCCGCAGCAGTGTGGTTCGGGAAGGAAACTAGGTTTTGTACTACATGGTTTGTGGCCACAGTACCAAACTGGTTATCCGGCTAATTGTTCCACGCAAAAATTACCGGCGGAAGTAAAGCGGCGGTTTCCTGATTTGTTTCCTAGCGCTAAACTTCCCGATCATGAATGGGAAAAACATGGTACTTGTTCGGGGAAAACTCCAGCGGAATACTTGGCATTTAGTAAAAAGTTAAAAGATGCGATCGCAATTCCCGCAGCTTATAATCGTCCGAATAAACCCGTGCGTACCACAATTACAAATTTTAAAAATTCATTTGTGAGTGCGAATAATCAAATTACTGCTGATGGTGTAGCACCTTTTTGTTCTGGTTCAGGAAGATTTTTGCAAGAAGTCTTCTTTTGTTATTCCAAAAACGGTGAACCTGGTATTTGTAGCGCCGAGATTTTGAAGCGATCGCAAAAAAGTTGTGGTCAGCCAGATTTCTTGCTGAGAAACGTTAGATAAAAATGGGGGATTAGGTGACAGGGAATAATCTGTACTCTGTACCCTATTCCCTTCTTCACTCCCTAATCCCTAAGAGGATGTCTGAAAAGTTTTTTGTATACACCTAACCCTTAGAGATCCCCCTAAATCCCCCTTAAAAAGGGGGACTTTAAGACTCTTATTCCCCCCTTTTTAAGGGGAGCCAGCGCGGTCTTGGGGTCTCCCCAAGTGGAGCGACTGGCGTGGGTTAGGGGGGATCAACCAATATTTGATACTTCTCAGACATCCTCTAAGCTATCGTCACATCTGGCGATAAGTAAACATCCTGAATCGTATGAAACAGTTTTACACCTTCCTCAAAGGGACGTTGGAAGGTCTTTCGCCCAGAAATTAATCCTGAACCACCAGCCCGTTTATTAATTACGGCGGTGCGTATTGCTTCAGCGAAGTCATTTTTACCAGTCGCGCCACCAGAATTAATCAGCCCCACCCGCCCAGAGTAACAATTCAGTACTTGGTAACGAGTTAAATCAATTGGGTGATCGGTTGTTAATTCTGTATAAACGCGCTCATCTGTTTTGCCGTAACTCTTACCAGTGGCTTTGGCAACTGCACCATAACCATTGTTATTTTCTGGTAACTTTTGTTTGATGATATCGGCTTCAATGGTTACACCCAAATGATTCGCCTGTCCGGTGAGGTCAGCCGCAAGGTGATAATCTTTATCTTGTTTAAAGGCGTTGTTCCGCAGATAGCACCAGAGAATAGTCACCATCCCCAGTTCATGGGCGCGTTTAAAAGCTTGGCTGATTTCGTGAATCTGTCTAGTAGATTGGTCTGAACCAAAGTAAATTGTCGCACCTACCGCCGCCGCCCCTAAATTCCAAGCTTGTTCCACATCAGCAAACAATACCTGGTCAAATTGATTGGGGAAAGTCAGCAATTCGTTGTGATTGATTTTGGCAATAAAGGGAATTTTGTGGGCATATTTGCGCGAAATTATACCTAAAATCCCCAAAGTAGTAGCAACAGCATTGCAACCTGCGGCGATCGCTAGCTTGACAATATTTTCTGGGTCAAAGTAAATCGGATTGGGCGCAAAAGACGCACCTGCTGAGTGTTCAATCCCTTGGTCTACCGGTAGAATAGACAGATAACCTGTGTTTGCCAAACGACCAGTAGAATAAAGTAACTGGAGATTACGCAATACTTGAGGATTGCGATCGCTGTTGAGCCAAATTCGATCTACAAAGTCTGGTCCCGGCAAATGTATTAAATCCTGAGAAACCTTTGCTTTGTGGGTAAGCAGGTCTTCAGCCTCTTTACCTAGCAATGACTCAATAGAATTAGCCTCTTTGAGCGTTGTAGTCATAGTATTATCCTCAAAAACTGAGCAAATGACCTTGCTTTTAAGATAGCATTTCTAATACTCCTAACCTGTTTAGGCTTGTATTAACTAGATATATATTCCTTTTGATATAAAAGCCTTAAATTATTCTTTACAAATCGCTAAAATCAATGATTGTCTGAGATATAACCATTATTTGAGCCAAGATACACAAAGAAACAATCGTGCTTTTGAGGATTTTGGTGGATTGCAGACTGATAATTTGATATATTTCAATTCTGATACTCATCATCTGACAACAAAAATGTCGATAAGTAATCTTCACAGATTCCGATTGTGGCAATAATCATTAAAAAAACAAATACAATTCTATGAGTAAATTTCAAATCGATATCGACTTCAGCAAAATAGATTTCGCTTCCCTTGAGACAGAAGAAGATTTTCAAAGAGAGGCAAAAACATTACTACCAAAGGCACTGGTAAAACTAGGTGAAAGTGTCGGTGAGAAGACTTGGGAAGAATTACAGCAAAAACTGCAAGCATCTGGAGGTAAGCTCAAATCTTCTCCGAGTGAAAAACGTAGGTTTATGCAAGAAACAGGCAGAACTTATCAACGAAATGCCAGCAATAGAGAAAAACAAGAACTAGAAGAATATATAGTAGAGCAATTACGCCAGCGCAAATAGTAAAAATCAACCTAAGCTTGATGTACTCGTATTCCAACTTCTATTTTTAGCAGTAGTTTTAGTAGGGTGCGTTACGCCAAGGGCTAACACACCAATTTCCTAACTTGTAGTATTCAAAATCATTGTAGCCCTTACGTCTTTGATACTCGTGAACGAGTCTTTGAACTCCGTTAACGAGCCTTTGAACTCCGTTAACGAGTCTTTGATACTCGTGAATGAGGCTTTGAACTCCGTTAACGAGTCTTTGATACTCGTGAACGAGGCTTTGAACTCCGTTAACGAGTCTTTGAACTCCGTTAACGAGTCTTTGATACTCGTGAATGAGGCTTTGAACTCCGTTAACGAGTCTTTGAACTCCGTCAGCGAGTCTTTGATACTCGTGAATGAGGCTTTGAACTCCGTTAACGAGTCTTTGATACTCGTGAATGAGTCTTTGAACTCCGTTAACGAGTCTTTGATACTCGTGAACGAGGCTTTGAACTCCGTTAACGAGTTTTTGATAAGTAGTCGGACAAAAATAATTACAGTCATTGCGAGCAGAGTAAAGCAATCCCAGCCCTTGCGATTGCTTCGCTCCGCTCGCAATGACATATTTACCAAACATGATTCAAGCAAACCAGCGACGAATCAACTCCACTTGGAAGCCATAGCCGTCGTCAACTTCCTCAATTAACTCCCGTTGTAACAGCAAGCTGAAAGTAATATCAGCATCGGGGAACTGTTGTAATAAACTTTGGCGGCTAACTATAGCCCCTTCCCCTTGAGCGGCGATAAAACGTAGAAGAGCTTGTCCACTTGCATCAACTTGATTGTTTTGAATGTCAGCAAAGAAAAAGCCGCCACTTTGCAAAGCTTCCGGTATCGCTGCTTCCACATCCGCTAAAGTTGCCAATCGCCGGATAGAGGGGTCTTGCTCATTCTTAAGAACGATAATTTCTGCACAGAGTAGTTGTACTAAGAATGGGTGACACCGAGTGAGTTGTAGCACTCGCTCAACGGCATTAGGTTCATAGCGAAGAGTAAAATCTTTGACAGGACGTTCAATTAATTGTCGTGCTTCCGCTTCTTTGAGGTAGGAGATATGCACTACTTGAACATTAATTAGATAACTCGCCCAGCGCTGATATTCTTCGATAGTATGAGAGCCAGCCAGTAACACCTTGAAGCGGGGACGATGTTGGATGAGGTGACGCAGCATACCCAAAACATCCTGTTCATCAAAGCGACCTTTGGCTATAGCGCTGTCTAGCACCTCGAATTCATCTAGCGCTAGTAAGGCGGTATTTTGTTCTAAAGCCTGTTCTACTTTATCTAGCCATTCATAGAAATAGGTGAAAGGGTCAGATTTTAGCACTTCGCGGGCTAGGGACGGTAGAGTTAAACCTTGCTTTTTCGCTGACTTCTCCATCTCTTTAGCCAGGTTGTAGAGAAAACCTGCATGGTCACTAGCTGATGAAGGTGCGCCTTGCAAGTCCACAAACATGGGGATGATGGAATTGGGGAGTAACTTGCCGATGTTGTTGAGGAGAGAAGTTTTACCCATACGTCGCTGACCGTATAGTAGCAGAGGTGGACGACGGCGATCGCGCAGTAGTTGCTCAATGCGTAAGCCGATGTCATCGCGCCCCGTGAAAATTTCTTGCTCTAGTGTAATGGGATTACCAGTAATGTAAGGCGAGTCAATCTCTTGGCGCAGTTCAGTAATTTTAGCCAGTTCATCTATATAATTGGTGACTATCTCACGCCAACTTTTGATAATCGGGTAGAAACGGACTGTATATTTGTCGCTGCTACGAGCGAAGTTCTGCAACTGTAAATTTAATTTATCTGCAACATGTCTGAGGAGTAAGCGCTGGTTATAAGCACTTGCTTGATTGAGAGCAGCATCTACATCCTCGCTGATACGGCTAAAGATTTGTAGTAGAGGGCTAACTTCACTCTCTAGTTCGTCAATTACCAGACTGCGATGAGCTTCACAGATAGCTTTTACATCAGCGCAGCCTAGTAAACTGCGTGCATCCAGTTCGATTTGTACAGCTTGATCTGCCCAGCGTTGGGGGCTGGTACTGAGATATTCTAAAGCTGCTTTGCCTTCAACTAGGTTATTTTCGATTATAAAAAGGAGATGCTCATCTAAACCAGGCAGATGTAAACGCTGCCACTCATCCCAGAAGGCAGAGTGATAGCGCAATAAACAAGGGCTTTTACCATCACGTCGTTTGTCTAATCTATAGAGAAGATAATTCCAGACAAAGAGAAATGGAAAGAATAGAACAGGTCGCCAAGAGTTAATAGTTACTCCCACGCCTCCCCCCACGCATAACTTCATTGTTAACCACACGTCGAACTGCACTTTGAACGCCACGCAGAACGCCACGCTTAACCCCAGACCTAACGCCACGCCGAATGCCACGCCGAATGCCACGTCGAACGCCACGCTTAACCCCACACCGAACGCCACGCAGAACGCCACGCCGAATGCCACGTCGAACGTCACTTGGTACTCCACTGTTGGCCCCACGCCGAACGCCATGCCGTACGGTACGTCGAACGCCACGCCGTACGGCACGTTGGACTTCACTCTTAACGGCACGCAGGACGCTACGCTTAACCCCACGCCGAACGCTACGCTTAACCCCACGCCGAACGCTACGCTTAACCCTACGCCGAATACCACGTCGAATGCCACGCCGAACACCACGCCGAACACCACGCCGAACGCCACGGGAAAAGCTATATTTGCGATTGGTTCACCCAATGCCCACAGCACCAAGCCCAATAGTAAGTTAGCCAGGATAGGTAAGATGAAGTATCCCTGGATGAACAGCCGCCACAGAGCAAGGTTTCGCCATCGCTTTTGTCTCAACAAGATAATTAGAGAGGAGTCAGAGTCTAAAGCAGGGTCAATACGCTTGAGGTGGTTACGCCAAGCTGAGGGGCGGAAGACAAGCCAGAAAAGTAGTTGCAAGCTACCGAGTATTAAGTTGGGGTGCTGCTGGGGTGCATCGGTGTAGGCGTTGGGGGGTAGTTGTGGTGAAGTCAACGTTTTTGCACTCCTGTTTAATACTCTATGTCATTGCGATCGCTTCGTCCTTCCTCCTCGCAATGACAGAATATGTCATTGCGAATGTAGCGCTAGCGGAATGTAGGCGAAGCCTTCCCGAAGGGTAGCAATCGCAAAGGCTAGGATTACTCAGCTTTGCTTTGGTGCGATCGCAATCAAATCGCAAAGGCTGGGATTGCTTCGCTTCACTTCGTTACGCTCGCAATGACATTATCTGTCATTGCGAATGTAGCGCTAGCGGAATGTAGGCGAAGCCTTCCCGAAGGGTAGCAATCGCAAGGGCTGGGATTGCTGTGCTTTACCTTGGTGCGATCGCAATGACAAAGTGTACTGAGTATGTCATTGCGAATGCAGCGCTAGCGGAAAGAAGCAATCGCAAAGGCTAAGATTACTGTGCTTTACCTTGGTGCGATCGCAATGACACCAGCAAAATTTATAACTCATTATATAAATCTCTCCATTCTTGATTAACACTATTGACTAAATCAATTTTCTTTTGTCTGGAACCTGCCTTAATCTGTTTTTCTCTACTAATAGCTGTATAAGCATCTTCAAATATTTCATAATAAACTAATTTTGTAATGTTGTATTTCTTAGTAAATCCTTCTATTGTTTTCTCTTTGTGTTCATACACTCTTCTTTGTAAATCGTTTGTTATTCCTGTATATAGCACAGTGTTATACTTATTCGTCATGATATATAAATAATATTGCTTGTTCATTTCTAATCCTTATTTGGGATAGAAACTCGGTCGTAACAAATTTTTCTTATATTTGTCACCGCCAAATTATAAGTAATATCATGTCATCAAACACTTGTCATTGCGTACTCCTTTGGAGAAGACGTAGAGTACGAAGTGTTGGCGTTTGCGTACCAACCCAAAGGGAAGCGTCTCGTAGAGAAACAATCCTAAAACCTTGCGATTGCTTCGTCGTTCCTCCTCGCAATGACATATTTTTTCAGAAAAGGGAATTGCTTGGCTTCACTGAGGTGCGATCGCAATAACAATTTAGATCATTGCAAGACTTCCCAATCTTCTATAGGTACAGGAGGCTCAAAGGGATCGTCATAGCGAATAACTGTTCCCCGTAAACGATAAGGATTAGATTCTGAAGACTGGGGAAAACGTTCTAAAACAATGATTTCTACTGCTTCCCCAGCCTGAAACGGTAAATCTTCAAGAATCAAGGTTCCGTTTTTAGTTAACTTTGTTTCAATTCGGTGTGCTTTCATAGTTCCTCTGCTAATTATGAATCTAATAAATCAGCAAACGGTTTCATTTGTTGTAATCCTTCCTCACGCCAATTATCATCATTTTCCCCTTCTTCTAAGTTAAATAATCTTTCTCTACACAGAATTTGTAACAACAGTGGCCAGCAGCAACTTTGTGTCAAAATCCACTCTACATCTTCATCAGTGAAAGCAATGGGCGAACTAGTTATCAATTGTCGCGCTTCTGTCTGAGTCAATGTTCCCAGATATGCGATATAGCCGAAAATATTGAAAAAGGGTGAACTGTGTCCTGTGTTTCGTGCCATTTCAATCGGTGATTCGGGAGTAGCCAAGACAAATGCGAGATTTCCGCCTGTGTGGTTAGTCGCTAAAGACCGCAAACTTTCCCAAAAACAATCATCTAATTCTGGACAGCGTTGCAATCCAACACAAATCTCATCCAATAAGATGACTGTGGGAGAATGCAAATTATCGCTGACTACATTCATGAAATGATCTAAATCGCAAGGTGTAGGCACTTGCATCTTCAGTGATTCTAAGATGTACTTTAGTAAACCTTCTCGGCTTTGCATTCGTGCGTCTTGTAAGTCTACAAAAATCCAACGGTAATTTTCTGGATGCGGTAGCCAGTCAGATTTTTGTTCAAGACGCAGCTGTTCTGCTGGGGTGGTGGTGATATTTTTTAAGTAGTGCAGCAAGGATGTTTTACCGCTACGCTTTTTACCGATAATGGCGGCGTTTTGTAAAGGATGGCGTTTGAGTAAGTTGAAGAGGCGTTTTAATTCTTTCTCTCGTCCAAAAAAATAACGCGGCGGGGTGATGGGGGTTCCAGTGATGAAGGGTGATGCTTCCCCGTTAGTTGGCTGAGGTTTATTTGCCTGAGTTTCTGGTTTTTTGTATGCAATGTCTTGCCACTCTAACCCCAGTTTTTTGCTAAGTTCTACAAAATTTAGATAGTCAACAGGTTTACCAGTGAGAAAGCTTTTGACTGTGGAGAGAGAAAAGTCTGTGTCAGTAGCCAAAGACTGCTGACTGGGATAGCTGTTACGCCCAAGTGCTGACTTAACTTTTTCAATATACTCTGGGGCTACTCGGAGCGATCGCGCCATCATTCCTCATCGAGAAACTGCTGTGAGTATATCAGCTTTTCATACTCGCTAAATAACAAAGCTGTTTAGCTATAACGTCTTACACTATAGGAATTATAGTCATCTTGAACTTAACCGATAATCAACTCACAACTCGTCTAATTGGTGACTATTTCTCAACTCCGTTCTCAGCCAGCACCAAGTTGTAATGGGAATGTAAGGGATTAGGGGCTTTAAAAATGAAACGAGAATTGGGAATTCTGCAAATTACCTTATCACTTTGCGGAGTGATGATGTTTGGTACAGTAACTTACGCCGCTATTAATATGGTGAATGGTCAATACCGAGTTGAAATAGCGCTCAATACTAAGGGACTCATTATTAAGTCAGATATTGACAAAAGACAATGCAAAGTAGTAGAAGATATTGCCCAAAAGCAAGAAAGTACAAATTTAGACCAGAAGACAATTAATTAGGAGTAAAAATCAGTGATGAGTTAGAATTAATAACTTCTAACTCATTGTGAATGAACCTCTGAGCTTTGTCGATGAACCTCTGAGCTTCGTCGATGAACCTCTGAGCTTTGTCGATGAACCTCTGAGCTTTGTCGATGAACCTCTGAGCTTTGTCGATGAACCTCTGAGCTTTGTCGATGAACCTCTGAGCTTTGTCGATGAACC
>NZ_JBALEL010000017.1:0-205919 GCF_036917935.1 Nostoc sp. | reverse complement strand
GTCGGTGTAGCCATCGGTGTCGCTGTCGGTGTAGCCATCGGTGTCGCTGTCGGTGTAGCCATCGGTGTCGCTGTCGGTGTAGCCATCGGTGTCGCTGTCGGTGTAGCCATCGGTGTCGCCGTCGGTTTAGCCGTCGGTTTAGCTGTTGGTTTAGCCGTCGGTTTAGCCGTCGGTTTAGTTGTTGGTTTAGCCGTTGGCTGACTGAAGACTGTCTTTGCTTCTTCATTCAGCTTTTGGCGGAGTGCTAAATTAGCAATTCCAGTTTCTTGCAACTGATATTTCTTCTGATACTCCTTCACCACTTCTTCCGTGCGGGAACCATAAAAATGATCGCGCGGTAGGGGAGGATTTGGCTTCACCACTGCATTCAAATTTCTGTGCAGAATTTGAACGATGTTAGCAGCAAAATCTTGGGTTTTTGGCCCTGCTATCCCATCAACTGGTTTTAGCTTATAACCAGTCTGAAATTCTCGAATTGCCTTTTTAGTTTCCTCGTCCGTCAAAGCAGTATTTGTTACCTTGACGTTATAGCCTAATCCCATCAATACCTTACGAAATTGCTGGGGCGTATAATTTTTTTGAGGGGCTGCGAAACCAGTGTCTGCAATTACCAAACTAGCAGTCATCAGGCAAGTAACAGCAAAGGTTGCGCTTGATTTTCCAAACCCACACCACATACTTAAAAACTCCTTTGGGTTAAATCAGCAGGATCATAAACGTTAACAGCTGCATTTTAAGTTTGTTTAATAACTTTTTTCACGATTATTTAATGAATTTTGAACAAATTGTGATTTTTTTTTGTTAAATTTAACAAAATGCATAAAAAGTATTTTATGTCATCTATCAAAAGATTTATCTTGTATTAGCAGAGATACAGCGGTTATCATTTGAATCGAATACACCCTTCTAACACTAAATTGGCGTAGAAAAGCACATCTGTGCATTGATGTCAACTTAAGGTGAAAGCCAGTCTCTTGACTCGTGGCTGTGCCGCAATCAGGAGTATTCCCAGCTTATGGCAGGAAAGGAGGTTTTAAAGGGGTTTGGGTTTGGGCTTAAGTTGTCACCCATGACAGATATGTCCTTCTACTGGGGTCTACTCGACTGGAAAAAATTGCTGTAATTGGTTAGGAAGGGCGGAAAATTAATAAATGAAAGAGCTTATGTTTAAAATAGCAAAACAAGTATAATTTTTTACAAAAAATGAGAGATGTAAAATCTTCTAAGCAGCGTAATCTTTGGTTTGAAAGATTTATGGCAATTGCTGCCACCGTAAATTTAAGTTTAGTTTTGTTTGATTTAAGTTACGTACCTTGGCGAGATTTCTACTTGCGAAAAATTCCCCAAATTACCAAGATTTATGACCCAATAAAAGGTATTGAACTCCATCGAGACACAGAAAACTATCTGAAAACAGTAGACGCATTAGAAGAACAAGTTAGACAAACAGGGTTACAGTCGCCTCAAGTAAATAACAGACTAGAAGAAATAAGTCGTCTTAGCAGCGAGATGATTGACAGTAACCCGTTTGCGGGAGTGAATAAGAGTGGGACTCTGGAAAAAATTAAAAAGAGGATGCGATCGCACATCGGTAACGAATCTGCAAAACAGTCCTTCGCTACTTTTTGGAGTCAGTCACACATATCACAAAATGGCTGGCTTGAAGAAATTAATTTTTTTAACCAGAGCATCCGCCCTTTGATCGCCACTAACTACTACCGCCAAATTGGGGAAAATGGCGATTTTGTTGATAAATTCTGGATTATTGACTTACTCTTTGTGATTTTATTTGGCTTAGAATTGCTGGGGCGTACCTTCTTGCTCAGACGCCAACATCCTGGTTTTAGCTGGTTGGAAGCACTATTGTGGCGTTGGTACGATTTATTTTTACTAATCCCATTTTGGCGGGGGTTGCGAATCATACCTGTAGTAGTCCGCCTCGATCAAGCGCGGTTATTCAATCTGCATCCAGTGCGAAAGCAAATTAATCAGGGGATTGTTGCCAATTTTGCCGAAGAACTCACAGAAATTGTTGTGGTGAGGGTAATTAATCAGATTCAGGGTTCAATTAGGCGGGGTGAATTAACTAGCTGGCTCTCGCAAAAGGAAAATTTACGTCCCTACATAGATATTAATAATGTGAATGAAGTGGAAGCGATCGCAGGTCTTTTGGTAAAAACAATTGTCTACCGAGTGCTACCCGATATCCAACCTGCGATCGTTGCCATTCTGCGCCACAACATCGAAACCGTCTTCCATCAATTCCCCGTCTACCGCAATCTCCAGAACCTCCCTGGCGTGGGACAGGCCCAAACCCAGTTAAGCGAACAATTGGCGACCCAAATCACAACTAATCTTTACAAAACTTTAGTTAGCACTGTTGAAGACCCTGTAGGTGCAAAACTCACCAGTCAACTCGTACAAAGCTTCAGTGACGCCTTGGGATCTGAAATCAAGGAAAAGCACGTACTTTCAGAAATTCAGAGTTTACTTTTTGACTTCTTAGAAGAAATCAAACTCAACTATGTCCAGCGTTTATCCCAAGAAGACATAGACCAAATTATCGAGCAAACCAGGCAGCTAAGAACACAAGTATCAGTTCCAGCAGTAGTAGATAAAGGCACTACTCTCCCAAAAATACGGGAAGGGTAGAAAGAATTTTAGATTTTAGATTTTGGATTTTAGATTGAAATTTAATCCAAAATTTAAAATCCAAAATCCAAAATTGAATTGCCCAATCCCCAATGCACGACTATAAAAGAAATGCGCTAAACTCGAATTAGGCGAATCATCATTGGTTCGTCACAAGACTTCTTGGAAGATATACCTATCGCAGGAAGTGGGTCGACGCCCACTTTTTTTATTGAATTCTCTCATGGCTCATCCTTTAGTTACACAAATTATTGATTTGGCGACACCAGTGGCAGAAGAATTGGGATTGGAAGTGGTTGGCGTGATTTTTCACACCAACCAAAGTCCACCAGTGTTGCGGGTAGACATTCGCAATCCTGAGCAAGACACTGGGTTGAACGATTGTGAGAGGATGAGCCGTGCTTTAGAAGCCTCCTTAGATGCTGCCCAAATCGTTCCAGATACATACGTCTTGGAAGTGTCTAGTCCTGGTATTTCGCGGCAACTGGTAACAGACAGGGAGTTTATTTCCTTTAAAGGATTTCCTGTTACGATCTCCACTTCGCCACCCTACGACGGACAACAAGAGTGGACTGGTCAGTTGATTAGCCGGGATGAGACAGCACTTTACTTAAACCAAAAAGGTCGTGTAGTCGAAATTCCCCGCCCCCTAATTACTAAGGTGCAACTAGACGAGCGCCGATAAACGAGTTACTAAAGGCTAGAGGCTAGGGACTAGGGAATAGGGAATTAGAGGAGCAGAGGAGCAGAGGAGCAGAGGAGCAGAGGAGCAGAGGAGCAGAGGGTAAGTTGCTGCAAGTCTTTCTCTTTTGCACCAAAGCCTCTTTGCACCCAATGCCCAATGCCCAATGCCCCATGCCCAATGCCCAGTCCCTAGTTCCTAATTTTTAAAGGAGATTGCTTATGTCAATGGTTACTTTACCTGGATTAAAAGAATTAATTGAAAGTATCAGTCGCGAGCGAAATTTACCCCGGCTTGCAGTTCAATCAGCTATTAGAGAAGCACTACTCAAAGGCTACGAACGTTATCGTCGGGCCCAAAATTTAGAGCGCAAACAGTTTGACGAAGATTATTTTGAGAATTTTGAGGTAGAACTCGATATTGAAGGAGAAGGATTTCGCGTTCTTTCCACTAAAACCATTGTCGAAGAAGTTAATAACACAGACCACCAAATTTCCCTGGAGGAAGTTCAACAAGTAGCTCCCGAAGCACAGTTAGGCGACTCTGTGGTGCTGGATGTTACCCCCGATCAAGGAGAATTTGGTCGGATGGCGGCGATGCAAACTAAGCAGGTATTGGCGCAAAAGTTACGGGATCAACAGCGCCAGATGGTGCAAGAAGAGTTCCAAGATTTAGAAGGAACTGTTCTCCAAGCAAGAGTCCTGCGGTTTGAACGGCAATCAGTGGTTTTGGCAGTCACCAGTAATTTTGGTCAGCCAGAAGTAGAAGCCGAATTACCGAAGCGAGAACAGCTGCCCAACGATAATTATCGGGCGAATGCCACCTTCAAGGTATATCTCAAAAAAGTCTCCCAAGGTCAGCAACGAGGGCCACAGTTGCTTGTCTCTCGTGCTGATGCTGGTTTGGTGGTTTATCTTTTCGCCAACGAAGTCCCAGAAATTGAAGATGAAGTAGTACGGATTGTTGCCGTAGCGAGGGAGGCAAATCCCCCCTCCCGTTATGTCGGCCCCCGGACTAAAATAGCAGTAGATACTCTCGATCGGGATGTAGATCCAGTTGGCGCTTGTATTGGAGCTAGGGGATCGCGAATTCAAGTGGTAGTCAACGAATTACGTGGTGAAAAAATAGATGTAATTCGCTGGTCGCCAGACCCAGCAACATACATCGCCAATGCCTTAAGTCCAGCACGGGTAGATGAAGTACGCTTGATGGACCCAGAATCGCGGCAAACTCACGTACTTGTGGCTGAAGATCAATTGAGTTTGGCCATAGGGAAAGAAGGGCAAAACGTCCGTTTGGCAGCCCGCCTGACTGGTTGGAAAATAGACATAAAAGACAAAGTTAAGTATGACTATGTAGGAGAGGATGCCAAATTTGCAGCCGTCAGAACAAAATATCAATCAGAGGAATCAGAGGAAGACGATCTGGACTTTGAGGAAGAATTCGAGGATGAAAATCAGGAGGAATTAGAAGAGGAGGATAGTTTTGATCATAACGATGACGAATAATTGATTAATTTTGTAAAGTTTTGATACTGTAGATTGTAGTCTCAGTCTCAAGGATTATTTTCTCAAAAGCTACTTGGTATAAGTAAAAAATAGTAATAATAAACTTCTTTTTACTTCCATTATCCTGGACTGAGATCGCAGAGAACCGATGAAACCAAATTATCGGCGCTGTATTAGTTGCCGTAAAGTAGGCTCAAAAGATGAGTTTTGGCGGATTGTCCGCGTCTTTCCATCGGGAAAGGTACAATTAGATCAGGGCATGGGGCGTTCTGCCTATATTTGTCCAGAAACGAGTTGCCTACAAGCGGCTCAAAAAAAAAATCGACTAGGGCGATCGCTACATGCATCAGTGCCAGAAACACTGTACCAAAGCTTGTCGCAACGTTTAGCCTCCAGTAATACCCAAAACCAAATTTAGTTGGAACAACTTTGTGACGTAATCATCAGAGGAATTGTGTCGAAAGCCGAAGTCGCGCTTTCATCACACGCTCTGTTGATCGTTAAGGTTAGTGCCAAAATAGTAAATGGGTGTAAAACACATTCGCCTCTCTAAATAACAAGAGGGGCGAGGCAACATTCCCAGAAGCAAGATGTAATCGATTGTGTTGTGGAAGACTCAGAATCAACAAAACAAGAAACTACAAAATGGCAACCTGGTAGCGCTCAGGCGCAGTTCGGCGTCAAGGGTTCCTATAAAAATCTTTTATTTAAGAAATTTTTATGGGTATCCTTCAACCATCATTCCTGGTGGGGATGCCATTATTAAACCGAAACATCTCTCTTTCCTGATTGGAGGCACCGGCAAAAACTGAACGGCAGTCTAAAAACAGTAATCCAAGGATGGAGATGTCGCAAACCAGGCAACCATCCGCTAAAACTGTAAATTAAAGGGGAAGAGTGGATGAACAACGGCAAAGTTAGAATCTATGAATTATCAAAGGAATTGAATTTGGATAACAAAGAGCTATTAGCAATTTGCGACCAGCTCGACATTGCGGTCAAAAGCCATAGCAGCACGATTTCAGAATCCGAGGCAGAAAACATCCGGGCGGCAGCAGAAAAGCTAGCAGCTACGAATGTGTCCGCCAAAAAGGAACTAGGTACAACCAGCCATAAGCCAAATTCACCACCCAACGGCAGACCTGCGCGACCTGCTGCACCCCACAAACAGCAAATTTTGGAAATACGCAAACCCCAAATATTGAGAAATACTACCTCCAACGCCCCAGAGGCGTCACTTGCTAACAATACCCAAGCTGCCTTGTCTGACGCTAATCCTCCCTCTCCTCCACGGCCTTTCGCTACACCAGTCTCACCCATGAAGCCCACGGTACCAACTCGACCTGTACCCCGGACTCAATCTGAGACTCAAGAGCAACCTCCGATCGCTGACTTGGAACAAACGCCTAATCCCAATCAGGCACCGGAAAAAATAGCATCCCAAAAACCGGAAAAAATAGTTCCACCTAGACCAAAATCGGAAAAATCGATCAAACCGCAACTAGTTGCTCCTCCAGCCAGACCGGCGGCGGAAGAAGCTCAGGTGGCAGATGAGTCGGTATCTCAGGCAGATAAACCGATCCTCAAACGCGACCAACGGCTACGACCCGCAGAAGGCGATCGCGAGCAAATTAAGCCGAGAGTTGCTAAACTGCCAACTGACCAGTCTCCACCAGGTGCGCCACAAAGGACAAGTCGTCCTACCCCTTCACCCAGCAGACCAGAGCCGAGGGGCAATAGACCATCTGCACCATCACAACTGGGAGAAGGGCAACGACCCAGACCAGCACGTCCAGGTGAAGCGGTAGCAGCCGCAACGCCGATCGCTACTCCACCCAGACAGATGTCAGGAATAGCGGGCAAATCTCAAGGATTGGGTGATGAACCAGTCACACCTGATCTCCTCGACTTGAAACGCCCAAGTCCGCCTCGGCCAACCAAAGGCGGCAAAAAGTGGGTAGAAGAGGAAATCATTGACGAAGTTAAAGAGAAGGCGAAAGCTGGTGTCAAAGGCAAGCGGATCAAACCCATACTTGATGATGAGTTTGAAGAAGATTTGCTGGATGATGACGATATCGACTCACCAGCCACAGTTCAAGTCAGCCTTTCCATCGCTCGTCCTCCCAAACCCAAAGCGACTCGACCTGTACAGATGCCAGGTGCAACCCTTGCTAGCGCCCCAACTGCAAGAGCGAGAAAGTCTGGTTCTAGGTCTGGTTCCAAGTCTGGTTCCGGCCGCGATCATCACCAAAACCGTCGCCAAGAAGCCGAGACCAAACGCGATCGCCCCGAAAAAGTGACGATCACAGGGCCGTTGACTGTCCAAGAACTGTCTGACGTTTTAGCCGTTGCCGATACAGAGATTGTCAAAATCCTCTTCCTTAAAGGCATGGCGGTGAGTATCACCCAAAATCTGGATATTCCCACAATTACCCTGGTAGGAAAAGAACTAGAAATAGAAGTCGAAACCGCCGAGCGAGAAGCCGAAGCTCGGAAAATTACGGAAATGGTCGGCGCAGAAGACCGAGAATATCTCCACCGCCGTCCGCCAGTCGTGACAATTATGGGTCACGTAGACCACGGTAAAACAACTCTGCTCGACTCAATCCGCAAAACCAAAGTGGCTGCTGGCGAAGCTGGCGGTATCACTCAACACATCGGTGCATACCATGTGGATGTGGAACATGAGGGCAAACCGCAGCAGATAGTCTTCCTGGATACTCCTGGTCACGAAGCCTTTACAGCGATGCGGGCCCGAGGAGCGCGGGTAACAGACATTGCCGTGTTAGTAGTGGCTGCTGATGATGGTGTCCGTCCGCAAACCATTGAAGCCATTAGCCACGCCCAAGCTGCGGGAGTGCCAATTGTTGTTGCCATCAACAAAATTGACAAAGAAGGGGCACAGCCAGAACGGGTTAAACAAGAGCTAACCCAGTATGGTTTGACCGCAGAAGATTGGGGCGGTGAGACAATCATGGTTCCGGTGAGCGCCATCAGAGGTGAAAATCTGGATACGCTCTTAGAGATGATTCTCTTAGTAGCAGAGGTTGGAGAACTATCTGCTAACCCAGATCGTTCCGCCAAAGGAACTGTAATTGAAGCACATCTGGATAAAGCCAAGGGAGCAGTTGCTACCTTGCTGATTCAGAATGGCACCCTGCATGTGGGAGATATCTTGGTAGCTGGCTCGGCTTTCGGTAAAGTCAGGGCGATGGTGGATGACAGAAGCAAGAGAGTAGACATTGCTTCTCCTTCCTTTGCTGTCGAGGTACTAGGTTTAAGTGATGTGCCAGCAGCCGGCGACGAGTTCGAGGTCTTCCACAACGAAAAAGAAGCCAGAGCACTCGCTAGCGATCGCGCAGACAGACAACGCTTATCCCGCCTGTTACAAGGACGTGTTACCCTGACAACCCTGTCGGCTCAAGCACAAGAAGGCGAGTTGAAAGAACTCAACTTGATCTTGAAGGGAGACGTACAAGGTTCGGTGGAAGCCATTGTGGGAGCGCTCAAGCAAATCCCGCAAAACGAAGTCCAAATTCGGATGCTGTTGGCTACTGCTGGGGAAATCACCGAGACAGATATCGACTTAGCAGCTGCCAGTAACGCTGTGATTATCGGCTTCAACACCACCTTTGCCAGTGGCGCTAGACAAGCCGCCGATGAAGCGGGTGTGGATGTCCGGGAATACAACGTGATCTACAAACTCCTGGAAGATATTCAAGATGCCTTGGAAGGTCTTTTGGAACCAGAGTTGGTGGAAGAACCCTTGGGTCAAACCGAAGTCCGTGCCGTCTTCCCAGTCGGTCGTGGTGCGGTTGCCGGTTGCTACGTTCAATCTGGCAAGCTAGTTCGCAACTGCAAAGTCAGGGTGCGACGCAACGGTAAGGTGATCTTTGAAGGCGTCCTTGACTCCCTAAAACGGATGAAAGAAGATGCCCGTGAGGTCAACGCCGGTTATGAATGCGGTGTCGGCATGGATAAATTCAATGATTGGGTTGAAGGTGACATCATCGAATCCTATCAAATGGTTACGAAGCGCCGCACTCTCACCTTAACGAGATAGTGTTGAGGGTAAAATGGTTAGAAGTTAGGAGTGATAAATTAGGAGTTAGGAGTTAAAGGCTGCTAATTCCTAACTCCTAACTCTTAACTCACAACTTTTTATAAAATGCATTCATTTCGCTCTGAACCGATTTTGTGGATTCACGTCGCTGGATTGGCGACGTTGCCTGTTTTTTTAGTCCTCTGCTTATTATTTTTGTCTGTGGGCGAGCCGTTTTTGCCAGTCTGGATGGAGCTATTCTTAGTTGCCGCCATTGGTGTTCTCCCCCTACTATGGATGCAGTTGCGTCGCCCTTTTTATATCTTTGCTCTTTTAGGAATAGCCTTAAAGCCAGAAAATCTAACTGAACGGCAGCGAAAAATTCTCTGTTTAATTAATACAAAGTTAAATCGTATCCTGGCATTAGTTGCAGCAGTATTATCGGTTTGGGTGCTGTGGAATCTTTACCAAATTGCCCCATTAGTAGCAAATTCAGCAAAATTTCTCCCACAATGGCGCAGCCTTGCACTAGTGCTTGCGGGGTTAGCTTTTTTGGGCAGCAATCTATTTTTACAAATACCTGTGAGTGTAATGCGAGTTTTGGTGACTAATGAGACAGAATTTGCTGGCATAGAACCATTATCTTTAGAAAAGATTAAGCAGGATTTTACAATTTTAGGGGTGCGAGTTAATCAAATCGTGCCTCGATTGCTGCAATCCTTGTTTAGGATTAATACAGATTCGTAGCAGCCCCTAAAGTATATTATTTAACTTTAAAGGGCTACAAATAAGCACCAGGGGGCAAGAATTTTAGATTTTAGATTTTGGATTTTAAATTGAAATTCAATCCAAAATTTAAAATCCAAAATCCAAAATTGAATTGCCCAATGCCCAGTTACCGTTGAAGTTAAAACAAAGGAATGAGGAACTATGGCTCAAATTCCAGCTTCTAGCGATCGCCAATTTTCTGCTGATACTGAAATTTGGTATAGCCTCAAATGCGCGATCTCCACTAGTTCCGGTTTTCAGCGCTGGCAACTAGAACGCGATGTTCAATTACAGGGAATTCGTTTGGAACAGCAGGTACAGCGGTATTTAAGGGAAACTTTAGAAACTTTAGCTTACTAAACATAAATTAACAATTCCAAAATTCCAAATTGTTTGCGTAGCATCTCAATTAACAAGACGCCAGACGAGTGGCTTAAGCCACTCGTCTGGCGTCTTGTTAAAGGTAGGCAAACTTCCGCCACAGTGTAGTATAGCGGTTCTCGCTTGGATGCAGTAAAGTTTTGACCTCACTTCCATTCCTCTCTGCTTGCAGGAGGGAGGCTTTGAGTCTTACTCCCCAACGCTAGTAGGGAAGGGGTTAGGTCTGTATTGGACTTAACTGCAAACCGCCATAGTAGAATTTTATAAATAACACAATATGACTAATGTATAAGTTCTGTGATGGATCTAGGGAATTTAGCCGAATCGGTGCTAATCATCCAGTATAGTTTTGCATGGGTTTTACAGCAGCTACAAGGCTGCTACCTTCAACCTTGTTCGACATACCGTAATTCAGCACATCACAGACTCAAAAAATGAAATATCGGGGTTTTCACATTTCTCTAGCGAAAAATTTTCGCCTTTTTTCTAGCAGTCATCTCAAATATACTTGGCGCGTGGGAGCCGGACTAACGGCAATGCTTGTTGTTTCTAGTGCTTCAATACTACTACAGGGTAAGGTTAATGCTGGTGCTACTCACCCAGAAAATATCGCCCCAACTCTCACAGCGCAAGCTCCTGCAACAGCCGCAGCGATTTACGTTAATCCAGCGACTGGTGCAGATAGGGCTGGTGCTGGTACAACGTCATCTGCACCCTACAAAAGCATCAGTTTCGCTCTCAGTCAAGCCCAAGCAGGTGCAGTTATTCAATTAGCACCTGGGAACTATAACCAGGAAAGTGGCGAAACCTTCCCTCTGTTGGTTAAACCAGGTGTGACACTGCGGGGTGATGAAGCTACTAAAGGTCAGGGGATATTGATTACAGGTGGAGGTTTCTACACTAGTCGCTTCTTTGCCAGACAAGACATTACTATCCTTGCCGAGCAAGATACCACGATCGCCGGTGTCACTGTTACCAACCCAAATGGTCGTGGTACGGGTGTGTGGGTGGAGTCAACTAATCCCATTATCAAAAACAGTACTTTTACTAACAGTGTCAGAGAGGGTGTTTTTATCACGGGTACAGGCAATCCCAAAATTGAAAGTAACCTCTTTGTGCAAAACAAAGGCAATGGTATTTCAATTACTAAAGCTGCTCAAGGAGAAATTCGGAATAACTTATTTCAGGATACTGGTTTTGGTCTAGCGATCGGTGGCACTTCCACACCCCTAATTGTGGAAAATCAAATTGTCGAAAACCAAGACGGCCTTTTTATCTCGGAGTCAGCAAAGCCCGTATTGCGTAAGAATGTCATTCAGAACAATAAGCGGGATGGAGTAGTCGCAACTGTTAGTGCTTTACCCGACCTTGGCACCAACGAAAATCCTGGTGGTAATCTTATCCGCAATAACACTCGTTATGATCTGAATAACGCTACCAAAACAGGCAAAATTATCGCTGTTGGCAACGATATCGATCAGAAAAAGATTTTTGGCTCAGTAGATTTTGTTGCTGCAACTGTTGATGTACCCCCTGGAGGGACTGTCGCCTTTAAAGATGTGCCAGCAAATTACTGGGCAAAAACCTACATCGAAGCTTTAGCCTCCAAAAATATTATTGCTGGCTTTCCTGATGGCAGCTTTAAACCTAATGAACCTGTAACCCGCGCTCAATTTGCCGCTATTGTCACTAAAGCCCTAACACCACCAGCCAAACGTGCAGCCATTCAGTTTAAGGATGTAGCAAGCAATTTCTGGGCTTACGCTGCTATTCAATCTGCTTACCAGAGTCAATTTGTTTCTGGTTATCCCGATGGCACTTTTAAGCCACAGCAACAAATTCCCAGAGTGCAAGCGTTAGTCGCTTTAGCTAATGGTTTGGGCTTAACTGCGAATAATCAAAGTATCCTTTCCTTTTACACCGATGCTGCCCAGATTCCTAATTATGCGATCGCACCTGTTGCTGCGGCAACTGCACGGCAATTAGTAATCAACTATCCTACAGTCAAGCAACTCAATCCTAATCGTCAGGCGACTAGAGCCGAAGTTGCTGCCTTTGTTTACCAGGCACTCGTCAATGCTGGACGCGCTCAACCAATTCCTTCATCCTATTTGGTAACAGTTCAGTAAATGCCTAGTTAGCAAATTGAAAGCGCCAGATTGATGATTTGTTAGTCTGGCGCTTCCAAATACATTGCTCAGATTGTCAAATCAGTAACTTAGGATAAAATTATGCTTAATGGCTATCTGAAGTGAACGATGACTGAGCAACCTGAAAAATGTCTTGAATGGTATCTAGTTGCAAATGTTATTTCGGAGCAACCGTTTGGTGAAAACCATGAAATCCAGTATGGGACAAAGCATTTCAGTCCCAACACAAAGGTTTACTGTTCTGCTCCAACTTGGGGTGATGGTTACGAGAGAATAGTTGTTGTAGGTCGTCATCGTGGCTCATCCAGATTGATCACAATGGTTATTGATGAGAAGCGATTAACGAATTGGCGGGCACGATATGTCTATTTACCAAATGTGAAAGGATCGTTTTTTCGCTCTTGGAACTCAAAAGAACAAGTAGAAGGATTTGCTAAGGCTATACCCCGGTGGCAAGAAGCAAGAAATGCGAGGAAGAAAGGCTTTGAAAAATTGCATCAAAATGAAGTTTTGATTCATGCTCTTATGCTTGGTAGAGTTGCTGATGTGCAACAAGCAATTGAGCGAGGAGCAGATGTTAACTACTTAAATCATGATGGACTTACACCTCTAACACTTGCTCTCAGTCGAGGCCAGTATTCACTCTTCACTCAGTTACTCTTAGAAAAAGGTGCTGATATTAAAAACATTAGCTATCAGTTCCTTGAATATGTAACCCAAAATACATCGGAGTATCCTGAACCTGTATTCAGGTTAGTTGAGCAAGCAATTGATGAGCTATTTCCACACTCTAAAAAGTTTGATTAACGTTTTTTAAATTGCCCTAGTCTGGGTGTTGTGGCGATAATGTTAACACAGGGTTATCGATGCCCAGTTTCAATTTCAACTGGTGGCATTTGAATGTGGTATCAAGGTAAAAAAATTAACAGCTAAAATTTCTCCCTTCAGGAATTAGGATTTTTACCCGATTGAGGGCGTTGTTGCCGACGCTGTTCCCAGCGCCAGAGGAAGACCATTAAAAAAACGATCGCTACTTGGAGAGCTAAACTAGGCAAAGCACTCTCAACATCCCGTCCGGCAAGCACTTGGAAGAAAAAGACGAATGCGCCGAGTGAGCCAGAAGCACCGAAAGCGATATAGATAAATTGTCGTAACCCGCGATAAGGAGCGGCTATTTCTGCTTTGAGGCTGGCATATTGTTCAGGGTTAAGACGATTTTTGGGATTTTGATCTACCATGATTAAATCATGTTATACTCTTAGATTGTGTACGCCGATGTGGCTCAGTTGGTAGAGCAGCTGATTCGTAATCAGCAGGCCGTGGGTTCGAGTCCCATCATCGGCTTTGATTAGTTAAGTTTGACATAAATCAAGCATTTAGCTAAATGGGTGTAAAAAACAATAAAGGGCTAGTGATTAAAAAGTTAGGGCGACTTGAGGAGCCAGACCTTCAGGCTTTGCAAAACCTTTTTCTGGCTATTTTGGGTTGATATACGATCGCACCTCAATTCAAAGCCTCGCTTTATCACTCAAACTCAGTTTCGTAGAAAGCTTTTAACAAATCAATACAATTAGCGATCGCCTTCATCGGTAGAGACAACCAAAAACTATAATGAATGCATAAAGCAATCAATACAAGGAGAATCTAAACAATACAATGCAAACTGATAGAATTTCACAGCAAAGGCTACTTGAAAAAATTCAAAAGCTGCCTCCCGAACAAGTTTTGCTAGTTGAAGATTTTATTGATTCTTTGGGTTTGCAAAATACAGACCATAGCCTTACCTTTGCAGCAGCAAAACTTTCTGAACCAGTTCTGCTCAAAATCTGGGATAACCCTGATGATGCAGAATATGACACACTATGAATTTGCTCAAAGCCTATAATTATTCCTCAAACTCAGTTTCGCAGAAAGCTTTTAACAAATCAATACAGTTAGCGATCGCTCCTAAATGAGCAATTTCATAGCCATGAGTATTTTGGGTAGGAAACGCCAAACAAGCAGCACGTCCAACATGCCCAAATTTCATCGCAATTGAAGCATCACTGCCAAATCCGCTCAGGGTTGTTAACTGCACTGGCATATCCAACTGCTTGGCACTATGACGCAGTTGTCCATTTAGCCCCTCATCATATATTCTATAAGCATCTTGAGATAAGAGTACAGGAATTTCCCCATCTTTAACAGGATATTCCTCAGATAATGGACAAATTTCTAAAGCAATCAAGGCATCCAAGCGCTGATTTTGGGTGAAAAATAGCGCCCCAATTGCTCCCACTTCTTCTTTAGCTGACGCTACTAAATAAACATCAACAACTGGCTGTTTTAGGTTTTCAGCTAAAGCTAACAGAATCGCAACAGAAGCTTTGTTATCCAAGGTGTAACCGGCAATATGATCCTTTAACCGAATTGGACGCTTGCGATGTTTGCCGATTACCATTCTAGTTCCAGGTCGAATGCCAGCTGCTTCTAATTCAGCAGATGTGAGCTTCGTTTCAATCCAGGCATTTTCCCACTTCACAGTAGTATCTTCCTGCTGCACTTTTTGAGGCGATTCGTGGGAAACGTGGCGGGAACCAAAGCTGAGAATACCGCTAATGGTTTCGTTATCTCCCAGTAAATCGACAACTCCTTCGCCGTAAACCCACGGGAAAGAACCACCGAGTTTGCTGACTTTGACACGACCTTCATCACCAAGACTCTTGACAATTGCGCCAATTTCGTCTTTGTGTGCTGTGATCGCGTAGACGGGAAGCGGCTTGTCGTTAGACATCGCTCCGTCTGGATTTTTTCCGGGAATTTTCGCAATAATATTATCGGCGCGATCGCACCAAACTTCAACACCCAGCGCCGTAAATTTTTGCATCAACAACTGGTTAATCTCAGCTTCTACACCACTCGGAGAATGGTGCATGACCAATTCTTGAATAATTTCAAATAAGCGATCGTAATCCCACATCTAATACAGTTAGTTTAGTTTTCAACTGTTGTATGAGACAATTGTGCATCAATAACGCGACCTGCTGACCTTTTTTGTTGACGCTTCAGCACTTTTACCGCACCAAAAGCACCAAGGGCTAAAATCCCCAAGTTGATCGCCGGTTCCGGGACAGACTTAGCCTCAATCGCCGCTAATGCAGTATCTGCTATCACCTGATGAGCAGCCGTCGTTGGGTGAAAACCGTCCCAAACGAGAAACTTGTTGTCACCTGGGTTACATATATCTAGCCTAGATAGACAAGACTCGCTTACATTCGTAAAACCTAATGCACTTGCCTGATTAAATAAAGAATAAGTATCAACAGAGATGATGTTGAGATTCGGGTTTTGACTCAAAGCGCTGACAGTTTGTGCTAAACCCAAGTTAAACTCACTAGTTGATTTGCTAAGAGTTGTAGGGTTGCGACCATTAATTGTAGCTGCTGGTAGCTTTCCTAAATCTGGCAAGTTAAACACCAAAATATTTTTCGCGCCGACTCCTACCAGAGTATTCAACGCCAGGGATATATTACTGATTGGCGTGGTTGAGTCTTCGGGGTTGAGAAAAAAGAAATCATTCGCACCTCCCCACAACGTATAAAGTGCATCTGGATCAGCCGTTTGATTATTTGCTTTCAGAGTTCCAGCAAAACCAAGGACTTGTTTAAGTACTCCTGGTAAATTTTGATTGGGAAGGACAGCGTTATCTAAACCAGAGCTAGCACCACCGAAAGCGAAGTTTATCCCTTGGGTAGGAATTGGTGTGGGAGGAATAGTAGTGAAATTAATATCAGTTAATAAAGTGGGCTTTAATCCTAGTTGATTTCCGAGATAATCAACCCAGATCGGCCCATCGGAAAAACGCCCTTGAAAGTAAGGTGGGCTTTGAGGGTATGCTTGCCCAGTAGCATTATATATATTGCCTGTATCAGAAAGACTATCGCCAAATACATAAAGCTGATCAAAACTCGCAGCCGAGGCTTTGGTCGGTAACATGAAAGAAAATAGAACAAACCCGACTGCGATCGCTTGTTTTTTCATACTCGTTTTACCCGTAGTATTTTTTAGTCTGTTTAAAAGTAATCAAAAGCCGATAGTAAGTTACTTCAAAATTAAGTACGTCTATCGAGTTAATTTACGTTGTTTTACTTAACTATCCCTCAAAAGTTTATCAAACCCAGATAAAAACGCTGTAAATACTTAGATTTACATTTTCTTGATAAAAAATAGCTGTATTACAAAGAGAGAGCAAAATTTATCTGCTCAGGGGTGGTAATTGCCCAATTTTATGCTAGCGATAGACTAACCGCGCTTTAACTTCAAAGCCTCAGCAGCCGATACACCCTCACCCTGAGTGCCGAAATACCACAAAGCTGTAGCAGCCTCAGCACGAGTTACTGGTTTTTTAGGTTGAAACAGAGTCGTATAACCAAACACCCGCCGAATATTCGATTGTTCGCTATTCTGGTAATCACCCAACACTGCTCTTAAAGCCTTGGGGTCAATTCGCGCTGCATCTTGGAAACCCCAGGTTTGTTTGACCGCATCTAAGTTAGCAGAGGGTAAAGCTTGGCGAGTATCTAGGGGTAATTTCCACAGCAGTAACTGTTCCCGCGTTAGGGGTGCATCAGGACGAAATAAAACTACTGTAGAATCTCCAGACAAAGGACTAGGAATTAAACCAGCTTCGGCTAATCCCTGAATTGCTGGAAAATCAGGGTCTTTTGCCGATAGATCGCTAAAAGCTGGTTGAGTACTTTCTGATGCCAAGCGAATCTGTTTAGCCGGATTGTTGGCATACACAGCATTGTTAGCAGCAATTAGCCAACGGGCATATTCTCGATGCGTAACGATTTTACCGGGTTCAAACTGGTTAGCTGTGGTAGTAGAGTTGCCCTTAGTTGTCTTTGCTTCTATAGATAAAACACCTAATGCAGCCAAGTCTTGGATATGTTGCCGCCATTCTGGCGACACCTTATTCAGATCGTTGAATACCTGAGATTCAGGTGCCGTCGCTGTAGAAATTGTTTGGTTATTAGCTGTGCTTGGTGGCTGTGCTGCCAAGTTTGTGGGTGGTATTGGGCCAATGAACTGTGGATTTCCCGCTTGAGGAACGGCGTTAGTAGTTTCGTTAGAACTAGTAGTTGGGGTAGGTTGTGGCGTTGCGGTACTATTCGGTACGTAATCAATCAGTAATTCCGTGGCTGTTTGAGGTTGATTAGGTGTAGCGTTAGTAACTGATTTAGGCTGAATGGAAACCTTCAACTGCAAATCGTTACGACGTGCCTCAAAAGCGCCTCCCGCATCATCTGTTGGCTGTTGCAAAATCTGCCAGTTATTTGTTTGAAACTGGCTGCGATAAAAGCTAGCAATAAAGTTACTGGGGTCAGAACTCAACCAGCGAGTTGAGATTTTATTTTCTGAACCGTTAGCAGGTGTAACTTCCTCTAGCTTGGCATTGGAATATAGGGGGATATCTTTAGGAAAATCAGCTGGTAACTGAACTGTTGATTTATTTTGCTGTGCTTGCGGTTGATTACCTTGAGATTCTCCAAAAACAACTTGATCGCTTTGCAGTTTCGGATCTGCCGCCAAAGATTGCTCAAGGTTTTTGGCGACTGGACTGTTAGCACAGGCTGTTAACGAAGTGAGTAGAACAGCCCAAATTAGAAATACAGCTGGACGTTTACAGGGAAGCACAGGAAATCACAAATTGAGTTTCAATTCCTACCCTAGCGCAGACTGTTCATTAAATGGGCATCGGGCATTGGGCATGGTTATTTTCCTTGGGGACTGACAAATAAAAAAATACCCCATAAGATTGAATAATTTATTTGTTGGAAGTCCCTTGTCCCCTTGTATCCCTGCTCTCGTCTGCTCCTCTGACTCTTTATATCACCAAAAGACACTACCGACTCACGGCGTCTTCTTCGTAAATGTCTCTGTTGGTGAAAATGATATCTCCAAAAATGAGTAAACGGTAGCAAAAGCTACCGTATTGTCTTCGTTTTACAGCCATTAGGTTTTGATAATTCCTATGCTTATTTATAGAGTTCCCTAAAATTATAGAAAACTAACATTTTTGGAAAAAAAATATAAAAAACACTGGAATGCTTGCTATGTAAGAGTTTTATTCTTTGGGTGCTTGAAGCTGGTACTCCATCACAGGGATTATCACAAGTTAAGGGACTTCCTAGTAAACACTTTAGTGTTTAGATGAGAGCCAAAGCCACCCACTAGGAACTGATCAAAATTAATCTGGCAGACAACTAAATTGAGAATCAATTTTTCAGATAGTTATCTAAATATCCAAGTTGTAGAACAGATAACTGATTGAGAACTGGCCAAAAAACAGTTTAGCTAGCAAAAGCTTGAATCTACTTCCAGATACACTAGTTGTAATGCGATGCCGTTCGCGGAGCGTCTCGTAGAGAAGGCGGGCAAAGCCTACGCCAAGCAACCGAAGTGATAGACTAGGACTAAAGCCCCCCTTAGCCTCACCCAAGGAGGGGAATAGATCAAGTTCGCTAACACTGGCTTACAATCAATTCTGGAAATTATTCATCTGACGATGGTAAGCTGAGTAAGGCGATAGCTGGAAAATGCCAGTGTTAAACAATTCCAGGAACTTAGCGTAAGTTCGTTATTCTTGGCGACTGGGGTAATAGGTAAAGCAGTCAAGTGTCGCAGCAGTTTCCCTAGTATCTCTAAATTGATTTTCTGGAGAAAGTGCTATTTGTGCTGTAGTCAAGAGTTTATTGACAGCCTCGAAAGCAGTGAGTGCTACCTCTAAAAGTGCGTAGTTTACCGCCGTAGGCAATCGCCTCTATATTATCCAAAACTTTCCCTCAATCAACCCATCCCCTGTTATTCTGGGGTAGGGCATTGGTTTTTTCGGAAGGCTGGAAGGTGCGCTTCGCAAGTTATAGAAGTAGTAGATAGTTAGCTATGGCTGTTTGTCGCAATCGTAGTTAATGATTGGGTAGAGGCAAAAAAGACACTTCATCGAATGCACTGGCGGTTGAGAAAACCCTCTACAAAGTTGGTCTGAACAGTTAACAGCTTCCTGATAGATTAGATACAACTAGCATCTGCGTTTACTTGGGCGTAGGCTTTGCCCGCCGTAGGCATCGCTTTTAACAAGCGAGTACTCAAATTGACATAGTGCTGCACTAGCCGATTTGACATAGTATTAAACCTTTCACCTGCTGGCTCTGGCGAAAATTTTTGATTCAGGGCAAATTAAGACTTATATTCAAGGGGCAAGGGTGTTTCTTGGAGATGAAGTTAACCAAAAGGGAGCAAAAGGCTGAAAAAGATATGTCCGATGTCAAAAACGCAGATCGGATAGGAGTATGAAAATCTAAAATAGATATCAAGAAGAAAAAACAACGACCATCGACAACCGTCAGTCCATTTTACTTTCTGTAAAGCGTCACCGGGTTGTTACCAGTGCTGAAACACGATTACATGCAAGTTTCCCAGGATCAGCCTATTTATTCTGAGGCTCCACTCCAGCTGTTACTGTTTGTCGATGGACGCCCCAAGTCCCGCCAACAGGTGCAGCGAATACGTGCTTACTTAAAAGAGTTAGAGGCTGAGTATAGTTTTGAACTTCAAACTATTGATGTTGGACAACAACCTTACTTAGCAGAACACTTTAAATTGGTAGCAACGCCAGCTTTAATCAAAATTCACCCGGAACCACGACAGGTTTTGGCTGGGAGTAATATCATAGCGCAATTGAAAAACTCGTGGTCTCGTTGGCAAGTCGCTGTAGACGCCTACTTAAAATTACAGTCAGACTTACAAGAACGGATAGAGGATACTGGGAGGGCGACATCACCCAAATCCACTATCCGTTCAGTTGCTGTTTCTGCTGAACTGATCCGACTCTCAGACGAAATTTTTCGCTTAAAACAGGAAAAAGATAACCTCCAAGAGCAGCTACAGTTTAAAGACCGGGTGATTGCGATGCTGGCGCACGATCTCCGCAATCCGCTAACTGCTGCGGCGATCGCCATAGAAACTCTCCAATCTAACTACAATTTAGACACAGGCCAATTTCAGCGCCTCAAGCCATCTTTAACGGCGCATCTATTAAAACAAGCCCGTAATCAAACTAAGATCATTGATCGGATGATTGCTGACCTTTTGCAGGTAGGTCGTGGCAAAGATACAGAGTTTCCTCTCTTACCACAAAAAGTACAGCTAGGTAAAGTGTGCTTAGATGTACTAGAAGAATTGTGCGATCGCTACACCGCCAAATCCCAAGAGGTAGAAACGGATATTCCTAATGACTTGCCTTATGTATATGCTGATCCAGAACGCATCCGCCAAGTGCTAGTGAATCTGTTGGATAATGCCATCAAATACACTCCAGAAGGTGGCAAGATTAGCGTTGCCGGATTGCACCGCACTACCCAAAAAGTTCAGTTTAGCATTGGCGATACTGGGCCTGGTATTCCTGTAGAGAATCGCGATCGCATCTTTGAAAACCACTTCCGCCTACAACGGGATGAAGCTACAGAAGGTTACGGCATTGGCCTTTGTCTATGCCAACGCATCGTAGTAGCACATTATGGCCAAATTTGGGTGGACTCTGCCCCCAATAACGGAGCATGGTTTCACTTCACACTGCCAGTTTATCCTTCTTAGGTAATGGGCATGGGGGATTAGGGCTTGGTCATTCACAAATAACTAATGACAAATAACTAATGACAATTAAGAACTGGAGATAAAGCGATCGCGCCCCCCGGCCTTTGCTTGGTAAAGTGCTTTATCTGCCCGCACAATCAAATCCGAAGGTGAGGATTCCCAAGTGGGGACAACAGTCGCTATGCCCATACTGATGGTGACGTGCTGACTCACCGCAGAATCGTCATGAACAATTTGCAAATCTTTGATTCCCCCTTGTATTGCTGCGGCAACGTGAAGTGCGCCAGATGCAGGGGTGTATGGCATAATCACAGCAAATTCTTCGCCACCATAACGCGCTACTAAATCCTGATGTTTTTGTGCCTTAAGGCTTAAGACAGCACCCACCTTTTGTAAACATACATCTCCAGCCGGATGACCATATTTATCATTATAAAATTTAAAAAAGTCGATATCACACAAAATCATTGACAAGGGAGATCCCTCTTGTGCGAGATTAATCCACTGAGTATTGAGATAATCGTCAAAGCGGCGACGATTAGCCAACTCAGTTAAGCCATCTACATTGGCAAGGTGATGCAAAGCTTCGTTTGCCGCCTCTAACTGTTTGTATACTTGCGCTTGCTGTAGCAGTCGGCGCAACCGCTGGCGCAATACAGGCCAGTGAATCGGCTTAGTGACATAATCAGTCGCCCCTGCTTCAAAAGCACGGTTTACGGATTCCTCATCGTCCAAGCATGTGATCATCAAGATGGGAGTGCGCTCCCATATCTTGGATATAACCGTATTGTTAAGGGTCGAGTCAGTATCAAAGTTTGCAAGGGCTGAGATTAAATTATTCCTGGCAATCTGGAGCAAGTGCTTACAGCAGGTAAAGCCATCCATCACAGGCATTACAGCATCTAGCAAAACTATATCCGGTTTGATAGTCTCGTAAGCATCTAAACATTGCTTACCATCATTGACCTCGACCACTCGATAACCTTCTTGTTCCATTGCTTTACGCAACAATACCCGGATGGTCTTGTCATCATCAGCCACTAGAATCAGTGGTGGTTGCTTAGAAACAGAAAATGGGCTTATGCCTGACATGAGTTGCCTTCCACTTGCGAGACTATCCTAAAAAAGGCTGTGCAACTCAATCGCACGGGGGCGATCGCTATTTTCATCAATGCCAGGATTTGCGGCAAAGGTGTGTCTAGCTTCACAATCAACTGTTTTTTGACAATGGACTGCTCAATGTTCTTGGGCCAAGCAAGCGGTAGATAACTAAGTTGCATAGACAATCTGTAATTGGAACACGAAGGCAATTCTTACCTTTTTGTTCAGCGATGGTTATGGGAGGAAATGTTACTTTTATATTTCCCCATTGTTAAAGTCAAATTACGATTTTTTTGAGAATTGCAAATACACGCCTTAATTATTTAGTTCTGTAGTTAGTTTAGAAACCTAGTTAGACAGGGCAAAGCAATTACCAAAGTCGCCTCAGAAGATAGCTAATACTAAATACTAATATCACCTGACTGGAATTTATTTAGTCTATTCGACAAGGCTTGCTGAGGTTTAGTATAATTACATAAGATTGAGATTAAACTTAGTGCAAATCTTTATTTTCAAGTAACTCCATAATTATTTCGTTCTAGACATAAACCGTCCACAAGTAAAGTTCCGCAGATCAGAATAACTCAAGTCCGCTTTAACTAACTATAACCTTTTTCATTTTTAGACGAATGAGTGCTGTTAGACTCAGAATTAATTCTGAGGCAGATGAAAATTAAATAGGGCTGCAAGTGACTCTGGGTTAATAAATTAAGTAAAAATTCTTATTTAATTAAGTTCAGTATATCTAGTTATCTAAAAAATAGACTGTTTTTTTGTAAAGACAGCAATTTAGTAGCTAAGATTATATGTATATAGATATAGCGTTTCCTAATAAGAGTGAGGTAGAGCTTAATCTCACCCCGATCAAGCTGTGCTTTATCTACCCACTCCTTAGAGGATGTTTGAAAAGTATTGGGCGAATAGAATTCGCTACTACACAAAGCTTAGTCCACCTCCGTGGACTAATACAAAATCAAGGGTTTTAACCCACGGAGGTAGGTTTTATCTGTGTAGCCGCGACTTCTAGTCGCTAGGGCTAGTAACAAATTAGACTCTTCAAACAACTCCTTAGCAAAAAGAGGGGTTAGGAGTAAGATTATAATCTGTACTTCATGCACCTGGCAACCGCTATCTACTAAATTAAGATTAATATTTTGAACAACTAAATCCTATAATTGCTTTACAGACAGCACATAAAACCGCCATCTTTTTGACTACACAAAAAAAGCAAAAGTTCTTACAAAAACAATCTAAACCTATTGACATTCACTAAATCTTTAAAATGCCAGACTCCTTAATGTACCAGCAAGATAATTTTGTTGTTCTAGAAACAGATAAACCAGAACAATTTATGACACCATCAGAGTTATTAGAAAAGCTCAAAACAACTCTTCAAAAACTCATAATTCAAGATTTGCCGCCTGACTTGCAAAAATTTGATAGTGTGGAAGCTCAAGCACAATATTTACTTGACACTACCTGCGAATTAGATATTGGCCCTGGGCAATATTTACAATGGTACGCAGTACGTTTAGAAAAGTAGTTTTTTGGTTAAGTGGTTAAGAGAATCCCAAAAAAATATTAAGCAAAAGTTGCTGACTAGATCCCCGACTTCTTCAATAAATCGGGGATCTAAATCGTGGTTAAGGGAATTCCAAAAAGAATAATTACTAATTCACAATTCATAATTAAAGACACTGTAGAGCAGCCCACACGCTCATCAAAAACTTAGTGGTCAACAAGACAATGGAGAGTAGAGGAGCTACCACCAATTGTAATTATGAATTATTAATTATTTTGACTGTTGCAAAAATATGGGTAACAACAAGCCATAAAGTTATGGAGTTTAGGTAACGATAATTTTTGTCCTTGACTATTGACTACTGACTAGTGATTCTTTCTGAGTATTGATTAGCGCTAGCTCAATTGTATTTTCAGATGGCTGCGTTATTTGAATCTCCAATCCAGGGCCAAAATAATTGGTCATTTTTTCCTGCTTTTTTTGCCACACATCAATTGGTATGAGCGGTGAATCAAATTCTAAAATTAGGGCATAGTTCCCATTAACTTCTGTTTCTCGCAACCCTATGACTATTGGCCGTTCCTGGTCTGTGGGACTCAAACCCAAAAAAGAAAGTGTTGTATCTAGATGAGAATCTTGACCGTAGCAATATCGGGTGATGTCTTTGCGAATTTTATTTTGAGTATCAGTTGCTTGCTGCTGGCGCAGTATCAATGCTGACGGTGACGTAGTTTGGCTAAATGGTACTGGCTTAAGTTCATTAGCTTTTAGCGCCAGCCCTCCCAATAATAGAGGAATCCCGTAAAAAAATCCGACAAGATTGAGTGTGGCATTATTATCAGCATAGGCGACGAAGCCAATGATGGTTAATATGCCGCCGATAGTTAAACCGAGTGTTCCCAAAGAGATTTGGCGTAGCATGAGCTTAAATTAGTATAAATTATTAATACCTCAGTTTTATTATCATCGGCTATGACTAACAAATTAGGGAAGAGTAGTGAACTACCTACACTGTACGCTTCCAACTTCACGGAAGAATGCCGCATCTTAGACTTACGTCCGCGAATTAGTTAACTTAAATCAGTAAGTAAGTGGTATAAATAAACAAAATACTTAAATCCCCAACTTCTCTAAGAAGTCGGGGATTTGTCTCCTGAGCGTTTGATGTTTCAATTAGGTTGACCTACTTAGTGCCCCAGAATATTAGATTTTGAGTTAACTTTAAATTTAAAGGTAGTTAAAGATAGGAAAAAAATAATGGATCTACAGACTATAAAAGAACGAATTGTCGCAGTTCAAAGTAAACGCGATTACCTATTAAGCCTACTAGAGCAACCAAACCTGGGAACTTTGAGAATTGACGTAAATCAGGCTTTGGAAGAACTGGATGAATTAATTGATGAATTTAGACGCACCATTCCGGTAGAGTAGAAATTATCAAAAATTACGTCGGTTTAACCTCAACTTCAGGCTATACCGACGTTCTTCAGTACTATTATGTCTTCAAATCCCCAGAATTGAACTCAGCCTGAGTTGGCGAAGCAACACTGTATCATTTATCCTGCTACTGAACTATCTCCTGCACGCTGACCTAATTGCCTAACTAAGGCAATAAGTTCGCTTGTAGGTACATCTTTCTTGCAAACGTCATCAAAGCTAGACATTGCCTTTGTCCCCTGAAAATTTACGTCTTCCACTGAGGAGTAAGCAAGGATCTGGGTGTTTGGAGATATAGCTTTAATGTGACTAGACGCACTCCAGCCATCCATGACTGGCATCTGTAAATCTAGAACAATCACATCAGGATGGCAACGTTTAACCATTTCTATAGCTTCTTCCCCATTACTGGCTAAACCTACTACTTGAATATTTTCCTGGCAAGAAAAAACCAATTGTAAGGTTAAACGAGTCAGTTCGTGGTCATCAACTACTAGAACACGCAAGGTAGAAAGCTCACAGGATAACATTAACATTGAGGGGAAAGACAAATTTATTCAGAATAACTTCTCCAGTTTATGGGAACAAGTGCCAGCACTGACTCTATCCTATGGTTGAATAACTTGTGTGAACCCATGACAAATAACCTAGATAACTACTCAAAAAATTTAAGTTTTTTAAAAAAACTAAGTTGAGCTAGTTGTCAAGGTAGAAGTAACTTATTTTTTAATCAATCAGATTTGAGGTTACACCAGTTGAGCGTAATGCCATATTCATGAGAATTTTTTGTGAATTGGCTTCTGGAGAATCATCATAAGGACGCCGTTGAATGTAAGTACCATCGGCTTGTAATTCCCAAGCTTGGCGATTATCAGCGAGCATAATTCCCATAATTTCTTGCAAATCTTTAGCAATATCTGGGTCTTTCACTGGGGTAATTACTTCGACTCGGCGATCTAGGTTGCGGCGCATCCAGTCGGCACTGCCGATATAGATTTCCTCTTGTGTATTGTTATGAAAATAATAAATCCGAGAGTGTTCTAAAAAGCGACCGATAATGCTGATGATGCGAATGTTTTCACTAATGTCTTTGATTCCTGGGCGTAAACAACAAACGCCCCTGATAATTAAGTCGATTTGCACTCCGGCGCGGGAAGCTTCGTATAAAGTGGCGATAATTTCTGGATCGACTAGGGAATTCATTTTGGCGACAATCCGTCCAGAAAACCCATTTTGAACATTTTCGATTTCGCGGTGAATTAGTGCCAAAAAGCGATCGCGCATATTCACAGGCGCAACCAGCAACTCTCGATAAGACTTTTGTCGTGAGTAGCCTGTCAAGAAATTAAATAAATCTGTGATGTCAGCACCCAATTCTTCACGGCAACTAAACAATCCCAAATCTGTATACAGCCGTGCAGTTTTAGGGTTATAATTACCAGTCCCAATATGCACGTAGCGACGTATCCGGTCTTTTTCCCGCCGTACCACCATGACGGTTTTACTATGGGTTTTCAGCCCAACTAAACCATAGACGACATGAACTCCAACTCTTTCTAGTCGTTTTGCCCAGTAAATATTATTCTCCTCATCGAATCGCGCCTTTAATTCGACCAGCACGGATACCTGCTTGCCATTTTCGGCAGCGGCAATTAAGGCGTTGACGATGGGCGAGTCGCCAGAAGTCCGGTAAAGGGTCATCTTGATGGCTAACACATTTGCGTCGTAGGCGGCATGGGTGATAAAGCGCACCACTGTAGCCGAAAAGGATTGATAGGGATGGTGTACTAGCAAATCCTTTTCCCGAATCACTGCAAAAAAGTCTTTTCCTTCGTCCGTTTCCAAGACATCTGGATCTAAACTCGGTTCTCTCAGTCGTTGCAGGCGTAATGGTACAACAGATTGGCGTGGTGGATCTTTGAGTTCTGGCAGTGGTAAGGCCATAAAATACATCAAATCCCGCAGTCCCAAAAGTCCGTCTACTTCGTAGAGATCGCTTTCTGTTAATTCCAAATCATGCAATAATCGCGATCGCACTATTTCAGGAGTCTGGGATTGAATTTCTAGCCGAACTGGACTCCCACCCAGCCGCCGTTTTCGCAATTCCTGTTCGATCGCTAACAGCAAATCATCTGCTTCATCTTCTTCTAAGACCAAATCGGCATCACGGGTAATGCGGAATGGATGATATTCTTGAATGTTCATTCCTGGAAATAGAGATTCCAAGTTATGAGCGATCGCTTGTTCTAAAGGTACTCCAGTCCAATGGGCAGGTTTTTCGCTGTTCTGATCTCCCAACTCAGGCGGTATCGGTAAAAATCGTGGGAGAACACTGGGGACTTTAACTCTGGCAAAAAATTCTTCATCTGTGTCTGGATTTTTGACCACAACAGCTAGATTCAGGCTGAGATTAGAAATAAAAGGAAAGGGATGACTAGGATCAACAGCCAGGGGAGTCAAAACTGGAAAGACTTGTTCCTCAAAATAGCTGTTGAGATGAGTCCGCTGTTTTGGATTCAAATCTATGTAATCTAGAATATGGATGCCATGATTTGCTAGTAGCGGACGAAGTACTTGCTCAAAATGTTGGTGTTGTTTCTTGACGTGGGGAGTCAGGGTAGATCTAATATCGTCTAGTTGTTGTTGTGGTGTGCGACCATCGGGAGTTAACAGGGTGACTTTCGCCTCCACTTGTTGCTTTAAACCAGCAACGCGCACCATGAAAAACTCATCTAAATTAGAGTTAAATATTCCCAAAAACTTCAGGCGTTCCAGAAGAGGCGTGCGATCGTCACAGGCTTCATGTAGCACCCTGCCATTAAATTCTAACCAGCTTAACTCTCGGTTAAGATAATATTGTGGATCGCTAAGATTGATGGGGGTAGGGCTTTTCTTAGATTTTGCCATAATGACTTAAAGACAGGCAGATGTAGCCCATTGAACTGGGGGACAATAAATATATTAAGTTAAATGGTGCTTGAGCATAACGCTGAGGCTATTTTTGGCTGTACTGATTCTCTACCTCGCCACTGGTAAAGGGCAGAGATAATGCTTAAATCAAAAATCTATTTGTATTTAAATAACTTCAGTTAAATACTAAAAAATAAACTCGTGTAGAAACGAAAGCCAACATTACCAAGAAATTTTTAGGGTTTTGCTGTCTTTTAGCATCTTTTTCACATAATCAATCTAGCCAACCTATAACTCAATACGTTTAAGCTAAGAGGATGTTTGAAAAGTGTTTCGGTGTGACTTTAGGCACTTTTAGATCCCCCCTAACCCCCCTTTTTAAGGGGGGAACCGGAATCAAAGTCCCCCTTAAAAAGGGGGATTTAGGGGGATCTAGAACTTTTTATACCGACAAGAGGACTTTTCAAACATCCTCTAAGCTCAAACACGCAATTTCCCGTCGTTTTAGATCCCCCAACCCCCGATAAATTGGGGGCATTCGATTCTAGTTCTCCCCTTTTTAAGGGGGGTTAGGGGGGATCAAAATCTAGTTGGTACATCGAAAAATTTTCACTCTTCTTATCAGACTAGGTTTTTACGTTAAGTTGACACCAATGTACAATTGTGCGCCGTTACAAAATATTGCATCCATTATAAAAACCGCAATAAGTCTAGGGATTCAAATCGTTGCCCACAGCATATTACCCATGAAGATGCATTTAAGATTTAGCAAAGATATGACATAGGCAGTTCTAAAAATATGTGACTAATGATTAAGCGGAGTTTACAGATAGCTACGGTCTCAAAATCAGTCTAAAGGCTTACCTGGAAGGTTTTTTTGGGATCGGTTGATGAAACCAATTTTTTGGTAAACATTACTACAACGATTACGCAAGGAAAAGTAGATGCAAGCTTTGCTAAATCTCGATTTTTATTGTTATATTGTTGCTGCTATTCAGATCCACACAAACAATATCGTCTATTATTTTTTTTAATTTATGACTGCTGGGATTTAGGAAAAGTTCAGTATTAATACTGGGAATTTCCTGAGAGTTAATGGTTATATTGAAAACGTCAAGATGAAAACACAAGGAGCTTGTGAATCATGAAACTATCTACAATTATCAAAGGCAGTGTTTGTGTATTAGGTTTAGTTGGTGTTGGTAATTCCTTTGCATCTCCTGCATTTGCAGGAGATGCTTCTGCTCGTGGTGCGGTTACAGTAGTTAGATCGTCAGGTTCTTCTATCAGCGTCAGTGCTGAGTTAACTGCACCTACTGGTGCGTATTTTACCGGGCCAACATTAGTTATTACACCTACATATACTGGTACTGCTGGTTCAAATGCTGAACAGGTGGATACTTTGACAATAGATCCAGGTGCAGTTGCATTCCCAGCAGCACCACCTAGTGCCACAATCCAAGCAGCAGTTGCAGCACAGATTGATCTCATTAGCATTGCAGATGTTCAAGACCTAGCAACCCTTGTGAGAGCAGCTAGTGTTAATGGCGGTCTAGAATAGACTGATTGTTACATGACAGAAAATCACGGTGGTGTAAAAACCCATAGGATTTTAATCTATATGTTTTCACACCTTGCGTTGATTTTTATATCTTTTTGGTCATTCTTTGAGAAAATGTTGCCATCAGTTAAGATAAAACGACGGTAACATCCGCACGCTAGGCATTTGCATCAAAGTATTTGGTAATTCCCTAATTAACTCTCTGACTCCCTTTCCTTTACCCATATCTACTATCTATGGGCATAAGGTAGCTACCAAGTGAGACGTAACAAATTGCAGATATAATACAGTTCCTTGAATGTAGTTGAGGAGCGGTATTTTCAGAATTGTACACAATACTACCATATAAACCCGGTTTCTTCAAGAAACCGGGTTTTTGATATTTGGAGGAAAGAAACCCAACACCAAGAATCCTTAATTTTGTTGGGTTTCATTCTGTTAAATCCAACCTACAAATATTTTATTTTTTCAGAGTAATAAAAAAGGGTTAGGGTAAAAGTTGGACATGGCGTTAAGCTATTCATCAAGTAGCTAGGCTGCTGACTGGATATCACATTTAGATTTATTCAAAAAAGCTAATGAAAGCTGGAAATATTGATACAGAGGCGGGGAGGTTAGAAGCCCTCCGCCAGTATCAAATTCTTGACACCGAACCCGAAGAAGCCTACGACAATCTTGCTCAGTTAGCGGCTTTTATTTGTGGCACCCCCATATCTTTGGTAAATTTCATTGATGAAAACCGTCAATGGTTTAAGGCAAAAGTTGGTTTAGATATATCAGAAATGCCCCGGTGTGTGGGGTTATCTTATCTTTGCCAAGAACAGCGTAGTGTTGTGGTGGTTCCTGATACCCTAGCTGATGAAAAGTTGGCAAATAATCCAGTAGTGACAGGCTATCCATACATCCGGTTTTATGCAGGTGTACCCTTAATTACTCCGAAGGGAGATATGTTGGGAACTCTGTGCGTGATTGACCAAGTTCCACGGGAATTAAGCCAAAAACAAGTGGAGGCGTTGGTGGGTTTGAGTCGCCTGGTAATCGACCAACTAGAACTCAGACGTTATGTAGCTGAGGTATCTCAAGTTACCGAGAAACTAATGGCGCACGAGCAAGCAGCCCGCGCCCAATCTGAAGCCACCAGAACCCACATTACCAATCTTCTCGAAAGTATCACTGATGGTTTTTTTGCCCTGGATAAAAAGTGGCAATTCACCTATATTAATGGTCAAGCAGAACGGCTGTTGCAAAAAACTCACAATGAGCTTTTGGGTAAAAACATCTGGGAGGTGTTTCCAGAAATTATCGGTACAACATTTGATTGTGAATATCACAGAGCAATCTTAGAACAGGTGAGTATCGAATTTGAGGAGTTTTATCTGCCACAGCAGCGCTGGCTTAAAGTCCACACTTATCCGGCAAAAGACGGCTTGTGTGTTTATTTCCAAGACATTACTGAACAACGGAAAATAGCAGAAGCACTACGAGAAAGTAAAGAACGTTGGCAATTAGCATTACATGGTAATAATGATGGTATTTGGGATTGGAACCTCAAGACTAATGAAGTGTTCTTCTCAACTCAATGGAAGGAAATGCTCGGCTATAAAGACCACGAAGTTTCCAACCGTTGGGATGAATTGACAAAACGAATCCATCCCGATGAGCGAGATTGGGTACTTCAAGCCTTCCAAGACCACTTTGCCAAGAAAACACCGTTTTACATCTGTGAATATCGAGTCCAGTGCCAAGACGGCAGTTATAAATGGATTCTAGATCGAGGACAGGCACTTTGGGACGCATTGGGTGATATAGTACGGATGGTTGGTTCTTATACTGATATCACAGATCGCAAGCGGGCAGATGAAGAATTAAAGCGGCAAAATCTGCGATCGCAATTATTTGCCGAAATCACCCTGAAAATTCGAGAATCTTTACAAATAGATGAAATTCTTCAAACCACTGTCACAGAGGTACAAAAACTACTACAAGCTGACCGGGTGTTGATTTTTCGACTGGAAACTGAGGGTTCGGGAACAGTGGTACAAGAGGCAGTGCTGCCTGGTTGGCCGGTGATTCTAGGAGAAAATATTTTTGACCCCTGTTTTAAAGAAGAATATATAGAAAGATATCGCCACGGAAGAGTAAGTGCCATTGAAGATATTGAAGCTGCTCATATTCAACCATGCCATCGAAAATTTCTTCAGCAATTTGCTGTCAGGGCTAATCTCGTAGTGCCGATTCTTGTCAGAGACAGCATTTGGGGCTTATTGCTAGCTCATCAGTGTGCCGCACCTCGACAATGGAATCAGTTTGAGACGGATTTGTTACAGCAATTAGCTAACCAAATTGGGATTGCTTTATCTCAAGCGCAACTTTTAGAAAAAGAAACCCAACAAAGTCAGGAACTTACTCGCTCTAATGCAGAATTAGAACAGTTTGCCTACGTGGCTTCCCATGATTTGCAAGAGCCATTGCGGATGGTAACTAGTTATTTACAGCTGCTGGAGCGGAGATACAAAAACAAACTGGATGCCAATGCAGATCAGTTTATCACCTACGCGGTAGATGGGGCCCGCCAGATGCAGACCCTAATCAACGATCTGTTAAACTATTCCCGCGTCAGCACCCGTGGACAGCCTTTTGTGCCAGTTGATTGTAGTGCTGTCTTAGAGCAGGTGCTTGCAAATCTTCGAGTTGCGATCGCAGATAGTAGAGCAGTTGTCACTTATGATAGTCTACCTGAAGTGATAGCTGATGCTACCCAATTGATACAAGTGTTTCAAAACCTGATCGCCAACGCGATCAAATTTTGCCGTTATCAACAGCCACGAATTCATATTGGAGTGGGGAGTAACTCCCCACTCCAATATGAAAACGAATATTTGTTCTGGGTGCGCGATAATGGAATTGGTTTGGAATCCCAGTATGCTGAACGTATTTTTATAATTTTTCAGCGCTTGCACGGTAGAGACAAGTATCCAGGTACTGGAATTGGTCTAGCAATTTGTAAGAAAATTATAGAACGCCACGGCGGCCGGATCTGGGTTGAGTCGAAACCGGGTCAAGGCTCGACTTTCTACTTCACAATTCCAGATAGAGCAAGTAAGCAATGCTAAACACCATAATAGCGATTATGCCTATTGAGGTTTTGTTGGTAGAAGATAATCCTGGCGATGTCCAACTCACACGTATTGCCCTGGAAGATAGCAAAATTTCGATTCACTTGAACGTGGTCGAAGATGGTGTAGAAGCAATGGCATTCTTGCGAAAACAAGAAAAATATGCTAAAGTAGCCCATCCAGATATTATACTGCTCGATTTAAACCTCCCTAGAAAAGATGGGCGGGAGGTATTAGCAGAAATTAAAGGAGATGAAAACCTCAAACGAATCCCTGTAGTAGTTTTGACTACTTCCCAAGCTGAAGAAGACATCCTCAAAGCCTATAACCTTTCTGCCAACTGTTATATAACTAAGCCAGTAGATTTCGATCAATTCGTTAAAATTGTCCAATCAATAGAAAATTTTTGGTTTGCGATCGTAAAACTGCCGCCGGAGTAGTGGAAATGGCAGGTGAAAATATTAAAGTCTTATTAGTAGAAGATAACCCTGGTGATGTCTTATTGTTACAAGAGTTATTTAAGGAAGTTACCACAGTTGTAGTTGAGTTGATGCCCGTTGAGCGGCTTTATGAAGCACTCAACTACCTAACAAACGAAATTTTTGATGTGATTTTGTTAGACCTCTCGCTGCCAGATAGCCAGGGATTGCAAACCTTTGTCATTGCTCACAATCAGGCAAAAGCAACTCCAATCATTGTGCTGACGGGTATAGACGATGAAACCCTGGCAATTAGGGCAATGCAGGAAGGAGCGCAGGATTATTTAGTGAAAGGGCAAGTAACTGGCGACTTGCTAGTGCGTTCTATGCGTTATGCTATCGAACGTCAACGGGCAGACGACGCACTGCGCGATAGTGAGGAGCGATTTCGGGTTGCCCTGAAAAACTCTCCAATCTTTGTCTACAACCAGGATAGGGATTTACGCTACACCTGGGTTTACAATCCCCCATCTGGATTGACAGTTGAGGAAATATTGGGCAAACAAGACTTAGATATCATCCCAGTTGAAGATGCTCAACGTCTGATCGCAATTAAACGTGGAGTATTGACCACAGGCATAGGAACACGAGAAGAAGTATCAATTACTATCAAAAATATAACTCGATATTACGACTTAACTATTGAGCCACTACGGAATGAAACTCAAGAAGTTATCGGGGTGACATGCGCCAGTATAGATATTAGCGAACGACAAGCTGCGCTACGCGAACGCAAGCTAGCTGAAGAAAAAATTCGCGAACAAGCAGCATTACTAGATGTCACCACAGATGCCATTTGCGTGCGAGATTTAAACAATAAAATAATCTTCTGGAACAAAGGCGCAGAAACACTTTACGGCTGGCAAGCTACAGAGGCTTGGGGCAAAAATGCTAGTGAGCTTTTGTATGATGAACCTTCACCAGAAATCGAAGCGGCTCTATTGCAAGTTATTAGTCAAGGTAAGTGGCAGGGCGAATTAACTAAACTTACCAAAACTGATCAAGAAATCCTCGTTGGTAGTCGCTGGAGTCTGGTATACGATGAACAAGGAAAACCTAAATCAATTCTCACCGTTGACACAGATATTACCGAGAAAAAACATCTAGAAGCCCAATTGTTTCGTGCTCAACGCCTGGAAAGTATTGGCACTTTAGCTAGTGGCATTGCTCACGACCTCAACAATATCCTGACACCGATTTTGGCAGGAGCGCAACTGCTACCACTCAAATTTCCCGATGCCGATGAGCGAACTCGCCATCTATTAGAAATTTTGGAAATCAACGCTAGACGCGGCGCTGATTTAGTCAAACAGGTGCTGTCTTTTGCCAGGGGTGTAGAAGGGAAACGCATCACTTTGCAACTCAGACATATAATTGTGGAAGTTGCCAAGATTCTGAAAGAGACATTTCCCAAATCTATAGAAATCAGCACTGATGTACCACAGAATTTGTGGATGGTTTCTGGAGATAGTACCCAACTGCATCAAGTGCTGATGAACCTCTGCGTTAACGCTCGCGATGCTATGTCCAATGGCGGTACTTTGAGTATCTCTGCCGAAAATCTGTTGATTGACGAAAATTATGCTCGCATGAACCTGGGAGCCAAAGAGGGGCCTTACATAGTGATTACTGTCTCCGATACTGGAGTTGGCATTCCTAAAGAAATGCTAGATAGAATTTTTGAGCCATTCTTTACTACAAAAGATGTTGGACAAGGCACTGGTTTAGGACTTTCCACAGTACTGGGGATCATTAAAAGTCACGCAGGTTTTGTAAGCGTGTATAGCGAACTGGGAAGTGGCACTAGCTTTCAGGTTTACTTACCAGCCGTAGAGGGAATGGAAACACTTAGCCCCGAAGATATGCCACCACAGACAGGACATGGAGAATTGATTTTGGTTGTCGATGATGAAGTTGCCATTCAAGAGATTACGATAACATCACTAGAAGCTCACAACTACAAAATTTTAGTTGCCAGTGATGGCATTGAGGCGATCGCGCTATACGCTAAAAATAGGGACACAATTAGTGCCGTCCTCATGGATATTATGCTGCCCTCGCTGGATGGTTTAACTGCCATCCGTACCCTGCAAAAAATCAACCCCCAAGTCAGAATTATTGCCAGCAGTGGACTTATGTCTGACAATAAGCTCAGTGCAGTAGCTGCTATTGGTGTCAATACATTTTTGTCGAAGCCCTATACTGTCAACGAATTATTGCTTTCTTTACAGAAAGTTCTATCGTGAGTCAAGTAATTAAATAATTCTACTGGCAAATATACGTATAAAAATTACTTAATTGATGCAGGTGCAAATTACCTGAATTTGATATGATTGAGCATCGGCTAACGCACTTCTCTTACCGATACTAGGGAGTGGGGACTGTAAAGAGTTTTCCTAACCCAATAGCCAATGTCCAATCCCCCATGCCCAATCCCTTTTACTATGCCTCGGTTTCTTAAGTTAATCATCAATATAGTAATCTTGGGTGCATTGTTACTCATATCCCAACAAGTTTGGGCGCAAGATTGGCGTCCCGTTCGCGGTGGTATCCCTTTCGGTATTAGTGGTATAGCTTTGATAGAACAGCAAAGCAATTCTCTAGATTTTCTGATTGTCCATGACAACAAACAAAAAAACCAAGGTCGTATAGCAATCATCAGGATTAAGGGTAAAAGCCAACCTGAATATTTACCCTTGAATTGGCCAAATAATACAGAATTGCCCATCGACTTAGAAGCTTTAACATCTGTTCCAGAGAAAACAAAATTCTCTTTTATCGCTTTAAGCAGTTCTGGAAAAGCTTATTATATCAGGTTTGAGCCTGTCAATAAGACCATCTCAGTTCTTAAGGAATTCAATCTACCAGGAATTATTCAAGGAAGTAATTTTGAAGCATTTGGATTACAAAATATAGACGGTAAATTAGTTGCTATTTGGGCACATCGAGGTGAAGGAGAAAAACCAGCAACTATTTTTTGGGGAGTGTTTGACTTAGCTGAATATCAAATTACCCTCGTCGGTTCTACCAATCTGAAAGTACCGTTTCCATCTGGCAATGTTCGCCATATTTCAGATATTAAAGTAGACCCCGTAGGAATTGTGTACATCACCTCAGCAAGTGATGCTGGAGATGATGGGCCATTCCAGTCAGCTGTGTATGTCGCTGGTTACTTAGGATGGCGTGGTAACAAAATTGCATGGCGACAAAATCCTCAACTTGTTCCCTTCTACCGCTCTAATTACCACAAAATTGAAGGGATCGAACTTGTTCCCGGTGCGGAAGGCGGTGTAGTGGTTGGTACAGATGACGAGAATTTAGGTTCTTATGTATACATTGTGGGTGGAAGTAGCTAAACAGTATGTGCTTTGATCTGAGGTACAGTTTAAAGATTTGCTAATCTTCGCCAGGAAGCATATAGCGGGTAACTGAACCTTTATGCTCAATATTCACAGCGTACTGTGAGAGAAATTCCTCTGACCACATCGGCTCCGACTCAGGCTGAACTTCAGGCTCATCACCAACCCAAGGAGGAGCCGGAGTATAGAAGTCCTTGCCGTTAAGTTGTCGAGAAAGCCACTCTACACCTTCATAGTAACAACGACTCGCTCCCAGAAAATCACCTTGCCTATCGAAAATTTCTATAAACCGACCGCTATTGTCCCATCCATCATCAACATATCCCTGTATCAAAAGAGCAAATGAATCAGATGATTCAACAGGAATTTTTAGCAAGTACAGATTACTGAGGCTGTATTGAGAGTACCAAAGGTGGCGATTATAAGTTTTAGCTACAGACTGAGGAATATCTTGCTCAATTCTTTCAATCTCTACACAATTGAAAGTCATATCAGTAGATAGCGTTAATAGTTGAACACTAGCAATTCGACACTCAGGAAAAAAATTACAGAACGAGTCTGATAAATCGTAAAGTTTATTAAGTTCTGTTGAGTAAAATTGTCTAACTACAGACTTTCGGACATCTAAATTCATGGACTTTACACTCTCACGCACCATCAGCTTAAGCTTGCCCACTAATAGATAGCTTCACAGTCTAATGAGACAAACCTGACCTGGCAAGGAAGTTACGCGGTCGCTCCTCACCTTCACCCTTATCAACAGCGCTTTTGGGCAAGTCAATCAATTCCATTTCTTACTGAATTTTCTTAAAAGGGCCCAATTCTATAATTAATTTCATCATTATTAAGCTGTTGTGCATTGATTCAAATCTATGTATTACGTGAGCCTCAATTTAACCCAACGTCACATCAATATTTTGAGGATTACTGGTTTATTTGCGATCGCCTAGCACTAAACACACATCAATAATTTTGTCAATTTATTTCTGGCGATCGCAACTTGGTGTAGGTTAACCATTATCTTATCGATAACAGCGGCTGATTAATTACGCCTACACATTAAATCGGAATAACATTACATCCCCTTCCTGCACAACATACTCTTTCCCTTCACTACGAACCAACCCTTTCTCCTTCGCCGCATTCATCGAACCAGTCGTTACCAAATCTTTATAAGCAACAGTTTCGGCGCGAATAAATCCCCGCTCAAAATCACTGTGAATTACACCAGCAGCTTGAGGTGCAGACATTCCCGCATTAATTGTCCAAGCGCGGGTTTCTTTGGGGCCACAGGTAAAATATGTCCGCAAGCCTAAAAGCATGTAAGTTGCACGAATCAATGATTTCAAACCGCCTTCTTCCACACCTAAAGATGCAAGAAAATCAGCTTTATCTTCTTCTGGTAATTCCACTAATTCAGCTTCAACTTGAGCCGAAACTATCACAACTTGGGCATTTTCTGTAGCTGCAATTTGCCGCACTGTTTCCACAAAATGATTACCAGTTGCCAACTCATCCTCAGATACATTAGCCGCGTAAATAATCGGTTTATAAGTGAGCAGTTCCAGTCCCTTAATAATCTCCGCTTCTTCTTCATTCAAGCTCACCTGACGCACCGATTTACCTTCATTTAAAGCCGTAGCTAATTTTTCTAAAACTGAGACTTCAAACTGTGCATCTTTGCTGGTACGAGCTTGTTTGCGAGTGCGATCAATTCGCCGCTCAATTTGTGATAAATCTGATAAACCCAACTCTATATTAATGATTTCAATATCTCGCGCTGGATCAACAGAACCAGCAACGTGGATAATATCGTCATTCTCAAAACAACGTACCACATGGATGATCGCATCAACTTCCCGGATGTGGGACAGGAATTGATTTCCTAGTCCCTCACCCTGACTTGCACCTTTAACTAAACCAGCAATATCTACAAATTCCACCCGCGCCGGGATAATTTGTGCCGAACTGGCAATCTTAGCAAGAACATTTAACCGTTCATCCGGTACTGCGACAACGCCGACATTCGGTTCAATCGTGCAAAAAGGGAAGTTAGCAGCTTCTGCCTTGGCATTAGCAACTACAGCATTAAATAAAGTAGATTTTCCGACGTTGGGAAGTCCGACAATTCCGGCTCTTAGCATTTTAGATTTTAGATTTGGGATTTTGGATTACATTACCAAGGTAATCTAAACAGGTTCCGGTATGGTTTGGGGAATTGGTGCTGGAACTGTTTGAGGAATGGGAGCAGGTACTGGTTCTGGTACAGGCCCCGGTAAGGGTTGGGGTATCGCTGGCCCCGGTACAGGTTCGGGACTAGGTAGCGGATTCGGGCCAGGAGTAGGAATTTGTGGTTCTGGTATAGAAATCGCAGTGGGATTAATCATGGTAAATCTAAATTAAATTATTCAACCTTCCCAGGCTAGATGACAACCTCATCTGTTGACATCTCCCCAAATAGCTATACCGACGAATAATAATTTTGTCATTCTCTGCGTCCCTCTGCGCTTCCCTTTGCGCCCCTCTGCGTTTAAAATCCAATCTAAATTCGCCACCATTTGTACTAAACTACTGCTCCTTTACCTTTTCTACCACCTCTGGCACTGGATCATAACCACCTGGATGAAACGGATGACAGCGCAAAATCCGCCGAGTTGCCATCCAGCTACCACGCAACACTCCAAATCGTTCAATGGCTTGAATAGCATACATCGAACAAGTTGGTTGAAAGCGACAAGTCGGGAGAAACAACGGCGAGATAAACATTCGGTAGCCCCGAATCAGCCAAATCAATAATAATTTCATTGCAGCTACCTAAATCTTATAAATTAGTAACAGAGGTAAAAATTTTCATTTTGTTGCATCTTTGTTAATTACATTTTCTGACTTCACCTCAATTCCGGTTTTATGGCTGCAAATTGCAATCGCTGCAATTTGGGTGTTACTCATCCTCCTGATTGCATCGCTGGTAAACCGCTTCGCCGACAAGCCAGAAATCGTGCGGAAGATAGTTCATATTGGCACTGGTAATGTGATTTTAATCGCTTGGTGGCTCGATATTCCCGCCAGTGTAGGGATTACAGCTTCTATTTTAGCGAGTGCAATCACCTTATTATCATACCGATTGCCCATTCTTCCTGGTATTAATAGCGTTGGACGCCAAAGTTTAGGGACATTTTTTTACTCTGTCAGTTTCGGTATTTTAGTCGCCTGGTTCTGGTACTTGCAACAACCCCAGTACGCAGCACTAGGAATTTTGATTATGACTTGGGGAGATGGATTAGCAGCCTTAATTGGGCAACGGTTTGGTACACACAAGTATAAAGTTTTTGGGATGCAAAAAAGTTGGGAAGGCTCCCTAACTATGATGCTCGTTAGCTATGTCGTCAGTAGTTTGATTTTAGTTGGAACTCAAGGAAACAGTTGGCAAACTTGGGCGATATCGCTCGTGGTGGCAGTTATTGCTACTGGTTTAGAAGCTGTTTCCTTTTTGGGTATTGACAATTTGACAGTTCCTTTGGGTAGTGCAGCACTTGCCTTCTTTTTAAGTCAGTTATAGCGGTTCTCAGTTGAGTGAGATACAAGAACCCCACCCCCAACCCCCTCCCCGCTCTTCGAGAGGGGGCTATATAGTCTGAAGTTACTAATTGCCTTGAGTACTATTCCTAATTAATCAAATAAGAGATAGTGTCAAAAATTTATCGTTAGTTAATAAATATAGCGCTTCTGAGTTGAGTCCAATACGGGTAAGCAATTTCGTAGTAAAGACTTTAGTCCTTATTTTCTAAACACTAAAGTCCTTACTACAAACTCTTCATTACTAACTTGACAAAGTACTAGGTGCGAAACTGATTTACTGGTTTAGCAGCCCGATCGCCATTTCAAGGTGTATCTTAGCTCTATGCAAGTTAAGCAGTCCCTCTTGGTCGTATCTGTCAGGGTAGCTCATAGCCTTGCCCTCCATTGTTAGCTTAATCAGCGCCGCTTGCTCATCAGTGGGTGAGTTCATCTCATCTACCACCCCTTCAAGGAATTGAGTAACGCTAAAACCTGGTGACTTCAACCCTCTTCCTTGCCTTAGTTGAGCGATCGCTATCTGTGGGAATGCCATCAAGGTAACAATCCAACTAGTCTTATACCCTCCATTCCCAGTAGGCTTCAATCCGTAACGCCTACATAAGTCTCTCAACTCAGCAGTAGTTTTGATTTCGAGTTCTGACCTTGTGAACATAAAATAGAGTTACCCATTTGTAAAAGTGGTATCGGTGAGTTACAAGTTTTCCAGGCAAGTACTCACCGATTAATAACTATATTCCGTTGTTAACATCGACTTAAAGCTATATTTACGTTTCTACATAAATGGCTAAAGCTAAGGGTAAACCTGAAAATTTTGGAAACCAACCAAGCAAGGAATTAACCGAACAATTAAACTTCCGTGTCACCAAGGAAATGAAGGAAGAGGTAAAGGCTAAAGACGACCCTCCTGAGTTTTGTCGCCAAGCTATCCAAAAAGCACTAGATGAAGATAGGGAAAAGTAGTTAAAAGTTTTTGGACTAATACTTTAAGAACTATAAGAAAGTCCTCCTGTTAGAGGTGGTTTGAAAACTATTTTTGATAACATCTAAGCCTCGGAAACCTAACCCCCCTAGCCCCAATACTGCTCGGTTAAGGCTAAAAAATAAAAATGTGTAGGTTGGGTTGAGGAACGAAACCCAACATTTTGCGTGGCCGAGTTTATTACCGCGATCGCTCCAAAATCCAATCGAGTAAAATTGGATTGACTAACTCCGGTGCTTCATCCTGCGGACAATGCCCGACTCCCTCTAAAGGAATAAACTTTTCTACTTGCGGAAAGTTAGCTAATTCTCTCCCTAACTTAATTGGTTCCCACGGATCGTCCGTTCCCCACAAGATAATCGCCGGACAGGGTAACAGTGGTAAAAGGTCTTCTGGTAGTGGCCCTGTAGAATAAGAAGTAAAAGCCAGAAACACAGCCCCAGCACCCGGATCGCTTGCTGGTGAAGTCAGAATATCTACCAACTCATCTGTCACCATCTCAGGATTCGAGTATGCTTGCAGGAGAATTTTCCGCACCGTTTTCGGTTTGGCGAGTTGATTGAAAAAGAAATCACCAACTGGTTTAATAGACAACAGGCGTTGCAACAAAGGCGCTCCAAAACGACGACTCCAAGGTAAAGTTACCCGTTTGCGATCGTGCAACAGCCGTAAAGAACAGTTGAGCAAAGCAACTCCCAAGGCAATATCTGGGTTGCTTACTGCTGCTTGCATCGCTACAATACAGCCAATAGAATTTCCGACTAAAAAAGCTGGCTCACCGACAACTTCCCGGCAAAAATCTGCTACTTGCTGTCCCCAGGTTTCTAGTGTATAGGCAATTTTTTCACCAGGTTGAGGTTTTGCGGAAGCGCCAAAACCAATCAAATCGATCGCATAAACACGGCAATTTTTCGCTAATACGGGAATATTTTTCTGCCAATGCCACCAAGAAGCGCCAAATCCATGCACCAGGACAACAGCTGGCCCAGTAGTTCCTTGGGTTTGATAGCAGATCGGGAAATCTTGCCAAATCCAGGTTTTTGTAGAAGTAAGTGCTGTTTTTGAACTTGAGGTTGTCATAGTAAATTTTAAATTTGATGAAAAAAACGCTAAAAGCCTTCAGCAGCAAGGCACAAGTAAAATTGTTTTTAATTTGAATAAAATTTATCAGATTTTCAAAATAAATCCTTTGCTCTAGTGATAGCCTATACATATACCATGAGAGCTTCTAGTCTGATAACACTAGCATCAAGCTGATAGTTTTATCCAGTATAGAGAGTTTTAATTTGGTTAATAGAGGTAATTTACTCACAGCTGAGATTATGTCAGTATTAGAAATCATAACTTTTATAATGTGAGTAATATTTTGGCTATTTTTAGATGTGAGCGAGTTAGCATAAGTGCTAGATTCAGTAGTTTCACAATTTACGATCGCAAATTTGGTCTATAAGATTGTCGAATATGAGGCATCGGCTAAGGGGTGGTTTGCAACTGGAAACTGACGCTGAATTTAATAATATTTTTCTTGTTCCTAGTTCTGCGAGCCAGAAATCATGAATCTACTAGAAACAATTGATACTCCCGTTGGGAGCTATGCACCAGATTTTGAACTGCCAGGAATTGATGGTGAAGTACACCATCTCAGGCGTTATCTTGAGAAGTTCCGAGCAGTCGGCGTCATTTCTATGTGTAACGACTGTCCTTATGTAGAGTGGTATGTAGGCAGGCTAAAAAACATTCAAGCCGAATTTGCCCCACAAGGCTTCACACTAATTGGCCTGAATGGTAGTAATGTTGATCGCGCCACTAGGCCAAGCTTTGAAAATATGAAAGCTTTCGCCCTGCGTCACCAGTTGAATTTCCCCTACCTGTGGGACTCGACCCAAGATGTGACCGGTAGTTTCGGTGCAACAAAAACACCAACAGCCTTTCTAATAGATACTAATGGTATAGTACGCTACAAAGGTAAAATTGATAATCATCCCCAAGATCCATCATCAGTGGGAGAGGATTATTTGAGAACTGCGATCGCTTCTCTGTTTAAAGGTGAAGAAATAGACATACCACAAACAGAAGCAATAGGTACTACATTGATTTGGCGTAACTAGACATAGATTGTCCCTGTAACTGCTATCTTAAATTGGAGGCAATTGCAACTTTTTTGATAAAGCGTAACTTCATGGGAACGAATTACCGACGGGTTTTACTCAAACTGAGCGGTGAAGCCTTAATGGGCAACATGGGCTATGGCATTGACCCAGAGGTGGTCAAAGGAATAGCACAAGAATTAGCAGAGGTGATAGCCACTGGCACTCAAATCGCCATAGTTGTTGGCGGCGGCAATATTTTTCGTGGCGTCAAAGCAGCATCGGCGGGGATGGACAGGGCAACCGCTGACTATATTGGGATGATTGCCACGGTAATGAACGCCATGACGCTGCAAGATTCGCTAGAACGCATAGGAGTACAGACGCGGGTGCAAACTGCGATCGCTATGCAAGAATTAGCAGAACCGTATATCCGTCGTCGTGCCATCCGCCATCTTGAAAAAGGGCGGGTGGTAATTTTTGGTGCTGGTTCGGGAAATCCCTTCTTTACTACAGATACTACTGCGGCATTAAGAGCCGCAGAAATTGATGCCGAGGTGATTTTTAAAGCCACCAAAGTAGACGGAGTGTATGATGCTGATCCTCATATTTATCCTGACGCCAAACGTTACAATAGCCTCACCTACGCGCACGTTTTAGCCAAAGATTTGCGGGTGATGGATAGTACTGCGATCGCCTTGTGTAAAGAAAATAATATCCCAATTCTGGTATTTGACCTAACGGTGCGAGGTAACATCCACCGGGCAGTCTTGGGAGAATCCATCGGCACCGTTGTGGGAGGTTCTTGTGAAATTAGCTGAAGCTGAGAGTACGATGCAAAAAACCGTTGAGTCAACTCAACGATCTTTTAACTCGATTCGCACTGGTCGCGCCAATGCGAGTCTATTAGATAAGGTATTGGTAGACTATTACGGTTCGCCTACTTCCTTGAAATCACTGGCAAATATTAGCACGCCGGATGCTACGACGATCTTAATTCAACCCTACGAGCGCAACACCCTAAACATAGTTGAGAAGGCTATTTCCCTCTCAGATGTGGGTTTAACCCCCAGTAACGACGGTTCCGTAATTCGGCTGAATATTCCGCCTTTAACGAGCGAACGCCGTAAAGAATTCGTCAAAATGGCATCCAAGTATGCTGAAGAGGGTCGTGTTGCTATTCGCAACATTCGCCGCGATGCCATAGACGCCATTCGCAAACAGGAGAAAGCCTCTGAAATCTCCAAAGATGAATCAAAAGACCAACAAGACAACTTGCAAAAACTGACAAACGAGTATACCGCCAAAATAGACGCACTGTTGGCAGAAAAAGAAAAAGACATCACGACTGTTTAAAGTCTAAAGTCTTAAGCATAAAGGCTGAAGGATGATCGATAAATTCTTCAGCCTTTATCATTTCTTAGTTATGTAACAAAAATTGACAAAGTTTGCTAAACCACATCTAGTTTGCATATCTAAAATTTATATAACTCTTGTGGGGTGGGCAACATGAGCGCTCTAATTATGCAAGTTAAATGTGGAACAGCTTATCTCAATAGAAAATAAACTAATTCTGGAGCAAAAATTCAATATGTACGACTGCATCATCGTCGGCGCTGGGCCAGCTGGTGGAACAGCTGCATATCATTTAGCCAAAAAAGGTCGCTCAGTATTAGTGTTGGAAAAAGAATCCCTGCCAAGATATAAACCTTGTGGTGGTGGTGTATCTCCAGCGATCGCTCAATGGTTTGACTTTGATTTTAGCCCAGTAATTTCTGTAAAAGCCGACTCCCTTCGCTTTACCTGGAAATTAGGCGACCCCGTGGAAGCAAAAATCGCCACCAAAGAACCAGTCTGGATGGTGCGACGAGATATTTTTGACCATTTCCTAGTGCAGCAAGGACAGAAGCAAGGGGCTGAACTACGAGATAATACGGAAGTAACGGGTATTAAGTTTCAAAGTGACTATTGGCAAGTTAACACAGCTAATGGCCCAGTTGCAGGTCGCTACTTAATCGCGGCTGATGGTGCCAAAGGGCCAATGGCAAAATGGCTGGGCTTCAAAGAACGTAAACGCCTCCTCACGGGGGCTTTGGAGGCAGAAGTTCCTGGCATTATAGAAAACAAACCCACAATTCATTTTGAGTTTGGCTTGGTCAAAAACGGCTATATCTGGAACTTCCCCAAAGCTGATGGTTATTCAATAGGTGTAGGAACCTTCATTGGTCGTCAACCCCAGGACTTCAAAAAGATTTTGACCGAGTATGCCAAATTTTTTAATCTAGACCTCAAAACCAGCAAGCAATATGGTCATCCTCTATGTATTTGGGATGGCGAGCAAAAGCTGCACACTCAAAATGCGGTTTTGGCTGGGGAAGCTGCTTGTGTGGTTGATCCCATGACAGCAGAAGGCATTCGCCCCTCAATTTTTAGCGGTTTGCTTGCAGCCGCAACCATTAATGAAGCACTTTCTGGTGACACTAACGCTTTAGAAAAATATAGCGAAACTATTAATGAAGAGTGGGGTAATGAGATGGCTTGGGCGCAAAAATTAGCTGGAGCATTCTATCGGTTTTCCAACATTGGCTACAAAGTTGGTGTTAAGCACCCCTCTGCTCCCCAAATCATGGGTAAGATTATGTGTGGAGAACTGCGTTATGGCGACGTTGCCGGTCGCGCCCTGAAGCGTTTAATTCCTGGTTTTGGAGGTTAATTAACCAGATAAGTTGCTTGAGCAACTTGTTAAAGGTAGGCAAACTTGCGCCACAGTTTACTAGACATTTCTCAATATGGCAATTTACTTGACAAAACTGCTATCTGTGTTCGCTAATATTCTTGCTCTTGTCCTTTTCATGCCGGGAATTGCCTTAGCTGCACCCGTTCAAATCAATACTACTTCTGGTGTTATTTTCGCCCAAACTAGCAAAACTGCAAGTTACTCCACTTCCTCAGAGATTAACCTGACTCCCTTACAACGCCAAGAATTCCAGGCTGTGCGTCAGAGAAGAAACAGGGAAATTGAGGCAGTGTTAAACTCATCTCAGCGTGACCAACTTAATCACAACCTCCGGGCGGGGAATAATATCAAGCAAGCGCTAGAAAAACTTAATTTGCAACCAGAACAGCAAGATTTGGTAAAGGCGATCGTGCAATTTACTAACTTGAAAATGAAGGCTATTTCATCTAGGCATTTGCTAAAAATAGGACAGAAATAAAGGTTTGATTTATAGAACTTATGGAAACAGAAAAACTGTATTGCATAATAGCGGGAAGCGCTGTATACTTTCGGGCATCAATGTGGACAACAGCGATATCTGGCTCAGGTTCCGAATATTGGCTTAACTGAATGGGATCTTGTACCCGAACGAGAGCAACTATCTGCTAGCAGCCGCTTGAGGTAGTCAGACGCGCACAGCGTTGTTGCTGCGTGGGGAGGATTTTTGGCACTTATCGGGATAACTTGCCCTTCAATCAGTTCTACCCGTTGATTCTCTGTAATAATACCCGTTTCAAACATCCGGTGATATTCGTTTACAGTCCACAAGCGCACTCTAGTTTGTGTCATTGTATATTTCCTGCGGCGGGCTACGCCTACACACATCACTTTTAGGCGATTATCTCTTACTCTCAACTTTGACAGCATCTATAATTAATCTTGCCCTATTTAGTTCGTTACCATGTCGGAAGAAGATATCCGAGCCGCCAGGCTGGAGAAAGTAGAACAGCTAAAGCAGCTAGGGACTAACCCTTATGCCTATCGTTGGGAATCCACCCATCATGCAGCGCAGTTGCAAGAACAATTTGCCGATTTATCCAGTGGTGAAGAAGTTGATTTAGAAGTTGCCATAGCCGGACGCATTATGGCGCGTCGCGTTTTCGGTAAATTGGCTTTTTTCACCTTGCAAGATGAAACCGGTACAATTCAGCTTTATCTGGATAAAAATCGCATCCAAGAAGGTATGGCAGATATTGATGCTGATGCCTTCAATCACCTGAAGCAACTTACAGATGCAGGTGACATTCTAGGAGCCAAAGGTACTATTAAACGGACTGAAAAGGGCGAGTTATCTGTCTACGTTAAACAATATACTATCCTCACTAAATCCCTGTTGCCCTTACCCGACAAGTGGCATGGATTAACGGATGTTGCCAAGCGTTACCGTCAGCGCTACGTTGATTTGATTGTAAACCCGGAAGTGCGACAAACTTTCCGCCGTCGCGCTCAAATTACTGCTGGTATTCGCCGTTATTTGGAACAGCGGGATTTTCTGGAAATTGAAACGCCAGTTCTACAAAGTGAAACTGGGGGTGCAGATGCACGTCCATTTATTACTTACCACAACACTTTAGAGATGGAATTGTATCTGCGAATTGCCACAGAACTCCATCTCAAGCGGTTGATTGTGGGTGGTTTTGAAAAGGTGTTTGAATTGGGGCGAGTTTTCCGCAATGAAGGAATTTCGACTCGACACAATCCCGAATTTACGACAATTGAACTTTACCAAGCCTACGCCGACTACAACGATATGATGGCGCTGACTGAAGGGATTATTACCACTGTCGCCCAAGAGGTACTCGGCACATTGGCAATCACCTACCAAGGGGAACCGATAAATTTGACACCACCTTGGCGGCGGGTGACAATGCACGATTTAGTTAAAGAATTTACAGGCTTGGATTTTAATTCATTCCAAAGTTTGGAAGAAGCAAAAACAGCAAGTAAAAATGCTGCTATTCCTGGTATCGATGAAGCCCAATCAATTGGTAAGTTACTAAATTTAACTTTTGAAGAAAAAGTAGAGGCGAATTTAATTCAACCTACCTTTGTAATTGATTACCCTGTAGAAATTTCGCCCCTAGCAAAACCTCACCGTTCTGTGGCTGGTTTGGTAGAACGATTTGAGTTATTTATAGTCGGGCGAGAAACTGGGAACAGCTTCTCAGAGCTTACCGATCCCATCGATCAAAGAGAACGCTTAGAAGCACAAGCGGCGCGGAAAGCCGCTGGTGACTTAGAAGCCCAAGGTGTGGATGAAGACTTTCTGACAGCTTTGGAATACGGTATGCCGCCTACAGGTGGTTTAGGGATTGGGATCGATCGATTGGTGATGTTATTAACTGATTGTGCCAGTATTCGGGATGCGATCGCCTTCCCCTTACTCAAGCCTCCCAGCAGCCTGATTAAAGAATTTCGTTATGAGCCAACAACTCAAACACTAACTATTGAATTTGACAATGGAAGTGTTTATGAGTACTACAAAGTACCCCTTAGTGTAAAGGAAGGCTTAGAAAATGCACCGTCTGATGGTCAATACTTTAACAAGTTTATTAAAGGGAAATTTAAGTTTGAACAATTGAGTTGAGTTTCTGATTGGAGGCTCTGCCTCCAATCAGACATTGAGTCAGCAGCCACATGAATGCATTCTCATGCAAAGCAGAGGAACGAGGAAAGGCTTGTATCTTACCAAGCAAGGATTTTAGGACTTGTGTGTAGACCGTAGACTAGAGAAGGAGGAGAATTCAAAGCCTCTCAAGAGCAGGAGCGAAAAGTCTGAGTGCGGGCTTGTCTCCTCATCTCCCTAATCCCCTCAACCCCTATACCACTACCTTTTCTAAGATCAGCTTAGAACGCTTCACTTGATCAGGAATCGCCACGGGATAATCTCCAGTGAAGCAGGCAGAACAGAAAGTATTGGTGTCTTCTCGTGTCGCTTCTAGCATTCCCTTCCAACTGAGATAGGCGAGGCTGTCTACTTCCAGTTGCTTGGCAATTTCTTCCACTGATTTGGTAGCAGCAATCAGCTGATCCTGAGAATCGGTATCGATGCCATAGAAACAGGGATGAGTTACAGGCGGAGAAGAAATTCGCATGTGTACTTCGATTGCACCTGCGTCACGCAAAGTTTTGACTAGTTTACGGCTGGTAGTACCCCGTACAATCGAGTCATCTACGATGATTACTCGTTTACCTGCCAGCACATCCTTGAGGGGGTTGAGTTTCATCCGAATACCCGACTCGCGCATAGTTTGGGTTGGTTGAATGAAGGTTCGCCCAACGTAGCGATTTTTAATCAGTCCTTCCATGTAGGCGACACCAGAAGCTTGGGAAAATCCAATGGCAGCAGGTATACCAGAGTCAGGAACACCAAAGACAATATCAGCATCTATGGGAGATTCTTGAGCTAGTTGCCGCCCTAACCGTATCCGGTAGCTGTACAAACTCTCGTTGTGCATGATGCTATCAGGACGGGCAAAGTAAATCATCTCAAAGATGCACAATTTCCGCTCGGATTGTTGACTCCAATGATAGGAAGCCAAACCTTCTTCAGTAATCCAAACTAATTCTCCTGGTTCTACGTCTCGCAGGTATTCGGCTCCAATGATGTCTAAACCACAAGTCTCCGAAGCCAAAACGTAACGGATGGGATTACCTGCTAAAGTGCCAATTACTAGGGGGCGAATGCCATTAGGATCGCGGACACCCATAACGCCAATGGGAGTACCAATAACTAAACTAAAGGCTCCTTGGCAACGGTGAAATGCCTTAATTGCCCCTTCTAGCCAATCTGCGCCCGCATTAATGGCTTCTGCGATCGCAAAAGCGATCATTTCTGAGTCTGTTGTTGTGACTAAGTTACATTTATTCTCAAGCAACTCTTGACGTAGTTGCACAGTATTGACTAAATTACCGTTATGTGCAAGAGCTAATGAACCTAAACGGGTTTCTAGCACTGCCGGCTGGGCATTAACTCTGCGACTAGAACCTGTAGTCGAATAACGAGTGTGACCAACAGCAAGGCTACCGAGCAATTGATCCAAGATGGATTCATTGAAAACTTGAGACACCAAGCCCATATCTTTGTAAAGATGTACTTCTGTACCCTCAAAGGTGGCAATACCAGCTGATTCTTGACCCCGATGCTGGAGGGCATACAATCCAAAGTAGGTCAGTTTAGCAACGTTTTCTCCTGGGGCGTAGATGCCAAAAACACCACAAGCTTCTTCGGGCTTGTCAGGCTGATTTTCATGACTATTGATTGGGCTGTTGGTTGGGTCGGGGTATTCATCCGAAGTGACAGAATGAATAGAAATCATGCTAGCTTTGCTCCTGGTGGGGGGGGTCAATCAATTTTGGATTTGAGATTGACGATAGCGGAGCGTTAGCGAGTCCGCGAGCGTCTTTTGGATTGATCGCACCGTATTCGGGATGCGGCTTGGGATTTGAGAATGGCTATTTTAGATTTGTTTCGCCCAGTAGGAGCAAGACATGAACTAGAAGCAACGCCCCCAATCCAAAATCTAAAATTCAAAATCTAAAATCGGTAGTCAGTCACTGGGATTATATAAATGGCTGCGGAGTTCTTAACAAATCTTTAACCATCCATTAAAACAGTACCGTAATTTTGCTCAGAGACGCTAATAGTTCTGAGTGAAGTCTAAATACTCAGCACTCAGAAGTAGTGGTGTGGATGGCGATACGTCTGGCGATCGCATGGGAATAGCGATCGTTCATATCTTCGATACTAACTTTGATTAAGGTTTGGTTATCAGTGGTGAAAACCCCCAAACCCGTCTCAAAATTACCAACTACACCCAGTTTTTGCCATTCTTGACCTAGATGTTCTTGTAAATATGATTCCCAAATTTCTTGTTGTGCTGATGCTACAGAAACTAAAATTCTGGCACCACCTTCGGCAAACAGCACCTCGTCCAGGCGGTTTAACTGCGTTGGTGCTATTTCTAAATTGATTTCGGCACCAAGGTTGCCAGCAAGACAACATTCTGCTATAGCGATCGCCACTCCTCCCTCAGCAGAATCATGGGCTGAACGTACCCAACCATTACGAATTCCTTCACGACAAACTTTCTGTACGCGGCGTTCCAAGTCAAAATCTACCCGTGGCGGTTTTCCGGCAACAGTCCCGTGGATAGTGGCTAAATATTCAGATGCTCCCAAACTAATTTTGGATGCCAGAGGCAATCCGAGAAGATAAATCACATCGCCGCCTGTTTGCCAACCTTGACCACAAATTTTGGTTATATCGGGAATTAAGCCCACCATACCGACAACAGGAGTGGGATAAATGGGTTGTGGGATACCTTGAGAATCAAGAGTTTCATTGTACAAAGAGACATTCCCGCCTGTGACGGGTGTTGCCAATTCTCGGCAACCTTCCGCCAAACCGCGACAAGCTTCTGCCAATTGCCAGTAACCAATCGGTTTTTCTGGAGAGCCAAAATTAAGGTTATCTGTCACCGCCAGAGGTTCTGCACCCACACAGCTAAGATTGCGTGCAGCTTCTGCCACCACTGCCTTAGCTCCTTCGTAGGGGTCAAGATAAACATAACGAGGATTGCAATCTACCGTTGCCGCCACCCCTAATTTTGGATTGGGGATTTTAGATTTTAGATTGGGGATTTTTTCTAGGGGGCGCAAACGGATAACAGCCGCATCTGCACCACCTGGTAGTATTACTGTATTATTTTGGACTTGATGGTCATACTGACGATATACCCAGTTTTTAGAAGCGATCGTGGGTGTATCGAGCAAAGTTAACAGAATATCATTCCAACTTTGTAGGCGTCCTTGGAGTTCTATTCCAGCAGTTGTGGAAAGAGGTAAGGAATCAGCAGTCCATTCCCAAGCTTGACGCGCATATTCTGGTGCTTCTGCCAACAACTCCCGGTGATATAGTGGAGTATTCTCCGCCAAAGCCTCAGCGGGAATTTCTGCGGCTATTTTACCCTCAAAGAGAATCCGCACGATAGGTTCAGCTATGACTGTACCGGCGACAACAGCTTGAAGTCCCCAACGATGAAAAATATCGATTAATTCCTGCTCACGCCCCTTGTGTGCAACGAACAGCATTCGTTCTTGAGATTCCGAAAGCAGATATTCATAAGGAACCATCCCCATTTCTCTTACGGGAATCTTATCTAAATCTAGTTCAATTCCCACACCACCTTTTGCCGCCATCTCCGAGGTAGAACACGTGATCCCCGCTGCTCCCATATCCTGGGCGGCGACAACTGCACCCGTCTTAAACGCCTCCAGACAAGCTTCAATTAACGACTTTTCTAAAAAGGGATCGCCCACTTGCACAGCAGGGCGATTGTCTATTGACTGATCGCTCAATTCTGCACTAGCAAAACTCGCGCCTCCCATACCGTCGCGCCCAGTAGTGGAACCAACATACAGCACGGGGTTGCCTAAGCCAGATGCTCCAGATTTGACGATTTCTGATGTTTCCATCAACCCCAGTGCCATAACGTTCACTAGAGGATTACCAGAATAAGCAGAGTCAAAGTAAACTTCGCCGCCAACGGTGGGTACTCCCACACAGTTACCATAATGAGAGATTCCTGCCACTACGCCTTGGAACAGCCTTTGAGTTTTGGCATCTTCTAGGGAACCGAAGCGCAGGGAATTTAATAGAGCAATGGGACGCGCACCCATTGTAAAAATATCTCTGAGAATTCCGCCTACTCCCGTTGCTGCACCTTGAAATGGTTCTACTGCTGAGGGGTGGTTGTGGGATTCAATCTTAAAGGCTAGTTGGAGTCCGTCGCCCAAATCTACAACACCAGCATTTTCACCAGGCCCCACCAGGATGCGGGGCCCATCGGTGGGAAATTGTTTGAGTAGAAGTCGAGAATTTTTGTAACAGCAATGCTCTGACCACATTACCCCAAACATTCCCAGTTCAGCTTTGTTCGGATGACGCCCTAACCTGCGGACAATTTCTTCATATTCTTCTGGCTTTAAACCTTCTGCGGCGATTTCTTCAGCGGAAAAGGCTGGTTTTGAGGTTGCAGTCATGGAAGTAATGCACTCTGGGGGACAGAGCATTATTCTATCGATTTACTTGCCTTGTAGATGCAGTTCCAGAAATCTAGATAATTCTTCTTTGGATATTTCTTTTGTCACTACTTGAATCACCAAGTTGTAAGCTTGCTCTGACGATAAGTTCAAACTGTAGGCGTTTAAGGTTATGAAGGTATCCATAACCGCAAATGCAGTGCGCTTGTTACCATCAATAAACGGATGGTTCATTGCTAAATGGTACAGGTATGCTGCTGCTTGCTCGTGAATTGTTGGATGGAGAAGTTCACCGCCAAAAGTAGCTTGAGGTTGTGCCAGTGCTGAATCTAGCAAACCTTCATCTCTGACACCAGATGTTCCACCAAAGCTGTTTATCTCATCTTGGTGAATATCTAAGACTTGAGAAATAGAAATAAATCTAGGAGTCTGCAAGGCGACGGTAAACCTCCTGCCATTTCTGTTTAGAAGCTAAATAAGCTTGCCATACTTCTTCATCTGAGGCAATCTGATTTGAGGCAGTATTTTCTAATTTATCTTCATTTTGTTCAATTTCGCGGAAAGATTCGGCAAAATTAGGAATGTTTAGTAATAGTTTTTCAGTAGCTTCGCTTTCTTCTGTTTTTTGTAAATAAGCAATAATTGCAACTGCTACTCGCAACTTCTCAGGAGGAAGTTGACGCAAACGGCTTTCTGCTTCTGATAAATAAGTGCTGTGCTTTTGTTCTGTTGCCATCGTTACCCCAAGCTAGGTTTGTTGCAAGACGTTGTGAATCAGTTCTGCTGCTAACTCTAGCTTATCGCGCCATTGTGATTTACTCAATGAAGGCAACTGCAAAAATACGTAATTTCCTAGCCAACGCTGAAGGTTGATAATAATTTGAGTAATCTTACCATTTTAATAAATAAAGACTTATTTGTAAAATACATCTTACCTAAATGCGACATTTAAGTAAGTAATATCAATTTTCCTATAATCCTCTTTCTTCAGGCTTGTCACAGTCCTAATGCATTGGAATAGAGGATTGTTGTTGTTATAGTTGGCGCAATTTCAGTTGGTTCGAGTATAGCTGTTACTGGGATTGTTTCTATTGCAAGTACAGTAATAACAATGCTTATAGCAGGAGCTAGTATAAAGGGGATATCAGCAGCAGTAGCAGCAATGTTTGATATAATTAAGTAGGTAGGCACAAATAAACCTAACTATGTAACGAAAAGTAAAAGCGGTGAAAACCTTGCGATTGCTTGTCTACGACACGCTACGCGAACACTCCACTCCGTTGCGTACCCTGCGGGAACGCCAAGGGCGAACGCAATGACATAGTTATAAATTTTCCCGCCCACCTACTTACTGCAACCACCGCATCAGTTGAATTAGTAGCTGTGTTGGTGAATGGGGTTAAAAGTATTTTAGGATGCTAATTAATTTATGTTGCAAAGCGCGATGCCTACGGTGGCAAGCTACGCACTTTTACTTTCCTGTAAATTGAAGCGAGATGTTTAAAGATAACTTAACTAAGTAATTTCCGTGCAATTCCTGACACTATAGCTTACGGATATATACTTGAACTCAGAGATTATTCGGGTATATGCAGTTTAGATGTAACAATTAAGTGACGAGAATCACACATATCGATGATTAGGATCGTCTCCCTGCGATCGCTAACTAGGCATAATTAATGACAACTGAACTCTAGCCGAGTCATTAATAGGGAACACACTTAATTGCCGACAGCCTTAATCAAGGACTGTCGGTTTTTTGTATCTATATGCCCAATGCCCCACGCCCCATACCTATATCTATAAAATTTCCCCACAACTGGTAGGTAACTTGACAAAGATTTTGTCACAGCCACTACCAAATGTGGGGAGGGTATGATCAAATTGGGGATTTTATGCCTATTGAGCGCTAATATCTTGCACTCACTCTAGTAGACCGGAAGTATACTCCTAGAACCAGCACACACCTTGTATTAAGACATCGCTTGAATGATGTAATCAAAGTAGGGTGCTGCTTGAGCAGCGTCTTCCGTACTCAGTAAGCCAAGGGAGGCTGTTTTGAGGGAAGTGATCGCTTCTACCATTCCAGGCACGGGAACGCCCAATGAATTGTACATTTCCCGCACACCAATCAAACCGATTTTTTCAATTGGCTCTTTGTCACCGGCAAGTACACCATAGGTAATTAGGCGTAAGTACCAGCCAAAATCACGGATACATAGAGAGCGTTGGCGTTCCCCGTAAGCATTACCTCCGGGGGAGATAAAATCAGGACGCTTCTGCCAAAGTTGTTTGGTTGCTTCTTGAACTATCTTCTTTTCGTTTTCGGCTAAGGTAGCCGCAATCCGCGTCCGTTGTACGCCGGTTTGCAAGAAGTCTTTGATATTTTTAAGTTCGCCACTGCTGGGATAACGCAGTTCGTCGTCGGCTTTGAAAATAACTTGGCTAATTACAGTCATGATGATTGAAATCACCTGAAATATTATCTGTTAGTTTAGCGAGTCGGAGGTACACAAGTGAAGGGATCGGAGCTAGTTATGTATTGAATTTATCTATTTAGGGGTGTGGGGACTGGGGAGTAGGGAGTGGAGAGCAAGAATTTTAGATTTTAGATTTTGGATTAAAGAATTGAAATTTAATCCAAAAGACGCGACGCTCGAATACTCGCTAACGCTGCGCTATCGCGGACTCGCTAACGCGACGCTATCGTCAATCCAAAATCCAAAATTGAATTGCCCAATGCCCAATGACCAATGCCCAATGACCAATGACTAATGACTAATGAATAAAATAATTTGGCAACAGGGTGAATTAATTGAAGTTACGATCGCTAACTTGAGTGATACAGGCGATGGTGTGGGACGCGCTGATGAGCGTGTAGTGTTTGTCCCGGATACTGTCCCAGGCGATCGCGCGATCGTCCGCTTGGTACATGTTAAACCCAAATACGCCCACGGTAAGCTCCAGCAGCTATTGTCACCATCCCCCCACCGGATTCGACCTAGTTGTATTGTGGCGGATAAGTGTGGTGGTTGCCAGTGGCAGCATGTTAATTATGATTACCAGCTAGCAGCCAAGCAAAATCAAGTTATCCAAGCTTTAGAACGCATTGGCGGTTTTGTCCAACCACCAGTAGATCCGGTACTCGCTGCCCCTTCTGCTTTCGGCTATCGTAACAAATCTACATATCCTCTCTCGCTATCGGCAACAGGACAGGTGCAAGCTGGTTACTATCAAAAAGGTAGTCACCAATTAATTAATTTAAATCAATGTCCAGTCCAAGACTCGCGATTAAATCCCTTACTTGCCGAAGTTAAGCAGGATATTCAACAGCAGGGTTGGCAAATTTACGATGAACAGCGACATCAAGGGAAAATTCGTCATCTCGGTTTACGCATTGGCCGACACACTGGGGAAATGTTGCTGACTTTGGTGGTGAAGGACTGGAATTTATCAGGAATTGAAACTCAAGCCCAGGAATGGTTAAAGCGCTATCCGCAGTTAGTGGGAGTGTCGCTCAATCGCAACTCTGATCGCACAAATGCTATCTTTGGATCAGAAACCCGTTGCATCGCTGGAGTCCCCCACCTGCGTGAAAATTTTGCTGGATTGGAATTTCAAGTACGCCCAGATACATTTTTCCAAGTGTATACAGAAACAGCAGAGGCACTATTACAGGTAATTCAATCAGAACTCAATCTTCAAGGGCATGAGTTGCTAGTTGATGCCTACTGTGGTATTGGGACTTTAACTTTACCCCTGGCCAAAAAAGTACGTATTGCTACAGGATTAGAAGTGCAACCAGCAGCAGTAGAACAAGCAATTTTGAATGCCCACCGCAACGGAATTGATAATGCGACATTCCAGGTTGGGGCAGTAGAAAAATTGCTGCCAAAAATGGGCACAATACCAGAAGTAGTAATACTCGATCCGCCACGTAAGGGGTGCGATCGCGCTGTCATCGATACTTTACGGCAATTGAAACCATCTCGGATCGTTTACGTCAGCTGTAAAGTAGCTACCCTCGCCCGCGACCTGAAATTGCTTTGTCAAGATGAGCAATATACCATTACACGGGTACAACCTGCTGATTTTTTTCCTCAAACTGCTCATGTTGAAGCTGCCGCCTTTCTTGTGCTATCACATTTGGACAAGGGTAGTAATTCCTTCAAAAAAACTGAAATTTGAAATTTGTAGTCTAGTGCATACTAAAGATGCTAAAATTGAATTAAGCTAAAAAAAGAAATTAATTTTGTTTAAATAAATTCAAGTTGCATAGGTTCTTAAAAACATGAAGAGGATTGTGTAAATTACAAATCGGCAACTAACTAGAGTATGCCAATGCTCTCTTAAATTAACAGCATCTTTTTAATTTGCTGACTTCACTATCAAACTTCTTCCAGCCGATATATATCTAAACAATTCCAACTCATACTATAGAGCCAATGCTCCCTAGCATTTTCAAAATTTAGTTTTAAAGACGCAAGTTTGAAGGCAGCATGACCACCTCAAGTTTTATCAGGGTGCCTGTAATAGCAAACTGATGTCTAGCTAACTGAAAGCTATGGGGTTTCTCTTGTGATTACTATTTCACTCCGTCCAGTTGGACGTTACTGGGGCACTATTAGTTTTGCCTCAACCCTCTACCTTTGTCCGATATTAGACTTATTGTTGGCAGAAATTCCAGCAAAATTACAAGCAGAACTGCGGCTAGGACTTCAAGAAGCCCTAGTAAACGCCGCTAAACATGGCAATAATCTTGATCCCAGTAAAACAGTTGTAGTTCGTTTTTCTTTAATAGATAATCAATATTGGTGGATAATATCAGACCAGGGTAGCGGCTTTACTCCTTCATCTACTAGTGATGAAGAACCAACAGATTATTTACCACCAGATGAATCAGAAAGTGGTCGTGGTTTATGTCTTCTGCATCAAATTTTTGATCAGGTAGAGTGGAACCGCAAAGGCACAGAATTGAGGCTTTGTAAACAAATGGAAAATCGCCGGGGACTATCTCTGCGGCGATAACGTAGTTAAGAGTTAGGAGTTAAGAGTTAAGAGTTAATAATTTAAAACTTTTATAGCGGTTCTCGGTTGAGTGAGGTACAAGAACCCCACCCCCAACCCCCTCCCCGCTCTTCGAGAGGGGGCTATGATGTACCTCATCTGATTAGGAAAGGCTATAACTCATCACTCCTAACTCCTAACTTTTGCCGTGAGTCGGACAGGGAGGCGCAGAAATGGAGCGATCTAACCAACCAATTGCTTGTTCTAATCTAGCTTGAGCTTCTTCTGGCTGATTCTTTAAAAGATACACAATAGCTGCTGCCACTTGTTCATTAGCGCGGGAATTGCGGTTAGACTTGAGGCGATGCCAATCGTTAGGGGAAATACTCAACCTTTCCATGAGGGCTTGAGCTAGTTCTAAAGTACTAAGTTCATTCAGTTGACTGGTTTGAGGCAGCTGGGTAGATTGAGACATAATTATGAGTGCTGAGTGCTAAGTGCTGAGTGCTGAGTGCTGAGTCAAAAACTCATACTTTTAATTTTGACTATTGGCAGACTCGCATTTAATCTTAGTTTACTACTTGTACATGAAGCCGTCTAAACAATCACAACCGCCAGGGGAAAATCCAGAACCAGATTTTGAACAAGAACTAGAGGAAGTAGAGCGATCGCTCCTGTCCTTAAAAGAGCGGTATGATCAAGTGCGACGCGATCGCCAAGAACAGGCACAATGGCAACAGCGCCGGGATAAACTGAAGCACAATAAATCTCAGACACCAGAAATCAAAGCAGAGTTACGGCAAATTCAACAGCAGTTGGAAATGCTAGAACTAAACTTAGAAAGCCAGTTATTTTCTTGGCGTAGCCTCAAAAAACCTTTCTGGCAAGTCGTCCGCTTTGGTGGAATGGGCGTTATCATAGGCTGGATATTAAAGTCTTATGCTGGGTAATCCCAATTTTGGATTTTAGATTTTGGATTTTGGATTGGGTTAGCTCGTTAACATTCTTTAATATCTATACTGACTACGTTGACGAAATACAAGTTGTAAAATATGGTAAATCGACGGATTGCAGAAATATTGCGAAGTGGTCAACCTGATGAGTCTCTCCAAGTGCAAGGCTGGGTGCGGACTAAACGCGAGTCCAAAGGGTTTGCTTTTATTGAAGTCAATGACGGCTCATCACTAGCTAATTTGCAAGTCGTCATTAATCAGGATTTGCCAGATTACGAAGCTATATTGAAAAAATTGAATACGGGTGCTGCTGTCGAAGCGACAGGGGTATTAGTGGCTTCTCTTGGTAAAGGACAGCGAATTGAGTTGAAAGCCGAGACAGTGAAAGTTTACGGAGAAGCTGATCCCGATACATATCCTCTGCAAAAGAAACGCCATTCCTTTGAGTTTCTGCGAACCATTGGACATTTGCGATCGCGTACTAATTCCTTTGGTGCAGTTTTCCGCGTCAGAAATGCTTGTTCGACAGCAATTCACCAATTCTTCCACGAAAGAGGCTTTTTGTGGGTACATACACCCATCATCACAGCTAGCGATTGCGAAGGCGCGGGTGAACTGTTTAGCGTTACCAGTTTGGATTTAAAGAATATTCCCCGCACAGAAAATCAAGCAGTAGATTACAGCCAAGACTTTTTTGCTAAACCCACATATTTAACAGTTAGCGGCCAGTTGGAAGCGGAAGTTATGGCGATGGCGTTTTCTAACGTCTACACCTTTGGCCCTACCTTCCGTGCAGAAAATTCCAACACCTCCCGCCACTTGGCAGAATTTTGGATGGTTGAGCCAGAAATGGCTTTTTGTGACCTAGAAGGCGATATGGATTTAGCTGAGGCGTTTCTCAAACACATTTTTAAATATGTGTTGGAAACTTGCCCAGAAGATATGGAATTTTTCAATGAACGCATTGATAAATCTGTGTTGGCGACAGCCGAAAATATTATTAATAATCAGTTTGAACGCTTAACTTATACCGAAGCGATCGCACTTTTAGAAAAAGCCGATGTTAAATTTGAATATCCTGTAAGTTGGGGTTTAGATTTACAATCAGAACACGAACGCTACCTAGCTGAACAACTATTTAAAAAGCCTGCGATCGTTACAGATTATCCAGCGCAAATTAAAGCTTTTTATATGCGCTTGAACGACGATGAAAAAACCGTCCGCGCAATGGATATTCTCGCACCTAAAATTGGTGAAATTGTTGGCGGTTCCCAGCGCGAAGAACGTTTAGAAGTTCTAGAACGTCGTGTATTAGCGCAAGGATTAAACCCAGAAGATTTGTGGTGGTATCTAGATTTGCGTCGTTATGGTACTGTTCCACACGCTGGTTTTGGACTAGGTTTTGAGCGACTTGTGCAATTTATGACTGGTATGGGAAATATTCGTGATGTGATTCCCTTTCCTCGTACACCGCAAAGTGCCGAGTTTTAGTTTGAAAATTTTAAACCCAGGCGATTAGAAATCGCGTCTACACAAACCAAGTCCGTCTGTGGGGACTCATAAAAACTTTGAAGCCCGCAAATGCGGGTTTTGCTTGTGTAGCCGCGTATTTTATAAAGTGATTAGTTAAAGTTAAGATTTTTGAATTTCCTCTTGTAAAACTTGAATTTGCTCAATAGATAATTCCGTAACTTGAGCAATTTGCTCTAAACTCATTCCAATTCCCAACAAATTTAAAGCCAACTTTCTTGTTGTTTCTGCTTTACCTTTAGCTTCGCCTTTAGCTTCGCCTTTAGCTTCGCCTTTGGCTTCGCCTTCTTCTAGGATTTCTTGATAAATGACTGATTCGCGCATAATCTCACTCCTTAAAATCTTCCTAATTACATCTTTCCTTAACACCAGACCTGCTAAAATGCCACTGGCAGCAGCTATATTTCTTTGTAGCTGGCGATCGCTAATTGCTTCAACTGCTTTGGCTACTTGGGTTAATACCATTGTAGGATCGTTTGTCTGACTTAGCACTGCAAAGGGTAATAAACCTGGAACACTCATAAACCTGTCTGTCGGTTGTTCCCATAGGCGTATTACCTCAAACTGATGGTAAGTGTTGTTTAATCTAAAACTGGTTTCACTGACTAACTCTGAACTTGTTTTTCTCAAATAGATTACTATTTGGCGCATTGCTTTGTTAGGAAAGCGGCGATAAACCCTAACCCGATAATCTAACATCCGAAATGGGATATCTTCATCAGGGTCAGTTTGAAACTCGGTATGTAGAACTAAATCATCAGATTGCAATAAAATTAATGAATCGGCGCGAATTGGTTCGCTTGATAATTCAGTAGGGCTAAGTTCTGTTAATTTAATCGGTGAACCTAGTAACCAAGTTGCTAAGTCATCTTTGAAGTTTTCGGCAATGAATTTACAGATATTGTCATACATGGCAGCCTGAAATTAAGGGAATAGAGTATTGTTGAGAAAAATTAAATTTGTTGGTGTTGGGTTTCCTTGCGTCAACCCAACTTACTGCTATGGTTTTATGTTAAACAAGAAATACAAAAGGTAGCACTGGAGGTGTAAATTAATGTTAATGTTACTTCTCAACATCGGGAATGAGCGATATGCCATAGAAAGCCGACAGGTTGTAGAAGTAATACCACTTGTTGTACTTAAAACTTTGCCCCACCAACCTGAGTATATCGCTGGTGTTTTTAACTATCGCGGACGCATTGTACCAGTAATCGATTTATGTCAGTTGATGCGTGGCAAACCCTCTTGTGAGTACCTGAGTACTAGGATTGTATTAGTCAATTATTGGGGGAGTAATAATCCAGAACTTAAGGCTCCTTATATTTTGGGTTTGATGACAGAACAAGTTGTAGAAACATTACATAAGTCTGAGTCTGAATTTGTTGATCCCAATATCCAGATAGATACAGCGCCATATTTGGGCAAAATGATTGTAGATGACCAAGGGATGATTCAGTGTCTTCGCGTTGAGTACTTATTCTCAGAAGCACAGCAAGTCAATCTCTTGCCAGAAAGCGATCGCAATACTGGATTTTAGATTGATCTGAAGACTCTATAAATGGCACAATCTGTGATTGAAGCTTTACTAAAAAGCAAGATTGGTTTAGATGCAAATTCTATTGGTGTTGATGCGATCGCAAGTGCAATTTATCAACGCATGGCAGATTGTGGCATAACGGATATTGCTCACTATCTGGGGAAGTTACAGGTATCTACCCAGGAATGGGAAGCACTGATTGACAACGTAGTTGTTCCAGAAACTTGGTTTTTTCGAGAACCAGAGTCCTTTGCATTTCTGAAGCATTACGTATTATCTGAGTGGTTGCCAAAAAATCCCCAGAGTATATTACGGGTTTTGAGTGTACCTTGTGCAACTGGTGAAGAACCATATTCCATTGCGATCGCTCTTTTGGAAGCAGGATTAAATCCGACAAATATTCACATCGATGCTGTTGATATTAGCAACAAGTGCCTGTCAAAAGCCCAACGAGCAATCTACAATCAATACTCGTTTCGCGGCAATAGCCAATCGTTTCAAGAGCGCTATTTTCAGGCAACTGAGGCAGGATATCACCTATGTGAACAGGTGAAATGTATGGTGAATTTTATTAATGGCAATTTGGCAGATCCGGTTTTTCTTGCTGACACGCCGCTTTATGATCTAGTCTTTTGCCGTAATCTGTTGATTTACTTCGACGTGACAACAAAAGAGCGCACCATTCAAGTCTTAGAAAGGTTGCTAAGTCCAGAAGGCTTGCTATTTGTTGGACACGCTGAAACTTGGTTATTATTTAAAACTCAATTGATCTCAGTTCGTCAAGATTCAGTAGTTGCTCATCGAAAGTCCACAGGGGGCGAAAATGTTCGCAAAAATCATCATCAAAATCTTCATAGACAAGGCTTCACGGGCAAAAATATAGATGTTCTCAACAAGCGACAGCTACCGAAAAAAAATAATTCTAAGTTTGTTGCCCAAGAGAGGTTAAATGTTGCTCCTCAGAATCCGATATTGCCAATTGAACTAAAAGTAAATTTGTTAGAAACAGCTAGAGCTTTAGCCGATGAAGGTCGATTGGATGAGGCGGTTAAACTATGCAATGACTATCTCAACCAAAATCAGGCGAGTACTGAAGCATATCTTTTACTAGGTCAGGTGCAGCAAGCGATGGCACAAAATGAGCGGGCGGCACAATCTTTTCAAAAAGCAATTTATTTACAACCGACTCACCAAGAGGCGCTGACTCATCTGGCATTACTCAAAGAACATCAAGGAAATGCGGATAGTGCTAATCTTCTCTGGCAACGAATTCACCGATTAACGAAGAATAAGCAGTTCTGAGGAGATCGAGTCGGAGGTAGTCATAAGGGACTGACAAATAAAAAAATACTCAACTACTTCTTGTGGAGTGGGCGTCTCGCTCGCCTTTAGTCAAGGGCGGACAAGATGTCCACCCCACAAGATTGGATAATTTATTTGTTGTCAGTCCCTAATGGAAGAATTTCACTCTCAAGCATGAAAGGGGGACAAGGTAAGACAAGAGACTTCTTGCATGAATCCTTACCCTCACCCTAAATTATGTGAGTTCGACGAACCCTTTCCCTGCCTTGAACTTTAGTTCAAGTCTGTCCCTCTCCGAGTCGGAGAGGGACAGTTTTGCGTAGTAAAACCAGGGAGAGGGTTAATTAACGGCAGGTTTTGTATTCGTACAAAAGGTCTAAGGGGATGTTTGAAAAGTGTTTGGCTGTGATTTTAGGCACTTAAATTGATCCCCCCTAACCCCCCTTTTTAAGGGGGGAACCGGAATCAAAGTCCCCCTTTTTATCGGGGGATTTAGAGGGATCTAGAACGTTTTGATAGCGACAAGGGGACTTTTAAAACATCCTCTAAGGGGAGACAGGGAGAACAAAGAGAATTAAATCCTCATTCATCCACCTTTTATACTCGTTTATCCACCTTTGATACTCATTCATCCACCTTTTATACTCGTTCATCCACCTTTTATACTCAAACTTCTTACTCAGCACTTTTAAATCAGAAGGAAAAGCTAGTCTCTGAAGTAAGCTACCTACTTAATAATTTGTTTAAAAATAAAAATACAGACTGTTCATCCTGTTTGTGATTTGGGAATTTTAATAGGTGAAGGCGTTTTACAGCAGTAGACCAACATTAGGATACCCAATGTTCAAGAATATGACCTTGCAAACACGATTGATCGGTTCATTTTTATTCATGGGACTAATTGTACTCACGATGGCCTTGCTGGGATGGTTCACCACCAACGAGTTAAATCAGTACATTAACATCCTAGCTACAGATAACATCCCCAGTGTGTCCGGGATATGGAAGATTAAAGAAGGTCAGACACAAATCCAATCGGCAGAACGGTTACTATTTGATCCTGAAATCACTGTTAGTGAAAGACAGGGTGCAATAGCTCAAATCCAGGACGCTTGGAAACAGATTAACGATGGTATTAAGCAGTACGAAGCAACGCCACTAAGCGAACAAGAAAAAAAAGAGTATGCCTTACTTAAAGAACAACTGGGTATCTGGAAGCAAGCCCATGAAAAATTGTTAGATATTGAGCAACAGTTCAATCAAATGGGTGTTCCGAATCCTTGGAAAAAAGAAATTGAATTAATGCGTCAAGGAAAAGAAAAATCACCTGATTTTGCCACTATTCAAACGGCATTGGAATTACGTAATCGGATGAATTCTGAGTCCACAAATAGGGAAGAACCATTATTTAAAATAACTGACATCCAAGCAGAGAAACTTTTAGAACTTAATGAAGCTTACATATCAGATACACAAAAAGAAGTCGAAAAGAATGTGGCTCACAGCATTTTCTGGATTTCTGTAGGAATTGCTATTGGCCCCCTAACTGCGATTATTTTTGGGTTTGTAATCGCTCGACAAATTGCATTTCAGATTATTAGTGTCGTTAGGATTGCAGAGCAAATTTCCACGGGAAACTTAACAACTCAGGTCAGGGCTGACCCCAATAGCAAAGATGAAATGAATAGACTCTTAACTGCTTTCCAAACCATGACCCAGAATCTCAACACTCTGATTCGTCAGGTACAGCATTCAGGCATCCAAGTGACTACCTCAGCTACTCAAATAGCAGCTTCGGGTAAACAATTAGAAGCGACGCTCACTGAGCAGTTAGCTTCTACTAATGAGGTAACTGCCGCTACTAAAGAAATTTCCGCCACCTCTAGAGAACTTGTAAGTGCAATGGAACAAGTTGCGACCATTTCACAAGTAACGACGACAGCCGCGAATGATAGCCAAAAAGACATTTTGCGGATGGAAACCACTATGCGGCAGTTAGCAGAAGCCACTAATGCTGTTGCTGCCCGATTGGGAGTAATTAGCGAAAAGGCAAATAATATTAATACTATCGTCGTCACAATTACCAAAGTGGCTGACCAAACTAATCTGCTGTCATTAAATGCTGCAATTGAAGCTGAAAAAGCTGGAGAGTATGGCTTAGGTTTTGCTGTAGTTGCTAGAGAAATTCGCAGACTAGCCGATCAAACTGCCGTTGCTACCCTCGACATTGAGCAGATGGTGAAGCAGATGCAATCGTCAGTCTCTACAGGTGTGATGGAAATGGACAAGTTTGCCGCAGAAGTAGGGCGGAATATAGAAGATGTTGCCAGCATCAGTACACAGGTTGGGCAAATTATCCAGCAAGTGCAAGACCTGAATCCGCGATTTGAGTTTGTCAACCAGGGTATGGAAACCCAATCTGTGGGAGCGCAACAAATTAGTGAGGCGATGGGGCAGTTGAGCAGCACCTCGGTGCAAACTACGGATTCCTTGCGGGAAATTAATCATGGCATAGCCCAACTTAACCAAGTAGCGCAGGGATTGCGTCAAGAGATTGCCCGCTTTCAGGTGAAAACAGAAGACGCTATACCCGGATTCCACCAACTCTCTTGAGCAGCCCTTATGAACCCGATCGCTACTCCATTAAATATTGAACGTTGTTGGAATTTTATCGGCATTCAGGGCGATCGCACCTGTCCCCAATTAGCCATCTATACCCATTGCCGCAATTGCCCCGTTTACTCTACTGCTGGTCGTCATTTGCTAGAGCGCTCTATACCTGAAGATTATCGGCAAGAGTGGACTGAGTTACTGGCTAAATCTAGAGTCGATGAAGATTCCCAGATATCCCATGCTTTACCCACAACTCAAACTCTGACGGTTGTAATTTTTCGTCTGCAACGGGAATGGCTAGCACTTTCTGCCCAAATCTTTAAAGAAATTTCCCCTCCGAGTGTGATTCATACCCTACCGCATCGCAGCAACCAAATCTTGCGGGGATTGGTGAGTATCCGAGGCGAATTGCTCTTGTGTATCTCTTTGAGTCATCTGCTGAATCTGGAAGTTGCCGATACAGCAGTACAAACGCTGAGTCCAGTAGTGTATTCGCGCCTAGTGGTGCTGGAAAGGGCAGGTAACACTTGGGTCTTTGCTGTAGATGAACTTTATGGGATACACCGATTTCACCGGGATGAATTACAAGATGCGCCTAAGACTCTGACTCAAACTTATACTAAAGGATTATTTCACTGGCAACCGGATGGGAAGCAAATCGAGCGATTCCTTTCCAGCGGAACGCTACGCGAACAGAGAGCTACGCTAACGCAGAGTGTCAGCTATTTGGATGATGAATTATTATTCACCACCTTAGCTAGGAAGGTGCAGTGATCAAAAACCTAACCCCCCAACCCCCTTCCCTACAAGGGAAGGGGGAGTTAAATTCACCTCTACTCGTAGGAGAGGGGTAGGGGGCAATACTGCTCGGTTAAGCTCAAAAAGCTTAAATTTAGTAGGTTGGGTTGAGGAACGAAACCCAACATTTCCAGGGTTTTGTTGGGTTTCACTTCGTTCAACCCAACCTACAAATTTTCTTAACCGAGCAGTATTGGGGTAGGGGAAGAGGTTCTTCCAGGATTAATGAATCAGTGTTCTAGGAAAACTTGTAATGTTAGAAGAATTTGATGTCAGCAATCTTTCCTTGCTTGATTTATTCAACATGGAAGTAAAAGCTCAAGTTGTGGTGTTGAATGATTGCCTGTTGGCACTGGAGACGAAGCCCGATCCCCAAAAAGAATTGGCAGCTTTAATGCGGGCAGCCCATTGCATCAAAGGCGCTGCCCGAATTGTCCAAATTGAGCCGGCTGTCAACGTTGCCCATGTGATGGAAGACTGTTTTGTTGCGGCTCAAGAGGGAAAAGTTATCTTGACTGCCGATCGCATTGATGTGTTGCTGCAAGGGGTGGATATGCTCCTGCATATAGCTGAAAGGGTTACAGCTAACCCAAATTTGCAGATTTTAGAAGATGTTGGCATTCAATCGCTAGTGAGTGCGATCGCTAATATCCTCACTCCAGAGGCAACCTCTACAGAAATTCATCCCTTAATCACAACAGCGCAGTTAGAAGAGAACCAACAAACAATCCTTGTTTCCCCACCCCCGCTAAATATCTCCACATCTTCAGAAGAACTAGGCATCACCCCAAATCGGGCGGTGCGAATGAGTACTGAAAATCTAAATCGCTTGATGGGTTTAGCAGGAGAGTCTTTAGTTGAGGCGAACTCCTTAGAACCATTTGCTAACTCTTTGCTGAAACTGAGAAGCAATCAGGGGGAATTGTCTAACCTGCTTACGAAGTTACAGGAATTATTGGGCAACTATCATCTGGATCGGCAAATTAAAGAAAACTTAAGTGCAGCCGATCAAAAAGCTAAAGAATGTTACCAGATGATCAGCGATCGTCAAAACGAAATAGAAGTATTTTCTCAGCGTTCTGCTAACCTTGCCCATCGCCTGTATCAGGAAATTATTGCCACCCGGATGTGTTCTTTTGCTGATGGAGGACAGGGATTTCCGCGAATGGTACGTGACTTAGCAAGACAATTGGGTAAACGGGTGAAACTGGAAATCGTCGGTAAGTCTACTTTGGTAGATCGAGATATTCTAGAACGCTTAGAAGCTCCGTTGACTCATATTCTGCGGAATGCGATCGATCATGGCATCGAACCGCCCCAAGAGCGTCTAGCAGTAGGAAAGCCAGAAGAAGGAATTATTCGCATTGAAGTTACCCATCGCGCCGGAATGCTGTTTATCAATGTTTCAGATGATGGACGGGGAATCAATATCGAGTTTTTACGTCAAGCAGTCATCACCAAACAACTGACAAACCCGGAAATGGCCGCCCAACTTACCGAAATCGAGTTAATGGAGTTTCTGTTTTTACCTGGTTTCTCCACAACCGAGACTGTCACCGAAATTTCCGGTCGAGGTGTGGGGCTGGATATAGCCCATAGCACAGTGCGGGAAGTTGGCGGGACGTTGCGGGCGGTTTCTGTGTTGGGAAGGGGCATGAGCTTTTATTTGCAGTTACCATTGACCCTATCTGTGATTCGCACCCTGTTAGTAGAAATTGCCGGCGAACCCTATGCCTTTGGACTCGCACGCATTGAACAGGTAGTGATGTTGTCCAAGTCTAATATTGCTGTATCGGAAAATCGCCCATTTTTCCTGATGAATAATCAACCTGTGGAGTTGATTTTGGCAAGTCAAGTTTTAGAGTTACCCTCGCCTGTGGTAAATATAGAATCGCTATCAGTTATTGTAATTAGCGATCGCCTTAACCGTTATGGATTGGTTGTAGATCGGTTTCTCGGTGAGTGCAGTTTGGTTATCCGACCTTTAGATCCCCGCCTTGGTAAAGTCGCCAACATTAGCGCCGCCGCCCTCATGGATAATGGTTCCCCGGTGTTGATTGTCGATGTCGAAGATTTGGTACGTTCCATTGCTAAGGTATTTTCCAGTGGACAACTCTCGCAGGTAAATCAATCTGCTCATCAAGCAGTTACCAAAGTTTACAAGCGAGTGTTAGTGGTGGATGATTCGATAACTGTGCGCGAAATGGAGCGCAAACTATTGGAAAACAATGGTTATAAAGCTGAAGTGGCAGTTAATGGCATTGATGGTTGGAATGCAATCCGCAGTGGCGATTATGACTTGGTGGTGACAGATATTGATATGCCCCGGATGAATGGCTTTGAACTTACCAGCCAGATCAAAACTCATGCCAAGTTGAAGCAAATACCCGTGATTATCGTATCTTACAAGGATCGGGAAGAAGACCGACTGCAAGGGTTAGAAGCAGGTGCAGACTACTATCTGACTAAGAGTAGCTTTCATGATGACACTCTGTTAAAGGCAGTGATTGATCTAATTGGAGAGGCTTAATATTAATACCAAATTTTGGATTTTAGATTTTGTATTTTGGATTATAGCAGTCGCCACAATTGTTAGGACATTTCTCTGTTCCCCGTTTCCTGTTAAGAGTTCCCTTGACATCAAAATATGATGTCCTAACCAATATGTCCGTTGCTATAAAAGTCTTTATTCTCAAACAATACTATTGCGTTTCCTAATCAGATGAGGTGCATCATAGCCCCCTCTCGAAGAGCGGGGAGGGGGTTGGGGGTGGGGTTCTTGTACCTCACTCAACTGAGAACCGCTATATTTATCCCAATTTTGTAAAATTAGATCGCAAAGACGCGATAAATCGCCGTCTTGACAATATCAATCTTTCATAGAGACGGCGATTTATCGCGTCTCTTGCCTTAACCGAATAGTATTGGAAGCCCTCTTACTTAATCTAGGTTTCCAGGATTGTATTTGTAGCCTTATTTTGCAGAATTCACCCTATTTAGTGTGTCAACTTTAAATTGATAAATAAAGGAACGAACCCCAAAGGAAGAAAGAGGACAAAAAGAAAAAGAAGAAAGCGCTAAAAGCGATTAGCAATAAATCTTTGACAATCCAAAATCCAAAATCCAAAATCCAAAATCCAAAATGGTATAACCTGTGAGAATTGCGATCGCTAATGATATGTTCATGGCTGTAGAGGCACTGCGGCGTATTGTGGTAAAAATACCAGACTGCAAGCTGGCGTGGGTTGCTTACGATGGCGTGGAAGCCGTGAACAAGTGTGCAGACGATACTCCCGATTTGATTTTGATGGATGTGCTGATGCCTAGCATGGATGGAGTAGAAGCTACACGGCACATCATGAGCGAATCTCCCTGCGCTATTGTGATGGTAACAGCTAGCGTTAATCGCTATGCAGCTAAGGTTTTTGAAGCAATGGGCTATGGAGCCTTGGATGCCATCAACACGCCAGTTTTCGGTGATGATGGGCTACTAAATAAAATTGCCACGATCGCCCGCTTAATTGGTAAATCTTCACATCAGCGATCGCCGCCTATCCATCGCCTAAAATCACTCCCACCCCTAATTATCATGGGGGCTTCCACTGGTGGCCCCCAAGCATTGACAACTATTCTCTCCCAATTTCCCCCAGATTTCCCGGCGGCTGTGGTCATTGTCCAGCATATAGATGCCCAATTTGTCCAAGGTTTTGCCACCTGGTTGAACGAGCAAATTCCTCTGCCTGTGCAACTAGCGATCGCAGACGCCAGACCACAGCCTGGTAAAATTCTCGTTGCTGGCACAAATCTTCATTTGGTGATGCGTCCCGACCTCACCCTTGGCTATGACAAAGAACCACTAAATTTTTCCTCCCGTCCATCGGTCAATGTTTTCTTCACGAGTGTGGCTAAAAATTGGACTGGAAAGGGGGTTGGGGTGTTGCTGACAGGGATGGGTCAAGATGGCGCTCAAGGCTTAAAACGATTACGCGAAGCAGGTTGGCACACTATTGCCCAAGACCGCAAAACTTGCGTTGTCTATGGTATGCCGAAAGTTGCAGTGGAATTAGGATCTGCGGTGGAGGTTTTGCCAGTTGAGGCGATCGCATCAGCCTGTATCAAGTGTTTCTCGCCTGACTTACGGTAAATGCTTAATGTTCTACTACTTAATTATACTGCTTTACTTACTTATTATTACTCTGGAATATCTTAGTATAATCAGTTACGGTAAATTGGAGTAACTTATGAAGATACTTTTACATAGAAAGGCTTTCAAATTACTATCAATACTTAATTACTGATATACAATTACGACATTATAAATTAATAAATTTCCGTTATTACTTTGTAATTTTTAAAACAAACACCATTTATAGGTGCTAAATGAACCTACAAGAAACAGCACTCTTACAAATATCTCAAAAGACAGAAAAATTATCACCGAAGTGGAGTGAACCACAAACCCCACAAGCTATGCCATTTATTCTGGATTCCAAAACATCCGTAGTGAGGCTTTTGCTAATTGACGATCAGGTAATTATTAGCGAAGCCTTCCGTCGGATGATTGCGACAGAAACAGATATTTCCCTTCACTACACAAGCAATCCAGCTAAAGCTATTCAAGATGCGATCGCCATTGCCCCAACGGTGATCTTCTTGGATATGATCATGCCAGAGATAGATGGATTAATGCTACTGCGTTGGTTTCGCTCTCATCCGGTAACTCGTGATATTCCTATCGTCATGTTATCCAGTAAAGAAGAAGCAAAGCTCAAAGCCGCCGCCTTTACTGAGGGTGCAAATGACTACCTAATCAAGTTACCCGATGCAGTTGAGTTAATTGCCCGTATCCGTTATCATTCCAAAGCATACAGTAACCTCAAAGCACTGACTACAGCAACTGCTACTGCTCAACTTCAAGCACAACAATTAGAACAGACCTTACGGGAATTACAAACTACCCAAGTTCAATTGATCCAGACTGAGAAAATGTCTAGCTTGGGTCGGATGGTTGCAGGTTTAGCCCACGAAATTAATAATCCTGTGAATTTTATTCAGGGCAATTTTAACCACTTGAATAACCATGTTAACTGTCTTTTAAATTTAATCGGACTATATCAACAAAAATACCCTGAATCACATTTTGTATTGCAAGATGAGTTTGGTGATTGTAATCTTGATTTTGTCATCGATGATTTACCAAAAATTCTTTCATCCATGAAGATAGGGACTGATCGGATTCGTGACATTGTGCTGTCACTAAGAAACTTTTCTCGACTCGATCATTCCGAAAAAAAAGCTGTTAATCTTCATGAAGGTATTGAAAGTACTTTATTACTTTTAAACCATCGGCTAAAACAAAAAATTGAAATTATTAAAATATATGGAAATCTTCCACCAGTTCAATGTTATCCAGCACAACTGAATCAAGTATTCATGAATATCCTTAGTAATGGCATTGATGCTTTACTAGAGCTAGATGAACCGAGACAAAAGCAAATTGTGATTACAACTGAAGTAACTGAATTAGCAACAGTCATAATTAGATTTAGAGATAACGGTTCTGGAATTGATTCCGAAATCCAAAGTAAGATATTTGAGCCTTTTTTTACAACTAAACCTGTCAACAAAGGAACGGGACTAGGTTTAGCAATTAGCTATCAAATTATTGAAAAACATCAGGGAAATATTCAGCTAAAATCTGAACTTGGTTATGGAACAGAATTTGCGATTGAAATTCCAATAGCATTACCAGTTAACGATTTGAGTAAAATTCCTATATAAGAAGTCAAAATCCAGAATCCGGCTACCGAATCTTGATTATGAATCATTTGCCACTGCTTGCCTGTCTGGGATGAGTAACGCTAGTCTTAAAAGAAATCCTGTAAAGCAAAACCCTCATCCAATAAGTCGAGTAGGAAGCTACAATGGCAATTCCAAATAAACAAGTAAAATCTAATACTGATATTTTAGATAGTAGACGCACCCAAACTCGTATCCAAGTTCGCATTCCCAAAGATTTACATGAGGAACCAGTCATTTCACGACTGGTTTCTCACTATGGGGTAACAGTCATTATTGCTGATGCTCAGATCAGCGCAAACGTGCCACAATCTAGCTGCTTCGACCTGAAACTAAGAGGAACTACTTCCCAGATTGAAAGCGCCTTAACTTACCTCGATGAACTGGATTTAGAAGTTTTGCACCAATCCAGCCCTGAAGAAGATGGTTGGTAATCAATTTCGGATTTCGGATTTTGGATTTTAGATTAATAATCCAAAATCCAAAATCTAAAATCTAAAATTGACTATGCCATTTGATTTTCAATCGCCCACCGCGCTAATTCAGTGCGGTTATGGAGATTAGTTTTGCCCAACATATTGGACACATGGCTTTCAACCGTGCGCTGACTAACATTTAGTTCTTCAGCAATTTCCCGGTTAGCTAAACCCCTAGCGACAAACTGGACTACTTTCAGTTCGGTTGGGGTTAATTGCACATCGAAGGGAACCTGGATACGGGAACCGCTTTCGCCTCCTTTAGCTTGGTGTTCTTTCCAACGGATAGTTTGTTTCAGCGAGGATTCAACTTGCGCTACGAGTTCTTCTGGTTCAAAGGGTTTGACCATATAAACATCAGCACCTTTATTCAGACCCTTAACTCGGTCTGCACTTTGTCCCTTAGCTGAAAGGAAAAGAACCGGAATCCAGCTGGTGCGTTCGTTTTGCCGGACTTGTTCCACAAAAGTATATCCGTCCATTTCCGGCATCATCACGTCGCAGATGATCATGTCTGGAACATCTTGCTCTAAAATTTCCAGAGCTTCACGTCCATTTTCGGCGGTGATGACTTCATATCCCCGGAATTCCAAGTAATCCTTCACCAGCAAGATGAGGTTAGGGTCATCATCAATCAATAGAAGTCGTTTGTGATCTTTCATGCTGGGCTCTTTCATAGCAGTGGCACTTGTCGCGCTTCGGTCCATCAAAGTCTTGAATATTTATCCTCTATGGTGGGTTATTCGAGATGTTGTCCTTTTTCCTACTTAACTTGCCTTTGCTGTCTCGAAGTCTCAAAAATGCCGAGCACTTTCAACAGACTAGTAGCTCGATAGCAAAAGTCCAGCAAGGATACGTATAGCAGTAGTATCTATAATGCGCTATTATATATCTCTTTGAAAGGGGCGGGCGAGAAAACACTGATTAAATAATAATCCTTCTGACTCACAAGTAAGTATTGGCTTAAAGATGACCCTACCTCAAAACAAACCCGCACTTTCTTAAAGCTTACTGCTATACCATATCCTTCGGTTGTTAAGCCTCTATGAGGTGTTCACAAGAAACTAGGGAAGTTTCTGGCAAAAGATGGGTTAAAAACGCATATTTTTTTACCACCTTATTGCCTATTTTTCAGTGTTCTCGGCTGAATCCGCAGGGTAACTTCCGGGTTTGCTTGGCGATACCAGACACCATCAGGGTAAACCACCATTATGGGTCTAGAACAAGAAACACGCAAGCATTTGACTTTAGTTCTAAAGACGCAAATGGGATGACTCTGTTGCGAATTATCGGGTTTTAACTCTTTAAGTCGCTTTTTTAAGTATTCCCAGGATTCCAGACTAGCTCGTTTTGAGCAGCAATTAACAATTGTCTGGTCAGCGCAAATAAAAATGTGTCGCTGAATTTTTGCAAATCCTAAACTTTCTACACAATTACTCGGGGCTTTATGTTCTACAGATTTAGTGGTTTTGGGGATTTGATGGCTGGACTGGATCACTGTATTGTTACTCATCGAGCGGCTCCCTGATTACAGTTCTATAACAATTTGCAAGCTTTGCAAATAAAGTTAACTGGCAAGGGGAGTGGGAAATGGGAAGAATCTTCATAACTCCCTACTCCCTACTCTCTTCGTAACTTACGGAACAGAACCCGCAAGGTATAACTAATTAAGCATTTATACTTAAGTACGTTTATGACCCTGTAGTTCGGGAACCCGTACTACAGGGATTCTTGCCATTGGACGACACTTTTAGGTAGATTAGCACTCAGGAGTTGAGAGTGCTAAACTCTGGAGAAAATAATTATGGCAGCTTTATCTCTAAGCGTTTCTACAGTTAAACCTTTAGGCGATCGCGTTTTCGTAAAAGTGAGCGCCTCTGAGGAAAAGACCGCAGGTGGTCTGTATTTGCCCGACACCGCCAAGGAAAAGCCCCAGGTAGGGGAAGTAGTGGCCCTTGGCCCTGGCAAGCGTAATGACGATGGAAACCGTCAGGAATTGGAAATTAAAGTCGGCGATAAGGTGCTGTACTCTAAGTACGCTGGCACTGACATCAAGCTCGGCACCGAAGAATATGTACTGCTTTCTGAAAAAGATATTTTAGCAGTCGTTATTTAGTAGGGAGTGGGGAATGGGGAATAGGGAATTAGGGAATAGGGAACAGGGAATGTCAAACACAATACCCGATGTCCGATACCCAATACCCGATACCCAATGCCCAATGCCCAATGCCAAATTCAAGAAAAAATTGACTTACTCCCGGAATTTAGACACCTATGGCAAAGCGCATTATCTACAACGAAAACGCCCGTCGCGCCTTGGAACGAGGCATTGACATCCTGGCTGAGGCTGTAGCTGTTACCCTTGGCCCCAAAGGTCGTAACGTAGTCCTAGAAAAGAAATTTGGCGCCCCGCAAATTGTCAATGACGGTGTAACGATCGCCAAAGAAATTGAATTAGAAGACCACATTGAAAACACTGGCGTAGCTTTGATTCGTCAAGCTGCTTCTAAAACCAACGATGCTGCGGGCGATGGCACCACGACTGCTACCGTTTTAGCTCATGCGATCGTCAAAGAAGGCTTGCGGAACGTTGCAGCTGGTGCTAATGCGATTTCGCTGAAGCGCGGTATTGACAAAGCTACTGCCTTCCTCGTAGAAAAAATCAAAGAACACGCCCGTCCAGTGGAAGATTCCAAAGCCATTGCCCAAGTTGGTGCGATCTCAGCTGGTAATGACGAAGAAGTTGGTCAGATGATTGCCCAAGCAATGGACAAGGTGGGCAAGGAAGGCGTAATTTCCCTAGAAGAAGGGAAATCTATGTTCACCGAGTTGGAAATCACTGAAGGGATGCGCTTTGACAAAGGCTACATCTCTCCTTATTTCGCTACTGACCCGGAACGGATGGAAGCGGTTTTTGATGAGCCTTTCATACTGCTGACCGATAAGAAAATCGCTTTGGTACAAGACCTTGTACCAGTGTTAGAGCAAGTAGCTCGTGCTGGTCGTCCTTTGGTGATTATCGCCGAAGATATTGAAAAAGAAGCTTTGGCAACCTTGGTAGTAAACCGTTTACGCGGTGTGCTGAACGTGGCTGCTGTTAAGGCTCCTGGCTTTGGCGATCGCCGCAAAGCACTACTAGAAGACATCGCTGTTTTAACTGGTGGTCAACTAATTACCGAAGATGCTGGTCTGAAGCTAGATAACACCAAGCTGGATAGCCTGGGTAAAGCTCGCCGGATCACCATCACCAAGGACAGCACCACAATTGTTGCCGAAGGTAACGAAGTTGCTGTTAAGGCTCGTGTCGAACAGATTCGTCGTCAAATCGATGAAACCGAATCTTCTTACGACAAAGAGAAACTGCAAGAGCGTCTTGCTAAACTCTCTGGTGGTGTTGCTGTAGTGAAAGTGGGTGCAGCGACCGAAACCGAAATGAAAGACAAGAAGCTGCGTCTAGAAGACGCTATCAACGCCACCAAAGCTGCTGTGGAAGAAGGTATCGTTCCTGGTGGTGGTACAACTCTGGCTCACCTTGCTCCGGAATTGGAAGTTTGGGCAAAGAGCAATCTTAAGGATGAAGAGTTGATTGGTGCTTTGATTGTCGTTCGCGCCTTACCTGCACCTCTGAAGCGGATTGCTGAAAACGCCGGTCAGAATGGTGCTGTGATCGCTGAACGCGTGAAAGAGAAAGAATTTAATGTTGGCTACAACGCTGCAACAAACGAATTCGTCGATTTGTTAGAGGCTGGTATTGTTGACCCTGCGAAAGTGACTCGTTCTGCTCTGCAAAACGCTGCTTCCATCGCTGGTATGGTGTTGACAACCGAATGTATTATAGTTGACAAGCCTGAGCCTAAGGATGGCGCTCCTGCTGGCGCTGGTGCTGGCGGCGGAGACTTCGATTACTAATACTTTGTAGTTACATAGTTTTGTGAGAACAGCTGCTTCCTTTATGGAGGCGGCTGTTTTTTTGTGTCAAGATTCAGGTGTTTCAAACGAGAAAATAACGAAATGGAAGATTACCAAGCCGCTTTTATGCAGCGTCACCTTGATACTGAAATATTATCTAGAAAGGAATCGGAAAGAAGAGTAGCCGCTATGCACTTTGGAGGTGTAACCATTGAATGTTTATTAAAAGCAATGATTTTTGCTACCTTACCAAAGGGTGCAACTCAGGAATCGAAGACAGATTCTACTCATCCTGGGCATACTATTACTAATCCGGGACATAATTACATAGAAGCATTAAAGCGGCACAATCGACTTAAATCTAGAATTGATAATCGTCCTGAAGTGCGAAAATGGCTTAATGAAGTGGAAAATCCAAATAGCCAAAATTTTATAGATATGCGTTGTTGTGGCCTTGAGCCTAATGATGAAAGTTACACACGCTGGTTAAAAGCTTATCGAAGTCTCAAGGGGTGGTTACAAAAGCAAGCTACTCAACTTTAAAGAGGTGGTCAAATGCAGGAAAGTTGGCAGGTTTTGCTAAAACAGGAAATTACAAACCAGTATGTGCATAATTCAGAAGAATGGGTTGATTTAAATATTTCTACATCAGGTTTATTGAATTTGACTATTTTTATGAGCGTTCCTATTTACCAGAAGGAATAAAACCGAGTATTTCAATTGCAGAAATATTTGGTGAAGTGAGAATACCTAACGCTACAGGCAGATTATTTGTTGTTACTGCTGGTTGTCTTAATCTTGATTATGTCTCCAAGGTTGATGATCTTCATGCTACTACTGTTATTGATGGAGATCAAAGTCTTTGGTCTGTTTTCAAGCGTGAAATTTACGAGCAATTAAAACCAGATATTCTCTTAATTGATTCGAGAACTGGAATCAATCAATGGGGAGCTTTATCATTAATCGAAGCTGCTGACGAAGCAATTATTTTTCTTTTTCCTAATGAGCAAAACAAACAGGGCATAGAAGTACTTTTACAATCGCTTCAAAGCCTGAAAGAATTATCGATTAATTTTGTTTTTTCTCCTGTACCTGATGTTACTAAAAGAGGCTTGTCTAAAGTAAAAGAAATTAGTAAATCTTTGTTTAAAAGAATAAAAACAGTAATAAACTTATGGCGATCGCAGTTGTTAAACTCTTGTCTTGCCCAACAACTGGTATTCAGCCTTACTTAATTATTTGTGAGAAATAAGATCCCCGACTTGTTTGACAAGTCGGGGATCTGTGAGTTTCAATTTTTCCTAAAAATTTCATCACACTTCTGGCTCAATCCCCGCAGCCCGCAATTGTGCTGCTAGTCGTTCAGCGCGTTGTCGTTCTTGTTCAGCTAATTCTCCACCCCAAAGCAGAAGGTTTCCTTGTTTATCCCACCACCGTAACCACTTCCCTGTGCGGTTTTCACGAGTACCCTGCCATACTCCAACATAAAGATTCATTTCTGCTATCCAGTAGCGTTGATTTTCATCAGGCTCTTGCAAGACGTACTGTTCTGTGCTTTGTAAGCGATACATCTCGACACTGCCGCTATCTGGTTCAAAGATGATGTAGTTTGGTACTTTTAAGATGCGCTCGTAGAAAAACCATTTTCCTGGGGGATATGTCGCTTTGACAGAATACTCTGTCTCCTGTGTATCGGAAATAAATTCCATCACAATTACGGGAATATCACCTTGTAGTTGAGGGGTGTAACTGCGTGTTACTTCTTCTCTACTAACGTTAATTTTGGGAATAAAAGCCCAATCAGGGGCTTTAATGACTATTCTGTTGTTTAGGGTGACACAAATGCCGTAATTGGTTGTTGTTAGAGTGTTAGTTGAAATTTTTCCCGCTAATTGTAGGCTTTCTGTAAGTGCAGCAGCTAAGGCTGGTTGGTTGATGTTGTCCACTGGATCATCTGGGAGTTTGTAATCATCGGGTAGTTTTTCCCAAGTGATTTGGTAGCCTTGGGTGAGGACTGTCATGGTGGGTTATCCTTTGGTGTGTAAAAGGGACTGGGTTTTTACTCGTAAAAATTATGGAATTTGCTTTGAACCCTGCCAAATTTTGGAACAATTTCCCAGTACCCAGTAGTTACTCATCTTCATCGGGTTCTAAATCGTCGGCTGTCAATTCTTGATGGGGGATGGCGGCGATAATTGCATCTATGACTTTGGATACTGGTAATATCTCAATATTCAGATCAGGGAATTTTGTACCTTTTGGCACGATCGCTCTTTTGAATCCCAATTTAGCAGCTTCTTTTAACCGCAGTTCCATTTGAGAAACCGATCGCACTTGTCCGCCTAAGCCAACTTCACCGATTAATACTGTACCGGGATCAACGATGCGATCGCGGAAACTAGCAACGATCGCGATCGCTATTCCTAAATCTACCGCTGGTTCTTCCACATTCAACCCACCCGCAGAAGCAACGTAAGAATCTAACTTGGACATGGGAATTCCCACCCGTTTTTCTAAAACGGCGAGAATTTGCACTAAGCGGTTGTAGTCTACGCCAGTTCCAGCACGCCGGGGGGAAGGGTAGCTGGTGGGACTGACAAGAGCTTGCAACTCGACAACTATCGGGCGAGTTCCTTCGCAAGCAACGACAATGGCAGTACCGGGAGCGGGATCGTCACGGTTGCCTAAAAATAGCTCTGACGGGTTGGAGACTTCCCTTAATCCCTCCGCTACCATTTCAAAGATGCCGATTTCGTGAGTTGCGCCGAAGCGGTTTTTGACTGTGCGTAATAACCGATGGGAGGCAAAGCGATCGCCTTCAAAATACAACACCGTATCTACTAAATGTTCTAAGACTTTTGGCCCCGCGATCGCTCCTTCTTTGGTAACGTGTCCCACAATCAGCATGGTGACATCTTCGTGCTTCGCCACCTTCATCAATGCTGCTGTACATTCCCGTACCTGAGCTACTGAACCTGGTGCAGAAGTCAGCGCCGGAAAAAACACCGTTTGGATACTATCAATCACCGCCACATTTGGTTTAAGAGAGTCTATTTCCCGTAAAATTTCTTCTAAATCTGTTTCTGGCAGTACATATAAATCTGCACCTATACTGTCAGGGTCTATAGGAAGTGTAGTCTCTACTACTACAGTAACATTCTCCTCATTAACCACACTTAGGGGTTTTGATACTCCCAAACGAGAAGCTCGTAATTTTACTTGCTGTCCCGATTCTTCACCAGTTACGTAAAGGATGCGATATTTTTGTGCTAATTGATTAGATACTTGCAGTAATAAAGTCGATTTACCAATACCCGGATCGCCACCAATCAGCACCATAGAACCTGGGACAATGCCACCCCCAAGCACCCGATCCAATTCTTCATAACCAGACTCCCAGCGAGCAATTTGGCGATCGGTAATTTGGTCAAATGTTAAAGAGGCTCGCGCTTTAGCTGGTTTAGCGTGAGATTTGCCATTGCCTTGAGTTGATTGCCAACTACTTACTCCTCCCCGACTGGGTACATCTACTGAGGATTGAATAGAAATTTGTTCTTCTAGAGAGTTGTAAGTGCCGCAAGCTGGACACTTACCAAACCACTGGGGCGATTCTGCTCCACATTCGTTACAAGTGAAAAAGGTTTTTGGCTTTGCCATTATTAAATCTTATTAAATAATCTTAATATTTACTTAATTCTTGAAAAAAACTAAAAACCAATAATAGTAGTATTTAGAGCTTTTTCCAAATCAATTGATGGAATGATATCTTAATATTATGGTATTAAAAATTAATCATGTAAATTTTTAGTCAAGGAGCGTTGATAAACTTGGAAAGCCATAAAGAAAAAATCTTGGTGGTAGACGACGAGGCCAGCATTCGCCGGATTTTGGAAACGCGCCTTTCCATGATTGGCTACGATGTAGTGACGGCTGGTGACGGGGAAGAAGCTTTGGAAACTTTTCGCAAAACTGAGCCTGACCTGGTAGTTTTAGATGTAATGATGCCAAAGCTAGACGGCTATGGTGTATGTCAAGAATTACGAAAAGAATCAGATGTCCCCATTATTATGCTAACAGCCTTGGGTGATGTAGCCGATCGCATCACCGGGTTAGAATTGGGTGCTGATGACTATGTAGTTAAACCATTTTCCCCCAAGGAGCTAGAAGCCCGGATTCGCTCGGTGCTGCGGCGGGTAGACAAAACCAGTGCTTCTGGCATTCCTAGTTCTGGGGTGATCCATGTCGCTAATATTAAAATCGATACGAATAAGCGACAAGTCTACAAAGGCGATGAGCGAATTCGATTGACAGGTATGGAGTTCAGCTTGTTAGAGTTGTTAGTCAGTCGCTCTGGAGAAGCTTTTTCTCGTTCGGAAATTTTGCAGGAAGTTTGGGGTTACACACCAGAACGTCATGTGGATACCCGCGTAGTAGATGTGCATATATCCCGTTTGCGGGCAAAGTTAGAAGATGATCCTAGCAACCCAGAATTGATTCTCACAGCGCGGGGTACTGGTTATCTTTTCCAGCGAATTATTGAACCGGGGGAGGAGTGAGGAGATAAGGGAGCAGGGGGAGCAAGAATTTTAGATTTTAGATTTTGGATTTTAGATTGAAATTTAATCCAAAATTTAAAATTTAAAATCCAAAATTGAATTGCCCAATGCCCAATAACTAATGACTAAACCTGATCATAATCGAGTTTTGCGGCGTCTACCCATTGTCGTGGGTGGGCTAGGCGCTGTGCTTTTGCTGATTAACCGTTTATTAACACCGGAATTAACCCAGTCTCAATCGCGTGGTGATGTGGTGGGCGTGATTTTGAGTGCGGTGTTAATTTTGACGGGTTTAATTTGGCAGCAAGTTCAGCCGCGATCGCCTGATATTGTAGAACTAATTGGTGAAGTTGGTTTTGTACTCGCAGCAGATTTACCAGAAGCTGTAAAAACAGAGCTAGCCTGGGCATCTCATTTATTGTTGACTAATACAGTAACGCGATCGCTCGTAGTTTTTTATCAAGGTAAAGTTTTGTTGCGTCGCGGGGTTCTGGGTACTAAATCTGAAGTTGTACCAGGAGTAATCTTAAAACAGGTACTCGAAAAACAAAAGCCGATTTATCTAGTTGCTCTAAAAATATATCCAGGTAGGCTTGAATTTGATTACTTACCAGAAAATACTCAAGGTGTAATTTGTCAACCCATTGGCAACCAAGGTGTGCTAATTTTGGGAGCCAATGCTCCTCGCAGTTACACCAAACAAGATGAAAACTGGATTGCAGCAATTGCTGATAAACTTGCTGTTACTCTTAGTACTTAGGGTGTTCGCTAGTTTAGAAGTCAACCAATTTTGGTGAGACTTGGGGCTTAAGCCCCAAGTTCTGGAGCAAATCAGAGGTAATCGGTATTGGCAAGTCATTGAGCATCACAAGCGTATTTTGGATTACAAAATTTAATCTAAAATCTAAAATTTCTTCACCAAGAAGTCAAAAAATTCCACCCTTCTTTTTCTTCTGGTGTCTTTTCTTTTTTTTCTTCCGGTTCTTCGGGTGTCTTTAAATTTGTCTGTTGAATTAAATTATCATATTCTCCTGAATCAACCCATTTCAATAACTCGCCAGCCCGCATAACTACCCAAGAAAGCCCAGATTCTGTATAGCTTAATATTTTGGTGACTTTATCCACACTATCTAAGTTATTGGATGCAAACTCACGGGCTTGGACAAGGAAATCTTCGATTACAGCAGTAGTTAAGTACTCGTCTGGTAAACCCGCGAGTTTCATCAGTGTAGTAGTTGCTACGTCAATATCCTGACAAGCAAGCATTCCAGCCCGATCAGCAGTGAACCTAGCCATCATTCGCCAATTATACAGACCAAGTTCCATTCCACCAGCTACCAAGCCACCAATCCCCAGTGTGGTACTGCTCAACAAATTTTTCAAAGTTGGCATAACAATTGCCATTTGGTGATAAATCATGTGCTGACTCTTGATGCGAGCGATTTCGTGTCCAAAAATGTAAAGCAACTCATCTGCATCAAGCCACTCCATTGCATCTAAATTCATACCAACAAGGGGTTTTTCCACCCCAACAATGTAGGTTTCTATGTGACCTGTGCCTTGAAACAGATATAGTTCAGGAAGTGGAGCAACATCAAGAATTTGGCAGGTTTCTACAAATGCTTGATGTAATTGGGGAAAATTACGGGGCGAAATTCTGATTTCACTACCAAGGCTTTGCAGTCTGAGTAGGCGATCGATGCCGTATTCGTTAATTTTTTTGAGTAGCAGCGAGACACCGGGCATATTTTGCAAAGAAGCCAAGGCTTTGCGATCAAAAGGGTGTTCGTAGGCTGCTGAACTCAGTCCAGTTAATATTTTTCTCGTCATCGGTTTTGAGCTTTAAAATAGAAGTTTAGAAGCATTAGGCAAACTTACACCACAGTGTACTAGGGATTTGTCGCTATCTTGCCCAGATAGAATATACAGTAGAGGCGCACAGATGTGCGCCCCTACTGGGAAATTTGGAAATTTACAATTGATCTATGCAAATTATTTATTGGCTATTAGTTGCCGTAATGGTTGTGGGTATTATCGGTGCTGTAATTCCTGCCATTCCTGGTAGCAGCTTAATTTTAATTGCAATTATTGTCTGGGGAATCGTTAGTAGTTCCTTTGCAGCTATCAAGATTCCCCTAATTGTGACAGTTCTAGTTTTACTGCTCAGTGTCGGAGTGGATTTTTTAGCTAGCTATGTGGGAGCAAAACAAGCTGGAGCTAGCAAGTGGGGTCAAATTGGCGCAATTGTCGGTTTGGTGGTGGGATTTTTCGGATTATTGCCAACATTACCTTTTGGAGGCCCATTGTTAGGAATTTTACTAGGGCCGCTTTTGGGAGCAATTATTGGTGAGTACCTTTACCGACGTGAATTTGGGTTGGCGGTTAAAGCAGGTATAGGAATTGTAGTCGGATCTTTGGTTGGAAATTTGATTCAAGGGTTGTTAGCGATCGCAGCAGTTGTAGTTTTTGTTGTGACAACTTGGCCACAGGTATTTGGCTCTTAGAGGTTGTTTGAAAAGTGGTGACTGAGGTATCCAAAACTTTAGATCCTCCTAAATCCTCCGATAAATTGGAGGACTTTGAGAACGTTATTCCCCCCTTTTTAAGGGGGGCTAGGGGGGATCTAGATACAAGCGTAGACTTTTCAAACATCCTCTTAGCATTTCAAAGCTCTGACATATTTGAAAACAGCGGTAATAACTAGCAGTCAGGCTATTTATTGCAGACATTCAATTAGTTTAGGACTTACGCACTTTAAAAATTGAGCATCATCTGCATATCAAGCTTATTAAGATAAAAGTCTTGCCCTGCCTCCTTCCCTGGCTCTGCCTTCTAACGAGAGGTAATTCACATTTGGTTATGTCTGTCAATGCGTAAGTCCGATAGTTGACAAAAATTTTCCACCTTACACCAAGACAGCGGTTTCTCCCATTTCATCTATGGACAGGAGGAACCGCTACTTAGTGTATTACGCTTTGGATAAATCCCCTTTGTTTCAATACTTCTTGGATAAGCATTCTTCATCCCCTTTGTAGTCTGGGTAAAAGGTACAGTGACACCTTCAAAAAGTTTCCTAAATCTTCAAGGATTGAATATAGATATATTGCTTACTCTATTTATCTAAAAAATGGTTGAGTAATCTGCAAGAAGAAAAAATACTAATTGTGTTCAATGTACGGAAGTTAAGCAAATTAAATTCAAAGCTATTGCCTACAATTTCAACCCGATGAAATGATAAATAGTACGAAGAGCAGCTATACAATCAATTAAAATTTTATGAAGACTACTCATTAATTGAAGATGTAATGAAGACCACTAAGTAAATCTTGCATACTCAGAGTCTATGTGATTTTATGGAAATAAGAAATACGTCACGTAAGTGCCGCTTTCACTGACAGTATTTTAAATAAATTACTGATAGTACAAGTAACGCCATCACATTCTCTGTTCAAGATTATTATTAGGACTCTTAAATGATCATGATTGGTTTAAAATCTAAATTACTAAATGCTACCCTGGCTGCTACCGCTGCACTTCCCTTAGCTGCTGCTGGGTTCTTTACCTCTGCTGGTTCTGCTCAAGCTGCTGCACTCACAGGTGAGTTCAGTTTTGACGGTGGGATGACTGTGAATCCATTTGCCTCCAGCTTAGTAACATTGAAAAAAGATTCACTAACATTTACTCCAAATAGCATTATTGCAGATTCCAATGGAGTAAAGAGTACCCCAGTTGCTATTGCTGCTCAGACAGGAAGCTTCTCACGTTTCAATTCAGCCGGTATACGTGATATCATCTCCTTTGCAAGCGATACTGTGCAAAATCCATTTCTAGACCTTGGTAATCTGACAATTCCTGGTACCATTTTACCTGGGGAACATACAGCTTCTCTAGCCGATGGCAGGAACATCTTTACTTTGACATCTTCTGGTTATAAAATAACCCAGACTGGTGCAAACATTACTATAGCCGTTGATCTATTTGGGTACTTTACCAGCGTTACTGGAGAGATAACTAATGGAGCAGGAAGCTTATCTTTCCAAAGAAATAATACTACTATTGATCAAGCAAATTCAATTCTCAATACTGCTGGCGGCTCATTGAAGAATTTGACTTTTTCTGGTTCTACATTCACCACTTCCGTTCCTGAACCAGCTGCATTACTAGGCTTGGGTGCAGTAGGTGCAGTAATGGCGATGTCTCGCCGCCGCAAAAGTGTAGCTCAATAGGCTTATCCTAAGTATAAACAAGTTACTTTTAGTTGCTAAAAGTAACTCTAATTTATCTATTCGATCTGGCTGGAATACAAAATTTCACCAACCAGATCGAATTTTTTTCTACTGTCAGACAAATCTATATGAAAGGTGAATTTTCTTAACCTTATACCAATTTGAACAATGATTGCGACAGATGGAGCGCTAAAAGCGATTACCCGTAACTCTTTTTCTACGAGACGCATTCGCGTTCACAATCCAAAATCTAAAATCCAAAATGGTATTAGATAGACGTGAACTACTCAGACTTGGCTTCGCCTGAAGTCTGAGCTTCCCAATTCATCGGGAATAGCCATCAATTACTCCGTAGTTTTTTTGGTCTGACATTCCCTCCAAGGGCAGGAGTCCTGGTTCCCAAGACCCAAATCTTTCTCTTACGACATATACCTAAAAGCTAATGGTTTTCGCTTGTGGCATTGATGGTCAATATATTACCTATCTTACCAGAAAATCCTGGGGATTCGTCATACATCCAAAATTTGTTTTTGCACAGCAAAAAATCAATTCCAGATGCAATCCTCACTTCGTGACGCTTCGCGAACAACCAAGGCTCACAATCCCCATCTTAGGAGTACCTTGTTCGCGTTAGCGTCTCGCAGAGAAGATGGGGACTTCCGCGATACGTTAAACTGACTGCAAAGATTGTTTCGCTTCGTTTGCGATCGCATCTACTTCATCATCAGCCAGAGTTTCTAATATAGATTTGGCTTCTGGATTACTCAAACGAGCCAAGGCTTGTACAAGTCTGTAACGAATTTGCCAATCTGGATTGGTAGCATAGGGAGCCAATAGGGGAACTGCTTGTAAATCTCCCAAGTCACCCAAAGAACTAATAGCAGCAGTTTGGACTAATTCGTTTTCTGATGAGAGTGCCTCTTTGAGTAGTTCAAAGGCTCGTGGATCGCCTAACTCTCCTAATGTAGCAATAATACTGAATTGTATTAGCCATTCACTGGTTGTATAATAAAGCTGCTGCAAATCTTCAAAAGCTTCACGTAACTTCAGAGCGCCCAAACAGTCTGCTGCTGCTGCTTGTACATCTACTTCGGAGTCATTAAGCAAGCGATCGCGCAAAATATCCAAGGATAACTGTAAATCCTGCGTTCCTAGTGTATCCATTTGACTCACCGCTGAGTAACGGACACGGGAATTGGGATCGCCAATAGCACTTTGAATTAATTCAAAGCCAATCGCAGGTTCCAATTGGCGGATTTGATTTACTGCACGTAAGCGATCGCCTAAATCCTCAGAACTGAGCAATTGCTTAACAGACTCCGGAGTAATACTCATTTTGTTATCCTTGATTTTCAAAGGTGTAAAAAAGACAGACGCGATTAATCGCGTCTCTATTTTTGACTAATCTTGACTAGCCGCCATTGCCCGAATAATATCACCACGAGTGAGGATACCAATTACTTGTTGACCCGTGCCCTCAAGTACTGGCAAGCGGTGAACGCTGCGATCGTGCATGATTGTAGCTGCTTCTCTTAAAGTTTTATCAGGGGAAATAGCGATCGGGTTTTTACTCATCACCTCCCCAACGGTTTGCCCTAGAGCCTTGTGCAAATCACGATCATAAGTAGCAGGATTTTTTAAATAGATAACACTATCAAGAAACATAATGTACGCAGGTGGAGTAACACCAGTTTCTTGCCACATCAAATCGGTTTCCGAGATAATGCCCACCAATTTACCGAGATCATCCACAACAGGTAGTCCGCTGATGTGGCGTTCTGCGAGAATTTGGATAGCTTCCTTCAGTGGAGTTTCCTCCCGGACGACAATAGGATCGCGGCTCATCACATCGGCAACGGTTTTAGGCATTTATTTGTTGACACCTTAAATCAAAGTCCCTGCGCCTATTGTAGAAAATTGCGGGACTCAACCTGATGCAATTAATAGATTGTTACGGGATTGGGTATTGGGCATTGGTTATTCTCTTTATTCCCGTTGTCCCCAGTCCCTAGCCCCTAGCCCCTAGTCCCTTTTAATGCAGCAATAATTTGAGTGTTTGCTTTCGGAAAAGTAAACTGCTCTAGTTCTGCCAAAGTTACCCAGCGAATTTCATCCGATTCCAAAGGTTGGGGGACGCCTGTAAGATGGCGGCAGTGATGTACTGTGAGGGTAACACGCAAATTTGTATAGCTGTGGTCAATAGTAATCAGATGTTCTCCCACTTCAATTACTATTCCCAGTTCTTCGGAAATTTCCCGTTGAATACACTCGCTCATAGTTTCACCAGGTTCTATTTTACCACCAGGAAACTCCCACAAACCACCCATCGCTCCTTCTTTGCGACGGCGATCGATTAAAATTTGCTTTTGGTCATTCCAAATTACTGCAACACCAATGATTTTATGGGGTGGGAAAGAACTGGTTTCACTCATAGTTGAATGGGGAGTGGAGAAGAATTGCTGAATTTTGACTTCTGACTCTTGACTAATAACAAAACTCGGCAGACTAGTTGTAACTCTGCCGAGTTTTGATTTATTGCCAAGGTCGTCTACCGCTATTAGTTTATCCACAAATGTGCATTAATCATTTAGCAATACGCCTCTAGTTGAACTAATTACCAAATATACAGGAGTTCAAAGATAACCAAATCCAAAAACTTCGCCTTACTCTGCGCCAACCTCCGCGTTCCTCTGCGTCGAAATTTAAACCCTAATTCGTCACTATTTTTGGATATTTCAAAAAATTTAGCTGATGCATGAGTGGGAATCAGGGGCAAAAATTTCGCAGATGCTGATTTGAAATTCTGATCGGCGTGACTGTGACTAGCTATCAGCCCAACAATATTGAATTTCCCAAATCTTCTATTTTAATCAACTTCGCTGTTATTGGTTTCAGAACCTTGTAGGGCGATTTCAAAATTCATTCTCTGTTCAGCGTTACGCAAGAAATAACCACTAATCATCGCAGAAGCCAGAAGCCGACCCAGATTTTCCCGATTTGTGGTTACAGTAACACCAAAGTGTTCTGAAGGTAGATTACCCAACAGTCCTGTAATATTCCGTTCCATCACCTGAAACACTTCGGCAGATGTGGGTTTAGATAGCTGGGTAACTGCCTCTGGACTCAAGGATTTAACGTATTGCCATAGTAAATCGTTAGTTTCTGATTCGCTATTAAAAAATTCTGAGACGCGATTGGATGGGTTACTCATTTTTTAGCTCCTTAACTACCACTATTGGCTGCGGTGCTTGTGATTTGAATATTAAATGTCTGTTTTGGATTTGACTTAGTTATTTTGTCTTCCTGTCAACTAATGTAACAGCCTACCGTAAGAGTGGAAGTAGGTGTAACCGTACAAAAGTCAGCGTATTTTCTCACCCCAATAAATAGAGTAAGGAGTGAGGAGTTAATTAAAAACTCATCACTCCTAAATCCTAACTACTAACTTCCCCTAACTTGCCAAATATTCATCCATGTTGGCTTTAGACTTGCGAAGTTTAGTTAAAGCTTCCCGCTCAATTTGCCGCACTCGTTCTCGGCTGATATTGAGTATTTCACCGATTCTAGCCAGAGTCAGCGCTTGCCCATCAGTTAACCCAAAGCGCAGTGTGATTACTTCCCGCTGTTGTGGCGTGAGATCACCCATCAGGCGATCTAAGTCATAAGATAGGGAAGATTGCATCACAAACTCTTCTGGAGATGCTCCTGGATCTTCCAGCATTTCTCCGAGTTCGGTGTCGTAATTATCACCTAGCCGCAAATCCAAGGAAAGGGGCAAACGCGCCTTTTCTAGATACTCTCGTACTTGTTTGGGGGTCAATTCTAATTCGTCAGCTAGCTCACCAGCTGTCGGAGCGCGTCCCAATTTTTGAGATAATTGGCGCTGTGCCTTTTTAATCTTATTTAATTTTTCGGTTATGTGGATAGGCAGCCGAATGGTACGGGCTTTTTCGGCTATAGCACGAGTGATAGCTTGCCGAATCCACCAATAGGCATAAGTAGAAAATCTGTACCCTTTGGTAGGGTCAAACTTTTCTACACCCCGTTGCATACCAATACTACCTTCTTGAATCAAGTCCAGTAAATCGACGTTGCGCTTGATGTACTTTTTGGCAACGGACACTACCAGCCGCAAATTGGCTTCTACCATCTTGCGCTTGGCAATTTCACCATCTGCGATCGCTTCGTTCAACTCTGCTGGTTCTAGCTTTGTCGCTTTGGCCCACTCTTCTAGAGTCGGTTGACGACTTAACTGGGTGGCAAGACTTTCCCTTGATTCATGCAAAGCGCAGGAACGTTGCACCTGTTTACCATAGAAAATCTCTTCCTCGTGGGTTAAGAGTGGCACACGGCCAATCTCACGCAGGTAAGTCCGCACGAGGTCTGTGGCTGTCTGAGCGGTCTTCATGGCGCTACTCTTTGGTAATGATGGGTTTGGCGGTAGGGTCATTAAGGGATAGATGCTTTATTTATTAGGGTGCTACCCAGTCAGACTGGGAACCCATACTATGGTTTGCAATTTACGCGCCCGATAAACTCGGCTGCTTATAATAATCAAATTTAGGCTTCTTAACTGCTAAAACTACAGTTATTTCCTACTTATCACAAGTATCTACAGTTAGATAAAAGGTCGCTTTTTAAACATTTTTTTTATGGTAGCCTTATTAACAATTGTAACATTTATGAGAATGTTTTGGCTAGATGGCGACATGAAATTTCCTGGTTGTTCCAGTTCACCCAACGTTGCCCTCTATCTTAAGGTTGACTAGAAGTCAATTTAAGAAATTATCTGGTTCAAATAATTTTCCTCATATTTGTTAAAGTATCTCAATGAGAACTATATTCATTCTCTTATAACAATTGTTTAATTTTTTCTGGGAATTGGGATTGGGGATATCAGGTATTTGAAAAACTTTTTCCTAGTCCCCAGTCCCTAGTCCCTAGTCCCCAGTCCCTAGTCCCCAGTCCCTAGTCCCCAGTCCCTAGTCCTTGGCACAGTAATCTTGGATGGTTTTAACGTCCAAAGTCGTATTTTGTAAGGAACGGATGGCGGCGACGGTAGCTTTTGCGCCGGCAATGGTAGTAATAATGGGAATTTTGTAAGCTAAGGCTGTACGGCGGATTAACCTAGCATCAGTCTGGGCTTCTTCCCCTGATGGTGTGTTGATAATAAGTTGGATTTTCTGATTTTTGATCGCATCTAGGACGTGGGGACGACCTTCATGGAGTTTTAAGACTAATTCAATATTTAACCCCTGTTCAAGAAGAACTCGGCGTGTACCAAGGGTCGCCATCACTCTAAAGCCCAAATCGATAAATTCCTTCACCACACCACTTGCAGCAGCTTTATCGCGATCGCTCATTGATACAAATACAGTTCCCGTCAGTGGTAAACGCTCCCCAGCACCCAATTCCGCTTTGGCAAAGGCCCGGCCAAAGTCGCTATCAATCCCCATCACCTCACCAGTGGATCTCATTTCTGGGCCCAATATTGTATCAGTTCCGGGGAATTTATTAAAGGGTAATACAGCTTCTTTTACAGCAATGTGGGTTGGGATGACTTCCTCTGTGAAGTGTAGCTCCTCTAAGGTTTTACCCGACATAATCAAGGATGCTAATTTCGCCAACTGTATGCCCGTTGCTTTTGATACAAAGGGCACTGTGCGAGAGGCGCGGGGATTAGCTTCCAGAATGTAAACTTGGGGAGAATAGCTGCTTGCGCCGACAACAGCAAATTGAATATTCATCAACCCTACCACTGACAGCGCTTGTGCTAGCTGCACTGTCCAAGTGCGAATTTGATTGAGAACTGCTGGTGATAGGGAAATGGAAGGTAAGGAACAAGCGGAATCTCCTGAGTGAATCCCCGCTTGCTCGATGTGTTCCATGATGCCACCAATCACCACCCTTCCTGTATGATCGGCGATCGCATCGACATCGACTTCAATCGCGTTTTCCAAAAACTTATCAATCAAAATTGGATGTTCTGGTTCCACTAGTACCGCAAAGGTCATGTAGCGTTCCAACTCAGCATCGGAATAGACGATTTCCATCGCCCGTCCCCCCAACACATAGCTGGGACGTACCACCACTGGATAGCCAATGCGTTTGGCGACAATCAGCGCGTCTTCGTAACTCCGAGCGATACCATTAGGCGGTTGGGCGATATTCAACTGTTGGAGAATCTTTTCAAACCGTTCCCGGTTTTCTGCCATGTCGATGGAATCTGGTGATGTACCCCAAATTTTAGTGATCAGTCCAGAAGTGTTATTGCTAAGAAACTCTTGTAATGGGATAGCCAACTTTAGCGGTGTTTGGCCGCCAAACTGGATAATTACCCCAACTGGATTTTCAGTTTCGATGATGTTAAGGACATCTTCTTTTGTTAAAGGCTCAAAGTAAAGGCGATCGCTAGTATCGTAGTCGGTCGAAACTGTCTCTGGGTTAGAGTTGACCATAATTGTCTCATACCCCGCATCCTTCAAGGCATAAGCGGCGTGACAACAACAATAATCAAACTCAATTCCCTGCCCAATGCGGTTGGGGCCACCACCCAAAATCAACACTTTTGGCTTGGTTGCGGGCATTACCTCTGTTTCTTCTTCGTAGGTAGAATAGTAGTAGGGGGTAAAGGCTTCAAACTCAGCGGCGCAGGTATCCACTGTTTTATAAACTGGGATGATTCCTAATGACTTGCGGTAGGCGCGAACTTCATCTTCGGTGGTTTTGGTGGCATAAGCAATCTGGCGATCGCTATATCCGTCCCGCTTCACTTCATAAAGTTGCTCTTTTGTCAATTGCTGCAAAGGTGTTCGCTTCAGGAATTTTTCGACATCTAGGAGTTGCTGCAATTTATCTAGGAACCATCGGTCAATACCAGTGAGTTCATAGATTTCTTCAATGGTTATCCCTTGTTGCAAGGCATGACGCACGGAGAAAATGCGATCGGGGTTAGGTGTCCGCAGTTGGGCGCGGATTTGTTCACCACTGGGTAATTTTTCGGCTTTGTCGCAACCCCAACCAGCGCGTCCTGTTTCGAGCGATCGCAGTGCCTTTTGGAAGGATTCGTTAAATGTGCGTCCAATTGCCATTGCTTCCCCGACAGACTTCATTTGGGTTGTCAGCACTGGTTCTGAACCAGGGAACTTTTCAAAGGCGAAGCGGGGGATTTTTGTTACTACATAGTCAATTGTTGGCTCAAAGGACGCGGGAGTTTTCTTGGTGATGTCATTTTGAATTTCATTCAGGGTGTAGCCCACAGCCAATTTTGCGGCAATTTTAGCGATCGGGAAACCTGTAGCTTTGGAAGATAAAGCCGAACTGCGGGAAACACGGGGGTTCATCTCAATTACAACTACATCCCCATTAACCGGATTAACGGCAAATTGGATATTAGAACCGCCAGTTTCCACACCGATCTCGCGGATGATTTTAATTGCCATATCCCGCAGCCTTTGATATTCTTTATCAGTGAGGGTTTGCGCGGGAGCGACGGTAATTGAGTCCCCGGTGTGGATGCCCATAGGATCAAGGTTTTCGATGGAGCAGATAATCACCACGTTATCTGCTAAATCACGCATCACTTCGAGTTCATATTCTTTCCAGCCGAGTAAAGACTGGTCAATGAGAATTTGTGAAACGGGACTGGCATCTATACCAACCTGTGCCATTTCTTCAAATTCTTCTTGGTTGTAGGCAATACCGCCGCCACTTCCTCCCATTGTGAAAGCTGGACGAATAATTAGGGGATAAGTACCAATTTGGCGGGCAACAGCTTTGGCTTCTTCTAAAGATTCGGCTGTGTCGCTAGGACACACAGCTATCCCGATCCTGGCCATTGCCTGACCAAAAAGTTTTCGATCTTCGGCTTTTTCGATGGCTGGTAGTTTAGCGCCGATTAACTCAACACCGTACTTTTCCAACACCCCATTTTTGGCTAAAGCAACGGCGAGGTTGAGGGCGGTTTGTCCTCCCATCGTCGGTAGTAGAGCATCGGGGCGTTCTTTCTCAATGACTTTTTCGACCAATTCCGGTATCAGCGGCTCAATGTAAGTGCGATCGGCCGTTTCCGGGTCGGTCATAATCGTTGCAGGGTTGGAGTTGACCAAAACCACTTCATAGCCTTCTTCTCGCAGCGCTTTGCAGGCTTGAGTGCCAGAGTAGTCAAACTCACAGGCTTGTCCAATCACAATTGGGCCAGAGCCTAACAGTAGAATCTTCCGGAGGTCGTCACGGCGGGGCATAGTCGTTGCCTTGGAATACGAGAATACAAATCCTGATCATTTTAAGGGTCTTTACCCCCTGTGGTGCTTTTTATTATTAACTTTTCTAAGTTTGATGACAAAAAGGGGATAAGGGGACAAGGCGAACAAAGAGAATAACCAATACCCGATGCCCTTCAGGAGTGCTGAATTGGGAATCTCACTTATTTACTCATATCGGGCTAAACCCTAGCTATTCGCTAACGGAACTGTTTTGCTCAATCCCCAATGCAGGCCCCATAGCCGAATGGCACTAAGTTAAGATACAGCCCTTGCCCTAACTGGTCTAACTGGTTCCCAGCCTCTAGGCTCTTAACCCATCCTGGGAGGGCTGCCGCCTCCTCTTTCTTGACCAGAGGCAGCAGCCCTCTCGGAATACATTCCCAGTCTTAAGACTGGGAACGAGGCGACACAAGCCTTTGGGCTTTTCTTAGTGCTATTCCCCCATACCCAAAGATTATTTTATTTTGTATTTCTAATTTTATTTAATTGTGACGCTCAAATTTCTAAAGCTTTTGCGAATCTTTATTATTTAAGCTAATGAACTTTGCAACAATTAATGATTTATTTTGGCATATATCTGTCTCCTGATTAAGCACAGATATATTACTTAGATAAAAATCCATATTAACTAGCTAATTGCAAAATATTTGCAACGTTAAATATTATGTAAATATGTTTACTTGGATTAAAAATGGCAGAGAGATAGGAATACCATCTTCTGCCATTTTTTATAATATTTTAAGAGTTGGCGCTGCCAAATTTTTCTTTCAGTCTAGGTAGACAAATCTAGATGATGAGAGTTTTAGCTTTGAGCAGCTTGGACAAACCCTAAAGTTAAGCTGTCTTTAGCGAGGAAGTGAGACAAATGATAAGCACGTTCCTCAGTTTTCAACAAAATCTTTTCGTACAAATAGCGTGTACCCCGATCGCCTAAACTCTCTGCCTGAGCAGCTTGGCGGCGAATTACGCCAAGAATGGCTTGTTCTGCGGCTAGATCATTTTCCACCATTTGGCGAGAGGCATATACGCCTTCAGATTCTTGCTCAAAACAGGTTAATTCTGCTAATTTGCTAAAGGTAGCTACTGGCACACCACCTAGTCCATCCAAGCGTTCTCCAATTTCATGGATGTGGTCTTGTACTTGGTTGTAGCTTTCGTTAAAAAACTCATGCAGAGAATAAAATTCTGAGCCTTCAACTACAAAATGGTGCTTTTGGTACTGCAAGTACAGTGCCTGGAAACTAGCTAATACAACGTTAAATCCTTCTGTAACTGGAGCCGTTACGCTGTGATCCAGCAACACCGGATTGTCATATACATGACCAAAGTTCCGTAACAAAGTTTGCGTTTCAGACATTGCTCTCCTCCCTATTTAGCAATTATAGATTTTAACTGCTTATTCCTTACATATTAACATTTTAATAATAAGAGCAAGCCAATTCGCCATCACAAGATTTTGTATTTTTACATACCAAAAGTCTCAAGTTTCTTGTTTGGTAGATAATGGTACGCTCATTCAGTTGTGTATATTTTTCATTCTTCTTGACATACAGACTTAAATGTGGATTCTCCTCAAGGGAAGTGGGGAAGATAGAGTAGAATTATCTCCCTCATCTCCCTTGTCCCAACATCAAGCGTTAATTGTTGGATTTCGTTCCTCAACCCAACCGACGCAGGTTAAGGTTTTTATGCCTAACATCAAGCGTATTGCCCTTTGTGCCCCTCATCTCCCTCATGGGATGATTGCAAGAATTTTATTTTTTTTGCAAAATTAATGAGAATTCTTTGCACTTAAGGTATGCTGGTTTGAAGAGGTTAAACTACTAACACTTTCAAAAAGCAGGGACTTAAATGGCGGTAGTTACTGCAAGTTTGTTGCACTTTGAGGGCAATTCTCTTGAAATCGTATAGTTCAGAAATAGAAATAAACCACCTTGTAGAGGTGAATTGGGTAGACCGCTGGCAAGTCTATCAACGCCTAAAGGAGTTAGACATTCCCTGTAGTTGTGCGCCTAACCAGCCATTAAAAGTTGAAATTGGCAATCCGATTGCGGCTGTTCAACTTTGGAATGTGATCCGGCGATTTACAGCCTCTCGCCAAGACCAGATTTGGACTCTTGAGTGCTGCTGGCAAAGTCGCTACCAACAGTTCTAATCTGTGGCTACTGCTGAGAATCTCTCGCTTGATAGCTTGTATTAGTTAAAAGGAGGTCAAAAAAATGGGTGTATCTCACAGTTCCGAATTTTGCCTTGAAGGCAGATTTATAAATTTTGTTATTAAAGATGGCTATAAGCTGAAAGGTTTAATGCTGGGTACTCATGAGGGTGAATGCTACGTTAAACTTGCTAAACATTTACGCGCTGCTTTTGATTTGCGGCTACCAGCAGGTACTTGGCTACAAGTTGTTGGTTATAAAGAATACGATATAAAAAAAGACAAAGTTACACTGAAAGCTGAACGTGTGATGGCGGCGCGTTCTGAAATGGCGACAATTCAAACCATCGCTGCACCACAAGAACCTTCATCTATTGATAATGTCAAGGTAAAACCAGCTAAGACTAAGGCCACGATTTTGGTGTGTCAAAAGTCTGATTGTATGAAACGCGGTGGTAACGCAGTTTGTCAGGCTTTGGAGGCGGCTTTAAGCGATCGCGGTTTAGAAGACCAAGTTACAATCAAGGGCACTGGTTGTATGAAGAACTGTAAAGCTGGGCCGAATTTAGTAATGCCAGATAAAACACGCCATAGCCGAATTCAAGCTGGACAAGTCCCAGCGTTGATGAATCAGCATTTTGGTGACAAAAATTTGTCAGCACAGTCTGAGAATTTAAGGGAAGCGGCGATATTTAATGGTAAATTTCACGGAAATTAGTAGTGAAATGTTGACATTTTAACGAGAAAGTTTAATAATATCTTCTCAAGTGTGTTCCGTTAATACTCGGCCGTAAGCTTTGCTAAAAGTTAGCAATAAAATCAAAAAACTGGCTTTAATTAAGGCCAGTTTTTTGAATGAATAGGGTTTCTATTGAGCAATTTTTAACTGGGATGCTCCCATAATTTGTCAAGATTCAAGGGAACGTGATTGATTGGTGAGTACAGAGACGCACTGAGGCTTGTTGTTGGACATCGCTTACAGTTGAAGCGTCAATCATCAATGAATTAAAAACAAATGCCACATAACCCTCAGTGGATATACATCGTTTTTTTGCCATTTGGGATGATAGTCATGATTTTTCTTTTCCGTCATGACTGGAATCGCCTCGCTAAACTCTACCGCACCCAAGAAGCGCCGCCACTAAACTTCTCCCGGATGAGAAGCGGTTCTGTGGGTTTGGTGTATTACAAAGGAACTTTAAATGTTGGTACAAATCCTCAAGGGATTTATCTAAGTATTTTCCCGTTATTTAGCTTTGGACTTACGCCGTTGTTGATTCCCTGGAGTGCCATTAGGAAAATTGAACCTGCTAACCAACTATTTATTCAGCGTTTTCGTTTGTATCTTAGTTCTCCAAAAGTCACCCTGATTTTAAACAAAGATATTTTGGAACCAGGTAAAGAATTTTTAGCTACACAGGGATTTGAGTGGATTTAGACAAATCCCCTTTTTACCTGGCAAATGTCATTTTGGATTGTGTACTCCTACGGGTGAAGCAAGCTATGTGTAGTGTTTCATTTAGATGCAGAATTTACAGAATTACATTGAGTGATGCTTGCGGTGCTTGCTAGCCTACGCAAAGTAGTTTTTCATGAGTTGGCTAAAATTGCTTAATATTTTTATGTAATTGTGTTGAGTCATCAGTCTCCCGAATGCAAGTTAGCGGGGATATTCTGCTTACCAGTTTCTGTGCCAGAGGTTGAAATCTCAGGCTTATAATGCAAGTCCACTCAAATGGACTTGCATTATGAGAGAGGAAATTGATTAGCAGTTTGTTGTTGAGATTCTTGGGTTTTCTGGGCGGTAGGTTGAGAATTACATGATTTAGTTAGATAAGACTGCAATAACTGTCGGATGGATGTAGCTTCCAGATGGTCAGGCAAGACAGTTAAAAAGTTATTTAGGTCTTGAATAGCTTCACCAATAGATTCTGAGGAAGTACCCTTTGATAAAGCATAGTGATATAAGTGGTCTGCTTGTTGAGTGTATTGAGCAGCCAAATAGTAAAGGGCTAAATTAAAAGCATTACGGCAGTCTTTAGCATCTTTTTTGCAATGCTCTGTAGTAAGCTTGATGGCAGGCACTAGTAGAGTTCGTGCTTTGTCTGGTTGGTTAACAGCTAAGTATACTAAAGCGCGATTATACATAGCATCTTCATAATGTTTTTCCTCATCAGCTTTTAACCCATTTGCTAATTGCTTACCCCAATACTTAACTTCAGCAGAATCCCCATCTTTACCAGCTTGAAGCATTGTTTTTGCATATTGTTGGGCAAAAATGGGTTGATTTTTGAGTAGAGCCAGAAATTCCTTAAGAGCTACAAGTAAATTCCTTTGCGGTGACTGACATAACTTATGGTACAACACGTTTAATGTGTGACTTTGCCAGCTAGGATCGCGCTGTTTGTTATCTTCCTCTAATTGCAAATCATTCCGTAGGTTGTCATAATATTTTGCCAACTTATTATGTATCTCAGCCCAACCTTGCGGGGATGAAAGGCGTTTGTGGCATAACATTTGGGTTTTGACGACATCATGATAAACCCAGCCGTTGCTATGTTCGTTGACAAAGGATGTTTCTTTGAGCCAAGTAAATAGCTCATCAGCTTCTTCTTCTGTTCTTAACTGGGCTATAATATCCCGGTTCAAGCATCGAGGAATCGCAGCATCAAGCACCACTTGTCGCCGTTTGGGATCGTCAATCCATCTTAAAAAGCTTTTTACAGCACTGCTGCTAGGCTCAATTAGTTGGTTAGGGTCATTGGGATGAGCATCTGCTAGCATTTCTATTAGCAGCGGTAAGTTTCCAGAAAGATTTATAATCACTTCAATAATGTGCTTGTCTGTAATGCCTTTGCGAGTTAGATATTGTTGGGCTTCTTCTTCTGTAAAGGGTTCCAGAGGCAAACGAATTATTGATCCTTCGTAGGATGCCCAGTCATTTTTATCTAATTCTTGCCGACTGGCAATAGTTATCAATATATTGGGAGATACTTCACCGTGGCGACCCTCCAGAATCTCTCGCAGCCAGTTATCTAGAAATTCTCCGGTGCGTTCTGAGGTATCGAAAAACAGGACAACAGGAATTTTATCAGCAATTTTAGAAATATCTTGCAAAAATAGCGGGGTGAGAACTTCTTCAGGTTGTTTAACTAAATGTACCTCATCTTTATTGGTTATTTTCTTAGCAACATAAGATGCCCATTCTCCAGCTTGGTTAGCCAAAGCATCCCCATCTACAAAATCAAATACAGCACCACCAACGGGAACTCGACGCGCCAGATGCACACCAGTTTTTACGATAGTTTTCCCGACAAAAGCACTAAAACCTTGAGGAGCTTCTGGATCTGTTTCTAACTCTTGGCACTTTTGGCAGTAAACTTTGTAGCGATCGCTAAATTGCGTTAGTCTGTAACCTTGCTGTTCTAACTCCTCAGCTATACGCCCGATGACTTCTGGTATAGTTTTTTCAGCTTCATCAATGTAAGCTGAAATCATTTTTGCTTCGTCAGTAATTTTACGAAACTGCCGCAGCAAGGTAGTTTTACCAACTCCGCCTTGACCACAAACATTAAACAGAAAACAATGGCGATTGTCTTCTAGGGATAATGCTAAATTTTGGCTAAATCGGTTTATTTGGTCTTCACGTCCCACAAAATTTGATTGTTGACGTTGCTTAATAATATCTTGTAAACTTTTGGGCTTGTTTTGTGTATTCATAACAAGATTCAATTTTGAGGCGCTAATTTATCTAAAAAGAACTACTAAATAAACAAGGTGTATTTCGGAATTTATTAAATTTTTTTTAATTAATTTTTATGCATTGACCTTCTGAGGCTCGATGTTGACCTTCCGAGGCTCGATGTTGACCTTCCGAGGCTTAAAAATGCCTTGGCGATTAGAAATCGCGGCTATACAGACAAAACCCGCCTGCGCGGGTTTCAAAAATCTTTGGATACAAAATGCAAAAACGGCATAGTATTGTTATGCCCCTAGAAATAACGTGTATTTTACTCAATTGACAACTGGTATAATTGCCTATTTAAAGCCTTAGCTAACTGGGACTTTGGGTTACTTTTTCTTAGAGCATTGATTCCTAAGCTGAGAGCCAGTATCATGCCTCTATGACAGTTCCACAAGTTGTACTTGATACAAATATTATTGTTACTGGTTTGCGTTCCAAACGAGGGAGTGCTTTTCGTCTACTGACACTTGTGGGCACAGGAATTTTTGATATCCATCTTTCGGTTCCACTGGTTTTGGAGTATCGAGAGGTATTATCGCGGCAACTCCCAAATCTATATATCACTGCACTAGATGTTGAAGAATTTATCGAGTTTCATTGCTCGGTTGCAACGCAGCATCAGATTTTCTTCCTCTGGCGACCTTACTTGCCCGATCCAAAAGACGATATGGTGCTAGAGCTAGCAGTCAAGGCGCGATGTGATAGCGTAATAACATATAATGCTCGTGATTTTAAAGGCATTGAGCAGTTTGGGATAACAATATTGACACCTGCGGAGTTTTTGCAATCTATTGGAGCATTGTCATGAGCAACCTCAACGTTCAGCTTCCTGACTCTTTGTACAAAAGTTTGCAAGAACTTGCCAAACAAGACGGGATTTCTATCGATCAGTTTGTGGCGACAGCAGTTGCGGAAAAAATCGCTGCATTAACAACTGAAATTTATCTAGGGGAGTTAGCAAAGCGAGGCAGTCGAGAAAAATACGACGCAGTTTTAGCGAAAGTACCAGATATTGAACCGGAATCTTACGATCGCTTACCTACAGCTTAATAACAAAGCGATCGCAAAGCAGTTTGTCATGATAAAGGCAAAGTAGTAATAGCGTAGGCGTAGCCCGCCACAGGCATCACTTAATTATTTGTATGGAATTAAGTTTAGCGATGCCTAACGTATCGAAAGTATCTAGAGTCAAGTCACTCATCAGAGTCTAAACCTGAACCTCCATTCAAGTCTGCTAAATTTTCGCCCTCAAAATTTGTTCGTTTAAGTCTTGGCCATTCAAGAATCGCCCCTTCAAGAATCGCCCCTTCAAGAATCGCCCCTTGAAGATACGCCCCTTCAAGATACGCCCGTTGAAGAATCGCCCCTTCAAGATACGCCCGTTGAAGAATCGCCCCTTCAAGAATCGCCCCTTGAAGATACGCCCCTTCAAGATACGCCCGTTGAAGATTCGCCCCTTGAAGATTCGCCCGTTGAAGATTCGCCCCTTGAAGATTCGCCCGTTGAAGATTCGCCCCTTCAAGATTCGCCCCTTGAAGATTCGCCCCTTGAAGATTCGCCCCTTGAAGATTCGCCCCTTCAAGATACGCCCCTTGAAGATACGCCCGTTGAAGATACGCCCCTTGAAGATTCGCCCGTTGAAGATACGCCCCTTCAAGAATCGCCCCTTCAAGATTCGCCTTATAAAAGTCTTTAAAAACTAAAACGCAACCTTGCAAATCCAAAAAACTCAAACAATTCAAGCAAAACACATCAGTATCAGTATCTATTCTTTGCCCTTGCAAGCGGGAAATCCAGATCCCGAAAGCTTCAGAAGTATGCCATTGAATCTTTGAAACTGTCTTTGTCACCCTAGCGCAAGCATTTAAGACAGCCAACAACGCTTCTTCTGCATTTCGTGCTTGTCTATTTTCTTCTTGAAAATCAGGTCTGGGAGTCAAGCGTTCCATTGGCATTCCATGACGCAACATAACACTAATCAGATGGCATAATGTCTGCTGCCAATTGCTAACATCCGATGGATTCTGTAAACGCATTTCATTCGCAACAAAGTTAAAAAGGTATTCATCTATATGGGATGCACCGCAGAGAATTGCCCACCTTTTTAAAGCCTCGCGCTCATCCCATCCTTCATCTGGATCGTTCTGGCGATCGTTTAACTTTTTATGAATGAGTCTAACTTCTCGCACAATGCGTTTTGCTGTCAAATATTCACCAAAACTTTTGTGAGTAAATTCAAAAGTCTTTTCTTGTTCTTTAACTCCACTCTCACGAAAATAAAAGGCAGTTAAAAGACGAGTTACACCTAATTTGGCACTTTCCTGAAACTTGTCTAAAAGACTCTTTAAACTACTGTGTTCACAATGGGCTTCAATCTCTCTGACTGTTGTTTTTCGTCCATCTCCATGCCAGGAAGCTAAAGCAATTTATTCGAGGATGCGAACAAAGTCTTTTTCCTCAATTCCACGAATAGCCGGATGTTGATAACCAGCCCAACCGCGCTGATAAACTGCTGTGAGCAAATTTGCATAAATTGCATTCAGGTTGCCGTCTGTAGGAAATTTCTTTTGCTGGTCAAAACTCAATGCTACTAGGTAATTCAGCAAGGGTTGAGCAGTAATTTCTGTCAGGTTATCTTGGTTTAATTCTTCTGGTAAGCAATCATAAGCTCGTCCGCTAGCATTGCCGTATTTCTGCCACCAAATCTGACGTTGATCTTGCTGCAACAAGTTGCGATCGTCAATGTAATTCTTCCTCTCATCTTCAGTAACAAAATAAGGTAAGATATGCAAGATTTGCTGTGGTTGGCGAAAGTCACTACTATTTGCTTGCACTACCAATTCTCGACCACTGATTAATACTTGTAAGCAAGTTTTATGGGCATTAAACCGTTCTACTTTTATTTGGACTTCACGCACAAATTGTTGAGCAATCTCAGTGGCAATTTTGCCCTGCATGGCAAGCTCATCTAAACCATCGAAGATAATGAGTAAGCGTGAATCAGCCTTATCTTTATCTAGCGGATTATGTCTGAGAAAACCATCGTCTCGCACAAACTTACTAACTGCATCAACTAAATCATCCGAGGGTTCAAAATGGTGCAAAGGAATAAATAAAACCGGAATTTTCCCTTTTTCTGCTTGGTTAGCTGCAAAGATTTTGGTAAAGGAAGATTTACCACTTCCTGGGCCACCACTAATCACTTTAATGGGATCATTGCGATCGCCTTTTTCTAACCAAGCTTCTAGTTCAGTTTCTAAGTCAAGAACAACTCGCTGATATTTCTCATCTTCTTTCACCCAGCGTTCAAATTCTTCTGACTTTTCACCTGCAACTTTCTGCTTATAGTAGGCGCGTAAAGGAACATAAACCTGTTTTAACCCAAAGGCTTCTAAAAGCATCGGTTCTTCAACCTGTTTTTGTAGCCAAGCTAAATAACGCTGCCATGACTGTTCCCGTTCATTGGCTTGAGTAAAGGGGGTATCCAGTTCTTCTTTTAAAGAAGCATATTTTTCTGGATGTTTTGCCCACTCTTCATGTAAGGCAAATACAAAATAGGTAGGAAGACGATGACTAATTGTTAGTGCCTGTGCTTGATTAACGCTAAAGTATTTTAACCAGTCGGTAAAAGCAGCTTTAATCGCTTCCAGAATCGGCAAATCTTTGGGACGGCGAAAAAAATCTTGGTCAATACGCAATTCTATACTTTCTAGAGAATGATTAAGGCGATCGCACAATAGCTCAAGATCGCTCTCGTTTGGTTTTTCAAACAGTAACTCTTGATTTCCTTTTACCAAGCTCACTATTGCTTCTACCAAAGAACGGTAAATTAGTAACCAAGCAACTTCCTCTGGTGCGTCTGCTAAACCTAGTGCTGCTGTAGCATCTAAAGCACCTTTGGCTACCTCTTCCCACTTACCCAAGGCCCCATCTATCGCAACTTTCCCTAGTGATTTGAATAGTTCCTTGAAGTCAGCCTTTATTGGTTTATTCCATAATGCAACTGGTTTGCTAACTGAAAATCCAGAGGTATTGCTCATAGCTGTTGTATTATGCTGGTAGATGTACTTAGTTAATATATTTCAACAAGGTTTTATCAGATTTTTACTCAAAACCAGTATTAAATTTAATAATTTATCTAGATAAACTTGTAATTTCAAGCTAAAAGGCGCAACTTCGAGGCTAAAAGGTGCAACTTCGAGACTAAAAGGCGCAACTTTGAGGCTAAAAGGCTCAATGTTGAGGCTAAAAGGCTCAATGTTGAGGCTCAAAGGCTCAACGTTGAGGTTCAAAGGCGCAATGTTGAGGCTAAAAGGCTCAATGTTGAGGCTCAAAGGCTCAACTGTCAGGCTCAAAGGCTCAACTGTCAGGTTCAAAGGTTCAAAAATGCTCAGGCGATTAGAAATCGCGGCTACACAGACAAAACCTGCCTTCGCAGGTTACATGAATATTGGGAAACAAAAGGCGATGGGGGCATAACAATGTTGTGCCCCCATAAATAACGTATATAATACCCAACTGATAACTGCTAAAATCGCCTATCTTAGGGTTTAGCTAGCTGTGACTTCGGGTTTCTTTTTCTTGGAACGGCGGGTAAACCTGCGTCCCATTTCATCAATGACTGCATCTAAACCTGTGACATCATTGCTAACTTTGGCATAGTTGTAAATTGCTAATGCTGCTGCATAAGCTTCACTACCAGCCGCAATACAGGTATCATCTACCAGTTCTTGCAGTTGGGTTAGAGACAACAGCACCGGATACAAATCCTCATATATTTCTAAATCTCGCCGCATTTCTTCCAAATCAAAAGAACGGGGTAGAAAGTTAGGGTTTTGTGTCGCCACTTCTAAAGCTTTGCTGACAAAAGCCCGACTTTTATCTCCCATTTTGACTATGGTGCGTCGGTCTTCGGTAGTCAAATCAATCAAAAACGGTAACTTTTCTCTAATTGTAGCGATCGCTTGCATGACCGCTTCTTTATCTGCTGGGCTTAGGCTGGCACTGATGCGATTTTCTGCCATTTTTAATACTCCTTTAGGGTACTTAATTTCAGTATTCCCAAAGTTATAGAAGCGATCGCATTCATCAGAGGGCCTGGATAAAAACAGTGTCTAAAAATATTCGCTCACCTGTCTTATGTTAATTTCAGGTTGACGTTTTGGTGTGCCATACAGGTAATGATCGTGTTGACTTGCCCAATCATCGGGTGCATCAACTGTTCCAGTTAAACCTTCTAATACATCCCATGCATCAGCTACTTTAATTTGAGATGAGTTAATATCCTCAGAAATAATAGTAATCACATAGCGTTTGTTCGGTTCTAAATCAAGTGGAATATCTGGCCGCAAAACAGAACCATCAAATGTAACCGTTAAAATTTTGCTCATTGTTCTATTTCTGCTAACCGCCGATCACCGCGATCGCATCAATTTCTACCAACACATCTTTAGGTAAGCGCGATACCTGCACACAAGCCCGCGCTGGGGCTGTATCTTCCGGGAAATATTTAGCATATATGGCATTCACCGCCGCAAAATCATTCATGTCAGCTAAAAATACAGTGGTCTTCACGACATCTTGAAAAGTCGCTCCGGCTGCTGTGAGGATGGCTTCAAGGTTAGCTAATACCTGCTCAGTTTGCTTTTTGACATCATCAGTGTAGACGACATCACCAAGGCGGGGATCGATGGCAATTTGTCCAGCGATGAATACAAATTGACCTGAAGCTGCGATCGCTTGATTATAAGGGCCGACTGGAGCGGGTGCGTTATCAGTATTAATTACTTTACGAGTCATAGATATTACTTTCTCTAACGATGTTTCCTGTTTACCGATTTCCGCCTCAGCTGCGATCGGTTTGTAAACCTCTCCATCTGGCATTATCGCACCAGTGAAGTCAGCATCTTTAAAAGTTGCTCCATAGATATTTGCGCCAGTTAGATTTGCCTTCTTTAGGTTTGCCTCGTTCAGATTCGCGTTCATTAAATCTACTTTTTGCAGTTCCGCTTTCTCTAAATTTGTTCCTTTAAGGCAGGCTTTTCTGAAATTTACGCCTGTAAGATTTGCATCACCTAAATCAGCTTCAGTCAGATTCATACCTGACAAATCTTTTTGAGATAAATTAATACCCCGAATTTTGGCTCCCTGCAAGTTAGCACCTTTGAATATCACTTGAGCTAAGTTAGCTTGACTCAAATCAGCTTTAAACAAGTTAGCTCCACTTAAATTAGCATTAGTAAGGTTAGCTCTAACGAATTTTGCTTCATTTAAGGATGTGTCGGTAAAGTTAGCGCTACTCAAGTTTGCTGCACTCAAGTTGGCGTTATCAAGATTGGCGTTACTCAAGTTAGCTGCACTCAAGTTAGCTGCACTCAAGTTGGCGTTATCAAGATTGGCGTTACTCAAGTTAGCTGCACTCAAGTTAGCTGCACTCAAGTTAGCACTACTTAGGTCTGCCCAACTCAAATTTAAACTATAACTTTCGCCCAACTCACTCAAATTTGCACCTGTTAGAGAAGCTCTAGTGAGGTTTGCATTTTGAAGTAATGCTTTACTCAGGTTCGCATCATTTAAATCTACACCCGTCAAATCTGCACTTCTTAGGTCTATTCCACTCAGATTTGCACCTTTGAGGTCTACTCCTCTAAGATTTACTGCATGAAATTTCCGTTCTCCTGCGGCGTATTTCTCCAACAGTGTCTCAGCGTCCATAATGCACCTTTAAATACCATTGACACAGTATAATCACAAAAACTTTGTGTCACAGATATTCCTCTCTTTTCTTCCTTCTCTTCTCTGCGAGACGCTTGTTTTAAAAGTGTTCGGCTGTAATTTTAGGCACTTCTAGATCCCCCCTAACCCCCCTTAAAAAGTGGGGAACCGGAATCAAAGTCCCCCTTCTTAAGGGGGATTTAGGGGGATCTAAAACGTTTTGCTACCGACCAGAGAACTTTTAAAACATCCTCTTAGCTTTAGAATCTTGGCTTTCACAGCCTCCCAACACCAACGGATTTCTAGAGAACATTTACCCAAACTGTATATTAGAAAATTCCCGATATTCCTCTCCCCTCTTATCTCCGCGCCCTCTGCGCCTCTGCGGTTCGTCCCTCTTACCCCAACCTCGGACGTATCCCATAATGCCGATAACGCCAATAATCGCGCAAAATGCGATCGTGGTCAAAACATAAATTACCAGGCACACGCCAAGACTCAAAAATGCCTACACCCTTAGCATCATCTCCAGCCACAGGTTCCCCCGTCGCTGTTGCCAAAAACACAATACTAATCGTATGCTGACGCGGATCGCGATCGGGGTCAGAATACACCAATAATTGTTCAACCAACTCCACCTGTAAACCCGTCTCTTCCTCAGCTTCTCGCCGCGCCGCCACTTCCACCGCTTCCCCATAATCTACAAAACCACCAGGAATAGCCCAACCTAAAGGTAGATTATGTCTTTCAATTAACACTATTGGCCGATGAGGTCGATCTACTAGTTCAATGATGATATCAACTGTCGGTGTAGGATTTCGGTAAGTCATAGTTATTTAGTCATTAGTCATTAGTCATTGGTCATTAGTCATTAGTCATTGGTTATTCCCAAAAGACAAAGGACAAAGGACAAATGACAAACAAAATGAGTTTACTTGATTTCCCCTGCAAATACTGTTCCGTGATAAATTCGATGCGATCGCGTAGCGTGTCGATCAGATAATTGCTCCCTCTCATAATTCAGGTTAAATATGCCTTTTCCTAGATCCAGTGGCATTTTGCTGCATCCTACCTCTTTTCCCAGTCGATTTGGCATTGGGGATTTAGGCTTAGAAGCCTATCGCTTCATTGATTTTCTCAAAGAAAGCCATCAACAATATTGGCAAGTTTTACCACTGGGCCCCACTGGATACGGCAATTCTCCGTATATGTGCTACTCAGCAATGGCAGGAAATCCTCTGCTAATTAGCCCAGAAAAACTCTTAGAAGAGGGTTTGCTATCTGAAGAAGACTTTGCTAATTTACCAGAATTTCCGCTAGAAAAGGTAGATTTCCAGCAGGTTGTGCCGATTAAGATTGGGCTACTAAAAAAAGCCTGTGACAACTTTAGAACCAATGCTACGCCTATCCAGCAGAAAGAGTTTGCAGGTTTTTGCGACAGTAAAGCTTATTGGCTAGATAATTACGCCTTATTTATGGCGCTGAAAGATGCTAACGAGAATGCAAACTGGCACGCATGGGGGAGAGAATTTGTCAAGCGCGATCCACAAGCATTGGAGCAAGCACAGCATCAGCTCAACGGAGAGATTTATTATTACAAGTTCGTCCAATTTGAGTTTTTCCGGCAATGGTCAGACCTGAAAGCCTACGCTAATATGCGCGGCATTGACATTATTGGCGATATCCCCATCTACGTAGCTCATGATAGTGCTGACGTGTGGGCGCATCCCGACATTTTTTGCTTAGACAAAGAGACAGGAGAAGCTGCTCAAATGGCAGGGGTTCCACCCGATTACTTTAGCGCCACCGGTCAATTGTGGGGAAACCCGGTTTATAACTGGGAGGAATTGCAAAAACAAGATTTTAAATGGTGGGTACAGCGCTTTGAGGCAATGCTGGATTATGTAGATATAATTCGCATTGACCATTTCCGAGGCTTTGAGGCTTATTGGTCTGTGCCCCAAGGTGAAGAAACTGCCATGAATGGTAAATGGGTGGAAGCGCCTGGAGATGCTTTTTTTGAAGCGATTAGGGAGAAGTTGGGCAAGCTACCCGTCTTGGCGGAAGATTTGGGAGTAATTACACCAGAGGTAGAAGCACTGCGAGACAAGTATGAATTTCCTGGGATGAAAGTTTTGCAGTTTGCCTTTGGTTCTGATCCCGCTAATCCATTTTTACCATTCAATTACCCGCGAAATGCTGTAGTTTATACCGGCACTCACGATAATGACACAACTGTAGGCTGGTTCAATTCCGCTAATGACAACGAAAAGCATAACTTATGGCTTTATTTAGGTTGTATTAGTCCTGAAGGCATCCAGTGGGATTTAATTCGCCTAGCTTTGAGTTCTATAGCCAACCAAGCGATTATTCCCTTGCAAGATGTTTTGGGATTAGGAAACGAAGCGCGGATGAATTTTCCTAGTGTTGCTGAGGGTAACTGGGAGTGGCGCTATCAAGCCGGAGCGTTGACAGACGAATTACGCGATCGCTTGAAAGTTCTTACCAGACTCAATGGACGCGCCCCAGAAGCCCAGTGAGGAGTGGGTGAGTGGGGCGTGGGGCATGGGACAAAGGCACAGGGAAGAATGAAAATCACCATACCCAATGCCCCATACCCCATGCCCTATGCCCCATATTTCACAACTTAGGCTTGGCAGCAATCCTAACTTCTTCCTCTTTCCCCGGCTCTCCCATTTCTTTGGCTTTCTCTTGATTGACGCTCATCAACACACCACCAGCATTATCAGTTTTCACTGTCAGTTGCTCTTGAGCTTTCCAAATTCGGTGACTTCCCTCTGGCAGAATACCCTCAAACTCGGTTTTGCCATCGGCTACTACACGAATCCAAGATGAGGCTTTCAAAGTGACACCAATCTGTACAACCTGTCCCTTTTGGACACCGCTAACGGTATCGCTAACAGGTTCAACCTCCACTGACTCTTTTAGTTGGGCTAGTTCTGGTTTAACAACGGACTTTTGTGGTGGATATGGCTGGTTTTGGCTATTACTTGCTTGTTGTAATAGCGCGTTATTTAATAACTGAGATAAGCCATTTACAGAACACACTATTAGGAATATGTAAAGAAAGTAAAGATGAATCGGACGTAGTTGAGCAAGGGATGAATTATTCCCCATTCCTCGGGGGTTCACTTGGGCAGAACTGATCGGAAAAGTCCCCGAAAATTCTACTCCATTCAAGCCTAGTGCATCGGCAAATTGCCTGATCAAACCCTGAATATAGACTGGTTCTGGCAGATCGTTTAAATTACCTTCTTCGATCGCCTGCAATAATCGTCGGGGAATCCTGGTTAATACAACCACTTGCTCTAGAGATAGACCCTGTTCTTGCCGCAATGCCCAAAGTTGAGCGCCTAATTCTGCTAATTTCTCGGCTCGTTGTTCCTCTAATGAAAGTGATGGCTGGTGATTATTCTTCTTTCTTAGCCATTTCATGCCTGCTGACACTCCTTAACTCCGCTAAATCAATAATTAGGTTGCGTTATCTGCTCTTGCAAAAAGTGAATTTCATGATCTTTGAGGGAACGATATTTACCCTCTGACAAAAAGGGTTCTTTTAGAGTTTGTAATTGAATTGGGCCGATAGCAGTCCGATGCAGCTTGATTACTGGGTATCCTAACTGTTGAGCTATACGGCGAATTTGGCGATTTCTTCCCTCCTGCAACACTATTTCTAAAACGCTTTCCTCGGCACGACGTTCTATTAGCTGTACCTTAGCAGCTCTGGTTTTTCTACCCTCCAACATCACACCCTGACGCCACATTTTTAGTACTGTTTCTGGAGGATGTCCTTTGACCAAAACATGATATGTCTTGGAAATACTGTGACGTGGATGGGTTAGTCCAAATGTCAGTTCTCCGTCATTAGTCAGGATTAATGCTCCTGTAGAGTCTGCATCTAGACGGCCAACTGGGTGAATACCTGAACCCTCCCGTAATTCTTTCGGTAGTAGATCCAGGACTGTTGTTCTGCGATGAGGGTCGTAGCAAGTCGAAACCACTGCCGCCGGTTTGTGCAGCAATAGATATATTAAAGCCGGACGCTGCTTTTCGGATACAGGCTTACCATCAATTGCGATCGCATCTTTTTCGGGATCGACTTTTTGACCTAAATGTGCCAATACCCCATTAATCCGCACCCGTGAGTGCCTAATCATTTCTTCGGCTTCACGACGTGAGGCGATACCCCATTGAGCGAGAATTTTTTGTAACCGTGCCTCCATGTGGAAATTGCTTATTTACTGTTATCAATTAAATGATATTTGCATTTTGTAGCCAGTAGGCATAAATGTTACATTTAAAGCTTGTTTAATTTCTGTTCGGTTGTTGAGCAAATACTCATAAACAGATTGGTTAGATGCCAGAGCAAAATCCCCAAACAATAAGTGCAAATAAAACCCGCATAATTACGCAGGTACTCACGACAGCAGTCAAGCTTTGGTTGAGAGCGCAAGTCAGCCAAATATCGAAATTAGAAGTGGAGATCAAAGCCAGCGATCGCCAACTTCTCTCTGGGCGCATTCCTTCGGTATCTGTTTTTGCTACTCATGCAGTTTATCAAGGTCTCCTGATTACACAAATTCGATTAATAGCAGAAAATATTCGGATAAATATCGGCTCCGTACTCAAGAGAAAACCCCTACGACTGTTAGAAACAGTACCAGTGGTTGGCAATTTGCTCGTAGACGAGAAGGATCTTAATGCTTCTCTCTCATCAGACTTATTATCGACTGCTTTGAGCGATCTATTGGTTAAGGTTTTACCAACAGATTACCCACAGTCACAACCAATTAAGTGGCAAGAAATTCTGATTGGGAACAACCAAATTATACTGCGGGGTTTGAGAGTAACCAATAGCGAAACAACGCCTCTAGAGATTTGTCTCGGCTTACAATTACTCAGTGGGCATGAGTTGCAACTGGTACATATCCCAATCAAGCCCGACCGGGAAGATATATTAAAGGACAATTATGAGTACAATCTGGATCTTGGCTCAGATGTTGATATCGAAGAATTAACGCTGATCCCAGGCAAGCTGGTGTGTCGTGGGCGGATTAACGTTAACCCTTGATGGTGAGAAATTAAAAAATATTAATACCCTATTTTAAATGATATGGCGCTTCTGGAAACAAGAGTGGAGAGCGGGGAGCGGGTGAGCAGAGGAGAATAATTAATAACCAATGCAATGCCCAATGCCCAATCCCCTATAGTAGTGGCAAAAGTAATGTCACAAAATAGTAAACCAAAGGAGCTGTGAAAATATAACTATCAGTACGGTCTAAAATACCACCGTGACCGGGGATTAACTGTCCAGAATCTTTAACTCCAGCATCCCGCTTGAGCATAGATTCAGTGAGATCCCCTAAAAGACTAGCAATCCCAATCAGCAAACCCAATGCTAAACCTGTGAAGAGGGATTTGGGCAAGTGAAGATAATAGGCTCCTGCTACAGCTACGGCTACACTTGAAGTAATGCCAAAGACAGCGCCTTCTACAGTTTTTTTCGGGCTAATGTCAGACAGACGGGTTTTCCCAAAGAATTTGCCAATGGTGTAAGCACCAATATCGGCTGCCCAAATACACAAAAAAGTCAGCAGTGTGGCTGTAAAACCTTGTGCTAAAGAAGCAGAATTTGCCTTTTCCCAGAAATCTGTCCAGGTTGTGGGCCAGTAACCTCCGAAAGGGAGATTGCTAAAAGCAGCACTATCAATTGCTCGTAACCGCACCCAGTAACTTGGTAAATAACCGACGTAAAATAGCCCCATAATAGAAGCAGAAACATCAGCGATCGTGGCAAATTTGGGTTGAAATAGCAAGTAAAAACAAATAAGTGTGCCAGCTATTGGCATCACAGCGTCAGCTAAACTGCCATCAATGGTACAAATCACCAGCAAGACTTGGCTGACAGCCATAGTGGTTTTAGCGGCCGGAGCGATGCCTCTGGCTCGCACCAAATTAAAATATTCCTGTTGACCCAAAAAGATGATGACCGCAAAGATGATGGTAAAGTACCAACCCCCCAAAAGGGTTGCCCCAAGAGCAAGAGCGATCGCAACAATTCCACTAATAATCCGAGACCAAGGCATAGAAGTATTTTGGATTTTGGATTTTGGATTTTGGATTAGAGATTAGGTATTCGAGATTAGGGATTGGTAATTGTGGCTTGGTTTCTGATGACATATCACCTAAATCCCCAATCTAAAATCTAAAATCTAAAATCTAAAATCTTTTGGATTTAGTCTAGTTTCTCACCACTGAGGATAAAAATGGGATCAACGGCGGTAAAGGTTTGAGAAAAGCCGCGTGTCTCTAGGCGATTAACCGCAGATTGCACAACTTCGATATTTCTAGCCCTTAATAGGGAAAAGCTTTGGGAAATAGCATACAGACTTTCTAGATTAGCAGCTGTGGCTACAACCCGACCGGATGGCGGCAAATAATGCCAAGCTGCTTGCAGAATTTCTTGAATGGGGCGGCCTCCCTCGATACAAACGCGGTGAGGAGTAAGCTTGAGGTCATGTAAACACTCTGGGGCGCTGCCTTCAACAACTTCGACATTTTTCACATCAAAGCGATCGCAGTTACGCTTGATCAGATTAGCTACTTCTTCATCCCTTTCGATAGCGATAATTTGTCCGCCTGGACACAATAGCCCCACCTCTACCGGAATTGTACCTGTCCCTGCGCCAATATCCCACAACACAGAATCTGATTTTAGCCGCAGTTGAGAAATCAATAGCAGTCGGACTTCTCGCTGGCTCAGGGGAATTCCTGGCAAATGCTCAAATAAGTCATCGGGAATACCTGGAGTAATATAAGGCCAAAGTTGGGAGGGCATAGAATTACGCAATTATACTAAAGATATCGATTTGCCAAATTGAAAAGCTATCAGCTATAAAACTTTTCAACCGTAGCATTAGAAGAAAACATAATGATTGGTGAAATATTAAGCGATGTCCGAGGAGAAGACGCTGGGCGTCTACGCTACGAAGTTCAGCAGCTATTAGGAAAAAAAGCAGGGCGGCGGACTTTATTAGCTCGTGATTTGCAAACTCAGGAATTAGTCGTCATCAAGTTACTCTCTTTTGGTAGTGATTTTGAGTGGGATTCACTCAAGTTGTTTGAGCGAGAAGCCGAAACTTTAAAAAACCTAGCACATCCCTCAATTCCTGGCTATTTGAACTATTTTGAGGTAAATTTACCAACCATCAAAGGATTTGCTCTAGTACAAACTTATATCCCTGCACAAACTTTAGAGCAATGTTTACAAACTGGGCGGACTTTTACCGAAGCTGAAGTCAAACAGATAGCCAAAGCACTTTTAGAGATTCTCGTTTACCTGCATAGGCTGTATCCGCCTGTAATTCACCGTGATATTAAGCCTAGCAATATTTTATTGGGGGAGCGTTCAGGGAATAGTGTCGGTCAAGTTTATTTGGTAGATTTTGGCTCAGTACAGACTGTCTTAGTTAGCGAAACTGGGACAAGAACTGTGGTAGGAACTTATGGCTATATGCCACCAGAGCAATTTGGCGGACGCACTGTTGCAGCATCTGACCTTTATAGTTTAGGCGCAACTTTAATTTACTTGGTGACGGGTACTCACCCAGCCGATTTACCCCAAAAGGATTTTCGGATTCAGTTTGAACAAGCGGCTAATCTCAGTCCCAGCTTTACCAATTGGTTAAAGTGGATGATTGAACCTAGTTTAGAAGGGCGTTTTAGTTCTGCGGCTCAAGCGATGTCTACAACGGGTTCCGCCTCCTTAGATAAACCACAAGCGACTACCTTACCTGCTTTAGTTGTTAGCAAACCAGACGGGAGTAAGATTCAACTAACCAAAAATTGGGATTCTCTCGAAATTATCATTCCACCATCTGGTTTCCATGAATCAATAGTATTCACAGGTTTTTTTGCGATCGTCTGGAATTCATTTGTCCTAATTTGGACAATTAGCGCTCTCTCAATAGCTACTTTTCCTGTCAACATCCCCTTTGCCTTGTTCTCACTTCCTTTTTGGGGTGCTGGCTTTATGATGATGTATAAATTTATCTTTAATTTGTTTGGAAGCATTTACTTACGCCTGAATCCAGAACAAATTACCCTAACCTGGGAGTTGTTTAGTTGGAAGTTTGAGCGTCCCCGTCCATCCCCAAGGCAAAGTGTTAATAAGTTGGTTTACATTCCAAAACACTTTACTAAAGGCTCTAAAGACACTAGAGTTGCCGTTCCAGCACAATTATATATTTGCTCAGGATTACAAAAATATCAGATTGGTGGAAACGATGGCGGTATTAAATCCGAAGTAGAACTTGAATGGTTAGCTCATGAATTAAGTGAGTGGTTAGGTTTGCCAATTACCAATCCAATGGGAAGTGAGTTAAGCTAATCATTTAATTTAATTCTTAATTAAAAAGTCGGAGCGCCGAAAACCAACGCTCAGACTTTTTTTTTCGTTTTTCTTACACTCTTAGGACTTACGCAAAAGTAAACGCTGTAGGGGCAATTCATGAATTGCCCCTACGTTAAAATAAGGGTTTCAGGTATTGTTTGCGTAAGTCCTGACTCTAAACAAAGGCAAAGGATTCAGGACTTTTCATCAAAAGCGACAATGGCATTTTTTTACTGTCATTCTTCCTTCAGCGATGCCATGTCAATCACAAAGCGGTATTTCACATCGCTTTTTAGCATCCGCTCGTATGCTTGATTGATCTTCTGAATCGGGATAAGTTCGATGTCACTGACGATATTGTGTTCAGCGCAGAAGTCGAGCATTTCTTGTGTCTCCTGAATCCCGCCGATCATCGAACCGGCAATTACTCGGCGCTTAAAAATCAAGTTACCGATGTTGGGTGATGGGTGCGGATTTTCTGGTACACCAAGCAAGCACAGCGTACCACCACGCTTAAGCAACTCAGTGTATGCGTCCAGATTATGCGATACCGAAACCGTGTTGAGAATGAAGTCGAAGCTGTTGATATGCTTCTTCATCTGATCGCTGTTTTTTGAAATGACAACCTCATCGGCTCCGAGGCGCTTGGCATCTTCGGTCTTCCCTGACGATGTTGTGAACAGCACAGTGTAAGCACCAAAAGCGTGGGCTAATTTTAGCCCCATGTGTCCCAACCCACCAAGCCCGACGATACCCACCTTATCGCCTTTGCCAACTTTCCAGTAGCGCAAAGGTGAGTACGTCGTGATCCCCGCGCACAACAGGGGTGCGACGCCAGCGAGATCCAGCTTTTCCGAAACCCGTAGCACGTAATTTTCATCCACGACTATCTGGTTTGAATAACCCCCATAAGTCGTTTTCCCTGTCTGCTTCTCTGGGCTGTTGTAGGTGAAGATAATTTCGTTATCACAGTACTGCTCAAAACTCTCACGGCAGTTTGGACAGGTGCGACAAGAATCGACCATACAACCAACGCCCGCAGCCTCGCCTACCTTGAACTTGGAAACCTGCTCACCAATCTTCACTACACGACCAACGATCTCATGTCCAGGTACGAGAGGGTAAACCGTCCCTTTCCATTCATTAGCGACTGTATGCAGATCCGAGTGACACACGCCACAGTAAAGGATCTCGATCTGTACGTCGTGCGTCCCTAACTCTCGCCGCTCGAAAGTGAACAAGCCCAGTGGTGTAGTTGCACTTTGGGCTGCGTATCCAAGACTCTTAATCACAGATGATCTCCTTTTTACTAAGTTATTTCATGGGTTTTATGAACTTTATATACTTCGCAATTAACAGACCAAGGTTGTTCCTACTCAGCATTAAATGCTAGGACAGGGAAATGACCCCCCTCTGCCCGAATTCGTCTCAATATTTCCCGAACAATGTCCCCGATGATCCTGCGTTTGATAGCTGCATGAAAATGAGTATAGAGAATTCAGGCTGCTCTAAGTCAACCATCATAAGTATGAGTCAGCAATTAGATTGGCTAGAAGCAACAATAAAGCACTTATGGTATGTTGCTTTGCAAAAAGTTTTTGAAGAGAAATGCGCTACTTGTATTGAATTTATTTATATTTTATTTCGGCAATGGCATTAAACGCTTATCAGTCACGGATTTATTGGATTTGAGCCATCAATGTCTATATTTAATTACAGGAGCCTTAGAGGAAATTTATATGTTTGGACTGGGATGGCCAGAAATAGCTGTAATTAGCATAGTCGCTGTTCTAATTTTTGGGCCAAAAAAAATTCCCGAACTGGGAACCGCACTAGGCAAAACCCTACGAGGTTTTAAGGAGGAGATGAAAACTCCCAGTGAGGAAACCAATCAGGAAGAAGAAAAACAATAATAAAAGGAGTCCGAATACAGGAGTCAGCGCACTGACTCCTCCTGACTACAGCAAGGTATTAACAACAGAAGAAGGTGTGATTCCATTTTGGGAATCAATGACAGTTGTGCCGGGATTTTGTTGGTGTGTCTCTTCTTTCGCTAAACCACGCAGCTTAATTAACTTAATCGCGCGAGTAACGCTTTCTGGCAAAATTACCACCAGACTATTATCAGGAGCCATGTCTAAGCCTTTATTTATCGCTTGAGTTTCATCCAGAATTGATTCATAGCGGCTATCAGGCTTAACTTCCGTGATCCCTTGAATAATCAACTGGGCGGCTGATCCCCGTAGGCGTCCCCGTGTATCATCGTCTTCTTTGATGATGATGTAATCAAAAATTTGTGCTGCTAATTTACCCAAAGTAACAAAATCTTCGTCGCGGCGATCGCCTGGCCCACCAATTACGCCAATCCGTTGTCCTGTAGTCCAGTTCCGCACAAAGGAACCTACAGCTTCGTAACTGGCTGCGTTGTGGGCATAGTCCACCAAAGCGTGGTAATTTCCTAAATTAAATAGATTCATCCGTCCCGGCGTTTGACTAACTGAAGCCCGGAAAGTCCTCAAACCAGCCCGAATCTGTTCAATTGTGACGTTTTGCACAAACGCTGCCAAACTTGCTGCTAAAGCGTTGGCAATCATAAACGGCGCACGTCCGCCCATTGTTAAAGGTATATTTTCGGCTCTTTCTATGCGGTGTGTCCAATCACCTTTAACAATTGACAAATAGCCATTTTCATATACTGCCGCTACTCCACCCTTTTGGATGTGCTTCCGCACTAATTCCGAATCGGGGTTCATGGTGAAGTAAGCAATATTAGCCTTAGTTTTTTCTGACATGGCGGCGACGCGGCGATCGTCGGCATTGAGTACCGCATAGCCATCAGGGAATACGGCTTCCGCTACTACACTTTTGAGGTTAGCTAACTGCTCAATGGTATCTATATCGCCAATTCCTAAGTGGTCGGACGCTACATTCAATACTACCCCCACATTTGCGGCTTCAAAGCCCAATCCAGAGCGGAGAATGCCACCGCGAGCCGTTTCCAGTACTGCTACTTCCACTGTGGGATCTTGGAGGATGACCTGGGCACTTTGGGGGCCTGTATTATCGCCAGATTCTACTAAGTAATCACCGATATATGTTCCATCGGTAGTAGTATAACCTACTACTTTACCAGTCTGTTTATAAATATGTGCTAGTAGTCGAGTAGTGGTGGTTTTGCCATTAGTACCCGTGATGCTGAGGATGGGAATTTGGCTAGATTGCTCGTTAGGAAACAGCATATCCATTACTGCGCCAGCGACGTTGCGGGGGATGCCCACGCTTGGGGCGACGTGCATTCGGAAGCCGGGAGCGGCGTTAACTTCGACAATCACGCCATCCACTTCCCGCAGCGGACGGCTAATATCCGTGGTGACAATATCGAGTCCGGCGATATCCAAACCGATAATCTTGACTACCCGTTGTGCTAACCAAAGATTTTCTGGGTGAATTTCATCGGTACGGTCGACGGCACTACCACCTGTACTCAAGTTTGCCGTGGCTCTGAGATAAGAAATAGTACCCTTGGGTGGCACGCTATTTAGGGTATAGCCTTGCCTTTCTAGCAGCTGGTAGCTGGTGCGGTCTAGTTCAATCTTGGTTAGGACGTTATCATGTCCTTCGCCGCGATTTGGGTCAAGGTTTGTTTCTTCAATCAGTTCGGCGATGGTGGATCTGCCGTTGCCAATGACATGAGCCGGGACGCGCTCGGCTACTGCTACTACTTTCCCATTTACCACTAGTACCCTGTGGTCGCGTCCAACGTAATATCTTTCGACAATAATTGACCGGGAAACCTGTCTGGCAGCTTCGTATCCGGCTTCCGCTTCTTCCCAAGTTCTGATATCAATGGTGATCCCACGTCCATGATTGCCATCCAGGGGCTTGATGACGATGGGATAGCCGCCAACTAATTCCAGGGCTTGTTCCAAATCGTCTAAGAAGTTGATCACTGTACCTCTGGGTACTGGCGCACCAGCGGCCGCGAGGATGCGTTTAGTGGCTTCTTTATCGCAAGCTAGTTCTACGCCCAGAATGCTGGTGTTGTCCGTCATTGTGGCCTGCATCCGCTTCTGGTTCACGCCGTAGCCTAGCTGAATCAAAAAGCGGGCTTCCAGCGACATCCAGGGAATACCTCTTTTTTCTGCTTCTTTGACGATCGCTTCCGTGGAAGGGCCTAAAGAAGCATCACGGGTGAAGTCTTTCAGGTCTTGGATATCTTGCTCTAGTTCTGCCTTGGGATAACGGCCTCGATCAACGATACTCTGGCACAGCCGCACTGCGGCTCGTCCAGCGTAGCGTCCCGCTTCTTCATTCAGATACTCGATTACTACTTGATAAATTCCGGGTGTGGCAGTTTCGCGGGTGCGACCAAAGCCGACATGCATACCAGCTAATTCTTGGAGTTCTAGGGCTACGTGTTCCACTATGTGACCAATCATAGTGCCTTCTTTGACTCGCATCAGAAAACCACCACGACAGCCAGGCGAACAATAGTGACCCTCCAGACTCGGCAGCGCCTCAACTAATCCTTCATAAAAGCCAGGGATTTCATTCGAGGGCGTCTCGCCAAGGGTTTCTAAATCGAGGCGCATGACGATCAGTTTGTGGCGTCGAATGCTCCAATAGTTTGGGCCGCGTAAGGTCTGGATCTTGAGGATTCTCATGGGAATAGGTAGATGGAGATTCGGAACCAAAATTCTAGTTTCTTACTGGAATTGACCGCTAAACTGTTCATTGCAAACAGTTTTTTCTTTTTACATGGTATTCTTATCATTTTTCTACGGTAAGAAATAATAAATGTGCGGTCAACTCAGTGTAACCTCAGATACTCTATCCCGTCAGCTGGAGATTCGGTGTACAGCAGGCAATACAGTCCGCTGGTACAAGTGGAAGCGATCGCCGTAGCTGAGGATATGGAGACGTAAATTATGCACGGTTAACGGTTCATTAGCACCAACATGGGGTTCGTTGGTGTGGGTCAGTTCAGTGGGATCAACAATGGTTACACTGCCTTTGCCCATAACCTGTAGCCAACCATCACGTTCAAACACAGCACAAGTATCTTCGTCAATACCAATACCTAAGCGATCGGGATGGGCTGCGATCGCACTAATTAGTCGCCCCATACGATTACGATTGTGAAAATGTTGGTCAACGATGACTTCGGGAATAAATCCCAAACCCGTTGCCATATCCACTAGGGAACGATTTGGCGTCTCTCCACTACCGCCGCCAGCAATCATGTGATGCCCCATCACTGCCGCTCCTGCACTGGTACCTGCTAACGTAAGTTGCCCCGCCCTCACCCGCTGGCGAATAATTTCCATTGCTGGCGTATCTGCCAATACGCCACAAAGACGCAGCTGATCTCCTCCTGTCAAAAATACCCCACTACAGGCTTCTAAGGATGCTTTGATCTGGGAGGCTTCACACTGTTCTCGTTCGCGGATGTCTAAAATCTCTACCTTCTGGGCACCCATTTCTTCAAAAATGCGAATATACCGACCACCGATGATGGCAGGTTCGCGAGAGGCAGATGGAATAATTGTAATATAAGCCTTACTAGCACCGGCGCGTCCAAAAAAAGTTCGTAGGATTTCGCGCCCATGAACTTTGTCTTCTGCACCTCCGATAACCAGAACGGCGGTTTTAGTTGCTTGGGGTGTCCTCATTTCTAGCGATTTAGCTTGTAATTGCGGCATTTTGTTTCTCCTGTCAACAACTTCAGGTGAATTTAACAAGGTTCAGAAGCCTGATGATTTTGCGCTTTGCTTCTTTGAGAGGACACTTTTTGGAAGTTTGGAACTGGGTTAGCCACTCTCCAAATTCTCGCCTAACGCTCGCGTTGCCTCAGTCTAAACGTGTTTGTTCCCATTCCTCAAAGCCAGCACCTTGTTTTTCACCTGTCCACTTGCAGCAGGGCAAAATAGTCTTTTTGAGGCTAGATTTCCCCTCTAGGGTTGGGGACGAGCAGTTAAGACTACGCTTTTTTCTGAGGCTGGCTCGATGCATCCTGGAAGTTGTTAACTTGATAAGATTATTAATTTAAATGTAGTTGTGACAACATTTAAACATAAATTAAGTAATTAGAAAAACTTTTGATCCCATCTAAAATCCAAGAGGTCTGGTAGTTTTAGATACTATTGATAAAGTTTAACTGGAGTTTGACCCGACCTTGGCTTGCTGGTGTTTGCTAGACATTCAAATTTAAGATTAGTGTCCTCGAATACGAATAACTGTGCGCTTTGATATAGTTACGCTTTTTCCTGACTGTTTTAACTCTGTTCTCAATTCTGGGCTGCTGGGTAAAGCTTTAGCCAAACAGATTGCCGAAGTGCATCTGGTTAACCCACGGGACTTTACCACTGACAAGCACCGAAAAGTAGATGATGAACCCTACGGCGGCGGTGTTGGGATGCTAATGAAGCCAGAACCTATTTTTACCGCTGTGGAGTCGCTGCCGATTCTACCCCGAAGAGAAGTAATTTTGATGAGTCCACAGGGTCAAACAATTAATCAACCTCTTTTGAAAGAATTGGTCACAAATTATGACCAGTTAGTAGTTATTTGCGGGCATTACGAAGGAGTGGATGAGAGGGTACTACATTTGGTAACTCGTGAAGTATCTTTAGGGGATTTTATTCTGACTGGCGGAGAAATTCCAGCAATGGCTTTGATTAATGGCGTAGTGCGACTAATGCCAGGAACAGTAGCCAAAACTGAGTCCCTGACAGCAGAAAGCTTTGAGGAAGGGTTATTGGACTATCCCCAATATACTCGTCCTGCCAATTTTCGCGGCTTGAAAGTGCCTGATGTTTTGCTCAGTGGGAATCACGCAGCGATCGCACGGTGGCGTTACGAGCAACAAATTCAAAGAACAGGCGATCGCCGCCCCGATCTCCTGGAAAAATTGCACAAGGAGACAACCGCACAAGAGGACGAGGGAGAATAACAAATGACAAAAATTCGGATTGGTAACGGCTACGATATTCATCAACTGGTGAGCGATCGCGCTTTAATTTTAGGTGGAATTCAAATTCCTCATGAACTGGGTTTGTTGGGGCACAGTGACGCTGATGTGTTAACGCACGCGATTATGGATGCCATGCTTGGGGCATTATCTTTGGGGGATATTGGTCATTATTTTCCTCCTAGCGATCGCCAATGGGCGGGAGCAGATAGTTTAATACTATTAACTCAAGTACATCAACTAATTCGCGATCAAGGCTGGCAAATCGGAAATATTGACTCGGTAGTAGTAGCAGAACGCCCAAAATTAAAACCGCATATTCACAATATGCGTGACAAACTAGCGGCGGTTTTAGAATTGCAACCAAATCAAATTGGCATCAAAGCTACCACCAACGAAAAATTAGGCCCCGTTGGACGTGAAGAAGGTATATGTGCTTATGCTGTTGTCTTGCTAGTGGCTTTAGAGTAACTTTTATTTGAAAACATCGGTAAAAATATCGAAGACTCACGAGGATTGAAATCAATGATTTATAGCAACCAACAAACCTTAAATTGGTGGGAAATTAGAGCCTTACAAGCTACAAAAATAGAAGATATAGACTTTCCCGATTTAGTTGCTTTAGACAAAGAGGAACAAATTATTCTCATAGCTGAAGTCAAAGGTTTACCATTCCATTTTCAAGAAGCAAAAGCCAAAAAATATGCTATTTTACGGCTGATTGATTACTTAAAAGCTGCAAAGATAGTGATTCCTTTTGCCATGTTTGTTGATGTAAATAACATTCTGATTTTTAAATGGGATGGCAATAATTTATCAGAGCCGATTGTCAGTCTTAATACTGCTGATGTGCTTAGTCATTACGAGCCAAAATTTCGCGATCAAAGCATATTTAGTCTTTACCTTAAAGGTCTTACAGAAGCTTGGATAAGTGATTTTTGCTATCACTGGAAGTCAGAAATACCGCCAGCATCCAAGGAGGTAGCAGAAATAGGTTTGTCACAGTTATTAAAAGGTGGAATTACTCAACCTTAGGTACTATTAGCAGTGATACTTTACGTAGAAACAAACTTTTTAATGAGTATTGCTAAAGGACAAGATGAACTAGCAGAAAATTTTCTGCAAAATATGCCTATCTCAGTATCCTTAACAATACCCAGCATTTGTTATGTAGAATCTTTGACGACTTTAGAGCAAGAAGACAAATATAACGAGGATTTTATTAGGCGATTGGACATTCAAGTTAACGAGGCTGCAAGAGATAAAACTTCACAAAATGCTCAATTAGTTGTGAATTCTTTGAAACAAGCTAAGATTAGCTTTCTTCAACGTAATAATGACACAGAAAAACGTTTTTATATAGCCTTAAATCAGCTTTTTAGCAAAGCAGAAGAAATTCCGTTAACGACAGAAATTATTCATGAAAGTCGGGTTAAAAATATTCTTGAAAAGCATTTGATGGATAAATTTATTATAGAGTGTATAGTTCACCATGCACGCCTAAACCCAGATGAAATAAAAATATTTTTAAGCGCTAATTCTAAAGAATTTGGCAGACGTGAAGTTATAGAAGTTTTACGAGATAGTGGCATTCAGTATTTCAATAAAACTCAAAAATTCCTTGGTTGGCTACAATCTCAATCAAATTAATTACACTATTTGCGTATTAAAATTATGGAATTTTTTAGGAAAATCTTTCTGACAATTAAATATTTTTGGTTGCCAATAATTTTGACTTCAGCAACAGCACTTATACTTACCGCCTGCAACCCAACTAGCTTTAAAAGTGCAGCCGCTCAAGTGCCGCAATTGGTAAGTGCCATTCTCAGTGACCCCAAAACCTTTAACTACCCTCTCAGTCAGGAATCTCCGAATGTTTTTCCTCTAATTTACGAGGGGTTAATCACCCAAAACCCAATAACTGCGAAAGTCGAGCCAGCATTAGCAGAATCCTGGCAAATTTCCGATGATAAATTAAAGATTGTCTTTACCCTACGCGAAGGGTTGAAATGGTCTGATGGTCAGCCACTAACAGTAGATGATGTAGTGTTTACCTACAACGATATTTACTTAAACGAAGCGATTCCTACTGATGTTAGAGACGCACTGCGGATTGGTGAAAGTCGGAAACTGCCTACTGTACGAAAAGTGGATGAACGCCGGGTTGAGTTTAGCGTACCGGAACCCTTTAGACCTTTTCTACTAAGTACAGGTTCACCAATTTTGCCCGCTCATGTGTTGCAAAAATCGATAAAAACGAAAGACCAAGATGGGAAGCCGATTTTTCTGACACAATGGGGCGTTGATACTCCTGTGAACGAAATTATTGTCAATGGCCCTTACAAAATAGATCGCTACGACACGAGTCAGCGTGTGGTCTTTCGGCGCAACCCCTACTACTGGCGCAAGGATGCTCAAGGCAATTCTCAGCCTTATATTGAACAGGTAATTTGGCAAATTGTGGAATCAACAGATACCTCATTGCTGCAATTTCGTTCTGGCGGGTTAGATACTGTGGCAGTGTCGCCAGATTACTTTTCTTTGCTAAAGGTGCAAGAAAAGCAGGGTAATTTCAAAATTTATAATGGTGGGCCAACATCCAGTACATCGTTTGTTTGGTTCAATCTCAACAAAGGTAAAAGGGACGGAAAACCACTAGTTGATCCGGTTAAGTCTGGGTGGTTCAATAATGTGCAATTTCGGCAGGCTATAGCTTATGCAATTGACCGCCAAACGATGATTAATAACACTTTTCGCGGCTTGGGTGTAGCACAAGATTCACCGATTTCTGTGCAAAGTCCCTATTATATTTCCCCTAAAGAAGGGTTAAAAATTTACGATTACAATGTGCAAAAAGCGAAGGAATTACTCTTAAAAGCAGGATTTAAGTACAACAACAATCAGCTAGTAGATGCTCAGGGAAATCGCGTCCGTTTCTCTTTACTTACCAATGCTGGAAATAAAATCCGTGAGGCAATGGGATCGCAGATTAAACAAGACTTGAGCAAAATCGGCATTCAAGTTGATTTCACCCCGTTGGCATGGAATACTTTTACTGACAAAGTTTCTAATTCCTTGGATTGGGAAGCTTCTTTGATGGGTTTGACCGGCGGATTAGAACCGAATGATGGTGCTAATGTCTGGGCACCTGAAGGCGGATTGCACATGTTTAATCAGAAACCCCAAGCAGGACAAAAGCCGATTCAGGGTTGGGAGATTGCTCCTTGGGAAGCGGAAATAGGGAATCTTTACATTCAAGCTGCACGAGAATTAGACGAAGCAAAGGTTAAGGCGATTTATGCCGAAACACAGCGGATTACCCAGGAAAATTTACCTTTTATTTACTTGGTTAATCCTTATTCAATGTCAGCGGTGCGTAATCGTTTTGAAGGAATTAAATTCTCTGCCCTTGGCGGCGCATTCTGGAATATTGAACAAATTAAAGTAACGGATTAGGCATTGGGAATTAGTTATTGGGCATTGGGCATTGGGCATTGGTGATTGATAAATGACAAATGAAAAATGACAAAAGGCTAATTACCAATGACCGATGAAAAAATATTGCGATCGCTCCTCGAAGTAGTGGCCAATGGTAAAGTTACCCCAGATATAGGATTAGACGCACTTGAATCTTTGTCCTATAAACCTGCGGGTGAGTTTATTGACATAATTAGACAGAATTCCAGTAAATTGAATTCTATGAAATCACCATCAATCTTTTTTGCAATTAGGCGTTTTTGGTTGCCAATAATTCTGACTTCAGCAACAGCACTTACACTTACCGCCTGCAACCCAGCTAACTTTAAAACGGCGGCGGCTCAAGTGCCGCAAGTAGTCACCGCAGTTTTGAGCGAGCCTTCAACTTTTAACTATGCTCTAAATGATTCAGCATATAGCGTTTTTGGCTTCATCTATGACTCATTAATTAATGAGAATCCTATAACCACAAAATTAGAGCCTGCTTTAGCAGAATCTTGGGAAATTTCTAAAGATGGTCAACGGATTGTAATCACCCTCCGAGAAGGAATTAAGTGGTCAGATGGTAAGCCAATGACAGCTGATGATGTTGTCTTTACTTATAACGAAATCTACCTGAATCCTAAAATTCCCACCTCTACCAAAGATGCTCTAAGAATTGGTGACAAGGGTACTTTGCCAAAGGTGAAGAAAATTGATGAGCGTCGGGTTGAATTTAGCATACTAGAACCCTTTGCTCCTTTTTTAAGATATGTAGGTGGCATCCCAATTATGCCAGCCCATGCTCTACAGGAAGCAGTTCGCACAATTGGCTCTGATGGACATTCTAAGTTTCTCTCAACATGGGGAACAGGCACAGATCCTAAACAAATTGTTGGCAACGGTCCTTATGTTATGGAAAGTTACGTTTCCAGTCAGCGAGTTATATTTCGGCGTAATCCATATTACTGGCGCAAAGATACTCAGGGTAATCCTCAGCCTTACATTGAACGTATTGTTTGGCAAATTATTGAATCTACTGAAAACCAGTTGATTAGTTTTCGCTCTGGGCAGTTAGATGATTTAGAAGTTCCTCCTGAAGGTTTTAGTTTGCTGAAGCGAGAAGAAAAACGGGCGAAGTTTAAAATTTATAACGGTGGTCCAGGCACAAGTACGAGTTTTATTGCTTTCAATCTTAGTAAAGCGAAGAATTCTCAGGGTAAACCTTTTGTAGACCCAATTAAATCTAGCTGGTTTAATAAAAAGGAATTTAGGCAGGCTATCGCCTATGCACTTGATCGAGAAACGATGAAAACAAATGCTTATCGAGGACTGGGTGAACTACAAAATTCATTTGTTTATATCAAAAGTCCCTACTTCCTTCCTCCAGAAAAAGGGTTAAAGGTATATAATTATGAACCAGATAAATCTCAGAAATTACTGTTAGAAGCTGGGTTCAAATATAATGCTCAAAATCAGCTTGTTGATGCTGATGGCAACCGAGTCAGATTTACAATTTTAACGAATTCGGAAAGAAAAGTTAGAGGAGATATGGCCTCTCAAATCAGACGGGATCTCGGTAATATTGGGATTCAAGTAGATTTACAAATTCTCAGCTTCAATTCTTATTTAGAAAAACTCAAGGTTACGCATAATTGGGATTGTTATCTGGGAGGATTTGCTGGAGGCGGTATTGAACCACACGGCGCTAGCAATATCTGGAGGATTGCCGGTGCATCCCACGCATTTAATTTGGGGCCACAACCAGGAGATCCACCCATGACTGGCTGGGTGGTTTCCGACTGGGAAAAGGAAATTGATCGCCTTTACATTAAAGGCGCACAGGTATTGGATGAAAACAAGCGCAAGGAAATTTATTATCAATATCAGCGCATCGCCTCAGAACAGTTGCCGTTTATTCATTTAGTGGAGAGCTTGACTCTGCAAGCAGTGCGCGATCGCTTCCAAGGAATTCAATATACTGCTCTTGGTGGCCCATTCTGGAATCTCTACGAACTAAAAGTAACTGATTAGGAATTGGGAATGGGGCATGGCGTATTGGTTATTTACAAAGGAAAAATGACAAGTGACAAAGGACAAAGGACAAATAACCAATGACTGATGAAAAAACTTTGCGATCGCTACTCGTTGCGGTTGCTAATGGTAAAGTTACGCCAGATACGGCATTAGACTCACTCAAAGACTTAACTTATGAATCTGTGGGTGAGTTTGCCAAAATTGACCATCATCGCCAGCTAAGAACTGGTTTCCCAGAGGTAATTTGGGGCCCTGGTAAAACTCCCGATCAAATTGCTCAAATTATGGAAGTGATGCGCCTTCGCAATCCGGTGGTGATGGCGACTCGCATTGAACCAGCAGTTTATACTGCACTGGAATCAAAAGTTAGCGGTTTGCGATATTACGAATCGGCGCGAATTTGTGCGATCGCTCCTCCTACTATCGAACCACAATTCTGGGGTGAAATTGGCATTCTTTCTGCTGGTACTGCCGATTTACCCGTTGCTGAAGAAGCTGCTGTAACTGCTGAACTGTCTGGTTTTTACGTCCAGCGCCTCTGGGATGTTGGCGTTGCTGGTATTCACCGTTTGCTGAGTAACCGCCACCTGATTGAATCAGCATCGGTGTTGATTGTCGTGGCGGGGATGGAAGGCGCTTTACCCAGCGTTGTCGCGGGTTTAGCGAGTTGTCCTGTGATTGCCGTACCCACCAGCATCGGTTATGGTGCAAGTTTTGGCGGTTTAGCACCTTTATTGACAATGCTTAACTCTTGTGCTGCGGGAGTAGGTGTAGTAAATATCGATAATGGTTTTGGCGCAGCAGTTTTGGCGGGGCAAATTTTGCGGACTGCCGAGAAATTGCGGTTGGCATCGGCTGCATCTTGAGTTAAGACATTAAAGTCATACCCAAAGTTTCAGTACAATATCAGTATTTAATGTAAAAAATAAACTGATAGCTGGAATTTGCCACCCCTAACTTATTAAGCACCAAATATGAGCCATTACAGCGATTTGACATCTCAGTTACTTTGGCATTTACCTGTAAATTTGACAACACTAGCACAAACAATCACTGATCCAAACGTTCTGGATCAGATTCAAAAAGCTTGGAGCCACTTTATACAAACAGGTCAAGTGTGGGCATTGTTGATTGGTTTAGTCATTGGTTATATGATTCGGAATCTAACTAGCTACGGTTAAAGTAATTTTAGATTTGAGATTTTGGGTTTTAGATTGATGATTAATCTAAAATCCAAAATTGATGCCCACTCCCTTGATATTTATGACCGAAAAACAAACTTGGAGCCAGCGGTTTGAATCAGCGTTGCATCCAGCGATCGCTCGTTTTAATGCCAGTATAGGTTTTGATATTGAATTAATAGAATATGACCTGACTGGTTCTCAAGCTCATGCCAAAATGCTCGCTCACACGGGCATTATCTCCCCAGAAGAAGGAGAGCAACTAGTTGCCGGTTTAGAACAAATTCGCCAAGAGTACCGCCAAGGGAAATTTCAGCCTGGTGTCGATGCTGAAGATGTCCATTTTGCAGTTGAACGGCGGCTGACAGAAATTGTCGGCGATGTGGGTAAAAAACTGCATACGGCGCGATCGCGGAATGACCAAGTTGGCACCGATACTAGACTCTACCTCCGCGACCAAATCCAACAAATCAAAAGCGAATTGCGAGAATTTCAAGGTGTTTTACTAGATATAGCGGAAAAGCACGTTGAAACCCTGATTCCTGGCTATACTCATTTACAACGCGCCCAACCCGTAAGTTTAGCTCATCACCTCTTGGCATACTTTCAAATGGCGCAGCGTGACTGGGAACGCTTAGGAGATGTTTCTCGCCGTGTGAATATCTCACCTTTGGGGTGTGGTGCATTAGCAGGAACTACTTTCCCCATCGATCGCCACTACACAGCCAAACTATTGAATTTTGACGATATTTATGCTAATAGCCTCGATGGAGTCAGCGATCGCGATTTTGCGATCGAATTTTTGTGTGCTGCTAGCTTGATTATGGTTCACCTCAGCCGCCTTGCAGAAGAAGTCATTCTTTGGTCATCTGAAGAATTTCGCTTTGTCACCCTCAAAGATAGCTGTGCTACGGGTTCCAGTATCATGCCCCAAAAGAAAAACCCCGATGTACCAGAATTGGTACGGGGGAAAACGGGGCGTGTATTTGGTCATCTTCAGGCGATGTTAGTGATTATGAAGGGGCTACCCCTGGCATATAACAAAGACTTACAAGAAGATAAAGAAGGTCTATTTGATAGCGTTAACACAGTCAAAGCCTCTCTAGAAGCGATGACGATTTTGCTTAGGGAAGGCTTGGAATTTCGTACCCAGCGGTTAGCAGAAGCTGTAACAGAAGATTTTTCCAATGCTACAGATGTAGCAGATTATCTCGCAGCACGAGGCGTTCCTTTCCGGGAAGCTTACAATCTTGTGGGTAAGGTGGTAAAAACTAGTATTGCCGCAGGTAAACTCCTGAAAGATTTGAAATTGTCAGAGTGGCAACAATTACATCCGGCATTTGCAGCAGATATTTATGAGGCGATATCCCCTCGTCAAGTTGTGGCAGCCCGCAACAGTTACGGTGGTACTGGCTTTGTACAGGTAAGCCAAGCACTCGTAGCTGCCCGCGCTCAAATTGCTCAATAGAGGGAGTGGGAAGTAAGAATTTTAGATTTTAGATTTTGGATTAAATTTCAATCTAAAATCCAAAATTGAATTGCCCAATGCCCAAAAAAAATAAGGGCGCACATTTGTACGCCCTAAAAACTAAAATAATCCAAATAACAAGGATTTAGGCAGGCAGCTTAGTCAGTGTCAGCTGCTGTTGCTGCGCCTTCTTCTTCTTCACTCTTTGGTGGTCTTTGTTGGAACCTTCTCTGCATTCTTCCTGTCGTAGTCCGTTTACGAAACTTTCTGGCATACGCCTGGTTACGTAGCGCCTTTTCTTTTTTCGGGTTACGGCGCTTGGCCATGTTCACCTCATTAATAAACAACAAAAAAGTAGCAACTAGGCATCACGTAGGCAATATCAGCTACCAATGTTATTGATATACTTGTAGCCTAGTGCAGCAATAAATACGCTTTAAACAGTGTACTAGTCTACCGCATTCAACCTTGTTATGTCAATAATAATTCCGAATTATCCCCACCAACGAGACGAAAAATACCTTTTCTGAGGTTCGAGTCTGTCCAATAGATTGTAAATTAGCTAACTAGTTGTTCTTCTTGAAACAAACCAACCTGATCAAGAAAGAATTCAGGAGTCAGTCGTTATAACTCAGGAGGAATAGGTAGGTTTAAGTATGGAGTCTAATATTTAATTTAGTGGTCTTTAATTAAGTCGAGGTCTTAAACCCGACTTCATTGCCTCTTATAAATTCAGAATTTTGGATTCTCACCTATTATTCATATTATTTTTTTAATCTCTACTGAAAAACTATTAGCTTTCGCTAGTTTCAACAGCACTAATGCTAGTTATAGCAATCCGATTTGATTCCTGAATCACTCGTAGAGTAGGGGAACAGGGAACGGGGAACTCTTAACAAGGAATAAGGAATAAAGATATACTGAGTTTTTTCAAAAATCAAATCGGAGTCCTATATAAACTGAAAATTTTCCTCATCTCACAAATATTATGTACATATAAATACAGTGCTTCTCTTGAAACTTGATGTTAGAATTGATAGTATTCTACGTAAATCGTCAGAATAAAATCTCAAGCCACAAACATTTTTGTATAAAACACAACTCAACCAAAATTTTATTAGTTGAGAGTATGTAAGTGGTAGGGAACTATAGAATACAACACAGAAATTTTGAAGATTGAACGTTATTGCTTTTTTTCCGGCAGCTGTCGAGTCCACACGTAGTTTATGGCGTATTGGACAAACAGTCTTGGGTATCATATTTCGTCATCCCATTACTGGCACTAGTATCATCCCAATTTTACCTGATGGTCGGATTGTACTGATCCGACGGCGCGACAATGGTCTTTGGTCATTGCCTGGGGGGATTGTGGATTGGGGAGAAGATATTCCCAATACAGTCCGCCGGGAATTGATGGAGGAAACCGGGCTAGAATTGGTGAAAATTAACCGTTTGGTAGGAGTTTACTCTGCACCAGACCGAGATCCGAGAATCCATTCAATTTGTATTGTGGTTGAAGCCGAAGTACATGGGACAATGGAGATTCAAGACACCTTAGAAGTTATGGAAATCCAAGCTTTCTCTCCCAGTTTACTACCTTCAGGACAGATGTCTCACGACCATAGTCGGCAGTTGCAAGACTACTTGAATGGCTTGACAACACTGGCATAACAATATTTTTTTCATTAGTCATTAGTTATTTTTCAGATGTTAATGACTAATGACTATCTATTATGGTGCTAAAAGTTAACTACTAAATAAAATGGATACACTATTCCGTAACTCCCGGAGAAAGCTCTCTCAAGGGCTATTATTCTGGCGTGAAGTCGGTGAAAAAACTCCTATAATTTTTTTACATGGTGCTTGGAATGAGAGCAGTCAATGGTTATCTGTAATGGAGTCCCTTGCACAAGATTTTCATTGTTTTGCACCTGATTTGTTAGGGTTTGGTGAATCAGAAAATCCTAATATCCACCATTCGATAGATTTACAAGTTGAGTGTCTAGCTGAGTTTTTGCAAGCTGTGAAGCTAGAAAAAGTATATTTAGTGGGGCATTCTCTTGGGGGTTGGATTGCTGCTAGCTATGCTTTAAAGTATCCAGAGAAAGTTAATGGCTTGGTACTGTTAGCACCAGAGGGTGTAGAGATAGCTGGACTTGAAGAGTATTGCCGAAAGATGCGGCGATTATTGAATTATCCACCACTAATAGTTAAATTGTTGCGATCGCTAACTCCCTTGACTAAAATCCTGGGTTGGCATGAAAAAATTGCACAAGACTTGCAGTTGCGTCAAGCGCTATTGCCGTATCCCATAGGTTGCCAGTTACTTTTCAAACGGCGACAAGTAGAAATTGAGGCAGAATTACTGCAAAAGCAGCTTTACATGATAGATGTCCCAGTTTTTATTTTACAAGGTGGCCAAGATACACCAGATGCTTTAGCCAAGAGTCGAGTTTATGCTCAACTGATGCCGAAAGTCGAGTTGAAAATGATTGCCCATGCCGGAAATAACTTACCAGAATCTTGTGCTGGGGTTGTGGCAATCGAGATTCAGGAGTTTATTAGGAACTCTCAAACGCCTTATGTAAATTAAGCTACAGTATATTGTTCAAAAGTAAGCACATCAATACCAAAATGTTGACGCAGAAGTGTAGTTATCTTTACCTTGCGGTTTCCCTTTCTTTTTTACTACCCCATTTTACATAAGTCGTAGTATATTAAATTTGATAGTTATCGCTAGCAGCAAACACCTGCTAAAAGTCTTGCGTGGAATTAGTAGAGTCATTAAGCAGATGAAAAGCCAAAAAGAGCTAGTAGAAACAAAAAAGAGTGTCACAAGAGATATTAGATTTGATATTCTAAAAACTCTCGGCATTTTTTCCATTATTCTTGCTCATATAATTCCTCAAAACATCTTTTTTAATATCAGGAATTTTGATGTTCCCCTAATGGTTATCGTTTCTGGCTCACTCTTTTACTGTTCTAGTTACAAGAAAAACTATTCTTTGCTTACTTACTTGCATAAGAGAATTCCAAGGCTGATTGCTCCTGTATGGTTGTTTTTGATTTTTTACTTTATTTCTATTTATGTTGCTTTTTACTTACTAGGGAAGGATTACCCTTTTTTACTAAAAAAACATATTATTAATAGCTTTTTATTATTAGATGGCATAGGTTATGTATGGGTAATACGTGTCTTTATTCTTATGGCTATTATTTCAACTATAATTATGAATTTATATAAGTCTTGTCAAAGTAAAAATCATTTTTTTGCAGTGCTATTATTCATTTATATCTGTTATGAAATACTAGTGCAAATAGCTACAACAATTAATCTAGTGAATATTCCATTCTTATCTAGTTTGATAAATAACTACGTTTTTTATGCTATTCCGTATGGATGTTTATTTGGTTTAGGTATTGCTTTACCAACGATGAAGCGAAAATCAATATTAGTTGTTGCTGGAGTTTTTTTAACAGTATTTTTGATAGTAGCTGGATATTTATCCTATACGCAAGGAGTAATTCCATCAACGCAAAGTTTTAAATACCCACCAAGACTTTACTATTTATCTTATGGAATTTTTATGTCAATGCTTACGTTTACCGTAGTTGATATATTATGTAAAAAATCTAATTTAAATAATCAAGAAAATCCAATTGTTAAAGCTATAGTATTTATCAGTACATCAACATTATGGATATACTTGTGGCACATTTTATTCCTATATTTGAAACAATCACTGGTGCAAATTAAACCAGATATTGCTACTAACTACATCATATTTTTTTTGGTAATTACAATTCTATCAGTTACAGCAACTTATATTCAGAAAACAAGTATTTCTACGCTAATTCAGAATACTAAATTTGGTCAGGATAACTCAGAAATGTTAGCTATATTATTTTTGAAATAGGTTGAAAAGCCAGGAAAAAGTGTCTACGCTACTTGAAAGTCAAAGTTGATTTAGATCAAATACTCACATCCAAAATATAGGATGAGGTTTCGAGTATATTTGTTGAATTTCCAAACATCCTCTTAGAATACACATAGCGGTTCTCGGCCCTTGTGAGGTAGAAGAACCCCACCCCTAACCCCTCCCCGCTTGCGGGGAGGGGGCTTTCATGGGATTGGGAAACGCTATAACTCAGCAATATCTGTTTCACAGCAGTTGCTTTAATTATTTCTTAATTTATGACTTATAATTCCTAAATATTTCCCCCATTCCCCAAAAAATTAAATTTTGCTCCACAATTAAAGGTGCTGCTATTTCAGGATATAAGGCTTGCAGATAGTTTAGCAATAAAGTGCGATCGCCTCCTTTAATCGCAACCTTTCCATCAGGAAATAAATGCCACCATGCCTCAATAAAATCTTTAATTCCAGCTATTAATGTGTAAATAACTCCACTTTGAATAGCCTCGGTTGTATTCAGCGCAAAACGTGGTGGTAGAGTGGGAAAATTTTGCATTACTACAAATGGTAATTGTCCTGTTTGTTGACCGAGAGTTGCAAATTGTAAACCTAATCCTGGCAAAATTGCACCTCCAACTAGAGACTCATTAGCATCCGCAGCCGTAAAAGTCAGCGCTGTCCCAGCATCAATTACTAACATCGGAAAACCCCAAGTTTTCCCTGCACCCCACAAAGCTAAAGCGCGGTCAATTCCTAGTGTGGAATACACTCCCTTTAGTGGTATTTGGTCTAAGGTAATAACGCGAATGTTGGGATAACTTTGCCAAATAGCAGTTTGGCTAGGAACTACCGAGGCGAGGAGTAGAGGGCAGGGGGGCAGAGGGGCAAAGGGGCAAAGGGGCGGAGTATTTGTGAGAAAATTACTTTGTTGATGGGGTGAAGAAATTGCTAGTAATAAATCATCTAGGGTTTGACATTTTGCTAGGTGTTGTATAGCAGACTCAGGAAAATAGTCGGTATCCCAAGCTGAGTAAAGCGTCTTGCCTAAAAACAATGCCCAATGCAGCCGAGAATTACCAATTTCCAAGGCTAGCCAAATTTCCTCTCTGTGTCGCGCCAGTTGCTTCTCCTGTCGGAGACGCTGCGGGAACAAGTCTCTTAACCAGCCCAACGCCCTGGCTTCTCTGTCCTTCTGCGGTTTCACACTTTTAACTTTTTTAAGTCAGCTAGAGATTTTTTAATAAAAATTAACATTCAAGTCGTGTAACAATAAAAGAAGAGGAAGAAATACTCATTGTGTCAAGGAGGGAGTTATGGTAGCACTCACCGAAAAAACTGAAAAACGGCTCACCATACAGACTGTGGAGATTGCTCAAGAGACGACGGCTATTCGCTCTTTGGACTGGGATCGCGATCGCTTCGATATTGAGTTTGGTCTGCAAAACGGTACTACTTATAACTCGTTTCTCATCCGTGGAGAGCAGACTGCCTTAGTTGATACCTCCCACGAAAAGTTTCGTCAACTATACTTCGATACGCTCACCGGACTAATCAACCCAACAGAGATTGATTATTTAATTATCAGCCACACCGAGCCAGACCACAGCGGTTTAGTTAAAGATTTGCTGCAAATGGCTCCAGAAATAACCGTTGTCGGTTCTAAAGTGGCGATTCAGTTTCTTGAAGATTTAGTACATCAGCCATTCAAACGGCGGATTGTGAAAAATGGCGATCGCTTGGATTTGGGCAACGCTCATGAATTTGAATTCGTGATTGCTCCAAATTTACACTGGCCGGATACCATCTTCAGCTTCGACCACAAAACCAAAATTCTCTATACTTGTGATGCCTTTGGGTTGCACTATTGCTCAGATAGCACCTTTGATGAAGACTTGGCAGCTATCGAAGAAGACTTTCATTACTACTACGATTGCTTGATGGGGCCGAATGCCCGGTCAGTTTTGTCTGCCCTGAAACGGATGGGGGAACTGAAAACTATCGGCATGATTGCCACAGGACACGGGCCATTATTATCTCACAATGTTGAGGAACTAGTTGGACGTTATCGCACTTGGAGCCAAAGCCAAACCAAGGCAGAAACAGCAGTTGGAATATTTTACGTTTCCGAATACGGATATAGCGATCGCCTCGCGCAAGCAATTGCCAACGGTATCGGTAAAACTGGTGTCGCCCTGGAAATTGTCGATTTGGGATCTGAAGTCGATTTACAAGAACTGCGGGAATTAGTTAGCCGCTGCGCTGGACTAATCGTTGGTGTACCTCCGGTTTCTGGGGCTGCGAGCATCCAAGCCGCACTCAGCACAGTTTTAGGATCAGCCAAAGAAAAGCAAGCTATCGGCGTATTTGAAACCGGCGGTGGCGATGATGAACCGATAGATCCTTTGGTGAGTAAATTCCGCAATTTGGGTTTGACAACAGTGTTCCCAGCGATTCGGATTAAACAAACACCCACAGAAAATACTTACAAGTTGTGTGAAGAAGCGGGTACAGACTTAGCTCAATGGGTAACACGCGATCGCAGCATCAAAGCCATGAAATCCCTTGGTGCTGACTTAGATAAAGCATTAGGGAGAATCAGCGGCGGACTGTATATTATTACGGCCAAAAAAGGCGATGTTTCCAGTGCCATGCTAGCCTCATGGGTGAGTCAAGCTAGCTTTAAACCCTTGGGATTTTCTATTGCAGTGGCCAAAGATCGGGCAATTGAATCACTCATGCAAGTAGGCGATCGCTTTGTTCTCAACGTCTTAGAAGAAGGTAATTTTCAACCACTAATGAAGCACTTTTTGAAACGGTTCGCCCCTGGTGCCAATCGCTTTGAAGGTGTGAGAACTCAGTCAGCCGAAAATGGTGCGCCCATTCTCAACGATGCCCTCGCCTACATGGAGTGCGAAGTCATCAGTAGAATGGATTGCGGCGACCACTGGGCAGTATACAGCACAGTCTACGCCGGACGGGTTTCTAAGCCAGAAGCTTTGACTGCTGTACATCACCGTAAAGTTGGAAACCACTATTAATTTTGGATTTTGGATTTTGGATTTTAGATTAATAATCCAAAATCCGAAAACACTCAATAAAGCATTTGTGGAGTATAGCCATCCCTACTTAATATCCATAGTTTGGATGTTTAATTAACAATCCAAAATCTAAAATCTAAAATCTAAAATTGTTTTCGCCATGTCAAAAAATAAACCCCGCGATGTTCAAGTTTATCCAATAGCTACAGATACAAGAATACTGCGATCGCGCAGTTGGTCAAGGCTCAGATTTGAAATTGAATATGCTCTTGCTAAGGGTACAACTGCTAACTCTTATTTAATCGAAAGCGATAAAAACGCAATTATTGATCCTCCAGGGGAAACGTTTACGCAAATTTATTTAGAAGCTTTGCAGCAACGTTTCCATGTCGAAGACCTAGATTATATAATTTTGGGACACGTAAATCCTAACCGCGCTGCAACTTTAAAAGCTTTGTTGGAAATTGCCCCGCAAATCACCTTTGTGTGTTCTAATCCAGGGGCGATAAATTTGCGTGGGGCGCTAGAAAATCCAGATTTGCAAATTCTTGTTATGCGGGGCGATGAAACCCTAGATTTGGGTAACGGGCATAATTTACAATTTATTCCCACCCCCAATCCCCGCTATGCAGATCAACTCTGCACCTACGATCCGCAAACAGAAGTTTTGTACTCAGATAAGTTATTTGGGGCGCATGTTTGTGGGGATCAGGTATTTGATGAAGGCTGGGAAGTATATAACGAGGATCGACGCTATTATTTTGATTGCCTCATGGCTCCCCACGCCCGTCAAGTTGAAACAGCGTTGGATAAACTTGTCGATTTTCCCGTGAGAATGTATGCCACCGGACACGGCCCTTTAGTGCGCTATGGCTTAATCGATCTGACTAAAGCCTATCGGGAATGGAGTCAACAGCAAACTTCTGCTGACTTGACAGTAGCATTGATTTATGCATCAGCTTATGGAAATACGGCAACATTAGCCCAAGCGATCGCTCGTGGCATTACAAAAGCTGGCGTCGCTGTAGAATCGATTAACTGCGAATTTACTCAACCAGAAGAAATCCGGGCGGCTGTGGAAAAAGCTGGTGGTTTCATCATCGGTTCTCCTACCCTCGGTGGTCATGCACCCACACCCGTGCAAACAGCTTTAGGAATTGTACTATCTACCGCGACTAACAATAAACTCGCTGGTGCTTTTGGTTCCTTTGGCTGGAGTGGGGAAGCAGTTGATTTAATTGAGGGCAAATTAAAAGATGCTGGCTATCGGTTTGGTTTTGATACCATCCGCGTGAAATTCAAACCCGACGATGCCACCTTACAATTATGTGAAGAAGCTGGAACCGACTTTGCCCAAGCACTGAAGAAAGGTAGAAAAGTGCGATCGCAAAGCCAACCTGCAACAACTCTAGAACAAGCAGTTGGGCGAATTGTGGGTTCTCTTTGTGTTCTCACAGCAAAAGAAGGCGATCGCTCCAGTGCCATGTTAGCCTCTTGGGTGTCTCAAGCAAGCTTTAGTCCACCTGGTTTAACTATCGCCGTCGCCAAAGACCGCGCAGTAGAAACACTGACGCATACAGGAAATAAATTTGTCCTTAATATTCTTAAAGAAGGGAATCACTTAGGATTGATGAAGCACTTCCTCAAACCTTTTGGCCCAGGACAAGACCGATTTGCTGATGTCGCTGCTCAAGAAACTGAAAGCGGTTCTCCCATACTTACTGATGCCCTAGCATATCTAGAGTGTTCCGTACAAAACCGGATGGAATCTGGCGACCACTGGCTGGTTTATGCAACTGTCGAGAATGGCAAATTGCTAGATACTGATGGCGTTACAGCTGTGCATCATCGCAAGTCGGCAACTCATTATTAATTTGGCATGGTCTGCTAATTGAACGTATCCCACTAATATTGAAATGTGGTAATCTACCTCTCATATTGAGAAGGGTGTATCTGTTTATGGCTGGGCGTTTTGAACGATTGAGTAACCTGGAATGGAAACGAAACTATTTGAGGATATATTTCCTGAAGAACTATCCAAACGTGGAAAAGGAATGCAGGGTAAGCGCATCTCAAATGGGATTGACAAAACACACATTATCATTAAAATTAATTTGTTTAGAATGAAACATAGTGTGAAACGCTTGCTATTTCGTTGTTTCACCAGTTAACGGGAAAAGTCAGTTTTATTAGTGGGATACATTTTTGTAATTTAATTACAAAAATGAGTTAGAATGTAAATAAGATAAAAAAAGCCCGTGAAGTTCATAATTCACGAGCTGGAATAGTTAAACGAATGAAAAAGCTATTACCAGTAGCCTAATCATTTTATCAGTGTTTTTTCAACAGTGTAATTCCCGTAATTACCGATTTAGTAGCAGAGTCTGTATGCGCTGCTGTTTTGGCTACATTGAATGATATGTAAGCCAACACAAGCAGGGAAGCAAAAGACACGATAACGTGTTTGTTCATTATTCCCTCGTATTTGGTTTATTTGAATCCCCAGAAAAAATTTTTAGGGGATTAAGTACTATTGTACAGTAAAAAACACTTGCTTGATGTAGAAATACTGAAAAGATAGCCTCAAGCTAGAGCTTGGGGCTAATTTGTTTTAAGGCTGGAAATTATACTGCACTACTGGTTTGTTTTTTTTGCAAAAACTCTATTAATCCTGAAAACTTTTAACCAGAGCGATCGCAGTAATATTCAATGAATACAGTTGTGGTAAACCTACAGCTAATGGTTCACCTTACAGATGAGCAGTTTTAGCAACTCTGCATAGCTAATTGGATATGAGCTGGTCATGGAGTTCGAGTGGGATAAATCAAAAGCAGCCGCAAATTTGAACAAGCACGGTGTCAGCTTTGAAGAAGCCAAAACTGTCTTCAGCAATTCTCTGGCAGTCATCTTTGATGATAAAGCACACTCTATAGATGAGCAGCGAGAAATCATTATTGGTCACTCTCAACAAAATCTTTTGCTATTGATTTCCTTCACTGAGCGTTCTAATGCTATCCGTATCATCAGCGCCCGTCTAGCTACTCGAAAGGAACGTGAAGATTATGAACGAAACACCTTTTGAAAAATCACAAAATTCTGAAGACGAGCTTCAGGCTGAGTATCGCTTCGATTATCAAAAAGCAAAGCCTAATCGCTTTGCTGCCCGTAGTGGAACGCAACAATTAACAGTTGTGGTCTTAGATGAAGATGTGGCTCAGGTTTTCACCACACCAGAATCGGTTAATAAAGTGTTAAGGGCGTTGATTGAGTCAATGCCACAAGCAGCAAACGGCGAGACAGCATAATAATCTCGTTGCATCGCAAGCCGTCTTATTCTGATAATCCAACGCTCTCTGTTAGAAATTATCCACTGAGATTATCTGCCGAGGATCGTTGGTAGTTAATCAATACAGTGATCCGATCGCCTAATTCGCTACACATTTCTATTTTTTAGTCTTAACCGAGCAGTATTGCTTTCAGATTTGCTCATAAGCAGACAAAAAATCCTCTCTTGAGATACCCGCTTGAGTACAGATGGATCTCAACGTCGAACCTTTAATTTGAGAATGGTTAGGCATAGTCAGTGGAATTTTTGTTCCATCTTCGTTTTCTCGCTCCATAATAATATGTTCCCGCTCCCTAATAACAGTGAATCCCAGAAATTCCAATGTCTTAATTACTTTAGCTTTAGGTACGTCTACTGGGAATTTAACCATTAAATAGGAACCTCAGCTTCTGCCACAAAAGCTTCTAGGACTGGTGATTCCTCTTCTAAAACCTCTTGGCCAAATATCTCTATATGGCAGTGGATAGCAGATTTAACATCAGCTAGTGCTTCTTCATAGCTGTCACCTTCGCCAACTACAACCCCCTTGATACCCAAGGGATATGCTACGTAACCGTCATTATGTTTTTCAACAATAATTTTAATTGCTCTCATTGTCATATAAAAGAACGGCTGAAAAGTTTGGGGGGAATGTAGGACTTACACACAATAAATCCTCAAACCCCTTAAAAAGTTGGCTTTTAGGGTTGTGGCTATTTGCTAAAGCTGTAAATTTGTTGCGTCTTTAAGCGATCGCTAATCGATGAAGGCAGTGTACCATCCGCGAATGTCTGCCGATCTAGTTGGACTTGTAAATTACTCAAAGGATCGCAACCAGAAGAAATCAGAAATTCTAGTTTCTGGATATATGGCAAAGTTGCGAGGTTATCCAGAATTTGGAAGATTGCTTGTATATAAGGATGACCACTTTGCTGATACCAATCACAGCTAGCAACTTTTGCTTGATCAAAACCCAAGTGTACTGTTAAAGATGGCTCGTCAAATATAGCGATCGCTAAGGGCCGCGCTTCTTCCTGTAACAATAAATCATTACTTCTCGCTAAATGTCGCAGTTTCTCTAAGCGTTCATAGCGTTCTGTCACAGGTTCAGGGTGATCTTGCCAGTGGATTGCTACTGTCACCAGATAAGTCTGTAACAGCAGATGACCCAGCTTTTTCGCCTTTGTCGCCAGATAATAGGAATTGTACTCAGTTGCCTCAATTAACAATGGCACGCGATCGACAACTTCCAACCCATAACCCTTGACTCCGGCAATTTTGCGGGGATTATTGGTAATCAGGCGAATCTTTTTGATGCCCAAGTCCATGAGCATTTGTGCCCCCATCCCGTAGTCTCGCAAGTCAGCGGGAAATCCCAAACGCTCATTTGCCTCTACTGTATCCAGTCCCATATCCTGCAACGAGTAGGCTTTCAACTTGTTAATCAAGCCGATTCCCCGCCCTTCTTGGCGCAGGTAGACAACGACACCTTGACCAGCAGCCTCAATCATTTTCAGTGCAGCTTGTAACTGCATCCGACAGTCACAGCGCAAAGAACCCAAAGCATCACCAGTTAAACATTCTGAGTGCATCCGCACCATCACAGGCTCATCTTTGAAGTTAGCTGGATCGCCCTTGACAATTGCAACGTGTTCTGTATTATCCAGAGTATGGCGATAGGCGTAAATTTCAAACTGACCGAATTGACTAGGCAGCTTGGTAATCACCTCACGATACACTAGGCGATCGTGTTGTAGGCGATAGCTAATTAAATCCGCAATACTAATTATTTTTAAATTATGACTTTTAGCGTATTCAACTAACTGCTGCAACCGCGCCATTGAACCATCGGGGTTTTGAATTTCACAAATTACCCCAGATGGGTATAGCCCTGCTAGTCTAGCCAAGTCTACAGCCGCTTCCGTATGTCCTGCCCGTTTGAGTACGCCGCCCTCCTTAGCCCGAATCGGAAAAATATGACCAGGACGACGTAAATCAGTAGGTTTTGTGGCTGGATTGAGAGTAACCTGGATAGTGCGGGCGCGGTCTTCTGCTGAGATGCCTGTGGTAACACCTAATTCTGGCCCGGCATCAATACTGACAGTGAAGGCAGTTTGGTTAGTATCTGTAATGTTGCTTACCATCAAGGGTAAGTCTAGCTCGTCTAGGCGATCGCCTGTCATTGCCAAACAAATCAGTCCTCTCGCTTGCACCGCCATGAAATTAATCGTGTCGGGTGTGGCAAATTGGGCAGCACAAATTAAGTCGCCTTCATTTTCTCTATTTTCATCATCTACCACTACAATGACGCGACCAGCTTTTAGGTCTGCTAAGGCGGCATCAATCGAATCAAATTTAAAAGCTTGGGTAGTATTAGGCTGTGACACAGAAAGATTTCCAGCTATAAACGTAAATTTTTTTAACAATTTCTTCTTTTAGATTGTAGCTCCTTTATAAGGCAGAGAAGTAGACTAGCAATGATTTGATAACGGGGCAAAAATTTTTGCCATGAGAAAGTGGGGATCAAGTGCAGCGACAGTAAAGGATGAAGGGGATGAGGAAGAATAATAATCGTTTGTTTGTTCCCCATTTCCCCAAAACAAAGTAGAGGGGTTTGGGACGTTTTGTGCGCGGCGCGTCTGGTCGCTGATATTGTTGATAGCTGAGAACGAATTAACCATTCATGGGATAAGGATTTCAGATCATGGGCAAATTTAGACGCGTACCCGTTGGGATTGTTGGCGCGTCGGGCTATGGCGGAGTACAGTTAGTAAGACTACTGATGGATCATCCAGAAGTCGAACTGGTTTATTTAGGTGGTGAGAGTAGTATCGGGAAATCCTTCGGGGATCTCTACCCGCATCTGGCTCATGCAACTAACCTGCTAATAGAGGCGGTAGAACCAGAAATAATTGCTCACCGCTGTGAAGTAGTTTTCCTGTCTTTACCAAATGGTCTAGCTTGTCAAATCGCGCCCAAACTGTTGGAAAAAGGATGTAAAGTACTAGATTTGAGTGCAGACTATCGGTTCAGTGATTTGACAACTTATACAAATTGGTATGGTAAAGAGAGAAGCGATCGCACAATTGCAGCTACAGCAGTTTATGGATTACCAGAACTTTATCGCGATCGCATAGCCGAAGCTCAACTCATTGGCTGTCCTGGTTCCTATCCTACTGCCAGTCTCCTTGCACTTTCGCCACTCTTAAAGCAAGGTTTAATCATACCAGAAACAGCTATTATCGATGCCAAGTCTGGCACATCTAGCAGTGGACGACAACCTCAAACCAACTTATTACTAGCTGAAGCAGACAACTCTATAGCAGCTTTCAACGTCGGTCGTCACCGTCATACCCCAGAAATTGAGCAAATTTGCAGTGACTTAGCTGGTCACGAACTCATGATCCAATTTACGCCACACCTTATCCCAATGGTACGTGGTATTTTGGCAACGGTATATGCGAAAATGAGCGATCCCGGTCTAGTGCGAGATGACTTAATCACAATTTTCTCAGCCTTCTACCGCAACTCTCCTTGGGTAAGAGTCTGCGGTAGCGGCGTTTACCCGCAAACCAAGTGGGCTAACGGCAGCAATCTTTGTTATATCGGTGTAGAAGTTGACCCGCGCACAGGTCGCGTAATTGTCATGTCAGCAATTGACAATCTAATTAAAGGACAGGCGGGCCAAGCTATTCAGTGTCTAAACCTGATGATGGGCTGGGATGAAACCTTGGGGTTGCCCAAGTTGGGGTTTTATCCTTGATTAGGGATTGGGGATTGGGAAGAATTCTAGTCCCCAGTCCCCAGTCCCTACTTCGTCCCTAACCCCACAGCACCAGCATAAACGGCGCGATCGCCTAATTCATCTTCAATTCGCAGCAAGCGATTATATTTTGCTACTCGTTCGCTACGACACAAAGAACCTGTTTTGATTTGACCGGCACGGGTTGCTACAGCTAAATCAGCGATCGTTGTGTCTTCGGTTTCACCAGAACGATGGCTAATTACTGAACGAATACTGTTGCGAGTTGCTAAATCAATCGTTTCCAAGGTTTCGGTGAGAGAACCAATTTGATTGAGTTTAATCAAAATGGCATTAGCAGCTTTTTCCTGGATGCCTCTTTGCAAGCGCGTGACGTTGGTAACAAACAAGTCATCCCCTACCAACTGCACCCGCGAACCTAACTTCTGGGTCAGCAATTGCCAACTTTGCCAATCTTCTTCGTGTAAACCATCCTCAATTGATACAATTGGGTATTGGTCAACTAGTTGTCCTAAATAATCAATAAACTCAGCCGGGGCGTGAGGTTTACCATCGTAAACATACTGTCCATTCTTGTAGAATTCGCTAGCCGCCACATCCAACGCCAAGGCGACTTCTTCCCCTGGCTTATAACCAGCTTTCTTAATGGCAGCAACTAGCAATTCCAAAGCCACCTGATTAGATTCTAGGTTAGGGGCAAAACCGCCTTCATCACCCACACCAGTAAGCAAACCCTTTTCATCTAACACCTGACTGAGGGTAGCAAACACCTCCGCACCCCAGCGCAATGCTTCCCGGAAAGAAGTTGCGCCAATTGGGACAATCATAAACTCTTGAAAATCCACGTTATTTGAGGCGTGTGCGCCACCGTTAATCACGTTCATCAACGGCACTGGGAGCAAATTCGCTAAAGGGCCACCCAAATAGCGATACAGAGGAATTGCTAGAGACTCAGCACCAGCTTTAGCAGCTGCTAAGGAAACCCCCAAAATCGCATTAGCCCCCAAATTGGATTTATTAGCAGAACCATCTATAGCGATCATCGTCCGGTCTAGTAATTCTTGGTTGAGGGCATCCAAGCCTAACAATTTTGGCGCAAGTGCTTCTTTGACGTTTTGTACTGCCTTGAGTACGCCTTTGCCCCCATAACGGCTTTTATCGCCATCACGCAGTTCGTGAGCCTCAAAAGTGCCAGTCGAGGCACCACTGGGAACCTGCGCTAGTCCTACAACACCGTTAGCTAAATGCACTTCGGCTTCAATTGTCGGTCTACCGCGTGAATCAAGAATTTCACGGGCTGCGATCGCAACAATTGCAGTATCTAGAAATTTACTCATCTGTACTTTATCCTTTGTTCGAGTGTGTTACGCATACAGTCCATCCAGTTGCCTAACCCAATCGCTAGCTTATGCTGTTAAGAGACTTTATTGGCTGAGATTAAAGAAGATTTCCATTATATCGATAGAGATCAATGCCAAAAATGGGTAAGAGAATGTTTATCCTGTCCTTTACTTTTTAATTCTTTCCCTGATGGCATTTCTACCTTCAGACTTTGGGCTAGGTAAAATATTGGCAGAGAATAACACTAAATCAATTACAGAGAAAAGGTCAATATGCGATTACTACACACAATGCTACGGGTGGGCAACCTTGAAGAATCCTTAAAGTTCTACTGTGAAGTTTTAGGAATGAAATTACTGCACCGAAAAGATTATCCAGGGGGAGAATTTACGTTGGCTTTTGTTGGTTATGGTGATGAAAGCGACAACACAGTGATCGAACTAACCTATAACTGGGGAGTAGAAAAGTACGAATTTGGTAATGCTTATGGTCACATTGCGCTTGGGGTTGATGATATTTACGCTACGTGTGATGAAATCCGTAATCATGGCAGTAAAGTCGTGCGCGAACCAGGCCCGATGAAACATGGTTCGACAGTAATTGCTTTTGTGGAAGATCCAGATGGGTATAAAATTGAACTGATTCAACTGGGAACTCAAGGGTCAGCAGTCAAACAGGAATCACAAGAGCAACTTGTGAGTCAGTAATTTTGCTCGGGGATTTCCAAAAAAAAATTATCCGCTAGGGTGGGATGTCACTTACTTAAGCTGGATTTAGTTTAGATCCCCGACTTTTTCAATAAGTCGGGAATCTGGGCAGCAAGTTTTGCTGAAGATATATCTTGAAAAGTTGAACAGAGGCGGGGAAATTGATTCTTCCCACACATTGGCATCTCATGCTGGTAAACCCAGACGCGCGATACTTTTCCCTTTTTAGCTGCCCTTTTTAGGCGGGTTAGGGGATCTCCTGTGCGTAAATCCTATTACTATTACCCTCATACTGTCCTTGATGAGCAACACTAATAAAGATCGCTTCAATCGCACCATTTGCCAAAGTCCGCTCAGAACAGTATTTTCGTTTTAAATTAGAAAATAGGTAATCGATTAAACTATCACCAATTACCAATCTCAAATTGCCACCGGAGATACACGCGGATATACACCGATAATGTTTGGATAATTATCTGGGTACTAAGGAGTAGGGCTACAACCACTCCCTACTCCCTTTAATAATCCCCACTCCCTAAACTAAAAATCCAAATTCCAAAATTCTAAAGATGCAACCTACAGATCCAAATAAATTTACTGATAAAGCCTGGGACGCAATTGTTAAATCTCAGGATATAGTCCGTGCTTATCAACAACAGCAACTAGATGTTGAACATTTAATTATTGCCCTGTTAGAAGAACCCACTAGTCTAGCAATACGTATTCTGGCTCGATCTGAGGTCGATCCAATCCGCTTGCAGGAGCAACTAGAAGCCTTTACCCAACGTCAGCCGAAAGTTGGTAAAAGCGATCAGCTTTACCTTAGCCGCAATTTAGATATTTTACTAGACCGAGCCGAGGAAGCTAGAGCGAGGATGAAAGACTCCCACATTTCCGTGGAACACATAGTCTTGGCCTTTGCTGAAGACGATCGCATTGGACGAAAGATACTCAAAGGCTTTACTGCGGATGCAGCTAAACTCGAAGCTACTATCAAAACCATTCGCGGTAGCCAAAAGGTGACAGATCAAAGCCCAGAATCCCGCTATGAAGCCTTACAAAAATTTGGTAGAGATTTGACAGAACAGGCAAAAGCTGGAAAACTTGACCCAGTGATTGGGCGGGATGACGAAATTCGGCGGGTAATTCAAGTATTGTCTCGTCGGAGCAAAAATAACCCCGTATTGATTGGTGAACCTGGGGTAGGTAAAACAGCGATCGCCGAAGCCTTAGCACAGCGAATGGTAAACGGTGACGTTCCCGAATCTCTGAAAAACCGCAAGTTGATCTCGTTAGATATCGGCAGTTTAATTGCTGGAGCAAAATTACGAGGTGAATTTGAAGAACGCCTAAAAGCAGTTCTCAAGGAAGTTACTGAATCTAACGGTGACATTGTTCTGTTTATTGACGAACTGCACACCGTAGTCGGCGCAGGTTCTACTCAACAAGGGGCAATGGATGCGGGAAATCTGCTCAAACCAATGCTGGCGCGGGGAGAACTGCGTTGCATTGGTGCTACTACTCTCGACGAATTCCGCAAACACATTGAGAAAGACGCTGCCCTAGAACGCCGCTTTCAACAGGTATTTGTCGATCAGCCAAGTGTGGAAAATACTATTTCCATTCTCCGGGGATTGAAAGAACGCTACGAAGTACATCACAATGTCAAAATTTCTGATTCGGCTTTGGTAGCAGCAGCAACACTGTCAGCGCGTTATATTAGCGATCGCTTCTTACCAGATAAAGCCATTGACTTAGTAGATGAAGCAGCAGCACAGTTGAAAATGGAGATTACTTCCAAACCAGCCGAATTGGAAACCATTGATCGCCGCCTCATGCAGTTAGAAATGGAAAAGCTGTCATTAGCTGGCGAAGAAAAGGGTACTCCCCAAACTAGAGAACGTTTAGAGCGAATTGAGAAAGAAATCGCCAATTTAACGGAAAAACAGCAAATATTTAATGAACAATGGCAAGGTGAAAAGCAGATATTGGAGGCGATAAGCGCCTTAAAGAAAGAAGAAGATGCGTTGCGAGTGCAAATTGAACAGGCGGAACGCGCCTATGATCTGAATAAAGCTGCCCAACTGAAGTATGGCAAATTGGAGGGAGTGCAGCACGATCGCGAAGCCAAAGAAGCGAACCTTTTAGAAATGCAAAACCAAGGTTCCACCTTACTGCGAGAACAAGTCACCGAAGCCGATATTGCCGAAATCGTCGCCAAATGGACAGGAATCCCTGTCAATCGCTTGTTGGAATCGGAACGGCAAAAATTACTGCAACTAGAAAGTCATTTACATGAACGAGTCATTGGGCAAGAAGAGGCTGTAGAAGCGGTAGCAGCCGCGATTCGTCGCGCCCGTGCGGGGATGAAAGATCCCTCTCGTCCCATTGGTTCATTTTTGTTCATGGGCCCCACAGGTGTGGGTAAAACCGAACTCGCCCGTGCTTTAGCTCAGTTTCTCTTTGATTCTGATGATGCCTTGGTGCGCTTGGATATGTCTGAGTATATGGAAAAACACTCAGTTTCTCGGTTAGTGGGTGCGCCTCCAGGATACATAGGTTATGAAGAAGGCGGTCAACTTTCCGAGGCGATTCGCCGCCGTCCCTACTCAGTGGTGCTGCTAGATGAAGTGGAAAAAGCGCACCCCGATGTGTTCAATATTTTGTTGCAGGTGTTAGATGATGGAAGAGTTACTGACTCTCAAGGAAGGACGGTAGATTTTCGTAACACCGTTATTGTGATGACCAGTAACATTGGTAGCGAACATATCTTGGATGTATCTGGTGATGATTCCAAGTATGAAACGATGCGGAAGCGAGTAATGGAAAACTTGCGATCGCATTTCCGCCCGGAATTTCTTAACCGCGTTGATGATATTATTCTCTTCCATACTTTAAGTCGCACAGAAATGCGGCATATCATCCGTATTCAACTCAAACGGGTAGAAAATCTCCTCCGCGAGCAAAAAATCTTCTTTGAGATATCCCAATCAGCCTGCGATTACCTTGTCGAATCAGGCTATGACCCAGTTTATGGTGCGCGTCCACTCAAACGCGCAATTCAGCGAGAAGTAGAAAACCCCCTCGCCACCAAATTATTGGAGAATACTTTTATCTCTGGAGACACGATTATCATTGACAAAAATGAAAATGGTCTGTCTTTTAGTAAAAAAGTGTTGGTGAAGGTGACAGTACCACAGATTGCTACATAGCACCTAGCGTCTCCCCTTCACCCAAAGGGAGACACTAGGGCCTTTCCTTCTCTACGAGACGCTGCGCGTTCGCGTAGCGTTGCGTTCGCGAGCGTCTCGTAGAGAAGAGAGAAGACCGCACTCGCTCCCCTTACCTTAATCCCCTCCCCGATGCTTTGGGGAGGGGAGACAAAGCGTAGCTTTGGCAGGGTAGGGTGATTCGGGTTTAATAAGTAATCAAGTGGACATGATAAGTAGTCAGACAGAATTAATTACACAATGTCATTGCGAGCGAAGCGAAGCAATCCCAGCCCTTGCGATTGCTTCGCTTCGCTCGCAATGACTGTAAATATTTTTGTCCGACTACTTATAACAAGCGGCTTAAGCCCCCAATACTGCGTAGGTTTTGACTAAAAAATAGAAATGTTTAGGTTGGGTTTCGTTCCTCAACCCAACGTTTTGCAGGGTTTGTTGGCTTTCGCTATCGCTTAACCCAACCTACGATATTCTTAACCGAGCAGTATTGCTTAAGCTCCTTGTCTAGTTAATTGAGATGGTAGCTGGATTTACGCCAAGCTGTACTAGTGACTAATTAGTAATTAATCAAAGCAATTTAAACAACAAGATTCCCGACTTCTTTAAGAAGTCGGGAATCTGAGCCGAACATCTGATGATTTTGCACCTAACTGATATCTTTCCTTTTACAAGTGGGTATTATAAGCCTACTCTGCTAATAACATCTTCATAAATCTGCCTTCAAATAAAATACATTTCCGCAAATCTACTGTGAAATTATGCTCTTATTCTTTATCAGACTGGAATTAAATAATTCTGAAAAAATCAGTGTTTACCGGATCAAATGAACAATTAATAAATGATATAACTTTAATAAATTATCTTTCGTTGTTGCTACTTACTTTATTTGGATATTAGTAAAGCCAAATTTAGTAGTTAGATAAATATAGTCTTATCTCATGGCTGTAAAAATACTTGACAGGCATGAATGAAGATGTTGAAAAAATAGAAACCCCGCTACAATCCACTTGACAAGGAAGCACCTATGTCTCGAAAACGTCAGCTAGTCAAGGCAGTTCAAAAAACCTTCAGACAAATCAGCAAGCAGTTTTTATCTGCAATTAACAAGCAAATTATTTGGCTCCTACGAACTATCTCTGGCACTCGAAGAAGACGCCGCTCAGAGAATGCTGGGTTTTTGTTGCCAACAGTGGCAATGGTAACTTTAGTCGTCGTGCTGTTAACAACTGCAATTTTGTTTCGGTCTTTTGAACGCTCCAAAAATGCTAGTAATGTTCGGGTGAATGAAGCGACAATGCAAGCCGCTACCCCTGCCTTAGAGCGGGCTAAAGCCAAAATAACTGCACTGTTTGCCGACCCGACTCTACCACGTTCTGTCCCATCAAACGTGACATTATACAATACCTTAACCAATAAACTTCCTGTCTATACATTTGGTGATGAAACTCCCATAACTCTGGCTTATAACCTTAATAAAAGTACTTTAAGTCCGATTATTGAAGCGGATAATACTATCCCTTTAGAAAATAAAGAAAACCTACAAACAGCCTGGAAATTTCCTGCCGATACTGATAATAACGGTAAATTTGATAGCTTTATTCTCTACGGTATCTACTTCCGCACTCCCCCCCAAACTGGTACAACCCAAACCAGAAAAAGAAGCCCACTCGATGCTAGAACCCCTCCTATGCTGCCAGCTAAGGCAGGTGGAGCTTGTGATGTAGCGGGTGACACTAGCGCCAGCTTAGTAGGTAATTCGGGTTGGTATAAGCTACCAACTGGCGAATTGAAAAAAAGCTTTTTCGTATATGCAGTAACGGTTCCTATTAGTGATATTGCCCAAGCTACTCTTCTTGATACAACCAAATATGAGAAGTATCGAGGTAATAAAGGCTTCTCGGCTTTAGAAATGCAACAAGATCGTAGTCAAATTTCTATTACTAATAATGCCGTTGTCTATGAAGATGACTTAGATATTACACCTGGGCCTACATTCCGTCTCAATGGACGCATTTTTACCAACAGTAACTTATTTACTGCTAAAACTAGTACAGGTAATATAACCCTATTTCAGGTCAGTAGTAGATATTCATGTTACTACGAACGGGAAAATGGCAAGATAGTTGTTGGCGGTAATATTGCAACTAGTGGGCCAATCAGTGCAACTGATAAAGGTGGAACACGCGTAGATTTATTTGTAGAAAATAATGCACCTGATACAACTAAATCTTTGGCAGATACTAATAAAACCACCTCAAATAACTCAAATGACATTGCCTATAACACTCAGGCTTATGCTCAACGCATAGACTTATTAGTGAACGCACAATTTAACAATGCTACTACTACTGATCCTCAAGAAACCCAAACTAATATAAGCAGTCGGACTACAAACGATCCAAGCTTAGATGCGAATACAGTACGTAAGCAAGAATTAGAAAATTGGTTCCGTAAACGTACTAGGCGTGTACCATTTAAAGAAGTTCCTTATGGTACTTCTGGTATTAAAAAATCTGGTAGTGTGGACTACACCATAGCAGATGCAGCAACTTTTATGAAAGGTTCTGTTAATACACTACGTCCAATGGATGCCTGGATTTATCCAATAGATGCTAATACAGCACTAACACTAAATACAGCGCAACTACCTACTAGAGATCCAGACATTGTAGATAATACTCCCGTAACAGAAACAGAGTTAGGCGATCGCATCGTAGTAGGGAACAATCTGCCTGAACTAATATGGGACAACACAAAAGGAGAGTTTGTAGGAGAAGATGATCCCCAACTCATTAGTCCTGCTGTGAAGTGGACAAGTAGCACTACCAAAGATCGGACTCGTAGCACTCGCGTCAGACAGTTATCAGATTTAGGGGTAACAGGACGTGATGGTTTTTGGGAAATTTCAGCCGCTTCACCCCGATCCAATCCCCTTGATGTAATCGGTGGACTGAGGGTGATTACAGGTGCGGGAGTATATAGACGTACAGGTTCTGATCTACCGACACCTCCCTCGGCAGTCAATGACGACCCCAGTACAACAAGCGTATTAGAAAATAATGCCAGCGCCACAAATGTAGTCTGGCCTGACACAATGCCCATGCTTGTGCCTAAATCCGCCGATCCTCTCAACGGTACGCCAACACGCGGCCATTTGGTAATGCGTGCCACGGCAGTGTATCACTACAATTTTGATTCCTACGATCCTCTGGCGGCTACAGCAGACGATTATCAGACACCTATGGCCTGTGTAAGTAGCTACTATGATCCCACAAACAAGAATACGGCAAGAAATATAACTACACTGCCGGATGTGAGCGGTGAATTAGTTGGTGCCAGAACTACTGAAGCCAGATCAAATAATGGGGTTGTTTACGCTGCTCCTACTACTACAGCCGCTGGTGTAACTAGAGGACAGACAGTAGATGGCAATGGTTTTTTTGCAGCTGTGACTAACGATGATGATGTTACTAACACTACCGTAAGTTTGCTAAATCGCTTAAAACATCAAGCCAACTTGGTATTTCCCAATGGCCGCCTTGTTAATCCGCTACTGCGGCAAGCACTAGCAAAAGCAACAACCAGCAAACTCACTCTCTCTGAGCAATCAGCAATTGACTCTACCATCTGTGCAATCACAATTGCCGATGGCACTCTGACTCAGAGTACTACCTACATTCCTGATGGTGCAATCAAAGAAACTGCATTTCTTGATGCCCGACAAATTAAAGCTATAGATAAAGGTGGTGCATTAACTGGAAACTACAATCTAGAAGTAGAACAGCGTCAGCCTCTAGAAATTCGTGCTACTACCATAGATTTAGGTCTACTTCGCACACAAGTAATCGGCGTTGCATCCGATAAGGAATATCTATTGCCCAATAGCGGCATTATCTATGCCTCTCGTGATGATGCTCAAAAAGATCGCAGTAGCTCAACTAGTGAAAATGTCAGCGCCAGTGACTACAATCTCGACCCAGAACGGCGACCCAACGCCATTATGTTGATTAATGGCAGTAATGTGAGTCGCCTGAATAATTACAGAGCAGAAGAAAAAGGCTTAATTTTAGCAACTGAGCTACCAGTGTATGTTAAAGGCGATTTTAATCTGCACACTAAACAAGAATTCAAAGGTGCGGATGTTTTACCTGCTCCCAGTGATCCTACTTACGATACTAAATTTTACACTCGTGCTGCAACAAATCGCGATCCTGACTTTGCTTGTCGGCCTAGTGACCCTAGACTACCCAATTGCACAACAGGCGAAACCTGGCGACCAGCATCAGTAATTGCCGATGCTGTCACCTTGCTGTCTGCTAACTTCCGCGAAGGTTTCCGCAATGAGGGTGATTACGACTTGCGAAATAACCAAGGGAGTGATCCTAACCTCATACTCGACCGACTGAAGGTGGGTTTCTGGAATAACAACTTCGTCACTTCATCTAATTTCTTCACTACATCTAATAATGATTCCTACTACAAAGCTACTCCCACTACTACCGACTCAGTAAGCTATAACAGTTCTTACTTGAACAACTTCGTCACACCCATTCAACGCCGGGGATCTTTTCCAGAGTATGTAATGGAAATGTGCTTTAAAATACCAGTTTCAGAGTGCAAAATGGATCAGGATGACTGGTTTGTGGGTTTAGATAGTGACGCTAATACAGCCAATGCTTTAGACCTAACCACAGAAATCCAAAAAAGGTCTAGTGATGTAGTAGGTGCAGATCCTGACAAACTCTTAGCTGGTACAACTGCGCGATCGCCAAGGGCTGGTTTTGAACGATTTGCTCGTAGGGTTGCGTTCAAACGGAAATACAATGTACTAACGACTGATGCTAATTTTGCCAAGCTTGTTGATACTAGTAATAATCCCATAACTTATACTAGCGCTACTCCTATTCCACTAGGTATTAAATCAGGTGTAGTAAAAGAATTGCCGCTACTTTTCATAAGTGGTGCGGTAGACCCGGCTAGCATACCTGATATAGCGACTAATGCCCTATGGTTTGCAACCACAACAAGTACTTCTACTAGCCCACCACCGTCCACGGATAACGAGATAAAATACAACAACACTGATCGTTTATTCTACAGATACCCCAAACTACCAGCTTCTGGTTCGCTTAGGGATTTTCCTGGAGCCATATCACCATTCAACACTACACCCATCAGAAATGCGTCATACCAGCCGCTATTAGAACCTGTATTGCAATTACAGGTAACAACCCTAGCACCACCTCAAACTCAAGGTTACGCCAGTATAGTAGGCTCATCTAGTGTCGTTAAAAGTACTAGATGGTTGTCTAAGGCAAGTGAAACAACTTTTAATCTAGTAATTGCAGCTGGTGATAGTCCTGCTCGTGTGAGTTCAACTACCTACGAAATCAATGGGGGTTTGCATAACTTTGTGCGCTTCTTAGAAAACTGGGATGGGGTTAATGCCAATATCAACGGTTCATTCATCCAATTTAAACGTAGTATCTATGCCAGTGCACCATTCCAAGCTCTTGTCAGACCAGGCCCAACAACTGCTCCTGCAACCACTCCTGACCCTAATGATACTACCCCTGCTAACCTTGCTAAGAATAACAGTATCTTTTTCAGAATTCTGAATTCTGATAGACCTGGTTACACATCAGATAGTACTTTCATTAGTAGTGGTTCTGGTGAAGCACCTTATTATATGCCTCCCAACCGTAACTGGGGTTATGATGTGGCCCTACTGGCGCAAAACCCCGACTTGTTTGCCCAGCGCTTTGTAATTCCAGCGACAGATCCTCCGAATGAATACTTCAGAGAAGTAGGTCGGGATGACCTTTGGGTGCAAACTCTGTTGTGTGCTGTCCAAACTCCAACAGCGGATGGGTTTGATGATGCGAACACCACTTACTTTGGCAGCGGTTTCAAATTTGCACTACCTGCAACTGAACGTCCTAGTAACTGCCAACTCCAACCATCCTAAAGTATCTGAATGAGAGTTTTTACAGCACTTTTCGGGTGAATAGACCACGTTAAGAAACCTAACCCCCTAGCCCCCTTCCCTGCTAGGGAAGGGGGAAAATTCAAAGCCTCTCCCCTTGTAGGGCGAGAGGTTTGGAAGTGAGGTTACGAGTGTATTACACCCGATCACAAATTGATGTAAGACATAACCCTATTGAGTAATAAACTATGATCCCACACCAACTACAACAATCATCTGCCCAGTCTAACGAGTCTGGTTTTACGATCATTGAGTCGCTGGTGGCGATCCTCGTGGTTGCCATTTTGCTAGTAGCGATCGCACCTGTCTTAGTCATGTCAACAGCAACTCGTGTGCAAGCTAAACGGGTGGAATTGGCAACAGGAGCGGCTAAAGCTTTCGTTGATGCTATTAAATCTAAAACAATTGCAGAATCTCAAGTATCAAATACTACCTCACTCAGTGCTGCAACCGCTGCTGCACCTAGAACAGTATCAAGTTCAACTACCAGCGGTGACTATTTAATTAGTAGTGCGGCTGTTCCCACAGACGCAACTAGTTTGTATTGCTTTCACAACGATGGCAAAATCACTATACCAAGCATCTGTACAACCTACAAAACAACCAGCCCAGTTCAGTTTTACATTCAGGCTTTTGGCAATGCAGTTGGAACTATCAGCACAAGTACCACTCAAATTGATAGCGGTCAAAGCTATCGTTTGGGAGTTCGGGTATATCGTTCAGATGCTTTCATCGGTACTGCTCCCCTAACATCTAGTAGCGGTGGAAAAAAAGCAGCAACATTCACTGGGGGACTAGGCGATCGCAAGGCACCACTAGTAGAAATAACAACAGAAATTGTCAGGGGTCAACCCTCTTATAACGCTTTGTGCGATCGCCTTGGTGGTTGTCAACCATAATTAACCCAGCAAACATAAATAATTTTATAACTCAGTATCCGTCACTAAGGAGAACCTGTAGCAAAATGAATATATTGTTGAGGTGGCTGTTAACTACTCAGCTAAAACCCTCTCAGAAGCAAAACAAAAATAGTGGCTTCACCCTCATTGAACTGCTCGTGGCTATGATCCTCGCATTCCTAGTAATTACGCCGTTACTAGGTTTTATGATCAGCGTTTTAACCACTGATGGACAGGAACAAGCCAAAGCCAACTCTGAGCAAGAAATTAAAGCAGCGCTTGACTATATTACTCGCGATCTCCAACAAGCAATATATATTTATGATGCTACTGGAATTGGTTGTCTAAGCGGTACTACTGATACTAGTACCGCTAACACTTGCCCAAATGCAAGTACAACTGGGAATAAACTATCAACTGCAACAGATAGAGTTCCTGTGCTTGTCTTTTGGAAACGAGAGTTACTTAATCAAGCAATTACAATTACAGGCACTCAAAAAGATGATACTTTTGTTTACTCATTAGTTGCCTACTATTTAATTAAAGATACTAGTACTACTTGGTCTAACGCTGCCCGCATCGCCAGATGGGAAATTAAAGATGGCGTTCCAAATACTGCTGCTATAGATACTTGCGATGGATTTCTTGCAACCGATAAATATCTCCCATGTCCAGATAAAGGTTTTAAACCATTTGACTTGTCACAAAAGGGCATAACATTACAAGCAAAAATGAATAGTTGGACAAATAGTTTGGCATCTGGGGGGGCTTACGCCCAAGATGCCGTGGTTCTGGTTGATTTTATAGACCAAACAACAATAGTACAGGGAGCGCCAGCAGTAACTTGCTCTACTGGCAGTCAAGTTCCAGCAGCAGCAAACATTGTCAGAACAGGCTTCTATGCTTGTGTAGCTCCAGTTGATGGAGATAATAGAAGTGCTGCGGAAGTTTATTTAAGAGGTAATGCACAAGCTCGCCTAATACAAAATGATGAGACTAAAGTACGTTACGCCCAGAGCAAATCTAGTTATTTTCCGAGTGCAAACATTAAGGTTCAAGGAAGCAGCTTCATTTTTACCAAATAGCTTCTATCTTTGACAAATATTAATAAAATCAGGATAGTATGCCGAATATTCGTAGTTTAAGACTATTAGATTCTTTGCAGTTACACAGGCTAAAAACAAAGCTAAAGCAGCAATATTTAGCAAATAGACCCTCTACCGATGGCTACAATCAACAAGATCCTGGATTTAGTCTGATAGAATTATTAGTAGTAATACTCATGATTGGAATTTTAGCAGCGATCGCAGCTCCTGGTTGGGCTGCCTTTGTAAATCGGCAACGGGTAAATAAGGTTAACGACGCTGTTTTCGCCGCACTGCAACAAGCACAACGCGAAGCTAAAAGAAATAAACTTAGCTACAGTGTCAGTTTTCAGAAAAATAGCACAACACAAGAGGTTGCTATTTATCCTACCAAAAAGAGTGATAGTACCAATTTGCCTTTTGCTGAAATCAGCACATGGAAACCTTTAGGGCCAGATGTGGGAGCCAATTCTGATAAATTTTTGCTGGGTGCAAATCTTGGTGGTGAAAATATTGCCAATACTACCACTAATTCTCCTGTATCCTACCCTTTAAATGCATCAGCAAAAATTACCTTTGACTATATGGGAGCGCTGACTCTGCCAAATAACTTTGGAACAGTGACAGCAGGTACAGAGCCACCAGGGTTAAAAATAGTGGTAGCTGTACCAAGCTCTGCAAATTCTACATTGGCTAGTAGCGTAAAGCGATGCGTTATTGTGAAAACTCTCTTAGGCTCAATGCTCACAGCAAAAGACGATAAATGCAGTTAAGTACTTTAAGTAGCAATATTTATTCAAAAACACGCAATACTACTGTACATAAAACTGCACATTGATAGCAAAATTGAAATATCATGTGCAGTTTTAATGTTTGATAGATTTATTTAACAGCCACTGATAAATTAGCCATTGACTGAACATATAAAAAGCGTCTTAATCAACATATCAAAATGTAACTTTTGTTAAATGACTGAGAACCTTGACTTTACTGTAGCTATCCCAACTTATAACGGTGAAAGTCGTTTGCCTGAACTACTAGAACGACTACAAAACCAACTTCACACCGAAAATTTGTCTTGGGAAATTATAGTTGTAGACAATAACAGCACTGATAACACAGCTAAAGTTGTTCAAACCTATCAAAAAAATTGGCAGTGTCCTTACCCTTTAAAGTATTGCTTTGAAGCGCGACAGGGAGCAGCTTATGCCCGAAAAAGGGCCGTTGCAGAAGCTAAAGGTAGATTTATAGGTTTTCTAGATGATGATAATTACCCGATATCAAATTGGGTAGCCGCAGCTTATGCTTTCGGTGAAAAGTATCCTAATGCGGGAGCTTATGGCAGCCAAATTCATCCTGACTGGGAAGTAGAACCACCAGAAAACTTTCAGAGAATTGCTCCATTCTTGGCAATAACAGAGCGAGGTAATTTACCGCTATTATATGAAGCAGCCAAAAAATTACTACCCCCCTCTGCCGGACTTGTTGTCCGTAGACAAGCCTGGTTAGAAAGTGTACCAGATAAGTCTATTTTAACTGGGAGAGTTAAAGGTAATATGCTTACCAGTGAAGACTTAGAAATGTTGTCTCACATCCAAAAATCAGGATGGGAAATTTGGTATAACCCAGAAATGGAAATTTCACACAAAATACCAAAGTTTCGTTTAGAAAAAGATTATTTAATTCCGTTTTTTCGAGGTATTGGACTTAGCCGTTATGTAACTAGAATGGTAAATATCAAACAGATATATAGACCATTCGCTCTTTTATCTTATATGATAAATGACTTGCGTAAGATTGCTTTACACTTACTAAAATATCGAACGAAGCTAAAACAAGATTTAGTAGTTGCTTGCGAAATGGAACTTTTTTTAAGTAGTTTTATTAGTCCTTTTTATCTTTGGAAAAATGGATACTTTAAAAAATAAATTATCAATATTTTAGTTATTATGACTGAATTAGTAGTTGAAACTTTAGATATTAGCGTAGCCATTCCTGCATATAATGGAGAAATCCGTTTACCTAAAATTTTGGATAAGCTATTAACCCAGACAGGAGTAGAAAAACTTAACTGGGAAATTATTATTGTGGATAACAATAGTTCTGATAATACATCTGAAATAATTCATAATTACCAAAAAATATATGATGGAAGCTGTCATTTAAGATATTTTTTAGAAACCGAACAGGGAGCCGCTTTTGCAAGATTGCGGGCAGTACGTGAAGCCAGAGGGCAGCTAATCGCATTTTTAGATGATGATAACTTACCTGCTCCTGATTGGTTATCAGAAGCATATACCTTTGGATTAGAGCATCCTCAAGCAGGCGCTTGGAGTGGACAAATTCATGGTGATTTTGAAGTAAATCCGCCAGAAAACTTTGAAAGAATTCAAGCTTTTTTAGCTATCAGAGAACATGGTTCAAATCCACATTTGTTTGATGCGGATAATTTAAGACTTCCTCCTGGCGCAGCGCTTGTTGTTCGGAAACAAGTATGGTGTGAGAATGTACCACAACGGCCTAATTTAAGTGGGAAGTTGCCTGGTATTTTGGTGCAGGGTGATGACTATGAACCATTGCTTTACATACATTATGCAGGCTGGCAAATTTGGTATAACCCTACTATGCATACTTATCATCAAATACCACATTGGCGGCTTGAGAGAGATTACCTCCTAACTCTGGCACGGGGCTGTGGCTTGTGTATTTTTCAGTTACGTTTGATAAATACTAAAAATTGGCAAAAACCAATAGTGTTTGTGAAAACTATTTTAGGGAATTTACGCCGAGTATTACAGCACCTCATTCAGTATAGAGGGCAGTTGAAAAGTAATTTAATTGCTCTTTTTGAGATGGAGTTTTACTTTGCTAGTATGATGAGTCCTTTTTACTACTTAAAATGTCATATAGGTAGAGCATTAAAAAATAAATTAGCCCTATAAAATGATGAAAACCAGCAAAAAATTACCAAAGATTTCTGTAATCATCCCTGCTTATAATAGTGAAAATACTATTAAGCACACAATTCAATCTGTTCTCAATCAAACTTTTAGTGATCTAGAATTAATTGTAATTAATGATGGTTCACAAGACTCAACTTTAGAAGTTGTTACCCAAATCCAAGACTCACGAATAAAAGTATTTTCCTATTCCAATGCTGGCGGAAACGTCAGCCGCAACCGAGGACTACACCGTGCAGTTGGAGAATTTGTTAGTTTCTTAGATGCAGATGATCTTTGGACACCTGATAAACTTCAGTCTCAGTTAAAAGCTTTGCAAGAAAACGTTACTGCAAAAGTTGCTTACAGTTGGACTGACTATATTAACGCAAATGGTCAATTTATACTTTCAGGTAAGCGCATTAATGTAAATGAAAATGTTTACGAAAAGTTGTTACTAAATAACTTTCTAGAGAATGGTTCCAATCCCTTAATTTGTAGAAAAGCTTTAATTACATTAGGTGGCTTTGACGAATCTCTAAATGCAGCTCAGGATTGGGATATGTGGCTGCGATTAGCCTCTAAGTTTAATTTTATATGTGTACCATCTGTACAAATCTTATATCGCATAAGTGCTAATTCAGTTTCTTCCAATCTTGTCAGGCAGGAAAAAGCTTGCTTGCAAGTGCTTGAGAGAGCGTACAAAGAAAGACCTTCCACACTGAAGCATGGTTGGAATATAAGCCTAGCAAATTTATACAAATACCTGACGTGCAAAGCCCTACAAAAGCCATTTAATCGGCAAAAAGCTCTAGCATCTGCTAGATTTCTGTGGAAGTATTTTCTTAACGACCCCTTAAGGCTTCAGAATCTAAATTTCACCTTAAAATTGTTATTGAAAACCATCATAATTTTTACCTCGCCCACCTTGCTCTACAGTATTATTAATCGGCGTGAAGTAAGAAGCCAAGAAGCTCAAACATTGCTCAACATCTGGGTAGCTGAAAATCGGCCAGAAAACAAAAATGGATACCCAGGTGCATTTACAGTCTCTAGTTGATACAAAAAATCCTTTGAATAAGCACTCCAGTAGTGGTTTTACCTTACCAGAGACGTTAGTCGTTGTTCTATTAATTGGTATATTAGCTACGCTGGGAATACCTAACTGGCTAGCTTTTGTAGAGATTCGCCACCTCAACACTGCCCAAAACGAAGTTCACCTTGCTATGCGCCAAGCCCAAAGGCAAGCTACCAAAGATAAATTGACTAAGCAAGCCAGTTTTCGCATACAAAATGGTGTCGTGCAATGGGCAGTTCATCAAGCAGAAGTAGGACAATTCATTCCTGATGCTGTTAAAAACAATGGCAACCTATGGCATAACCTGGAGCCAAATATTCGCATTTATGAAGAGGAAAACAATAAAGGAAAAAAGGAGACAACTTTACTAAAACACACTTCAGAGCAAATGTGGCGAGTTTTATTTAACTACCACGGTTGTCCTATCTCTGAAATTGGAAATCAGTGTACAGTAGGCGGATTAGGACAGATAACCTTCTACAGCTTAAATGGTGGTAAAGCTAGACGTTGTGTCTATGTTTCTACAATTTTGGGGGCTATGCGAACGGGAAAAGATCATACTAGAGCCAACGAAAATGACAAGTATTGCTATTAAGATATTTTTAGTTGATTCCAGCAAGGTATTGCGTGCTAAATTTTCCAGCAAGTGCAAAACAGCACTTGATTATTTTCAGCCGCTATCCAGAAGCAGGTAAGACAAAAACCCGATTGATACCTGTTTTGGGAACTGTTGGTGCTGCCAATCTTCAACGGCAAATGACTGAGCATACAATATTTCAGGTTCAAGAATTGCAAAAAGCAGCTGGTATATCTGTAGAAGTGCGGTTTGCGGGTGGCAATTCGCAACTCATGCAAGACTGGCTGGGGTTAGATTTGGTTTATCAGTCTCAAGGTGAAGGGGATCTAGGTTTGCGGATGGCGCGATCGCTTTTTGATGCCTTTCAATCTGGTGCAGAAAAAGTAATTATTATCGGTACAGATTGTCCTGGAGTGAATGCCCAGATTTTAGCAACAGCCTTTGAGAATTTACACGCCTTTGACCTCGTACTTGGCCCTGCGATCGATGGTGGATATTACTTAATTGGTTTGCGCCAACCAATCTCGGAGTTATTCGTTAACATCGAGTGGGGAACTGCTCAAGTATTCCAAAAAACCGTGGATATTGCCCAGAAACTTAATTTATCATACCTGAAATTGTTACCTTTAGCTGATGTTGACCGACCGGAGGATCTGCCGATTTGGGAACAAGCCCTTGCAGGGGAGATAGAAAAATGCTGTAACAACATCATCTGCCTAAGTTATTTCTCAATTTATTCTATTGGCGCTACTGGTACGTATTTTTACTGCCGCAGTTATGGGTTTCCTGTTCTAGCTGGACGGTTTCTCACCATGATGTAATCTAAGAACAACTTGATTGGTGTTCTTAAATTACATCTTATGGTTTCTTGTTGCTTAAGTTGACACAAATGAGGATTGCTAAACCCCTACGTTTTGGGTGTAGGATGGCGCGATCGCTTTAGGGAGTGGAATCAAGGGGCGGTCAATTTAGATGAGGTAAGCTAATTGAGAAAGTGCGTAGGCGTAGCCAGCTGTAAGCATCGCTTTTCCATGAAAATATGAGCCGATCATCTTGGGGATGAGAATAAGAGGCAGAAGCAATAGAATCTTGTGGAATATCAGCACTGTTGAAATAGCTCCTTAAAGCTTTTTGAGGCTGCTTCAGGTTTGGCAACAATTTCGACAATTTTATTGCGTGCATCTGCTTCAAACAGAGCCTCGACAGCAACTTGGGCGACTTTCTGCCTGGGGATGCTACCATCAAACAGTGTATCTGCACTCTGCATCACGATGTGGTCGGAGTTATCTTCATTCTTCAACCCACCAGGCCGCACAATCGTATAAGTAAGACCACTTTTCTGAATATACTCTTCAGCTTGTTTTTTCCACAACAAAATTAGCCAAAACAAGTTCAGCGGATGGAAAAGCCGGGAAGTACACAAAGAAGAAACTAAGATAACATGCTCAATTCCCTTTGCCTTAGCAGCATCTACTAAATTTTTAGTCCCTTCAAAATCCACTTTATAGGGCCCAGTGGGGTCAAAGCTAGGTTTTGCCCCAGTCGCAACCAAGATAACTGTGCTATCTCCCAATGCAGCAGTTAAACTTTCTGGTTGTAACACGTCGCCTACCACTAATTCGGCTTCAGGAGACAGAATACCCCTAGCTTTCTCTATATCCCGCACCAAGGCTCGGACGGGAATATTCCGCGCTATCAATTCTTGCACAATCCGGCGACCTGTTTCACCTGTTGCCCCTGCTACAAATGCTTTCATAATAAATGCTATCTTGGGAAACTATTGTGTGCTTGTTCAGTTCTTTATTTTAGTAATTCTATGGAGTTGATGGCAGATTAATGAGGTTTCGGTAAAAATGGGATATTAGTACTAAATCACCCAGGCAGTTGGGGAATTATTAATATAGACGAACGGCAAAGTATACAGTAATGCATTTATGCTTTCAAGAAAAGGCGAATATAAATCCTGGGAAATAACAGAAGCAGTTTTACCTGTAACCTCCAGCCCAGAAGAAGCCGAGGATACATTCACAAAAACAAATATAGCGACGCTCACAAAATTTTACGGTCGTTATCAAGATTTTATGGAAATGGCTGCCCCAGTAGAGAAGGTTGCTGAGTATCTCAATGCTCACGCCTCATGGTTTTCGCGCTGCGCTGAACCGATGAAGGTACAATCACTTGGGGAAAATGGCTATGCTTTAGTAATTGGTCGTTTTGGTTCTTTTGGTTATGAAGTAGAACCGAAAATTGGTTTGGAATTGTTGCCCCCAGAGGAGGGGATTTACCGCATCCGTACAATCCCCATTCCTGACTACCACCCACCTGGTTATGACGTAGACTATCGGGCATCTCTACAGTTAATAGAAACCGATGTTTCCACTAGCATTGGCGAGATTACAAGAGTTGAATGGGAATTGGATTTGATAGTTTATCTTCACTTTCCCAGGTTTATTCAGCGATTACCCAAGTCTATAATTCAATCTACAGGCGATCGCTTACTTAACCAAATTGTCCGCCAAGTCTCCCGCCGCTTAACTCGCAAAGTTCAGGAAGATTTTCATAAATCTTTAGAAATACCCTTTCCTACTAATTCTAAGAAAAAGCGGTAATTTAAGAGCAAAGCCGGAGACACTCCGTCTCCGGTCATTAGTCAAAAAAACTCTGGACTCCTCACTCCTGACTACTTAACTATGCTTTAGTGAGAATTTTTTGGACAATTTGCACGCCGGTAACAGCCTGCCAAGTAAAAAGTCCTAAAAGGGTGAAATTTATCAAAATGTGAGTTGCCCGCGCCCAATTTGCCCCTTTCTGCATATAAGGGGATAAAGCAGCAGAAAATGCTATTAGACTTGTCATACCCAGTCCTGCGAGTAGGTGAGGCCCGACAAATAACTTTTGGTTATTAATGTAAGTGACAGCCATACCACCGATCGCACCTGCCACCATCAAAGCTAGGAGTATAGACCCGATTTGGTAGTGTCTGACGTTATATCTACCTTTAATCAGTTCTTTCTTTTCTTCCCCCTGAGCATTTCTGGTACGCTGTACTTGCAACCCCAAGTAGGCAGCATAAATTGAGAATGCTAATAGCGCCCACATGAGCACCGGATGAAAGAAGTTCAGCCAATATTTCACCGACGTAGAAAGTTCCAGACTCATCGTGTTCTCGCCTAATTATTAAATCTTCATAAAAATTAGCATAACTCTATTTTGTGTGCTTAATGTTGCACAAATTAAAAGATAATCTCCCATCTCCCTCTACTATTTTCCTTCGCCCTCTTGCCAAAGTGGATAAACAATCTCAGACTAAATTTTGAGGGTAGACGAACAAAATCCCCTGTATGGGATCTCAATTCATGACTGAAAACAACGATACTTTGCTGCTCAAAGCTGCTAAAAGCGGTGATATCAAGGGGCTGTGTGCGCTACTAGCTGCTGGTGCGAAGGTGGACGCGTGCGATCGCCTTGGCACCACAGCGTTAATGTTTGCTGCCAATTTAGGCTACACCGAAATTGTGCGATCGCTGCTGGATGCTGGGGCGAATATCAACTTGCCCAGAAAACTCTATGGTTTGACGGCTTTGATGTTGGCGGCTAGTGCCAAACAGCTTGACATTGTGCAACTTTTACTATCCAGAGGTGCTGACGTAAATGCCACTAATGAAGATGGCAGTACAGCTTTAATGGCAGCAGTACTCAAAAGTCATATCGATGTCGTGCGAGTTTTATTGGCTGCTGGTGCCCAAGTTAATATCGCAGATAAAGATGATGATACGGCGTTGAAACTGGCCGTTAAGCAGGGAAAAATAGAAGTTATAGAAGCAATTCTCCAAACTGGTGTCGATGTCAATATCCACGAAGATGAGGGTGAAACACTGTTAATGCTAGCGGCAGATTTGGGACATCTGGAGATTGTGGAAGCACTGCTAGCAGCAGGGGCTGATGTGAATGTGAAAAATGCTGATGGTGGAACTGGCCTATCAGCAGCAGCAGCGGCTGGACACAGTGCGATCGCAGCAGCTTTACTAGATCGAGGGGCCGAGATTAATCTTCAAGATCGAGATGGTGAAGCTGCCTTACACCTTGCCGTTGTGGAAGGCTACATTGATCTCGTGCAAATGTTACTTAACAGGGGTGCAAATGTCCAAATTAGGAACCATCTGGGTGATACACCACTGCTTGTAGCAGCATTGCAGGGACATAGCCAAATTGTCGAGGCATTGCTACGTTCTGGCGGAGATATTAATGGGAAAAATCTTGGTGAAGTACCTTTGACGTTGGCTGCATCACAAGGACACACGCAAACGGTGCAAGTATTGTTAGACTATGGTGCTGATGTCAATACTCCAGGGGATGATGGCAAAACTGCTTTAATCAAGGCAACCGAACGCAAGCACACAGAGATCATACATTTGCTGTTGGCAAAGGGGGCAGATGTGAATTTTCAAGATTCAGCGAGGGCCACATCATTGATGTGGGCTGCCTCAGCAGGTTATGGCGAAATTGTGCAGTTATTACTCCAAGCTGGGGCAGATGTGAATTTGAAAAACCGGGGCGGTTATACTGCTTTGATGATTGCAGAATTTAATGGTTATAAGAATGTTGTGCGGAGTTTACAACAAGCTGGGGCGCAAGAATAGCAATCTAAATTCTTTATCTAAAATATTTTCAGAAATATCTTGACAAATCATTAAATCAAGGTTAACAACTTAAATACCAAGGAAGTTTAAAACAACCAAGTCTAGACCTAAGAAACAAATAAAGCAAAACTCCGTCGTAGCTGTTGTGAACTTGCTACGGCGGAGAAAGAAAAAATTAAAACGCCAAAAGGGAGCAGACCAAATGCTTGCGTTACAAGGATAGAAAGAAAGCAAAAATGAAGAAGTAAATTTACCTTTTACTTTTTACCTTGTACCTTTTACCTTTTACCTGCTCTCACCCTTGGCGTTTCCTACTGTGCTAGATGTGCAAAATATATAGTTTTTAATTGGACAGAAAAGTATTCTAACGATCATTTTTTATGTATTATCCTAAAGGTTGAATACAAACAAGTTACTAAAAAAGGTTGATGTGCAAGCATTTGGGCGATTGCTATGGAAATTCAAAGAAAAATAAATAAAAAATTAAATTTAGTAGAATCACTGTGGTGAATCCTCTGTCACCATAACCCAAGCATTGACTCATGACTTGACGAAGCAAAAATGACTAACGACTATAAAATTTGCAGAACAACTAGTGTCATATCATCAGTGTTTTGCTTATCAGCACCGATGAATTGCTGAACTTGGTCAAATAAGTAATCCACAATCTCCTCTGGCCCATTGCAGTACTTACAAGCCGTATTGAAGCCAGCAACAAAATTGTCTTCATCGAAGCGATCGCCACCGGCAGCAGCGGCATCGGTCAAGCCATCTGTATAGTAAATAATTGTATCTCCAGGCTCTAACTGTACCTGGGCATCTTCATATTGGCTGTTAGCATCCAAACCGATTAGCATTCCTAGAGTATCTAAACGGCTGACAGTTTTCGTGGCTGCGTGCCACCATAAGGGAGGATTGTGTGCCGCATTGCTATAAGACAAAATTCGGCTGTGGGGGTTATATTCTGAGTAAAATAGCGTTACAAAGCGGTGGGAATTTTCCAAATCCGCATACATAACTCTATTTAAGTTTTGTAGAATTCCGGCTGGGGAATTACCATGTAGTACTTCTCCCCGTAGCATTCCCCGCATCATCGTCATAATCAGCCCAGCGGGGACACCTTTGCCCATCACATCTCCAATAACCAAACCCCAGCGACTAGTTCCCGTGCCACCTTTGGTCTTGGGCTGAATCTTATTGTGATTGGTAGCAATAAAGTCGTAGTAGTCTCCACCAACACGATTGGCAGGTTTACAGCGTGCCGCCAAGACTGCACCGGGGATTGTGGGGCATTGACGTGGTAGAAGTCGCCGTTGAATTTCTGCGCCAATTTCTAGTTCTTGGTCTAGGCGTTCTTTTTTTCTTAGTTCTACAGCTAGTTCATCGTTTTCGATCGCTACCGCTGTTTGGTCTGCCACTAACCTAACTAATTTTTGCCTGGTTTCTGTCCAACTATATTCTGGATCGCGGCTCAAGACATAGAGCCATCCCCGTTCTGTATGCTTCACCAGAATCGCCGTACCAAAGATTTGCACATCTGGCCCCAAATAGCGATGCATCTGGTCATCCAAAATCCCCGTAGCATTCGCTAGAGGGGCAGTATTGGGCACAAGCGTGATTTGACTGCTGGCTATTTCTAGCGCTTTGCGGATATTCTTTCGCTGGCGACTATCTTGCCAATGTAACTGTTCTAACCTGACTTGACCATTAGGTTTGTAGAGAAACAGGGCGCTACCGTCTGCATCAGTCACTCTTGTTGCCATCAGCGGAATCAGTTCCAAAAACTGATTCAAATTATTAAAACTTCTCAGGGCAAATCCTAAAGAACTTAGCAAATCTTGAATTTTGTTCTGTTCCCGGTGCAACCTTGCCACGAGTTCTTTGAGTGCCACGACTGGTGTGACATCCGTCGCGGCACTACTATTATTATCAGTGGGTTGAGAGGGCAGTTGAGACACAGGCACAGGTATTATTGCACTTTATATTGGCAGATTTTAGATTACTTATAAATCTTTTGGCTTTGGCATTGCTAAACCATATTTAGACAAGACTTGTCATTTTAGCAAGAGTATAAAGACGTAACAGGCAAATTTTATAAGTATTTTATTTGCTTATTGTATTTATGATGGAATATTAGTAATTTCAAATCATGTATTTTTAGTCCAAACTCAACCCGTAAAAATTACTAGTTTTGCTGATAGTTCAGAAAGCTTTTCATTTTTTCATAACTTAATTCCCAAAGCATATCTCTAAAGTAATAAAAATACTTTATTCAAAGAATAATTCATCACGCTTTCAGAGGGACTGTTTGGGCAGAGGCAACTAGGAGACTAGAAGTCTTTTGAGTGAAAACCTCTATAAGCGCTCAAATCGAGCTTGGTTTGGTAAAAAACAGACTTACACTCATTCCCAAACCTGAGAATATGTAAATAAGTCTTCAAATACTTAATTTGTATACCATAATTGCCGGGATAATGGCCAAGATTGAGCTTTTCCATTTTTAATTTCTCATTTTGCAAATTTTGAGTTGCGGAATACGGAAAACTTAAACCCAGCAAAACGAGATAAAAGTGAAGTAACCCGATCTTTTTAGTCAGCATTAAGAGACTTTAACCATTAGCTTGTAATTTATTTTAGGGGTGAGTCATTTGGTAAGTGTAAGATATGAATAGAAGAGATGACACTAAATCTAGAAGAAATATCTTCCAATAACTTTAAGTCAAAAGCCAGAAAGAGTGTTGTCATTTAACCATCAGAATTTAAACCTCTGAATTTATTACAGAAAATATTTGTAGATCCTTTCGCAAGTAGAAGCTGAAAACACACCTGGGAATGTTGAACCAGCTTACTTACACTAATTCGCTTTTTGAGTCCACAGTGGACGATTCTCCGAAGTTCTGATGGTCGGAAGCTGTCCTTCTCTTGAGGTAGGCGCTGGGCAAACACCTGACGCTCGTTACCCCTAATTTCAAGTGAGCGACGCGCACCATGTCGCTCTCTCGACTCGCTAAGGCAGTTGCTTCTTTGTAGGAGTACAAGTCGCTATAGCCAATACCAACCACCTGTGGAGGCAAACCCTCCCGCAGTGCTGGACTCACCCGTGCAGGTTCCCCAACGCACTGCTCACCGCTCAGAAAGCTGTCCATCCCACAATAGTTGTATTTGTGGGGTGAGCGTCTCGATTCCCCTTGAAATTGCTGCAAGATGCGAGTCTAGAGCCTTTTAAATGTCGCAACTAAATGCCCGTGCTGCTACATTTAAAAAGCCCATTCAGGGCGTTAAAAAAGGCATTAGCTTGAAATTTTAGCAAAAGTCAGCCATTTATTGTGACAAACTCATGATTTTAGGACTTGAGCTGTTTCTAGTTAGTCCAAGTGATAATACCAGATCAGTCATCCCTAAATTTATCAGTTTTAGGACTTACGCGAAAATGGCTAAAAAGCTTAATTTATCGAACCGCCTTCTCTATGAGAGGCTGACGACAACGCGCAACTTCTTGCAGAGAATAATCATAGAGTATGAGTAAGTCGTAAATTTGTTAAGAAAAATTTTTAACTCCAAATTTTTCAACTAGCCACTCAAGAGAGCTTCGACAAACTCATAGCTCGAAAAGGGGCGCAGGTCTTCAATTCCTTCGCCAGCACCAATAAAGCGAATGGGTAAACCTAGCTGCTGCACAACGGCAAGGGCAACACCCCCTTTAGCCGTGCCATCTAGCTTGGTTAAGACAACGCCACTCAGTTGGGCAGCTTGGGAGAAAACTTCGGCTTGCCGCAGTCCATTTTGTCCTAAAGTGGCATCTAGAACCAAAAGAGATTCTACTTTGGCATTTGGGGCTTTTTTGTCGATAATTCGCCGGATTTTACCGAGTTCGTCCATTAAATTTTTCTTGTTTTGCAGTCGCCCAGCTGTATCTACTAGAAGTAATTCTGTTTGACGCGCTTGGGCGGCGGCGATCGCATCAAATACAACTGCTGCCGGATCTGTATTCTTTCCCGGATTGGCAATTACTTCTACACCACTTCTACTACCCCAAACCTTGACTTGTTCCACAGCGGCGGCGCGGAAGGTGTCTGCTGCCCCAATCAAGCATTTATAGCCAGATTTTTGTCCCAGGTGAGCAATTTTGCCGATGGTGGTGGTTTTACCGGCACCATTTACCCCAGTGATTAACCAAATATTTAAGGTTTCTTTTTCTGGGGTAAAGGTAGTTTTGTGGGATGTTTTGCTCGGTGCATCCAGCATATCCCGGAGGATTTTTTTCAGATAAGCGATCGCTTCTTCAGGTGCGGTGACTTCTTCTCGAAGTTTTTTCTGTAGAGCATTAATAATAAAGTCTGTCGCCTCTACACCCACATCAGCTTGCAAAAGCAATGACTCAATTTCCGTCACAGCAGCAAGATTAAGCGGCCCTTGACCAACGATCGCCTTTAGTTGATTGAGAATACCACGGCGAGTTTTGTCTAACCCTTGCCGGAGTTTTTTCAGCCAGGTAATTTCTTCAATAGAAACGTCTTCTGCACTTCTACCTTGAGCTGCTAGAACTTTTGCCGACCAGACAAACCCATCATCAAATACCAATCCGGGAATTTCTTCTCCTATTTCTGAGGTTGTAGCTACTGGCTGTGCTACCTCCGGTTCTGAAACTTCAATAGCGGTGGCTATTAGTTGTTCTAGCTTTGCTTGCCGTTCTGCCTTTGCCCGTTCTAAGAACGATAAGGTGGCTGGTGCTGTTGGCTGTGTTGCCTCTGGCGTCGCTAGTGGTTCGGTGGGTGTTGGTTCAACTTCACTTGCCGTGAGTTCTGGGCTTTTGACATCTGGCTGTTCAGCAATTCCTCCCACTGAAGAATCTTCTGTAATTTCTTCCTCACTAGCAGCTTGGATAACTTCTGGCTGTGTAGTTTCTACGGTTGTACTAACAGGTTCCTCAGTTGCTTCTGGTTCAGTGATTTCCGCAATTGCCGTTTCTGCGGTTTCAGGTTGTGCTGATAGTGCTGGGGCATCTGCTGAATCAGGTAAGGTTTCTACTACCTCGATTTGTTGTTTTTGCTGAATATTTTTGTAGGCAGCTTTAGCAAATGCCAATAAGTCTGCCGTTGTGTCTGGTGCAGTTTCAGCAGTTGGTGTTGAGGTTTCGCCTGGCTCTGGTTGGGGTTCTTGTGCAGGAGAAGTTTCTTCCTGTTTCTGATCAGAGGGAGTGTTAGAGGAATCGTTATATTGACGACGGAACCAATTAAAAACCATTGCAGCAGTATTGGTTATATGAGTTTATAAGTTATAAGTTATGAGTTTAATTTAACTTTGCACTTTTTCTTGGGGTGAAAACTTCCGGGTTATCCTCACCTTTCAACGCTAGTTTCAGGAGAATCGGTACAACATAAGGTTTCCTCCGTTCACGCAGCGTCTCCCCTTCTCCCAAAGGGAGAGAGCCTAGCACCTTTCCTTCTCTATGAGACGCTCCGCTCAAAGGAAGCCGCAGAAGCGGCTACAGATTTTTCTCCACGGCAGTAGATGAATTACGCAACGGTACTATGCTGTTTTTCTCTGCTCAGTGACTCGCCGCAAAACACCGTTAATAAACCGATGACCATCCTCTCCACTGTAGCGTTTGGCTAGCTCCACAGCTTCGTTGATGGCGATACTGTCTGGAACTCCTAAGAACTTCATTTCTGCCACAGCGATTTGCAAGATATCGCGGTCAATTTGGGCGAGGCGAGTTACTTGCCAATCTACTAAGGCACTAGAAATGAGTTCATCTATAATGTGTCGATTTTCGTTGACGGTAATCACAAGCTCTTTAGCGTAATTCCGAACTCCCTTGTCCTGATTAGCTAACTGAATCAATACTGGGAAATCAACTGCTGTACCCAACTGATTGATTGCTGTCTGGGTGCAGACGATCGCTTCTTGAAGCATTGTTCTGGCAGTATTCAGGTCGGCGGCCCGAGTTTGGCTACTTAAGAGGCGATCGTTACTGCGTTGCAGTTCACCTGCGGCATTATCGAGGGTATCTTGTACTTCTGAGGTCAGAGTGCGTACTGCTCCTAGCACCAACTTGGATACTAGTTGATCGTCTTCCAATTTATCTAATTTCTTTGGGTTGACTGGCAATTGGCTAAGGCTCAAAAGCGCCAATTCACGAGCAATTTGCTGGGGTTTACGAGGTTGCATAAAACTGAGGGGTGATTCTGCGAGAACTGATTAACTAAGCAAGACAAACTTACAAGCAGATCAATTTTGGCACAGTTAAACAACAACATTACGCATTTACTTGTGACTATGCCAGATTGATTTTAAGTTTCTTCAACGGGAATAACCTGCTGCTTGATTTCGTCGTATTTCACTTCCAGTGTGGACTCTTGGGGGAAACCCAAAGGCGTATTGGGGGCGACAATGCCACCTGATACAACTATTTTAAAGGCGTCTTCAATCGACATGGAGAGGTTCACCACCTCGTCTTCAGGAACGACTGCGTACCATCCGGTAGTCGGATTTGGGGTGGTGGGGATAAAAACACTTAGCACGGGGCGAGACATCTGGGCTTGGATGTCACTGCTGATTGCACCAGTAACAAAAGCGATCGCCCAAATTCCTCGGCGGGGATACTCTACCAAAATTACACGGCGAAACTTGCCATTAGAATCTTTTAGTATTGTTTCTAAAAGCTGTTTGAGAGTTTTGTATACCTGTCCTGCTAAAGGAATTGCCTGTAATAATCGCTCACCAAAATCTAATAACCACCGCCCAGCAATATTTCGAGCCATCAAGCCCATTAGCAAAATACTTAGTAGGGGTACTGCTAATCCTACTAATAAATTAAGTATATTTACTAAAGCTGGGTTTAACCCATCAAAGGGATTCAGTTGTTTGGGAATTTGGGTGAGGAAGTTGATTACCCAAGTAGCAATGGTAATTGTCAGCCAGATAGTGGTTGCTAGGGGAATTATTACCAACAAACCAGCAATCAGGTCGTTTTTTAAGTCCTGTTTTAGGCGATCGATTACCAAGCCCCGATTCTCCTGTTTTAAGCTAGAGGAACTTTTGTTATTCGTATCCATACCAGCAGATTCGTCAAATTCCGAAGCCTTTAACTTTGGCAGTTTCTGCCGCCAGCAACTGCCTAAAACGCTAGCAAGTTGCCTGCTAGCGCAAAAACACGTACTTGCTGCTGGAAATCAGCTATTTTCCTATAAGCATACACATAGAGATTAACCAATCCGATGGCGACTGGTTATTCTCAGAGGATGTTACTTTTCTTTGTAAGACTTGTAAATGATTGTTGCAAGTTCTTAGGTATTACTAATCTACCGCGCTCAATCAAAAGCTGCTGATGATTGTGAAAGTACTACTGGGTAAACTAATAAATTATTTTATCTGGTCAGTCACTCACTTTTGAGCAGGGGCGGCTTTTATGAAAATGTTCTGTTAAAAATATTAATTTATTAGGGATTTACAAGAAATAAATTATCCATCTTGTGGGGTGGGTATCCTGCCCGCCATGAATATAGAACAGATGGGGACACCCATCCCACTAGAAAATTTGGGATATATTTTATTTGGAAGTCCCTTTGATCTAGTCTTGAATCAGCAAAAACAAGATCCCTGACAACTTTTACGAAGTCAGGGATCTGTGTAGCCCAGCTGTGCTACATTATGATTTTGCGATCGCTGATTTTACTGGGAATTCTTCTAATCTCCAGCCCCCTTCACGCCGCATCAACATGTGTAGTTTCAGAACCCTCGCACTGCACCTGTTGTGTACTATTTTGTACCAAAATTGCTGTTGCATCTAAATTAGGTTTTGGTAGATACTTCATTTCCCAGACTTTGAGCAAAATCAGATATTCGTAGAATGACTGCAATGTACACCAAGCGACTCCGGCGCGTCCATCTAAACATCCGCCTAAGATAAAATACATATATACAAACCGTAGCAACGGTCTGGCGGGCAAACGCAAAGAGAAATCTTTCAGGGCACGCCGTCTTTCGACTTCCGATTTACCAAAGAATAAATCTTGCCAGTTAACCTTTCCCTGTTCTAGCTGATACAATGTTTCTTGAGCTTCATCCGTAGAATAACGGTTGTGCTTGTCAATCCAGCGGCTCAAACCTTTGCTACAAGTGTAGTGTGGGTATGTTTCTTTTAAAAAGCTAGTTGCACCCTCACAAACTTCCCGCTCAGTATGACCGTAGTCTGTAAACCACACTTTACCGTGGCGGAAGAGTCGCATTTGGTAACGGGGATACTGTGTGCTGTAGCGAATCCAACGATTCATGAACATGACGCGTTCAGCCACGTAGTAGCCGATGTAGTCTGGATTCTGATTTGCCTTTTCACATTCGGCAAACAGTTCTGGTGTCATACGCTCGTCAGCTTCGAGAATGTAAACCCATTCGTGCTTCGGGGGTATAGACTCTAACATCCAGGTGCGTTGGCGTCCGTGGCTTTCAAAAGCGTGTTGGACGACGCGGATGGGATAGCGACTGGCGATTTCCACAGTGCGATCGCTACTGCATGAATCCACAACAATGATGTCATCTGATAGCATCGCCGATTCGATACAAGCAGCAATATCTAGTTCTTCGTTATATGTCAGTATGTAAATTGAGAACATTACTCAAGTTTTATAGCGATTTTACGCAGTGATAATTGCTTTGTTATTGTTATTAGCTATTAGGCGCATGGCAGTATCAGCCGTCAAGAATTTTTGGATACTTCCTACTGCCATGCCAATAGTGGATTAGCGTGCGGCAGCTCTAGGTTTACCACCTTGTACAGCACCTCTACCTCTTAAGCCTGTCCAGCCGATGATAATGTAACCAATGGACAATAGCAAACTGCTAATACCAATCCGCAGTCCCGACTTCCAAGCAGTATCTTTAGCTTGTTGCTCTGCTTCGTCTCGGCGCTGGCGAAGTTGGCTCAGTTGTTGATTTTTCAGCGTCTGAATATCTGTTTGTTGTTCGATAGCTTTGTCAAGTGCTTGGGGATCTGTTTTAGCCTTCTTCAGTAACTCTTTGATATTTGGGGGAATTTGAGGGCTTTCAAGTGCTTGCTTATATTTTTGGTCATCTTTGAGGATTTCACTAAACTGAGCTTTGGTTTGGTTTCGCAGCTGCTCTAGTTGCGCTTTTCCTTGCTCAGTAGCTATTTGTGCTTGCAATTGCGATAACCGAGTGTTCAGTTGATTTTCTGCCTGATCTGCTTCTTGGGTGATGCGGTTGAGTGCTTGAGCCTTGGCTTGATTGACGTTATTCAGGTGCAGGGGAAAAATCAGCAAGAACATCAACCCTAAAATACTTGAGATGATCAGGGCGGGAAATCTTAAATCGACACCTTGGGGACGATCGCTTGCGGCATCAGCATTATCAATCCAATAGGCAGCAAACAGAAGCCCTAAACCTACTAAGGGAACAATTCCTCGATCAACGAGTGCTGTTGCTAAGTTGATTTGCCATACCCGATCAGTAGGTTGAAAGGGTAACAATAGAATCAAAAAGTCAACGAAAAAGGACAAAATGCAGATTATTCCAACTACCTTAAGTGTGAGGGCAGTACTCATGGAAGCAAAACGGTTAACCATAGTTTTTCAAACTGGTGGTGAATACGAGTGATTTTCATATTTCAAGCTACTTGAATATTGTGCCCATGACTATGACTATTGTGTAAAAACACAAAGCAGATTCAATACTGGTAAAGGCTATCTGCCTCTTGGTTTTCAACTAGGCCAGAGTAACATTTGTTATCTACAGTGTCTTCAGGAAATTCCTGGTATTTTAAGATACGAAGCTAATGCAGGGCTAGAGGAAAAGACTCATTAATTACCCGATCTCCCTGATTGCAGTTCTCAATCGGTCGTAATACAGACCTTTTGTCGGACATCACAGATGTGTATCGGTGTCAACTTAAATCGAAACCTTTGCAAAGAGGCTGTATCGACTTATCGCCCGACTTGAGTAAGGAAGCAATTATTACTGAGAGCAGATGCTGCTACAAGCTATTGAGTTTATACTTAGGCGGTATTTTTGCGAGTATCTCGCTTGCTATACTTACAGTAGTTTTCTTTTGCATGAAGTAGAAAGCTACGGGTTTTGAGGCAGGAGGTAGAAACTCTTTATATCTGATGCGTCAGTCCGGCATTTTGTACCTCAGTTACTTGCAAACTCCTGTATTTATACTCTTTTTTGCTAATTCCTCAAAAAATGAGCAAATTGGGAATAATAACTAACAATCAGGTGTGAACCTTACTGGAATAAGTTCGTCGATGATTTTTGTTAGCAAAAAGAGTGAATTTGAAGGAGTCAGACTCTGAAAGGCTTTGAATTCAAAGGTGTTGAAAAACTTATTGGCCCAATAGCCGCGCTTCTCGGCTTTGTATATTTGTTGCAATGGTATATTGGAGACTTGCGATCGCCTTCCGATCCCATCTTTGAAAATAAACAGCCGCCTTTGGTGATGAAAGAGGGCGACCCCTATATCCGCGCTTTAATGCGAACCATCTCGGCGAGTGAGGCTAGTGGAAACCGTCCCTATTCGCTGTTATACGGTGGACAGCAAGTCAACGACCTCAGCCGACATCCTGAGATATGCGTCACAATTATCACGGGCCCTAACACAGGTAATTGTTCTACTGCTGCTGGCAGATATCAAATTATCAACATTACTTGGTATCGTTTAGCCCCTCGTTATCACCCAAAGCCGATGCAGATGATGTTTTGGACTGCTTATAGTTTTGAAGCAGAATATCAAGATGTAGTAGTTTACCGTTGGTTAAATGATTCTAAAGTTTGGGGAACTGATATTTCTCAACAGTTGCGTCAGGGAAAGTTAAATGATGTTTTGCTGCGACTCTCTCCCACCTGGACAAGTCTAGGATATGGCATAGAAACTAATTCTGTTAGTAACTCTTTGCCCAAGGTTTATCAAAAAATGTTGCAAGAAGAATTAACCGCAGCTAAACAACCAACAGCCCCGAATTTGACACCATCGCCAACTCCTTCTAGCAAGGCAGTAAAGAAATAGTGAGATTATCCTAATTTTTAACTTGCTGCGGACAAAAAACTTTTGATATTTTCCACAAATGTCAAGGGATTTTCAAAGTGGATATTATGTCCAGCATTACTAATTACTTTTATCTGGACAAATTCACATATTTTAGCCATTTCTGTATTAATAGATATAAACTTTTTATCAGATTCACCAACTAGTAAAAGCATGGGAATTGCATTACATTGTAGCTTTTCCCATAAAGAAGGTTGGCATCCAGTACCCATAAAGCGCAGTGATTTATCTAATTCCTGTGGATTGTTCTGCAAGCGACTTTCTACCATGCGATCGTATTCTGAATGATTTTTTATATCACCAAAAATTTTTTGATTGTACCAATTTGATAGAAAAGCGGCAAAATCACTTTTTTCAATAATTCTTGTGAATTTTCTACCTATTTGTGTATCAAGTTTAATCCGTTCTAATCGTTCTGCTGCTGTTGGCAAACCTGGGGAAGCTGACTCTAGCACAACTTTATGAAAACGTTCTGGAAAATGCACAGCTAGGTATAAAGCCAATCTTCCACCCATTGAATAACCAACTAAAAAGCATTTGGCAATTTTTAACTCATCTAGTAAGTTGATTATTGCTTGAGCAGTGTTTGCCATTGTATAGTATTCGTCCTCACCCAAAACTTGAGTTTTGCCATGTCCGGGGAGGTCAAGTGTTAAATAGGAAAATTTGTTAAATAGTAATTTAATGGCTTCATCAAATTCATCAATGTTACCCATGAAGCCATGCAAAAAAAGAATTAGTGGTTTATCTAGAGTGCCAATTAAAGAATAATGAAATTGATAATTTTTTAGAATCATAGCCTAGCTAAAAACCATCGTCGTTGCATAGCATATTATCTAATAGAATAAGCTTTTCCCTCATTCACTTTTTCTAGGAGGTAACGAGGGAAAGTCTATAAAAATAGGTTGTCTACCAGTTTGCAATATGATGTTGCTGGAGTGAATGTGACGATGCACTATTGAATTTTGATGTATCACTGCTAGTGCATCACTAATTTTGCGAATGCACTCTAGATTATTTTTTTTAATTTAAGGTAAAAATCGATCTAAAGCAGCTTTTAACTGCTTAATTTCAACGTCAATATTACCCTCTTGTGCGGCTCTACCAATACACTCAGTTAAATGTTCATCCAAAACAATTCGCGCTACCCGATCCAATGCGCCCCGCACTGCGGCAATTTGCAGTAGAACATCAGGACAAGGGGTACTTTGCTGCACCATTGCCTTAATACCACGAACATGTCCTTCTATACGCGATAATCGATTGACAATTCGCCGTAAAGACTCTTCGCTATGGATGTGAGGATGAGCCAACTCTCCAGTTCCATGAGTACGATCTGTATGCTCGTGGTCTGTATCGTGATAGTGGGAATGTTCTGCTTGCTGGGATGTTGGCAAGGATTCCTTACCTAATCGGTTTGATCCATTCATGGGCTATCAAAAGACTTGTATTACTAAGATCCTAGTCTAGTACTCGACCAACCCGAAATTTATGGGTGAAGGTGGGTTCCATTCACCTTCACTTTACTACTAACGATTGGCTCTTTCTTGGGGAATAATCTCCGTTACTACCCTACCGCTAGAACTGCCACCCTTGACAACAATATTTTCTGTTTGCAGATTACCAACGGCTGTTTCACCCGCAAAATTCAATGGTGGGTCAACTTGCCGATAAACCACATTTCCCTGAGCTTCAACTAACTTATTGTCTAAATACCAAGTTAATGTATTGGATCTCAGAGACTGGCGACGCTGACCAACGGCGTTGACGTTACCTTTTAAATAAACGGTTTTTTGCGGTATTTTCATTTCACCTTGATTGGCTGTCACTGTGACATTTTCGGCACGCTGGAAGATTCGTGTGGGCGAGTTTGTGGTGACAGTTTCTGTGTTCATGTTCCAGGTCATGGAATTACTAGCTATTTGCAATGGTGGGTCTAGTAATTCTAGTTGGGCATTTTGCTGGACAGTGGCAATTTTTGTTTTTAAGTTGACTTCAGCAGAATTTCCCTTGCCGCGATCGCTAATTTTATTATCTTTGTAACGGTCAATTTGTATGGGGCGATCGCCAATTAGTTTTTCTTCTTTAATATTCCAGATTAAATGTTCAGTTCTCACTTGCATCTGGGGATCAGTCGAATTGGCTACTACCCCTCCAGAAAATTCCATGCGCTGTTCGCGGGTTTTAACTCGCGCTTCCTGCGCCACTGCTTGTAGTTGTTTATGAGTACCATTAATCTGGTTGCGGACAATCAACAAATCTTCTTTGGGACGCCATTCTAATTCATTACCTTGCAACACAATTCCATTACTAGGGTCTGTGGCAAATATCTTACCTTTAAGAAACAACTGCTTCCCATCTTGTTCGATATCTGCTACATCTGCCTTGATTTGGTAAACAACTTTGCCATCTTGGTATAGTTCACCATAAGGACTTTCAGCCTGACCAATTTGTTTTTCTTTGGTGTATTTTGCGGTTTTAGCCCTGACTTTCCAAATTGGTCTTCCCACTTCATCTGCTTGTTCTAGGGTGACATCAAAGAAAGTCAAGTTGCTATCTTGAGCAGAAGATGAAGCCGGAGTATTTTGTTGGGAAGCTGGGGGGGATTTGCCCCCACAGGCAACTAAACCAAATACCAATAAAAAGGTTAAAGGTAAAACAAGAAAGGAGGAAGTGGAGGAGAAATTTTGAATTTTTCTCTTTCCCCATCTCCCTCTTTTATGAAATTGATGCGCCATTATTCTTGGATTTCTAGGTGTCCATCACTAGTTCTTGGGTCTTCCAAAAAACCTATACCAGATAACGGCCGGTATGGATAGCTTTGGCGAGGGGTTTTTTGAATATCTTCTTTGATAGCTTCTAAATCAATATAGCGATCGCTTACATTAATTAAGCTGTCGCTGGTCATTGAACGCAAGCTCACTACTTCTACCCGCACGCCACGATAGCTGACTGAATTTACCGCATAAGCCAAATCCCCATCACCGCTGACTAAAACTGCGGTATCATAAGAATCTACTAGCGCCATCATGTCTACCGCTATCTCTACATCCAGGTTAGCTTTTTTAGAGCCATCTGGCAGCTGGACTAAATCCTTAGCAATGACTCGATAGCCATTGCGACGCATCCACAGCAGAAACCCCTGTTGCTTCTCGTTTGTGCGGTCTACACCAGTGTAGAAAAAAGAACGCAGTAATCTAGAACCTCCTGTTAATCGACATAATAGCTTGGTGTAGTCGATTTCAATCCCTAGTTGCAGTGCAGCATAAAATAAATTTGAGCCATCAATAAATATGGCGACCCTACCTCGATTCTCCAAAACCTGTTCTGGCGTAAAGATTGAATCGGTTTCCAAATTATTCAACATTGTTGTGATACCTCAATTTTTATCCCTGTTATTTTTGATACAAATTACCAACTTTTAGATGCTAGTCACAGCGGCTTATGATAATGTTCCGGGGCTAATTTAAATTGAGCCACGATAAATTTTGTGAGAAAATAAAAAATTGAACAAAATCAGAGTTTGATAAGGACTAATCGTTTTTCGGGGATTCTATTCGCTGAAAAACCGGTTGGTGTCTACCCAAAGGTTGTTTACTAGATAGTATTCCCCATGTAGCATGGATGGTAAAAGGAGCGGTAAGTGAACTTTGTATTTGCTCGTTAAAGTTTATTCCGAAGCCCAGCTGCTGATAAATATCGCTACTGATGTTCGGAATAATTGGGGAAAGCAGATAAGCTGCTAGTCTAACTGATTCTAGAACTGCGTAGAGAACCTTTTCCACCGACTCTTGCTGTCCCTGTTTATATAACAACCAAGGAGCTTGTTCATCAATAAACTTATTACTGGCTTGCGCCAGTGAAAGTATGGCCACGCAGGCTTGACTGAAGGCTAGCTCTTGGTATGATTGTTTTACCTGTTGCCCTAGACGTAAACCAATTGCTTTCAAAGGATTTTCGTCAGGAATCGCTTCATTGCCGATTGATGGGACATTATTCTGGGCGCAGTACTTTTTCACCATGCTCAAGGTGCGATTGAGCAAATTACCTAAATCATTTGCCAAATCTGCATTCAGAACATTAATGAACCTAACTTCATTAAAATCTCCATCCTTGCCAAATTCGATTTCCTTAAGGAAGTAATAACGAACGGCATCACTACCATAGCGCTGAACTAACGCCACAGGATCAAGGGTGTTACCCAGACTTTTGCCCATCTTCTGCCCATCTTTGGTCAAAAAGCCATGCCCAAATACTCTCTCTGGCAAGGGTAAGCTAGCTGACAACAGCATTGCTGGCCAATAAACTGCATGGAAGCGCAGAATATCCTTACCAATTAGGTGGAGGTTGATCGGCCACCATGTTTCTAAAGCATTTGCTAAAGTCGGTTCTGCATCTGGTTCTAGTAATGCTGTGACATAACCTAGCAGCGCATCAAACCAGACGTAAAGAGTGTGCTTGGGATCAACTGGTACCGGAAATCCCCAATCTAGATTCACCCGCGAAATTGAAAAGTCTTGCAGCCCTTGATTTACAAAGCTGAGAACTTCATTACGCCGACTTTCTGGTTGAATAAAATCCGGTTTAGATTGATAAAATTCTGTCAGCTTAGTTTGATATTTGGATAAGCGGAAAAAATAGTTTTGCTCGTCTCGCCACTCCACTTCTTTGTTAGTATGAATTGGACAACGGTGTCCTTCTAGCAGATCCCGTTCTTCTTTGAATTCCTCGCAGGATACGCAATACCAGCCTTGTTGTTGTCCCTGATAAATATCACCAGATTCCCAGACTCGCTCAAAGAATTCTTTGACGATCGCTTCATGACGAGGTGCAGTAGTCCGACTAAAGCGGTCGTATTGAATGTCTAATAATTGCCATAAACTCACGAAACTAGGGACAATCTCATCACAAAACTCTTGTGGTGCTTTGCCTAAACTTTCTGCCGATCGCTGAATTTTTTGCCCATGTTCATCTGTACCTGTAATTAGTAATACGTTATCCCCCAGTAGCCTCTGAAATCGCGCGACTACATCTGCGGCGATCGTAGTATAAGCACTGCCTATATGAGGGATATCGTTTACATAATATAGGGGTGTGGTCAGGGCAAATGTCTTTTCTGTTTTCTTCACATTCATGCAAAATAAAAATTAACTTATTAAAACGTTTTACATCTTAGCTTTTGTTGGCAAAACCACGCAATTATACAATATTATTCCGATTTTTTCCAATAACATCTTCATCCTAGCAAATTTATCAGGTCAAGAATTGTTTGGTAATATGCATCAATTAAACTCATTTTTACCTAAAAAAATGGAAATTAACTAATCATAATTTTTTTGAATAGTTTCTATTAGATATTCTTGTGATCAAGAATACATAATTGAGAACGCGGAAAATCTAGTTACTTTTGGAGATTAGATATTTCTATCTTAAGACGGTCATGGCAATAGTAAAGAAATGTAAAAATGAAATTCAGATAAACCGCCATATTTACCGGAAAATATATTGATTAGGTATGAGTCGAAATAGCCCCCTAGAGATTTCTCGCGCTTTGGTGGCGGCACTCTCAACACAAATGCTTCGCTATTATGAGGATCGGATTCCTCAGAATGCCAGCGTGTTGGTAGTCAGCAATCACCGCAGCTTTATGGATGCACTGATTTTAATGGCGGCGTTATCGAGTCCGATTCGCTTTGCTTGCCATCACTATATGGGACAAGTTCCAATAATGCGGGAGATTGTCACCGGTCAATTGGGGTGTTTCCCGTTAGAGGAAACTCAAAACCGCCAGCAAAGCTTTTTTTCCCAGTCGCAGGTGCTATTGCAGTCCAAGCAGATGGTGGGAGTATTTCCAGAAGGGACTGAACCAATGGTGAAATTTACTCAACCAAACCAGGTGGGTGAGTTCCAGCGGGGATTTGCCCATTTAGCATTGCGAGCGAATGTGCAGGATTTAGCTATTTTGCCGATCGCGATCGCCTCCTTGGAAGAAGTAAACACGAATGGCTTTCCTTTAAGGCTTTTGAGTGTATTTGACCCTTCAGAACCTTTATTTAATCAAAGTGGGTGGCATCCTTTGGTGATTTATCGTCGGGTTGCGGTGTTAATCGGTCGTCCTTATTGGATTACGCCCCAACATCATAAAAAATATCATGGCAAACAGGCCAGAACTGTTGTGGCTGAACTGACGGAACACTGTCACGGCGAAATTAGCAATTTACTGCGTCAAGGTTGCTATTAGAATCAAAAGCACCGAAGCTTTTATAAGCAACAATCAGCAGTCCAAAAGTTTTATACCATTGACCAATGACCAATGACTATCACAGAAGTTGAGTTAAACCCTTGTTTCCTGACTCCTAAACGAGTACAGCCAAAGTATCCGCTATTAGTATATTTGCCAGGAATGGATGGAACTGGTCAACTATTGCGATCGCAAACCGCTGGATTAGAAGCTGGCTTTGATGTCCGGTGTTTAGCACTCCCCCGGAAAGACCTTAACACTTGGGATGTGCTAACTAAGAGTGTATTGGACTTGATCGACGCCGAATTAGAAAAAAGCTCTCAGAGGCCAGTTTACCTGTGTGGCGAATCCTTTGGTGGTTGCTTGGCAATGAAAGTGGCAATCCAAGCACCCGATTTATTTAAGCGAATCATTCTAATTAACCCAGCTTCATCCTTTCATCTTCGCCCTTGGTTAAGTTGGGCATCCCAACTAACTTACTTAGTGCCATCAGAATTGTATGATGTTGGCGCACTGGGGTTATTGCCGTTTTTAGCATCTTTGTCACGTATTTCTCAGAGCGATCGCCACGATCTGCTGAAAACTATGCGTTCTGTCCCGGTAGAAACGGTTCTTTGGCGGTTGTCTTTACTGCGAGAGTTTCATGTTGATGAGGAACAGTTAAGTCGCTTAACTCAACCAGTTTTGTTGATTGCTGGTGCTAGCGATCGCCTTTTGCCTTCTGTAACTGAAGTTAACCGGATAGCGAACCTCTTACCAAATAACAAGATTGTAGTGTTGCCCAATTGTGGACACGCTTGCTTGCTAGAACAAGATACTAATCTCTATGAAATTCTTAAGGATAACGAATTTTTAGAAAGTCAAGCTGATACGGGTACAGGGATCGCAATATTTTAACTTTTGCCTTGTTAGGTGAGAAGATAGGGTAAAGGACATCTAATATCTCCTCACCTTCAAATAATGCTTACGTCCTCAAAAACCTTAACCACATTATTTTTGGAGACTCTCAAATGGTTGCTCTCAAAGAGTTCCTCAGCCATGAATTAGACAAATTGAATGAAGAACAACTCAAACAAGTTAGTGATTTTATTGCCTTCCTCAAATTCCGCAGCAGAAATGTTAGCTGGCAAATAGATAAAAATCAAATAGCTGCTCTTTACAGTGAATTTGCCCAGGAAGATCGTCAACTGGCTGAAGCAGGATTAGATGAATATGCAGAACTTCTTACACAAGAAGATTTGAAATGAGGGTTCAACGAGGTGAAGTATAGTTAGCCAATTTAGACCCTACCAAGGATTCTGAACAAGCAGGCACAAGACCAGTTATGATCTTTCAAGATGATATCGTCGCCGAATTTTTCACCACTGTGATCACCATTCCCTTAACAACAAATTTACGTCGTGTGTCTTTGCCAACCTGTTTATTAATTCCAAGTGGTGAAGGTAGATTAGAACGAGATTCAGTTGCTCTTTGCCACCAATTGCGGGTAATTGACAAAACCAGATTGCAAAGAAAACTGGGCGTTCTGACTCCAGAAATACTCACTATTTTAGAAGGTAAAGTGTTGTTGACATTAGGTTATCAGTTGTAAAATCAGAACCTCAGTCACCCTTGGCACGTCTACAGTTAAGACCCAGAATAATTTTTATTTGCTCTGACAACTTGTACTTGTAGGGAGATGTCAAGCCACTCACGCTTTCGCTACAAGTTTAAAGAGATAGGCTTTACAAGATGGTGTCAAGCAATGGCAGACAAACCCCAAGAAATACAGGTGAATAAATTAGTTAATTCACCCAGAGAAAGTTCAGAAGTAAAAATACAGGCTCAATCATCAGTAGAAAATGAACCGTCTATATTAGAGTCTTTGGTTAAAACTGTTGCTCAGACTGGCCAAGCAGTTTTAGACACAGCATTAGGGGTGGGAGAAGCGACAGCGAAAGAAACACACAAGTTAATTGAGCAAACAACTCAAACCAGCGGTCAGGTTGTGAATCGTCTCAGCGAAAATTGGCTGATTAGAAAACTATCTGGAGTCTTAAATCTCAATTGGCTCATTAGTGATACCAACCTGGTTGATTTGGAAAAAGCAGAAGCGGCGGTAAACAAGCTTAAGAAACAGTATCCAAATGAATCACCCAACCAGATTGCTCACCGAATCATGGTGGAAAAAGCAACTCAAGCAGCCACAGTTGGACTAGCCACTAGTATTTTGCCAGGAATAGCAGTGGCATTGTTGGCAATTGATTTAACAGCCACGACAAAATTGCAGTCAGAAATGCTTTATCAAATTGCATCTGTCTACGGGCTAGATTTAAAAGATCCTGCCCGTAAAGGTGAAATTTTGGCAATTTTTGGCTTGGCTTTGGGTGGAGGGCGTTTGTTGAAAGCTGCGGGGTTAGGCTTGCTGCGAAATGTGCCCTTGGCGGGTGCGGTGATTGGAGCTAGTTCAAATGCGACGATGATCTATTCATTGGGATATGCTGCTTGTCGATTTTACGAAGCCAAGCTGGATGAATCTACTTCCCTCGCATCGCCACAGACATTAGCAACATTAAAAGCCGAAAGTGAAAAGTATCTAGAAAGTGCGATCGCTCAAGAAGCTCTCATGGATCAAATCTTAGTCCACATGATCCTTGCTAGTCATCCAGAAAAGACTTGGAAAGAAATTTTGCCAGAATTACAAGCTCTAAACCTCAGTCCGAACTCATTGGATGCCATCGCCCAAAATATCAAATCGCCCCAGCCTTTAGATGTATTGCTCAATCAATTGAATCGTGATTTTGCCATACCCTTGTTGGCTCAGTGTGACAAAATTGCCCAGCTTGACAATCAGACTACACCAGTTGAGCAAGAAATAATAGAAGCGATCGCCAGCAAATTTGACATTGACACAAATGCAATTGGGCATGGGGCATTAGTCAGAGGAGGTAACAAGTGGAGTTCTGAGCGGAGTTTATGAGTATCAAAGACAGAACTAACCCTTCTAAGCTGATTCAAAAGATTGAATGAGGCTAAACATTGTTAATAAGTTTAAAGCTTGCCAAGTCGTTGGAGTTTGGCAGGCTTTTGTAGTGTTTTACTAAACTAATGTTCTGTTATTAATTTTTCCAAATATAAGTACCTCTCTTTGTTTCAAACCTTTTCGCTTTCTAACTCTAAATTTAAGTTGTTGTTTCTCTACTCTAAGTTTTTGTCTATTTAATTCCTGAGCTATTAATTCTTGAGCGCGGCTTTGAATTTTAATTTGGCTTTCTATTAACTGCTCGTTAATTTTTTCTCTTAGGTTTTTACCCATTCTTCTTACTCTTGCTCTTTTAGTTTTTGAAGATAACTCTTGTACCGTGTATCAGCCTTTGGAATTAAGTGTTTATAAAAAAGTTTTTGGCTAAGAGGATGTTTGAAAAGTCCTCTTATCGGTATCAAAAGTTTTAGATCCCCCTAAATCCCCCGATAAATTGGGGGACTTTGATTCCGGTTCCCCCCTTTTTAAGGGGGGTTAGGGGGGATCAAGAAGTGCCTAAAATCACAGCCAAAGACTTTTCAAACAACCTCTAACACCGGATTTGTCACCTGCAACCAATAAAATGGCTTGTCTCAATGGATCAAAAGCAAACGCCACACGCCAAACACCACCAAAAGCTGAGAATCTTAGCTCTTTCATGTTTACGTACTCTGACCTTTGAGTGTATCAACATGAGGACGTTTTGCTTGTGGGCCAAACTTTTCTAAAACCTGAGCCGTAGCAAGCAACTCATTTTTTACTTCTTGAGGTAGAGCATCGAACTCAGACTCGAAATCATCATGAAACTCAACTTGCCATTCCACTAATTTATTATGGTTAAAATTTCATCCATTTTCAAAAGTATATCGATTGACACTCTCAGCACTAAATTATAGCTACTGGCCCCTGCTTCCTCATCTCCCCTATCTCCCTCACTCCCCACTCCCCTTAGAGGTTGTTTTAAAAGTGGTTAGCTGTGATTTTCAGCACATCTTGATCCCCCCTAGCCCTCCTTCAAAAGGGGGGAAAACTTCTTAAAGTCCCCCAATTTATCGGGGGATTTAGGGGGATCTAAAACTTTTTGCTACCAACAACAGGACTTGTTCATTCATCCTCTTATACTGAAACAAGAATTTTGAGCAATACTGGTACAAGAAGGAATATTTACACAAAATCCCAAAATGAAAATTCAACCTAGTGATCAGCCTTTGCTAGAGTGGGCGGGCGATAGTTTGGCAATTGGATTATTTGAAGATGCAATAGAGTTAACTGGAGAAGTGGCAACTTTAGATCAAAAGTTTTCTGGAGTCTTAAAAGAACTGATTGCTGAAGAAGAATTTAAAGGTAAAGCCAATAGCACTATTTTTACCCGTGTGAATGCTGGTAGCCCAGTGCGGAAATTGATTTTGGTAGGTTTAGGAAAACCAGAAACACTAAAACCAGATACTCTGCGCCGCGCTGCTGCTGCTGTAGCTAGGGTAGGAAAAAAGCAAAAAAGCAAAATTCTGGGTTTTAGTTTTCCATTATGGAACAACGATCCAGCGGCAAGTGCCCAAGCGATCGCAGAAGGTGTGGAATTGGCGCTTTACCAAGATATTCGCTTTAAATCAGAACCACCAGAAGAGAAAGGTTCACAAATAGAAACCGTAGATTTACTAGGTTTTGGTGGACAAGAAGCCGCCATCACCCGCGCCAATCAAATCGTTTCCGGGGTAAATTTGGCACGGCAGTTAGTAGCAGCGCCAGCTAACGCAGTAACACCAATTACTTTAGCGGAAACTGCTGTTGCGATCGCCAAGGAGTACGGTTTACAAGTAGAAATTCTGGAACGAGAAGACTGTGAAAAGCTGGGTATGGGTGCTTTTTTGGGAGTAGCACAAGCTTCCGATTTGCCACCGAAATTCATTCATCTAACTTACAAGCCAGAAGGTACACCCAAAAAGAAATTAGCAATTATTGGTAAAGGTGTAACCTTCGATTCCGGCGGACTCAACATTAAAGGTGCTGGTAGCGGCATCGAAACCATGAAGATGGACATGGGCGGTGCAGCGGCCACCTTGGGCGCTGCAAAAGCAATTGCTCAACTCAAGCCAGATGTTGAAGTTCACTTTATTTCGGCGGCAGCTGAAAACATGATTAGCGGTCACGCCATGCACCCTGGAGACATTCTCACAGCATCAAACGGCAAAACAATCGAAGTGAACAACACCGACGCTGAAGGACGTTTGACCCTCGCAGATGCTTTGGTGTATGCCGACAAACTGGGCTTAGATGCGATCGTCGATTTAGCTACCCTAACTGGTGCCAACGTCATCGCCTTGGGTGACGATATTGCTGGTTTGTACACTCCCGATGATGCTGTAGCCTCCCAGATCGAAAAAGCTGCGGAAACTTCAGGAGAAAAGATTTGGCGGATGCCAATGGAAGAAAAATATTTTGAAGGCTTAAAGTCTGGTATAGCGGACATGAAAAATACCGGCCCGCGTCCAGGTGGTGCAATTACCGCTGCCCTTTTCCTCAAACAATTCGTCAAAGAAACCCCTTGGGCGCACATAGATATTGCTGGCCCAGTGTGGACAGATAAAGAAAATGGCTACAACGGCGCCGGGGCAACTGGCTACGGCGTTCGGACGCTAGTTGATTGGGTGCTAGGAAGTGGGGAGTAGGGAGTGAAGAAGGGAATAGGTTACAGGTTATAGGGTACAGATTATTCCCTATCACCTCTCACCTGTCACCTCCCCCCTAATCTCAATGCCCCATGCCCAATGCCCAATGACCAACAATTCGTGCTATCTTGAGCTTGCCAGCAAAAATTGTTGCAATAGTAACAGAAATAATTTGGCGGTGAGAAAGTTAAGCTTTTTCGGCAAAGCCATCTGGTAAAATTTGTAAGGTTTCTAGAAGCTGTGAGTAATGGGATCGACTCGCGTACGGATCGCAATTGACGCAATGGGAGGGGATCACGCACCCGGTGAAATCGTTGCTGGCGCATTGCGAGCACGGGAAGAATTGGGTGTAGATGTATTGTTGGTTGGTGATCCCCAACAAATAGAAGCTGCCTTGCCATCAAAAACAAGTTTAGGGCAGGTAGAGATCGTTACTGCTGAGGAAGCGATCGCTATGGATGAGGAGCCTTTAAATGCAGTTAGACGCAAACGCAAGGCTTCTATCAATGTGGCTATGGATTTGGTCAAGCAGCAAAAAGCAGATGCCGTATTTTCTGCCGGCCACTCTGGGGCAGCAATGGCATCAGCTTTGCTCCGCTTAGGACGATTACCCGGAATTGACCGCCCAGCCATCGGGACAGTTTTCCCCACGATTATTGCTGGTAAGCCAGTGCTAGTACTTGATGTTGGCGCAAATGTAGATTGCCGTCCCAAGTTTTTAGAACAGTTTGGCGTTATGGGATCGGCTTATAGTCAGTATGTCTTGGGTACAACTGAACCGAAGGTGGGTTTGCTGAATATCGGTGAAGAAGACTCTAAAGGCAATGATGCAGCCGTCCGCGCCCACCAACTGCTACGCGAAAATTCTCAAATTAATTTTATTGGCAATGCTGAAGGGCGTGATGTGCTTTCCGGTCGCTTTGATGTGATTGTCTGCGATGGCTTTGTGGGCAATGTATTATTAAAATTTGCCGAAGCCGTCGGAGAAGTGATTTTGCAAATTCTGCGGGAAGAATTACCCCAAGGATTGCATGGTCAAATCGGTTCAGCACTCTTAAAACCAAACCTGAAGCGGATTAAGCAGCGGATGGATCACGCAGAACATGGTGGTGCCTTGCTGCTAGGCGTGGCAGGAGTCTGTTTTATCGGCCACGGTAGCTCTCAGGCTCCTTCAATTTTTAACGCAATTCGCATGGCAAAAGAAGCTGTTGACAACCAGGTGATACAACGAATTCAGTCCCAATATATCCTAGAGCGCGAGAGCGGTTAGTCATTAGTCATTAGTCATTAGTCATTAGTCATTGATCATTGGTCATTTGTAATTGGACTTTGGACAACTGAACATAGACGCGCCTTTGGCGACTCTCCGAGTTCTCCGAAGGAGTACCCGCAGGGTAGGACAACTGACATAGACCCGCCTTTGGCGACTCTCCGAGTTCTCCGAAGGAGTACCCGCAGGGTAGGACAACTGACAAAAGACAAAGGACAAAAAGCTGATAGCTTGGGAGATTAGGAGTGCAAAACTTAGGCGTAGCAATTACCGGAAGCGGCTCGGCAGTACCAGCAACTTCCCTACATAACCAGACATTGAGTGAACTAGTTGAAACATCAGACGAATGGATTACCACAAGAACGGGAATTCGTCAACGGCGATTAGCACTCCCATCTGAGTCCTTGAGTGTACTCGCTACTGCCGCCAGCAGCCAGGCGATCGCAGCTTCGGGAATTAAACCAGAAGACCTAGACCTGATTCTACTAGCGACTTCCACCCCTGATGATTTGTTTGGTAGTGCTTGTCAAGTACAGGCTCTATTGGGAGCCACCAACGCAGTAGCTTTTGATTTGACCGCTGCCTGCTCCGGCTTTGTGTTTGGTCTGGTTACAGCAGCCCAATACATTAGAACTGGTGTCTATAAAAATGTACTGTTGATCGGGGCAGATATCCTCTCTCGCTGGGTAGATTGGGAAGATCGGCGGACTTGTGTATTGTTCGGTGATGGTGCAGGAGCAGTAGTATTGCAGGCTGCCAAAAGCGATCGCTTATTGGGATTTGCACTTAAAAGTGATGGCACTCAAAACCATTACCTTAAGCTTGCTTATGCAGGCGCTTCTCAAGAAATACTCCCAGGTGTAAATATCACCAAAGGCACTTACCAACCCATTACGATGAACGGCAAAGAGGTCTACCGCTTTGCTGTCCAAAAAGTGCCAGAAATCATAGATAAAGCCTTGTTTCAAGCCAATCTCAGCGTTGATCAAATAGATTGGCTACTGTTGCATCAAGCCAATCAACGGATTATTCATGCCGTTGCCCAACGCCTAAATATCCCAGAACATAAAGTTATCAGTAATCTCGCCCAGTATGGCAACACCTCTGCTGCTTCCATCCCCTTAGCTTTAGATGAAGCAGTACGGCAAGGTAAAATTAAACCCAATGACATAGTTGCTACATCCGGCTTTGGTGCCGGTCTTACCTGGGGCGCGGCAATTTTTAAATGGGGAAGATAAATATTTTGTCCTTTGTCATTAGTCCTTTGTCCTTTGTTATTCACTAATGACAAATGACCAATGACCAATGACAAATGACCAATGACCACTGACTAATGACCAATGACAAAAACTGCATGGGTGTTTCCCGGACAAGGTTCTCAAGCGCTGGGAATGGGAATGGACTTATTAGATATACCATCTGCTAAAGACAAGCTTGCCAAAGCTGAGGATATTTTGGGCTGGTCTGTAACTGAAATTTGTCAAACTCAAGAAGAGAAGTTATCACAGACGCTGTATACCCAGCCAAGTCTTTATGTGGTTGAAAGCATTCTTGCTGATCTGCTTCGGGAACGAGGACACCAGCCAGATTTAGTTGCTGGCCACAGTTTGGGAGAATATACTGCCCTTTATATAGCGGGTGTCTTTGAGTGGTCGGCTGGTTTATATCTGGTGAAGCGTCGTGCAGAACTCATGGATAGTGCCGTCGGTGGTATGATGGCAGCTTTGATGAACTTTGACCGCGAACAGTTAGAAAAAGTCATTTCCCAAACGCCTGATGTGGTAATAGCAAATGATAATAGTTCGGCTCAGGTGGTAATTTCAGGCACGACTGAAGCTGTACAAGCGGTGATGACTCAAGTTAAAGCAAAGCGTGCGATTCCCCTAAAAGTTTCTGGAGCATTTCATTCACATTTAATAGCACCAGCGGCTGCCCAATTCCAAGACATTTTAGAATCTGTGGAATTTCAACCCGCGATTGTGCCAGTGCTGTCTAATGTCGAACCAATTCCGTCTATTGATGCCGAGATTTTAAAGCAACGCCTGAACAAACAAATGACTGGTTCTGTAAGATGGCGAGAAATTTCTCTGCAATTACCAGCTAATGGTATCGAGCGAGTAATGGAAATTGGCCCTGGTAAAGTGTTAACTGGCTTGATTAAACGTAGTAGCCCTGATTTAATATTACAGAACATCCAGAGTGCTGCTGATTTACCTGTTTAATTTTTTTATATAGCGTTTCCCGACAAGCGTGAGGTACACCCGTAAGGGCACGGCACTGCCCATAGGTGTCAACTTAAGCTAAAAGCCAGTCTATAACTAGCTTTTAGAGATTATCTCCTTATCTCGTTCCCAGTCGGAGACTGGGAATGCCGTTCTAGAGGCTCCGCCTCCCTTGCTGGCGGCAGAGCCGCCAGGAGGCGCATTTCCAGCCTCTGGCTGGAAACGAGGTTTTAAAGGGGTTTGGGCTTAAGTTGGCACTGCCGTGCCCCTACACCAGGCAATATAATGTTGTACCGCATCTGAATGGGAACCGCTATAACTTCATTTCAATTACAAATTCTGTACCCTTATCTAAAACAGAGTTTAAACTCAATTTGCCACTGTGGGTTTCTTCGACGATTTGACGAGCGATCGCTAATCCTAATCCCGTCCCTTTACCCACGCCTTTTGTAGTAAATAAGTGGTCAAAAATCTTTTCTTTCACTTCTTCATTCATCCCCTTACCGTTATCAGCGATCGCAATTTTAACTAAATTATCTGCTGCTGAGGTTGTAATTGTAATACAGTTAGGATTGGCTTTAATTTCCTGGAAACTGCGTCCATGATTAGATTCATCTAATGCATCAATAGCATTAGCTATCAGATTCATAAATACCTGATTTAATTGACCAGGGAAACATTCTACTTGAGGGAAATTACCGTAATTTGTGACAACTTCAATTGCGGGACGTTGTTCATTTGCTTTCAGGCGATGTTTGAGAATTAAAATCGTGCTATCGATACCTTCATGGATATTAAACGATACTTTATAATCTTTATCAGCGCGGGAAAAAGTTCTTAAACTAGTGCTGATATTTTCCAGGCGATCGCACGCCATCACCATTGAATCAATAATCTTGGGTAAATCTTCTAAGCTATAATCTAAGTCAATTTTTTCGGCATGGTCTTTGATTTCATCGCCTGGATTTGGTAGACTTTCTTGATAGAGTTTCAAGTGTTCAACAATATCCGCAAAGCTGGGTTTAGCTTGTTGGAGGCTGGCAGAAATAAAGCCCAAAGGATTATTCATTTCATGGGCTACCCCAGCAACTAAGTTACCCAATGCAGACATTTTCTCACTTTGGACAATTTGCAGCTGTGCTTGTTGTAAGTCTTGTAGTGCTTGTCCGGCTTGTTGATAAAGTCCAGCATTTTCTAGGGATACTGCTGCTTGGGAAGAAAGTAAGTTAATTATACTGAGGCGATCGCTGTTAAATACCCCTTGAATCATTTGATTCTCTAGGTAGAGAATCCCCACCAAATGCCCTTGATTAATAATCGGAGTACAAAATACACTTTGGGGTTGATGTGACAACATATATTCCCCAATTAAACCAGGAATATCTGTTTTGCAATTGTCTATAACCACTGTTTGTTGGGTATTTTTGACGTAATGGATAATTTTTACAGGAATATCTTGACAATTGTCTAATGATTGTGGACTGAGGCTCGTTTGTATTTCCTCATGATCAATAAAAGTAATTACTCGTACTTGCCAAATATTTTCTTGGGGAAGCAGCAGTACAGCTTTGATCGCGCCAGAGTTTTCTAAGATAATCCGGGTGAGACTGGCGATGAGTGTATCTAATTCCAGAGAACTGGAAATAGCTTGAGCGGCTTTCAGAGCAGAGGTAAAATCTAAAACGTCGGAAATATTGGTGCTGCCAATGGTATTCGTGTAAGTAGATGGGAAAGTCCCACCAAAGGCAATAGTTTCTAAGGGGTTGAGATTGAGATTAAGTTTTTGTTGTTTCAGGAGAAATTCGAGTAGTTGGGGATAGCGTTTTTCTAAGTCGGTAACTTTGGCTTTTGCTCCCCAACGGGCATAACAGTAGTATGCTTCTTGCATATACACCTGAGCGATTTTTTCTTTACCGCATTCGAGGTAAAATTTAGCCGCGAGTTCGTTTGCTAAAGCTTCTTCTTGAATATAGCGGTTTTGTTTTGCCCCGGCTATTGCCAGATCATAATATTCTTGTGCTTGAAATTTATTGCCGAGAATGCGATCGCGTTCTGCTCTAATTAAATCGCATTTGTGTTTAATGTCGGTAGGAACTAATTTTGCCCGTCGTTCTAGGTTGTGCTGAATTTTGGTAACTCGTTTGAGTAGCTGCTTTTTTCGTTGAGGTGAGGAGTTAGGATAAGCAGCCAATCGCGTTAAGGTATCATAAAACCAAACAGATATAATACCATTGGCGCTAATTAATTCATGTTCGTAGGGAAGGGAAGCATCTGCTGCATCAAGTGCTACTGGGATATTACTAAATAAGTATGCAATAAGTACTTTGAAGCAATAAATAATAGAAAGAAAGACAGCATCATTACTGGCTTGAAAGTGGGGAATTAGCTGTGTTTCATCGCACTCTGTGCCAACTAATATATGGGGTTGGGGAGATGCCTCCGTCAGATTTAGCATTACCTGCCGCAGTATAATAATTTCTTGTAGACTCACTTCATCGGGTATTTCCGTTGTCAATGCTTGATGGTAGAGTTCAGAGATTGCTAACAACTCAGTGAGTGGCTTTCCTAAGAAGAAACCTACATTAATTTCACTGAAGTATCCCGTACCTACGAAAGCAAAATCTCCACAATTCAAGGCTGCCTGTTTGCCTTCTTGAATCAAGTGTAAGCTATTGCTGAGTGGTTGTTGCCAAATTTGGCTGAAGATTGCTATGCTTACTTTTATTTTTCCTTCAATGTAGAGGTTTGGTAATTTATTTAGTAACTTCAGGGAAAATTGCCCCATTTGATAACTTGCTTCTAATTCCTGCAAATTTGATAAAATAATGCTATAGATTGTATAAAAACTAGATGACCAGATAGAATTACCCTGTTGAAGGGATTTTTGGACACCCAGAAATGCCAATAGTGCCATTAATGGCTGCGAACAGAAATATGCTGGATAGGAAATTAAATTGCTAATTCGCAGTACGACAATAGTTTCTGGATTTGTCATCACAGGTAATTGCAACAGCTTTTCTAAGGAATTACCACGCAATAAAACCTTAGTTTTGATTAATTCTGCCAACACTTGTAATTTACTTGGCTGGGATGGTAATTTAATCCCTAACAATTGGAGAAATTCTAAACCCGTATCAATCGACTTTTGATAATTCTTCTGGGCACTATAAGCTTGAATTTGAGCCTCATAAACAGCAAGGTTATCTACTACTGTTTGGGAATTAAGTTTTACTACCTGCATCAATGGAGTAATTTCTGCAAACCTACCCGTCAGAAATGCTGTATCTGCGGCAATATCATGCAAACCAAGAGTAATATTATATTGCCGTTGCCAACTATTATCATCTAACAAAGTCATCCCTTTTTCTGCATAACTAAAAGCCGCAGAATATGCCGTTGCCCTTCTCGCTTTCTGAGCAGCATTGAGATTGATTTGGGCAACTTTAATTTTCTCGACATCATCGGCGATCAGGGAAATTCCCATATTCAATTGATTGGCGATATCAAATATTTTATCTGTTTGTTCGCCATCGGAAGTATTGGATAATAATAAACGTCCAATCTGTAAATGAGTTGCTTGTTTATCTTCATCAAGAATTAATGAATAAGCAGCTTGCTGAATGCGGTCATGGGAGAATTTGTAATTAACAACATGGGACATTTCTTGTTGGTAAATTACTTCTTTATCGGGAATGTAAAACTTATAAATTTCACTTTGTGGTAAAACCAAAGCTTCCTGCAAAGCTTTCCAAAGTGCGGCAGCAGTTTCATTCTCTGACTGTTGAGAAACAGCTGCTAAGGTCATCAAATTAAATTGATTGCCAATACATGCCGCTAACTTTAAAATCCCTTGGGTTGAAAAAGGCAGCTTTTGTAACTGTTGCGCCATAAATTCTACCACATCATCAGTCAATGCAGCTTGTTTAACTAGGGTAATATCGCACTGCCAGCATCCTAGATAAGAGTTGAATACAATCAAATTATCTTCATACAAAGCCTTGAGGAATTGTGTACTAAAAAATGGGTTTCCTTGAGTTTTTTGATAAATTAACTGGGTCAAAGGTGTCGCTAGCTCGTGTATGCAATTTAAAGTATCTGCAACCAGTCGATTTAAAGTATTTTCACTAAGAACTTGCAATGTAATACTATTAATAACTGCACCCACTTTATGCATATCCTCCAAAGTCATCATCAAAGGATGTATTGGAGACACTTCATTATCCCGGTAAGCACCAATTAATAATAAATATCTGCTATCCTCACCCATCAATAATTTAACGAGTTTCAAAGAAGCCGAATCAGCCCACTGTAAATCATCCAAAAACATCACTAAGGGATGTTTTTTAGTTGTAAAAACGCTAATAAATTTCTGAAATATTGAATTAAATCGATTTTGTGCGGCAGTTCCTGATAATTCTGGTAATGCTGGTTGCATACCAATAATTCTAGATAATTCGGGGATGACTTCAATAATTACTTGTCCATTTTCCCCCACAGCCTCTAATATATTGCTTTTCCATTGCTGGATTTGAGCATCACTTTCTGTTAAAAGTTGTCCCATTAAATCCCGGAAAGCTTGCACAAATGCCGAAAAGGGAATATTGCGCTGAAATTGGTCGTATTTCCCTTTGATAAAATAGCCACGTTGCTGCACAATCGGTTTATGAACTTCGTTGACAACCGCCGTTTTACCAATACCCGAAAAACCTGCTACCAGCATCATTTCTGTTGCACCAAGGCTCACTCTTTCAAATGCTTCAAGTAAGGTTTGAACTTCGGTTTCTCGTCCATAGAGTTTGTCGGGTATAATGAAGCGATCGCACACATCCCGTTTCGCAATCTCAAAACCCTTAACTATACCAGTTTCTTGTAGCTGATGTAAACAATTTTCTAAATCAAGCTTCAATCCCAAGACACTCTGATAGCGGTCTTCAGCATTTTTCGCCATCAATTTGTTGACAATCTCCGAGAGTACAGACGGGATTTGTGGGTTAATTTTATGTACTAAGGGTGGAAGTTTCGCAATATGAGAATGTACTAACTCCATCGGGTCGTTTGACTTAAACGGTAATTCCCCAGTCAGTAATTCGTAGAATGTCACACCTAAAGAATAAAAGTCAGTACGGTAATCAATTCCCCGATTCATTCTGCCTGTTTGTTCTGGGGAAATATAAGCTAGTGTCCCTTCTAAGACATTGGGATTGATTAGTGTTTGGGTTTCCCGTGGTAGTAGAGATGCAATACTAAAGTCAATTAATTTAACTTGTTTGGTTTCGGGATTAATCAGAATATTCGCGGGTTTGATGTCTTTATGAATAATCCGATCGCGGTAGAGTATATCTAAGGTATTACACAGTGCGATCGCTATTTCTAAAAACTCCATCAAAGATTCTAGGCTTTTCCGCACTCCCCACGCCCCACTCGCTACAGACGCGATTAATCGCGTCTCTAACCATTCTTTAAGAGAAATCCCCCCAAAGTCTTCCATCACTAACGCATAGCCATTTTGGTATGTTATTAGACTGTAAGTTTGGATGATTAGAGGTGAGTTGAGATTTTTGGTAATGGTGTACTGATTACGAAACGATAAGAGTTCGCTGAAACTCGGATAAGGATTTTTCAGCAATTTAATCACTACAGGTAATGAGTCAGTTTCTCGATAACCGCGATAAACCAGAGTTCGAGAACCGTTGTAGAGTTTTTCGCTAACCTTGTATCCAGGAATACTGACTGTAGTGAGAAACATACTGCTAAATTCTAAAGATTTCTAGATTTAGTGTTCCCAGATGGGTGAAGTAATTCATATCTATAGCTTTTTTGCGTTTGATCTGGGTGTTGCGATCGCTTATGCTAAGTTCAGTTTGATTTGCATTATCTTCTGTGGACACAAACCGCGAACCGTTGATCAGTCTGGCACTTTACCACGCCTTTAAATGGTCAGTCGTCAGCCCCATGCTTCACGCTTACTTTCGGGGCCAGATTTATGGTACGGAAAATGTCCCCCAATCAGGGCCGCTACTGGTTGTGAGTAATCACGCTAGTTACTTTGACCCGCCGATTGTCTCTAATTGTGTACGTCGTCCAGTGGCGTACATGGCTAAGGAAGAGTTATTTAATATCCCCATTTTGGCGCAAGCGATTAAATTGTATGGTGCTTACCCGGTGAGTCGGGGAAATGCCGATCGCAATGCCATCCGTTCCGCTCTAGAATATCTCAATAACGGTTGGGCTGTCGGTGTTTTCTTGCAAGGTACTCGCACCCCAGATGGTCGAATTACAGACCCCAAAAGAGGCGCATTGCTACTGGCGGCAAAAGCAAAAGCCCCAATATTGCCGGTAAGTGTGTGGGGTACTGAGAAGATTTTACAAAAAGGCTCGTCCTTACCTCGCACAGTTCCCATCACAGTCAGAATTGGTAACTTGCTTGATGCTCCCAGTTCCACCAATAAAGAGGAATTGGAGGCGTTGACACAAAAGTGTGCCACGGTAATTAACGAAATGCATGATTTAGGACGATGATTTAGGTAAGCTCAGATATATGCTTTAGGGAGGTAGCGATCGCTATTAGATTTCTCTAATCTTAAAGTCAATTCACTCTAGCAATCAACTAACGGACTTCCAACAAATAAATTATCCATCTTGTAGGGTGGGAAACTTTCTCACCCTACACAACTAGCTTTTATTTACGTCTTAATTACGAACTAGGAATTACGAATTACGAATTACGAATTATTATGAGCGGCTTTGAAGCCAAGAATTTTTGGGAGCGATTAAATAATCAAAGTACCTTTTGCTTTGATATTGTCAATAATAGTCGGAATTGTTGATATAATTCCTGGTATAGGAGCGACATTAGGAGTAAGCACAGTTACTCTATTTGTCTTATCTCAAGGTGTTTGGTTAGCATTAAAAGTATTGATAGCTTGTATTATCCTTCAGCAGATACAAGATAACTTGATTGCGCCCCGAATTATGCAAGGTGCGTTGAATCTTAATCCTGTAGTAATATTTTTTGCTTTGCTAGTAGGGGCTAGAGTAGCAGGGTTGTTAGGTGTTTTTATATCTATTCCCATCGCTGGAGTAATTGTGTCTTTATTTGAAATTGATGAAATGAAATCTGAAGTTTAGTCATTTGTGATTTGTCATTTGTCAGGAACTCGGAACTAGTGAATAATGTAAAAATAGCCATTTACCATGAGCCACCTTTCATCCCCTCCCTACTTCGTTGAGGGAGGGGATGAAAGGTGGGTTAAAATCTCCACGTTTTTGTTGGCGTTCGCGGAGCGTGTCGCAGACAAGCCTCTGGCAGAGAAGCATGGTTTTGCGGAGCAAAACAAGTGAAGGAACAGTGGAGATTTTAACAATTTCTGTGTTATGATTAGTCTATTTAGTTAAGCGTAAAGATGCTAGTATTTGAAGCAAAACTGGAAGGAACGAACGAGCAGTACGGAAGGCTGGATGAAGCTATCCGTACTGCTCGTTTTGTTCGGAACAGTTGCGTTCGATACTGGATGGACAATAAGGGTATTGGTAAATACGAGTTGAGCGCATATTGCGCTGTACTTGCTGCTAATCCTGATTTACCCTATGCTGCCAAGCTTAATTCAATGGCAAGGCAAGCTAGTGCTGAAAGGGCATGGTCTGCCATTGCTCGATTTTTTGATAACTGCAAAAAAGGTAAACCAGGGAAAAAGGGATTCCCAAAGTTTAAAAAGTACCAGACTCACGGTTCTGTAGAATACAAAACCTGTGGGTGGCGACTTGATGATGACCGCAGGTATATCACTTTTTCGGATGGATTTAAGGCAGGAACTTTTAAGCTGTGGGGAACTCGTGACCTACATTTTTATCAATTGAAGCAGTTTAAGCGTATTCGTGTTGTGCGTCGTGCAGATGGCTATTATTGCCAGTTTTGCATTGACCATGAACGAATTGAGAAGCGAGAACCAACTGGTAAAACTATTGGTATTGATGTTGGCTTGAACCACTTCTACACCGATAGTAACGGTGAAACCGTCGCCAATCCAAGACATCTTCGCAAAAGTGAAAAGTCTTTGAGACGTTTGCAACGCCGGATGTCTAAGACTAAAAAGGGTTCTCAAAACAGAATTAAGTTTAGAAATAAACTTGCGCGTAAACACCTCAAAGTAAGTCGCCAACGTCAAGACTTTGCTGTTAAGACAGCAAGGTGCGTGGTGAGGTCTAACGACCTCGTGGCGTATGAAGATTTGATGGTACGAAACATGGTGAGGAATAGACACCTCGCCAAGTCAATTAGTGATGCGTCGTGGTCTTTGTTCCGTGAATGGATTGAGTATTTTGGCAAGGTTTTTGGTGTGGTGACAGTTGCTGTGCCACCTCACTACACTTCGCAAAATTGCTCTAATTGTGGGCAAATTGTGAAGAAATCTCTTAGTACTAGAACCCATTCCTGTCCTGATTGTGGACATACCCAAGACCGTGACTGGAACGCGGCGCGTAACATATTAGAAAAAGGATTAAGTACGGCGGGTCACGTCGGAACCAACGTCTCTGGAGAGACTGATCAATACTTGAATGGGGAAACTCCTTCTCCCAAGGGGAGACGCGAAGCGCGAACAAGCAAATCAACTCGTGGAAAGAGAAAACCCAGAGAGCGATCTTTGGAATCCCCACCCTCTACGGAGTAGGGTGGGGAGGATGTCAAAAATAAACATTGGGAAGTAATGTCGGATTTAAGAGCGGAATTAACAGAAATTTTGGATGAGGCAGAGTGGGAATGGTTAATTCCTCATGTACAAAGAGATGCAGTAATTTTGGTGACGCTTGAGCTAGACTTGGTGGATGTTGGAGTAGCGATCGCCAGTGATAATATACCATCAGTGGAACAGTGGATTGATAAACAATTGATTGCCAAACCCACGATAGTACAGGTGGGAGAATGGAACGGTGATCGCAGTAAGCGATTTAATACTCTCATTGTCCAACCTTACGTTTTGGCACAAGAAATAGCCGCCACTTAATTAGTTTATGTGTTGTTTTCGATAGCGATTCAACACTTTGTGGCGGCACATCTTCGATAAAGTCGTATATACTGGCACTCTGTAATCCATCAAAAAGCAGTTCGGCATGATACGTTTCTAGTGGTTCTAAACAGAGTCGTTGAGAGTACATTTTCATTTTGTGATCTAGCCCTACACTAAACAAGTCGCACCGAACACTTTCGACTAACTCATCTTCAACATGAACTTTTATATCTGAAAGTCTGTTCCAAGATGCGGAGGGTGCGTCGGCTTAAGGTGTCGGCGCAGGTATTCAGACTAAAATCCAAAATGGATTGACTATTGACCGAAGCAAAATTTTCTCCTTTAATGTTTACCCATCTAGGAGCTAGAATTGTTACGATAATTTCAGATTAGATGTTGAAACCTTGATCCAATCTGAAACCTTAGAATTATTAGAATGGCATCGCCTTTGCCACCACCTCGCCACCTTTGCGGCAACTAAGCTGGGGGCGACAGCCGCGCGTCATCTGAAAATACCCGATTCTCAGATCCAAAGCGAACAGTTGTTAGAGCAAACCAAAGAAGTTTACCAACTGGAAACTCGCCTGACTACGGGACTGTCATTTGAAGGGATTCAAGATATTGGCGATTCCCTAGAACGGGCAGAACGCAGTGGAATTTTGACAGGGGATGAACTGTTAGCGATCGCCACTACCCTCGCTGGTGTCAGAAATTTGCGCCGTGTCATTGACAATCAGGAAGATTTGCCGATACTGACTGAGTTGGTTGCCGATTTGCGGACTTATCCAGAACTAGAGCAGGAAATTCACCGCTGTATTGATGAACGGGCCCAGGTAACTGACCGCGCGAGTCAAAAACTGGGAGAAATTCGCACAGACTTGCGGCGATTACGCACTCAGATTACTCAAAAGCTGCAAAATATCTTACAAGCAAAATCTGGCGCAGTTCAAGAACAGCTAATTACGCAACGGAGCGATCGCTTTGTTATCCCTGTAAAAGCACCCCAAAAAGATGCCATCCCCGGTATAGTCCACGATACCTCTACCAGCGGTGCCACGCTCTATGTGGAACCGAATTCAGTAGTGCCCTTGGGCAACCAGCTGCGGCAGATAATCAGAAGAGAGCAAGCCGAAGAAGAAACGGTTCGCCGCGTTTTGACCGAACTTGTAGCCGCAGTCAAACCAGATTTGGAGAGGTTGTTAGCGATCGCTACTACTTTGGATCTGGCAACCGCTAGATCGCGATATAGTTACTGGCTAGGAGCGAATCCCCCGCGATTTATCCAGCGGGAAGACAGGGAAATCATTACCTTGCGGAACTTACGACATCCCCTGTTAGTGTGGCAAGAACAGCACGAACAAGGACAACCAGTAGTTCCTGTAAATTTGCTGATCAGTCCGCAAATTCGGGTAGTAACAATTACCGGGCCAAATACTGGCGGTAAAACTGTAACCTTAAAAACCTTGGGGTTAGCAGCATTAATGGCCAAAGTGGGTTTATTTGTCCCCGCCCGCGAACCAGTAGAAATACCTTGGTTTGATAAAGTACTGGCAGATATTGGCGATGAACAATCTTTGCAGCAGAGTTTATCCACATTCTCTGGACACATCCGCCGGATTAGTCGGATTTTGGAAGCATTAGGCAGTGGGGAAGTAGAGGGAGATGAGGGAGAGTCCAATGCCCCATGTCTCATGCCCCAATCACTCGTATTACTTGATGAAGTTGGCGCAGGCACCGATCCAGTGGAAGGTAGCGCCTTAGCGATCGCCTTGTTGAAATATCTCGCCAACCACTCTCAGCTAACTATTGCCACCACTCACTTCGGCGAACTAAAAGCCCTAAAATACGAAGACGACCGGTTTGAAAATGCCTCTGTAGAATTTGACGAAAGTACTCTGTCGCCTACTTACCGTCTACTGTGGGGCATCCCCGGACGTTCTAATGCTTTAACCATTGCCCTCCGCTTGGGATTAAAAGCAGAAGTGGTAGAAGAGGCAAAAACCCAAGTGGGAGAGGCCACAGATGAAGTTAACCAGGTGATTGCTGGCTTAGAAGCGCAACGCCGCCGCCAGGAAACCAAAGCAGCCGAAGCCCAAAGTTTGTTGCAGCAAGCGGAACGTTTATACAAAGAAGTATCGGCAAAAGCCGCAAGTTTGGAGGAGAGGGAAAGCAGTTTGCGGGCTTCACAGGAAATAGCAGTCCAACAAGCGATCGCTCAGGCAAAAGGTGAAATTGCCCAAGTAATCCGCCGTTTGCAGAAAGGTACGCCTACAGCCCAAGAGGCCCAGCAAGCCACCAATGCTTTGAATCAAATTGGCCAGCAATATCAGCCAGTAACGCCAGCAAAACCAAAAATTGGGTTTATGCCCAAAATAGGCGATCGTGTCCGCGTTCCCAAACTGGGACAGACAGCAGATGTGATCACCGCCCCCGATGAAGATGGGGAGTTAAGCGTTCGGTTTGGGCTAATGAAGATGACTGTGAAGTTGGAAGACGTAGAATCTCTAGATGGTCAAAAACCCGAACCAATCGTCAAAGCCAAACCAGCCCCAGCAGCAGTAACGCCACCACCGCAAAGTGTCCCAGAAATTCGGACTTCTCAAAATACCATCGATTTGCGTGGTAAACGTGTGGCTGATGCCGAATACATTTTAGATAAAGCCATCTCGGAAGCTACAAGCCCACTCTGGATTATTCACGGGTACGGCACTGGTAAACTGCGGCAAGGAGTTCACGCCTTTTTGCAACACCATCCCAGAGTGAACAACTACGAACCAGCAGAACAAGCAGATGGCGGTAGTGGTGTTACCGTTGCTCACATAAAATAAACTTATTTGCTATGTTACTTGAACTCAATCAAATAATTGTGAGAGCCGAAATCTCCCAATTCATCAAGTGATTCCCCAATATTTGATGCTGAGTAAAACCAATGGTAGAAATGCGACAATGAAAGCATTTCGTGTGTGGATAAGACAGCAAATTAGTAGTACTATTTAGTTGCAATACTAAACAAGCGACTTCTCTGCGTTACTCTGCGCTTACCTGTGTGTCCCTACCCTGCGGGAAGGCGAAGCGCCTATGCGTTTAAAATTTAACCATCAATTCGCCACGATTTTACACTCTCTCATAGAATAATTGCGAGATGCTAAAAATAGCACCTCGCAACCCCTACCTCCTAGTGATGGTAAAGTACTAATACCGATTAAACAACTACAAAATTGTTGTTAGTTAGTGACAATCCAGCAGATAATTGTGCAAATTGCACCTGAGTAAACCCAGATGCACTACCATCTTGGTCAAAGAACAGTCCACCTGTAGCGCTGCTGTAGATAAATCGCTGTTCGCTAGTAGTTGCAGATGTTCCGATGGTAAACTGAGTAGCCAAGAGCGTGCCTGGTGATAACCCACCAAGACTAGAATAATAATCACTACGTAATACCTGAATCACTTCATTGGTGGCGTTGAAGTCATAAAGGCTATCAACGTTTTGATAGTCATTGAAAACAAAGGTATCAATACCATCCCCCCCATAGAGGGTATCATTGCCATAACTCCCTGAGAGCGTATCATTGCCAGAAGTCCCCACAATATTGTCATTGTAGGTTGTACCTAAGATATTTAATTGTTCGATATTGCTGTAACTAACCCGACTCGTACCTGCTGTAATTGAGCCAGTCTTAGTAGTGGCATTAAAAGTTGAAGTGATTTTCCCTGTAGCATACCTGTAATCGACGGACAACAAATCGTTACCCTTACCCCCATCTATCGTATCTTTGCCACCAGATCCCGTAGAGAGCGTATCATTGCCAGAGTTCCCCACAATACTGTCATCGAAGGCTGTACCTGAGATATTTAATCTTTCGATATTCTTGTAACTAACCCGACTCGTGCCTTCTGTAATTGAGCCAGTGTTAGTAATGGCATTAAAAGTTGAAGTAATCCCCCCTGTAGCATTGGTGTAATCGACGGACAACAAATCGTTACCCTTACCCCCATCTATCGTATCTTTGCCACCAGATCCCGTAGAGAGCGTATCATTGCCAGAGTTCCCC
>NZ_JBALEL010000016.1:0-126111 GCF_036917935.1 Nostoc sp. | reverse complement strand
TTTAATCAAACAATGGCTAAACCTTTTAAGTGGACTTATAAGGGCAAAGTTTTGGCTATTTAATGGTCTGCTTATTTCCGCCGTACTGTACTAGTTCCAGACAATATTACTCATATTAAAGGTGGACAGTTAATCTTTAAAAAATCAGCGAACGATGAGATAATTGTTGATGACATTAAACATATCATTAATCAAGCGTTAAAAATATGGCTCGAAAGAATCAGTTAAAATAAGTTGAGTTTTAGCTTGGTTTTAATGCAGTGAAATCTAATATTATGTATTTACCTTAAACAAATAAAAATTCATGTAATTCATCTATTGAAACGGTAGATTTATAAATATTACTTTCAGACTCATAAACCACTTCAAAGGATTCAATTGCTTCTTTCAGTTTTTTAATTGCATCTTCTTGACTATTTCCCTGCGCGACAATACCATTTTCTAAACATAAAGCAACCCAATAGCCAGAATCTTTTCGGAGTACAACGGTGTAAAAATTCATTCTTTCCTCCAAATTAATAACTATTTTTTAAGGTTTCTTCTAATGTCAACGGAGATTCTTGAGGAAAGAAATTTAATTTAATCCCTGTTTCATCAGATGCTTTGAGACGAGCTTTTTGATAACAATCGTCAAATACTTGTACAAGGAGAGGTTGCAAACTGGGACTATCTTCTAATAATGTTTCAAGACAGATACGTTGTTCAGAAATAGTACTACGCCAACTTTCACTACGTTTTTCTGGTTGATATTGCCATTTCAGCAAGTGCATTAATAGCACAATTAATCTATTTTTTAACTCGCGTTTTTCACTTCTCCCCATGCTTTCAATTTCTTCAATTAGATTAGGTATATCTATTTCATTAAAATTATTTTCTTTTAACTGCTGGGCAATTGTTTGTGTCCACAAGTAAAAGTCTTGTTCATAGAGATTTTTCTCATTGATAAAATATGGACTGGTCATTAATATTCCTCTTGGAAACGCTAAAAATTAGGTGGACATAACACCCACCTAATTAAACTATACCAACAAAGCCTGCTCTTCCTTAGAAATCACTTGCCCTTCGTCTGTTGTGTAGAAGTCAATAAATTATTAGTGAGAGAATAGCTGAAGCAACAGTTAATTTTGGGAACTATTGATAATCCAAAAGTAGCTACTTCCACAGGACGTTCAACAGCTAATTTTTTACGGTTAGTTTTGATTTGTTCAATTTTGTGAAGAGTTTCAGTAGTTAAATAACTTTCGCCGCAATGAGTACAAGTTATCACTGGAATGTTTTCTATTACTAGCAGGTCTTTACCCTTACCGTAAGTTCTAGTAATTTGACGGATTTTGACACCTTCACTTCCACAAATATCACACAGCATTTGCCGCTTTCCTGGTATTAGGGTATGTATATAGTAAGTCTACACACTTGGGGATGTGAGGGTGCGATCGCTTGACAATATGATGTAATCGGACTTGTAACGCAATTGGGGTACAATCACACATTTTGTAATTCAAATAGCCACTTACCAAATTGCCTGACGTCAAGGTTGAGGTGAAAGTAAAGGCTTAATTATAAATTTTAACATTTTATTTGATATGAGTTTTTAAATTAACCAAGTATACTGAAATTCAAGTATAGATTAAATATTAACTTGTTATGTTATGGCTAATGTTTTTATAAGCTATCGACAAATTGATACCGAGCCAGCTAAAAAACTAGCTTCAGAAGTAGCTAGTGCTGGGCATCAAGTTTGGTTTGCTGAATGGAAAATCGATGTTGGTGATTCCATTGTTGAGCGCATTAATGAAGGGTTGGAAGGGCTAAGTTACTTAGTATTGTGTTACTCTTCATCTGATATGTCGCTGTGGGTAAATCGTGAATGGATGTCGATTTTAGCGCAGCAACTGAGTGGACACGGTGTTAAAGTTTTACCCGTTTTGCTGACAGGAGGCAAACCTCCTGCCATTTTGGCTGATATCAAGTATGCTGACTTAATTAAAGACTGGTCTAAAGGTGTATCTGATTTGCTAAAAGCTATCAAATGAAAGAAATACTTCAGCAGGTTATTATAGCCCATGCAAAAGGAGAAGAGGAGTTTGCTGAAAAATTAGCAGAACCCATTCGAGAAGCTGGCTATGAAGTAGCTCATCGTGGGACGGTTATGGTGGGAGAATCTTTTACCGAAGAATTCTCAAAAGCTTTGAGTAACAGCAGTCCCGTCATACTGTGTGGAACTTGCAGAGCAATGGGCAGTAGATGGGTAGACAAAATTGTCAATGCAGCCAGAGAAAACTCTGGATTGAAAGTCTTCTGTGTTCAGATGGAGGATGATGCCAACATAGATAAAGTCAGCTTTGGTGAACGGATTGCTGAATTTTGGAAAAATCCCAATCAAGCCATACAAGATTTAATTGCTGCTCTGAAAAAATATTATCCTTTGCAAGCAGCTGACAATTATGTAAAGGGGGGAAATGACGCAGAGCAACGTTACCGAGAACTGGCTTTGGAGTCCTGCGACATTATCGACTTGGCTAACTTACCAGAGTCCGATCGCCATATTGCCACCCAGAAACTGTTACTACGTCAGCTTTACGTAGCACTCCGCGTTCAAGTAGAAATTGTCTGCAAAGCTGAAGTTGATGAAGTAGAATTAGCGGCAATTGAAAAGCGCCGCATTGCGATGCAGCGTAGGAGAGCAGGCTGGAGTAGTCTAGAAAAAGACGAAAGAGAAGATAGAGGTAAGCGGGTTCCTGTTGGAGAACGACTGGCTAAGGCTAGACGATTAGTCGTGCTGGGAGATCCAGGGGCAGGAAAGACTACTATGATTCGTTGGATTACCACAGCTTACTTGCTGCGGCTCAAACAAGATCCAGACTGGAAAGATTTGCCTGATGTATCTACACTTCCTGATGAGGATTGGCTACCAATTATTATCCGTTGTCGAGATTTGAAAGATGACAGCCTTAGTGGTTCACTAGACGATATTCTGCATTACACCTTGCGTAAAGCCGAGATGAGCGAGCCTGAATGCACTGCTCTGCGTGGCATTTTAATACAAAAACTTCAACAAGGTACAGCACTGTTACTTATAGATGGCTTGGATGAGATCACAGATTCTCTTTTACGAGCTAAATTCTGCCAACAGATTGAAACAATTTGTGACGCATACAAACAAGCCCCCATAATCGTTACCTCCCGTATTGTTGGCTATCGGGAAATGAACCACCGCATAGGACAGTTTGAGCATGTTATAGTAGCCGAACTGATAAAAGAAGATAAAGATGATTTTGCTAGTCGCTGGTGTGATATTACCGAATTACCAGAGCGAAAAGAAAAGGCAAAAATAGAATTGATAAAAGACATTCATAGTGCTGACCGCATTGAGCGTCTCACTGGGAATCCAATGCTGCTGACTACAATGGCGTTGGTTAAGCGTAAAGTTGGTAAACTGCCGACTCGCCGACATAAGTTATATGCACAAGCAGTAGATGTACTACTGAATTGGCGCTCTGAAGTAGACAAACCTATAGATGATGATGAAGCATTACCGCAATTAGAGTATATTGCCTATGCCATGTGTGATAAAGGAGTACAGCAGCTTCGGAAAGATGAAGTGATAGAATTATTTGAAAAGTTTCGGGAAGAGTATCCGAATCTTCATGACGTAAAAAAACACACACCTAAAGAATTTCTGAGTTTGTTGGAGCGTCGCACAGGTATTTTAGTAGAAGCGGGTGTTATTCCACATAATGGCAAAGACATTTCTGTATTTGAATTTCGTCACCTCACATTTCAAGAATACTTGGCAGGATTGGCACTTGTGCAAGGTCATTTCCCTAACCGCAATCGCTCTCTCAACCTTGCTGACTATGTAGCCCCACTTGCTGCCAAAATTAATGAAGTGCAATCTGATCATCCTGTTAGCATTCCCAATCAACAAGAAGTAGTGGTAACTGAAAACTGGCGAGAGGCACTGCGTCTTTGTGTAGCGTCCTGCAATGATGATGATGTGGACAATGTTTTGGGAGCTATCCTCAAACCACTTGAAAAAGAAAAAGAAGATGCTCAGACTACAGCCCGTCCCCGTGCAGTGCTGGCTGCTCTGTGTTTAGCTGATGAACCTAATGTAAGTGAACAAATGGCAATGAAAATATTGCAAGAGTTTGTTAGGAATATTGGTGAGTATGACGGCAATGCACCATTTTCGCAAACTAGTGTAGATACTGCTGCTAGAGAATTAGCTGAATCTCAGTGGGCAGAGAGACTGTGTTCCCTCCTTCTCCAGGAATTTCAACGAAGAGAAGCAAAAGTTCGCGGTGGCTGTGGTGGTCTTTTGGGAATGATTACCACAAAATCAATGTCAAACAAGCCGGAAATTATCAATAAATATTATGTGGAACAAGTATCCCGTCTTAAGTTAAGTCAAGAAGAATCTATAGAGGCAGCCTTTATCATTGAGCAAATACTTAGGAAGATACTTCTAATTTCCCGAAATCTTCAGCACTTTTCTTATGTTGTACCGGGAGTAGTAGATCCGTTGCTAGAAATGCTTACGGGCAGCCCCCCTACTTCCCATGCTGCGGCTAGAGTACTGCGATTATTAAATTTTAATTTTCATCGTAATAGAAAGCCTTGGCAACCATCAATAAAAGAGAAGGAGCAGTTAATATCTTTTATCAGTAATCCAACATCTGATACACAAGCATTGGCTCTAATATGCAGAATTCTAGGTAACGAACGTGAAAAGGAGGCAGTTGCACCCCTGATTGCCAAGCTCAATGATGCCGATAGCGATGTGCAGCAAGCAGTAGCATCAGCATTGGGAGAGATTAAGGATGCACGAGCATTTGAACCTCTAATTGCCAAGCTCAATGATCACGATAGCGAGGTGCGGCAAGCAGTAGCAAGGGCATTGGGAGAAATTAAGGATGCACGAGCATTTGAACCTCTAATTGCCAAGCTTAATGATGACGATATGCATGTGCAGCAAGCAGTAGCAAGGGCACTAGGAGGGATTCAGGATGCACGAGCAGTTGAACCCCTGATTGGCAAGCTCAGTGATTCTGATAGCTTTCTGCGGCAAGCAGTAGCATGGGCATTGGGAGAAATTAAGGATGCACGAGCAGTTGAACCCCTAATTGCCAAGCTTAATGATGCCGATAGTGATGTGCGGCGAGCGGTAGCAAGGGCACTAGGAGAGATTAAGGATACACCAGCAGTGGAACCCTTAATTGCTAAACTAAATGATGCTGATAGCGATGTGCGGCGAACAGTAGCAAGCGTACTTGTGAATATCAAAGATGCAGCAGTGGAACCCCTGATTGCCAAGCTCAATGATGTCCATAGCGATGTGCAGCCAGCAATAGCAAGCGCACTAGGAGAGATTAAGGATGCACGAGCAGTTGAACCCCTAATTGCCAAGCTTAATGATGCCGATAGCGAGGTGCGGCAAGCAGTAGCAAACGCACTAGGAGAGATTAAGGATGCACGAGCAGTTGAACCCTTAATTGCCAAGCTTAATGATGCAGATAGCGATGTGCAGCGAACAGTAGCAAGGGCACTAGGAGAGATTAAGGATGTACGAGCAGTTGAACCCCTGATTGCCAAGTTCAATGATGCCGATAGCAATGTGCAGCGAGCAGTAGCAGGGGCACTAGGAGAGATTAAGGATGCACGAGCAGTTGAACCCCTGATTGCCAAGCTCAATGATTCCCATAGCGATGTGCGGCGAACAGTAGAGGAAGCACTAGTACAACTTGGGGATGCTAAGACTATACAAAAGTTACTAAACAGGTTGTCATCTGAGAATCAAAATACGAGGGTAATAACACTCAAAGCATTATCTTGGATTTGTCAGGATAAAATAGATCGCAAGCTGCTTTCTAGGGATGTTGATGCTCTTGACCCGTTTCTAGATCCTGAAAAAGAGATTGATGAAGAACGAGTTAATTATGCTGCTGCTGAATTAGAAATATCCGTCGAGGATGTACGTATCCGTTACCAAACACTTGCCCAGCAATTTGGTCTGAGATTGAACTTTACTACAGATGCTTCATGAGATTACTAAATGTCATGGCATAACATAAAAATACTTAAATTTATTTAACTTAAAAGACTTTCAATTTCCTCATCAGTAAAACCAAATTGCCTAAAAATACGCAAAACATAAGCAGGAGACATTTCTCTTGCACCCATATCTATAGGAACTACTTTTTTTTATGATCAACTTCACGAGTATATAAACAATGGTCGCCTTTTCCTTCTCTATGAAATGTACAACCCGCTTGTTCTAAAAGCTTAATTAACTCCTTTGGTTTCAGAGAAGGTATATTTTTAGGCATAAACCTTTCTTAATTCATATATCTCTAAATCTTGTTCTTTTTCTTCAACAAATAAAAACTCATGTAATTCATCTATTGAAATAGGAGATTTATAAATATTACTTTCAGATTCATAAACACTTTCAAAAGATTCAATTGCTTCTTTCAGTTTATTAATTGCATCTTCTTGAGTATTTCCCTGCCCGACAATGCCGTTTTCTAAACATAAAGCAACCCAATAGCCAGAACTTTTTCTAAGTACAACGGTGTAAAAGTTCATTTTTGTTTACCTGTTGATGTTATATAATCAGGTGGGCATTGCCCACCCTACTTTACTTACTAACGCAAACTACTAGCTGGCATGCCCAAAATATCCTCAAGCCTCGGCATGTCTTCCAACGCAATCACGCGCCCTTCATCCTCAAAACCGAGGATTTGATCAAAGTTCAAATACCGATACAAATCATCGGCAAAAGGCTCAATTCTACTCGCTACAACATCCAAATATTCCTGCACTGTGGGAAGCCGTCCCAGCAGCGCACAAACTGCGGCTAATTCTGCTGAACCAAGATACACTCGCGCATCTTTACCCATGCGATTATTGAAGTTACGGGTAGAGGTAGAAAACACTGTTGTCCCATCAGCAACTCGCGCCTGATTACCCATGCACAAACTGCATCCTGGTATTTCTGTTCTAGCACCCGCAGCCCCAAAAATGCTATATACACCTTCTTCTTTTAATTGGTGTTCATCCATGCGGGTTGGTGGTGAAATCCACAGCCGAGTTTTAACTTCACCTGCGCCTTCCAAAACTTTCGCTGTTGCCCGATAATGACCAATATTCGTCATACATGAACCGACGAATACTTCTTGTACTGGATCATTAGCAACTTCCGATAATAATTTAACATTATCGGGGTCATTGGGAGCAGCAACAATTGGTTCTTTGATTTCGTTCAAATCAATTTCAATTATTTCGGCATACTCCGCATCGGCATCGCCTTCCAATAACACGGGATTTGCTAACCATTCTTCCATCTTTGCCACACGGCGCAGCATGGTACGCGGATCGTGATAGCCCCGTGCTATCATATTTTTCAGCAGCGCGACGTTAGAACGCAGATATTCAGAAATTGTCTCTACACTCAGCTTAATTGTACATCCGGCACAAGAACGCTCGGCACTAGCATCGGTGAGTTCAAAGGCTTGTTCAACTTTTAAATCTGGCAAACCTTCTATTTCCAGAATTCGCCCGGAGAAAACATTTTTCTTATTCTGCTTCTCTGCTGTCAGCAAACCTTTTTGAATTGCGACGTAGGGAATGGCATTCACGACATCGCGCAGGGTGATACCTGGTTGCAATTCACCTTTAAATCTTACTAAAACTGACTCTGGCATATCTAAAGGCATGACACCCAAAGCTGCTGCAAAGGCCACTAATCCCGAACCGGCGGGGAAGGAAATACCCAAGGGGAAGCGGGTGTGAGAGTCGCCGCCAGTTCCCACAGTGTCGGGTAGCAGCATCCGGTTTAACCAAGAATGGATGATACCATCACCGGGACGGAGGGCGACTCCGCCACGAGAAGCAAAGAAGTCGGGGAGTTCGTGATGGGTTTTGATGTCTACTGGTTTGGGATAAGCAGCAGTATGGCAGAAACTTTGGATAACTAAGTCTGCACTGAAACCAAGACAGGCGAGTTCTTTCAATTCATCGCGGGTCATGGGGCCTGTGGTATCCTGGGAACCAACCGTTGTAATGATGGGTTCGCAAGATGTGTTGGGACGCACACCAGGTAATCCGCAAGCTTTACCGACCATTTTCTGCGCTAGGGTGTAGCCTTTACCTGTATCAAAGCCTTGCTGAGGACGGGTAAAGACGGTGCTGGGTTCTAAACCGAGTGCAAGACGAGTTTTGTCGGTGAGGGTACGTCCAATAAGTAAGGGGATGCGTCCACCTGCGCGGACTTCATCAAGGATGGTGTCAGGTTTAAGGGCAAAGGTGGAAATGACTTCGCCTGTTTCGTTGGTGATTTCGCCTTTGTAGGGATGGATGGTAATTACCATGCCGGTTTCAAGTTGGGTGACATCGCACTGAATAGGCAAAGCACCGGCATCTTCGGCTGTGTTAAAGAAAATAGGCGCGATCGCACCACCTAAAACATAACCCCCAGCGCGTTTGTTTGGCACAAAAGGTATATTATTTCCTGTATGCCACAATACGGAGTTGATGGCAGATTTCCGCGAGGAACCAGTACCAACTACATCTCCTACGTAAGCTACAGGATGCCCTTTTTTCTTCAGTTCGGCAATGGTTGCCAAGCTTCCCGGTTGCCGTGACTCTAACATCACTAAGGCGTGTAAGGGAATATCTGGGCGAGTTGTGGCGCTTTGGGCGGGGGATAAGTCGTCGGTATTGGTTTCGCCAGGAACTTTAAAAACGGTGACAGTTATCGCTTCTGGTACTGTGGGGCGAAGGGTAAACCATTCAGCTTCCGCCCAAGAGTCAATCACCCGCTTGGCGAAAGGATTGGTTTTAGACAACTCTAAAACATCGTGGAAGGCGTCGTACACCAAAAGGATTTTACTTAAAGCGTTGGCGGCGTAGGCGGCGATGGGTTCCTTTCCTTGTCCGCCCATTACTAGAGGTGTTTGAGATGAGTCTGAGAGGGATACGGTGGGCAATTGCAGCAAATCAATTAAAGATTGCACATTGTAACCACCGATCATTGTGCCCAGCAATTGCACCGCTTCTATGGGCGCAATCAACGGACTGGTGATTTCCTCCTTGGCAATGGCGGTGAGAAATCCAGCTTTCACATAAGCTGCCGGATCAACACCAGGAGAAACGCGATCGCTCAATAAATGTAATAATACATCCTCTTGACCCTTGGGCGGATTTTTCAGTAATTCGCACAGTTCAGATGTTTGCTTTGCATCTAATGGTAAAGGGGGAATTCCCAGTGCTGCTCTTTCAGCAAGGTGTTTACGATATGATTCCAGCATTCTTAACTCCACTCCAAATATTTAGCCAAACAAAGTTTTAAGTGTGTATCATCACTTCCCTAGTTTTAGGGACATTCAACCTCACAAGTCTTGACAAATAGAATTAACAGCAAGTGAGTCTCCTTGCTTTTAGTTTTTTGTCTAGCAAGGACTTATAATTATCACTGTATATCTATTTTTCCTGATAAACCTCTTTGAAAATAATTCTCTTTTCGTCTTTGTTAACTTGGTAGTGTGTCTATTTATCAGATAAAATAACTTATTTGTCCTCTGTGTCACGCAAGTGATTGTATATGCCCAAAACTTACACCGTAGAAATTGATCACCAAGGCAAAATTCATACCTTGCAAGTTCCTGAAGATGAAACGATCTTATCAGTTGCCGATGCTGCTGGTTTGGAACTACCGAGTTCTTGTAATGCAGGTGTTTGCACAACTTGCGCCGGTCAAATAAGCGAAGGAACTGTGGATCAAGCTGATGGTATGGGCGTTAGTCCAGATTTGCAAAAGCAAGGTTACGTGTTGCTTTGTGTTGCCAAACCCCTTTCTGATTTGAAACTTGAGACAGAAAAGGAAGACATAGTTTATCAGTTACAATTTGGCAAAGACAAATAATCTGTGAACAGTTATCAGTATATTGGATGATTATTCATCGCTGAATAACTGTTCACTGACATTACCAAATCTGATCAATCACATAAGTATTTCATCGCAACTGATATCAGCTATTCTAGAAACTACAAATCAACAGGATTTACTAAGATGACAACTCATTTTATTACCGCAGAAATTGATTTACAAGAAACTCCCGCCGAATTACTACAAGTAATTGAAACAGAGTTGAAGAAACAAGGCGAACCCCTGCGTTGGGCAATTACTTCTGTGGACGTTGAGGAACAAAAAGCTACAGTAGAAGCCGTGGTGACTACACCTAAGAGTTAGGAGTCATTCAATTTTAGATTTTGAATTTTAGATTTTGGATTGAAAGAAAAATCTAAAATCTAAAATTCCAAATTTGCAGAGTTAGGAGTTGATGACTTCTGATTCATAAATTCATCACTCATAACTTAAGATGAATCGTCCATACACAGCTATCTTAATTGTACCAACTGGCGTTGGGGCTGCCATTGGGGGTTACGCCGGAGATGCTTTGCCTGTTGCCAAAGTTATAGCACAGGTTTGCGATCGCCTAATTACTCACCCCAATGTCCTGAATGGCGCAAGTTTGTACTGGAATCTTCCAAATACTTTTTATGTTGAAGGTTACGGGCTTGACAAATTCGCCTCTGGATGCTGGGGTTTACGTCCAGTCCGCAGCAATAAAGTAGGTTTGCTTTTAGACCAAGCTATTGAGCCAGAGTTGCGACTACGACATATACAAGCAGCAGATGCAGTTAGAGCAACTCTGGGATTGACTCTAACAGATTATGTAATTACTGATGCACCATTGAATGTAGAATTACGTACTACAGGATCGGGAGCTAGTTGGGGAACAATTGGCAACCCGGATAGCTTGTTAAGAGCAGCTGAGATATTAATTAACAAAGCGGGGGCAGAAGCGATCGCAGTTGTTGCCCGTTTCCCCGATGATATGGATCAGGAGGCAGTACAAAAATATCGCCAAGGTGAAGGTGTCGATTCTTTAGCGGGTGCAGAAGCCGTAATTAGCCATTTGCTAGTGCGAACCTTTCAAATTCCTTGCGCCCATTCTCCCGCCCTTTTGAGCGAACCGCCACAACCTGATTTATCTCCCCGTTCCGCCGCCGAAGAATTGGGCTATACCTTTTTGCCGTGCGTCCTTGTCGGATTAAGTCGTGCCCCACAATTTATAATAGAGAAAAGACTGATTGCATCAGAGAAAGAAGATATTTGGGCAGATGAAGTGGATGCTGCGATCGTACCTGCAACTACCTGTGGTAGCAGTGCTTTACTGAGTTTAAGCCAAAGACAATGCCAAATAATTACAGTAGAAGAGAATAAAACTATTATAAAAGTTCCTCCCCAACCCTTGGGGATAAAATCTATACAGGTAAACTCTTATTTAGAAGCAGTAGGTGTATTGGTAGCACACAAAGCAGGTATCAATCCCTCGGCTCTCCGTCCTAATTTATTACCTTTGCAGTCGGTAGTTAGTAGTTAAAAGGCAGGACGCAGGAGGCAGGAGTTAAAAGTTAAAATTCATACTAATTCCCTGAATTACAGCTAAAAATTATTCTCCCCTGCTCCCCCCACTCCCCCAAAAAAACCCGTGATTGAACAACAAAAGCAAGAGCCAGAAATTCCATACCTGACGCGCATCCAAGTACTTGGGGCGATGGGAGCGACTGCAATCATTTTGTTGATAGTCGCCAAACTTTCGTTATACTTTGGCAACTTTTCGCTATTTTCTTGGGACTTGAACCAAAGAGAGTTGCTGCAAGGTGTAGGGTTGGGGTTCGTTATCACTGCCTTAAGTGGCTTAACTTATCGTTTATGGGCTGCCTACCGTAAAAGTGCAGATTATTACCTAGAAGTGGTATTGAAGCCTTTAGCTTTACCAGATTTAATTTGGCTGGGGTTACTACCAGGGTTGAGTGAAGAATTATTATTTAGAGGTGTAATGCTGCCAGCTTTAGGCTCTGATCTGACAGCTGTAATTGTATCCAGTCTTTGCTTTGGCATCTTGCATTTTAGCGGTTCTCAACAATGGCCTTATGTGATTTGGGCAACAATTGTCGGGATGATATTGGCATATAGCGCCCTGCTCACGGGCAACTTATTAGTGCCAATTGTTGCTCATATTATTACTAATTGGATTTCTAGCTATTTCTGGAAAATCGGGCAATTGGCGGCAATTAAAAAATAAAGGATCTTCAATACTGAATATGCTAAATCAATCTACGAAAAAGTTAATTCGATACAAGCTTTTTAAGGTACTACGAAGTAAATATATTTAGGTACTCCGCACAATTACAGCAGATTGCAACTTATCTACGAGAGGCTACGCCAAGGTTAAGTACAGATAATCGTAGGGGCACAACATGTTCATGCGTGTCAACTTAAGCTGAAAGCCTTTTCAAATCTCGTTTCCAGCCTCTGGGCTGGAAATGCTGCTCCTGGCGGCTCTGCCGCCAGCAAGGGAGGCGGAGCCTCTAGAACAGCATTCCCAGTCGGAGACTGGGAACGAGACAACGAGACAATCTCTAAAAGCTGGTTATAGGCTGGCTTTCACCTTACGTTGACACCAATGAACATGTTGTGCCCCTACCCGTGTACTTGATTTACCTGAAATACGCTGTATCATTATTATTCAGAATATTTTGAGTATTTTAACCAATTGATAAAAAGCCATACTAAAGATATTGCTAAGATAATTTTCCTTGTTATCGCGTCCCCTTCTCGGTCTATTCCCATTGATCATTTGTTGATTAGCAGAATGCGATCGCAATTTATGCTTAGTTTTTAGGCATTGGTTACATTGGATAACATCAGAAGTTGACAACTGGTCTAATTTATTGTTGTAGCTGGGCAAAAGTTCAACTTTTTTTACTTTCTAGTTAGCCAACTGTGCGCTGCAATACTTCGATACGTCCATGAGGGCGCAGTGCTGCACCGGACTATTAACCAGGAGACTACAGCAATGATGAAAGCTGAAGATATTATGACCAAAGATGTAGTTACCATTCGCGGTTCGGCAACTGTTGCTGAAGCGGTGGGGCTGATGAAGGATAAAGGATTACGGGCGTTGGTTGTGGATCGTCGCTATGACAATGATGCTTATGGCATTGTCACAGAAACTGATATTGTGTATAAGATAACAGCCTACGGTAAAGATCCAAAGCAAGTCCGGGTTTACGAAATTATGAGCAAGCCCTGCATTGTGGTCAATCCTGATTTGGGTGTGGAATATGTAGCGCGGTTATTTGCTAACACTGGTATTCATCGCGCACCTGTGATTCAAGGCAAGCTGTTGGGCATCATCTCGATTACCGACATTTTGACCAAAAGCGACTTTGTGGAAGCGCCAAAAGCGTTACAGTTGGAGGAGAGAATTCAAAAATCAATTCAGCAGGCTCGTGCTATTTGCACTGAACAAGGTGCTTATTCTAAACCCTGTGCAGCTGCCTGGGATGAGGTAGAAGAACTTCAGGCAGAAGCAGCTCATCAGAAATCTGAGGGTATGGTATCAGCCAAAGTCTCTTTTGAAGAATACTGTAAGGAAAACCCTGATGCACCAGAATGTCGAAATTATCACCCGTAATTGAACTGGGGAGATGAGGAAGAATAATAGACATCTGATGAAAAAGAATGTAGAGACGTAGCAGTGCTACATCTCTACAAGGGTTATGGATAACGCATATTTAATTACACCAGATGTTTAATAATTGTTTGTGTGCTTCCTCATCCCCTTGAATTTACCGTCTGGCAACTCGCATTAATAAGAATAGACCTATTCCCAAAAAAAGAAAGTTGGGCAACCAAGCCCCCATAAAGGGAGAGAGGACACCTGCTTGTGCGATCGCCCCACTAATAAAGAAAATTAAGTAGTAGGAAAATATCACTACGACACTAATCCCAAAGCTGGTACCCCTCCCAGTTCGCTGGGGTATGCTTCCCATCGCTGCGCCTACTAAGCCAAAAACCACGCATACAAAGGGCAAGGATATTTTTTGTTGAATCCGCACTTCCAGTTTACGAATTTTTTGGCGATCGCCACCGAGAAGTTCTACTTCTAGTTGCTGTAATGCTTCAGAAATATTCATCTCACCATAGTCTCGGCTTTTTTCTACCAGACTTAATGGGGTGCGCGGTAGTTGCAGTTGTTGGTGTTCAAATTTGACGATGTTGCGATAAGAGCGATCGGCAGCAACAAAATAGATTGTACCGTTGTAAAAATCCCAGACATTTTCAGAAGGATTCCACTGAGCAGATTCTGATACCACAATTTGATTCAGATTTTTTGTTGAGCGATCTATAATCGTCAAACCTGTCATCCGCTTACCATCAAATTGGTCGGCGTAAAACAAGCGTGTCAATATCCGATTCTTAGAGCCATCCCCCTGGACAACATCTTGGTATTCAGGATAGAAAATATTTTGCTGTTTTAAAATTGGCTTGTCTGATTTAAGCGCTTTATCCAAAGTCATCGCCGCTTGATAATTTGCTGCTGGTGCAATTTCTTCGTTAAACACAAATGTCAATCCTGTAACCACAAGACTTAACATCACAGCAGTTAGCACCATACGATAGACACTTACGCCACAACCACGCAGGGCAATTAGTTCGCTCTCGCTAGAAAGACGACTGTAGGTCATCAAAGTAGCCAGCAGCGTAGACATGGGAAAGGCTAAAACGATAAAGTTGGGAAATTTTAACAAAAAAACTTGAATAGCAATGTCTATGGGTAGCCCAGATTCTACGATTTTTCTGATCAGATCAAATACAGCATCAATGGTGACACCAAGTGATGAAAAAGCTCCGACACCAAAGAAAAACGGCGCTAACAATTCGCTGGCAAGGTAGCGATCCATGATCGTAAAAGGCAGCAGCGAATAGAGACTGTTGAAATACGTCAGCTTCTTTGAGATCATAAGCAACTTTAAAATTTAAATATTGGCAACCCTGGCAAAGCCAAGCATCTCTACTGTGTTTAGTATCAAAATTAAATTCTTGATGGCTGAAAATTAACTAATAAATTTATGCTGAAGAATAAAAAATCAAAATGTCCTTTGAAATTATTAACTAAATAATTGTTAATTTAGACTTGAAAATTATCCCCTAAATAATATTGCCGCACGAGAGGGTTGCTGTAGAGTTCGTCAGCAGCGCCAAAAGCGAGGATTTGTCCCTCACGCATGATGTAGGCGCGATCGGTGATCGCGAGGGTTTCGCGGACATTATGATCTGTAATTAAGATTCCCATGCCGCGATCGCGCAGTTGTGCTACGATTTGCTGAATTTCTGAGACTGCGATCGGATCTACTCCCGCAAATGGTTCATCCAAAAGTAAAAATTTTGGCCCTTCTCGTCCAGCAGCTAAAGACCTTGCTAATTCCGTCCGCCGTCGTTCACCACCAGAAAGTTGAATTCCTTTACTCCTAGCTAATTTTTCCAATCGAAACTCCCGCAGTAAAGTTGTGAGTCGTCTTGACCACTCCCATCGTGGCACATGAGTTTGCTCTAGCACCAAGAGAATATTATCCTCTACTGACAGTTGGCGAAAAACACTTGCTTCTTGTGCTAGATAGCCAATACCCAGTCGTGCCCTTTTATGCATTGGCATTCCCGTCACATCCAAATTACCCAGCCAAACTTTTCCTTGATTGGGTTTTTCTAAACCTGTGGCAATGTAAAAGGTCGTCGTTTTACCAGCCCCATTGGGGCCTAGTAAACCAACGACTTCGCCTTGAGCAACAGAAAGATTGACACGATTGACAATTACTCGCTTGCCGTAAGATTTGTGAATATTCTCTAAAACAATTTTCACGCTGGAGGCACCCTTTCTTGATGGTAGATGCTAATTAGAAGGCTTGAATACTGGTGTCTTTGGGGCAGGTGTCGCAGTTTGCCCATTATTATTTGATTCCTGCACCATGTAGATCGACTCTACCTGACGGTTGGATTGGGGTAAAGCAACAAATCGCCCTTCGTCAATTAAATAGGTTACTTTCTCCGCCCGAATACTGTTACCGCCCTGTTGCAAAATATAGACGTTGCCACTGAAATCAATTCGGCGTTCTTTACTAAAGTACTGTGCTTGGGCAGATGTTGCCTGAATCTGGCGAGCCGGATACAACATTTGCACATTACCACGAGCGGTGACTACTTGATTTTTAGCGTCATATTCTTGCACATCAGCGCGGATAGTCAGGGGGCGATTTGCCTCAGATGTTTGTGCAGTCGCGGTTTGCAGTTGGGTAGGGAAGGCAAAAGCGCCCAAGAGTGCAACTGGCAGCATTAAAGCTAATCCAAAGCGACGCATTTGTGATCTGGGCAATTGATAGCAGGGCATCATAGCAATTGGGGATTTAGGATTTCAGCTTGCATTCTAATTATCTCAAGTACTTTATCCAGATATGAAATATACAATCTGGAGTGATTTACGATAACTACTGGCTGAAATAGTGACGCTACTCCCAACCTCAAGGTTTCAGGGAATTGGCATCTGAATGAAGAGTGCTGAGTTCTGAGTGCTAAGTATGGTGAAAATGACGTAAGCACAATTCATAAATTTTGCCTACTAGGGATTTCCGGCAACGCATAATTTATTTTTGGAGATGTCTAATCAGTAGTTAGCACAATTCTAGGCAAAGATAAGACTTGATTTTCACCCAAATCACCAGATGTAATCAAGTCTGGCCCTATTTGTTGTAATGTCGTCAACAACACTGCGCTCTGACTCAATAGCTCATCGACATCAACACCGCCGTAACTAGATGGGTAACGGCGTAGGCGATTGCTGCCTTCTCCAAGTAGAATTACAGCACCTCGCCAGTTCCGATTCTCCAAATGATACAGTGCCACAGCAATTTGGAGAATTCCTTGATAAAAGGTTTTTTCCGGTTCGCCAGCTTCAATCCACAAAGCCTCTAAAGTGTCATGACAGGCATAGAACTGGCCCGAATTGAACTGTTCTATGCCTTGCCAAAACTCTTGGGGGATGGTTTCGCTCATCCCATAGTGTCTCGTACTTCTTTGATTGTTTCGAGAGAGATTTCTTGTTTTTCTCCAGCAAACTCGTTGTCAGAGGTGAGGAATAACATGCAATGGCACTCTTTGCGTTCTCTCATTGGCACACAAGGACAGTTCCAATATGTGGCGTGAATCTCAGCTTCTTTATCTTCGTAATGGCGACAAGGACATAAAGGCGCACCTAGATCGTCTTTATGTTTGGCTAGTCCTTCAATCACAACCGCAGTGACAGAAGGTTCAGAACAGAAGTATGTTCCAGTACGCTTGGCGTATTGTTCGGAAAAATGCCGCATTGCCTCTAGGCTTTTATCGCTGGATTTTGTGTTATGTTCTGATGTGATCATGTCGCTCATAATTTAAATATTTCTTTGCATTGTACCTCAGCCTCATTAGGGGATTACTGGGTGTATTTCCCCAATCTTACCTGCTCAAATTGTCTTACCTTCGCTCAAAGACTGATATATCCGGTGTGCTGGGATCAGAGAAAATCCCAGAAATCGCAGAGGGTTAACTTGTTAGCAGCCTTTGAAATTATAAAATTTGAATTGATTTATGAATGTAATGTTTTTTGTAGTTGGGGTTGCAGTGGGCCGTCGCTTTGTAAAACTATACCAGGGTGTTCCCGATTAATTACCTCTGGTTCTGCTGCTGAGGAAGTATTTGGCCACAAAACCCAGCGACTACCTTGAGGAAGAGTAGCAAGGCTTAGGGGGTTTTGAGTCAGCCAAATCAAGGGATAGCTTTTAGGAACTACTGAACTGGCATCTTCTACGGCTGTGGTTGCTGCTAAGGTTTCTAGAACAAAACGTTCGCCTTTAATTAAACTTGTTGATGCTGTCCAGAGTTGCACCTGTAATTGCTGTTGATGTGCATAAAAGTACAGCGATGCTGCGGCAATTACTGCTTGTTCAAAGTTTTCTTCTTGCCAATTGCTAGCACTGTCAAGGGCAATAACTATTTCTTGTCCACCTGTAACCATTTCCAACTCCCGCACCCTTAATTCGCCATAGCGGGCGCTAGTTCGCCAGTGAATCAGACGGGTGGGATCTCCGATACGATAAGGACGGAGCGATCGCACCAGCCCCGTTGTCGCTGTCTGCAAGGGTCTACCACGAGGATCGCCCCTTTTGCTCTCTTCTTGCCCCATTTCATCCACTAGGGGGCAGGTAGCCAAGGGTAACACTGTGGGATAGACGATCGCTGTAGCAGCACAATCACGCTGACGGCGACACCAGAACAATCCCAAAGGCGCACCCGAACCCAGTTCGACTGTGTGCCAGCGATAAACGCCCCGGCGCACAGTCGGGTGGTAATATACCCAACGGTAACTACCTTGGCTAGGAATTGTTTCGATTGCCTTTTGTACTGGTTTCCCTAAGACGAAGGGCAGTATATCTTCAACTTGCAATAAGCTTACAGGCTGCTGTGTCTGATTGCAGATTTCTAATTCCACCGTTAGATCGTCGCCTGCTGACACTGGTTGCATGGGACGACGGGTGATAGATAGACCTGTGAGCGATCGCGGCGGTAAGATGGCTGCTACACCCAAAAGGGCAAAACTGATGCCGCTAATGGCGTACAGCCAACCAGCCATCGTATTGATACCTGCGCCAAAAAAACAAATAGCCGTTGCTGCTAGTACCCAACCGCCATAAGTAGGGGCACAAGCGCGGGTTTCTAACCAATTGGTGATGGGTTTGATGATTTTCATGTTTCTTTTTTAACCCAAGACCACCCCAAATTCACAGTGTCTCAGGGGTTTGCCAAAAAAGCTTTTAGCTGGATTCCTCAAAAAGAGAGGGAAAGTTACGACGACCACTGACAACCCGCAGAATTTCGATACCATCATCTAGCACTTTGTAGAAAACAATATAGCCTTGCAAGGATACACCTCGGAGGTCTGGACGAATTTTTGCGTAACTTTTACCACTGTTTGGAAAGGCAACAATTTGTTGACACTTGCGGTTGAATTCACTGAAAAATCGCTCTCCTGCTTCAGGAAATTTATAATTGTATATGATTAAATTATGGAATGTAGGTAGAAGGTGAAAATATGACAATTACTACCAACTTAAAGCAACTCTATGAAACCGATGAGAATTTATGGTTAGAAGAAACTATTGAATTATTAAAACAAAAACAGTTTAACCAACTTGATTTAGAAAACTTAATTGAGGAATTAATCAGTTTGGTGAAAAGAGATTTAGCTAAAGCCAAAAGTCTTTTAAGGCAAATTATTATTCATATATTATTACTCCAATATTGGCAGGTAGAATATGAAAGAAACTATCGTCATTGGATTGGAGAAGTTAAAACCTTTAGATATGACTTAAATAATCATTTAACGACGAATTTAATAAACAAGTTACAGAATGATTTAGAAAATATTTATCAAAGTGCGGTTGATTATGTGAAAATTAAAACCGATTTAACTATTTTTATAGAAAAGTGTCCTTACACTCTTGTTCAATTATTAGATGAAAATTATTTACCTTAAATATATCAGTCTTATCTGATTTTGGTGAAATGAAAGCAGTAGCGAGAGGCGATGTCTACGACGGGCTATTCGGCGTCGCACTATGAATCTATGGTTTGGCGATCGCTTTCTGTAAGAATGTCTGCTGGAAGGGATTCAGTCAGGTCGCTTAAGCAGGTTGGTCTGGTTGCATCTGTAACTTTGTTAGAGCCAGAACTGCTAATGTATTATTAAACTATGGAATAGACGTGGAAGATTCATTGATTCAGTTAGAGTAGAAAAAACATGGTAGCAATAGTTGATATTGGAACCCTAATTGTGAGGACACCTCAAGTTGCTGGAGGTCGCCCTTGCATTGCTGGTACGCGCATGACTGTTCAAAACCTTGTGATGGATTCTCAAGCAGGCTTATCTCCTCAAGATATTGTGACAGAATATCCACATTTATCTCTAGCGCAAGTTTATGCGGCGCTTGCCTATTACTATGCTAATCAGGAGGCAATGGATAGAGAAATTGCTTTATATCAAGCAGAATGTAATGCGCTGGAAACGAAGTGGATGTCAGGTAATTTTGCATGAGTCAAATTCGCTTCTATTTAGATGAAGATGCTGGCAAGAAATCTTTAGCTAATGGCTTACGCAATGCAGGGATTGATGTAATGACAACGGCTGAAGCAGATAGATTAGGATCATCTGATGATAGCCAATTAATCTGGGCAACGGAACAGAGACGAGTTATTTATAGTTTCAATGTTGGTGATTTTTGTCGATTGCATAAAGCTTATCTCCAACAGCAACAAAAGCATTCAGGTATTGTACTTGCTGCGAAACAGAGCTATGCAATTGGAGAACAGTTGCGAGGCTTGTTAAAATTAGCAGAAAGTGTAGAAGCCGAGGATATGGCAAATCAATTAGTGTTTCTAAGAAAATATATTGAAAATTTTTAACCTGCGATCGCTTTGTGTGAAAATATGCAAAGGAGCGATGTCTACGACGGGCTATTCGGCGTCGCACTGTAAATCTATGCTAGGGTTTGGCGATCGCAGTTTCACGAATAGCCATCACAATTACTTCTGCAAAAATTTTTATTCTGCTAGTTTACCATCTGAATAATTCTCTATCAGATTACCTGCCTGCTGTCTCAACGATTGCCCCTTCATAAATTTGCTCTCTGAATCCAGATCAGGTCGTTGTGTTAGGCTGCTGGCGCTGGGCGACCTGGATTAACAACCTTAATGCCTCATTCACTGCTTCATCGTTGGGAAAAGCTTGGGCAACATCGGGAGCTAAAAGCACTAGGTTAGTTTTTGTACTATACCGTTCAACATATTTACCTCTAACCCCGCTTCCCATTTGAGCGAAGTCGTACTCAGGACGTAATTCATCTTCCATTTCGTTTTCAACTTCCTGTCTTTACTGATAACTTGAGGATCTAACGTTACGCGGCGTTGATTATGCTGATTCTAGATGAGTGACCGGAATTTGTTCGGTTCTTTCAGGCGGTTTGGCTCCAGTTGCAACAGCATGAACAGCATGAACAATATCGGCAGAATAGTACCGATTGCCACAGATATCACAAACACCAATTGTCACATCTTCGAGGATGACAAATCCATCTCTATGTTTAAATGCCTCGCGCTTTACAATTCGAGGTTGAACAGTTCCTTCGCAATACTCACATCTATATCCATACATACGGCTAGCCTTGAGCTTCAGTGACTTCATAAACAGTGATAATCAAATAACGTCCGTTGCTTGCGAAACGCCCAACAATCCCAACAGGCGTTTGTTGATCTAATGCAGTTCCTACTACTATATATTTTGTTCCTCTTGGGTCATCTTTTTCAACTCGAATCACTTGACCTTTCAGAACCGCCTCTTCCACATCTAAAATCGTCAACATATCCTCAGCCATTTCTTCCATTGCATGGGCTGACATATCGTATTGGCGGAGTCTAATCTTTTCTCTGATACGGTCAATATCGCTGCGAGGCACTTGTTTGTTCAGATAACATTCAGCTAATCATACCAAGTCTTAAGTACAAAAAATTATACCTTGGTTAAGAGATAAACTAAATCAATTTGATAATAAAGATTAAGGTATTGCACTGTTAAGGATTGTATTAGTCATTTCTATAAAAATATATAAATTGTAGATTGTCGATACTTCCGTAACATACCAATTCTTGTCTAGCCAACTACTATTTCTTTTCCTGATGTAAAGTTTTCCTGCGGAAACATCTATACGTTCAACTTCTAACCAAGGTAGTGTTGCGTTTTTAACTTTTATTCCATGTTTACTGATTGTTATTTCTCCAAAAGTAACCTCTTGTCCTACAGCATAATTAAACTTGAGGCTAGGCATAAGGTGTTTAAAAAGTTCATAATTTAAATACTTACCTAATTCCTCATTAGCAATTATTTCATCAATAATTATTCTATTACCATCTTTAGTTTGAATGGTGTATTCATAAGTTGTTCTACCATTAGGAATTATAAAGTATAGATAATATCTAGCACTGTACTGCCATAGTGCGACAATATCACTAAAATTTATAACTCTTGTTTTATTATGGTACTGATACACTAATCCTTTGTCATATACAAATAAACGGCCATTTAATATATTTATAATTACGTATACCAAAACACCAGAAACTAGAAGACATCCTAATCCTATAATTAGGTGGAAACTTCCTTGCGGCAACCCAACTATAAATAATGGAAAGACACCGAATACAAAACCAAAGCAAATAAAAACTAAGGTACTATTAATAGTCGTACTCAGTTTTCTAGAAAATTTTGGCCTAAATTCTTTGACCAACTTTCCTAATATAGGATGATTTAAGTGCTGCTTACTCTGGTTCATCTTTAATATACATCAAATATTATTAGACTTCTATTGATTGTTATACCCATTTTAAAAATGATTGTTACACACCTAGCAAACAAAAAAGCCCGCTTATGCGGGCTTTTTAAATCAATTAGATAACTTTACTTACCGTTTCGCCAACTTCTTCGACATCTTCCGCAGACGAATCGATTGGGGTGTAACTTCCACCAATTCATCAGCCGCGATGTATTCCAAAGCACGCTCTAAGCTCATGTCTATCGGTGCTTGCAGTTGCACTAATTCATCGCCACCCGCTGCGCGGTGATTGGTTAACTGCTTGGTCTTACAGATATTTAGTTCCAAATCTTGGGAACGAGTGTGTTCGCCCACGATCATGCCTCTGTAAACCTTTGTACCGGGAACAATAAAAAATGCTCCTCTATCTTCGGCATTTCTCATGGCGTAGAACGTAGAAACGCCTTCTTCAAAAGAGATTAAAACGCCTTTGTTACGGGCTTCAATGTCGCCACTCAGTTGACGGTAATCTAAGAAGCTGTGATTCATGATGCCTTCGCCACGAGTCATCCGCATGAATTCACCCCGGAAACCAATCAAACCACGGGCCGGTATGACAAACTCTAGTTGGGTGCGATCGCCACTACCTGGTTGCATATCTTGCATTTCGCCTTTGCGTTGTCCCAGGCGTTCGATACAGCTACCCACACCATCAGCAGGAACGTCTAACACCAAAAGTTCAAAGGGTTCGCAAGGTTGACCGTTGACTTCGCGGTAAATTACCTGTGGCTGAGATACCTGAAACTCGAAGCCTTCCCGACGCATGGTTTCAATTAAGATACCTAAGTGCAGTTCCCCACGACCGGAAACTAGGAATTTATCGGGTGAATCGGTTTCTTCAACACGCAAAGCCACGTTGGTTTCAAGTTCGCGGAATAAGCGATCGCGTATTTGACGGGAAGTCACCAACTTACCTTCTTGACCAGCAAAGGGCGAATCATTCACCCAGAAGGCCATTTGCAAGGTTGGTTCATCCACTTTAATTAGTGGTAAAGCTTGCGGTTCATTGGGATCAGTAATCGTTTCCCCAATATAAGCATCAGCGAAACCAGCCACCGCCACAATATAACCTGCGGTGGCTTCTTCCATGTCTATCCGCTTTAGTCCTTCAAAGCCCATCAATTTGGTAATTTTACCCTTGACAATGGTGCCATCTTCTGTAATTAAAGCTGCTTGTTGTCCTGAGCGGATCGTACCGTTGTGAATTCTGCCAATCACAATCCGTCCCAGATATTCTGAATAATCTAGGGTTGTAACTTGTAATTGCAGAGGCTTAGTGCTGTCGCCCACTGGTGATGGAACGTGTTTCAGAATCGCATTAAACAGGGGTTGCATATCTACCGATTCTGCTTCCAAGCTGTCTTTAGCAAAACCTGCCATACCGGAGGCAAACAGATATGTAAAATCACACTGGTCTTCATCTGCCCCTAATTCCAAGAACAGATCCAAAACTTTATCAACAGCAATGTGGGGGTCAACTTTACCACGATCAATTTTGTTGATAATAACGATGGGGCGCAGCCCTTTTTCTAAAGCTTTTTTGAGGACAAAGCGTGTTTGGGGCATGGGTCCTTCGTTGGCATCGACAATCAGAAGACATCCGTCTACCATGCCGAGTACGCGTTCAACTTCGCCGCCAAAGTCAGCGTGTCCAGGAGTATCAACAATATTAATTAGTGTTTCTTTGTAGCGAACCGCCGTATTTTTGGACAGGATAGTAATACCCCGTTCCCGTTCTAGGGCGTTGGAGTCCATAACGCAATCCGGAACGTCTTCGCCTTCGCGGAAAATGCCGGATTGTTTGAGGAGTGCGTCAACCAGGGTGGTTTTGCCGTGGTCAACGTGGGCGATAATGGCGACGTTGCGAATTGGGAGCGTCATAGAAACTTTTGGTGAACTCTAGAGGGGGTTTTGATATTTACATTTGAATGCTAGGCTTTTTTAACAGAATTAGGTATGATTAGCAAAACTCTGTAAAGAACCTTTAATAATTCTAGCGTAATCGTCACAATTGCGGTGAGGTTTGTCAAGGCTGCATTGCGAGCGCCTGAGTACACGTCACCGTAAAAAGGGTTCGGAAATATTGATACTTGATGCGGAAGTTTGCCTACCTTTAACCAGTTGCTCAGAGCAACTTGTCTAGTTAATTGAGATGGTAGCTGGATTTACGTTGTGCTGTAATAGATTGATTTTTAATAGTAAAAATGTACTAAATTAAGATATTTAAACTACAATAGTAATTGTAAGTGACCGTTAAAAATAGCTACAATAGTTAACCAGTCTTAATTTGCGAGTCTGATTATGATTGATTGTCTAAATGTGGCTCGCTACTTCATCGTCAGAGCTTACCAAGACAGTATAGAAGCAGAAATGACCAATATGAAGCTTCAAAAGCTTCTGTATTACGCGCAAAGTTTACATTTGGCGATGTATGATGAGTCATTGTTTGAAGAAGAAATACAAGCATGGCGCTATGGCCCTGTTTGTCCTCCGGCTTACAGGTTTTACAGTGAATTTGAAGCTAAACAATTACCTATTCCTAGTCAAGAATTACTGTTAGAGATGCCTGAGGATAAGAGACGGCTTCTAGAAGAAGTATGGGAAAATTTCGGTGGCTACCATGCTTATCAACTTAGTGGTATGACACACTTGGAGTTTCCTTGGAAAAAGGCGCGTAAAGGTTTGCTACCGGAAGCTAGCTCAACCAACCCAATTCTTCTTGAAGACTTGAAAGCATTGGGACATCTGAAACTAGAGCAAATAGAGCGCGACCATCCTGCCTATCAATTCGTAATGCAGGAAATTTTAGAGGACGCTTGTACTTCGGAATCATCAACTCGTATTCGGAAAGGAGAAGTGCGTGACTGGCTCAACTCCCTTCTCGATTGAAAAATCCGATAATTTCAACCGTTCTTTCAAAAAACTCGCAAAAGCTTACAAATCAGATTTTGTTGAGTGTGTCGCAGAAGTTTTGGAAGATTTAATTGAAGATCAATATCCGATCAATTCTCGTAAAGAACCTTTACCTAGAAAGATTGAATTACCTCAAGGATGGTCATTTCACAAGCTAGAGTTGAAGGTATCTAAAGGCGCTTCGGGACAAATTAGATTAATGTATTTAGTCAATACAACTGATTGTGTAATCAAGCTTGTGTGGATTTATAACCACGAGCAATTTGCAAAACGCCCGACTGAGGTGGATTTAAAGAGTGTTCTTAAGGAAATTTTAGATTGTTAATATTTTAGTTTCTAGATTTAAGTAGCTAGGCGTAAATAAATTAAAGTTTGTAGTAAGGACTTTAGTCCTGATAATTGTTGTTTTGAGCGATGAATCGCTCACTACGAACTAGGATTTTATTTTATGTTTAATTTTACCTACCTACTTATCAAAATATATCACCCTATAAAACTAGCATGAAAGTTTTATCCACCTGGGGACAGAATACAGATTTAAATATAGCGGTTCTCAGTTGAGTGAGATACAAGAACCCCACACCCAACCCCCTCACCGCTCTTCGAGAGGGGGCTATGACGTACCTTGTATGATTAGGAAACGCTATATTATCTATCTAAAAGTATAAGAACATAAATTGTAACGAAAATTTATGTTTCTCTACCCAGAGTTGTGAACGCGATCGCTCAAAAGAAAGAGGCAATATACCTAACCCCTATGTCAAGCTTATATTAGTTAAGAATTGTGAACACTTTGCCGGGGAGAACACGGATGGTAGCTACTTTAGATGATACGAAGCGCAATGCTATTGCCGTAAAATTGGCAAGCATTAAAGCACTGCAACAGTTAGTCATCGAAAATGAACAATCGCTTTTGAAAGAAGGACTTGATACCGAAATTGCCGATCGCATTCGGGATTTCCTCAATGATGATCAAAAAAATCTTGGCATTCTAGAAACTGTCATTGGTCAGTATGGCATTCAGGCTGAACCCAAAAAAACTGTTACACAATTCATTGAAAAAGCTGGCGAATTGTTCAAAGGTTCTGAGTTGAGCCTGTATGAAAAAGTATCTCAGCATGAATTGCTGAAACATCAACTAGTAATGAGTGGCTTGATAGTTCACAAGGCTGCTCAAAAAGTTGGTGCTGATGTGTTGCTAGCGATCGCACCTTTGAATACCATTAACTTTGAAAACCGCGCTCACCAAGAGCAACTCAAAGGTATTTTGGAAATTCTGGGTGTCCGCGAACTCACTGGACAAGATGCAGATCAAGGAATTTGGGCGCGAGTCCAGGATGCTATGGCGGCAGTCAGTGGTGTAGTAGGTAGTGCTGTAACCCAAAACAGTGACAAAAAGGATCTGAATATCCAAGATGTCATCCGTCTCGATCACGGCAAGGTAAATACCTTATTTACTGAACTACTACAAAGCGACAACCCACAAAAGATTCAAGAGTACTTCGGTCAAATTTACAAGGATTTAACTGCCCACTCTGAAGCTGAAGAGGAAGTAGTCTATCCAAGAGTACGTCCTTTCTACGGTCAAGATAACACCCAAGAATTGTTTGATGAACAAGCTCATGCAAAGCAGGCATTAGAAGAAATTAAGGCTATTAGCCCATCTTCACCCCAATTCAAAGAGAAAATCAAACAGCTATTGGATGCCCTCGGCGATCATATTCGTCAAGAAGAAACCACACTGTTCGCTGCCATTCGCAACAACTTGACTACTGAGCAAAGTGAACAACTTGCTACTGAGTTCAAAGCTGCTAAGACCCGAATTCAACAAAAACTCGGTGTTGTTACCGAATCAAATGTGTAGGATGCTTTCGGGCTTTCTATATCCGCTAAAAAAGCTTAGTTAAATAAAAACTCCCAGCATTTATGTGCTGGGAGTTTTTGTTTAGATATTTTGCTGACAGTATTTATAAGCGGTATAGGCCATAGTTACAACTCCGGTGATAATTGCAGATTCATCGACTTCAAATTGGGGATGGTGTAATGGATGGTTAATGATTCTTTCTTTGTAGCCCACACCCAAGCGAAACATCGAACCGGGGACGTGTTCCAAATACATCGAAAAATCTTCGGCACCAAGGGAGGGTTCGGGTAAGACTTGAACGCGATCGCTACTCCAAGCTTCTTCTGCGGCTGATTGTAATAATTGCGTCAGGGCGTAATCATTTTGGACGCTGGGTACTCCTTGGCGATAATTAATTTGATATTTTGCTCCGTAAGTATGGCAAACATTAGATACAATGTTTTCAATCCAGTTTGGGAGATGGGCACGAGTTTCGGGATGGAGCGATCGCACGGTTCCCAATAATTGCACTTTATCAGCAATTATGTTCGGCGCTCTGCCACCATTAATCTTCCCGATGCTCAACACTACAGGACGCAAGGGATTCTGCGTCCGGCTGATCGCTTGTTGCATTGCAGTAATCACTTGACAAGCAATCCAAATTGCATCAATCGCCTCATGGGGACGCGCCCCGTGCCCAGATTCTCCCATAATCAGAATTTCTAAATCATCAGCGGCGGCTGTCAATGCCCCGTAACGCACGCCAATAGATCCTGCGGGTATAGAAGGGAAAACATGAACCCCTAATAAAGCCGAGACGTTTTCCATCGCCCCATCTTTCACCATCCAGCTTGCGCCTTGAGCAATTTCTTCGGCTGGCTGAAATAAAAACCGTACTTTCCCACCCAACTCCTCAGCCACTTGGGACAGCACCATTGCCGTTCCTAACCCGACAGTGGTGTGGACATCATGACCGCACGCGTGCATAATACCATCTGCGCGAGAGGCATATTCTAAATTGGTGCCCTCTTGAATTGGCAAGGCATCCATATCAGTGCGAATTGCCAATAAACGGTCATTTTGGCTAGTGCCTTGGAGTTCTCCAATCACGCCGGTTTTACCAATTCCTTCTTGTACGTGCAGCCCACTGGAAGACAAAACACCAGCTACGAAGGCTGCTGTTTGGTACTCCTGACCGCTGAGTTCTGGGTGAGAGTGGATGTGGCGGCGAATTTCAATTAAGCGGGGCGCTAGTTTTGCTGCTAAGTCTTTTATACGGGTAAGCATGGATTTAATAAATCTATAGACTTTTTTCCCATGATAAAGAACTGTTAACAAACAAAATGCTTTTGCTATACAAGGATAGTTAAGAACAAGCAGAGGGGCAGGGACAGAGGGGATAATATTTTAACGTGAGTTCGACGAACCTTTCCATCGGCAGCATCTCAGTGAAAGCAAATATACCAGTTGACATCCTCCCCACCGTGAACGGCGGGGATTCCTAAGACTCACGACTTAGGTTTCTGTTTCTTTCCATTGCTGGTTTTTCGCAACTGCCCTTTAGAGGAATCTCTATCGGGTCTTATGTTCGCTCCACAGACTGAAACGGCAAGCCCTGCCGCCAAAATATTCTTACTTGCGTTGATGTCCCGGTCGTGGTGTGCGCCACATTTAGGGCAATTCCACTCTCGTACATTCAACGGCAATTTTTCAACGATATGTCCACAATTACCACATCGTTTAGAACTCGGAAACCATCGGTCAATAAGCACCAGAGTGCGACCATACCAATCGCATTTGTATTCAAGTTGTCTCACCAGTTCACCCCAACTAGCATCACTGATAGCAAGAGCGAGTTTCCGATTCTTCATAATATTCTTCACAGCCAAGTCTTCTACGGCGATGGTTTGGTTCTCTCTCACCAACCGAGTTGTTAACTTGTGAAGGAAATCATTTCGAGCGTCACTAATTTGGGTATGGATCTTAGCGACTTTAAGACGGGATTTATGGCGATTGTTAGATCCTTTTTGCTTACGACTCAAAGACTTCTGAGCAATACGCAACTTGGCGCGTTTCGCCTTGAAACCCTTGGGATTTGCAACTTTCTCACCCGTCGAGAGAGCAATCAAGCTCGTGATACCCAAATCAATCCCAACAGAGTTAGGAGATTCCGGCAATGGAACAATTACGATATCCACCAACAGAGAAACGCTCCAACGTCCAGAAGGCGAGAGCTTCACGTTGACGGTGGAGGGTTCGGCATTATCGGGAATAGCTCGACTCCATCGGATGTCCAGAGGCTCCGAACTTTTAGCCAAAAACAATTGACCATCGCGCCATTTAAAAGCAGACTTGGTAAACTCCGCACTACCTCCATTGCGCTTCTTTTTAAAGTTTGGATATTTCGCCCTTCCTGCAAAGAAGTTAGTGAAAGCTGTTTGCAGATGCCTCAATCCTTGCTGCAATGGTACACAACTGACATCGTTAAGAAAATCAAGTTCATCTTGCTTTTTCCAGTCTGTCAGGAGACTAGAAGTTTGAGCATAACCCACTCGCTCTTGCCTTTCATACCATGCTTGAGTCCTTGCAGCGAGGGCGCGATTGTATATCAATCTAGTACAGCCCAACGTTCTCCGAAGCAAAGTTTCTTGCTCAGGGGTCGGAAAAAAGCGGTACTTGAAAGATTTTTGTGTCATCCTCACATTGTACCATTCTCTTTGTGAGACGCACAACCCTCAATATAAAGCCGTCCTACAAGGACGGGGTTTCAGACCCAGAGGACTTGATGATAAACCCTCTTCTTGCTCCCTTTCCTTACCAAGAAGAGGGTTAGGGTGAGGTTTTATAAGTCTTTTTACCCGTTAAGTTAGGTGATGTTAGACAGGCTTTGCCTGCAATTGCTGTTTGAGCTTAGAATCCCCCGCGCTTCAGCCGGGGGAGTATGTCAAGAAAGTGAGATAGGCAATTGAATTATAATCTGACTTCCCTTACCAAGAGTAGAAAAACATTCCAATTTGCCACCATGTTTTTCGGTGATAATTTGATAGCTGATTGCCAGACCCATACCTGTTCCTTTACCTACAGGTTTGGTGGTGAAAAAAGGATTGAAGATACTATTTTTAACCTGTTCTGGCATTCCCCCGGCATTATCAGCGATCGCAATTTCCACCGACTGCGAATTGCTGAGTGAGGTGCGGATGATAATCTGGCTAGGATTTGCCTCTATTTCCTGATAAGTGCGATTGGCGTTTGCTTCGTCTAAGGCATCGATCGCATTTACCAGAACATTCATCAAGACTTGATTGAGTTGTCCGGGATAGCATTCTACTTTGGGCAACTTGCCATAATCCCGAATCACTACAATTGCTGGACGTTCTGGTTTGTCTTTCAGACGGTGTTGCAAAATCAACAGCGTACTTTCAATTCCTTCATGAAGGTCAACTGCTTTGAATTCTGCTTCATCTAGACGAGAAAAGTTCCGCAGTGATAGCACAATGCTACAAATCCGGTCAGTCCCCATTTTCATCGAAGCTAGGATCTTCTGTAAATCCTCCATCAGAAACTCCAGATCGATTTCCTCAGCTAGCGCTTGCACCTCTGGATCATTGCGGGGATGACGTTGTTGGTAAAGCTGAATCATCCGCAGCAAATCTTGAGTGTATTCGTTTAGGTGGGTAATATTGCCGTGAATAAAGTTCACTGGGTTGTTGATTTCATGTGCCACACCTGCCACCAGTTCACCCAGACTAGACATTTTTTCACTTTGAATCACTTGTGCTTGAGTGTGGTGCAATTCACTCAAGGTAGTTTTGAGTTTGGCGGTGCGTTCTTCCACTCGCTCTTCGAGTTCTGCATTGCTATTTTCTAAGGCGATGAAAGATTCGCGCAATTGCTCTGCCATGTGGTTAAAAGAGTTGGCAAGGGTATTGAGTTCCTGGATGTTGCCGTCTTTGACTGTCTGTTGTAAGTCACCGAATGCGATCGCCTGACTTGCCTGATTCAAGCGCAGGATGGGACGCACAATCCTGTCTGAGGTAAATATGCCGATCGCCGTTGCTACTACCAGCGCTACAAAACAAAGCAGGATGCTAATTTGGGTGTTGGCATTGATTTGCGCCATAAAGGTTCTGTTTGGGATACTGGTAACAACCAACCAGTCCAAACCATATTGGTCACGCCAAGGCACAATATGCACATTGTAATTTTCTCCTTGAAAATTAACGTTCAGTTTTTGCGTATTGGTGATCGACTGGAAGTCTGGAATGTGCTGCTGAATCTGCTTGGCAATGCCTTGCACAGCCGGATTGGGGCTATCGATTGCTTTCAAGCGCTTAATTTCGTTATTTACTACGGTAAAAGGCTTCTCCTGACCGGAATTGGCAACCAACATCCCATTGCGCTCGATAATGAACACTTGTCCGAAACGGCTAACATCTAATTTTTGCAAAAATTCGCTTAGTTTCAACAGATGTATTTCAGCCCCGACAACACCAATAAGCTTTTTGCTGGCATCATAAATTGGACGGCCTGCCGATGCCACAATATAGGGGGGATAGGCGGGATCATAATAGCTGTAAATGCGAACCCAGATAGGTTTCCCTGCTTTGACGGGTTCAGTGTACGCAAGTTCATTGACGGTATCCCACGTGCTAGTCGCCATAATTTTGGTCGGGTTGCCATCGTTGTCCGTCAAGTAAGTTATCGTATTTTTCGGCAGGCTTGGCGTTTTGATTGCATTATCATCGATTGTGACTGTCTTGCCATCGTAACGGCCAGCTCCAGTTCCTTCCCCGGTTGCAAGGTTCAAGCTGATAAAGCTCAGATCATAGGCTTGCATTTCGTGCCAGAAGTACTTGCCAACAGTTCGGCGATCGCGCACATTCAGCAATCCCATACGAATTGCATCCGCGTTTAGCTGGATGACTTTATGCGGAATCGACAGGTAGGCATCCAAATGTTGATTTACCTCACTGCTGGTTCGCTTCATCAATTGATCTGCTAAATTGTGAACCGCTTTCTCGCCATTTTTAAACGATAGATATCCAACCAGCCCCACGATCCCAAAGACTTGCAACACGAAAGGAACGATTAGAACAAGCTGTAATGGAAATGCGCGGATTTTGCTAGATGGATGTGTCTTCATAAGTTGTAAACCTTGGTTCGATCAGGTCTTTGCTTAAGCTAGATTACCCATTAGAAACTTCGTGTCACCAAATAAGGGACTGACAAATAAAAAAATAACCAAAATTCCTTAAGTAGTGCTACTTAATTAAATTTTTTAGTAATAAATACTATTTTTAATGAATTTATTTAATCAATACTTATTGAGTATTTATACTGAAGTCGTTTGAATATACTGAAGCTACTCTATAGGAATCCTACTTAAATCTTGCTCAGTATACTGAGAAGTAAAGCTCTGTATGTCAAGCTTCTAGGCAGCTTATTTGTTCAAAAATCAAATAGAAGTCCTATAGCAATATCAAAGATGCCAAGCACTAAATACATTTAATTGCTTGCAAGCTTAAAAGTTAGATCAGCATTCAGAAGCTCTTGGTAATAAACCAACCTAAATCTGCATCAATTTGGCTCGGTTACTGATGTTTGCCCTAGTAGTTTGCTTGGGTGAACTTGGCTCTGTAAAGGGTCAAGGAAAAAGCGCTGCATATTTTTAATCCCTTGCTTTTACAGAGTCGAAACCCAGAAATGCAAGGCTTGGCAAACTACTAGTGTCACCTTCGCTATATTTGCCCCAACTTTTGAGACAAACCGAACAAAACTATCTCAACTATAGAAAGGACTAAAATTTTGATGGCATTTAATCACCTAACTAAGCGGCTTAATCAACTGCTCACTCAGGATTACGTAGCATTTAGCAGTACGGAAAATCCTGTTGTCCAAATACTAAGTCAGACAAGCTTTGCTCAGATCGCTTATGTCATGCAGCAATATTCCATTTTTCCAAAAGAGCTGGTGTTTTTCACAGAGTTAGCAAGACAGAAAGCGCTTGAAGTCCAATGGAACGGTGTTGCCCAGGAACTCCAAGAAAACATTGCTGAGGAGATGGGCCTCAGTACACAAGGAGTATCTCATTACATGCTTTTAGCCCAAGGGCTTGAAGAGGCACTAGGTGTTCCTGTTAAAAATACAACGCCGTCAATCACTACATCCAAACTGCTTAGAACTGTGCAATCAGTATTTAATCAACAACCAGCTTATGTACTTGGGGCAACCTATGCGATTGAGGCAACCTCAATTCCTGAGTTAAGTCTGATCGTGCAACTTATAAATTGGTTGCTGGAAGGAGCAATGCCTAAAGATTTACAATATTTCTTCAACAAGCATTTAAATGAGTGGGAACTTGAACATGAAGAAGGTTTAAGGACGACTATCGCAGCATATATACAACCCGAACAATTTAGAGAGTTTGAAGCAGGATTTCTGGCAATTATGGATGCGATGGAAATATGGTGGCAAGAATTAGCGCAAGAGGCAATCTCATCCAAGGTTACTCTGGGCATAGCGATCGCCTAAAAGCACTAGTTAAACAGAAGTTAACACCATGAATATCTTAACCAATCCTTCATTTATAGATGAAACTTCTAATACTAATAAACCGAACTTTGGATTACCTGGTTACTACTACTTTAGTGACCAAATTTTTGCTCATGAGCAGCAAACGATCTGGAATAATACCTGGCAGTTTGTAGGACGTGAATCTGTTATACCTGCTCCCGGTGATTATCTAACTTGCCAAGTTGGCGATCAGCCCATGTTCGTGATTCGTACTAACAACGGCGAATTACGAGCGATGCACAATGTTTGTCCACATCGGGGAGCACGTATCTTGGAGGGGCAGGGACATTGCCAACGGGTGCGTTGTCCCTATCATGGTTGGAACTTCAATTGGGAAGGCAATCTCAAAGGTCTACCTCGCGCTGAATGTTTTCCCAATTTAGATAAATCGGCTGTTAATCTACTCACGGGACGGGTAGAGACATGGGGCGGCTTTATCTTTGTTCACCCAGAACTAGAAGGGGAATCGTTAGTAAGTCATTTGGCAGGATTCCCAGTCTACCTAGAACAATATCAGCACCCTTGGGAGGAACTTGAAGAGGTTGATCGCTGGTTTTATGAAGAACCAGCCAACTGGAAGTTTCCGATCGAGAATTATCTGGAGTGCTATCATCTGTCCGTTGTTCATGCTCAAAGTTTAAAGTGTTTTGATCCAAAAAATATTACCTATACTCCAACTGGGCGACACTACCAGATATTTGTTCCCTTCACAGATGAGGAATTTGTGAAAGATCACCCCGCTTTTTCAGGAGAACCAAGGGGACAATCTTACCAGGGCTTCATCTTTCCCAATATGATGGTTAATACTGCAAGAGATAAAGTTTCAGTTTTTCGACTGACTCCCTTATCTCCGACAAAAACTAAGTTTGAGGTTTTTATTTATCAAACAAAAGCACAGATTGAAGCATTTCCTTACAATCACGATGACTTTCGGACTGAATTTGATCGGGTGCTAAATGAAGACTTTAGGGTGGTGCGCTCACTACAAGCGAGTGTTCATTCCAAAGCTTATGGTGTAGTTCAGCTTGCAGACATTGAATATGGAATTACTCACTTCCATCAAGTGTTGTCAGAATACTACCAATCTTAATATAGGGTAGTGGTAAATATGTAGCGATCGCCAAGCCTGAAAGCCTTGCTTCATAAGAGCTAGTAAACAGAAAATCACTACTGTCTATACCACCACCCTCCATTAACGAGTCTTTGAGGTCAATTACCGACTCAAAGCTAGTACAATACGGCGTCAATAAACCACCCATTCCAAATCAATGAAAAGCTTACGCTGTATACCTGTTTGAATTTTAAATTTTGAATTCCGCCTTGCAGTACTACTTATTTTGAATAACAGGTTGTGCCTCGCGTATTTTCGGGTTTAAACTCGTTACATTCTCTGGAATTTTGACGCTCTAACGACCAGCCATAAGGTTTGTCGGAGGTGACGACACCATTAGCCAGAGTTGTTAGTCGGAAGTTAGCCCCCCGAAAATTAGTAAACTGTAATTTGGCATCTTTTAAGTTTGTTGCTTCTAAATTGGCACTGATAAAACCGGCATAAGATAAATCGGCATTTTCCAGGGATGCTGATTTTAAATTTGCTCCTGTTAAAGAAGCACCACTGAGATTGACCGAATTTAGAACCGCACCTTCTAAATTTGCACCGGTGAGATCGGCATTCGTGAGATTAGCTTGAGATAATGTAGCGCCACTCAAGTCAGCCCCTCGCAAATTTGCTCCAGTTAGATTCAGCTTAGTTAGGTCAGCACCACTCAAATTACACCGAGGACAGGCACTTGTTGCCTTTAATTGATCCAAGTCTAGCTGATTTAATGCAACGGCTTGCTCTGCAAACCCGAAACAAGCTAATAGGGCGACGGTAGCAACAATCTTAAGTTTCATTTTTTTTACAGATATCTACAAAAATGACAAATTACGCACATCGCGTATTGTCATACTTACATATACCGCTTCTCTAAGGAAGAACAGGGATGAAGCATTGATTAAGAAGCTGTAAAAATACGATAAATTCTAATGGTAAGACTACTCAAACTAAAATCTAGGCTATAGAATCGAGTTGTAAGGAAGTATACCGAACCAATTATAGACTACCAAATATGTGATCCCCCTAGCTCGATGAAAAATGCGACTAGGGGGATCTTGTTTTTAGGTATTGGGCATGGGCAATTCAATTTTTGATTAAGGATTTTGGATTAAATTCAATCTAAAATCTAAAATTCTTGCTCCCTACCTTCTTCATCGCCATCCTAAAAGGCGCAATCCAGGGACAATTAGGTAATAACTCACTCCTAACCAGAAGCTAATAAACAAGCCCACAGAACCAAAAAAAATCAGAGGAAACTGTAACTCTGACCAGGCTGGTTGACTAGTAAATTGGAAGATCGGAGGTGCTAACTTCAAAAGAATCAAAACTGCATAGGCGATCGCACTCCCAAAGGCAGCGAACACAGCGTAAACTATATGATGGCTGCGAAGTCCTAAGCTCAAGGTGAGTAGGCAAACTGCCATTAAAATCACTCCCATTAAGCCCTCGCCGCTATCTTTTGGTGTGATTAATTGCAAAATCAACCAGCCAAAGCCATAGCTAATCATCCCCATCAGGGAGGCCACTAAAAACCGCCGCCGTTGACCAAAACACCCGGAGACTGTCAGTCCCCATGCGGTTCCCCAGCCTGCTGCGACGAACACCAAAATATCTGCCCCGAAGACTGGTTGAGTATTTGGCACTAATTGGTTTAGCTGACTCCCAATAAATTCCACAACCTGATGCCCCAAGCTGGTACGATAGGCCAAAATAAAACCAGCGATCGCACCAAAACAAGCGCCGATACTACTCAGGATCATCGCCCAAATCGTCGCCAAACAAGCTTGGAAAATTTTGATGATCGCCTGAGCGATAAAAATAACGGTTTTAGTTACAGCTTGGCTAAAGTTAGCTAAAATTTGTTCAATAGCTTGTGTTAGCAGTGTAAATCTCTGGGATGCTTGCGTTAAGGCTTGTTTAATCTTGTCTCGCAGTTGGGCAAATAACCCTAGTGGCGGTAATGGTTGAGAAATCTTCGCCAAACGTTTTTGAATTATAGCTGCATTTGCCGGACGCGATCGCACATCCTCCTGCACCATCTCATCTAGCAAATCTGCTAGTTGCGGGTTGACATTCACCGTAGTTCGCCAGCGCAATTTCCCTGTTTGCTGATCTTCTAACTCTAGCGGGTATTTGCCTGTTAGTAGTTCAATCATCGTTCGACCAAGGGCATAAAAATCGGCACTTGGGCCGACAATACTTCCAGTTACTTGTTCTGGTGGACTGTAGCCAGAAGAGAATAATCGCGTGGAACTAGACTGAGAACGCAGCTTAGAGGCACTAAATTGTTTCGCTCCCCCAAAATCAATTAATACCAGGCGATCGCCCTCTGTTTGCCCTTGAGACTGGCTTGAAGATGGTGAAGATGTGCCCAGCATTAAATTAGAAGGTTTGATATCCCGGTGAATAATCTGACGTTTGTGTAATTCTTGTAAAATCTGTAGAGATTGGGCAAACCAGTTTAAAACCAAATCCTCTGGACACCCTTGGGGAAACTTTTTTAATATCTCCTCTAAAGTCCGCCCATTGATTTTTTCCATTACCAAACAAGGTAGTTGGTGGGGTTTGGGATTAAATAGGTTTACGTGAAAATATCCATTGGCATCGACTGTGGGGACGCCCGGATGCCGCAAGCCAGATAAAACTGCCGCCTCTTGGGTAAATAATTCCAGTGCCTTTGGCGAATCTTCTACCAACACTTTCAAAACTTTCTCGGTTTGAGTTTTTTCATCCCAAACCGTGTAGATTTGAGCAAATCCTCCCGATCCCAACGGCTGAAGTGGAACATAGCGGTCTAACAACTCTAGCGGTGCGCCACAGCTGTTACAAAATTTGTTTCCCCAAGGCTGAGGATAAGGACGTTGACAATCAGGATTTATACAGTGAACCGAGAGAGAAGGCATAATCAGTATTTTTAGGCATTTTTTGTAGTAAAATGCTCAACAAATGCTCAAAAGCTCAACTTTAAATGATAAAAGTACCGTTTTTGGTATAAATTGATGCTCGAAGTTGATGCTCATTGAATGCTCGTTTCTAACAGTCATACTTCACTCTATCTCTTATGTTTTTAGTTGTTAAATAAATTGTTAAACAACTAGGAATATGAGAGTCAGAACTGAAAAACAACTCGATTTTTTAAGGAAAATAGCCAAAAAATTGAAAACCCGTTTTAGGCAGGGTAAAGGCGAGTGAGAAAATGAGCATTAAAAAAGCTTCTGCGTCCATCCCTAGCGCTATTCTTGGCTGTTCACCTCCGAAGTACTGTCTAGGGAGTCTAGCCTTGATCCTGCCTTTTTCTACGTATATGGATACTTTGCCTTTAGAAGTCTTGCTAGTAGCGGGTTTATTGCTGTTTACCATTCATTGGATGCTCAGATAATGCTCATTTGTGGATGTTCAGTCGATAATCAACTGAATTGCAGGCATTATACTAGAAAATCAAGATTTTGCAGTTTGAGCCGCACTCTAAGTGATGTGGGACACAACCGCTACAATACAAAGGCTGACTTGATTTTAGCGTTTCTTGAGGTTTCCTGATTTTAAAATCGGCAAAAGGAAAACCCTCATAAATTTTATGAGGGTTTTCCTTTATATCTATGTCAGTCTTTAATTACGGAAACTTCTCTTACTCTGTCTGTGCTTGGCGACTTCTTTGCGCTTGCGTTTTTCTAGGGGAGTTTCAAAATGTCGATGCTTTCTCATGTCTGGAAAAATTCCAGCCTTGGAAACTTCTCGCTTAAATCGTCGTAAGGCTGACTCAATGTGTTCATTGTCACCTACAATTACTTGGGTCATTATTTCTCCTACTAAGTTGGCTTCATCAATGGCTATGCAGGCATTCAGGAGTGCTAAGTGCTGAGTAAGCCCATAGATAAGTCTAGGGGATGGTTACAGAGCTTGTCGTTGGCGCAGCCTCTGTCTGCGACACGCTGTTCGCGTTCGTAGAGAAGTATTGAAATAAGGACAAGCACTTATTCCTGGGCACTCAGCACTGCTTTGGTAACATTACAAAAAAAAGACAGACTCCTTGTCTGACCTTAAGACTCTAGGTAAATTTTTTTGTTTCCCAGGTTAGTAGCGTCCGCCGCGTCCACCGCCGCCGCCGCCGTATCCTCCTCTGTTACCACCACCAAAGGAACCTCTATCACCTCTGTCTTCCTTGGGTTTAGCCTTATTCACTTTCAGGTCACGACCCATCCACTCAGCACCGTCGAGAGCTTCAATGGCAGCGGTTTCTTCAGCTTCAGTTCCCATTTCCACAAAAGCAAAGCCTCGCGGACGACCTGTTTCACGGTCAGTAGGTACTTGAACGCGCTTTACAGTACCATATTCTGCAAAAATACCACTTAAATCTTCTTGTGTAACGTCATAAGAGAGGTTACCTACATAAATTGACATCGATTATCTCCAAAATCATCACTGTGTAGAGATTTTAATTTCTCTGAGAAGTCTGTAAATACTAAAAGGAAAAAGCCTTTCAATACTAAAACCAAAGACATCACTGAATTAACTCTCCTAATCATAGGATGACATACGAGTCAACTCTCTGCATCTAGTAGATAGTTAACCAGTGACACGATCGCTTAGATGCGATCGCCCGCCCCCACATACCCTAAATACAGTCCACCGCAAAAAGGGGTTGGAAATGGAAGAAAATAAATTCTGTAGGGTGATATAGAAAATCAGACATGCAGGGGGGCATCTTTAATATCCGAATTGAACGTTTGACTGCATTAACCATTAAGCATTACTCCAAAATTTTAATACGAAAGGCAAACTCAGGCAACAAATATAAAGCTATGCTGACTTGTATTTTTTTGGATAACCCGCGATGAAAGCGACTGCGATGCCTACGGTGGCAAGCTACACGAGTCTTCTCCCTGATCTGTGAGACGCGTCTATTCTCGTAGATCAGGGATCAGGAAAGGCGCTAGCCTCTTTTTTAGGAAAATGGGAGCAAGTGGCGTAATCTCAAGTTCGGATAATTAACCTAAGTTGCGATGTTAATACCATTTCACACAAACCCTGATACATAAAGATTTCTTGTAAGGGCACAGCATTGTTGTGCCCCTACCAACGTATTTGTATCATTATTAAAGTAAAACGGTATAAGTTGCTGCTCATCACCTTTCCAAGCTGTTTCCAATTCCGCTTTGACAACTTGAGCAGCCTCATCTTTGCCCAATGCCTGCAAACTTGCCTGCAAACCAAATAGAGAACGCCCATTATGGGGATACTTTTTTAGATCAGCACGAAAGACTTTCTCAGCCTCTCTATAGTCACCCTTAGCCAAAAGCACACCACCCAAAGCTTCCCGCGTCGGAAAGTACCAATCTGGTGGTTCCACGTATTTTAAAGTATCTTCAACTACTATTGCTTTTTCTAGCAATTGAATGGCAGATTCATAATCATGCTTTTCTCTAGCAATTTTGGCGTCTAGAACTTTTGAGGCAATGTCTAAAATGTGACTGGCGGGACTGAATCCAATGGTTGCCTCGATGGGAATTACCTGTTTGGCGGCCAGCAATGCCTGGCTTTCACTTGCTGCATCTTTAAGTTTGCCTGTGGCAGCGATTGCCATACCGCGAGCAAAATGCCAAAGTGCTGTGGTAGTGGGCAATTTAGCATCAGGGATAGGAGTTTTTAAGATGACATCCCAGTCACTAAAGCGTGTCTGAATCAGCATTTTGCTGCCCAGGAATCCCTCAAGCATTGTTGCATACGGGTCAATGGCAGTAGCATTCGCAACTAACGTCTCTGCGGCTTGGAGAGCATCTTTATATTTTCCTGCCATACTGCTGGCCACCATGAGGAAATGTATGTTGTGGTTGTAGTACATCATCGGGTAAGTGCCCTGGACTTGATATTTTTTGATGTAAAGATCATCTTGAGCGATCGCTTGCTTGTTTGCCCGCATTGCCCCTTCATAATCTCCCACACGAAAATAAATATGAGAAGGCGTATGTACCAAGTGTCCCGCTGCTGGCGCTAGAGTTCCGAGTCGTTTGGCACTCACAAGGGCCCGTTCTGGGGAAGGTGAAGCTTCCACTGCATGGATATAGTAATGATTAGCTCCCGTATGATTCGGGTTACGTTTGAGAACTGATTCTAAGATAGTTACAATTTTTTCTGTATCTGGCTGTGGCTTGCCATCTTTAGTCCAGTGCTGCCAAGGATGCAGATCCATCAAGCTTTCAGCGTAAAGTGTCGCCGCATCCAAATCATCAGGATAGCGCTTAACTAGGGTTGCCATTCCTTCTGCGTAGTAAAGCGCTAGTTGAGACAAGTCGGCATCGGCATCTTGAGAGTAACGTTTTGCTAAGGCGGTAATGTAGTCTCGTTCTTGGGTAGATGCTTGGGTAGAAAGTGTCAAAGCTTGCTGTACCGCTTGGTAAGCAGCTAATTCCCGGTTGGGGTCTATTTCTGAGTTAATATTGGGCCCCAAGGCTAAAGCAATGCCCCAATATGCGATCGCTAAATGCGGATCGAGTTTGGCAGCGTATTGAAAAGAACGCACCGCCTCATCATGATTGAAAGCGTAAATCAAATTTAATCCCTGATTGAAAAACTCTTGCGCTTGGGGATTAGAAGTAGAAACTGGATGGTGAATTGTGCCAAGTCCAGGTATTAAGGTGTAGGGGTGTCTTGTTTCAGCGTAGACGGAAAGCGGCTTGTGGTCAGACATCGCTGGATTAGGAGCGACTAAAGATAGTATAAGCACCCAAACTATAAATAAGTACTTCATTGTTTATATTCTTTTTCTTCAAGCTCTTTTTTTATTCATATCCAAATGCCACAGTTTCTCTCAGGAAGCAATTTATTTCCAGAGAATAGCAGCGCGGCGTTTATTATAGATATTAAAACCTGTAAATATAATTATTGTAATCAAGATATAACATCCGATAAAAATGTTAACTGATGCATCAGATTGTATCCGAGAGTCTACATATTGAGAGTTGGTAGTTGGTGTTTAGACATATAACTCAACTAATTCAATCGTGATGAAATATTTCTAAATTCGCGCCAAAGCTTTATTTATATAGGTTTTTAGTAGCCAATACTTCCAGCGGCGGTTTATCATCATCGCTATCTACCCGAAGTTAGAGGATGTTTGAAAAGTATTTGGCTGTGATTTTAGGCACTTTGATCCCCCCTAACCCCCCTTAAAAAGGGAGGAACCGGAGTCAAAGTCCCCCAATTTATCGGGGGATTTAGGGGGATCTAAAATATTTTGATACCGACAAGAGGACTTTTCAGAAAATAAAGTTTGTCTGTATAAGCTTCCTGAGCCTTACGTAGGCGAGTTAAAGTTAATTCTTCATCTTGAGTAGGTAGTGGCTCCCAATACCCGTAATGGAGATAGGAAGAATTTGTGAGTCCCATGTAATAATCTATCGCTGCATTTTGGTAGCGAGTTGGTTTCGGAATCTGGCTTGATTTTGGCTTGAGCATTGAGGAATTAGGATTAAGTCAGAATCGCAGATATGATATCACTAGTTGACACGGATTGCGATCGCCGATGTCTTAGCAATGAACCCATAGATATTAGATTTAGCTTTGGATCTGTGCGATCGCTTAACTTAGATTTAGTCCTCTTACAAATAAGGTGTCAATACGGTTCGGATAAGACACGATCCCCCCAACCCCCCTTAGAAAGGGGGGACTAAAAATCGCTCTATTTCCCCCTTTTTAAGGGGGACTAAGGGGGATCTTTAAAACCTATGCACCTTAACCGAACCGTATTGAATAAGGTGTAGCTTGTCAACTCAGCCCTGAGAGTTTCAACTTGTCATCTGTTAGTCTAAAATCCGGTCATCATTAATAATTTTTTGTCCACCTACTTTTAGTTTTCGCCAGCTACAGGTAGACGGATACTGAATGTACTACCCTGTCCTGGTTGAGATATGACATCGATTGTGCCTTGATGTGCTTCGATAATGCAGCGAGATAGATATAGTCCTAAACCACTACCAGAACGTTGGTGTTTCCCTTGACGAAATCGCTCGAATAATATTGCCTGATCTGGTTTAGAAATTCCTGGCCCTGTATCTTGGATATCAATATTCACAGCTACCGGAGTCAGATAGCAGTGAATATCTACAGAACCTTTGTCTGTAAATTTGATGGCATTGCCGATGATATTTGTCAAAACTCGTCGCAGTTCTATGCGATCACCCATGACGGTGCTTGCAATTTCGCCTTTATCAAGGTTTACAGCCAATCCTTTCTCTTCAGCTAAGGGAGTTAATTCTTGGGTAACTTCACTAACTAATTCCTGAATATTGCAGGGAGAAATTTTTAAGGTTTTACAGCCCGCTTCATGACGATAAACTTCTAACAAGGTATTTACCATTTCCAGCAGGTCTTGATTGCTGCCAATCATGGTATCAATTATTTCTTGCAATTGTGGCGAAACTTCGCAAAATCTGCCTGACAGCAATAATTTTAATACACGGTTGGAGGCTACTAGCGGTATGCGTAAATCGTGAGTAAAACGCGAGACAAAATCTGCCCGGAGGTTAGCCATCTGATCTCGTTCGTCGATACTATGCTTGAGGCGCAGAAGCGATCGCACTCGTGCATGTAGTTCATCAGGATCGAATGGTTTACGAATAAAGTCATCTGCACCAGCGTCGAGTCCTTCAACAACGCTAGACTCATAGTGAGCTGTGAGCAGCAGAATCGGGATAAATGGCAACGCCTGATTCTTTCGGATGCGTCGAGTAAATTCATAGCCATCGATCTCCGGCATCATCACATCTAAGAGAATGATGTCTGGTGGTGACTCCTCAACCATAGCCAGAGCAATCTTGCTATCTTCTACCAAGCTAATTTCATAGTCCTCATCTTCTAGGACTGCTTCTAAGACCAGTAGATTGTCAAAAACATCATCGACAACGAGAATTTTATCTTTTTTGACAGTTTTAGTTAAAGACATGGCTAAATAAAAAAAAGAAGTGCTTGGCTATCCCTAGCAAATCTAGTAATAGCTTACTTCACCAGCGCTGAGATGATTAAGGATTCACATTTTCTTTTAGAGTTTCCTGAGTTAAATACCTGCTTTCATAAGTAAAAACACTTATTTTTGTTTATCACATGTGCTATTTAGTTAAGTAATATGAGTTTTTTACAAGTATCTTAGCCGTCTGATTATCCAACTAATATCAGTGTCTGGGTGATATCGTGAGGTACTTTAGTCCCTTTTCTGTGCATAATCCTAGTTAAAGCAAGGGTAACTATTTAATAGTCACCTACTCTTCCTTACTACCAGATTTTTAATGAAAAATTGTTTACCATAAAACATCGATCATCAGGTTAATGTATAAAAATATTTGTTGATTGAATTATATTGTCATATCGGAACTCTTGCCTTAGAAAAGCTTACAAGATAAGGTTATCTATGTCTAATGGTAGATGAAGTTCAGGGAATAATACCAAACGCATTGCTTTTTGTATAAGATCCCGAATAGAAGAACGAGATTATTTTAATCTGTACTTTAGATGAATAACAGTAAAGTTAAGCAACTATGAGTGAAATCAAGATCCTTGTGATTGAAGATCACAACCTGACTAGAATCGGCTTGCGGTCTGCCTTGCAAACCCAGCCAGAGTTCAACATTGTTGGTGAAGCAGCCAATGCAGCCGACGGCATTAAGCTTCTGAAAACTCTCAAGCCGGATGTTGCTACTATTGACATTGGTTTGCCTGACATGGATGGGATTGAGCTAACACGCACGTTTAGGCAATATCAAGCAGAGAATGAAGATTATACAACAAAACTGCTAATTTTAACAATGCAGAATAGCGAACAAGCAGTTTTAGCCGCATTTGCAGCAGGTGCAGATTCTTATTGCATGAAGGATATCGAAACTGAGAAACTAGTGGAGGCTGTGCAAACGACTTATGCAGGTAGCTCATGGATCGATCCAGCGATCGCAGACCTTGTACTACAACAAATACGTCAAGATTTCCCCGATGGCAGTAGAGGTGCTTCTGGAAAAAGAGTATTGATTGAAGGTATTGACCCAGATACTGAGAAAAGTATAGTCAGCTATCCTTTAACTCACAGGGAGATGGATGTTTTAGAGTTGATTGTCGCTGGCTGTGACAATGCAGAAATTGCTAAAAGGCTCTATCTAACAGTCGGTACTGTCAAAACTCATGTTCGAGGTATTCTGAATAAACTCTGTGTTGCAGACCGTACACAGGCTGCTGTCCGGGCTTTGCGTGCTGGATTAGTACCGTGAGCAAGTAATCCCCAACAGCGGTTAACTGGAACAAATATTTATGAAGAAATTGTTACAAAGTTTAGTATAATGACATAATTGACTAAATAAGTATTTTTATATACATACATGATAGCGGATCAATTTCCCTGGCTTACCGCGATTGTCTTACTGCCACTTGTTGCTTCCCTGCTCATCCCTGTGTTGCCTGATAAAGATGGTAAGCGCGTGCGGTGGTATGCACTGGGTGTAGGTATTGCAGATTTTGCCTTGATGTGCTACGCCTTTTGGAAGCATTACGATGCCAGCAGTGCTAGTTTTCAAATGGTGGAAAATTATGCCTGGGTGCCTCAGTTAGGTTTTAACTGGGCGGTATCAGTCGATGGACTTTCAGCGCCACTTGTGCTTTTAGCCGGATTTGTCACCACACTCTCGATATTTTCAGCTTGGCAAGTTGATCACCGACCCCGCCTGTTCTATTTTTTGATGCTGGTGCTGTATTCCGCACAGGTAGGGGTGTTCGTTGCCAAAGACTTGCTGCTATTTTTCATTATGTGGGAAGTAGAACTGATTCCTGTCTACTTACTAGTCTGCATTTGGGGTGGGCAAAGGCGTCGTTATGCGGCTACGAAATTTTTGTTGTATACCGCAGCCGCTTCTATATTTATTTTGGTAGCAGCCCTGGCAATGGGGTTATACGGCGGCGGTGATATGACATTTGACATCACCGCCCTCGCCAAGAAGGAATATCCCCTTGGTCTACAATTGCTACTTTATGCAGGGTTGTTGATTGCATTTGGTGTCAAGCTTGCTGTTTTCCCCATGCATACCTGGTTGCCTGATGCCCACGGCGAAGCATCCTCGCCTGTGTCGATGATTTTGGCTGGTGTGTTGCTAAAGATGGGCGGATATGGACTGATTCGCCTGAATCTTGAGTTGCTTCCCGATGCACACATTTACTTTGCGCCGGTTCTAGCCATTCTGGGTGTTGTCAACATTATCTATGGTGCATTGAACTCCTTTGCACAGACGAATATGAAGCGGCGTTTGGCTTATTCGTCGATTTCTCACATGGGGTTTGTACTGCTTGGGATAGCGTCGTTCACTGATTTGGGAATCAACGGCGCGATGTTGCAAATGATTTCACATGGTTTGATTGCATCGGTGCTGTTCTTTTTAGCAGGTGTTACTTACGATCGCACCCACACAATGGTAATGAAAGATATGGGCGGTATTGGTCAAGCCATGCCCAAAGTCTTCGCCCTGTTTACAATCGCAGCAATGGCATCCCTAGCACTTCCCGGCATGAGCGGCTTTGCTGGGGAACTCTCGGTATTTGTTGGGATGACAAGCAGTGACGTTTACAGTTCGACTTTCTGCACCGTCACGGTTTTTCTCGCCGCCGTTGGAGTCATCCTCACACCGATTTATCTACTTTCTATGCTGCGAGAGGTGTTTTATGGTGACGGTGCAGCCCTCATCTGCGATATTAATAATGGAGGCTTGGAAAATCAAGAAGATGATGGAACAGTTTGTTTTGGTACAGACTGCTTCGTGCCAGAAGATGCAGTCTACGACGATGCTAGACCGCGTGAGGTGTTTATCGCTGCCTGTTTTCTGCTGATGATTATTGGTATTGGTTTCTATCCCAAGATGGCGATGCAGATGTACGACGTGAAGACAGTCGCAGTCAATGCTAATCTTCGCCAGTCTTATGCCATAGTCTCGCAAACAAATCCTCAGATTTATGCTAAGGGTTTCTTGGTTCCGCAAATTTCCGAGGTTGAGGTAGCGCCCGTTTTGGGAACTTTGAAATAAGCTTTTTCACCAATAGACTTGTCGAAAAGGGTATTGTCTATTGTCTAGGCTTCTATAGCCCAACTAACTGTTAACAGCTTGGCTTGTTTGGGAGAAAAACTTCGCGCTCATTATTCCAAAATTTTTCTCCCACCAGTCCAATGTTCTTTGTTACCTCTAGCACCCGATTTCAATTACTTTACCGTATATACTGACCTTTCTCTTCAATCCTTTGTGAGCAAGCTTTTTGAGACTTAACGGAAAAAGTCAGATTTATCACAGGTAACAGCATTATATAAAGCTTGTATAAACTTGATTATTGCTTGACAATAAATGTCTTCAGCTTACATATAAAATTAACTTATGTACTTTTCAGCACAATCATATATCACAAAATTATTTCTGTTACAAGAAGAAATTCCGTTTTTATCAAGAACAAAACAAAATTTCATAAAATATCGACTTTTAAATAAGCGAACAAAATACATTTGTCCAAAGGATAAAATTTCGCTTATAAGCATTTGAAAATGTATTAGATTTTACATAAGTTTACATCTTAAAAATTGGGTAAAGAAGTTTACTTGGACTGGAAATAGTGATAAATATACAGCTGTGTTGACTAAGCAAAATAAAGTACTCAAAAAAACCATTTAAATAAGCTATTTTGCTATATTTCGGGAAATTATTACTCAATAAAATTCATAGGTAGCTTTTGAAAAACTAATGAAACAGTCGCATAAGTTTTTCACCGTGATTGTAAGTGAGCGCCTGCTTTTGATTAATAATACCTTCGCTTTCTTTAGGAGTATTGCCTATTGCGCGTCATTGATAGCCCCTATTTACATAAAATATTGATGTTTTGTCGTTTATCGGAACGATAGTAGCGATCGCATTGTTACCATTTTACCCTATAGTCATCAAATTTGTAAAAAGTGGATTAAAGCTCACGAGAGACATTAGTTTAAAGCCTAATTACTTACTTTCTGAAAACCTTCAATAAGCTGAGATTTTTAACTAAAAGTGCGGTCAAGTAATAGCAAATTCTTTTTAGTAGTAGCGGAGGAATTTTAAGTGACTCTGATTAAAACTTATTCATCCTGTAAACAATCGCTTGCAATTGTTACAGTGGCATTAGTCTTTGTCATGCCAACAATTAGCAGTAGTGCTAAAGAAAGTCCGTGTAGATCGGATAATCAGTGGAGATTGGGTGGTCAGAACTTAAACAATACTCGCTCTCAAGCAGGTGAGAAATACCTCAATCCAAAGAACGTAACACACTTGTCTCCCAAATGGGTTTTTAGTGCAGGTGGTGAACTCTCTGCAACACCAGCAGTTGTAGATAAAACTGTATATATGCCAGACTGGGGCGGTAATTTTTTTAAGATTGATGCACAGACGGGTACACAGATTTGGGCAAATAGCATTGCCAGCTATATTAATGATCCAACTATCCCAAAAGCTGTCTCGCGCACAAGTCCAGCACTTAACGGGAATAAAGTGATTATTGGTAGCCAGGAAGGTGCTTTCCTGATAGCAGTTAACAAAGATACTGGGAAGCTAATCTGGAAAACAAAACTTGACAAGCACCCGTATGCTATTATTACCCAATCACCGACCATTTATGGCAATCGTGTGTATGTTGGAGTTGCCTCTTCTGAGGAAACAGCAGCAAACCAGCCGAACTACCCATGCTGCACATTCCGTGGAAGCATGACGGCGGTAGATTTGAATACTGGAAAGCTTCTTTGGAAAACTTACACTGTACCGGAAAATTATGGTAAATCCGATGGCTACTCAGGTGGAGCAGTATGGGGTAGCACACCAGCAATCGATCCAAAGCGAAATTTGGTGTATATAGGAACAGGCAATAACTACAATGTGCCTCGAACGGTAAGAAATTGTATTGCAAAACTCTCTTCACAGACAGTTCCTGATGAGTCGCAATGCCTCGATCCCAAGAATTATATTGACGCAATCATCGCACTTGATCTCGACACTGGCAAGATTAAGTGGGCAAATAAACTACAGGGATACGATACCTGGACTGTTGCCTGCTACTATGGCGTTATCTCCAATTGCCCTGACCCCAAAGGACCAGATTATGATTTCGGTCAGGCACCGATGCTTTTCACTGTTAAAAATGCTGGAAAATCGCGCGACCTACTTGGTGCTGGTCAGAAGAGTGGTGTCTTTTGGGCGCTTGACCGGGATACTGGAAAAGTCGTCTGGAGCCGAATTGTTGGTCCTGGTGGTCCTGTTGGTGGAATAATGTGGGGTTCGGCTACGGATGATCAACAAATCTATGTAGCGATTTCAAACTACGGATTTGAGAAGTACACATTAGATCCTTCAGGTGAGATTATTAAGGGTGGGTCATGGAGTGCGCTTGATGCAGCTACTGGCAAAATTATCTGGCAGACAGCAGATCCAACAGGTGAAAGAGATATGGCTCCAATGACAGTAGCGAATGGAGTGGTGTATGCTGGCTCGATGGCATCAGGAGCCGATAAGAATAACATGTATGCATTAGATGCAAAGACTGGTAAGATTCTGTGGAATTTTAACAGTGGGGGATCAGTAGTTGCAGGTGCAGCAGTAGTTGATGGTACAGTGTACTGGGGTTCTGGCTACAGCCGCATCCCAGGCGGGTTTAAGTCTAATAATAAGTTTTACGCATTCACAGTCTCAAACCATCGATAACAGTTAAGATCATAAACAATTTGTCAATAAGTAATAGTGCTTAAAATTCTCTCGAAAACGGGGCGAAAAACACAATTTTTTAGGTAGCGATAGTGCTGGATTAAAGAACATCAAAAACTAGCCCCAAAGTGCTACCAATACATGGGATGCTGGTTGATGATTAGTGAGTTTTACCAATGTCTGTTGTTTCTGCTATCACTGTTACCGTTCCCGCCACAACTGCGAATTTGGGGCCTGGTTTTGATTGCATCGGTGCAGCATTAAAGCTGTACAACGAGTTCAAGTTCACTCGCCTAGAAGAAGGTGGGCTAACTATTTATGCCACTGGTACGGAAGCTGAACGAGTCCAAACTGATGAGAGTAATCTTCTCTACCAAGCCTTTGTCAAATTCTATCAACATATAGAGCAGACACCGCCGACTGTGAAAATAGAGATTAAGTTAGGTGTCCCGTTGGCGAGAGGTTTGGGTAGTTCGGCGACAGCAATTGTTGGTGGGTTGATTGCGGCTAATCAACTTGAGGGTGCAACTCTGTCTCAGTCGCAGGTGATGGAGTTAGCGATCGCAATGGAAGGACATCCTGATAATGTAGTTCCAGCTTTGTTGGGAGGATGTCGTCTCGCTGCTACCAGTGGCGCAGGTTGGGAAATTTGTGATGTTCCCTGGCATAAAGATATTGTACCAGTTGTGGCTATTCCTGATTTTGAACTTTCTACTTCAAAGGCGCGGGGCGTTCTTCCAACTGAGGTGAGTCGCGCCGATGCGATTTTCAATACGTCACATTTGGGGTTATTGTTGCGCGGCTTGGAAACTGGTAACGGACAATGGTTAAAGACAGCTTTGCAAGATAAATTGCATCAGCCTTATCGCAAAGCTTTGATTCCTGGTTATGATGCTCTCAACATTGCAGCTGTTAGTGCTGGTGCTTATGGTATGGTGATTAGTGGTGCGGGGCCGACACTGTTAGCTTTGGCGGATAAGTTACACTCAAAGGCTGTGGAGGCGGCGGTGTTAGCTGCTTGGCAAGAAGAAGGAATTACAGCCGAGGTGCGATCGCTTTCTCTCGATACCCAAGGCGCAAAAAGCTTTTAAAAAATCAGATTACTATTTTACTCAGCACTTAAAACTCGATTTATGGAGCAAATTCAGGCTGAAATGGCGGCGCTTAACTCTCAAATTCAGATTCTTTTAGAAGAACGCGCTGCACTCATTATTAATAATGTCATCTCTGGCGAGAATGATTCACCCCAGGCGATGGTGGAAGCGTACCGTCGTCAAGCCAGAGAAAATGCCCAATTATCAGTTGAACTTCAAGGCATAGATGCAGCGATCGCCGCCTTGGAAGGGCAGATAAAACAAAAACAAGGTAAATTAGTGCGATCGCAAGGTGAATCAAAACAACTTATCCAACAGCAGCAGCTAGAGTCAGCTAAAGAAGTCGCTCAAGTTCATGCTCAACGCATTAATGAACTAGCTGGGGAACTGGCCGCAGAAGTCCGTTTTCTGAAGGCTTGTGCCAATGAACTGAGTCCAATGTATTGGCAGATTTATTATAAGCCCTTCATTACTGGGTTCAAGACAATCTCCGTTCCCTATGTTCGCTCTGATGGGGAAGTGTGGACAATTGTCAACCGGATTGTTTAATGCCAGCATTTCTAAACTAGAAATACTTTACATAACATTAATTTTTTCAATAACCATTTGACATCACAAGACAGTTGGTGAAGAAGGCAGAAGGAATGCTAGCTTCTGCTTTCTGCTTTTCTTGCTAAAATCGTCCATAGCGAGAGACTTTAACCTATGACGCAAGATTTTGCACTTTTAAAGCGGATATACAATGTTTTCGACCCATTTCGACCCTTACCTGCTGGCGATCCAAAATATGTCGATTGTCAGGCTGTGCGGGGAGATAGCGACATCCTAGTAGAAATAGGTAAAGAGATTTTGTTGTCAGATAGAATGACTTGTCAACTTTATGCAGGTCATCGCGGTGCAGGAAAATCAACAGAATTGCTGCGATTGCGAAAATATTTAGATGAGGAAGGCTGCTTTGTGGTTTATTTTGCTGCCGATGAAGCAGATATTCAGCCAGAAGATGCCCAATATACAGATATTCTCTTAGCTTGTACACGACACTTATTAGAAGCGTTAAAAGATAATGCTTCTCCTGATAGTTTGTTGAAATGGTTAAACAACCGCTGGCAAGATTTAAAAGATTTAGCACTGACTGAAGTATCCCTAGATAAATTAACCATAGAAGCGCAAATCTCCCTATTTGCCAAAATTACAGCAAATTTACGAGCCGAACCTAGCCAACGTCAAAAAATTCGCGAGCGAGTCAATCCCCATACAATAACTTTAATTGAAGCGTTAAATGATTTTATTAAAGATGCAAAAAATAACTTACCTCCAGGATATTCTCAACTAGTATTAATTGCTGACAACTTAGATCGGATAGTCCCTATTGCTCAAGAAGATGGACGTAGCAATCATGAGCAGATTTTTCTAGACCGCAGTGAACAACTCCAGGCTTTAGATTGCCATCTAGTTTACACAGTACCTATTTCTTTACTTTATTCTAATCGAGCAGTAGATATAACAAATATCTATGGAAATGCTCAGGTATTGCCAATGATTATGGTGCAAACTCCTGACAATCAAAGCTACCAAAATGGAATAAATAAAGTTATGGAAGTCCTGCAAAAACGGCTGAGTTCTATAAATGCTAGTTTATCTATTGTGGATATGTTTGAGCAGAGGGAGGCGTTAGAGCAACTATGCCTGATGAGTGGTGGTCATGTGCGGAATTTGTTATTATTAATGAAGGAAGCAATTAAATATACTAACGCCAACACGATTAGTAATAGAGCCTTAGAACGGTCAATTAGCGAGTTGCGAAATACTTATAGAAATACCGTCTTTGCTAATGAATGGGAGGCACTGGCTAAAGTATATCATTCTAAACAGATAGAAAATGAACCACTGTATCGCGGATTATTATTTAATCGTTGTATTTTAGAATATCGTTATTTGGATGATCAGGGAAGTAGCAAAGTTTGGTATGATATTCATCCTCTCATTAAAGGAATTAAAGAATTTAAAGACATTTACAATCTCTTGTACCCATCCGAAGATAAGTAACTGTATTATCACCCGCTAATAGTTAGTATTATCTGACTACGATTATGGTATTAAAACTGACGAATTGGGATAACGATTTTGCAGTAAAGGGAGACGAGGAATACCAAGCATTAGTCCGTACTTTTAACTTTATAGAAGGTTTTGGCTTATTATTTGTCCGTTGTTCTCCAGCCGAAGGTGAGCGGATAATTACCAAAGTCAAGGAAGATATTAAGGATAAAAGTATAGAAGTTTTACGATTAGATAAATCGGTTAGCAATTTATACGAAATAATTGATAAATTAAATAACAGAGAGAGCATAAATATTTTATTTATTACAGGATTACATTCTTCATTTTATGAATATGAAGAATGTAAAATGTTGACTGGTTGGAATAGTAAGGATATTTATTCATATAGTTGGAAGGGTGTGCCACCTGTTTTAATTAACCTCAACCAACAGCGGGAAAGTTTTCGAGATAACTTTAATATTTGTTTTGTCTTCTTGCTACCTCAATTTGCTATTAAGTATTTTATCCAACGCGCTCCTGATTTTTTTGATTGGCGTTCTGGAATGTTTGAATTTCCCATAGATGCAGAAACTCTAAAACAAGAATCATCACGGATATTCCCGGCAGGAGACTATGAAAAATATACTACTTTAACAGCAGAAGAAAGGAATAAAGAAATAATAACAATTCAAGAACTAATTGCAGAAGACCATCAAACAGTTGAGTTGAAAAGTAAATTACTGTTGGAACTGGGGAATTTGCTTTTTATTGAACAAGATAGTAAAGGAGCATTTTTAGCTTATAAAGAAGCACTAAAAAATCAACCTGATTTTGGCGAAGCTTGGCATAATCTTGGTACTGTATTATTAATTTTAGGACAGTATAAAGAAGCGATTACCTCTTATGATCAAGCGCTAAAAAATCAACTTTATTTGGACGAGACTTGGCATAATCGTGGTACTGCGTTATTAATTTTAGGACAGCATGAAGAAGCGATTGCCTCCTACGACCAAGGGCTAAAAATTCAACCTGATAATTACGAAGTTTTGAATAATAGGGGTATTGTACTGTTTAATTTAGGACGGTATGAAGAAGCGATTGCCTCCCATGACCAAGCGCTGAAAATTCGACCTGATTTCGACAAAAGTTGGAACAATCGAGGCAATGCACTGTTGAATTTAGGACAGTATGAAGAAGCGGTTGCCTCCTATGACCAAGCACTGAAAATTCAACCTGATAATTATGAAGCTTTGAACAATCGTGGGAATGCACTGTTGAATTTAGGGCAATATGAAGAAGCGATCGCATCCTTTGACCAAGCGCTGAAAATTCAACCTGATAATTACGAAGCTTGGAATAATCGGGGCAATGCACTGTTTAATTTAGAACAGTATAAAGAAGCAATTGCTTCCTATAATCAAGTACTGACAATTCAACCTGGTAAATACGAAGGTTGGAACAATCGGGGCATTGCACTGTTTAATTTAGAACAGTATGAAGAAGCGGTCGCATCCTTTGACCAAGCGCTAAAAATTCAACCTGATAATTACAAACCTTGGAATAATCGGGGCAATGCGCTGTTTAGTTTAGGACAGTATGAAGAAGCGATTGCCTCCTATGACCAAGCGCTGAAAATTCAACCTGATAAATACGAAGCTTGGAATAATCGGGGCAATGCGCTAGGAAATTTAGGACGCCTTGAAGAAGCGATCGCATTCTTTGACCAAGCCCTGAAAATTCAACCTGATAAATACGAAGCTTGGAACAGTCGAGGCAATGCACTAGGAAATTTAGGACGCAATGAAGAAGCGATTGCATCCTTTGACCAAGCGCTAAAAATTCAACCTGATAATTACGAAGCTTGGAACAATCGGGGCAATGCACTAGGAAATTTAGGACGCCTTGAAGAAGCGATCGCATCCTTTGACCAAGCCCTAAAAATTCAACCTGATAATTACGAAGCTTGGAACAATCGGGGCAATGCACTAGGAAATTTAGGACGCCTTGAAGAAGCGATCGCATCCTTTGACCAAGCCCTAAAAATTCAACCTGATAAATACGAAGCTTGGAACAGTCGAGGCAAAGCACTGTTTAATTTAAAACAGTATGAACAAGCCCTTGCCTCCTATGACCAAGCATTGAAATTTAAACCTGATTCCGATGAAGCTTGGTATGACCGGGGAAATGTTCTTTACAACTTAGGATGTTATGAAGAAGCTATAGTGTGTTTTGATAAAGTACTGAAAATTAAACCCGATAGCCACTTTGCATGGAATAATAAAGGCTATTTACTGCTTAAAAAATATTCTAATGACGGAAGAGTAGCTATTTACGATAAAGCCTTAGAGATTGGTCTGAGCTTACCCAATTTTTATAATCAACATTTTTCGGAAGAAGACTTTAAACTTTGTGAAAAAGCTCTTAGCAACTTCAATAAAGCGCTTGAATTGAAATCTGATTTTGAACTAAGTTGGGCAAATAAAGGTTGTACATTGTATTACTTGGGTTGTTATGAAGAGGCGCTTGCTAGTTGCAACAAAGCTCTGGAATTTAAACCTAATGACTATATAGCTTGCTTTAATAAAAGCTTTATTCTTATAAAATTAAGGCGTTATCAAGAAGCTATTATTAGCATAAATAAAGGTTTGAAAAATCAACCTGATAATCATATTGCTTTGTATAATAAAGCTCGAGCTTATGCACTAATAGGTAATACTATACGAGCAATAAAAAATTTAAAAAGCGCAATTATGTTAAATCTTGAAGAAATTAAAAATACAGCCAAAAATGACCCAGATTTTGATAGTCTTCGGAAAAATAAAAAATTTCAGTTGTTGATTGAATAATTTAATAAAATCTAAAAAATTAATTTGCTCATCCTATATAAATGTATCAAAATAAATCGGCTTAACGTTGAAATTGTTGTGAATTTTCTCTGGGTTAAAGTGCTTGCGAGTAGCAATGGAACAGAAATGTACTCTAAGTCCAAGATGCTTACGTTATTTGAGTTGGAGTCGTTCCCCTAAAATATGTCTATTCCTGTCATAAAAATTGTGATCGCAGGAAAAATGCACTCATTGCCTAAATAATTGGTGAGAATGAGGCGTTGAAGAAGGTAGGAATTTTATCTACATCACAGGAATTAGGCTTAACCATAAAATGTAACGATATTATAGCGGTGGCTTTAGCTGCTGTTTTTTGTTGACGTTGCAAAAGTTTACATCTTAAATGGAAAGCGGCAAAATCCGATAAGTATTTATTCTTATTTATCCTGAAAAATTGACATTCGATGAGTATATATTCCTGTTGAAAGCAAAAATTTAATCTTTTAGACTTCACTAAAGGTTACAAAAGTCAAAATTCCTTAATATAATGTAACTAAAAGCGAGAAAGCAAATTGATTGTCAGAAGTGATGAATGCTATTGAATTTCCCTGGCTAACAGCCATAATCCTCTTACCCTTGGTGGCTGCCTTAGCCATCCCCCTAATCCCAGACAAAGAAGGTAGAACTGTCCGGTGGTATGGTTTGGGAGTTGCGATCGCCGACTTTGCACTGATGATTTATGCCTTTTGGTATAAGTACGACTTCCAGAGTTCAAGACTGCAACTTGTAGAAAACTATCCTTGGATACCGCAGTTGGGTTTGCATTGGGCGGTGGGGGTTGATGGATTATCGATGCCCTTACTGCTTCTGACAGGCTTAATAAATACCCTCGCAATATTCGCGGCTTGGAAAGTTACCACCAAGCCGCGATTATTTTATGGTTTGATGTTAGCGATGTACAGCGCCCAGCTTGGCGTATTTGTCGCCCAGGATTTGCTGCTGTTCTTCCTGATGTGGGAAATCGAGTTAGTGCCGGTTTACCTGCTGATTTCCATCTGGGGAGGACAAAACCGCCGTTATGCGGCTACCAAGTTCATTCTTTACACCGCCGCTGCATCAATATTTATCTTGATTGCCGGTTTTGCAATGGCATTCTCTGGAGATACCGTTACCTTCGATATGGCGGCTCTGGGAATGAAAGAATACCCCAAAACCCTGGAATTGTTGGTTTACGCAGGTTTCTTAATTGCCTTCGGTGTGAAGTTACCGATTTTCCCTTTACACACTTGGCTACCTGATGCTCACGGTGAAGCATCAGCACCCGGTTCGATGATTTTGGCTGGTGTGTTGTTAAAAATGGGTGGTTATGCCCTCATCCGCTTCAATGTGGAAATGTTGCCTAATGCCCATGTGACTTTTGCGCCAGTATTAGCGATTTTGGGTGTAGTGAACATTGTCTACGGTGCTTGCTGTGCCTTTGCCCAAACCAATCTCAAACGCCGCTTGGCTTACTCTTCAATTGCCCACATGGGGTTTGTGTTGATTGGGATTGCCTCCTACACAGAACTGGGTATTAGCGGTGCAATGCTACAGATGGTTTCCCACGGCTTGATTGCTGCTAGCTTGTTCTTCCTCTCTGGCGTGACTTACGATCGCACCCACACCTTGATGATGGATAAAATGGGCGGTATGGCCAAGGTAATGCCCAAAACCTTTGCTCTATTTACCATTGGTTCAATGGCATCTCTGGCCTTACCCGGAATGAGTGGTTTTGTGGGTGAGTTGATGGTGTTTCTGGGTATCGCCACCAGTGATGTTTACAGTTCCAGCTTCAAAATTGTAGTCGTGCTGCTATCAGCCGTTGGCGTGATTTTGACACCGATTTATTTACTATCGATGCTGCGTCAAGTGTTCTACGGTGAACAAAGTAAAGAGTTGCACTTGGATGCTGTGATATCTGATGTCAAACCCCGCGAAATATTTATTACCGCTTGTTTGTTGCTGCCAATCATCGGTATTGGGTTTTATCCAAAGTTAGCAACGCAGACTTATGATGTGAAGGCAGTAGAATTAGCCGCCCATGCTCGCCAAGTTCTACCAGTTGTTGCTCATCAGCAACCATCAAGTCTGTACTCGCGTATCTTCTCTGCACCAACATTGGCTAATTCTCAAGTTGAAAGTTCGATTAATATTTCTGAGTAAATTAACTTCCCATTAACGGGGCTGCAAGTAAATTCTAATTATTAGGGGAATAAAGGGGTGGTTACGAAACCACCCCTAAAATTTTGCCAAGATATATCCTGAAGAGAGGTGAAGTCCCAAAAATCAATTATGAATACCAACTTACCTGTAGCTACAGAAATTATACCAATGGTTTTGCAATTGCAACCTGCGATGTCTACGACGGGCTACGCCTACGCACTAACCGAAGACCAGTTTTACGAATTTTGTCAGCTAAACCGCGACTTTCGTATCGAACGCAATGCTGTGGGAGAATTAGTGATTATGCCCCCTACCGGTTCCGAAACTGATCAACATAACTTTGACGTTATTGTTCAGTTGGGTATTTGGACAAAGCAAGATGGTACAGCTGTAGGGTTTGGTTCCAGTGGTGGGTTTACATTTGCCCAATGGTGCGGTGCGACGCCGAATAGCCCGTCGTAGACATCACCGGATGCAGCCTGGATAAAACGCGATCGCTGGGAAGCCATATCACCGGAACTGCGAAAAAAATTTGCACCGATTTGTCCTGAGTTTGTGATTGAATTGCGCTCTGAGAGCGTAGTTTACCGCCGTAGGCATCGCTTGCAAGTTTTACAAGATAAGATGCAAGAGTATATTGATAATGGAACACAACTTGGTTGGTTAATTGATAGAAAACAACGCCAAGTTTTTATTTATCGTCCTAATATTGCGATTCAAGTATTGAATAACCCTAAGAGGATGTTTGAAAAGTCCTTAGTGATGTATCAAATACTCTTAGATCCCCCTAAATCCCCCGATAAATTGGGGGACTTTGATTCCGTTTCCCCCCTTTTTAAGGGGGGCTAGGGGGGATCGATAAGTGCCTGATAAGCTGTTCCACATTTAACTTGCATAATTAGAGCGGGCAAGATGCCCACCCCACAAGAGTTATATAAATTTTAGATATGCAAACTAGATGTGGTTTAGCTTATCACAGCCGACCACTTTTCAAACAACCTCTAAGACGCTTTATGGTGAACCGTTGCTACCTGGGTTTGTTTTGGATTTAAGTCAGGTTTGGTAGGCACTAAGCTAGTTTTATAGTACCGAAAAAGGCTGATATAGATACAATATCAGTGTTTATACAAAGAGCTAAAACAGTTACACTCAAAGCATGACCAAATAAAAATGCTAGGAATCTATGGCGGCGAAAGACATATTCCATGATCCAGTAAGACGGGCTTTGGAAAAAGACGGTTGGCTGATCACTAATGACCCGCTTTTCCTCCGTTTTGGTGGTTTGGATATGTACATCGACCTCGGTGCAGAGAAAGTTTTAGTAGCTGAACGAAATCAAGAAAAAATTGCCGTTGAAGTTAAAAGCTTTGTTGCTCCATCTACTACAACTGAATTTAGTACTGCTCTAGGACAGTATCTCAAATATCAATTAGCACTTGAAGAAGAACAACCTGAGAGACTTCTATATTTAGCAGTTCCCTTAGACACCTATCGTTCTTTTTTTATTTTAGAATTGCCACGCTTATTAATCCAACGCTACCAAGTTCGGCTGATTGTTTTCGACCCAGAAGAAGAGGCGAATGCCTCCGGCACACTTCGTGAACGTAAAATGGCAAAAGTAGAACAGTACCGTCAACTGATTCAAGAACTGTTGCTAGCTTACAGCGAAATCAAAGCCAGCAACGAAGAAGTCGAAGCAGAAATTATTTTTGATAGAGAACGCGACCGCTACCAACTTGTTCACGCGGGGTGGTCAAATAAGCGCCGTGTATATGGCTGCGTTTTGCATCTAGATATTAAAAACGAAAAAATTTGGATTCAACATGATGGTACTGAAGGAGGTATCGCCAATGAACTTATTAGTCGAGGTATACTCAAACAAGACATCGTTTTAGCTTTTCATTCCCCCTTTAAACGACAATTTACGGAGTTCGCTGTTGGTTAATATGGCTGAGGGTTGAAAAGAATCCAATCACTCTTAATTAGGGATTTCCAAGAAATAAATTATTCTATCTTGTGGGGTGGGCGTCTCGCTATTGGTGTCAACTTAACGTAAAAGCCAGTCTAGAAGCAGCTTTTATAGATTATCTCGTTCCCAGTCGGAGACTGGGAATGCCTATGTGAGGCTCCGCCTCCCTTGCTGGCGGCAGAGCCGCCAGGAGCTGCATTTCCAGCCAGAGGCTGGAAACGAGGTTTTAAAAGGGTTTGTGCTTAAGTTGACACCAATGTATCATGTCCGGGTAATTAGTTGTGATTCCCATAGTCATTGCACCCCACCCCCAGCCCCACCCCGCCGGCGGGGAGGGGTTTTTGAGGTTTTATAAGTAATCAAGGGGACATTATATTAGATATTTTTTTATTTGGAAGTCCCTTAACAGAGTTGAGTCAAACTAATTTCAATTGCTAAACTTTTCGTGATTTAGGATATAGCCACCAACTAAACAAACGGCTGACTCTGGGCATGACAACGTAGGTCAAAAGTACAACCATAATAATGGTAACGATCAGCGAAATAATCAAATGTGGTAAACCGCGAAGCAGAGGGACTAGAAACGTACTCAAAATATTAATCAACACATATACAGCTCCCCAAGTTAGCAATGCTATTTTATAGCGTGGTGGAGTTTTCAGTGGTTGACCGGGAAGAGAAAACCAAGCTTCTAATCCACAGTTTTGTTGAACATTAGGGTCAGATTCAACCAAGTGTTTACCTTGATTCAGCCAATATTCGCGATCGCGCGATGTCATCCACACCTTTAAATTTTTATAATCGTCAAACCGGAAGATGATCACATATTCATTTCGCACCCCAAGTTGGGGACGAATCACATTTGTTCCCAAATGACCTAGATATGTTCTGGAAACCCTGGTAATATCTTTCAACCAAGCTTCGTAAGCGGTTTCGCATCCTGGTTTGACAACTTGTGTAATGACTACGGTTACAGATTGATCGTTCTGTTCCATCTCCATCAATTTTGGATTTTAGATTTTAGATTTTGGATTGATCCTATGAATAAATTCAGGGCTTGAGGATTTTGGATTTGTTTCACGTAGCTTACTTGTTGCAAAACGAGTATAAATTCGTTTGTTCTCAAACGTTTTTAAATTTTGGATTTGGAATTTTTAATCCATAATCCAAAATTTAAAATTGCATCATTCTCAAGCTAAAGGATATCCAGCTTTACCAACCTCAAATCTAACAACATTGGCAGGAACCACCCCTGTGGGCGGAGGTAAAAACATTCCACCGTTGGTAACAACATAAATTGCTGTGCGATCGTCTTTCCCTTGACCAAAAGCCACGGCTGTGCTACCAATTACACCATCCTCGGCTTGAGCAATGATAGTTGTACTGCGATCGCTGGCAATTCGCACTACACTATTGTATATGTGCGTCGCTCCGTAAAGGTTGCCTTCCACATCAAAAGCAAAGTCATCAATATTAGTCTGCTCAACAAAAATTTCCGGCTCACCTGGTTCATCTCCAATACCAAGGGGAATCCGTAACAGCAACATTTTTTCTGTATTTGAGACGTAGAGGAAATCACCAAAACGCTTCAAACCATTTGCCGCCGGAGTGACATTTTCCGAACTGCTACGAGCCAGCATAGGATGTTCTAGCCAAATTGATCCACTGTGTTGAGCAACATCAATTAGCCAGATTGCACCGCGATAAGAATCTGCTGTCAAATATTGAGTATCCGAAAGTGGGGTGATGCCATTGAGAAATATTGCATCTGGCAGTGTCAGCAACGTTTCCACCGTGCCATCACTGGTAACTAGAGAAACCACGGGTATAGAATCAGCATTCCAGCCTGTTGTGACTAAACCCCCGTTAGCAGTGAAAGCAAGACCACTTACTTTGCCTTCAACAGTGGCATGAATTTGCTGATTTCCATCTGGGGTAATGCGAACAATCTTACCGACTTCATGATTGCTTACAAAGATTGTGCCATCTGGTGCGATCGCTAAATTTTCCAGGAAAGTATTAACCGGAAACGAGGCAATAACTTTAGCAGGTGCTAATTCAATCTGTATATCTGCGTAAATAGACGGTAAACCTGCGGAATTTCCCATATTAACCTACCACTGTAATTGAATGGGGCCACCAAACTTTCGCATCTCTGCAAAAAACTGTCCTTGCGCTCCTCCATCGGGAAGTGTTGCCAAATAGATAGCGGTTTGCGCTCCTTCTTCTGCCGTGAAGGGGGCATTATCTCCCCCCATATCGGTCTTCATCCAACCTGGAGAATAGGCATTTACGAGAATATTAGTACCTTGGAGTTCTTTCGCCAGAAGAACTGTTAGTCCATTTACTCCCACCTTCGAGAGGCGATAGGAGGGCGCTAAAGGGTAGTAATCAGTAGGAACTGATACCAGAGATGCCATTTCCGTTGAGATATTGACAATACGACCGTAGTTTTGCAGCTTCATCAACGGAATTAATGCTTGAGAAATTCTGAGTACCGCTAGAACATTGGTTTCAAAGGTCGATCGCATCGTTTCCAGTTGCACAGTTAGTAAGCTGGACTCCTCCGGCTTAGTTGTGGGATTTATGCCGGCATTATTGACCAGAATATCTACTTTGCCGTAAGTTTCATGCAGCCACTCAGTAAACTGCTCGACACTTCCATCATTGGTGACATCCAGCGTGTGATAGTCAACATCAAACCCTTCATTGGTAAGCTGCTGTTTAGCAGCAAGACCATCTATTTGATTACGACTCGTCAGAATTACGCGGTTGCCAATTTGGGATAATTGACGAGAAATAGCATATCCTAGCCCTCGATTACTGCCTGTTACCACAGCAATCCTTTTTTGAGTCGTCATTTTTATGATCTGGAAACTGCTTTTGATTTTACTGTACTGAGGTGCGATAAATTAAGCAAATTAGACTTCTTGCATAAATCAAAAAAAGAACCCCACCCCGCCTTTGACTTACGTCAAAGTCTCCCCTCCCCGCTTGCGGGGAGGGGTTGGGGGTGGGGTGTTATGGGACTTTTGCAATAGTACGGGCTAGCGCGATAGAAGGGGAATTAACTTAGTACGAATATAAAGTGTTATGGGACTTTTGCAATAGTACGGGCTAGCGCGTCTATTAATTCATTAGACTTGTTTCAATCCCCAATAGGGATTTTGATGTATTCCAATTGCTGATTATTAACATAGGTTATAAAACCACAAAAGTTTCATTCCCTAATAGGGATTTTGATGTATTGCAATCTTTTTACAAAGGAGTTTTTTAACGAGGGTTTTAGTTTCAATCCCTAATAGGGATTTTGATGTATTGCAATTCGCAATGGTCAAGATTCAATCGGTTGGCATTCTGTTTCAATCCCTAATAGGGATTTTGATGTATTGCAATTAAACTATTGAGCCTACCGGGTTGATAGAGTTCTATGTTTCAATCCCTAATAGGGATTTTGATGTATTGCAATGAGATTATGACAAACACTGCAAGAAAACTGAAAAGTTTCAATCCCTAATAGGGATTTTGATGTATTGCAATAATTTTTCGACTATATCCGCACCATTGACCCAGGTTTCAATCCCTAATAGGGATTTTGATGTATTGCAATAAAAATTGGGATGATTTCTCACTCAGTTGACAAGTTTCAATCCCTAATAGGGATTTTGATGTATTGCAATTCTATTCAAAAAGATTGCAAATGAAAGTTTTGATGTTTCAATCCCTAATAGGGATTTTGATGTATTGCAATCATACTCCCAACCACGCTGGAGGTACTCATATGTAACGTTTCAATCCCTAATAGGGATTTTGATGTATTGCAATTGTGACCAGTAATTCTTTTGATCGTTGCCAAGCTGTTTCAATCCCTAATAGGGATTTTGATGTATTGCAATTGCACAAGGCAACTACTGCCGGGGTCTCCCACCGCGTTTCAATCCCTAATAGGGATTTTGATGTATTGCAATACTGGTGAAGACCAGGTTCGAGCCGAAGAAAAAAGTTTCAATCCCTAATAGGGATTTTGATGTATTGCAATGCGACAAAAGATATTTTGTACCTACAGTCAAGGGTTTCAATCCCTAATAGGGATTTTGATGTATTGCAATCCCGAACGCTTGGGTGCAGTCAAGGAAGCTGCACAGTTTCAATCCCTAATAGGGATTTTGATGTATTGCAATATAACTATAATCAGGCTCCACAATCTTTTTAGTTTCAATCCCTAATAGGGATTTTGATGTATTGCAATCACCAATACCATGCACTGTACCCTGGAGTACCCCGTTTCAATCCCTAATAGGGATTTTGATGTATTGCAATGACAAGCCTAGTGAAGGCATACCCAGAGGCACAGAGTTTCAATCCCTAATAGGGATTTTGATGTATTGCAATAATAGTCAAAGTTGGTGATCGCTTAATTTCCCGTTTCAATCCCTAATAGGGATTTTGATGTATTGCAATTCGCCTCCCTTAGACATATACTTCGAGATGTATCCGTTTCAATCCCTAATAGGGATTTTGATGTATTGCAATTTGTACCTACCTAGGCGCAGCTTACACAGTGATTTCGCGGTTTCAATCCCTAATAGGGATTTTGATGTATTGCAATAGGGCATCGCATCCAGCCACAAAAGTTATTTATCCGGTTTCAATCCCTAATAGGGATTTTGATGTATTGCAATCCTTTTAGTCCATATCTACGCTTTGGCACATTGTGTTTCAATCCCTAATAGGGATTTTGATGTATTGCAATCACCAACAACTATAACATAGACATGGGCACAGGGCAACTGGAGTTTCAATCCCTAATAGGGATTTTGATGTATTGCAATTCATAAGCAATCTTTAAAAGTTTGTCGTGATAAGTTTCAATCCCTAATAGGGATTTTGATGTATTGCAATTTCTCAAGTTACTTCTGATGTGATTTTATCTATTGTTTCAATCCCTAATAGGGATTTTGATGTATTGCAATTTCAGGAATTGATTCTGCAAACGTTGCGATTACTGGGTTTCAATCCCTAATAGGGATTTTGATGTATTGCAATTTCTACAGATGTTATAGTCTGAATGTATTGATACTGTTTCAATCCCTAATAGGGATTTTGATGTATTGCAATAACATCAAATAAAGCAATATCGGCAGAACTCAATAGTTTCAATCCCTAATAGGGATTTTGATGTATTGCAATGGCGGGAGCCTGAAAGCCAAGCTATATTTAGTTTTCAAGGTGCGGTTGCGCGATTCTAAAGCAATCATAGCATTAGAGAATTTTTTTGGGAAGAGTGTCGGAAAAGGTTGAAGGCTGACACCGAGTTTTTGTAAGCATTTCAGAGATTGCGCGGATGGCAATTTGGCGATTAATGGGTGAAATGCTTGCTGGTGTTGAGATAGAAGCACTTTTTTGGGGCTGTGGAATTTGTACACCTACCCTTTCGCGCATTTTAGATAAGAATAACCTAATGGTGATGGGGGGCGCGATCGCTGCCTTCGATGCCAGCAATCCCAGTCTTTATATAGCTTATAGCCTCCCACATCACACGCAACACTGGTAATATTAGTCTTGAGACTCCTCAGATATAGGTTCTGATTCTGATTCGGTTTCAAGTTCTTCTGTTTGGACTTTGGCAACTGGAGGTTTAACCGGTTTTGGGCCACGCGCTAGGGCCGGATTCCCCTGATGTCTGTTTTCATCTCCTAATGATGCTTTTTTCCCTTTGTCAGACGAGCGATTACGGCTCGGTTTTGAGCTTTTGGGCTTGGATTCAATAGGGGTTACAGAATCCGAATTTTCGGAATTGTTGTCAGTACTTTCTTGAGACTGACGTTCCGATTTCTTGATTGGACGTTCTACCATTGTTTATTTTTGTAAATTTATCTGTATGGTACATCGGTTTGGTGACTATCAAACTGTTGAGTAGCATTTTTTAAAGATTTTATTGTTGAAATTTCTGAGTAGCTCTGGAGAGTTGTTTTGACAAAAAAGCAGCCAACAAACTTTATCAATTAACTGATTAAATCTAAAAATGGGTGCGTTATCGATAGCTGAACGCACCCGACAACTATTCAACAAAATCAGGTCGTGCCTGTTGCCTTGATTTAAACTTTTCCTCTAAAACTGCCCAATTTTCTTGCTCAATTAAGTTAGTCAACTCATCGAGATTGTGACGATATTGTTGCAGCGATCGCAGCAATGCTTGACGATTATACCGCGCCATCATCACCCCCAACTCTGGATTCCCGCCACCCACACGACTGGTATCCCGAAAACCTGAACTAGCTAACTTTTGGGCTAATTGCAAAACATCGGGGTCAGTTTCACTCAAACAAGCAGCAATCAATGAGGAACTGACCATTACAGGTAAATGGGAAATCCAACTCACAGCGCGGTCATGTTGCTCTGGTTGACAATAGTAGATATTCGCTCCCAGCGATCGCACAATTTCTTCCACAACCGTAATTGCACTAGTTGGTGTTGTAGTTGTTGGTGTTAGAACATAAGGTTTATCGACAAATAAATCCCGCTGTGCAGCTTCTATCCCACTGTCTGTTCTTCCCGCCATTGGATGACCGCCGATAAAATTATCCCAAAGGGGAGAAATATCCTTAACTATCTGTGCTTTCGCCGAACCCACATCAGTCACGACTGTAGTCACAGGCAAATGAGCGATTAACTGTTCAAATTGGGGCACAATAAGTGCTAGAGGTGTACAAATAAATACAACTTCTGCGGCTGCTAATAGGCTCAGATCAACCGATGCTTGATCAACACTGCCGAGAGCAACTGCCTTTTTACAGGTGGTTTCACGGCGACTAACTCCTAAGATATGATGTCCTTGCGATCGCAAATCAAAACCCAAAGATCCGCCAATCAGTCCCAATCCTAAAATCCCAATATTCATTTTTGATTTTGACATTCCGTTTTTTATGACTTTACCAACTATTAAAGTTGGCATCCAAGGGGTAGCATCGATGACTGTAGAGGAATTATTAGAAAAATACGCAGCGGGAGTCTTAAACTTTAGTGGTATCGACCTTGCGGAAGCTAACCTGAGTGGGGTTAAACTCAGTGGCGTGAATCTTAGCGATGCTAATTTGAGTATAGTCAACCTAAGTGGCGCGAATCTGAGTGAAGCTAACTTGAGTAATGCCAAGCTGAATGTCGCTAGACTGAGTGGGGCGAATCTATCCAGCGCCATCCTGAACAACGCCAGTCTCAATGTCGCTAATTTGATTCGAGCCGATTTGGGTCGCGCTCAACTTAGAGGAGCCTCCTTAATCCGTGCTGAGTTAATTCGCGCCGATCTCAGTCGTGCTGACCTGTCGGAGGCTGACCTCACCAGTGCCGATTTGCGAGAGGCGACACTCCGCCAAGCGAATCTCCGTCACGCTAACTTGAGTGAGACTGTCTTGAAAGGTGCTTCCTTGAACGGGGCCAACTTGGAGATGGCTAACTTAAACGCCAGTGACCTCAGTCGTTCTGATCTGAGCGGCGCAAATTTGCGAGATACTGAACTCAGACAAGCCAATCTCAGCCATGCTAACTTGAGCGGGGCTGATTTGAGCGGCGCGAATCTCCGGTGGGCTGATTTGAGCGGCGCGAATCTCCGATGGGCTGATTTTAGTGGCGCAAAATTGAGCGGGGCTGATTTAATTGGCGCAGATTTAAGCAATGCCAATTTAACGAATACAAGTTTAATCCACGCTAATTTAACTCAGGCAAAATTAATTAGAGCGGAATGGATCGGTGCTGACTTAACAGGAGCAACTTTAACAGGAGCAAAGCTTTATGCCACCTCCAGGTTTGGTTTAAAAACCGAAGGGATGATTTGTGAATGGGTTGATCTTAGTCCAAATGGCGATCGCTCCATTATCCAAAACTTCCATTCTGAAGAGTCACGAGATTTTTTTAACGAAACACCGCCAACAATTCGGATTATTGTTGATGCAGCCCTAGAACACGAAGCCAATTTTGCGATCGCAGGGGCTTACTACCAAATTGCTCAGGAATACCAGGGACTGAAACAACCCCCAAGCATCGAAAGTGGCCGTCGTCGAACTATTTTCACCTTTCATGTAGATAGCGACGAAGTATTATTTCCCACTGCTTACATTGTGATTCTTCCCTTTCTAGATGCAGCATCTACCCAAAAGAATATTTTCAGTATGGTGGAAATGATTAACAGTGAAGTTGTTGCAAACCAAGATTTAAAATCGCCCCATATAGTGAAACAATTAAATATTCTTTTAGAACAAGCTATGAGTCAGGCTAAAACAATTAAACAGATGAAAAAAAATATCGGAGTAGCCGCAAAGTTAAATTTTTGTAAAGCCCCAACCCAAATAGTTTTAACCAATTCCAGCGCCCACACTTTGATTGTCTATGACCATCCCAACTTTGGAAAAAGATTTATTAATCGCTCTGCTTTCAATGCTTCAGCTTATGATGATATATCCAGTGAGTCAACAAAAAATTTATTGCCTTCATTAGATATGGTTATAGATTTTGTCAAAGGATTTCACTATATTAGTCATTAGTTATGGGGCATTGGGCATTGAACTAATAACAAATGACAAAATTTTGGAGGGAAAATGAGCAATATATTTAATAAAATGATCGGTCGAACTCGTTATGTCGTCTTTCGCCTATTTCTGCACTTAGGGGGAGGTGAAGTAGCGCCAATTTTGGGAGTATTAAATCGTGCTGGACGGGATGCGATCGATGCCGAGGGCGACTTAGAAGTTTTGGGAGAAGGATTGGTAGAAATTAGCCAAACCCTGCTGCAATACGATGAATATTGGCTTTCTGCTGCTAACGAAGGTGACGTATTTTGGAGTGAAGGCGAGGCGGGAGATTACGTGAATGAATTGTTTACTGACTCTGCCCAAAGATATCTCAGTGAACCAGATTCCAGTTCTGACTCTGGATTGAATGAACCTTTATCTATACCTGTAACCCGCAACGTCATTGCGATCGTTACAGTAGCTTATGAAGGAGAAGTACCAGAGTTAGAAACTGATCTTTCTAACGTTCAGGCACTCAAGGAAGGATTGAAAGCATTGATAAATTTGCATTATAAACATCGATTTAAGGCAATCCAAGTGCATTTCTCGCCAGCACAGTTAGGCGATGAACTCACTAGCGATCAACTGTTGCAATATTATCCAGAATTGATTCCTTTGTAATCTGTTGGGTAGTCCGTACTTACTACTCACATCGATAAATTGTTAAGCTCAGAGATAGGACAATAATCCAATGATCATGACCATAGTACGTAAATTTACAGCCGTTTTTTTAGCTCTGAGTTTGTGTATCACAACTGTCGCTTGTGGTGGGGGAAACCAAACTACTCCTCCGGCTAAGAATGTTAACCAAACCTCTACTAATACAAAGCTGGGTGACGGGGAGTATCAAATACAACAAGCTACTTATGACGATGCATCTGGGGAGTACAACCTGTTTTTACTTAACAATAAGCCCCCAACCTTTTCAACCGAAAATTTGCAAATGGCACGGTTAACTGACGATCAAATCAAGGAGGGTAAGAAAACCTATCTGAAGGTAGAAAAAGGACAACCGATTTTATATCTGACGGAAGACTTTAAACTTGAGTATGTCCACAACGTTACCGAGAATAAAACCAATCCTCAAACAGGACAACAAGAGACGACTGTAGTCCGTCGAGAAAATAGCTTCTGGGCACCGTTTGCGGGGTCTGTGGCTGGTAGCTTGGCGGGGCAGGCAATTGGTAGTCTATTATTTAGACCCCAGTATTATGTACCGCCTGTCTATCAATCAGGACAAGGATTAAGTGGCTTCGGTGGATATGGCGGCAGCTATGGCCAAGCAGTTCAAAACTACCAAACTCGGTACAATGCGCCACCCGCAGCCGTGGTAAATCGCACTGCGTTCCGCAATACAGGGACAATTAGAAGGTCATATCCTGGAAATTCAAACATACGCAATACACCGCGTAGCACTACAGGTAATAACCGTCCTTCTGGTTCTGGTTTTGGTGGTAGTACGTTGCGACCTTCTGGTAACTCCAACAATACTAGACGCAATTCTGGTAGTGGTTTTGGTAGTGGGCGTAGTTCATCACCCAGCCGCTCAAGTGGTTTTGGCAGCAGACGGCGTTAGGAGATTTCCAATTCAATATAGCGGTTCTCAGTTGAGTGAGGTACAAGAACCCCACCCCCAACCCCCTCCCCGCAAGCGAGGAGGGGACTATGATGTATCTCATCTGATTAGGAAACGCTATAAGTAGACTGCCTAACAATTAAAGGTAGTGTGTTGCATAAAAAAGTCGGAGGGTCACAAGTCAATCCTCCGGCTTCTTTTTATATCTATGCAATTTGTGAGGATGAATTATAAATTATTCGGTTAAATAATATGAAATACTAAATACAAATATTGCTAAGAGAACAGGAATCATTTTACTAAAGTCTATTCGCTTTTGTTGAACCATTTCTAAACAAGACATCGGAATCATCAGAGGCCAGAAGATAGTTGTTACCAAAAACATCACAACCGATAAAAATTTATCTTCGGGAGTGGAAACAGGATGACGTAGGGAAAATATTAACCAATTGCTTAAAAAATAGCATGACATTAATAAGTAACCAATAGTTAAAGTCAGTTGTATCTGATTCACTGTGAGTACTCCTCAATTTATGTGAGCTTCACCAAATATCATCCGTACAAAGTTATAACATATTTGGTTTTATACCTTGCCCTGATAATTTATAATGTCTTTATAGCGGTTCTCAATTACATGGAATACATACCAATCGTAGGGGCACAGCAATGCTCATTAGTGTCAACTTAAGCTGAAACTCCTTTAAAACCTCGTTTCCAGCCGGAGGCTGGAAATGCTGCTCCTAGCGGCTCTGCCGCCAGCAAGAGAGGCGGAGCCTCTAGGACGACATTCCCAGCCGGAGACTGGGAACGAGATAATATCTAAAAGCTTGTACTAGGCTAGTTTTCACGTTAAGTTGACACCAATGAGCTTTTTCTGTGCCTCTACTAGATTTTGCATCAAAACGAGAACTACTATATACTCCTGCAATATAATTAAGCAGTCTTAAAAAATCGAATAATTTCGCGGACATGATCGAGAAATTGCCCATCAGTAGAAAGTTGCGCGATCGCATTTCTGGCTTCTCTCCCCAAACGCTCATGTTCAGTTTGATTTGTCGCCCGTAATTCTTCTAAGTTAGCCGCAATTCGAGCTAAATCTCTGCGAGTTTCTTCGGCAAAGCGTTGTTGAGTCGCTGGTAAGGAATAAGATTGTTCTGGGTTAAGTTGCTCCTCCAATGACTGGATTTTTTGTGACAATATAGAGAAGCGATCGCGCAGTTCAACAATATCTTCGCGCGGATACTTCCATTCTTGGCGAATCATCGCTAACCGCGCATATAAATACTCATACGCCCGAATCGCGGGACGCAGAATTGTTAATAACAAAGCGGCACCAGAACTTATATACCCAACCGTACTAATACCAGTGGCAGCAAGAGTATAAAGACCAACGGTTGAGAATAAGTGTAAAGCAATGGCAACCCAGAGCGATCGCTTTGCCAACAACGTGACATACTTCACTTGTTTCTCATCGACTGGAATTCCTTTCTCCTTGGATTGTGCTGCTTCTGCTAAGACTTCTTTGGCTTGAAAATGCACATTCCACGGGACGGTAACAATTACCAACAGCCACCAAAAACTTGCACCACCAATCACCCAGTCAAGAAAGTTACCAGCAGGGATGTGCAACCATTGCAGTAAGCCAAAAGCCGCCAGTACCACAATCACAATTCCAGCAATGGAACTGATGAAAAAGTTAATATACATTTTGCCCTGTCTCCGGTGAAACTATCACCTCGATTATGGCTATGGGTTCTCAATTATACAAATATATTTGTGATGGTTTTTCTAGTTGCACATATACCACTGTGCAGAATTCAAACTTAAAAAATTTTTGTGTTCAGAATCCTTGTGATGGTTTTTCTAGCAGCACATATTCCACTGTACGTAATTCAAAATTTAAAAATCCTTAATGTAGTTCTTCCGCAACTGCGACATTTATTGAACTTTTTAAGTGTTAATTACCGATAAAAAGTTTTATTTTTATCACTTGTCAACTAGCTATTGGTAGATTGACAATTTTAAATTTTATAAGATAGTTTAAAGATTAAGTATTTAAATATACTCGAAAATTTAAATTAAACAGTAAGATAGCTGGTTTATCACTTAATACCTCACTTTTTGTCTAACTCTAGTAATTAACAATTTCTAATAACTCATATGTCAACCTTTTTTAAAAATCATAAAATTCCTAAATTATTCACAAAATTATCAGTTGCAACTGCTAGAACCGTTTTCAGCTTAGTACTATTATTGAAAATTGATTCTGCTCAAGCTTTTGCATCTAAATTCAACATCGACCCCAGTGCAAGTTTTATTTCTTCATATACATTAAGTCCTGATAGCATACCTTTTTCTCTAACAGATTTGGGAATTAATTCAGGGGACACAATTAAACTGGAACGGTTTGGTAGTTTTTCACCCTTTAGCGATCCGACTGACGAATACTTTGGTGCAATGTGGGCTACTTTCAGCACTGACAATAAATTGCTACCAAGCAATGGAGAGTATAATGGCGCAACGACTGATAGAGTTCCTGGTGCTATTAATGCAATTCTTCCTAACGGTTGTCTTCCATTTCAGTGTTTAGACAATAGTATTTTTTACATCTCGCGTGGAGATTTTAATGGGGCTATTGTGCAAGTTCCCATTAATGCACAATTTATATTTATTGGTGCTGCCGACAGCTCATTTGGTGATAATGTAGACTTGAATAAAGACTTTGCTGTAAATATAAATTCTGTATCTACTGCTAGTGTTCCCGAACCCAGTTTTATGTCAGGTTTACTGGCATTTGGTGTTTGCGCTACTGGTTTGCAATTCTTACGCAACCGTAAAAAAGCACCAGGTTTACTCGACTAGATAACTGCGCCAAGTTGATTGAGTACCTTTACTACCTTTTTCTGGAATTAGCGATCGCCAAGTTTTACCTTCTTGCTGAATTTGTAGGTAAACGTCAAATGCTTGTTGTGGTTGCGTCAAGCGGCGTTTTGGCAGCTTAACAATCAAGTCGTAGGTTCCCCGAACGCGGAAAGCTGGTAAATTTTCAATCGTCAGGGGTTGTTCTTGGGTAATTGATAGCCGCTTGATTTCAAATCCTTGAAAATCTAGATCCAACTGTTGGCTAAGTTTTTGTTGAGTTTGTTCTAGCCCAAGTGCGATCGCTTTTTGGACTAAATCGCTAGTCGGTAGCAGTCCAATACTGCCACAAGCTGTCACTAGCACCAGCAATATTGCTGTCAAAACTAACCGCACCATTTTATTCCTGAGATTCAACTTATCAGCGATAGTATAACTGTAGTTTGTCTCAATTCTCTCATCTACCATGCCAAAACAATCTATAGGTCTTGATAAGCAACTCTACAATTATCTTTTATCCGTTTCGCTACGGGAACCAGAAATTCTTGGGAAGTTACGCCAAGAAACCGCCAATCATCCCCGGAGTGGAATGCAGATTTCACCAGAACAAGGGCAGTTTATGAGCCTTCTAGTGCAGTTAATTGGAGCGAAGAAAACCCTAGAAGTTGGAGTGTTTACGGGTTATAGCTCACTTTCTATAGCTTTGGCACTACCAGATGATGGGAAAATTATTGCTTGTGATGTGAGTGAAGAATTTACTGCGATCGCTCGCAGATATTGGCAAGAAGCTGGCGTTGCCGATAAAATCGATCTCCGATTGGCACCAGCTTTGGAAACTTTAGATCGGCTATTGGCAACTGGGCAAGCCGATACTTTTGATTTTGCCTTTATTGATGCTGATAAAGAAAATTATGATGCATATTATGAGCGATCGCTGCAATTAGTGCGTTCAGGTGGATTGATTGCGATTGATAATGTTTTATGGTCTGGACAAGTAGCTGAAGAGCAAAATCAAGATGAAAGTACCCAAGCAATCCGGGCGCTGAACCAAAAGTTACATCATGATCAACGGGTAACACTCTCCCTTGTCCCCATCGCCGATGGACTTACTTTAGCCATCAAGCGGCCCTAACTAGGGGCGCACATCTGTGCATTGGTGTCAACTTCATCTGAAATCTTCTGACTGGATGAGTTTTGCCCTTACCCCCAGCCCCTCTCCCAATTTTAGGAGAAGGGGTTAGGGGATGAGGGCAATAACTTCTACCTTAAGTTGACAGCTATAACAGATGTGCGCCCCTATCGCCTGTTCTACTTATATTACTTAGAAGTTGTAGCCAAGTCCGAATAGTAGTCCGACATCAGTTTGATCCATAAAAGCAGCATTTACAGCACCTGTTAGCGTAAATTTAGAACCGAGAGGAACGTCTACACCACCAGTTAGCAGTAATCCAAAATCAGTATCGAGATTAGCTTCAATGGCTACGCCAGCACCTATGTAAGGAGATATAGCGTAAGTTCTTTCGCCCACTGAACCTGCTCTACGTGGAGACAAATCCAAAGTCAAGGGAATCATAAACAGTGTATCGTCCCCAAAGATCACCGATGGTCGCACTGATATATTGCGTGTCAGACCAACTTTACTGATTACTGCAAAGTTACCGTCGCTCAAAGCTGTATCGTTGCCGCTCAAACCTATGTTACCAGCAACTCCGATATAGCTTCTACCACCAAGAGTAGCTCTACCTGGTGTAACTTCAGGCGTTGTACCATTTGTGGTTCCTGTTGGTGGCTGATTTAACTGACTGATGTTAACATCGGGCGGAATCAGAACTTGGTTAATTGCATGGATAATACCATTGCTAGCTTTCACGTCAGCCTGGATAACTCTGGCATTATTCACCGAGACTTGATTGTTAGCGGAATCGATTTTAATATTTACAGGTCTTCCTTCATCGGTTGTCAATTCCCCTGCCGAGAGTTGACTAGCAGTTACTGCACCAGGAACCACATGATATCTCAAAATCTTAACTAACGCTTCTTTGTTCTCCGGTTGCTGTAACTGTTCTAAGGTAGCAGCAGGCAAAGCAGCAAATGCTTCATTGGTGGGAGCGAAGACTGTATAAGGGCCTGGCTGTTGAAGAATATCTGTTAGACCGGCTGTCTTTAATAAAGAAGTCAGAGTTGTAAAAGAATTACTGGATGCCGCCAAAGAAACAATATCAGTACCGACAGGAGTTCCAGCTACAACATACTGACTAGCTGGAAGATTACTAGCAATGGGTTGCAGCCGTCCCTGTTTAACTAAAGCTTGATATAAAAGTGCTGCTGCTTCAGCACGAGTCAAAGACTGTTGTGGATTGAGTTGTTTTACATCTGGGTAGTTGACAACAAGATTACCTACTGTCGCTGCTGCCACACTCCCAACAGCATATTGCGGGATAGCTGAGGCGTCGTTGTAGTAAGTACTGAGAGTACTTGTATCGCCACCAGTTAAACCTAAGCCAGTACTTAAAGCAACGATTCCCTGTACTCTGGGAATTTCTTGATTTGGTTTAAACACGTTCCCAGGATAGCCTGCCAAAAACCCAATTTCGTAGGCATTTTGAATTGCAGAAGCTGCCCAGTAGTTAGCAGGAACATCACTAAATCCACCTGCACTTAATTGCCGAACTCGGTTTTGGTTACTGAAAGCTTTTTGAATCAAGGCAGCAAATTCAGCACGAGTCACAGGCTGATTTGGTCTATAGGTGCCATCAGGAAAGCCACTAATCACGTTATTCTCAGCTAGGGCTTGAATGAAGGGACGCGCCCAATAATCTGAGGAAACATCAGACAAGTTAACTGTTGAAGTTGGTGATGGTGTCGCAGGTGATGGGGTTGCAGATGGAACAGGAGTTTGAGATGAAGCTGGGGCAGAAATTACGATGGGACTTATTGTAGCAGCTGTCATTCCCAGAACTAGCAAAGCAACCTTTGTTGATGACCAACGAAACAAACTAGACATGGAAATATCCTCTTTTCAATTTCTTGGGTTTACTATTGGAAAATACTGGATGCAAGGTTAAATGAATACAAATATCCAGATAATTATTTGGTTTGCCCTGATATGGAAAGCAGAAATGAAACCCGTTAACTCTGGAAAATTCAAAGGTGGGACATTATGAGTAGCTGCTCTGATATCTCATAACATTTATCCAAATGTTGACCACACGATAGTAGCGAATTCCTATTTGTTTTTTTTAAGAACCCCAGATCGCACTAAAGATAAGCAGGCATACTGTGGCACTATTCTCTGTTGCAACAATAAAGATAATTAATGCAAGTAGGCGATTTTATCAGTTCTAAAATTGCAGTCAAGCAGTAAAATAATTGGCTTTTAATAGCCGTCTCTTTATAATTGCCGAGCAAGCTTAATGCCGTCAAACTAAATGTATCATGATCTTTAGCAAGATTTTAAATAAAATGTATCCTGGCGATATGTTCTATTGTTATTGTTTGTTAAAAATTATACAACTAACTAATGGCTAGATTTTGAGGAAAAACTTTCACTCTTTAGATAGTTGTCCTTGATGGCAAACTTTCAAATACTAGACTGGAAATTAGCGATCGCAATCAAAAATTTCGACCATGATTGCGCCAATACTTCTGGCTAGGAATTATTTTTTTACAAAAGACTATTTCATGAAAAGGAACCCACAGATAAACTCGTATTTTTAGCAGAGGTCTAATCTGTATCGGTTCTGCTCACAACTCCTCTGGAGGTAGGGCAACAAATCCGGTTTTTATTCCCCGCTTGAACCCTGCTTTTTCATAGAAGTGCAACGTCTCCTCGCGTTAGCAAGGTCAGCCACAATGTAATACAATCGGGGATCACGTAAGATCGTATCCCAGATATAGGAATCATATTTGATTTCTGAAAAAATCTCGGTAGTCTTGTAGTGGACTGTCATGGCTTTAATGTTGCAAAAAAATTGCTTTGTTGGGTGGAGGCTTTGCGTAACCCAACATCCTGATAATCAGTTGGGTTGCGCTCCGCTCCACCCAACCTACGTCTAATGCACTATTTTGCCTAGACAGTCCACTACGTGCATTTCAAAAATCAAATACTAGTCCTATAGATTGTAAAACATCATCAGCAGGTAAAGGCGCATCGACGGGATTTAGGTGGTGATACAACCCCAGAAGTTGGGGAAGTTCGTCGCGTGTAATTAGGCGAACGGTAATTATGGGTTTATACATCGCTCCTGTAATATTAGGATGTGTACTGATAAACTGGACGAGCGATGTCTACGACGGGCGTAGCTGCAATACGGTTCGGTTAAGGTGCATAGGTTTTAAAGATCCCCCTTAGTCCCCCTTAAAAAGGGGGAAATAGAGCGATTTTTAGTCCCCCCTTTTTAAGGGGGGTTGGGGGGATCGTGTCTTATCCGAACCGTATTGGGCGTAGCTGCGGCACTTCTGTTTCAGATGTCGGATAGGGGCCAGCCCCCGATTGCTCAGATTCTTGCTGCCATAAAAGGGAAAAAATTATTTGAAATCTCTTAGAGACGCTACGGGTAGCTTGCTTCTTTGTTCGCGCAGCGTCCCGTAGGGAAGGAGTACGACTTCGCTCGGCTTTCATACTGAGTGAAGTCGAAGTATTAAGATTTGCTTGAGGTCTGAATCCCAGTTCAAATCTTCCCCTTCCCAGTCCCCAGTTCAAAGGATTAATTCGGCTTACCCATAATCGTAAAAGCTGCCCAGTAATAAGGATGATTATAAAGATTTTTATCTGATGCCATTTTACTATTTCTATATAGTTGTGTTGCTAAATAAGTTTGAATTCGTACTTCTTCAGGATGCAAATTATTCAAGACATCTTCATACCATTTTGTCAGTTCTCCAGCAGTTAGTTCTTTCAGCCATCGTGTTGCTTCAGCTAAGGCAGTAACTGCTGACTTATTGGGCTGTAATCGTCGGTAGAACTCGATCATCACCAAAGCACTAGCCGAAGATTCTACACTCCAGAGAGTACTCACTACATGAGGTACGCCCTGACTCACAAAACCACTAGCTAAACTCACATATTCGCTGATAGTGTAGTTGCTAGTACTTAAATTTTCACAGGCAGAGAGGGTAATAAGGTTGTAACTTGCCAGATTTTGCTGGCAGATTTCATCTAAAGTAAGTCTGTCTTCACCTGCTAATGCTAACTCTGACTTTTTTGGTTCAGCTAAATTATTAGTAGCATTACCCGTAAAATGCCAGATATTGTAATTATCAGATAAGGCATTTTCGACAATATTTTTTGTAGCTTCTGCCCCCTGAATTCGTTGAATATTATTGAACATCTGACTCACAAGTTCAGACTCCAGTTTGGCAAATTTAAGTGTGGGATAACCTGTACTTTCAGGATGTTCAACACTGAGCAATAACTTATTTTGCCACTGCCAAATATCCTCAGTTCTGATTGATAAACCTATTTGGGCACTAGGTAGATAGGTGACGGTGAAATTTGATTCCACATTGGGTAACTCTTCCGAAGATGGCGAAGAAAGATGGAAAAGTGTATGAATGGGCAATCTGTACAAGTCACGATGAGGAATTAAGACCAGTTGGGTGATGCCTTCGAGTTCCTGGGCAATTGTGGAAATATTCAGGATTTCATACAGTTGCAACAGCTTCTCTTCCATATCAACTCGCCAAGAATGCTGGCTTTTACTTTCTTTGTCTTGGGCCGTGCTGCGATATTCTTGGTATTGTTGATGCCAATCTTCTAACCAAGCTTCAAATTCAATTAGGCGTTGCACTGCTTCGGGTAGCGGCAATTCATTTAGACGGATAGCGTCTTCTCCTAAAGGTATTACCCCAGCATCTTGCATGGGTGTAAACAGGAGAATTGGTGATGGTGCTTGGTCTTTGAGAATAAATGTGTGTAGAGCAACTGGACTAATATGCCAGTAAATAATTGCTGTTGTGGGATTGAATAGTTGTTGAATTGCGCCATAATAAGGCGAGTAAATATGATCATTCCAGCCAGAAAGTAGCCAGTTGAAACAAGCATTTTTACCTTGTTCAGCAATTTGCCAAGCTTCTACTAAATCACCAGATTCCACAGCTAAATCAACTGCCAATTGATCGAAGCCGGCAAATTTCAAAGCTAGCTGTTTTTTACTTTCGTCTGAGCGAGTTTCTTCACTCAGCAATTGTTGTAATAAATCTGTGCCACGTTGCAGCAATTCTTGAACTTGTGTTGTTTGTCCCAAACCCATCAACACCTTGCTTAGAGATTGTAAAACCTCTAGGTGCAACTGGGGAAAATATTCTAATGTCAGGGTTAACAGCGCCTGATGGTACTCAGATGCGGCTTTGCGCCAATAATCGCGGGGATTAGTATGTTTCTTACCTTGCTCATAGTAAGTATTAGCGATCGCAAAATGCAATCTACCCCAACCTTCTGGGTGGGTATCAGTCCGGAGATGCTTTAACCCTTCCTCATAGCTGGCTAATTTTCCTTCGTAGCCGCCCTGTTGTAAGGCGGGATTGGTTGCTGTGATACTACTTACCAAGTTCAGCAATACGTCAGAGTTCACTAAATGACCGATCGCAGTTCCCCGACCAATCCAAGCTTCCCAATAGTCTTGTTTAATTTGCAAAGCGTTGTCATAACAAGCGATCGCTTCGGCAAATTGTTCTAAATAAAACAGTGCTACTGCCTGATTATACCAAGCTAAGTGGAAGTCGGGTTTAATGGCGATCGTTTGCTGATAGGAGGCGATCGCTTCTTGGCGGCGTCCTAAGTTGTCTAATGCTATACCCCGGTTGTACCAAGCTAAGTAGAAATCAGCTTGAACTGAAAGTGCTTTGTCCCAGGAGGCGATCGCTTCTGACCACCTTCCCAAATTAAACAGCACCACACCCCGATCTATCCAAACTTCGTGGTACTCCGGGTTAATTTCTATCGCTCTGTCGTAAGATATAATCGCCTCGGCAAATTGTTCACTTACAGCTAGGGCTATGCCTCGGTGATACCAGTTTTCTGGGTCTTCTGGTTCTAGATGTAGCGCTTGGTCATAACTAGAAATAGCTTCTAGTAGCCAACCCAATTTCAGCAGTGCCAAACCCTTGCTAGACCACGCTTCTTGGTAGTCTGGCTTGATTTCTATGGCTTTGTCAAAAGAAGCGATCGCTTCTTCAAAGTATCCTAATTCTCCGAGAGTTCCACCCCGGTTGTACCAAGCTTTGTAGAAGTCGGGTTTCAGTTGTGTGGCTGTTTCATAAGAAGCGATCGCTTCTTCAAAACGTTCTAAATGAAACAGCGTCAAGCCGCGATTAAACCAATATTCTGAGAAATCGGGTTGAAGTTCGATGGCTTGATCATAAGATGCGATCGCGCCTAACAAATCACCTGTTTTCGCTTGCTGAAGACCTTGATAAAACCACCCTTGAGCGTGGGTAATCGGATTATCGCTATGTCGCTCAATAATACCAGGGGAATTACTGCTTTGAACTGCCAAATCAGAAGCAAGTTGCTGGACTAAATTGGTACTTTGATCCAACCTCACCCACAACTCATCTAAGGTATTAGCTACATTTGGCTCTAAATTCGTCAAAGTATTATCCCAGGTTTCCACCGAGTCAGACGTTGCTAATTCAGTCCTTTGCCTAGTGGAAAGGAGATTTGCTGGTGTTGTAAATTGAACAATTTCTTCTTCACCGTCGAACCTCAATTGGGCTAACGAGGTGATTGAATCTTCCGCTGCCGGGAGAGGAACATTTTCGGGTATTGTGGTTTGGGCATCTTCCCTTTCATATTCCAATACCAATTCCTCTAAGTTTTCCGGCAATCTTTCCTCAAAAAAGGCATTTTGAGGTGCTGATGTTATTGGTTGAACATCTGGGACATCATATTCCCATAATTGTTCACCTAAGCTACGGATTAGCTCTTGTCCAGGGGAAGTTGGGAGAATTTCTTCATCGGTTGTAGTTTCTACCACATCTGGCTGATCATACTCCCATAACTGCTCGCCTAAATTGCGGATCAGTTCTTGCCCAGGAGTAATTTCTATGACATCTGGCTGATCATACTCCCATAACTGCTCGCCCAAATCGCTGATCAGTTCTTGCCCAGGAGTGATTTCTACGTCATCTTCTGCTTGATTATCCTGAGACTCTATCTCTGTGGGTAAGTTTTGCATTAGCCGAATGCCAATGTTGTATGCAACTTCTCCAATTCTGCCAACACCAAGTTCCCCCAATTGCACCATCTGTGTTGCTAAAAGAGGATTTGGTATAGGTGAAGCTAGCAAGCTTTCGCCAAACATCACCAACCAATCTATCCAGCGTTCAGCCGGAATGCGATTTTCGATCCGTTGCAGATACCTCAATGCCCACTGTCGTCCTCGTGCTTGATGCACGCCTTCTAACAATTGGATAAACAATTGTTCCAGATCCGCATTGGTTAGTTCTGGTAGTACCTGCACGAGATTGCGTCCTCTCGCACCCTTGAGAGAACTATTCTGTTTACTTGCAATGAGGCGCTTTAAAAACCTTTTAAGCGACTGCGATATCCGCCTGAGCATCTGCCACACTCTTGGATTTTGTTTTTCTAGATTCTAGCCATCGTTGTGTTAAAAAAATCATCAATTACCTAAAAATCCATTAGATTCGGACAGCGCTTCCGTAGCACGTTAGCAAAAAATATACAAATCTTCAAGAGCATAGCATTACAACGTTACAATTCCCAGGTTTAACTCTTGAATTTGACTCTGGCAAGCAGTTAATTTTCTGTTTGCTCTGTAGTCGATTGACCGGCAGGATATAATTGACTAATTAATGCCTGGACAAGCAGTTGTGGATCGTCTGTTTCAACGGCAAGCTGTTGAGCAATCTGCTGACGTAAGTTTTCATCCTCCTGCAACATCACAAACAACTCTTCTAGGGTGACAGTTTGGTATTCTCCCTCTGGGGGGTTCTCTGGTGCATCTGCTGACTCTGATACTAGGGCAGTTGGCTCAAAGGGCAAAGTTGTGCTGATCGCATCTGGCCCTTCATATTCCCAAATTGGTTCGCCTTGATTGCGTGTCAACAACTGCATCCCGATATTATAGGCAACATCTCCAATTTCTCCGATGCCCAACTCACCCAGTTGCACTAACCGCGCAGCCATTTCATTATTGGGTGTGGGAGATGCTAGCAATCTGTCGCCAAAGCGCCCTAACCATTCAACCCAGTCTTCAGTTGGGATGCGATGTTCAATATTATGCAGCCACTTCCGTGCCCATGCTTCTCCTCGTGCTTGATGTACTCCTTGCAACAGTTCGTTGAAGAGAAATTCCAGATCCGTATCGCTTAAGGGTGGTGCTGGTTCTTTTTCCACATTCCCCTTAGATTTTGAGGTAGTCTGTTTTCCACCAAACAAGCCCTGAAAAAGCTTTTTGAGCCATTGAAATAGCCGCTTGAGCATCTGCTACACCATCGAATATTGCTTATCCTAAGATTGTAGCGATCGCACTGGACTATGGCGTTAGTTCAGTCAATAAAACGTATAGTCATTTGTCATTAGTCATTTGTCATTTGTCAAGAGTTATTCTTCTCTGCTCCCCAGTCTTTTAAATAGAACAAATGTACTAAATGCTATGCTATAATTCCCATACATTGATGTTGAAATCATAGTAGAGGATAAGCTCTAGTTGCTTGCTTTTCGGAGTGCCAAAATATACGGCATTAGTTGAGTCTGGCGCTATGGCAACATCGATAAACAAAGCAGGTACGAGAGTTTAAAATAATTGAATCCCAAACTCGACTCGGTGCTAGTAATAAACGTTGAAAGGCATTGAAGTCTATATTTCCATGTCTTACGAACCCCTGCACCACAAATATCGCCCCAAGAGTTTTGCTGAACTGGTGGGTCAAGAGGCGATCGCTACCACCCTCACGAACGCGATCGGCACATCCAAAATCGCCCCTGCCTATTTATTTACTGGGCCTAGAGGTACGGGGAAAACTTCTAGCGCCCGGATTCTGGCTAAATCCCTCAATTGTCTCAAAGGTGACAAGCCCACGGCTGAACCCTGCGGCGTGTGTGAGGTTTGTCAGGGGATCACCAAGGGCTACGCCTTAGACGTAATTGAAATCGACGCTGCCAGCAACACTGGTGTCGATAATATCCGCGAATTGATTGAAAAAGCCCAGTTTGCTCCTGTGCAGTGTCGCTATAAGGTTTATGTAATCGACGAATGCCACATGCTCAGTACCCAGGCGTTCAACGCGCTACTGAAGACCCTAGAAGAACCACCGAGACACGTCGTTTTTGTATTGGCGACAACAGACCCGCAACGGGTGTTACCAACGATTATTTCGCGCTGTCAAAGGTTTGATTTTAGACGCATTCAGTTAGAGGCGATGGTGAAGCATTTAAGTGCGATCGCCTCTATAGAAAATATTCATATTTCACCCGATGCTGTCACCCTTGTAGCTCAACTTGCACAGGGAGGGTTACGGGATGCCGAAAGTTTGCTCGACCAATTGGGTTTGTTAGCGGGTGAAGTGACACCAGAGCGAGTTTGGGATTTGGTGGGGACGGTAAGCGAACAGGACTTGCTGGGGCTGTTAAATGCGATCGCTCAAGATAAACCGGAAGCAGTTCTAGACTGTACTCACTACATCCTAGATCGTGGTCGAGAACCCCTAACTATTCTGCAAAATCTCGCCGCCTTCTACCGCGATTTACTCATAGCCAAAACTGCACCCAACCGCCACGATTTGGTTGCTTGTACTCAGCAAACTTGGACAGCGCTGGTTGAGTTTGCTCAATACTTCGATATAAGCGGGATTTTAGCGGGACAGCAACACCTACGCACATCAGAAGTGCAAATAAAAAATACCACCCAGCCGCGTTTGTGGTTGGAGGTAACATTACTAGGATTGTTACCCAGTGCGACAAATATTCAACCACAAGCCCCAAGTGTCGCGTCGCGAGTTAACACACCTGCTGTATCTCCAGCAGTTGCCCAAAATCACCCAGTCTCTTCTGTACCTCTAGCTGAACCGCAAACAAATCATAATTCTGCATCCCCAAATCATCTAGCGGCTGCCCAAAATCAGCCTGTCACTTCATCTCCCCCAGTTGAACGGCCAACAAATCACAATTCTGCTGCTAACTCAGTTTCACCAGCAACCCCAGAACCGGTATCTGTACCCGTGTCACCTGCGAACATTGAACCAGTAACTTCAGAAGTTGTTGGGGAAACAGAATATGACTTAACTCAGGTTTGGCAACAGGTGCTTGCTAACCTCCAGCCAAAATCAAGTCAAGAAATGCTGCGTCAAGTGAGCCATCTTGTAGAGTTCGACGGTGTTGTGGCTCGAATTGCGACCAAACAGGCATGGTATGACAAGGCGAAATCTTATCTACCGATGATTGCGGCAGCTTTCCAACGGACTTTCCAGCGTGAAATTCAGATAAATATAGAAAAAGGAACTTCTTCAAACTCTACCTCAGCCAAAAAAAATCCTCCCCCAAAAGACTCTACTCGCGTTCAGCAACCACCCACTCCCAGTTACAATCAGCAAATTTCGCCTCCAGCGCCAGTACCGCAGCCAGCCACTCCACCACCAGCGCCGACACCAGCAAAAAATGGAAATGGGACAAATGGCAATGGGACAAATGGAAATGGGACAAATGGCAATGGGACAAATGGCAATGGGACAAATGGCAATGGGACAAATGGCAATGGGGCAAATGGCAATGGGACAAATGGCAATAGGGTGCAAACTTTGCCTCCAACTCCAACCCGAACACCCGCACCTGATTGGGAACCTGACGAAGTAGCGATCGCAGCTCAACGTTTAGCAGAATTTTTCAACGGACAAATTATCCGCTTCGCAGATGATTCCACAGAATTCTCCGACTCTATAACTACACCTGAGTGGGTAGAAGAATCAGAAGTTGATGATGAATAAAAAAAAATGCAAAATTACCAAATATAATTTTGCATTTTGAATTTTGAATTTCCCAAAGGGGCTATTCCCCATTCCCCGTATGCAAAGTTTTCACCCATTTCAGCCGCTTTGGTCTTACCGACATTCGGGCAGTAGTACTGCTCATGACGACTAACCAGTGCAACATATATAAACTGCCACGCAGGGTTTGCACCAGCATCATAAAATATGTAGAAAGTGGGAATTTTTGATCTTGACGTATCCGTTTCAGACCTGTAAACATCCCTACTATCGACATAGAAATAGACAAGCCTGTGATCGGACTTAACATTGGTGGACGATGACGAGCGATCGCCATTAATAAATCTGGTACTGCTGCTGTCGGCAAAATATACATAATCAGCAGAAAAATCAGCAAATCCCAGCTTTTCCGCCATCCCATGCGGTTTTTGAGAATTAAATCCCAATAATCCAGATAGCGTTGATATCCGCCTTCTGCCCAACGGTTGCGCTGATGCCAAAGTGAAACTGCACTTGTCACTCCTTCTTCTTGCACCGCTGGATGAAAAACACACTCAATATCCCATTTATCCAAATGTAAGCGGATTGTCAAATCCAAATCATCGGTAATGGTTTCTTCATTCCAGCCACCGCAGCTTTCCAAGGCTGAACGCCGGACAAATTGACCATTGCCCCGCAGTTCGCCAATACCACCAAGGGCAGTTCGCTGTTGCTGAAACCAGGTATCAAGTGCCATTTCTGCCATTTGACCCTTAGTCCAAAAGTTTTCTTTAGCGTTGGCGATCGCTTTTCGCACCTGCACCGCCCCCACCTTTTCTCTTTGAAATAAAGGTATTACCTGTTGCAGCAAGTCTGGTGTCACTTGGGCATCAGCATCAAATACTGCGATAATATCGCCCTTTGTTAGCGGCAATACCTGATTCAACGCCCCCGATTTGCCACCAGTAGCTTCTGCTGAACGCCTTAGTACTTTCAGTTGGTCGTGTTTCTGTTCTAGTTCTGCTAATAAATGTGGCGTGCTATCACTGCTGTGATCGTCAATTATCCAAATTTCGTACTGCCCACCTGGATATTCCAGATTACAAAGATTTTTGACTAATTTAGCAATTACCGCTTCCTCATTTTTTGCAGCCACTAATAAAGATACAGAAGGCAAATCTCCCTGTATTTCTTTTGGATAGCGACGGGATTTAGTAAACACTACCACCAAAGCATGAAATCCTAGAATGGTGGTCAGTCCTAGAATAAATATGGAAGCCCAAGAAACTAAATGTAGAGCGATCGTGCCACTCCAGACGATAGTCAAGACTAGAGCTGCTTTGCCTCTACGACCTTGAAACCGGGGTGTTAGAGATACAGGATCTGTCTCTAACACTGACTCCTCATCTACTGATAGGTCAGACAATAAGGAGTTGAGCGGATCAAGCTCTTGATAAGAATCTTCTTCGGGCCAGGAATTCGCTGGCATAGGTTAGGTTGCTTGATTCAAAAACCAGTATTTGTCTACAGTTAGTAATTTTACGGACAAATATCCCTAAGCTACTTTTCCCGATCTAATCGGAATGGGCAAACTGCAATACCCGCTATCCCTAAGCCAAAAGCCGCTGGGATTACCTTTGTTGTCACCGCCACTCTGCGTAATTACCTCATATTAACCACGTTTGCTACTCTTAGACAGAGGCTTGATTCCTTTGATAGCCACTTGGGCAGGAAGCTTGTAGAGTCGGACTTTCTCTAATGAAAACTCCGGTTTGGGCAAAGTAATAGCAAGGTAGCAGCAGCTTTTTGTTGGGAAAAACTGCAATAACGGCATCCACCACTTTACAGTAGGGATTTTTAGTGTTACCGTTCCCAGATTCGATAACAGTTAATGCAGCATCATTGTAACCGAAATTTTAATATTTCTTAGCAGTAACTTCATTTATTGGGCATGGGGTATGGTTATTCTCCTTGTCTCCCTCATTCCCCACTCTTCACTATGTGCTTTAGACACATCTTTGGGGAATACTACTAATAGCCACTAATATCCCTAGTTGCCAACTAACTTGAGGAATATTTAACTATGACTATTGAGCAACTCCAGCCTGCCACTCAACAACAAGCCAGTGTTTACTTACCTTACGTTCAGGGCGCTAGGCGCAATTTCTTACCTTATGCCATCAGTCTTTATCAAAAAGGGGTCTTGGAGGGACATCGGAAAATCGAAGCCAGCGAACATGTCCCCTTTGTCGCCTCCTGGAATGTTGCTACTTTACCCTCAGACTTAACCCGTTGCCGAATCCAGTTTGATGGCAACGCTGACATGAGTTATGAACTGATGATGGCTAGTTTCGAGTTTATTAATTTTTTAATTGAACTTATGGACAACTATAAACGTTATCGCGTTACCGATTTTTCGCAACCGTTTTACCGCAAGCTACTGCGTATAGATGATTGATTAAACTCAGCCGGACTTTTGCAAGTTCGGCTTGTATTTAAAATTCCCCTAGTAGTTTGTCAATTTAAATTAATGGGTAAGCAAGTTCGTAGTAAGGACTTTAGTCCTTATTTTTTAAGAGGATGTTTTAAAAGTTCTTTCGTCGGTAACAAAACGTTTTAGATCCCCCTAAATCCCCCGATAAATTGGGGGACTTTGATTCGATTCCGGTTCCCCCCTTGTTAAGGGGGGTTAGGGGGGATCTAGAAGTGCCTAAAATTACATCTGACCACTTTTAAAACATCCTCTAAGGTCATTTACTCACAAGGCACTGATGCTTAAGCCTTGTGAGTAAATGACAACAGCCTCCCAGTTTTAAAACGTCTTCTTAAGTCCGATGTCTTTTCTTCTTTTCAGAACGATACCAAAACCAGCTACCATCAGAGTTCCGAGAAGGCTAGCGGGTTCTGGAATAGAAGTTTCATTTATAGGTACTTTGATTCTTAAATTTGCCAAGGTAGCGTTAGTTATGGTCAAAGATGTTACGCTTGGCAAACCTGGGATATCGGACTGGAAATCAAAGACTGTGGGAGTTAAACTACCATTGGGATTACTATATCGTTCCCCATATCCACTCACTTCAAAAGTACCTTGATACTTCCTTCCGGTGTCGGGGTCGGTGACAGTACCAGTATAGAAGGCTTTTGTGAGATTAAATTCATCCTGAACTACTCCTTGAAATGTGGTTCCTGCCAATTGTCCTTGGTATTTATAGGGTGTCAACTGACCACCAGAGAGAACCGGCGATGTGAGAACACCATCAAACGAGACAAAGGGAATACCTTTAAAGTCAACAAAGTTATGCAGACTTCCATCAGAACGTGTTTCTACCTGTAAATAGTCTGACTGGTATACAGGAACATAATTAGGATTATTATTAGTACCTAAGTTCCGGTAATAAGTTCCAGTTTCATCCGTATCAATACGAGTAATACTGTTATTGAAATTGGGATTATTTCTGGGAAGTTCGATAGTTCCTGATAATGTGCCAGTGCTTTCAATTGTGATGAATTGAGCAGCAATTGCACTTGCTCCACTGAAAGCGATCGCTACTGCTGCTAAACAACTGCCGCTAACAACTGCAAAACCTAGTTTAATTCCTGATGAACTAACTTTCATGTAACTTCTCGCTCCTTTAATTGCCGATGGTAAACACACCTAATCTGCTGAGATTCCTTGCAAATATTTCTCAAGCATGATTTATTATTCCCAAGTTGGTGATGTAAATTTCATCGGCAGCAAAAAGCCTTGTCAATCACTATCTTTATTCTTGTGTTTGCAGAGTGTGTGGGAGACAATCGCCTCATTAGTCAATTTAAATCTTATTTAATTATGAGAAGATGTTTAAATTGTTCTAATCATGCTAAACGTCGGTACAATTCGGCATTTTTCTTTAACACATAGTTTGCGGAAGCAGCCAACTCGCTCGTCGGCTGACTGAGCCAGTCTTCTATCCTGGCACGTAACAAATCTTCAAGCGATATACCACTCTCTCGTGCTAATGCTTGCAGCTTCTGCAATTGTTCATCGGAAATATTGAGTGTGATGGAAGCCACAGCCTTTACTCCTTGAATACTAGAAAAGTGTAGCATTAGTGGTATTTTAGGTCTTCTGGCAGGCGATCGCTATCTTTATTCTTGCTTGCGATCGCTGAATGTATCGAAGACAATTGCCTGATTACCCAATCTAAAATATTGTTTATAGCAATATTAATTTATACACAGTCATAACATCAATTTTCTAAAAGTATGAACAAAAAATTAGAAGATTCAAAAGATACCATCATCGGTAGTCAATCAGTTTTGCAAACTTTTATAGTTACTATTTGTATTAGAAGGGTTATCAAAGCAGGTATGGGGCAATGGTGCGATTAAAACCGTGGCAATGGGTAGTGTTGGCAATCCCGATCGCGTTTATCATCACTTTCTTACTGGTATCCGCCGGTTCGCAAATTCATGCGTGGGGTATTAGTTGGATCTGGGGTGTGTTCACCCTTTTATTCGTTGGTTGGCGTTGGCTGCTAGTCGAATGGACTCAACCTGCTGTTAACCAAGTGGAAGCTGTATTAGCCCAAGTCCGCGAAGAACTGGAATCGACAGCAGAGGATACAGTAGGGCTACCAGGGGGAAGTGATGTCACAAAGCTTGCAGAAACCGCACTCCAAGAGATTTTGCAAGCAGCACAAAGCGATCGCCCGATTTGGGAAGACTGGCAAACTTTTTGGACGCGATGCCAGGATTTAGTGGTAGCGATCGCTCATATCTACAATCCTCAAATTCAATATCCCCTGCTGAATATTTACGTTCCCCAAGCTTACGGGCTGATTCGCGGAACGGTGGATGATATGGATCAGTGGATGCAAAAGTTATCGCCTGTCCTCAATCAGGTAACGGTTGGACAAGCATACCAAGGATATGAGGTCTACCGGAAGTTGGAACCATCGGCTCGTAAATTCTGGAAAGCTTGGAATTGGGCACAGTGGGTTTTAAATCCGGTGGCGGCGGTGGCAAAACAAGCCAGTCAGGGTTCTAGTAACCAAGCAACTCAGCAATTATTGGGGAATTTGAGCCAGTTATTCCGGGAAGCTGCCCTGAGAAACTTATGCCGACAGGCGATCGCTCTCTACGGAGGTAGCACATTACCAGTTTCAACAACCGTAGTTTCCACACCAACTTTACCCAAGACAAAAACTCAAACACTCCGAGAAATCTTAACTCAAGCTCAACCAGCCGAGGCGGTTGAGCAAAAACCCGTGAATATTCTGCTGGTGGGGCGCACAGGGTCAGGAAAAAGTAGCCTGATTAACACGCTATTTCAGGCGGATCTCGCCGCCGTTGATGTTTTACCCAGTACCGATCGCATTCAGAATTATCAATGGCAGACTCAAAACGGCGAAACCCTGACGCTTTTGGATACACCTGGTTATGAACAAGTCAACCGTGCCGATCTCCGAAATCTGGTGCTTGATTATGCCATAAATGCAGATTTGCTGCTGTTAGCTACCCCTGCCCTCGATCCGGCTCTGCAAATGGATGTGGACTTTTTGCAAGACATCAAAGCAGAAGTTGCAGATTTACCTGCGTTCACGGAGTGTGCGCCTAGCGCAATCGCGATCGTCACTCAAGTAGATCGTCTGCGTCCCATCCGCGAATGGCAACCGCCTTATGATTGGGAATGGGGTAATCGCCCAAAAGAAATTGCCATTCGCGAAGCCACTGAGTATCGCGCCAAGTTACTAGGAAACTTCTGTAATCTAGTTCTACCTGTGGTTACAGGTGACAGCAAAACAAGTCGAATCCCTTGGGGAGTTGAGGCGCTATCGTTGGGATTAGTGGATGCGATCGCACCTACCAAGCAACTCCGTCTCGCCCGCTTTTTGCGTAACCTAGAAGTCCGCATCGTCGCCGCTGCCAAAATCATCGACCACTACACCTTCCAGATGACGACAACACGGGGACTAACGGCATTGCTCAAAAGTCCCGTCCTCCAGTTTGTTTCTACGCTATCAACCGGATCTCCAGCCCTAGCCTATATGCTAGCGGAGCAAATTCCCGTGGAACAACTGCCGATTGTGATTGGCAAACTTCAAATGGCTTATGACCTTTTCTCGCTCTTGAATACAAGCAACTCTAACAAGCTCAACTTGGAATTGCTATCCCTCTGGCCGCTACTGCTAGAAAACTCCGCTTCACCCGATCGCAACGCCTGGGCATTTGGTCACGCCCTAGTGGAATACTGGACTCAAAATCTAACGGTTGAACAACTCCGGGAGCGATTTGAGTATTATTTAGCGATCGCTAAATAACGAGTTTACTAACTACGTAACCCCAGTACATTAAACATTAGAAGTTGCATGATCGCAAACGGGCAAATTCCGAATATTCACGTAGTGGTTTTCAAAATATTTATACCATAATAGGAAAACCAAAAATGCGCTAACAGATTGTACTCTCAATATCAAAGTAAGATTACGATTAGAGTAGCTGTCTGCTGAACCTACCCGCCTTACCTGAGTTTTTATACAGACATCCTTTTTGTTCGGAGTTCTTTATGAAAAATAGATTACAAACCTCCATCTCTCAAGAACAGAATTCAGATCACAGCCATAACATTTCGTCTTACAACAGGCTGCTTTCGGTCGTGAAGGATTTAGCTTGTGTGCGGACTATTGAAGAAATTATTGAAATTGTGCGTTTGGCTGCTCGCGATCTCACAAATGCGGATGGAGTAACTTTTGTACTGCGGGATGGTGAATGTTGCCACTATGTCGATGAAAACGCCATTGGCCCACTTTGGAAAGGTATGCGTTTTCCGCTCAAGTCTTGCATCTCCGGTTGGGCAATGCTTAATAAACAAGCAGCCGTGATTGAGGACATTTACCAGGATGCCCGAATTCCTCTCGATGCATATAAAGTAACTTTCGTCAAGAGTTTAGTGATGGTTCCCATCCGGGTTTCCGATCCACTAGGTGCGATTGGAGCCTACTGGAGTACACCACACCTAGCCACGCCCGAAGAGATCGGAATGCTTGAGATTTTGACTGACACTACGGCAGTTGCGATCGCGAACGTGCAACTTTTCCAGAAACTGACGAACCAAAACGCCCTTAAAGACAAATTTATTGCAATGCTAGCTCACGAGTTGAGGAATCCAGTTGCCCCGATCTCGAATGGGGTTCAGCTACTCAAGTTGAAACTGGGCCAGACTGGCGCAGTCGGGGAAACAGTTTTAATGATGCAACACCAGATTAAGCACCTCTCGAAATTGATCGATGAGCTCCTCGACATATCATCCATCACCTACGGGAAGATTTCATTAAATCTCGAAAGGTTTAATGTAGTAGATTTGGTTCGCCAGAGTATTAACAACCATGCACCAGCAATAGAGAAATTGAACCTTACCGTCAGACAAGACCTGCCAAACACACCTGTGTGGGCTTATGTTGACTCTACCCGCTTCTTCCAAATCTTTGGGAATCTTCTTGATAACGCCTTAAAGTTTTCAAAATCAGGTGGAATGATCTGGGTGGATCTCTCAGCTATTCCAGGTGAGAATGGATCGGGTCGTGTGGCGGTCTTATCCGTAAGAGACATAGGCATAGGCATAGAGCCGACAATATTACCAGAACTCTTCGAGCCGTTCACCCAGGCCGATTGCAGCTTAGACCGTTCTAGGGGCGGGCTAGGTTTGGGACTCTCAGTAGTAAAAAGTCTTGTGGAACTTCATGGTGGTAATGTTGAAGCCTCAAGTAGAGGGATCAATTTGGGAGCAGAATTCAAAGTCACTCTCCCGGTATGCGAAGAGATTAAAGCCTTGGACAACGATCTGGAGATTATAGAGGCGGCTAAAAAATCGTTGAAGATTTTAGTCATCGAAGATAACGAGGATTCAGCCGTATCATTAAAGGCAGTGCTTGAATATTTTGGGCATGAGGTTTCCATTGCCAACAATGGAATTTTAGGGGTAGAAACCGCAAAGCAAATTGAGCCTCATGTGATTATTTGTGATATCGGACTTCCTGGGATGGATGGATTTGCCGTTGCACAAGAACTGAGTAAAGACTCCAAATTTAGTCGCTCAATTCTGATTGCACTCACCGGCTACGGTAGCCAGGAGGATCGGCAGCTTGCGCTTCAGGCTGGTTTCAAATCCCACTTGACCAAGCCTGTGGACTTTGAAATACTTACAGCAGAAATTGATCGATACTTTGATGGAGTATTATCAAGTTGACAAATTTTACTGCTTACGTATTTTTACTGAGTAAAAGTCAATCCATTAAATCATCTGTGACAGGCTCACCCGGATAAAAGCGATCGCTCAGAATTTCCTCAAAAGGATATAAACATTGCTTGGGAAAAGTTGAGAGTGGCAGATTTGTTTCTCCAGATGCTAAATCCCTACCGTTTTGATATGATTCTGGGAGTGCTTCTTCAACATAAGGCTTGAGGCTAGGATTTTCGTTCAGCAACTTGAGAATTTCCCGTCGTTGTACTCTAATTGTCGCCAACCAACTACGACTTCGTTGCTTTAGTTGATATTCCCATTTGAGCAAATGTCCAATTAATATACTAAGACGATTTCTCAATTCTTGGCGTTCCTTTCTTCCCAAAGATTCGATTTCCTCAATTAAATTGGGCAGATCAAGCTGATTCCATTGGTGATGACGCAGAAAGTTAGCCTGTTCTTGAGTCCAACTGTAAAAGTCTGCTTCATAGAAGTTTTGCATCAGGTTTTTTGCCGTTTTTCAGGTTTGTAGTGTCTACATAATTGAAAAATTCATAATTCATAATTATGTTTTAGATAGAGATTTCTCTCGTTCCCAGACTCTGCCTGGGAATGCCTATCGTCAGGCTCCGCCTGCTAAATTTGCGGCAGAGCCGCTTTTAATGCATTTCCAGCCAGAGGCTAGAAACGAGAATTTTCTCTCGTGTTTTAGCTTAACTTGACACCCATAAGCAATCTTCCCTACAGTTAATTGTATTTTGAGAAAAAGCTTTGAATCTAATAGCTAAAAAGTCACTACACTGCGAATTGATTCACCTTTGTGCATCAATTCAAAAGCATCATTAATTTGCTCAATGGGCATCACATGAGTAATCAAATCATCAATATTTATCTTACCTTGCATATACCAATCAACAATTTTTGGCACATCTGTACGCCCTCTAGCGCCACCAAATGCTGAACCTTTCCAAACGCGCCCAGTGACTAGTTGAAAAGGACGAGTACTGATTTCCTGTCCAGCACCAGCAACACCAATAATCACGCTAACACCCCAACCTTTATGGCAGCATTCTAATGCTTGACGCATCAATTTAACATTACCGATACATTCAAAGCTGTAATCAGCACCGCCTTTTGTTAAATCAACCAGATAGGGAACCAAATCACCCTCTACTTCCTGGGGATTAACAAAGTGCGTCATGCCAAACTTTTCCGCCAAGGCGCGTTTGCTGGGATTAATATCCACCCCAACAATCATATTTGCCCCTACCATCCGCGCCCCTTGGATGACATTTAAGCCAATACCGCCTAAACCAAAAACCACAACATTTGCCCCAGGTTCCACCTTGGCAGTATTAATGACTGCACCAATACCAGTAGTCACACCGCAGCCAATGTAACAAACCTTATCAAACGGCGCATCTTCCCGAATTTTTGCCAAGGCGATTTCCGGCAGCACCGTATAGTTAGCAAAAGTTGATGTACCCATGTAATGATGAATCATTTGCCCATCCACACTAAAGCGGCTGGTGCCATCGGGCATAACACCGCGTCCTTGAGTTAAACGAATGGCTTGACAAAGATTAGTTTTGAAACTCAGACAATACTCGCACTGGCGACATTCGGGAGTGTATAGGGGAATTACATGATCCCCTGGTTTGAGACTGGTGACACCAGCGCCTACTTCCACTACCACACCAGCACCTTCGTGTCCCAAAATAGCCGGAAACAAACCTTCAGGATCGTCACCAGATAAGGTAAAAGCATCGGTATGACAAACCCCGCTTGCTTTCACCTCAACTAACACTTCACCAGCTTGTGGCCCCGACAGGTGAACGGTTTCAATCGTCAACGGCTTACTTGCGCTGTAAGCTACTGCTGCTTTAACTTGCAATGTCAGCCCTCCTGTATAGTTTTTTGACGTTTTCCCCAATGCTGAAGCAGGGGATTATTTCACTTAAACATATTGAGCGCATGATACACTTTTGTATCACTTCATCGTATTTACTCAGCACGATCGCCGCTATAACGATAAATATTACTTTGTTAAAATATCATTCTCTAGCTAGATTGGTTAAAGGCGGCAAGAACTGCTTTGCCAACAATGTAAACTTGATGTCAGCAGCAAGCCCCAAATAATTTGTCCACCCCTGAATTAATAAATTTTGTCACAGCTTATGAACCCTGCCCTAACTCAAATTGGCGCTCAAATGTCCAACCTGACTGGCGTCAGAGCAATCATGAAGGATATTATCGAAACATTACGAGCGGGTGCAGGGCAGCAGTTTATTAATTTGAGTGCTGGTAATCCGTTGATTTTGCCAGAGGTAGAGCAATTATGGCGGGATTGTACTGCACAGCTTTTGGCTAGTCCAGAATATGGTGAGGTAGTTTGCCGCTACGGATCAAGTCAGGGCTATGCACCATTCGTTGAAGCGATCGCTAATGATTTTAACAAACGCTACGGGTTAAACTTAAGCGATCGCAATATCCTGATCACCCCTGGTAGTCAAAGCCTCTACTTCTACGCTGTCAATAGCTTCGGTGGTTACACCCCCAGCGGCGAGTTAAAACAAATCGTTTTGCCCCTCAGTCCTGACTACACAGGTTACGGCGGTATCTGCTTAGTTCCAAAAGCCCTAATCGCTTACAAACCAACTCTCGATATTGATGCCGCCGCCCACCGATTTAAATATCGCCCCGACTTTAGCCAACTATCGATTACAGAAAATACGGGTTGCGTCCTCTTCTCTCGCCCCTGTAATCCTACTGGTAATGTCCTCACAGATGATGAGGTGAAAAAGATTGCCGCCCTAGCTGCGCCTTACAATCTACCTGTGTTAATTGACTCGGCTTATGCGCCTCCCTTCCCAGCATTAAATTTTACCGAAATGACACCCGTGTTTGGTGATAACATCCTCCACTGCATGAGTTTATCGAAAGCGGGATTACCAGGAGAAAGAATTGGGATTGCGATTGGGGATGAAAAGTGGATTGAAGTGCTGGAGTGTTTTCAGGCAAATATGAGTCTCCATTCTTCACGTTACGGCCAAGCGATCGCAGCTTATGCAATCAATTCTGGTGCCTTAGTGGAGATTTCTCACACTGTCATCCGTCCCTTTTACCAAAATAAGTTTACTGTTTTAGAAACCAGCTTAGAACAAGCGATGCCCAAGAATTTACCTTGGTTCCTCCATCGCGGTGAAGGAGCAATTTTTGCCTGGTTGTGGTTAGAGGATTTACCCATCAGTGATTGGGAATTTTACCAACGCCTCAAGCAAGTAGGTGTGATTATTGTCCCTGGAAGTACCTTCTTCCCCGGTTTAGAGGAAGAGTGGGCGCACAAGCACCAATGCTTCCGCATCAGCCTCACAGGTAGCGATGAGGAAATTGCCACTGCCATGCAACGTTTAGCAAAGGTGGCTGAAGAAGCGTATCAGCGTGCGGCTGTGAGTGCCTAGTACCGCAAGGCGGAATTAAAAATTAAAAATTAAAAATTAAAAATGAATACAGCGTAAGCGTTTCATTGATTTGGAATGGGTGGTTTATTTCCGCCGTATTGTACTAGTAGGAAAAATGGAAATGAAACACGAAGAAGCTAATAAAGAGATTGGAGGCAAAGAAGCAGAGGGCCAGGGAGGCAAGAGAGTACGAGGAAATTCAAAAATTAAAAATGCCCAGCCTCCAGCCCCCAGTCGCCAGTCGCCAGTCGCCAGCCCCCAGTCGCCAGCCCCCAATCTCGATAATTGGCTAGAAATTGGTAAGATTGTTTCCCCTCAAGGATTGTCTGGAGAATTACGGGTTTATCCTGTATCGGACTTTCCCGAAAGATTTGAGGTGCCGGGAAAACGTTGGTTGTTGCGTTCTGGTGACACAGAACCGCAACCAATCGAATTATTGACAGGACGTTACATCAGTAACAAAAACTTGTATGTAATCAAATTAGCTGGTGTGGAAAATTGCGATCAGGCGGAGGCGTTGCGCGGTTGTACGTTAATGGTGCCAGCAAGCGATCGCCCCCAATTAAGCGAAGATGAATATCATGTCCTCGATTTGATTGGCTTGGAAGTCTTCATGCAAGCATCTGGCGAACTCGTGGGTACAGTAGTAGACATTATCCCTGCTGGCAATGATTTGTTAGAAGTAAAGTTGCATGAATCATTTGCTACTGACAAAAAGCAAAAGACTGTTTTGATTCCATTTGTGGAAGCGATCGCCCCAGTGGTAGATTTGAAATCTAATCGCATTGAAATTACACCTCCGCCTGGGTTATTGGAAATTAATAATTAGGTGATTAATTGAATGGAGATTTTTAATTTTTAATTCGGAGCAAAGCGACGTGACTCAAGCTTTCCCAAAAATCGTAACTTTTGAAGAATTTGTCAAGTGGAAACCAGAGACTAAACGCGATGAATTGCATAACGGAATAATTGTTAAAATGCCTCAACCTCTAGGAGACCATGAAGAGGTAACAGGATTTTTAGCCTTTGAACTAACTAGAGAATGTATCCGTTTAAATCTCCCCTACTTCATATCCAAGACAGCACTAGTCAAACCACCTGTAAATGAATCAGGTTACTCGCCAGACGTACTATTGTTGAATCGCCCTAATTTGATAAACGAACCTCTTTGGAAAAAAGAATCTACTGTTAGTCAACCCGGATAAATTCCTATAGTTGTTGAAGTTGTTAGTACCAATTGGCGTGATGATTACCTCAAAAAATATGCTGATTATGAGGAAATGGGAATTCATGAATACTGGCTTGTTGATTATGGTGCTTTCGGTGGTAGAGAGTTTATTGGCAAACCAAAACAACCTACTATCTTAGTTTGTTCTTTGGATGAAGGTGAGTATCAAGTTAGCAAGTTTAGGGGTACAAACCGCATCCAGTCCCTAACATTTCCAGAGTTAAATTTAACTGTCCAACAGATTTTTAAAGCTGGTAATCTTTCAGATTAATTCATAATTCATAAGTGTCACCGAACAGCCCGTTATAGCGATCGCTCTCCATCCTCTGCCAAGAGCCAAGGAATCTGGTCACAAAAGCTGAGAAAATTCATCATGGGTTAGATGACCAATAGCTTCACAGCATTTCATTTTTGTGTTTTTTAGCTTCCTCTCCTTTGTGAAGAGAGTCTGCCAATTTTTTCGCCGCAAACAAGTAAAACAGATAACGGTAATGAAACTTTAGACCGGTCTCTGAACGTTGCAGAATAAATGAATTGACCAAATCATCAATCACTTTGTCTTGACTAACTGGAAGAAAATTCTTTAAGTATTCTTTAAAGAATGCATTTTAGCCAGATTCATTTAGACTTTCCGAGGGAGACTCTAAAATTGCTCCTCCAAGTTCTGATAAAACATTGAGGTATGTATCAATCTCAGTTTGTTTTACATAGACCTCTTGCATAAATCAAAAATAAAGAACCCCACCCCGCATTTGAGTAAAGCAAACGCTCCCCTCCCCGCTTGCGGGGAGGGGTTGGGGGTGGGGTGTTATGGACTTTTGCAAGAGGTCTCATGAACACGCTGTAGGGCTTGGTAGATCAAATACTGATAATAGTGTCCGTAAGCAGTAAGTTCAAGTCTCTGTGTGGTTATTGTCTCTAAAGACTGAAGAAGCATCAAGATGTGGAATGGTTTTGCTGGAACTACATTCTTGCGTACAAGCAAGTCTACGTGATGCCGCAGTTCATCTGTCTTTTTCCAAAGCTGTTGATCGTCTGCTTCTTCAGTTAACTCTAGTGCGACCCCGCTCTCCATCCTGTGCCAAGAACCAAGGAATTTAGTCACAAAGGCTGAAAAAATTCATTATGGGTAGATGGCCATCATCTGGAAAACAAGTATAATTCCTTACTGATGAACCCGTCAAAATCTTTTTGGAATGGAGTGTCGATAATGACATTAGCAACGATTCCACAAACAAAGCCTTTAACAGACGAAGAATTACAAAAGATAAACGCCTACTGGCGTGCAGCTAATTATCTTTCGGTTGGGCAAATCTATCTACTCGACAATCCGCTACTAAGAGAACCCCTAAAGCTGGAACACGTCAAACCCAGACTATTGGGGCACTGGGGAACTACACCAGGGCTGAACTTTATCTATGTTCACCTGAATCGGATCATCAAAAAATACGACCTAAACACAATCTACATTGCTGGCCCTGGTCATGGAGGCCCTGGACTGGTAGCCAACACCTACCTAGAAGGCACTTACACTGAGTATTACCACAACATCTCCCAGGATGCTGAAGGAATCCAGAAACTCTTCAAACAGTTCTCTTTCCCTGGTGGTATTCCCAGCCACGTTGCACCGGAAACTCCAGGTTCGATCCACGAAGGCGGGGAATTAGGTTATGCCCTCGTCCACGCTTATGGTGCTGCCTTTGATAACCCTGACTTAATTGTTGCTGCTGTTGTCGGTGACGGCGAAGCCGAAACAGGTGCTTTAGCAACTAGCTGGCATTCCAACAAGTTTCTTAACCCTGTACGTGATGGTGCTGTACTGCCGATTCTGCACCTGAATGGGTATAAAATTGCTAATCCAACGATGCTGGCACGGATTAGCCATGAGGAGTTGAAGAGTTTATTTATAGGCTACGGCTACAAACCATACTTTGTAGAAGGTGACGATCCCGCAGATGTCCACCAGCAGATGGCGGCGACTCTAGAAACAGCGATCGCCGAAATTCAAAGTATCCAAAGGGAAGCCCGTGTACATGGTTTCACGGAACGTCCCCAGTGGCCGATGATTGTCATGCGAACCCCCAAAGGTTGGACAGGGCCCAAAGAAGTGGATGGCAAAAAAACTGAAGGTTCTTGGCGATCGCACCAAGTTCCTTTTGGTAACATAGCTAAACAGCCAGACCACCTGAGACTCCTAGAAGATTGGATGAAGAGTTACAAACCAGAAGAACTCTTCGACGCTAACGGCACACTGATTCCCGAACTAGCAGAACTAGCCCCCAAAGGGCATCGACGCATGGGTGACAATCCCCACGCTAACGGCGGCATTTTGCTGCATGACCTGAAGATGCCCGACTTTCGAGACTATGCTGTAGATGTTTCTCAACCTGGGAAGGCGATCGCGGAAGCTACCAAAGTGACTGGCAAATTCCTGCGGGATATCATTCAACTTAACCAAGAAAGTCGCAATTTTCGCATCTTTGCCCCCGACGAATTAGCATCGAATCGTCTAGACCCTGTATTGGAAGTTACGAACAGAGTTTCCGTAGCCGAGATTTACGCCGAAGATGACCACCTTTCCCCCGACGGTCGGGTGATGGAAATTCTCAGCGAAACTTCTTGCCAAGGATGGTTAGAAGGCTACCTCCTCACAGGGCGTCACGGGTTGTTCACTTGCTACGAGGCATTCATTCACATCATTGATTCCATGTTCAACCAACACGCCAAATGGTTGAAAACCACCAAACATATTCCTTGGCGTAGACCAATTGCTTCCCTCAACTACCTACTCACCTCTCACGTTTGGCGACAAGACCATAACGGTTTCTCTCACCAAGACCCCGGTTTTATCGACCATGTACTTAACAAAAAAGCCGAGATCGTTCGCGTGTATTTGCCCCCCGATGCCAACACTCTGCTGTCGGTAACAGACCATTGTCTAAAAAGCCGCAACTATGTCAACGTCATCATTGCTGGAAAACAGCCAGCATTGCAATATCTCAACATAGATGCTGCTATCAAGCACTGCACCAAAGGCATCGGCATTTGGGAATGGGCAAGCAATGACGAAGGCGGCGATCCAGATGTAGTCCTAGCTTGTGCTGGGGATGTTCCCACCTTAGAAACCTTGGCGGCTGTAGACATCCTGCGTCAGCACTTCCCGGATTTAAAAGTGCGGGTAGTGAACGTAGTCGATTTGATGACACTACAGCCAAAAACCGAACATCCCCACGGTTTGAGTGAAAAAGATTTTGACACAATTTTCACCACCGACAAACCGGTTCTTTTTGCCTTTCATGGCTATCCCTGGCTGATTCATCGCCTAACCTACCGCCACACTAATCATAAAAACATTCATGTGCGTGGCTATAAGGAAGAGGGAACTACCACCACCCCCTTCGATATGGTTGTTCTCAACGATCTAGATCGCTTCCATTTGGTAATTGATGTAATTGATCGCGTGCCCAAACTAGGATCTAGGGCAGCTTATATCAAACAACAGATGCAAGATAAGCTGATCGAACACAAACACTACATCGATAAGTACGGCGATGATGTGCCGGAAATTCGCGATTGGAAGTGGCCCTATTAAGAGGGGATAAGGGAGTTGAAGTAAAATTTTCTCCCTTGTTTCTTTTTATGACTGTAATACTTAGTACAGCTTTGCCTAAGTTCGTAGCGAATAGACTCAAACAAACTTTGCCCTCCTCTGCGTTTAAACTTAAACCCTGAATTGGTCACGAATTTAGGAACCTGTGTACTTAGACATTTTGGATAAATCCCAAATTGTCTGACTTGCAAATTCAACCAAAAGCAGCTTAGAGAGAAATATGATAGGGTTAAAAGGGGAAAATACCTTAATTACAGGTGCAACGTCAGGTATCGGTCAGGCGATCGCGATCAGACTCGCTCAACAAGGGTGCATCGTCATCAATTACCGCAAAGACACTGAGGACATTGCAGCCGCAGTCGCTTTTTTAGCTTCGGATGAAGCCACCTACATCACCGGACAAACGCTATTTGTAGATGGTGGATTGACTCTATATGCTGACTTCCAGGAAAACTGGTCAGCTTGAGGTAAAGTTTGCGTACTTTCCACAATTGAGCCGATACATACCATTAGTGGAATTAAACGCCTATGACTAGCGCGATTGATAAGAACAGTCTGCTGGAAGCAGAAGCCTGGGAATTGTTGGAAGAATCGGTAATTTATTACCAGGGAAAACCCATTGGTACTGTAGCCGCCCACGATCCGGAGTCAGATGCACTCAATTATGACCAGTGCTTCCTCCGCGATTTTGTCCCTTCTGCCTTGGTGTTTCTCATGCACGGCAAAGCAGAGATTGTGCGTAACTTCTTAGTAGAAACACTGAAATTACAAAGTCATGAAAAGCAGATAGACTGCTTTGAACCGGGAGCGGGATTAATGCCTGCAAGTTTCAAAGTACATTCTAAGGGGAATGAGGAATTTTTGGTCGCTGATTTTGGTGAGCAGGCGATCGCTCGTGTTCCGCCAATTGATTCTTGTATGTGGTGGATTCTCCTGCTACGCGCTTATGAAAAAGCTACAGGCGATTTAACCCTGGCGCGTCAGCCAGATTTTCAAGCAGGAATCAAGTTAATTTTGGATCTTTGCTTAGTACATCGCTTTTCCATGTACCCAACAATGTTAGTTCCCGATGGCGCGTTTATGATTGACCGTCGCATGGGAGTCTACGAACATCCTCTAGAAATTCAAGTATTATTCTATGCGTCCCTCAGGGCTGCTAGTGAATTGCTTTTACCAGATGGGGATGACGATATCTACGTTGCCAAAGTCAATAGGCGATTGGGATCTTTGAAATATCATATCCGCAACTATTACTGGCTAGACCTGAAGCGATTGGGGGAAATCTATCGTTACAAGGATAACGAATTTGGTAAAGAAATTGTTAATAAATTCAACATCAACTCAGAATCAATCCCCACTTGGTTGACCGAGTGGTTGCCCGAAACTGGAGGATATTTAGCGGGAAATCTGGGGCCGGGACGGATAGATTTTCGCTTTTTTGCTCTAGGAAATCTGATGGCAATCTTAACTTCCTTAGCCGGCGAAAAAGAATCTCAAAGCATTATGAATTTATTTGCCCAGCGTTGGCAAGACTTGATCGGCTATATGCCTGTTAAAATCTGCTTTCCAGCTTTGGAAGGTTTAGAATGGAGAATTGTTACAGGATGTGATTCTAAGAACAGGGCTTGGTCTTATCACAACGGCGGTAACTGGCCCGTTTTACTGTGGTTATTTACCGCTGCGGCACTGAAAGCAGGTCGAACAGAACTTGCCCAAGCAGCGATCGCCATTGCCGAAAGGCGTTTATTTAAGGATAAATTCCCGGAATACTACGATGGCCACAATGGTCGTTTAATTGGCAAAGAAGCCAGAATTTATCAAACTTGGAGCGTTGCCGGATTGCTAGCAGCCAAAAAGTTGCTGGAAAATCCAGAGTACTTGGAATTAATCAGCTTTGCAGAGGGTCTTGAAGTCCCAGGCTGTAGCCTGTAGGTAGTGAATACCTCCCAAGGCTTTACCCCAAAGATGATTTAGTGGTGTAATTATAACAGGGTGTTTCTGCTAACTAGTACAGCTTGGTATAAATCCAGCTACCATCTCAATTAAGCAGACAAGTTGATCTGAGCAACTGGTTAAAGGTAGGCAAACTCCCGCCTGTACTAGCTACACTGACATAAAATAACAAACGGCCAAACTTTTAGTAAGTATAAATTAATAAATAGCACATTTGTACTAAGTAAAATCCTGCTCAACAGATTGCGGCGATCGCGAACAGCGTGACGGAGACAGAGGCTACGCCAACCAGTTACCCCTGCGTCTGAATCCCCTTCTCAAATACCCGATAACTGATACACTATATTGTAAGAGGTATCTGAAGTGTCATACTTAGTAATATCACCAGATAGTCTTTGCATAATTAACACGTTTTAACGTGTATAAACCATGAAAACTACTTCAGATTTAATTTCAGAATTTGAACAACTATTCAGACAAAAATTACAACTAAATAATTGTAAACTCAGAAAGAAAAGACAAGAGAATAATTATGAAATTATTACTCCAGCTAAAGACATTTTTTTGATGTATTGGTCTGAATTCCCAGAAGTTAACTTAATATATCAGGCTGTAGGGGTACGCACCCAGCAAACTGGAGTTTATGAGCGAGCTATTCGTTCGCACATTAGTTTTTGTTTGAGTAGTATCCAGGAGAATCCCACCTCTGAATCACCATTATTGGTAAAATAACTAATACTTAGATAACACAGAGAATATTTACTAAGCTCTCGCCAGTTCTTGTCAGATAACTGACGAGAGTTTATCACCGAAAATCTGTTGTTCGAGAGATAAAAATGCAATCCGAAAAAAATCAAGATCAAGATCAGCTAGATTATAAAACCTTGTTAGCCAATGCAAAGCAAGCTTTAAAAGTTGAATATCAAAAATCAGCCGCTTTAGCATCCCAACTGAAAGCCAGCAAAACTCAGTTAGAGCAAGTTCAGGCTGAAAACAAAACTCTCAGGGAAAGTGCCTATGAAGATGTAGTTAAGCACTTTGAAGCACGTACTCAAGCAGCGGAAGCACTAGCCCTAAAAACAGAAGTGCGCCAAAGATTCCTTGAAGCCAATGGTTGCAAGGATGATCAGAGCTTCGATACTCTATGGGATAGCATTAAAAATAAGATTCAGAGCCAAGACAGTGAAGTGAGAATCGTTGCTCAAAATGGCACTCCTAAGTTCACCTTAACAGGCAGCATGATGACTTTGAAGGATTTTATTCAATCCCTCAAACAAGACCCAATCTCTGGAAAATTTTTCGTATAAAAATGAAGCCATCGCGACAGTAATCCATAACTCCTACCAGCTAGCAGACGACATCTACCTACGCTATTGGTTTTCTGAGTGCTGATAAGATTGCCCCTAACTTGGAGTTGCCGCCGATTCCGAGTTTAGATGTCGGTGCTAACTTACCTATTACCAGATTCAACAAACCTGAAACTTGAGAGTTGGCTTGTTGAAGAAATAAAAACAGGCAAAAAGTTGCTCAGAGCAACTTGTTAAAGGTAGGTAAACTTCCGCCATACTGTACTAGTAAATGACGAAATGGCTAGCATTTAAAGTTGATGCCTGAATTCCAGTTAACAGAGCCAGATTTTCGTTATTGGAAGTAACCTTAATTAAGGTATTACTACCGCTCTGAGTAATAGACAAACCTGAGTAAATCAAACCACCTGATAAGCCAATAAAATCTTGACTAATGTTGAAGTCTTGGATAGTATCTCTACCTTCACCCTTGGCAAGCACAAAGGTATCATTACCTGCACCACCGGTGAGATTATCGGCACCTAAACCGCCATAAATCTGATCATTTCCTGAGCCGCCAACAATTATGTCATTACTAGCAAAGCCAAAAATCAGATCGTCTGAGCTAGTTCCCTGCAAGTTATCAGCCTTGGCTGAACCTGTGATAATGCTATTAACTTGGTTGCCGTTTTTAATGTTAACGACATCAATATCGTTAGGGTTAAGAATGTTGTATTTAGCATCACTACTAACGGCTTTGGCAGTAATTATTTGGTAAGCAATATTATCATCTGCAATGCCATCATTAACACCTGTAACTGTGATTATTTGAGGCGTATTCCAGTTAGCAGCGGTAAAGGTAACGCTATTTGAAACAGTACCTTCAGTCACCTTGGAACTACTCAAATTTAAGATAACATCAGCAGTGGGTTGGCTAGTGAGTCGAATACTGAAACTATCAGTGCCACCAGTTTCGGTAGTTATGAGTCCAGTTGTCGGAGAGATAGTAAAACCCGCTATATCGTTGTCTGTAATCGTACCATTAGCTTGGTTATCAGTGATGCTGGCGTTGGTGGGGTTAGTGAGATTGACAAAAAAACGCTTACTTGATTCAACAACGAAATCGTCGAGAATCGGCACGGTGATTGTTTGAGTTATAGTTCCAGGGTTGAAAGTCAGGCTGCCTGCGATCGGGGTGTAATCTGTGTTAGCGATCGCAGTATCATTACTAGTATTGTAAGCGACTGTAATGACGTTACTGCTAGCATTGGAGAGTTTGACGGTAAAAACAAAATTACCGCTGCCTTCGTTGCCAGTTTTATCTGCGATGGAGATAGTGGGAATGGTGTCATCATCAACTATGGTGATTGTACCAGGAGCGATCGCAGCTGTTTGGTTGGGGTAACTCAGGTTAAGATTAATGGTTTCGTCAACTTCAGTCACCTTTTCACCCAGAACATTGAGTGAAATGGTCTTTGTTGTTTCCCCAACGGCGAATTTTAAAGTCCCAGATAAACTACCTGTTGCAGTTCCAACTTTAATGTTATTGTAGTCGCTGCCAGAAGTTGCCGTGCCATCCAAGGCATAATTTACGGTAGTGGCAACGGCAGTATTACCACTGCGAGTCACGGTGAAACTGACAATTTTGCTACTACTATTACCTTCAATCACAGTTGGGGTAGCAGTTGAAATGGCGTAATTGAGATTAGCACCAGGAGCAAAGTTAGTATCCCCAATATGATTCAATGGTTGTTCAGCAAAGTTTGCAGGTGATGTGTTAGCAACAGTACCTAATGCCAAATTTGGGGCTGTGCCTGTGGTGATTGCACTTGCTACCCAATCCGAGGCTGTTGAACCTGTAGTATTACCTGAACGTCCTACATATCCAGCGATAAATGAGGTATCAACAACTGTGGCATTAGCTGGAACTGAACCGCCAGTGGTACCTTTTCTAAATACAATCGAGCTATATGCTCTATCTGTAGTAGATGTGCCATCTAAAACGGAAACTGAATCTAGCAATGTCCAATTTGAGTACACAGTACCATCAGCAATACCATCGTCATTTGAGTCAATATCATTGCTAAGTGTGGGTGCAGTAGTAGCTTGAATGAGGAAAAAGCTAACAGAGCTATTTTCTATGTCAGTTGCCCCCGCCTGACCAGTGTGACTGATTGAACTTGAGGCTCCACTTCCCCATCCGGCTCCAGTTCCAGTATTAGTTACTACATTTGCATTGGGGTTGACTACATTCACATAAGGATTGCTTTTTTGTAACAGAACCAACAACCCATTGCTTCCAAACTGCTTACCAGACAAATTAAAAATATCTTGAACATTGCCAGGATTGGAGGAGCCAGAATCACCCTCAATACCAACTAGATAAGTCCCAGGTGCTAGAGTTGCACCAGGAGTACCACGCAGTTCGATATATTCTTTAGGGCCATCTGTACTTGGGGGATCAAAGAGAATTTCGTTGATCAGTATCGGCTGAGGGGGAACGGGAACAACAGGATCATCGGAATTATTAAGTAGCACCGAAACGTTTCTAGATTCACTGTTTGCCACCGCCAAGTCAAATCTACCGTCTTTGTCGAAGTCGCCTATGGTGACAGCATCGGGTGTTGTGCCTACGTTAAAATTCGTGGCATTTCCAAAGCTGCCAGTGCCATCTCCTAGCAGCACTGAAACCGTGTTGGAGTCTGCATTTGCGACTGCTAAATCAGATTTTCCATCCCCGTTGAAGTCAATCTCTGTCAGAGACACGGGATTCAACCCGACATTAAAGTTGGTGGCAGGTTTAAAAGTGCCATCACCATTGCCCAACACCACCGAGACATTGTTAGAATCCGAATTCGCCACCGCCAAGTCAGATTTACCGTCTTTATTGAAGTCGCCTACGATGAGAGAATGAGGATTTGTGCCGACATCAAATTGGGTGGCTGAGTTAAAAGTGCCATCACCCTTTCCCAACAAGATTGAGACGTTATTGAAGTAAGAACTCGTCACCGCTAGGTCAGATATTCCATCCTTGTTAAAGTCGCCCACTGTGACGGAAGTCGGACGGCTTGGAACTTTAAAGTTTTTGGCAGTCGCAAAGCCGCCATTACCATCTCCCAACAGCACTGAAACATTTTGGGAAGCATTATTTGCTGTTACTATGTCAGATTTTCCATCCTTGTTAAAGTCGCCCACTGCGACGGATGTGGGTGCTGAAGCTGACTCCAAAGCAAAATTGATCGCAGGCCCAAAGCTACCAGTACCTTTGTCATCTCCAAACAGCACCGAAATGTTATTGGAGACATTGTTTGCCGTTACCAAATCCAATTTTCCGTCTTTGTCGAAGTCGGCTACAGCGACAGAATAGGGATTTAAGCCGTTGAATCCAACCACGCTAAAGTTGCTGGCAGGGTTAAAACTGCCATCACCCTTTCCTAAAAGCACCGAAACGCTTTGGGAGGACTTGTTTGCCGTTACTAAATCCAATTTTCCGTCTTTATTAAAGTCGCCTGTAACGATGGAATAGGGTCTTAATCCTACGAGAGGTGCGATCGCAATGGTAGCAATATCTGTAGCAGTACTATAGGCTGTTGTGCCCCCACCAACACCGGGATTGACGCCAGTAGTGCCACTAGCGTGGCCATCTGAAGCATCCCAAGCACAAAAGGTGATTTTAGCCGTACCGTTGTAACCAGCGTTGGGGATAAAACGGACTTTTTCTGTATCTCTGAGCAATGTAGCAGAAGTGGCGGACACAGCGAAATTAATCCAGTTGTTACCCCCATTTGTGGAGTATTGCCAAATGCCGTAGGTATTATCTATACCAATGACAGCAATTCCCTCCACTGCACCTGTGTCTGCATCAGTAATCGGGTTGCCACCTGCACCTGTGGCAAGGATGGCAGAAACTAGAGTACCGAGGTTATCGATGTCGGTTACATCTTGGGTAATGGCGGCCAGTGTGGGATTACCCTTGTTGTCCAGTATTGGCGCTGTGTTGGTTGGCATTTACAATTCCTTTGCACAATTAGTTTAGGTTTGAGAAGTTTTGTTTTCTCGCAGTTGCACCCTGATTATTGTTAGTAAATAAAATTTGGCAACTTTTAACTGTTGACTCGAATCTAAGACTTTGGGAACACAACACTAAATCAGAAGCGAATATTTAGATATATGCTTCCTTGCCTAAATTTAATTGGTAATTAAAACCTCTTTTTATTGAGGTAAAACAGAAAAACTTAATATCATAGTTAGCTATAAATTATACCAATAGCATAGGATTTACTACCGTAATATTACGTGAATAACTAAGATTTGCTCAAAATTTAGATTTAGAGACCATTTATAAAGTAAATATTTAGACACAAGATGGCGCAGCATGATAAAAGTTATAACAATCACCACCTAATAGGTGGCATTGCCAAGAGTGACGACGAAGTTGGCATTAGTTATCATGCCTATGTTTCCTTCAGTCACACAGACATTTGAAATAATGATGAAAAGGTTTATAAAGTGGTGTGTTGAGTTTCCTTCTTGGGGGAATATTCGCCAAAGCAGAAAGTCTCTTTTGTTTGCCGTTATGCTTACCTTGAGCGTGGTAGCTACGGTGATCCTATCGTTCCCATTGAACGCTCAAATTAATCTGCCGCCAACACCCGCAGCTGAGTTAAGGGGGGTGTGGTTAACAAATATTGATAGTGATGTGTTATTTGAGCGCGATCGCCTCAAGGGATCTTTGCAACGCCTGGACGAACTCAATTTTAACACTATATATCCGGCAGTTTGGAATTGGGGGTATACATTGTATCCTAGCAAAGTTGCCCAAAAAGTTATCGGGCGATCGCTCGATCCGACTCCCGGACTGCAAGGGCGAGATATCCTCAAAGAAATTGTTGATGTGGGACATCAAAAAGGGTTAACGGTGATTCCCTGGTTTGAATTTGGCTTCATGGCACCAGCAGATTCTCTATTAGCTAAAAATCGTCCCCAATGGCTCACCAGTCGTCGTGATGGAACTCGGATTCTTAAAGAAGGCAAACATAATCGCGTTTGGCTAAATCCCTTTCGCCCAGAAGTACAACAGTTCATCCAAGATTTAATCGTTGAAATTGTCAGAAACTATAATATTGATGGGATTCAATTTGATGACCATTTTGGCTTACCATCAGAATTAGGGTACGATGCCTATACGGTGGCACTTTATAAAAAAGAACACCGTGGTCAAGCTCCCTCGAAAAACTTTCAAGATCCAGAATGGGTAAGTTGGAGAGCTAACAAAATTACAGAGTTTATGAAACGGGTATTTAAAAGCATCAAAGCTACTAAAAAAGATTGCCTAGTTTCTGTTGCTCCTAATCCTCAACGTTTTTCCTACGACTTCTTTTTAGCAGACTGGCAAAAGTGGGAACGGCTGGGAATCATTGAAGACTTAGTTTTGCAGATATATCGAGATGATTTGAATGTCTTTGTTAGTGAATTAGAGTATCCAGAAGTGAAAGCGGCCAAGAGCCATATTCCAGTGAGTGTAGGCATTTTGGCTGGGTTGAAAAATAGATCCGTGCCGATGCAACAGATTCAGACACAAGTACAAAAAATCCGCGATCGCAACTTTGCTGGTGTCTCCTTCTTTTTCTATGAAAGCCTCTGGAATATGAGCAAAGAAAAGCCACAAGAGCGACAAACTGGCTTCCAGAAAATTTTCCCCACACCAAGGGCTTACCCAAATTTGTTAGCAGGTTGGAAACCGTTCAGTTAATTTTCCTAGCAATCTGTCGGTGAACACATCGCTTAATTTTAAGGTGAGTTCGACGGCTCATCTGGTGTTCGCTTAATGAAAAGACCTCTCCCTGGTTTTACTACGCAAAACCGTCCCTCTCCGACTCGGAAAGGGACAGATTTGAACTTTAGTTTAAGTCAGGGAGAGGTTCATCGAACTCACGTTAAATAACTAGCTTTATGTGCTTGTTCGGGTGTTGGCTCCATTAAGCGCTACCCTATTCCCAAACGTCCAGCCAAGCCGGGAGTGAGGGGTAGAAGGGTAGTAATCATCAAAAATAGAGCTAAAAGACCCAAAGCGGCTCTGGCATCATCGGGTTCAGTGACTTCATTCAAGCTGGGGCGTTCTTGATCTCGTTGCAAGAAGAAAATCACGATCGCCCAGTACATGGCAAGAGTATTACCGAGAGACACTAACGCCAGTAAAATTAAAGTTGCGATCGTTGCCCGTCCTGCGGTTTTGCGTCCATAAATCGCCTGAACAATGCGGCCACCATCTAGTTGTCCTGCGGGCATCAAGTTCAAAGCAGTAATTACTAACCCCAGCCAACCAATTACCACTAGGGGATGAACACTTACCAGGGATGACTGCAACGCCGAACCAAGGACAACTCGCGCTAAACTTCCCACCAAAATCGACCCTTGGAAAAACTGATTTGGCAATTGAAATAAACTACCTGGGTGGGAAAGCAGCAAGCCCGTCACCAGCATTAACAAAGAGAGAATACCACCTACGGCTGGCCCTGCCAAGGCAATATCAAATAATACCTTGCGGTTGGGTAACAGAGATTCAAAGCGGGTAATTGCACCAAAAGAGCCAATTTGCACAGCCGGCAGAAAGAAGGGCCAGCTAAGGCGAATTTGGTGACGCTGGGCAAGTAACCAATGACCGATTTCGTGAGCGACTAAAATCGTAAATATCCCAGCGCCTATGGGCAAAGCTTCTTGAAACCGCCCTGGATTGCCAAAGAAATCAAAATTCAGCAATAAGCCCGCAGCTTCTAGATTTGTGGCCAGAGTTGCTACCAATAGAATACCTGCAAAAGCTTTTTGCGATAACAACATCGGCCGGGGATCATTGCGGCTAGGCAGGACAATTACTACTGGTCTACCGTCTGTGTTTTCCACTAAAAACAGGCGATATTGATCAGCAAGGCGTTGCTGTAAACTTGTAGTTAGACGGTTGTGAACCTCTTCTGGTTCTCCCCGCAAATTGCCTTTGAAAATGGCTCCATCTTGGTAGGCGATCGTTTCTGTGGCAAAAAATGTATCGATACCGAAAATACCTTTAATTGCATTCAAGTCATCTTCCGGTATTGGCGGGATCTCCGCTTTCAGTTCTGTGACTGCTAGTTGGGGGGAATTTGCTGCAAGTGAGGAAGCAGCAGCAAGTCTTTCTGTTGCGCCTTGCTTGAGGATGGCATCTTGCCCAGATGCGCGTAACTGTCTGCCCAAGAAGATGTACAATCCAGCGGAAATCACCACTAAGAACAATATACCCGCTATATTGATGTAAATCCCTGCGGCAAACAATCCAAAAAATAGGAGCCAGGGAGTCATCAACACCACCGACTGTAACCAGGCTAAGATTCCCAGCTTACCAAAAGGTCTGGCGCGATAAAAGCCCCAGCCCAAAATGCCTAAAGCTACCAGTAGGATTGCTGCCAGGATAGAAGTTTCTGATAAAGTAAACATCTCCAAACCTTTGCTATTGAGACTGAGCCAGAACAAGTCCGGTATTGCAGATACACTTATTAATGTATAACGCCGCCTGTAATCTGCCCAAATTATCACGCTTTGCGTAGTGGCCGTAATAAACGCCACGCCACAATGGAAAAAGTTGCCAATGCCATCTGAAAACGCCTCGCCGTTTCCAACTGTAATTTCTCAATTTCACAGCGACTTGCTTTACGAGGCGTGATGCGTAAAGCCCCCGTCTTTCAAGCGGGGGATATAAGCGAATGACATCCGCTTTTCTAAGAACTTGCTCAGATAGTGCATCTCGCCACAAGGTTTAGGTTTAACACCTTTGCCATTTGTCCTTTGTTAAGTCGTCATTGAAACCTAAATAAATTAGGGTGAAGTTAGGATGTGTGACAAAAGTAACATATTCTAAGCATCAGAGATTTCTGACAGAAATCTGTAAAATCAAAGATTCTACAAAGGCGATCGCATGACCAACGGCGTAATAATGCAGTATTACCATTGGTACATCTCCAATGATGGTACGTTATGGGACAAGCTGGATAAAACAGCCAATGAGCTAGCTGATGCAGGCTTCAATGCCTTATGGCTGCCGCCAGCTTATAAGGGCAGTGGTGGAACAGGGGATGTTGGATACGCAGTCTACGATTTGTTTGATTTGGGTGAGTTCGATCAAAAAAATACTGTTCGGACAAAATATGGAACACGCGAGCAATACTTAAGGGCGATTAAAACGGCACAGCGTGCAGGTATTCAAATCTATGCTGATGTGGTTTTCAACCACAAAGATGGTGGGGATGAAATAGAACGCATCTCGGCCCAGGAAATGGATTGGAATGACCGCAACCGTCCTGTCAGCGATTGGTACGAAATTGGAGCTTATACAAAGTTCAATTTTCCTGGTCGTGGAGATAAATACTCCAGTATGAAATGGTATTGGTGGTGTTTTGATTCATTATCATATAACGCAGATACCAAAAATGCATACAAGCTCTATCGCCTTAAAGATAAACATTTTGAGACGGAAGTTAGCCACGAACATGGTAACTACGATTATTTAATGGCGAATGACCTGGATACAGGTAATGACCTCGTGCGCGGTGAGTTGATGTATTGGGGGCGTTGGTTTGTTGATACCACCGGTGTAGATGGCTTTCGCATTGACGCTGTTAAACATATCCGCTCCACTTTTTTCCGTGATTGGTTAAATCACCTGCGAGTGCATTTTGGTGGGCGGGAACTATTTAGCTTTGGGGAGTACTGGTCTCAAGATATCGATGCCTTACACGGTTATATTGCCTCTAGTGATGGGCGTTTGTCGTTATTTGATGTGCCTCTACATTTCAAGTTTCACCAAGCTAGTCGCCAGGGCAGTAGTTTCGATCTGCGATCGATTTTTGATAGAACCTTAGTTAAAGAACAACCTGCCCTCGCTGTGACCTTTGTCGAAAACCATGATACCCAACCTTGCCAATCCCTAGAGTCGCCTGTTGAACCTTGGTTTAAGCCCTTAGCCTATGCACTAATCTTACTGCGTCGCGAAGGCTATCCTTGCGTTTTCTATGCAGATTATTACGGGGCACAATATCAAGATAAAGAACGTGATAATACCCTTTACTCGCACCGTTTTTTGATTGACAAGTTCTTGAAGGCGCGTAGAGAATACGGTTTTGGCGACCAGCATGATTATTTTGACCATCCCAATACTATCGGTTGGACGCGCTTGGGTAATAGTAATCATCCGGGTGCAATGGCTGTAGTGCTGACCAATAGCTCAGCAGGGAACAAGTGGATGAATGTGTTCCGACCCAATCAGGAATTTTACGATGCCACGGGACATATAAACGATATCATTCACACCAATAACGACGGATGGGGAAATTTCCCGTGTCCTGGTGGTTCAATATCGGTCTGGCTGCAAAAATAGTTTGAATAGAAAACTGAGGTAAAAGAGGTAGAAAGTAAGGAGTTTTTTCCCCTATCTATCTCTTTTACAATAGTATTCAACCTAGAAATGGAGCAAAATTTTCAACAGGATTACGGAATTGAGATGACATCGCTTGAAGTCATAATCATCAGAACACAAACTGACTGCGTTCACTGAATTTATTGCTTGACCAACTCCAAGCAATAAATCTTAAAATACCCAAATAATTAAAGCTATCAAGGAGATAAATTAACATGAGCGAGAATAATAACCCACAACCCACAACAAAAAAACAACCTCCTAAGACAATAGGAAAACCACCTAAGACTGAATTAATTAGCTCCGAACAACAGCCCAAAACACCAAAATTATCAGATATTAATTGACCAGGAGTAATCCCTAATTAATCCATGCAGAAATTTCTGCGAGGGCAATTAAGAGGTTGTCATGAAATAACTCAAGGCAACTTTTCTCAATTTATTTGGTAACTGAATATAAATTTTAGCTTAAACTGATCATGCAAACCTCAAAAAAAATAGTCATTGAAGATATCTATCTTCAAGAGAGCGAAATGACAGACACTGAAGCTCTATCTATTAATGGTGGTTCACCAACTTTACCACTGCCACCACCTAGTAGTAGATTTTCGTTATTTTCTTTTGGCTGGGTAGCACTTAATCCCCAACCCTTACCTCCAAAAACTTCTTCTACCCCAACATTTTATTTATAAATACAAAAGGAATTCTAGTGTAGGAGTCAATAAGAAACTAGAAGTCTGACGAAAATATTCACTTGCTGCTAAATTTTGGGAACCATTGGTTCCCATTTCATTTTTAACGAGTCGCTTATTGATTCATTTATTTGATAAGGGTAAGGGTAGGCAAATGGTGAAACAAGTTCTGCCTGGCTGCGACTCAAACGAAAGCGTACCGTGATGGCGATTTTCTACAATCCGGCGAACGGTTTCCAAACCGAGTCCTGAACCATGCCCCACTGATTTGGTAGTGAAGAAAGGTTCAAAAATGCGGGTTTTAATTTCAGGTGGAATTCCACTGCCAGAATCGATGATGTCAATATGTGCATAGCGATCGCAATGGTATGTTGTAATTTCCAGCAGTCCTTTACCATCCATTGCATCAATAGCGTTGTCAATTAAGTTCGTCCACACTTGATTGAGTTCACTGCCATAGGCAAGGATTGTTGGAAGACGTTGATCGTAATTGCGTTGCACTTGGACACCGCACTTAAGTTTATGAGCAAACAATCGCAAGGTATCTTCCAAACCTTGATGTATATTTACTTCTTGCTGAGTGCCTTGATCTAGGTAAGAATAAGACTTCATCGCTTGTACAAGTTCGGAAATCCTCTCAGATCCTCGCAAACCATGTTTAATCATCGACATGACTTCAAAGGAAAGCGATAGCCAGTGCAATCCCATTTCTCGCAATTCGGTATCGTCGTTGCGCCAACGTTCCATGAGTTGCTCTAGGGTTTCAACCTCAACACCACCTTCCGCTAAAGGTTCTGCTAATTTCCATGCTTGGTTGACACCATAGTCTTCTAACCATTCTAGCAATATGGCTTCGCGATCGCTTAGTGTCACCGGATCTAGGCGATTATTCAAAATCGCATCATAGCCTTGATCGCGTACTCTCAACCAGTGTTGAGTATGGGCTTCCTCAACATTGCGTTGCCCATAAACTAAGTTCATTCGTTGTAACTCTAGGATGGCACTTGGCATTTCTCTTAAAGTCCGAACGAGGGCTGCGGCTGGGTTGTTGAGTTCATGAGCTAGACCGGCGGCAAGTGTCCCTAAAGCTGCCATCTTTTCCCGCCCACGAATAAAAGACTCTAGCCCCCGGACACGACGTTGCATAATCCGGAAGACCATCCGCTCAAAATCACGACATTCATGTAGCAGTTGACGGAAGTCTTCTCCTTTTAGAGCATAAAGGTTGCAATTTGTCAATGCCCGCATTGTCACAGGTGCAGGTTCATCTGTGAGTACTGGAATTTCACCAAAAAAGGATGGAGCTTCGTGTTGCCCGATGGGAATTTCAACTCCTTCACTGCGGCGGGTGATGTAGATTTTACCTTTGACTAAGATAAATAAGCGACATGCAGGGTCTCCCTCATGGGACAACACTTCTCCTGCCGAAAGTTCAACTGTTTGAGCGCGATCGCAAACCCACTGCAATCGCTCTTTGGGAAGCTGTTGAAATGGGTCTAAGTTGATTAATTCTTCAACACATAACATCAATGAACCTCCTTGAGAGGGCAGGGGAGAGGGTTTGGAGATTTTAGTTAAACAGCATAGTATTTGCCGCTTCAGCTAAACATTACTTAGGTAGCGGTGAACGAATTGAATGGCGATCGAACCTTCTCCCACACCGGATGCCACCCGCTTGATTGAGCCATAGCGGACATCTCCGGCGGCAAAGATGCCGGGAATGTTGGTTTCTAGTAAAAAAGGAGAACGTTCCAAAGGCCAACCACGAGGAGATTTGCCATTATGCATCAAGTCTGGCCCTGTGATGATAAACCCCTGAGCATCGCGTTGAATAACACCATCAAGCCAATCAGTTTTGGGGCTAGCACCGATGAAGATAAACAGCGATCGCGCTGGCAGAGTTTCGGTTTGTCCAGTGTTGGTATGGGCAATCACAATTGCTTCTAAATGTTCCTCTCCCTTCACTTCCACGACGCTGCAACCTGTGCAAACTTTGATATTTTCAGTCGCGGCAATTTGGTCAATCAAATATTGGGACATACTCAATGAGAGTGACTCACCCCGCACCAAGATGATCACTTTCCTGGCATACTTACAAAAGTGCATTGCTGCCTGTCCAGCAGAGTTTGCCCCGCCTACCAAGTAAACCTCTTCGTTGGTGCAAGCGATCGCCTCAGTCATGGCAGCACCGTAATAAATTCCTGCTCCTGTGAGCTTCTCGGCTCCTGGAACATTTAGCCAACGGTAGGAAACACCGGTTGCAACTAAAAGTGCATGGCAACTAATCTCGCTACCATCCGCCAAATGCAGAACCCGATAAGGATCTTCCAGTCGAACCCCAGTTACTACTTGAGGAGTGAGAATTTCTACCCCAAATCGCCGCGCCTGGGTGACTCCCCGCCTTGCCAAATCACTGCCACTCAAACCAACAGGAAACCCCAAATAGTTCTCAATCCGCGAACTCGTACCTGCTTGTCCTCCTGGCGCTTCACGCTCAATTAAGACAGTACTTAATCCCTCAGAAGCGCCATAGACGGCAGCTGCCAGTCCGGCAGGGCCAGCACCCACGATCGCCAAATCATAGAAGGGGCGCTCTGCCTGAGTTTGCAGTCCAATTCTGGCGGCAATCTCTAAATTAGATGGTTGAATTAACCGGGAACCATCGGGAAACAGCACCAAGGGCAATTGTTGTCTACCATCAGCTTGGGCGTATTCCACCAATTTGGCCGCATCCGGCTCCAGTTCAATATCTAACCACTTATATGGAATCTGGTTACGTGCTAGGAAGTCTTTCACCTGATGTGAAAAAGGCGACCAGCGATTACCAATGACTCGAATACCTTCAAAGGGTGGGCGGAATCCAGCTAGCCAGTCATCTAGCAAATCATCTAAAATCGGATATAGCTTCTCTTCTGGTGGATTCCAGGGCTTGAGTAAGTAATAATCAAGTCTGGCACTATTAATTGACTTAATAGCAGCATCCGTATCTGCATAGGCCGTCAACAAGGCGCGTTTCGCATCGGGAAAGATGCCTTTTGCCAGTTCCAGAAACTCCACGCCTCCCATTTGGGGCATACGTTGATCCACTAGAAATAGAGCAACTGCTTCATTCCGCAATTTTAGTTGCTGCACCACATCCAGAGCCGTAATACCGGAATCTGCTCGGACAATGCGGAAGCGATCGCCATACTGATGCCGCAAGTCTCGTGACACCGCTTGCAACACTTCTGGATCATCATCGACGGTTAAAATTGCTGGTTTCGCCATAACTACTGTTACTTAACAATTGCAGTGTCTAGCCGTTATCTTCAAAAATCTCTTGTCAAAATATCTACTGTTTAACCAGTTGCTTTAAACGAAAGTATGCCTCTTCTGGTGTCAGCGGTTCTGATTTACTTTCATTAGGTATATAGAATACCCAGGTATCGGGAAAGTAATGCACCACAAAACTTGGAATCAAACCCAAGCTTACTGCTTGCTTTGCGAGTTTTTCAGTTTGTTCCTCTAAACTCAGTTGGTCATGAAATGGGTGTTCAGCCATACTTTTTCAACTCCCTATACTTTATTTAACCCTGGAAGAAGTTTCAACACCAGCATTGCACGAATCACCTTTGGGTGATTCACCATTCACCATTTTCCAGAATGGGCTTGAGAATATTTTGGTAGTAGACCTAAATAATTTCAAACATCCTTTCTTAGAGAATCATAAAACTATTTTGGTCATTCGCTATAGCCAATAAAGCGGTTTTGAACATCATAGAATCGCACGACGATGCGCTAGCTAGCTTTTAACCCCTGAGCAAATTTTGCTTTTTTTACTCAACACTGTTTCGGTCAGAGAACATTACTATATTAAAGAAACACTTTATTAATCTTAATAATGACTGTAACTACACAGCCGCTTGCAACTCAAGACGCTTTTGAAAAATTCTTTTGGAATTGGCAAGGCTATAAAATTCAGTACACTGTTGTGGGCACAGGACGCCCTTTGGTTCTGGTTCACGGCTTTGGTGCTTCCATTGGACACTGGCGCAAAAATATCCCAGTTTTAGCTAATGCTGGCTACCAGGTATTTGCTATAGACCTTTTAGGTTTTGGCGGTTCTGATAAAGCACCCATTGATTACAGTGTAGAAGTTTGGGTGGAACAGCTGAAAGATTTCTGCACCGCACACATCCAAGAACCTGCTGTATTTATTGGCAACTCCATCGGCGCACTTTTGAGCTTAATTGTGCTGGTAGAACATCCAGAAATTGCTGCTGGTGGTATTTTAATTAACTCTGCGGGTGGGTTGAGTCATCGTCCCCACGAATTGAACCCGCCGCTACGGATAGTGATGGCAGCTTTTAATCGGTTTGTGCGATCGCCAATTACAGGTAAATTTGTCTATAACCGCATCCGCCAAAAAGCCCAAATTCGCCGTACCCTCTACCAAGTTTACCGCGATCGCCAAGCCGTCACCGATGAATTAGTCGATTTACTTTATACTCCCTCTTGTGACCCAGGAGCGCAACAAGTTTTCGCCTCCATTCTCACAGCACCTCCTGGCCCTAGTCCAGAGGAACTATTGCCAAAAGTCGAACGTCCTTTATTAGTAATTTGGGGTGCTGACGACCCTTGGACACCAATTACCGGGGCAAAGATTTACGAAAAGGCGCGTGAGAATGGCAAAGAAATCAAAATTGTTCCCATTCCCAATGCCGGTCATTGTCCTCACGATGAGGTTCCAGATGTTGTTAATGCCCAGATTGTCGATTGGCTAGCGCAAAGTTAACAATTTCGCCCTGCCGATGTGCCTTAGCCCAGGCAGGGTAAAAATGGGGCTAACAATCTGGGTGAGTGGATATTAATTTTTTAATTGCGCCTTGACAGAATCAAACTCGTATGATTTGTGAAATGGAGCTTGATGTGCGTAATGGATATAAAGGGGTAATTCGTTTAAATCACCATCCAGATTTTTCCGAACAAGGCTATCAAGTCATCAGCGAACTAGGACGCAACCGAGAAGGGGGAAGGATTACTTACTTAGCTAATGTCCTCAACTCTAATCAACAGGTGGTGATTAAAGAGTTTTGTTTTGCTCGTGCAGGTGCTGATTTATCAGGTGTGAAAGCATATCAGCGCGAAATTGAAATGTTGCAACAATTGAATCATTCCCGCATTCCTCGCTATGTAGATTCCTTTGAAATGCCAAGGGCTTTTTATCTGGTACAGGAATATAAAAATGCTCCATCCTTGGGATTAAAACGCAGCTTTCATCCTGAAGAAATTAAGCAAATTGCTCTGTCAATCTTAGAAATTTTGGTTTATCTACAAAAGCAAGTTGCCCCAATTATTCATCGGGATATTAAGCCAGAGAATATTTTGGTTGATCAAGAACTAAATGCTTACTTGGTGGATTTTGGTTTGGCTAGAATACAGGGTACGAAAATAGCTCTGAGCAGCTTTGTAGCAGGAACTCCAGGTTTTATGCCACCAGAGGAACAGTTTGGTCATTCTCTGACTGAGGCATCAGATTTATATAGTTTAGGAGCAACACTAATTTGCTTACTTACTAATACCCGTTCTGTTGAGATTGAGAAATTAATTGATGATAACTATCGCTTTAATTTCCAGCAATTCGTTCCTCACATCAGTCCACGTTTTGAGTCGTGGTTAATGAGAATAGTGGAACGAAATCGCAAACGTCGCTATGCTAATGCGGCTATTGCGTTGAAAGTACTCAAGTCCATTGAGGTTGTTGGTACTGCCAGCAGGATAGAAACTTTAGTTAGTACAATCAAACCTAGAAAACGAGCTACAGTGCTAGGACTAGCCACTGTTGTTACATTGGCTGCGGTTGGGGCAACTTTTATCAGTTGTCAGCCTGGCGATCCGGTTAGGCAATTGCTGAAAGCTACAGAATGTCAAGGCTTTAATTTAAGCTCAAGTTGTCAAGAAAATACTGGACATTAAAATAATTCGTAAAAATCCAAATGAAATACTTAAAAAAATTATAGCGTTTCCTAATCATATAAGGTACATCATAGTCCCCTCCTCGCTTGCTCTTAGGGAGTTGGGGGTGGGGTTCTTGTACCTCACTCAACTGAGAACCGCTATATTTCTGTCCATCAATATTTCACTTGAGAGTCCACTTATTGGGCTAGATTCTACATTGTGATTCTGTTGTTAGGAGCAATAGGTGCAAGTATAGCTATATATTATAATGAGAAAGGTATTTCGCTGGCGTTCATAAATTACTGAACTCTAATCGAGCATTTTTCTATCTTTTTGTTGTAGAAGTATTCGCTTTTAGATTCTTATTTGGTAAGTAGGTAGGTGAGAAAATTTATAACTATGTCATTGCGAATGTAACGAAGTGGAGTGAAGCAATCGCAAGGTTTTCACCGCTTTTACTTTTCGTTACATAGTTAGGTTTATTTGTGCCTACCTACTTATGATCAACGGAGCTATTAGGGGTAACAGTGCCCTTTCTTTAGTTGAAAATGCGATCGCACTTCCAATATCGCATTTCCGAGTTAAACTTCCGGTTCTACTCCCAGCGCTTTTAACTGAGCGGCTAATCTCTCTGCACGCTGGCTTTCTTGTTATGCAAGCTGTTGAGCAGCGTTTTTCTCTTGCCGTTCTTTTGCTGCTAATTCCAAACCCCACAGCAATAGTTTGCCGTTGTCATCCCACCAACGTAACCAATAACCTGTGCGGTTTTCTCGGCTTCCTTCCCATACGCCTAAAAACAAGTTCATTTCGCCAATCCAGTGACGATTATTTACATCCGGTGTTTGCAGTTCATAATGTCCTAAATCATCTCGCCGATAAACTTCTAACACTCCCCCCTCTGGTTCAAAAATGGCATAGTTTGGCACTTGTAAAATCTGCTCATAATAGAACCATTTACCAGGGGGATAGGTTGGTTTACTAGAATACTCTCCACCTTCGGTATCTGAGAGAAATTCCATCACAATTACGGGAATATCACCTTGCAGTCGTGGGGTATAACTGCGCTTCACTTCTTCTCGTGAGACTCGAATAGATGATACATATCCCCAATCTGGTGCTTTGATCACAAATCGATTATTGAAGGTGGCACAGATGCCGTAGTTGGTGATGGTTAAAGCATTTGCGGGTAATCTGTCAGCAAGTTCCAAGCTTTCTGTTAAAGCAGCAGCCAAGAGTGGCCGATTAATGTTATCTACTGGTTCGTTCTCTAAAACAAAATCATCAGGTAACTTTTCCCAGATGACATTATGGGTGGTGGCATTGGCTAGCATAATCAGAATATCTCAAATACAATTTCAATTTCTAATGGCCTGATTAAAAAATTGCACACGACATTACTCCTGAGCAAGGGTTCGCACTTCTTCCACTGATAATCCTAAAGCTTGTGCAATCTGTTCGATACTCAAACTCATTTGCAATAATCGGGGTATGGCATCTCTTCTGGCAAGTTCAGCCCGTTCAGCCCGTTGCCGTTCTTGTTCAGCCCGTTGTCGTTCTTGTTCGGCGTTGCGGGAAATTTCTGTATAAGTTAAAAACCTTTCTCCATCAGGGCGATATAGCTGCAAACTCTCTGATGATGGAACAAACCTAATTTTTAATAAAGGACTCACCCAATCTTTCATTTGGGGGATGACATCTAAGCCATCTTCACCACGCAACCAACCGTGCAAATTATTTTTCTCAGGATCGTAAATGTAGTACTCTTCCACACCATAGCGGTCATAAAAAAGTAATTTCTTGTCCATTTCACTTTGGGTGTTGCTGGGAGAAAGAATTTCAAATACCACTTGTGGTGCAATTCCCTCCTCTTTCCATTGTTGGTAGCACAGGCGATCGCCTTTTGGTCTACCTAATACCACCATCACGTCTGGGGCGTTAACAATTTTGTTGCGTCCCTCTACCGGATACCAAAATAAATCCCCGGCGACAAATACATTTGGATTGTCTGCAAATAGCCACTCTATATTCTGCTTAATTTCTACAATCCAGCCAAACTGTATGGTATTATTAGCCACTGGTTGTCCGTCACTATCTGGGTAGATCACCTCTGGCTGGGTCGGCGGTTGGATTTGCGATACCATAGTTTCGCCCTCAGAAGGATATTTAATCGGATGCTTCCAAATTAGCAGACTCTTAAGTATGTCTGCGGCATGAATCTGGAATGATAACTAACTATAACAGTACTATTGTTCTACAATAAACCGATTAAAGATAGTATTATTAAGGACTGTTTCATAAGAAACTCCTTCTTCGCCGCCCAATATGTCAGACCAACAGCTAGCAGCATCCTTGAATGGACATCTTCCCTACCCCAGCCACAACAGCCAGAATACCATTCGGATTCGGGGTGCTAGGCAGCATAATCTGAAAAATATTGACTTGGAATTGCCGCGCGATCGCCTGATTGTGTTCACTGGCGTTTCTGGCTCTGGTAAGTCTTCCCTAGCCTTTGATACCATTTTCGCTGAAGGGCAACGTCGCTATGTGGAATCCCTCAGCGCCTACGCACGGCAATTTCTAGGACAACTGGATAAGCCGGATGTGGAAGCCATTGAAGGCTTAAGTCCAGCAATTTCTATTGACCAAAAGTCAACGTCTCATAATCCCCGTTCCACTGTGGGTACGGTTACAGAGATTTACGACTATTTGCGGCTGTTGTTTGGTCGGGCTGGTGAACCCCATTGTCCGATATGCGATCGCTGTATTGCACCCCAGACAATCGATGAGATGTGCGATCGCATCATGGAATTACCAGACCGCACCCGCTTCCAAATCCTTGCACCCGTTGTCAGGGGGAAAAAAGGCACACACCGTAAGCTTTTGTCAAGTCTGGCTTCCCTTGGTTTTGTCCGTGTGCGGATCAATGGCGAGATTCGCGAACTGTCAGATTCTATTGAATTGGATAAAAATTTTACGCACACCATAGAAGTGGTAATTGACCGCTTGGTGAAAAAGGCTGATATTCAGGAGCGTTTGGTTGATTCCCTGTCTACGTGTCTCAAACAATCGGGTGGGATTGCGGCGATTCTCGTGAGTCTGCTTGGTGACGACGGACAAGAAAAAGAAGAAGAATTAGTATTTTCCGAAAACTTTGCTTGTCCAGAACATGGCGCGGTAATGGAGGAATTATCGCCGCGATTGTTCTCCTTTAATTCACCTTATGGTGCTTGTCCGCACTGTCATGGAATCGGGACTTTAAGAAGATTTGCGCCAGATTTGATCGTACCTGACTGGGAAGCGCCAGTTTATGCTGCGATCGCGCCTTGGTCAGAAAAAGATAATTCTTATTATTTGGAATTACTTTATAGTATAGGACAAGCTCATGGGTTTGAATTACAGACAAATTGGAGCAAGCTGACAGTAGAACAGCAGCAGATTATTCTATATGGAGAGAAAGAAGAAGGAAGCACAAAAGCACAAAAAACCCAGAATTTTAAAGGTGCTATTCCAATTTTGCAACGACAATATGAGGGTGGCTCTGAATTAGTTAAGCAAAAATTAGAGCAGTATTTAATTGATCAACCGTGTGAAGTTTGTCAGGGAAAACGATTAAAACCGGAAGCCTTGGCTGTAAAGTTGGGGCAATATGGAATTTTAGAGTTGACTGGGGTATCAATTCGGGATTGTCGAGAGAGAATTGAGCAATTTAAGTTGAGCGATCGCCAGTTACAAATTGCTGATTTAGTCCTGAGAGAAATCAAAGCAAGATTGCAATTTTTGTTGGATGTAGGTTTAGATTATCTCACCCTTGATCGTCCAGCCATGACCCTTTCCGGTGGCGAAGCCCAACGAATTCGTCTAGCAACGCAAATTGGTTCTGGTTTAACAGGAGTTCTCTACGTTTTAGATGAACCAAGTATTGGTTTGCATCAGCGAGATAATGGTAGGTTGCTCAAAACCTTAACGAAATTGCGCGATTTGGGTAATACATTAATTGTCGTTGAGCATGATGAAGAAACAATTCGTGCAGCCAACTACATAGTTGACATTGGCCCTGGTGCAGGAATTCACGGCGGAAATATTGTCGCCCAAGGTGATTTTCAGGCGTTATTAGCGGCGGAAGATTCTTTGACTGGTGCTTATTTATCAGGAAGACGAGTAATTACCACACCACTAGAACGCCGAGAAGGAAATGGACGCAGTTTGGGAATTAAAAATGCCCATCGCAACAATTTAAGAAATATAGATGTAGATATTCCACTAGGTAAACTCGTCTCCATTACTGGTGTGTCTGGTTCTGGCAAATCTACCCTAATTAACGAATTACTGTACCCATCTCTGCAACACCATTTAACTAAAAAAGTTCCCTTACCCAGGCATTTGGATAAAATTCAGGGATTAAACGCGATTGATAAAGCGATCGTCATCGATCAATCTCCCATTGGACGCACACCACGTTCTAACCCTGCCACTTACACGGGGATTTTCGATGCCATTCGGGATGTATTTTCCCAAACAGTAGAAGCTAAAGCTAGGGGTTACAAACCCGGACAATTTTCTTTCAACGTTAAAGGTGGACGTTGCGAAGCTTGTAGCGGACAGGGTGTGAATGTTATTGAAATGAACTTTCTCCCGGATGTTTACGTCCAATGCGAAATTTGTAAAGGTGCAAGATACAACCGCGAAACTTTGCAGGTGAAGTACAAAGATAAGTCAATTTCTGATGTTTTGAGAATGACAGTTGAGGAAAGTTTAGACTTTTTCCAAAATATTCCCAAAGCGATCGCGCGTTTGCAAACTTTATTTGATGTCGGGTTGGGTTATGTTCAACTAGGACAACCTGCGACTACCTTATCTGGTGGGGAAGCACAACGGGTAAAATTAGCAACAGAACTATCTCGACGCGCCACAGGGAAGACACTATATTTAATAGATGAACCGACAACAGGGTTATCTTTTTATGATGTCCACAAATTGTTAGATGTGTTGCAACGGTTGGTGGATAAAGGCAATTCAATATTAGTAATTGAACACAACTTAGATGTAATTCGCTGTTCTGACTGGGTGATAGATTTGGGGCCAGAAGGTGGCGATAAAGGGGGAGAACTAATTGCTGTGGGTACACCAGAGGAAGTTGCAAAAAATCCCAGGTCTTATACTGGGCAATATTTGCAGCAGGTGTTGAAACAATATCCGGCGATGAAGAAGTAGAGTTTTTTTCTCAGCCATAGACGCAAAGAGGCTTACCGCAGGGAAGGTGCAAATAAAAGCGATTGGCTATTACTTTTCTCATACCCACCCACTTGGGATATAAGATCATATATGCTCATCGCTTCAGCCGATAAAGCCCTCTACAATGCTAAACAAGAGGGCGCGATCGCTATTGTACTAGTTGAAACATTATTTACAGGGAACTGAATTTTTTCTGGGTGGTTACAGCAAAGAGTTTACGAAATCTTACTATATTTTATATAACTTATTTTCTCATTCGCATTCACACAGAAACCGACAAACGTTGTGTATGCAAGGATTGTCGGTTGTATATCATTTGCCAGATTGAAGCGCAAAGGAATTGATCTATAAATAATTTACGCGATGGGAAAGCGATCGCTTCTCACCGTAGCGTCCATCAGTCGGGCGACGACAGGGTTCAACATAGGCAACAGCCCAGGGTTCTGGTCCCAAAGCTCTTAAAAAGGTCTGTGGATTCTTAGTACC
>NZ_JBALEL010000015.1:0-101580 GCF_036917935.1 Nostoc sp. | reverse complement strand
CGCGATGGGGTCTCCCCAAGTGGAGCGACTGGCGTGGGTTAGGGGGGATCAAAGTGCCTAAAATCACAGCCAAATACTTTTCAAACATCCTCTAATTGATATGATATAGCGTTTCCTAATCAGATGAGGTACATCATAGCCCCCTCCTCGCTTGCGGGGAGGGGGTTGGGGGTGGGGTTCCTTGTACCTCACTCAACCGATAACCGCTATACTCTCTAGGAGACGCGGGGCGTAGATTGCTTCTTTGCAGGAGTATGCAGACTCGCTACAGCTACGCTATCAGTGTGAGCTTCTGTACCCTCTTAATTACGAATTACGAATTACGAACTAGTAATTATTTAGTCAGCCTTTACACCTGATTATTCTCTCTCTATATCTAACTGTACTTGCAATCCATCATTGTCACTCCCTGACTGAGTTGGTGCTAAAAAGACCGAAGTGTCTGGCTGTGATAATGATTCGTTAAAGTGGATTTTAACTGGAGTTTTATTGTTTCTTCTATTATTGTTGGAAATGTTTGCTGGATTAGTTTGCTCAAAAAAACTTCTAAAGTCATCTTGGGCTGTTTTATTATCAATTCCAAATAGAGAATCACCAGTTAGTCTGTATTGTCCCGGATTTGAGCTTGATGTTGCAGACTGAGCGTAGACTGGGCTTCCTAAGCTGGCAAAGGCTACCGTAATTCCTAAGAAACCAATAATTTTGGCGTTCATTTGTTTTATCCAAATTCTTTTTAATATTGCTTGTCTATTATTTTCTCGGAAAACTATTTTAATTAACTCTATCGTTAGGTTGTATTACAATAATTGGATTGCGTATATACTTAGCGTGTCACTTATTTTTGCTGTTTTAGGCATTACCAAGCAATAAGTTAGGTATCCCTTTGGGCATGGGATTATCTGGTTTCGTTTCTAAGCGATCGCAGTTAAGAGGTTGTTTGAAAAATCCTCTTGTCGGTATCAAAATATTTTAGATCCCCCTAAATCCCCCTTAAAAAGGGGGACTTTGAGAGAGGTTGCCCCCCTTTTTAAGGGGGGTTAGGGGGGATCAAAGTGCCTAAAATCACAGCCAAATACTTTTCAAACATCCTCTAAGTTCGTTGAGATATACTAGCCTTCAATCTCTTCTATATGTTCTGTCTACGACGGGCTACGTCTACGCGCAAAGTCAATGTTTTAATCACGAATTAGTTGTTTAACAAATCGCCCAAGGCTTTTGGAGAGTAAAGCTAAATTGTTCAAGCTAGTAGCTACATTGGGATAGTCGCCAGCAAACAGGTTTAATTACCAACACTACGGTTTTCGTTACAAACATCATAATTTTCGTTACAATCTTACGAGTTTAGTTACCACCACTACGATTTTCGTTACAATGTTACGAGTTTAGTTACCACCACTACGATTTTCGTTACAAACATCATAGTTTTCGTTACAATGTTACGAGTTTAGTTACCACCACTACGATTTTCGTTACAAACATCATAGTTTTAGTTGATATTGCTGAGTCTATCGTTACATTAAACACCAACTTTGTGGATTTTACTCAACCAAAATCAAGCTTTAATAAGGCAAGCTAGTTCTAGAACACAATAAAAAGAACATAATTATGCCTCGTCAAAAGCGTACACATCGCGTTCTAGAAAAAGCTGAATTGAGAATCGCCGGACTCAAAGCAATTGATCCCACTATGGATTTTGGGGATGCTCGCAACTTGGAAAATATCACACAACTAATTCAGCAGTACCGTAGCAAAATAGATGCTTATAATACCACTCTGGCTGTGATTGACTCTTATAAAAATGAGATGGAAGAGTTGGAAAAAACTCTGAGCGATCTGAATGAAAAAATGCTCCTGGGAGTTGCCTTTAAGTACGGTAAAGACAGCCATGAATATCAGATGGCAGGTGGTGTCCGCAAAAGCGATCGCATCCGTAAAAGCACAGCAACACGCTTGAGAGCGATCCCAGAGGAACCAGCCACTAAGAGTGCTATAACTGCATAAAAAGCGCCCTTCAAGTCTGGAAATACTAAAACAAAGCCTGTTTTTAGCCGGATTTTAGGCATGAACAGGAGTTATGCAAAGTGGAACAATAACTGCTAATCTGTCATGCTTGAATTTGGATATTTTTTTTATTTTAAAGTCCCCACTCCCTACTCCCCCGCCTTTTTCCAAGGAAGCTTGACTGTAAATCGACTGCCTTTGCCTAACTGACTTTCGGCGTGGATAGTCCCACCATGCAACTCGACAATTTTTTGCACTATCACTAATCCTAAACCGGTGCCTGTAGAACGACGAGTGGAGGCATTTTCAACCTGCACAAAAGGTTGAAATAATTTGAAAAGGTCATCGGAAAGCATACCAATACCTGTATCTACTACGCTGAAAAAGATATATTCATTTGTAGAATTTGGCTGAACTTCAATCCAGACTTCACCTCCTTCTTTAGTAAACTTGATCGCGTTAGTCAACAAGTTGATAAATACTTGGCGGATGCGGCGTTCATCGACTTGGATGGGTTCGAGTTCTTCAGGTATTTGTGCCCTCAGCCGGATATTTTTCTGAAACGCCAGATGTTTGACAAAACTCAGGCAGAAGTCACATAATCCCTGAATCGAAGTAGCAGCTAGTTGTAGTTCTATCTTGCTGGATTCGGTGTCAGTAAGATCAAGGATTTGGTTAATTAATTCTAGTAGATTATTACCGCTAGATTCGAGCATATTTAACGACTGGCGTTGTTCTTCACTCACAGGGCCGTACATTCCATCTTTGAGTGCTTCTGTGATTACCAAAATGGAGTTTAAAGGAGTCCTCAGATCGTGGTTGATGTTTCCTAAAAAGGTTTTTTTGGCACGATTTGCCATTTCAGCAGCTTCTTTAGCCTCGCGCAGAGCGGATTCTGCACTTTTGCGATCGCATATTTCTAAAGTCAGGGCGACAAATTCCGCAATTGAGCTAACGAAGTTTTGCTCACTCATTTCCCATTTTCGGGGAATATCAACCTGTTCAGACAATACTGTTCCCACCATTTTGCCCCCAGCCCAAAGACTGGTATCAATTAGGGATACAATATTATTTGGTTCGAGCCATTTATCCCATAATTCTTGTATCCGTGGATCGGTGCGAGTGTCGGAAACGGCAATGGTACGAGAAACCGCCAAAGCTCTAAAGTAGATTAAATAATCTGCAAGGTTGCGTTCTAAATCTGCCGAATGTCTTTGATTGCTACGTTCATAGAGACTTATGCATTGTAGCTTGGTGCAATCGCTATTGAATAACCACACACTCACTCGTTCTACTTCTAAGGCATTAGCTGCTTTTTCTGTGATAACTTTGAATGCTGTTTGCAGATTTCCTTCAAAAACCGCTTTGTGATTTGCCAGTTCTGCTAATACTTGATGATGCTGGCCCAGTTTTTGCTCACTGTGAATGCGTTCTTGAATCTCCTGCTGTAATTCTTGAGTTCCCTGCTTAACTTGCAGTTCTAAATCTTCATTTTTGGTAATCAGTGCAGTAAAGGTTTTGCGTAACTGCTGCGCCATCTCGTTAAAAGATCCACCCAGCACCTCTAGTTCTTTAATGCCTTGTACTATCATCACTGAGTCTTTGCCATTGGGAAAATCGGCTAAATCTTTCGTCACCCGGCTGAAATACAAAATTTGCTGAGTTATCCAACGAGCGGTAACAATTCCTAGTATTGTAGTTAGTCCCAATGCTCCCAGACAGAGAAAAATTGTAGTTTGAATGTTGCGATTAATTTGTCCCATAAAGTCTGCTTCTGGGACAGCCACGATAATCAACCAGTTTACATTTGGTTCGCCCTGGAAAGGTCTAACTTCTAAAAATTGCCGTTTGCCGTCAAAGGAGAAATCTAATTGCTGTAAACTTTGAATTTGGTCAAAGTTACTAAATTTAGTTGTTAAATATTTAGCGGTTGCTTGAGTCAAAGCATTCCGGCTCTGGGAAGCTGCCAACCTAATGGGTTTACCATTTTGGAAGCGGAATGGTTCTTCGGTTGTGGAACTTGCAACTAATAGCCCCGATCGCTCGATAATAAAAATTTGGTCAGACTTGCCAACTTTGATGTTTTGCAGCAAATCCCCAATTTGTGATATGTGAGTGAGAGTGCTGTTGACTCCGAGTAATTCACCTTGGGAGTTATAGATGGGAAGAGAAGCACTAATCAGTAGTGTTGGTTCAGTGCGGGGTGTAAAAATCTGACTAAAGCTGAATTTTTTGGCGGTAACTGCTGTTTGATAATCAGGACGCGATCGCGCATCATAGTTTTTAATCACCTCTGGTAGTTGAGTACGTTCACCTTGAGAGTCAACTATGTAGGTGTAGAGGTTGTACCCAGTTGACTTTCCGGCTTTTCTGAGTAAAGATTGGCGATCGTTGAGCTTCTCCACCGCTAAATATTCTTGCTGTTCATTGCTTGCCGTTAAGGCCAATGCATCTGGAAAAATCTTTAACTGCTCTATTAAATATGACTCCCAGGTTGCAAGATTCTCTATTTTCAGTAACCCCATATTAATCAGATTTTGATTACTGCGTAGTACCTGACGCGGAGTTGACAAATAAGTTTCTAAATTTTGTTCTACTCGATTGGCAACTTCATGACGCAATTCGCTAGCTACCTCATTGACTGCCTTTTGCCCATTGCGGATTGATAAGTATGCAGTCAATCCCACAGCTAGCAACATTTGCAGCAAAAACAACGCTACCAAGATGCAACTTAGAGGTACGCCTTTAAACAGGGAAAAAACACTACTTTGCCCAGTATTTTTGTTCATCTGCCCACTCCCCCTGCTGCCCCTTCCTGTCCTGTAGTACTGAGTACAACACATCGAGTTTGCTGTCCTGTGGGCTTATCCATAGTTTGTACTGGGTCGGGTCAAGTGCCAATATAACACTTCTGGGAACATCCCGCTTTGCTTCATTCGCAATCACAGCTGATGTTTTTACACATTTGGGATGCTCCCCCACTTCTGGTAAAAGAACAAAACGTTACTTAGCTGTACCTGTAGATTTTACCAGCCAAAATATGACGATATGATATCGTGTCCGGTTAAAGACTTATTATTTACAGCAGTTTGCAAGTAAGTGAGGTACAAAATGCAAGACTCACAGATATAAAGAGTTTCTACCTCCTGCCTCCTGCCTTCTCTTTTGACACTCCCCGGCGTGAACGCACGGGGATTCTTTAATCTACGAAACAACTTGCTCATGCAGGATTTCTCCAACAAGAGTAGAGGTAGTTTCTCCTAAAGCGTTGCTTGCGTCTGTCTTGGAAAGGTTGACGCGGGAATCCTCCCGCGCCCAACTTTCCGCTAGCGCAAAGGTTCCGGTATGCCCTACCGCACCCAATCCTAAATTAAGAATGTTTAGAGAGGCGTTGTGATCTCTATCTAGCTTGCAGCCACACTGACAAACGTGTGTGCGAGTGGACAGAGACTTTTTCACAATGGAGCCACAGTTAGAACATTCCTGGCTTGTATATGAGGGATTTACCGAAATAGTAATCCTCTTAAATACTCTCCCAAAATACTCCAACCAAACTCTAAATTGATACCATCCCGCATCATTGATTGATTTTGCTAAACAATGATTTTTCACCATGTTCTTAATCCTCAAGTCTTCGTAGACGACTACATCGTTTGATGTGATTACGCACCTTGCCAGTTTCACGGCATGGTCTTTACGCTGCCTACTTATTTTGAGGTGAACTCTACCTAATCTATTTCGAGATGCGCGCCTATTGCTAGAACCTTTAACTTTGCGAGAAACAAGCCTTTGCGACCGTTTCATCTTCCGTTCCCCAGTTCGATAGAACCGAGGATTTTCAATCTTTAAACCATTCGAATCGGTGTAGAAGCTCTCCAACCCAACGTCCAACCCAACTGTCTGATGAGTTGGTTGTATGAACTCAAGGCGTTCTACATCAACACAAAATTGAGCATACACACCATCTGCACGTTTTACCAATCTCACCCGTTTTATCTGGTTGATTTGGTAGAAGTGCAGGTCACGAGTGCCTTTAAGCTTTAATCTTCCGATACCATTTTTATCAGTGAAAGTTATCGATTTACGATCATCTGCAAGCTTCCAGCCCGTTGATTTATATTCAACAGAACGACAATTTTTCTGGAATTGAGGGAATCCCTTTTTACCAGATATCTTTTTCTTACAAAGTTCTCCGGGGGGAGTATCCCCCCGGCAGACTTTGCGCGAAATGCGCCACGGGGATACTCCCCGGTGGTCACTTTCGCGCTTCTTGCAGTTGTCATAAAATCGAGAGATAGCAGCCCATGCCCGTTCTGCTGCGGCTTGTCTAGCCATTGAGTTTAACTTATTCGCAAAAGGAAATTCCTTAGCTAATAATGCACAATGCCGCGATAGTTCAATCCACGACGAAGCAAGACCTTCCATCCACAATCTGATAGCTTTGTTCCGAATGAACTGAGTCGTTCGGATTGCCTCATCGATTGCTTGGAATTGGAATGCTTTGCCGTAGGTTTTGAACTCAAAAACTAGCATGGATATGTTTTATTTCACTTATCTTATTGTAGCACACCTATCATAAGACTATCAAAGTATTCTTTTGGAAATATAATACAAAGCCGTGCTAGAAGCACGGGGCTTTTACCCAATTTTTTGGTAAATATGAAAGAAATTGATCAAAAGCTGAATCAATTCGTAGCTAGTTGAGATTTATCACTTATAACTGTTATTCTTATAATAAATCTAACTATAGACAGATGAAATTGCAAACGCTATTGCTGTAATAAGCGTGTCTTTTGGTGTTCAGACTATCTTCTAGTCTAGGCGCTAAAGAAAAGGAGTTAATCACTTAAAGATTGCTCCTAATTTTACAGCATCCTGCCCACAGCCAGCCCCAAGACATAGGTTTTATCACTCATGCTCAACGTATCCACTCACAATTCTCAACAAAATCAGCAATTAATTGACAATACTGACTGGAACGTTATTGAAACGGAGTTTAACCCGACGCAGTTACATCACAAAGAAACCGTCTTTACTCTTGGTAATGGGTTGCTAGGAGTGCGGGGTACATTTGAAGAAGGGTATTCACAGGATTTTCCAGCCATACTCATCCACGGTGTTTATGATGATGTGACAATTACTCATACCGAATTGGTAAACTGTCCCAACTGGCTGCCATTGGTGGTAAAAGTAGCAGGCGTTCGCTTTAATCTGGACAGTGGTGAAATTCTCAACTATGAACGTCGGCTTGACCTGCGCTTAGGTTTAGTTAGCCGTGATGTGCGGTGGCGTAGTCCTAGTGGTCATACCCTAGATTTTCACTTCCAGCGTTTCACCAGTTTAGCAGACCAACACGTTATGGCGATTCGCGCTCAAATTACATCCGTAGACTTTGAGGGTGAAATTACCGTTGAAGCAGGATTTGACAGCGAACCAGATACTCAAGGCGTCAAACATTGGCGAACCTTAAACCAAGGTGGCATAGAGGAGATTATCTGGTTAAATAGTAAAACTCTCCACTCAGATATTCAACTTGGGATGGCAGCTAAGTTAGTGGTAGATGGTGACGAGAATGAGACTACACTCGTGAGCGTCGAAAATGCTTCTAGTTCTCCCACTTTGACAACCACCTTAGAGTTATATCCCGGAAAAACGATAACTGTAGAAAAGATTGTCACCCTGTTTACTTCACGAGAGACAGAAATCCCCATTGCCGCCGCCTTACAAAGACTCGCTGATGAACCGAGATATACTACTCTCTTGGCAGCTCATATTGCGGCATGGGAGCAAGTGTGGCAAGACAGTGATATTATTATAGAAGGCGATCGCTTGGCTCAATTGAGCGTCCGTTATAATCTCTTCCAATTACTAGCGGTGACACCGCGTCACGACAATCGAGTAAGCATTCCTCCCAAAACCCTCTCCGGTTTTGCCTATAGCGGGCATATCTTTTGGGATACAGAAATATTCATCCTGCCTTTCCTCACCTTAACTCAACCAGCGCTCGCGCGTAACTTGCTCACCTACCGCTATCACACCCTACCAGGAGCGAGACGCAAAGCTCAAGAAGCAGGTTATCAAGGGGCAATGTTTGCTTGGGAAAGTGCCGCTACTGGCGATGAAGTAACTCCGCGCTGGGTACCTGCTCCCAACGGTGAATTAATCCGCATCTGGTGCGGTGACATTGAAGTGCATATCACCGCAGATATCGCTTATGCAATTTTACACTACTGGCAAACTACCAACGATGATGATTGGATGCGGGATTATGGCGCGGAAATTATCCTTGATACGGCTGTTTTCTGGGAAAGTCGGGTGCAGTGGAACCAAGAGCGCCACAGCTATGACATCCTAGATGTAATTGGCCCGGATGAAAATCACGATCGCGTCGATAATAATGCCTTCACCAATCTCATGGTACAGTGGCATTTGCAGTCAGCTTTGGCGCTGTGGGATTGGCTCAAACAAGCTTATCCTGAAACCTCAGCCCAACTGGTGCAAAAACTCAACTTAACCACAGAGCGTCTGCACCTTTGGGCGGAAATTCAAGAGCGTCTATTTGTCAATGAAGATCCCCAAACAGGTTTAATTGAGCAGTTTGAAGGCTTTTTCCAGCTAGAAGACGTTAACCTCGCTGATTACGAACCGCGCAGCAAATCTCTGCAAGGTTTGTTGGGAATTGAAGCCACCAGCCAAAAGCAGATTCTCAAGCAGCCAGATGTATTGATGCTCTTGTATTTATTGCGCGAACGTTATGACCATCAAACCCTCGCCACCAACTGGGACTATTACACCCAACGTACCGACCACAGTTATGGTTCTTCATTAGGCCCAGCCATTAACGCTATTTTAGCTTGTGACCTCAATCAACCAACCGAAGCCTATACACACTTTCTGCGAGCGGCCTTGGTTGACTTAGAGGATGTGAGGCATAACGCCGCCGAAGGAATTCACGCCGCCAGTGCTGGAGGAGTATGGCAAGCAGTAGTTTTCGGGTTTGGCGGCATTCGGATGACTCAATTTGGCCCCGTTGCCTGTCCCAACCTACCACCTAACTGGACGCGTTTGAAGTTTCGTCTGCAATGGCGTAACGAGTGGTATGACTTTGACTTACAAGCCGAAACAGAAGTTAAAATTCCTACCTTGGCAGATACACACTCGAAAATTGTCTAATAGACTTCTTGAAGCCCTCACCCTAAGTCCCTCTCCCAAGCTTGGGAGAGGGATTTAGGGTGAGGGATATATATAGCGTTTCCTAAGCAACTGAGGTACACCCAAATCTTATTTACCAAGGTTAGTAGGTTTGAAAATGTACCTAACCAGGGCGGGAACTGCTATAAGTCTGATTTTGTACAGAAAGTTTTTGTTCAGAAGATTTAAGAGATGGGAACTCTAGCTAATAAGCTTAATCACAGTATCCCACCCAACACTCCTAATCATGTCCCATCTTGCTCATTCCACATTGGGCCAATCTTCTTACCCTCGCTTGACTAGAAGCTTGAGTGCTGTTGAAAGTTGGGGCTTTGGTTTGACAGCGCATATTTCTTGGACAGCATTGGTTCCAGCGATTCATGCTGCTTTAGGTTCCCAAGCTATTTTTGTCTGGATACCTGCGGTGATTTTCGGAATGCTGCTTAACTATCAGGTAAAACGTTTGGGTATGCATTTCATCAATGTAGCTGGAGGAACACCTAACTATGCCACCAAGCTACTGCAAAACTACCCAGGACTAGCTCGCTATGCAGCTATTGGATACCTCCTCAATTGGGTTTCCTACCTGTCAGTGAATACAATCGTACTCAGAGATTTAATTAAAGTGAATTTGGAGGCGCTGGGTATTACCTGTCCAGACATATTTCTAGATATTAGCTTTACACTGTTGCCCTTTATCGTGGCGTTTAGTGGGACTCGCGCCCTGAGTATTTTACATTTGTTTTTTGTGATTCCCGCCTTTGGACTGCTAATGACCTTCTGTGTCCAAGGTCTTGGCTGGTTAGCGTTTTCTCCGGTAAGTCCTGGGTTTTTTCCTAGCAGTTGGTCATCTTTGAGCTTTGGGGATTGGGCAAAGTGGTTCTTTTTTGTCACTTACGCAACCTACAGCTGTGAAACGGCTTCTTCCTTTGTCGCCGATAGCCGCCACCCCACCCAGACGCTGCGGTTTCTAGACGTTGCCGCCTGGATGATGCCACCTATCTTTTTGGGAGGGTCTTGGGTAGTGATGCGGTTAGCAACAAATCCCAATCTTAAAGACAATGCTTTCCTAAATCTTGTGGCGGCTTCCCAGCCCTTTTGGGGAAGATTTGCTAGTGTAAGTGTTTCTTTTTTGCTAGTAGCTGCTTGTCTTTTAGGTTCGGCAACGGTGGTTTCTAATTGCCCGCGAATTTTGTATCAACTGGCGTTAGATAAGCAGATTTCACCAGTATTTTCTGTGGTCTCACGTCGGGGTGTGTTTGTCCCAGCATTGACATTAACACTGGTATTGTGCTTAATTTATCTGATTTGGGGAGATGTCGCGCGAATCGTAGCTGTTGGTAACATCGGGTGGTTTGTCTCCTTTATGTTACTGCATCTGGGGCTTTGGCTTCGGCGCGATCGCCCGGAAGTTTTGTTTCCTCGCATATCTCTGGGCATTCTGCTGTTAGAAGTTGTGGTGCTGTTCGTGGGCGGACTTGCCTGGGGTTGGCTCAACTTCCTAATTGGGCTATTATTTCCCATTGGTGTGCTGGGAATAGATGCGGTGATTCGCCGTGTGGACTTCCCTCCATTCCATCCCAGTTGGTGGATGCGGCGATATCGCACGCGCCCTGTAGTAATCATTAAAGACTCAGTAGTTCTTCAGGTGAGCATCCTGATTTTTTTACTGTGTAGCGCCGTGGGAGTTGGCTGGTTACTTGGTCTCAAACTTAATAAAGTGACAACTGCGGGGGGTGAGAATATATTTGTGGTGCTACTGATGAGTGTGGCATTTGTGGGAGTAGCGATCGCTTGTTGGACAAGTTTACCTCAAGTGGTGGCGATCGCAGAAGCGCGAGAAGCTGCCGAACACCTGTTTACTGTCGCCCAGGATGGTATTTTAGTCGTAGACGATCAAGGCATTATCCGGCAAGCTAACCCAGCCACTGAATCGTTCTTTGGTGTCAACCCCTCTGAGTTGCCAGGAAATCACCTCAACAAATGGCTACCCGCATTAGTCTACTATCCAGAGCAGTGGACAAAGCGTAGCGAACAAATCCTCATCGGTAATGGAAAAAACAGAACTCTGGAAGTTTCCATCTCAGATAGACCTCATCAGGATTTTCAGGAATATGTCGTCATTCTCCACGACATTACCCAGCGCAAACAAGCAGAGCAGATATTGCGATACTCAGAAGCACAATTGCGCCAAGAGGCAAAGCAGCTAGCATCTCAACTGGTGCATAGTGAAAAAATGTCGAGTTTGGGGCAGTTAGTAGCAGGTGTGGCGCACGAAATCAACAACCCAGTCAACTTTATCTATGGCAATATCGGCTATGCCAATCAATATATCCAAGATTTATTGAGACTGCTGCAATTATACCAGCAAAACTATCCTAATCCAGTAACAGAAATTCAAAAACAAACAGAAGCAATCGACTTAGATTTTCTGATTGCAGATTTGCCAAACTTGCTAACTTCTATGACAGTTGGTGCGGAACGAATTACAGAAATTGTCTTATCTCTGCGAAACTTTTCCCGGTTAGATGACGCAGAAATGAAAGCTGTGAATATCCATGATGGTATAGATAATACATTGATGATTCTGGAACATCGCCTCCAACCTAAATCTCATAATCTAGCAATTGAGGTGATTAAAGACTACGGCCACCTGCCATTAGTAGAATGTTATGCTGGACAACTGAATCAAGTATTTATGAATCTTTTAGCAAATGCGATCGATGCTTTAGAAGAGGCAGTGGAGAATGGTGAATGGGAAGTAGGGGAAAAAGCGCTCTCTACTCCCCAGATACGCATTAATACTAAACTCACGAGCGATAATCAGATAGTGATTTGTATTGGCGACAATGGTATAGGCATTCCAGAAAAGGTACAAAAACAATTATTTGAACCGTTTTTTACGACTAAACCAGTTAATAAGGGTACTGGGTTAGGTTTATCTATTAGTCATCAGATTATCACCCAAAAGCATCAGGGAAAATTAGAATGTATTTCTGCTCCTGGGCAGGGAACAGAATTTGTAATTGTAATTCCGCTAAATCAGCAAGCTATCTAAGAGGATGTCTGAGAAGTATTAAATATTTTGCTTGATCCCCCCTAGCCCACGCCAGTCGCTCCACTTGGGGAGACCCCTAGATCCCCCCTAGCCCCCCTTAAAAAGGGGGGAACCGGAATCAAAGTCCCCCAATTGATCGGGGGATTTAGGGGGATCTAAGAGTCTCGAATACAACACCAAAAAGTTTTCAGACATCCTCTAATTGTCAACATTATTTTGCGTGGTTAAATTTTTAACTAAAGTGAAAATTTAACCCTTGGCGTTGCTTGCTATTTATTAGAATGTTAGGCTGATATTTTCTGGCTAAACCACCTGTGTAGGCTGTTACTCAGAAAAAGTCCGGCTATGACTCCGATTTTGGTAGTGAGAGAAAGGATTTGCTCATGGCAAGAGATAAAGCTTATCAAGAAGCAGAGCAGCGTATTAAAAAGGCACGGCAAGAGGGAGCAATAGAACTCGATCTCAGCGATATGAAACTTACTGAGATACCAGAAGCGATCGCATCCCTGACTCAGTTGCAAGAGCTTGACCTCGATGACAACCAACTGACCGAACTGCCAGAAGCGATCGCATCCCTGACTCAGTTGCAACAGCTTGACCTCAACAATAACGAACTGACCGAACTGCCAGAAGCGATCGCATCCCTGACTCAGTTGCAACAGCTTAACCTCGACAATAACCAACTGACCGAACTGCCAGAAGCGATCGCATCCCTGACTCAGTTGCAATCGCTTAACCTCGACAATAACCAACTGACCGAACTGCCAGAAGCGATCGCATCCCTGACTCAGTTGCAATCGCTTTACCTCAACAATAACCAACTGACCCAACTGCCAGAAGCAATCGCATCCCTGACTCAGTTGCAACTGCTTTACCTCGACAACAACCAACTGACCCAACTGCCAGAAGCAATCGCATCCCTGACTCAGTTGCAACTGCTTTACCTCAACAATAACCAACTGACCCAACTGCCAGAAGCGATCGCATCCCTGACTCAGTTGCAACAGCTTTCCCTCAACAACAACCAACTGACCCAACTGCCAGAAGCGATCGCATCCCTGACTCAGTTGCAACAGCTTTCCCTCAACAACAACCCTCTTAACCCTGATCTTGCAGCCGCTTACAAACAAGGCACAGAAGCTGTTTTGCAATATCTGCGGGCACATGCAGAAGAACAGATAACTCTGAATGAAGCCAAACTGATCCTAGTTGGCGAGGGTGAGGTGGGCAAGAGTTGTTTGTTAGGAGCATTGCGGGGAGATGAATGGGAGGATGGTCGCCCCACGACTCACGGGATTGAAATTAAATCTGTAATCGTCACCGATCCCGACAGTGGCACAGAGATATCACTCAATGGTTGGGATTTTGGCGGTCAACGGGTTTATCGACCGACGCATCAGTTGTTTTTTAGTGCGCCAGCCGTATATCTGGTGATCTGGAAACCACGGGAAGGCCCCCAGCAGGGCTTTGTCAAAGAGTGGATTACGCTGATCAAAAATCGAGAACCGGATGCAAAGGTGTTGGTAGTTGCAACCCACGGTGGCCCTGGACAGCGACAACCGGACATTGACAGACAAGAAATTATCGATCAATTTGGCAAAGATACGGTAATCGATTTTTTCCATATAGACAGCAAACCCAACCAAGATACCACGCATTGCACCGGGATTGCAGAATTAAAAGATACTATTGCTCGTGTCGCTGCATCTCTTCCCGAAATGGGGCGATCCGTTCCAGCAAAGTGGCAACGAGTGCGGGAAACCTTACAGACAAGTCACAAAGCCTATCTCCCCTACGATGATGTCATTAAAATCTGCGCTGAACAGGGAATCGATGAGGAGCAAGCAGAACTGTTCCTTCGCATCTCCCATATACTAGGGCATTTTATCCATTATCATTACGACTCAACACTACGCGATATCGTCATCCTCAAACCCGACTGGCTGGCAAAGGCGATCAGCTTCGTGCTAGATGATGAAATGACACGCAAACGCAACGGTTTGGTGGAATTTCAGCATCTCAGTCAGTTGTGGAGCCATCCGCCGTTTGCAGGCGAAGAAGGCTACCCCTCAAAATTGCATCCAATCTTTCTGCGGCTGATGGAACGCTTTGATCTATCCTACAAAGTGGTATTAGATCGGTCAGAAACTAGCAATACCAGCCTGATTGCTCAACTTGTCCCCGACACACGCCCGGAGCCATTGCCCAATTGGGGAGAACAACCGGAAGCCGGAGACAGACAACAGGTGCAAATCTGCCGGATTGTGGACAGTCGCGGACAGTTTGCAGTTGCAGAAGGATTATTTTACCAGTTGATTGTCCGGTTGCACAAATACTCACTGGGGCGGGCGAATTACGAAGACAGCATTCACTGGCAACGGGGCTTAATGCTTGACAATGACTACAATGGTCGGGCATTGCTGGAGTATGTTGGCACCGATGTAAAAATTACAGTGCGGGCAGCTTATCCTGAACGTTTCTTGTCCTATCTCACAGAAGAGATTAAATGGCTAGTCGAGAATTTCTGGGAAGGATTACGTTGTAACGTCATGGTTCCTTGCATTGAACCTTGCAGCATGAATGCGCCTGGAAACGGATTGTTTGAGGTACAGAAACTAATTGAAAGTAAAAAGAAAAATCGCCATGAGTTCCCGTGTCCCATTTCCGGGTGTGGCGAATGGCAAAACATAGACCGACTACTGAATAACGCGCCGACTGCTCAACCCCCATTGCAAGAAATTAGCACTGAGCAGTTCCGAGACATTATGAAAGAGGGGTTAAACGTCATCCGCCAAGATTTGATTAAGTACAATCGTCTAGATCATGCACGCTTTCAGGTATTATCTCAGAAGCAACGCTCCATTTTAAGCCAAGTCGATCAGCAGTTTGCAGAACTGATGCAGATGCTCACCGATGAAGCAAAAGATGGCCCGCGCCTGTTTAGCTTTCAGCCTGTCGATCCGAAATTTTTCGATCGCCCCAAATGGATTAGTGCCAAATTTCAACTCACCCTCTGGTGCGAACACGCACGTCAGCCACTTCCAGCCTTAAATCCCAACGACAAGAAAAAGGGAGTCTATGAATTAGACTTGCCGCGTGAGTGGTTCATCAAAGCAGTCCCCTATCTCAAAATTTTGACCGGAACCCTGAGCTTAGTCTTACCTGTGGCAGGTTCGGCAACTAAATTTATACTGGATGATACTACCTACAAAGCCATTGAAGAACAACTCGATTTGGGACAAAAAAGCATCGAGTCTACCTTGAAGGGCAGCGATATGGCTTTGGCTGGAAAGTCCAAAAGCGATGCCTCCTTCTTGGAAGGCGATGCAATCCGCGCTCAAGGCTCGATTTTGCGAGAATTACACGCCTTATTGAAAGAAAAAGATCCTAGTTTTGGTGGTTTAGTGCGGGTGCAGAACAAACGCCGTGAATTTCTGTGGGTTCATCCTCAATTTGTGGATGAGTATTAATTGACAACGGATATTAGAGGATGTTTGAAAAGTGGTCGGCTGTGATATCAGGCACTTATCGATCCCCCCTAGCCCCCCTTAAAAAGGGGGGAAACGGAATCAAAGTCCCCCTTTTTAAGGGGGATTTAGGGGGATCTAAAATATTTTGATACATCAATCACGACTTTTAAAACATCCTCTTATATCATGTCCGCTTGATTACTTACTAAACCCCAAGAACCCCACCCCGCCAAAGCTGCGCTTTGTCTCCCCTCCCGAAGAGCGGGGAGGGGCTGGGGGTGGGGTGCAATGACTGTGGGAATCATAACTAATTATGCGGACATGATATTAGAGGTTGTTTGAAAAGTATTTGGCTGTGATTTTAGGCACTTTGATCCCCCCTAACCCCCCTTAAAAAGGGGGGAACCGGAATCAAAGTCCCCCTTTTTAAGGGGGATTTAGGGGGATCTAAGAGTATTTGATACATCAATCACGACTTTTAAAACATCCTCTTAGAGCTATTTCGTAATTTTTCATGATTATACAGGAAACAGAGTAATGTTGAAGGTTTTTGCTGACCGTGGTGGTACATTCACAGATATTGTTGCTGTTACTAATAATCAAGCAATTATCGATGGAGTTTCAAAACATCCTGAACGTTTTTTAATTGTGACTCTGCCTAATCAGCAATGGATTATAGTCTACAAACTACTTTCAGAAAATCCTGAACAATATCAAGATGCAGCTATCCAAGGTATTCGGGATATTATGGGTATTGCTAGCAACGAACCCATTCCTACTGAAGCGATAGAAGTAGTAAAAATGGGGACAACTGTAGCAACAAATGCCCTATTAGAAAGGAAAGGCGATCGCCTCGTTCTTCTCATCACCAAAGGCTTTAAAGATGCGCTGCGAATTGGCTACCAAAACCGTCCTAACATCTTTGCCCGCCAGATAATTTTACCAACGATGCTTTATGAGCAGGTTGTTGAGATAAACGAACGCTACGATGCTCATGGAAATGAATTAATACCTGTAAATATTCAACAAGTTAAAACTGACTTACAAGCAGTTTACCATACAGGAATTCGGAGTTGTGCTATTGTTTTTATGCACAGCGATCGCTATCCTGAACACGAACAACAAATAGCCCAGCTTGCTTTAACAATCGGCTTTACCCAAATATCCGTATCCCATCAAGTTAGTCCGTTAATGAAGTTGGTTAGCCGAGGAGATACAACAGTAGTCGATGCTTATTTAACTCCTATTCTGCGTCGCTATGTCAACCAAGTAGCGAGTCAGTTACCCGGAGTCAACTTAATGTTCATGAAATCTGACGGAGGTTTAGTCGCAGCCGAACAATTTCAAGGAAAAGATAGTATTTTAAGTGGCCCGGCTGGCGGTATTGTTGGCGCAGTTCAAACTAGTAAAAGGGCAGGTTTCGAGTTAGTTATTACCTTTGATATGGGAGGGACAAGTACAGATGTCGCCCACTTTAAAGGAGAGTATGAACGACAACTAGATTTGGAAATTGCTGGGGCGCGGATGCGAGTTCCTGTATTAGCAATTAATACCATTGCTGCTGGTGGTGGTTCTGTTCTCTTTTTTGATGGTTCTAGTTATCGTGTTGGCCCTAAATCTGCTGGTTCAAATCCTGGGCCTGCTTGTTATCGACGTGGTGGGCCATTAGCGGTTACTGATGCCAATGTCATGTTAGGTAAAATTCATCGACAATATTTTCCCTATGTTTTTGGCATTGATGGTAATTTACCTTTAGATAAAGATATTGTTACTGAGAAATTTACCCAATTAACCCAAGATATTCAAGCCGCTACATTAAATGATTGTACCCCCGAAGAAGTAGCCGCTGGATTTATTGCGATCGCAGTGGAAAATATGGCGAACGCAATTAAGAAAATCAGTCTGCAACGCGGTTATGATGTCAGCCGATATGTGCTTTGTTGTTTTGGTGGTGCAGGTGGGCAAGTTGCTTGTTTAATTGCTGACACCTTGGGAATGAAAACAATATTTCTACATCCTTATGCTGGCGTTCTCTCTGCTTATGGAATGGGATTAGCTGATGTCCGGGCGATTAGAGAAGGGGGAGTAGAACAACCTTTAACCCAAACATTAATCCCTAAATTACAGCAGTTAATGGAATATTTAGAAACACAAGCTAGAAGTGAAATAAATCAAGTGGGTAGTCAAATAGAATTAATCAAAAAAATAAACTTAAAATATGAGGGTACTAACTCTACATTAACCGTTAATTTTGCTGATGAAGTAGCAGTGATGCGGCAAGAATTTGAGATTGAACAAAAATCTCGCTATGGTTTCATTCAATTAGAGAAAACCTTAATTGTCGAATCCGCTTCAGTGGAAGTAATTCAGAAGATGGATACTCCTGAAGAACCTTTAATTATTCGTACCCGTTCTCTAGATGAAGCCCCCGGATGTGTTGAGATAGTAAGGATGTTTACTGGTGATCAATGGCATAATACTCCTGTTTATCGACGGGAAGATTTACAACCAGAAGATAGTATTAAGGGGCCTGCGATCGTTGTGGAAAAAATTAGCACAATTGTAGTGGAACCTAACTGGCAAGCGAGACTAACTGCACATAATCATCTAATTTTGCACCGTAAATATTAATTCATCAGGCTTCACCTATATTTGCAGGATAATCAATATCAGTTACCTCTGATAAACAAAATAGAAGTCAAAAATGTACACAACATCTCAACCTGATCCCATCCGCTTAGAAATATTCAAAAATCTCTATCAATTTATCGCCGAAGAAATGGGAATTGTGTTACAAAACACGGCTACATCAGTAAATATCAAAGAAAGGCTAGATTTCTCCTGCGCTATTTTTGAATCATCAGGGTTATTAGTTGCTAATGCTCCCCATATTCCTGTGCATTTAGGCTCAATGAGTGAAAGTGTCCGCAGTTTAATTAATGACAAAGGCGACACCCTAAAACGAGGAAATGTCTATCTATCTAATAACCCCTATAATGGCGGAACCCACCTTCCTGATGTCACTGCAATTACCCCTGTTTTTTTGGAAAGTAGTGAAAATAATCCATGCCCAATGCCCCGATTTTTTGTTGCTTCTCGTGGACACCAAGCCGATATTGGGGGAATTACTCCCGGTTCAATGCCTCCTCACAGCACCACAGTAGAAGAAGAAGGAATTCTCTTTGATAATTTTCTCTTGGTTGAAGAGGGCAACTTTCGAGAAACCGCAGTCAGACAGCATCTCTCAAATCATACTTATCCTACTCGCAACCCTGACCAAAACATAGCCGATTTAAAAGCCCAAATTGCCGCAAATGAACGGGGAGTTCAAGAACTTTCTAAAATGGTTTCACAATACGGGTTTGATACTGTTCAAGCTTATATGACATTTGTGCAAGCTAATGCTGAGGAGTCTGTTAGACGTGCGATCGCAGTTCTCAAGGATGGCTCATTTACTTATAAAATGGATGATGGGGCACAAATTCAAGTTAAAGTGACGATTCACCTAGAAAACCGCAGTGCTACCATTGATTTTACTGGGACTTCTCTACAACTAAATAGTAATTTCAATGCTCCTAAAGCTGTAACTCAAGCAGCAGTCTTATATGTCTTTCGTACTTTAGTTGATGATAATATTCCTCTCAATGCCGGGTGTCTTAATCCTCTAAAAATTATTATCCCGGTTGGCTGTATGCTCAACCCAACCTATCCAGCCGCAGTAGTCGCGGGTAATGTAGAAACTTCTCAAACTATTGTTGATGCTTTATATGGTGCTTTGGGTGTCATGGCTGCTTCTCAAGGAACGATGAATAATTTTACTTTTGGTAATGAGCAATATCAATATTATGAAACTATCTGCGGCGGCTCTGGGGCAGGAATTGATTTTGATGGCACTGATGGTGTTCATTCTCACATGACTAACTCCCGCTTGACCGATCCAGAAGTTTTAGAAACCCGTTATCCTGTACTTTTAGAAAGCTTTAGTCTTCGTCCTGATAGTGGTGGCAAAGGGAAATATTCGGGTGGTAATGGAGTTGTCCGCCGCATTCGATTTCTAGAACCGATGACAGCTAATATTCTCTCTGGTCATCGGCTGGTTCCTCCCTTTGGATTAAATGGTGGGGAAGCCGGAAAAGTAGGACGCAACTGGATACAACGTCAGAATGGAATTGAAGAAAATTTAGACAGTACAGCAACAGTAGAGATGAAAACTGGAGATGTTTTTGTGATAGAAACTCCTGGCGGCGGTGGTTTTGGTAAATTCTCTTAAGGGACTTCCAAATAAAAAAATACTTAACTACTTCTTATTTGGATAATTTATTTGTTGGAAGTCCCTAATACCATTTTCCAAAATTTTTCCAACACTGAATTCACCACGCAGCTTCACCGAAATCTAAAATCAAAAATCTAAAATCAAAAATTGCTATAAGCTGGCTTCAACTTCCCCAGAAAATTCAGCATAGCTGAAACCACAACATCAGGCGACTCAATCAAGAAGCCATGACCACCACGGTCAATGACTACAAGTTCAGCATTGGGAATACCTTGAGCAAGTTGCTGGGAAAACTTTAGCGGGGTGAGAATATCTTGTTTACCAACCAAAACTAAAGTAGGACAATGAATTTGTTGAAGGCGGTCTGTTGAGTCACTGCTAAGGATAGCTTGGCTGTGATTATAGAGTGAATGAGTTGCTGGCGGGAAAGGATATCTGATGGCAAATTCAATCAGACCTTCGATCATTCCAGGAATCGAGTAGAATTCATCTGTAAATATCCAGGGCAATACGACTTTTTCATAAAGTTTTAGGTCTACATTGCTGTGGAGGTCGCCCCAAGTTTCGATGATGCTGTTGAATAATGCATCACCCTTTGCCAAAGATGAAAGTAGCATCAGACTTTTTACCTTTTCAGGGCGTGCTAAAACTAGCTCTTGGGCTATCTGACTACCCATTGAATGACCTGCTAGATGCACCTGATTAATTCCGATGCGATCGAGCAATGCTGCAACGTCACTAGCCATCTGCTTCAAACTATAGGGACTTTCGGGAGCAGAACTTCTCCCCATACCTCGGTTATCCAAGCGAATGACTTGATACTGCGAAACTAGCGATGGCATGATCAGCGACCAATAAGTATGATCGCAAAGGAAGCCAGCGATTAATAGCAAAGGCTCACCCGTTCCCTTAATGTCGTAGAACAAATCAATCCCGTTAATCTGAACCTTGGGCATAGTAAATAATTCTGCTAAACCTTATTTTAAGCAGGGATAGACAAGGCTATACTGCTACGTCTTAAATTTCTCGTCCACCGGTATTTGATAGCCGTTGGCGAGGCGATTGGTCATATTGGCAGTGGCTGCGATCGCCATTAGTTCCCCGAATATAGTATCATTCATACCCTTGGCACGTGCCGCCGCTGTGTGCGAGGCGATGCAGTACTCACAGCCATTCGTCGCACTCACAGCGATATAAATCAGTTCGCGCATGAGTGGATCAATCTCACCGGGGCTAACCATCACTTCTTTTACCGCTTGCCACGTTCGTTGCAGGGTGGGGGGATGGTTGGCTATAGCTTTCCAAAAGTTATTGATGTAGTCATTCTGACGTGTAACGCGGATGTCGTCATACACTGCACGTACTTCGTCGCTGGCTTCTTCGTATTCGATCAGCTTAGTCATGTTTTGATTCCATATAGTTTCCCCAGCGAGTGGGAACCCCTAGATTGTAATACTGAGTTGCAATTGAAAGATAGTAACTTGAGTCTTTGATGCTGAAACTTTTACCTTGTTCTCGTCTAAAGGCTCTGTGTATACCTTAGTGGGGGATTAAAAAAAGGGTTTGCGAACCTGCAACGCCACGACAGTCTACAAACGACTTGCCATAAACTAGCATTTTTTAGGCGTTCTAATAGAACAGATTAAACAGGAAATTTACACTATCCTATTCAGACAGATAAGTAGGATCGTCCATGAAAAAACTGATCCAGCGTATTAAGAGATTGCTCAAACGTATCCTCAAGGGGTTTGCATCCAATTCTCAGGAACCATCGCCCCTAATAAATTCTCGCCCATTAGAAACTTCTATTCCAACTATTTCTCCCCGATGGGAGTCTGGTTTGGTGCTTGTGTGTTCACAATGTGCAAACGAGCAGTCAAATAGCTCTCATCGAACTAGCAGAAGCTCAACAGCTTCCGAAGACTTAGAGAATTGGTTAAAATCTAGTTTGAAATTTGAGGGATTATGGGGTGAATTTCGGGTTATTAGCACCAGTTGTTTAGGAGTTTGTCCCCGGATGGGTATTACTGTCGTTCTTGTAAGTAATGGAAGTCACGGGAATAGTCCATGCTTAATTGTAAATCCTCAGAGCGATCGCGAACTTCTTTATTCATACATCAAACAGAATAAAGGCTGACTGTAAAGGTTTGCTAAAGCTTAAAATTATTGAATGCAAAACTGTATTTTACCTGGCACTATATTTTGCTCAAGTGGCAAATAAAAAAGGGGTGAATATAAAATATTCACCCCTTTTTTCAGGTCATAAGGGAGGTAAAGAATACTTATCCAACCCGTATTAGTGTTATTCCAATCTAAACAATTATTCTTTTAAACGAGGTATATTTGGTCTGATAAAGGTAGCTGAGGAATTAGCGCTTCGGGCATTAGTGCTTGAAGAAGCAGTAGTTGGGGAACTGAGATTCAAGAAATCGATGAGTTTAAGGGTACGATTACGAATTTTCCAGCGCCCATTTCTGTTAACGACTTGATCTTCATAAGTGCCATTAGCGACATCAATGCTGGTTTCCGAGCGTTTGTGAGTCGCATGGAGGTAAGAAGTCATCGTTGCTTGATTATTTTGAACTGAAATATTTATTGTACCCATCAAGTGTTGAGTAGCTGTATAACTATTTCCTTGAAATACTGAATAGACAAAATCTGCCCAAGAATCTGTCCCATAACTTGTTTGAGTTGCCCCATCAGGAAAAATGGCAGTGAGAACTGCATCTTGAGTAAAACAATCCCGATAAATATTCTTTCCTTCTAGGAGATTTCCTCTACCAATGGCGTCAGTTCCCAGGGCGTAACAGGATGTTAATTTTTGAATCTCAAATTCTGCGTTAGGTTGAGTTGCACTTGCTAGTTCAAACTTACCTCCAACAAACAGCACAAGAGTCACTGCAAGCACAATCAAAGTTATACGATTTAACAGAAACGAAATAGCCTTTGAAACTATTCCCCCATTTTCTCTTCTTTTTTCCACAAGATGACTCCCTTAATTATTTACGATTTTCGCATCTTGTACTTTACCAAAAACTAAAGTTTTAGCTAATAATTTTAGCTCAGAAAACCTGGCTAAAATGCTTGCAGATTTCGCTAGCAATTGCGTTTTATATCTGCTAGAAAATCGTTTTTCTAGTAAATGATAAAGCTAGTACATACAAGATTCGATGTATACAATTAGTTATAACAGTTAATTGATAAGTTACAAGTGCTAATTGTGACTAAGTTTGTGTTGATTTGATTAAGTAATAAAGTCACCACTTACATACAGGACTTACGCAACTGTCACCCTTAAGGAACAGTAAATTTATCGAAAATTCACTTTATCAAAATTGCCAATGCAGATATAAACCAATTTAACTAAGAATACTGCAAACCGTCCGCACCCATGCCGAAAGTTGAGGAACAAAAAGAATCTGCGGCTACAACTATCAAAAGTCCCTTATTCTCCCAAAATGGGAATAGAAATTATAAATTGTGTTCCTTGTCCCAAGACTGATTCACAAATCAAATTTCCTCCATGATTTTCTACTATAATTTGCCGACTAATAGACAATCCTAATCCTGTACCTTTTCCGACGCATTTTGTAGTAAATAAATTCTCAAAAATGCAGTTTCTAATTTCTTCTGTCATTCCTTTCGCATTATCTTGAATCTTAATTACCACATTTTCATTATCTACTTGCAAATTAGTTTGAATAGTAATAATATTCGGATACATTTCTTGAATTTCTAAAAAATCACGACCGCTGTTTGCTTCTTCTAAAGCATCAATTGCATTAGCAATAATATTCATAAACACCTGATTTAATTGTCCCAAATAGCATTTTACTGATGGAATCTCTGCATAATCTTTAATTATTTTAATTGCTGGACGATTATGATTGGCTTTCAGACGATGCTGTAAAATCATTAAAGTACTATCAATGCCTTCATGGATATTCGCTGACACTTTTGAGGTAGTATCAGCGCGGGAAAAAGTACGAAGAGAGGTACTAATATTACGAATGCGCTGTGTCCCTACTGTCATACCATCAATCATTTTTGGCAAATCTTTTAGCAGAAAATCTATATCTATTTCTTCGGCTTTTTCTTCAATTTCAGCGCCAGGATTGGGGAATTTTTCTCGGTACAATTGTAGATAGTCTATTAAATCTTTAACAATATCTTTTGCTTGGGCGATACTACCTGTAATAAAACCAATAGGGTTGTTTATTTCGTGTGCTACACCTGCAACTAAATTTCCTAGATAAGACATTTTTTCACTTTGGATAAGTTGTAGTTGCGCCTCTTGTAAATCTTTTATCGATTGCTCTAATTCCCTAGATTTGTCTTGCGCCCTTGTGTACAATCTGGCATTTTCTATGGCAATCGCCATTTGAGAAACTAAGACTTTTAAGACCTCTACCCTTTCTGAAACAAAAGCTCCTGATGATAACTGGTTTTCTAAATAAATAATACCAGTAAGCTGTGATTGATACATAATTGGCAAACAAAAGATTGATTTTGTTTGAGATTTCTGAATACAAATATCAAGGTTAAAAGGTTCTGTAGTTATCGCATCATTTAATACAAGATATTGCTGAGTTCGGAATACGTAATTAATTACAGAAAGCGGTAAATCCTGATATGTTTCAACAGGAATAGCGCCTAAAACTTTCACCACATCGTCAGTAGCATTTCCAGAAGCTTCAATATATAGGTGATTATCTTTAAGTAGCAGTAGTGCTGCTTTTTGTGCGGCAGCATTTTCTAGTAAAATTTGGATCAGCTTGACCAATAAATTTTCTAAAACAATTTCATTGGTAATCGCTTGTGAAAACTTGATGAATGCATTAAAATCTAGAAAATCGCTCAAGCTGCTATTGGTAGTAGTGTTAGTGGTAAAATGAGTTGTATCAATTTTTGAACTAGTGTTTTCTATAGTAGTAGTTTGTCCTACTAGAAAAACATACTTTGATTCTAAGTGTCTAACTTTAGCGATCGCACCCCAACGAATATAGGCATAATAGGCTTTAGTTATATAAGTTTGATGAATTAATTCTTTACCTAAAGATTGATAAAATTTTCCAGCTAACTCATAAGCTAAAGCTTCTTCTTGGAGAAAACCGTTTGCTTGAGATTTGGCAATAGAGTTTTCATAATAGTCCATTGCTTCTAGCTTTTGACCCAAAACCTGATACCGTTCTGCCTCCACGAGATAAAATCTATGTAAGTGATTCGTGGGAGCATGAATAGCCCAGAGTTCCATCTTTTGCTGATTAGCTTGGACTTTTTCTAGAATAGCTTGCTTCTCAGACACTTTAGCAGTATGATATATTGCCAAGTGAGCTAAAGAATCGTAGAAATAAAACACTGGAACAACAAACAACCCTGTAACACCACCTAAAGATTTTTCTGCGATCGCAGCATTTTCTACAGCTTTAAAATACTCCCCAAATATGTAAGAGAGCATGAGCTTATTGACAAATAGATGGTTAATTGTGTAAAGGTCATTTACTTGCTGGTGAATTGGTAGCATACTTTGCTCGTCATAAGCTTCTCCAATTAAATAGTCTACATTTTCAAAATTTCCTTTCAAGTTCAAAACTGTTTGTAAATATACTAAGTTCCAAGTTAAAGCTACTTGTTGCTTGATTTTTTTCAGAGAATCACAATAAGCTATCAGTTCTTTTTCTAGAACCCAAAGTTCCTTACCCATCCAAAATGAATGATAGGGATAAATGTAACCACAATAACCAGCATATTCTAAATCTCCAGTTTCCAGACCACTAGAATACCCTGCCATTGATGATGTTAATGTCTCCCTAACATGCTCTTTCCAATGCATAACATGGGCACTAACAACCGTCAAAATCTTAGCCTTGAGTTCTTCAGAATTAAATTGTGACACCAAACTAGAAGCTAATTTCCCAAATTTATAGCCAGAATCAATTTCTCCTTGAACTCCACAAAGAAGTAATCCATAAAGACTATAACCATAGGCAGATACAGCAGTATTCCCATACCTTAAGGACAAATTGACCATTTTGCAGACAATAATTGGCATCATTGCAGGAGCAGTTTGGAAAGCCGCAGGGAGAACTCCCATTAAGATTCGCATAGCTGCAATCTTGTTAAGATCAGTCATTAATGGTAAGTTAATCAAATCTGCGATCGCTTTCCTCTTCAAAGAAGCAGCGATTTCATCCATCCCCTGCTGAATATCAGTTGATGTCGGCTCATCTGGAAAACTTATTCCTAACAATTGCAGAATTGATACTGCTATCTGAATGGCTTCCAGTTGTTTACTTTGAATGATAGAAGCGATAATTTGTACTTCATAGACTTTCACTTTATCTAAAAGGGTTTTTGCTTGTTGCTGCACCACTTCAGCCCATTGTTGCATCTGCTCAAAATCACCACTCAGATAGGCTACCTCTGCGGCTCCTTCATATAAACCGATGGTTAAGGTATATTCAGTTTGCCAAGCGTCTATATTTAAAAGTTCTATCCCATTTGTGAAGTATTTAAGAGCAGCTTCGTAAGCTGTAGAAGCTTTAGCTTTTCGCCCTGCAATTAAATTTAATCGTGCCAATTCAGTTTTTTCAGATTGCTCTGTAAGGTTAACAATACCTACATTCAACTGATTGACAATATCAAAAATATTAGCTTCTATTTCCTCTTTAGGTATGTTTTGAAGAAGCAATTGCCCAATTTTCAGATGAGTAGATTTCTTCAGTTCTTCTGGAATTAAGGAATATGCTGCTTGTTGTACTCTGTCATGCAAGAACTTGTAACCCACCCGTGAACTATCGAAATTTAAATTAACCGCTTCTTCTTGATTAAAAACTAAAGGAATGCGATAAGCTTCACTTAAAGGTAGAATTAATCCCGCTTGCAAAGCCGAGTGTAAATCATTTGCCGTCAAAGAAGGTGATTTTTCATTGACTATTGATAAAACATCCAGACTAAATCTGTCACCTATACAAGCTGCTAGTTTTAAAACATCTTGGGTGAACTTTGGTAGTTTCTCAACTCGGCTGGCAACTAACTCAACTACATTTTTATCGGTAATTCCAATTGCTTGAATCTCCTCTAAACTCCATTGCCATTTAGCATTACTAAAGTCAAATTTTAAGAGATTTTCTTGATGAAGTGCCTGAATTAGTTGTGTTATAAAAAATGGGTTGCCACCTGTTTTATTACAAATTAACTCAGCTAGTTTAATAATTTCCTTGTTAAAGACTCCGATTTCTTCATCCTGGTTAACCTCTGTTTCTTGGAGAGTTTCGGCAACTAGCTGAGTTACATTTTCTAACTTTAAAGGTTGCAATATAAGATTATTAACAACCGTGCCACTATTCTTAATTTCTTCTATTTTTTGGATTAAAGGATGTGCCGGACTAACTTCATTATCTCTATATGCCCCAATCAATAAAAAATATTTGCTATCGGTGTCAGTTATCAGCAGTTGGATTAAATTCAATGTGGCTGAATCTGCCCATTGTAAATCATCTAAAAAGATGACTAAGGGGTGTTCTTTTTGAGTAAAAACTTGGATAAATTCTTTAAAAACATGATTGAAGCGATTTTGTGATTCTGTTGCTCCAATTTGGGCAACTTCCGGCTGTGTACCGATGATTAATTCTACTTCTGGAATAACGTCAGTTATAACTTTTCCATTTGTTCCTAAAGCTGATAATATTTTATTACGCCATACTTCTATTTTTTCATTATTCTCGGTCAGCAAATACCGCATCAGATAAGCAAAAGCTTGAATTAAAGAAACATAAGGTATATTTCGCTTTAACTGATCAAACTTACCAGAAATAAAGTATCCTTGTCTGCGAGTAATGGGTTTATTAACTTCGTTAACTAGAACTGATTTGCCAATACCAGAATAACCAGAAACTAGCATCATTTCTACCCCCCTGAATCCGTGGGATTCAGGGGGGTTAGCAACGCGCTCAAATGCAGCTAACAGTTCATTAACTTGTTCTTCACGACCATATAATTTTTGAGGTATTAATAACTGGCTCAAGATATCTAAACGACCTGGAACAAAATCAGTAATTATTCCCTTACTTTCTAACTGGTTAAGACATAATTCTAAATCTGCTAATAATCCTGTGGCACTTTGATATCTGTCTTCCGCATTTTTTGCCATCAGCTTCATCACAATTTCAGAGACGGCGGTAGGAATTTGTGAATTTAATGATTGCGGGTTTATCGGTTGGACAGCAATGTGACTATAAACTACTTCTAGGGGATCTTGGCTAAAAAATGGTGTTTTATCAGTGAGCATTTCATATAAAGTCACACCAAGAGAATAAAAGTCAGTGCGATAATCAAGAATGCGATTCATTCTCCCAGTTTGTTCAGGAGACATATAGGCTAGTGTGCCTTCAACGCAGTTAGGATTATTAAATTGGGGATTTTCTTTATTGAGGCGGGAGGCTATACCAAAATCAGTGAGTTTAACAATACCTGTCTGGGAGTTAATGATGATGTTACTAGGTTTGATATCTTTATGAATAATCTGATTATTATGCAAATAATCTAAAGCTTTAGCCAGTTGAATAGCAATCTTTAAATGGTTAATTAAGTCAAGTTTTTCTATTTGTAGCAGTTGAGATAAAGACTTACCACCGAAGTCTTCTAACAATAGTCCCACACGATTTTCAAAGGTTTCTAGACTGATAGCTTTAACTATATTGGGATGGTCTAAACCTTGCTGAATTTGATACTCATTTTTAATCCGAGTAAAGGCTTCGAGAGTCGGATATTCGTTTTTAAGCAGCTTGAGGATAACTCGCTGTTGCGTTTTTGGCGTTTGTGTTTGATAAATAATTGTTTGGATTCCTTCGTGGAGAGTCGAGTTGATTTGGTATCCAGTACGATTTGGCATTGATTTTTGACTATAAAGTTACAACATTAGCATCACCCCCTGTCTTGTCATGAAAGGGGTTCTAGTTTAATTATTCCCAGCGGGAGAAAATTATTAACATTGGGATTCCGTACCCAAGGGTTGTAAATTAAAAAGCCTTGCAACGGAAACTAGTAGCTACAACCGGACTGTAATTTTTACGCCAACCGCAGATAAGGACACTTTTGTAAAAACCCTGATGCCTTATTATGGGCCTCTAAATTATGAGTATGCGTTGGCGTAGGTCGAATAATGCCACCAAATAAGTCATCCAACCCGTAGGGTGTGAAAAATTGCCATTGTCTTTGTGCATCTAGTCGAACTCCGACAGCGGTAGCGGTGTGCAGCCAATCTGTGATGGCATCCTCTGTACTAGTATAAGGTCTGCTACCAAGACGCCAACGAGCAAAACTGGCTTGATTTTTGACATCAAAATCGTCATGAGAAAATTCTTCTGTGAGAGTCGTCTTTGCTGCTTGTTCTTGGGAACGGTTCCCCTCTATATCAAAGAATGCAATATCAAAGTCTTTGATATCTAACCCACACTTATCGCCAAAAATTGAATACCAAACGGTGTTTCGGACTGCACCCCCGGCTAACCACCAGTTAGGTAGATTTAGTTGTGCGATCGCAGGTAATACTGTATTAATACGTGTATCAGCTAAAATCATCTGTAGGCGAGTGTTACTATTCATATCAAATTCCTGGGATTGTCAAGTAGAAGGTGAAAATATTATCATTCACATTTCATTAAACTTACGGTATTGATAGTCCTGTTATGACACTTTGCAGGTCAATGTTTATCAGGAGAACTTCTGTAGTTATAGTATAAATAAAACAGGTTAGACAGAAGGTTAAATTGTGAATTTAGAATTTAGAATTTTTATTTATGGAAGATTTATTTGCGCGACTAGAACGCACACTCAATCCTGAACTGCCTTCCCTAACAGAGTCACAACAACAACTCTTACAAGAACTCAGTATTGATGAAAATCAACCCGGTACGATTCTACATGACTTTCAAACCCTGATAGATTTCTTGCAACCAAATGGAGTGGAAGTTAGTAGTGTTAATAACCTTCTACCGCTAAAAGTCCTATCCGAACTTAATTCTCAGTTAAGTCACCCGATTGAAACTAAACTCAAACGCCCCGTACAAAAATCATACCCCTATATTAATGGACTATATCTGTTATTACGCAGTTCTGGAATAGCCCAAATTAGATCGCAAGGAAAAAAGCAGGTTTTAGTTTTAGACGCCGCAACTTTGCAATCATGGTCAACTCTGAACTCAACAGAACGTTATTTCAACTTATTAGAAGCTTGGTTAATTTGGGGAAATAACGAAATTTTGGGTGAACATCAAGATTCATTCGGTAATTTATTTAGATGTATTCAACTCTGGACTCGCGTCCCAGATAAAGGTTTAAAATTTCCTAAGTATGAATACCAACACGATATTAGTTATTACCCTGGACTGCATAATGTTGCCCTGTTAGAGTTATTTGGATTGTTATCTATCAAACATGGAAAACCAGAAGAAGGCAAGGGATGGCGCATTACTAGTTTACAACGCTTACCCTTTGGTGATGCTCTGTTGCAATTACTTTTTCCATTGGGTATACGAGGAGAATTACAGGATGATGTAAATGTGAATTTTGGAAAATTACAATCACATTTACAAGGATTTTTTCCAGAATGGGAGCATAATTTAGTTGTTCAAAAACAAGGCTTCACCGATGGTATTTATATTTTTAAAGTGTCTATTTCTAAGGCTTGGCGACGCATTGCCATCCCAGCAAAAAAACCATTAAGCTGGCTAGCAGAGACAATTCTCGATACTTTTGACTTTGATTACGATCACCTGTACGAATTTAGTTATAAAGACCGTTTTGGTCGCATAATAAAAATCGGTCATCCCTACATGGAAACACCCCCATTTGCAGACCAAGTGCAGATTGGTGATTTGTCTCTCGAACCAGGTGCTAAAATTACCTATCTTTATGATTTTGGTGACAACTGGAAATTTGATGTGCAGTTAGAAGCAATTAATCCACCTGATAACAAAATCAAAAAAGCAAAAGTTTTAGAAGTTCACGAAAATGCACCTCAACAGTATTGGGTTGAGGATGATGAATCAGATGAAGATGAAGAATGAGGGGGATTTAGGTAAGTGCAGAGAATGAAAATTTCCTCGTGTCCACATATCTTCTGTTTGTATCTATTAAAACCCGCTTTCCGATTGAGATAGTTTTAGTTACAATAAAGCAACACAAATTATCAGGAGGTAAAAGCTGTGAGTCTTCCATATACTGGAGGTTGTCAATGTGGACAGATTCGTTATGAAATTCATGCCCAACCGTTAACCCTTTACCTATGTCACTGCAAGGAGTGTCAAAAACAATCGTCTAGTGCTTTTGGAATGTCTCTCACAGTATTACGAGATGCTGTTGCAATTGTTCAAGGAAAACCGAAAGCTTGGACTCGGAAAAATGATAGCGGACGTGAAGTAAATAACCTGTTCTGTGGCGACTGCGGAACGCGATTGTTCCATGAACGGACTTATAAACCAGATACTATCAATGTCAAAGCTGGAACCTTAGATGATACAAGTTGGTTACGCCCAGTGGGTAACATTTGGACACGCAGTGCCCAGTCATGGGTGATAATTTCAGATCAATTACTTAACTATGACGGGCAACCAGAAGATACGCAGCCTTTATGGGAAAAATGGAAGCAACAACATTCATAAATGCATAACTCCTGATATCAGACATCATACTCCTGACACTTAAAGCATCTAACTAATGACTGTACCAAAAGATATAATAATAAAATTTTACTGGTAAAGTGCTTTAATGAACATATTAAATTATTTAAAACAGTAACAGTAAACTGAAATTATAAGTTAAATTTGTGTATCATATATATTTCCACTTATCTGCAAATCATTAATAAATAATATTTCACATGAAAACTTACTGGGCATTTCTAATCAAGTAATTTAAGTGAAATTAGATAAGTAAGGCGATTTTGGTTCATTCTCAACACTTTTAACAGTTATTTCTAGACAAGCTTGATGAAAAACGATACACCGCAAGAATTGAACCCAGACCAAGAAATTGGGCGCTTGATTGATGAGGTAATGTCTTCATCTCTGACTGATGAACAGTACCGCAAAAAGATGCAGCGACGCAAAGAAGTGCAAGACAAGCGCATAGCAGAAGCTGTACCAGAAAAAGGGTTAATTATTGTAAATACTGGTAACGGTAAGGGTAAAACCACTGCGGCTTTGGGGATGGTGTTGCGATCGCTCGGTCATGGGTATAAAGTAGCGATCATCCAATTCATCAAAGGTAGCTGGGAACCTTCCGAAAAAAGGGTTTTCAGCTATTGGGAAGACCAGATAGAATTTCACGCAATGGGCGAAGGCTTTACCTGGGAAACTCAAGACCGCGATCGCGATCTTGACAAAGCTAGCGCCGCCTGGGAAAAATCATTAGAATACATCCGCAACCCAGATTTTCATCTGGTATTGTTAGACGAAATCAATATCGCCCTCAAAATGGCTTACTTACCAGTAGAAGACGTTTTAGCCGGTTTAGCAGAAAAACCCGCTAACAAACACGTTATTCTCACAGGTAGAGGCGCACCACCTGCTTTAATTGAACGTGCTGACTTAGTAACCGAAATGACCCTAGTTAAGCACCCTTTCCGCGATCAAGGTGTGAAAGCGCAACCGGGAATTGAATATTAAATCAGAATTCAGAATTATTAAAAAACCAGGTTTCCGACTCAGCAGAGATCAGAAACCTGGTTTTTAATTCTCGTATGTCAACAGTATCCTACTAGCGTTGGGGAGTAAAATTCAAAGCCTCTCTCTTTTTAGGAGAGAGGTTAAAGTGTATTGCATACAAACGAGAAAGGTTATATACGTCCCATTTGTTTACTTCTTATTCCACAGACTTAAAAATGCTTGAGAGATGGCTGGGGTAATCTGACTTTGTAAGTGATTTAGTGCATCACGATGGTTTGCATTGTTGTCATCATAATAAGTAAACAGATTCGTCAGCTTGACAATCTCAGGATTTTGATCATTTGTTCCCCTCCATTTGTTAGTAACCTTGTGTAAAACGTCCTTGGGTAAATTTTGTTGTAAGTTATTTAATGCTGCAATGTAAGAAGGATTTTGAGGATTTTTTTTGAATTGCAAGCACAAATCTCTCAGCTTGAGTTGTGACTGTGGCTGTGGCTGTGGCTTATCTGTTAAACTAGATTGTTGTAGAATTTGACGCTGTTCAATAGTAGCAATACCATTTTCAGTTAAACCCTGAGATTTCTGAAATTTCTTGACTGCTGTATAAGTAGCTGGCCCATAAAAAGGCAAGTCTTGAGGAATTTCGGCATTGCTAGCAAAACCGTGAAACTTCAATCTATTCTGAAGTCCTTTGACTGTATCTTCGATGACAGTTCGAGTCTCAGAATCAGCGTTACCATTAACCACAAGTTTTTGTGAATACTGTTTCTGAAATTTTTTAATCGCTTCTTCAGTAGGATCATCTGTCAATGAGTTGTTATTCCGCTTCCAGGGAGCAAATTTAGTGAGATCCGGCTTAGGATCAATCTCAGGAGCTAAATATCCCAGCCCAATCAATATATGACGGATGACTTCAGGGCTACTAACGGCCATACTTTTTGGTTCCTTTGCGACTAAACTACCATTTAATGTATCTTGTTTTACAAAAATTAAGTAAGTAGAAATAAATAAATCTAACATTTCTTGTTTGTAATGCGTTCCAAAAGTTAAGCGATGTGTGACGACAAGCTGCAACTCTTTGAGACGTTTGGCGTAGGCGACTACACACCGTGAAAAAGAAAGGGCAAGAGCGATCGCTCTTTTTCAACTATTGATGATCATACTACGTAATGTTTACTTTACACCAGCTTGGAAGCGGCTCTCCGTACTTGTGCGATCGCTCTTTGCTATTTTGCCACATTTGTAAAAGAAAATTGCGATGTCTACGCCAGATACTAATATTTATATCTAAACTAACTACCTTCAGTTTTTTTACTTAGTTTATAAGGACTCCATCTATCTTCTATTTTTTGTCCTTGGATACTATCAATCTTTCCCAACAATCGCTCAATATCTTCAAACATTTTGAATATAGTAAAAATAATCGGATCGTGAATGTAAGGATTTGTATCCATATTAAACGTTACAAAAACTGTAAGATGCTTACCTTGTTTTATCTTTAGCAAAACATCAAAACTTTCGTGGGATAAGTCTTTATAAATATCTTTTATGTTAATCGTTTCAAGAATCATTTCTTTAAGAAGAATATCCCAGATGTGCTTACATTTTCCGTCTGGTGTTTGCTTCGATTCTGCCCATTTATTTACGACAATATCATCAGCACTATACTTCATAAAATTTCCCTCGGTCAAAAATTGCAGAAACACTAAGGAAACTGCGATCGCTAGTTATTGTTACTTCTTCTTTCACGATCCCAACCATACAGCTTAGAGGATGTTTGAAAAGTGGTTGGCTGTGATTTTAGGCACTTTTATCCCCCCTAACCCCCCTTAAAAAAGGGGGGCAACCTCTCTCAAAGTCCCCCAATTTATCGGGGGATTTAGGGGGATCTCAAAGTATTTGCTACCAAGAAGAGGACTTTTCAAACAACCATACAGCTTAGAGGATGTTTGAAAAGTGGTTGGCTGTGATTTTAGGCACTTCTAGATCCCCCCTAACCCACGCCAGTCGCTCATGGGGGAAACCCCATCGCTTTTAGCGTCTCCCCTTGGGAGAAGACCGCGCTGGCTCCCCTTAAAAAAGGGGGGCAACCTCTCTCAAAGTCCCCCTTCTTTAAGGGGGATTTAGGGGGATCTCAAAGTATTTGCTACCAAGAAGAGGACTTTTCAAACATCTTCTTAGAGGTTGTTTGAAAAGTGGTCGGCTGTGATATTAGGCACTTATCGCTCCCCCTAGCCCCCCTTAAAAAGGGGGGAAACGGAATCAAAGTCCCCCAATTTATCGGGGGATTTAGGGGGATCTAAGAGTATTTGATACATCACTAAGGACTTTTCAAACATCCTCTTAGACGTTATTCATTGCTCAGTAGCCAAAAAATCAAACTCCGATTTAATATTCCAGCGCTTACCGTCGTGAAGCAGCAGGGTTAATTTATCAGCAGTAAACTCAAAATGTAACTGACGCTTTTCAAATTCTGGCCAAGCAGTTTTAAAGTTTTGCTTTGTTAAATCCCGAAACGCAACCGTTATATGGGGGGCAAAAGAGCGGGTATTAGAAACCTTGTCAACAATTCCCAAGTTGCTTTCTGTATAAGCCATTAAATCAGCTTGCAAAGTTAAAAGTTCTTGACTTCTGGCTACATTAATGTATACAACACGAGGCACAAAGGCATCAAACCCCCTGAGTGTAATTGCTACTGACTGCTGGCCACTTGCAAACTCCTTCAAAGATGCTTCTAGCAGTGGCAAGTTAGCATCTGCCCATTCAAAAGGCGGTTGCAGGGTAATATGAGGCGGAGACTTTAGCGCCCCGCTACTAGCATAGCGATCGCTAAAGTACTGTTTAATCTGGTTGGCGTAGTCTTGAATGTCTTGCGGTGGTAAAAGGGCGACAAAAAAACGGCTCATCTATCTATATTAATCATTTTTATTCCTTAGTAATTGGTGGTCAATGGGAAAACTTAGGGAAGGCGGATCGAGTTGGCGCTTGATCCGCTATGTTGTTTATCGAAAGAGAAAACTAAATGAGCGATCAAATTATTCTGTCCGATGACGATGTTGTTTCTATGGCTGAGGATGCTAATTTTACTGGCGCTTCAACATCTCCACTGGATGATTTGCGATCGCACCTAGATATCTAATAGTCACAGATGCGTCGCTTCTGCTGTTTTAGTTAAATATTCAGTAAGCTTCTGTAGTTAGTGTATATTGCTACTCAAATGCTACTCAAAATAGTAGTAATTTAAGCAAGATGTCTGTTGTAACGGGAGTTAAGAAGGTTATGCCGTGGTTTGTAAAAATTGAAGAAGGCAAAGTCGATAAACCTACCTTTGACCAATATGTACCCGCCCACAAAGCCTACATTCAAGATTTGATTGCTAAAGGACACAAAGCGCGAACAGGGTATTGGGCAGAGCAAAGAGGCGGGATGTTGCTATTTGAGGCAGCCTCAAAAGCTGAAGCAGAAGCAATTGTCGCTGATGACCCCTTGGTGCAAAACGGCTGCGTCAACTATCAGCTTTATGAATGGCGAATTGTTATGGAATAACACACACTTACTGAATTTTAATGTTATGCTTTTGAAAGACCTGGATCTATGCGATCGCAACACCCAAATCTTGTCAGAACCGGAAGGTAGCAGCAACACGGGAGGCTTGTGGTAGGCGTAGTCTCCGGGTCGCCCTATTTTTAGGAGCGTTCAGCAACAATGCCTGGTTTTGGAGATATTGTTCAAAAAGCTTTTTACCTCGGAGTTGGATTAGCTTCTTACGCAGGTGAGAAAGCAGGGGGAAAATTAGCCCAAGTGCGATCGCAAGTCCAAAAACTGGCAGATGAAATGGTTGCAAAGGGCGAAATGAGTACAGAAGAAGCCCGCCGCTTCGTTGAAGATATGATGAAGCAAGCCCAACAGGCCCAACCATCTGGTGAAACCTCTGAGAAACCACCGTCTTCTGAACCTCGCCGCATTGAAATTTTAGAGGAAGATGAAGAGCCAACGGTGAAAGAGGTATCAAATGATGAGAATGTAGATAAATTACGCCAAGAAGTCTTAAACCTGCAAGACGAGTTAAAACGATTGCAACGCGATTAATAAAAAGCATTATTTGATCGAAATATCAGTAATAAGTGGCATTTTGACATCAAGTTCGGATAAAAACTTGATAAGATACATTGCCTAGTGTGTATTTTAGTGGTTCAAGCCAGATAACACAAAGCGTCCTGTTTATAGCCTGCAAAGGTGTCAAGTTTATGGAACAGTGGCAAAAAGATTTAGTAGAAATCGTTGAAACAGTAGCAGATGAAGTAGAGCGTTTCTTCCTGGGAATGAGTGAAGTGATAGACGCATTCTTTGAGCTAACGGAAGAAGTCACCGAGCAAGTACACAATAATATTGTCACAGAAGTCGATCAGTATCTACAGGATTTGGCTGAACCAATGTTAGAAGCTTACTGGGAACTGGAAGACATTGTAGCAGATGTAGATCCGGGTTTTCCTTATTCAGTTGAACCCACAGCCGAAAAAAATCCTGCCTGTATCGGTTGTACTCACTACCACGGTCAAGTTTATAGTGGTAATTTGTTAGTTTGTGCCATGCATCCCCACGGTTGTGAAGATGAGAATTGTCCAGATTGGGAGAAGGAACAGTATTGAGAAAGTTCTGAGTCATGTTAGCGGATAGCTAGGGTTTAGCCCGTCCTGAGTAAGGATTTATGATTTATTAGTCTGCCGATCTTCTCCTTTGCCCAAACTAGAAAATAATCATATTTAAGAACTTATGAGTAATTCCTCACCTGAAAGTGTATCCCAGGCAAGCCAAGAGATGAAGTATGGCGAACGCGACATTGCCGAAGGTAAACTAATTACCTTTCCGAATCCGCGTGTGGGCAGGCGATATGACATTAACATTACTTTGCCGGAATTTACTTGTAAATGTCCATTTTCCGGTTATCCTGACTTTGCGACAATTTATATTAGCTATGTGCCTGATGAGCGGGTAGTAGAATTGAAGGCACTCAAACTTTATATTAATAGTTATCGCGATCGCTATATTTCCCACGAAGAATCTGCCAATCAAATTTTAGATGATTTTGTGGCTGCTTGTGACCCGTTAGAAGTCACCGTGAAAGCAGATTTTACGCCTCGTGGGAACGTACATACCGTGGTTGAAGTGCGTCACCAAAAGTAATATCATCACTGATGAGCGCTGATGGGATTAATCGGCAATCTTCTTTGCCGCAGATTGCACTTGCAGCACAACTTTTTTAGACAAAGGAATATATCCAAGTTCCAAACTGGATTTTTGCCCGTCAATCACAGCCCAATCAACAAAGTTTTTCAGCGCTTGAGCTTTGACTCGGTTGGGATATTGGTGATAAGTTAAAAGCCAGCTGTAAGTGACGATAGGATAAGATTGGGCATTGGTAGGATCGGTAATAAAAGCAATTAAGTTATTGTCGGGTAATTTCACTGCTTCTAAAGTTTTAGCTACAGATTCTGGTGTCGGCGTAATATAGTTACCAGATTTATTTTCTAAAGCAGCCACAGGAAGTTCATTTTGTTTGGCGTAAATGTATTCTACATAGCCAATGGCTCCTGGTATTTGTTGAATCAGAGCGGTAACACCTTCGTTACCTTTTCCACCAATTCCCACTCGCCATGCTACAGATTTACCAGCCCCAACTTTGCTTTTCCATTCTGGACTTATGGTACTTAAGTGTTGCGTCAACACGCTTGTAGTTCCACTACCATCAGTTCGGTGTACAACCTGAATCGGTAAATCGGGTAAACTTACTCCTGGATTAGCTGCGGCTATTCTAGGATGATTCCAATTCGTAATTTTTCCGAGAAAGATATCTACGTAAACTTGGCGTGGTAGCCTGAGAGCAGTTGGCACATTGACTTGAGGCGACTGCTGTGCAACTTGTGTGAGGTTATAAGCCAGTACAATAGAACCGGCAGTTAGAGGTAAAGCGATGACTCCCCGTTTTATCTTGGCTGCTTGTTCATTTGTAATTCCCACATCACTAGCTGCAAAGTCTACAGTACCATCGATAAGCTGTTGCACTCCAGCACTGCTCCCTATAGCTTGATAGTTAATTTGGACATCAGGATTTTGCTGGTTATAATCTGAAAGCCAGCGCTCATACAAAGGTGCAGGAAAACTTGCTCCGGCACCTACAAGGGAAATATGTTTGATGTTTCGATTATTGGCGCTGCAAGAAGCGATATTTAATAAAACAGCGATTAAGGGTAGAAGGTAAACGCGTCCCTTAAATTGAAGTTGAGCAGACATAGAAATCTTTTGTTCCAATTTTTAATAAATACCTCTGGTAACTCTCAAATTTATATAGGAATCATATTTGATTTCTGAAAAAATCTCGGTAGCCTTGTAGTGAACTGTCATGGCTTTAATGTTGCAAAAAAATTGCTTTGTTGGGTGGAGGCTTGGCGTAACCCAACATCCTGATAATCAGTTGGGTTGCGCTTCGCTCCACCCAACCTACGTCTAATGCACTATTTTAGCCTAGAGGGTCTACTACCTGCATTTCAAAAATCAAATACTAGTCCTATAGCTATGTAGATGTAATATCATGTCCGGTTAATCAAGCTGAATAAAAAATGTTCTTTCGTAGTCAGGACTTTAGTCCTGGTTTTGGGGACTGAAATCCCCACTAGAAACTGCTTATGATGGGTGATTTGGCGGACATCATATAATTATTGTAAATAACTTTGAAATGCAAAGGAACGCAAAGTAATCCTTTGCGCCCTTGGAGCATTTAAACTTCAATCGCTGCCTCTTTATCCTCACCTTTTGGCTGTGAACTCAGCCGATCTAAAATCTCTAAAACCTCTTGTTCAAAAGCAACTTGGGCGCGATTAGTTTTGCCACCCACATACAAGCGATCGCCTTTTTGCAATGCCCATATTTGCGAGTGAGAAAAGTAACTCATCACTACACCCAGCATGAGTAAGCCAAACCCTGTGTAAACAATTGGTATGCCTGGATCGGCTTTAATTTGTAAGCCAGTACTGCCAATCACATCCAAAATTTTCAGCTTCACGCCATTCACTTCGGTGAACATCCCAGCGCGGACTGTATCAACGAGTTTACCAGTGGCATCATAAATTAATACCATCCCTTGTAAGTCTTTAGCTAACAGGGAGACACCCTCACTCAAATCGGGTTTAGTTGGCACCCACGTTCCCCAAATCCGTCCGTTACCGTTGGTGTTTAATTGCGCCATCGGTAACTGAAAAATCGGGCTGTTGTTAAATTGGACGCGAACACCTGCAATTCCCCAATCAGTTTGATAGAAAGTGATGCCATGATAGCGTAGAGGCTCGTTGACAAAAATCTTCTTGTGGTCAACTTCCTGTCCTTGATTATTCAAGACAGACATATCCGAATAAAATTGATCAATGCCGCCAGATGGTGTATAGTCAATCCAAAAACGATTGACTCGCACAGACCAATCTTTCGGAATTTTGGCAGCTAAAGGGCCAGCATCGACAATATTTGTCACTTGAAATGTATCGCCACTGGCAACCATTTCCTGAGCGAGAAACCCAGTCATCGCTCCCCAAATTCCCCCTAGTAAAATAGCGACGATGCCAATATGAACGATAATTGGCCCGATGCGTCCGACTATTCCCTTGCGGGCGTAAAGGAGATTTTCTTTTTCTTGATCTTGAAAAATTTTATAGCGGTGTTTCTGTAATATTTGGTTGAGAGAATTCAGGGAACCAGTATCTAGTTCTGCACTTAAAGCTAATTTTTGAAATTGCCGTGGTTCTTCGTAATATTTCCAGCGCTGGGCAGCTTTTAAGGCTGGTAACTGACGGGTAAATGAACAAGCAGTTAAGCTAGTACCAAATAAGATGAGTAATGCCAGAAACCACCAGGTACGATATACGTGGTCTAACCCAACTACTTGAATTACTTTCCAAGTTAGGAAACCAAATAAAGCTGGATGTTCTGGGTAGTTGGCTTGGTAAAATGCGGGTGACTGACCTTGCTCAATTACAGTACCGGTGGAGCTAAAGATTGCAATCAATAGCAGTAGTGCGATCGCTAGTCGTAAGTTGGTCAGTACAGGCAAAAGCTCTTGGCGTAAGAACTGCCCAGGTATCGCCCACCATTTTAATTCTTTGGACGCGGAATCTTCTAAAGTCATTAGGTGTAAAATATAACAAAGATATTGATATTAAAAACTACCGAGAGGAATCCGAGAAATTAAAGAAAACACACCAAATCCTACCAACAGCGCCCCACTAACTGGGTTAATCCAGCCAGACCAGCGACGCAATTCCAGTATTTTTTTAATTGAAGCTGTAAAAGTACCTGCCAAAATCAACGGTGCTACATAACCGGCTGTATAAGAAAGTAGCAAAACAGCGCCTAAAATTAAGTCTTGTGTATTGGCAATCCAACCTAGTAAGCTAGCTAAAACAGGCGTGCTACAAGGGGATGCCACTAAGCCGAAAGTCAGCCCCAGCAAATAAGAACGCAATCCTGCTGGTAAATCTGGCGAAATCCAATTCGTTTCACCCAAGGATGGAAATTGTAGAGGTAGTGCTTCTAATAAGTTCAGACCCATGAGAATGGCGATAATGCTGACGATAATCGGCAAACCAATTCCCACTTGACCGTAGACTTTTCCGATAAAACCTGCTAAAATACCTAGCCCTGCCAATGTAGTTGCTAAACCTAAAGCAAACCAAGTTGATTGGGCAGCTGCTTGCAAGCGGCTTTTGGCTTCATAACCGCCGATGTAACCAATGGTAATTGGCAGCATCGAAAGCATACAGGGTGTAAGACTGGTGAGCAAGCCAGCTGCAAAGATGATACCAATACTCGCCACGCTAAGGTGTGTCAGTTGGTTAGAAACGAGGCTGTTGGCAAATTGTTCTAATTGGTAAATTTGGGTTTGCAGGTTATCAAACATGGGGAGTCTCTGAGCGGGAAATGCTTACTCTGCTTGAATTGTAGCTTATTTTTGGCTTTTGAGTCAGCAGAAGTGATTATCCGAAGCTGATATCATCTAAATTTCATCTGCCCAAAGAAATGTATCTAAAATACAATTAAGCTCGGATTATCCCTGAAGAAGCACGGCTGGAGTATTTGGCATGATGATTGCATTACCCGGATTTAAAATTGTTACTTTGTTAAAAGCAGGGGTAAAAGCAGTCATATATCGTGGAATTAAGGTTAAAGATCAGTGTCCGGTAATTATCAAAGGGCTACATCCAGAACAGTGTACACCCAATAATATCGAACAACTCAAACATGAGTATGCGATCGCTCAAAGGTTAAACACCACAGCAGCAGTCAAAGTCTATGCCTTAGAGATGCATCAGGGAATCCCTTATTTAATTATGGAGGATTTTGAGGCGCGATCGCTCGATCAGTTTCTAGACCAATTTCAACAGCCTCTACCGTTTCTGAAGATTGCCATTGAAATCACCAGCAAACTTGCCCAAATCCACACTTGTAACATTGTCCACAAGGATATTAAGCCGCAAAATATCTTAGTTAACCTGGAAACTAATCAGGTTAAAATTGTCGATTTTGGAATTGCTGCCTTTATTCCATACCAGCAGCAAATAGTTAGCAGTTCCAGTCGCATTGAAGGCAGTCTACCTTATTTGTCACCTGAGCAAACCGGGCGGATGAATCGAGGAATTGACCATCGTAGTGATTTGTATTCACTGGGAGTCACCTTTTATGAGATGCTCACAGGTCAGCTACCATTTCAAGGCAAAGACCCTTTAGAGTGGGTGCATTGTCATATTGCCAAATCTCCGTTATATCCGAACAAGCTGAACTCTGATATTCCTCAAATGCTCTGTGAGATTATCATCAAATTGCTGTCGAAGGTTGCAGAACAAAGGTATCAGAGCGCTTTAGGTTTGCAATTTGATTTGGAACGATGCTTAAAGCAATTGGAGACAACCGGACAAATTCAATCCTTTGTTTTAGGTGAGGAAGATATCTCAGAGCGCTTTCAAATTCCTCAAAAATTGTATGGGCGAGAACCAGAAATTGCCAAGCTTCTACAAGCATTTGAGCGAGTTGTTAGTCAAGGTAAACCAGAAGTTGTCCTCGTTTCTGGCTATGCTGGCGTTGGTAAATCTTCGCTGGTGAAGGAGATTCACAAGTCCATTGTCAGAGAACGCGGGGTTTTTATCTCTGGTAAGTTTGATCAGTATAAACGAGATATTCCTTATTCCACCATTGTTCAAGCTTTTCAAACACTTGCTCGACAAATTTTAACTGAGCCAGAAAATCAACTTGCTACCTGCAAAAAGCGAATACAAGCAGCATTAGGGAACAATGGCAGACTAATCACAGATGTAATTCCAGAAGTTGAACTAATCGTTGGAGAACAGCCTTCTATCCCAGAGTTGGGGCCTGCCGAATCTCAAAACCGATTTAATTTGGTGTTTCAGAATTTCATCAATGTCTTTGCTCAAAAAGACCATCCACTCACTGTTTTTTTAGATGATATGCAGTGGGCAGATAGCGCTACTTTGAATTTGATTCAAACTATTATTACTGGCTCTAATATCCAGTATCTCTGCTTCATTTTGGCGTATCGAGATAACGAAATAGATGTTGTCCATCCCTTCAATTTGATGATGGAGGAGGTTCGCGAGTATGGAGCAAGAACTACTGAAATTTTGCTGACACCGTTGAATCTTGTCTATGTCAATCAGTTAATTGCTGATACCTTGCATAGTTCAGCAGAACAAGTAGAACCCCTCGCTCAATTGATTATCCAAAAAACTGACGGGAATCCTTTTTTTGTCAATGAATTTCTCAAAATACTGCATCAAGAAAATCTGCTAAATTTTCACCCCTTTACTTCCCCCCTTAGCAAGGTGGGAAGTAAAGGGGGATGGCAATGGAATCTAGCTGAGATTGAAGCTCAAGGTATTACAGATAATATTGTTAGTTTGATGATTGAGGGGATGCAAAAACTTCCACTTGCAACTCAAAAGGTGCTTAAGTTAGCCTCTTGCATCGGTAATCGCTTTGATTTAGAAGTTTTGGCACTTGTTGGTGAACAATCTATTGAAGAAACGGCAAATGCACTTATTGAAGCAATTTTAAGAGGATTAATTATTTCCATTGAGTCAGATGAAAGTGTTGATAAAAACTATCGTTTCTACCATGACCGAGTTCAACAAGCCGCATACTCCTTAATTGCCGATGAATCAAAGTCGGCTGTTCACCTGAAGATTGGGCAAATTTTGCTGAAGAATGCTAGTCATGAACAAGTGAATGAGCAAATTTTTAATTTAGTCAATCAGCTTAATCTCGCAGTGGATCTGATTATTGAACAAACAGAAAAAGATGAATTGGTACGATTGAATTTAATCGCTGGTAAAAAGGCAAAAGCTTCCACAGCCTACACTCCTGCGAAAAGATTTTTTAGCGTGGCGATGAATCTTTTGGCTGAAAATGCCTGGATTGAACAATATAAACAAACATTTACTTTATTTAGAGAACGGGCTGAGTGTGAATTCTTAACAGGAAATTTAGAGCAAGCGGAAGAATTATTTGAGCTACTATTGCTGAAAGCAGAATCTCATTTGGACGAATCTAATATTTATATGCTGCAAATCAGACTCTATCAAGTTGCAGGTAGGTATGAAGAGGCGCTGACATTGGGATTAGAAGCTTTAAAACTTTTTGGGGTAATATTTCCTGATTCAAATGAGCAAGTGCAAAGTGCGATAGCGAAGCGCAGCAGCGTTGGCGAAGCCTCTCGCAGAGAAGCGCTGATCGCAATTGAAAAAAACCAGGTATTAATAAATTTAGGTGATAGACAAGTCTCTGATTTAATTGATGCTCCGGTAATCGAAGATCCAAATATTAAGACACTGATTAGTCTGTTGACTACTTTGGGCCCACCGACTTATCTCGGTAGACCTGATCTCTTTCCCTTAGTCGTACTTAAAGCAGTTAACTACTCACTCAAGTTTGGTAATACAGAAGATTCCTGTTTTGCTTACAGCATGTACGCCATGTTGTTAGTTTCCATCTTCCATGATATTCCTACAGGCTACGCATTTTCCGAGATGACAATTCAATTAAATGAAAAGTTACATGACTTGAAACTTAGAGGAGTTGTTCTACACATTCATGGAAGTCATATTAACGTTTGGTGTAACCATATTGCCAGCAATATTCCCTTTTTAGAACGGGGATTTATCGGCTGTGTAGAAGCAGGTGATGTGACGATGGCAAACTATAACGGCTATCAAGCCTCCTGGCAAATTATCCAGTTAGGCTCTCCACTTGCAGATACATATAAATCTCTAGAAAAATATATTATCTTCGCCCGCCAGTCTAAACATGAGGCTGTCTATCAGACAATCAGATTACAGCAAATGCTACTGATGAATCTGCGTGGACTAACTCACCAAAATCTGACTCTAAGTGATGATAATTTTGATGAATCACGCGCATTGTCTGTGATTAGAGATGCAGGGTTTGTTAGTGGAATTATTTTTTATCACATTATCAAATTAATTATCTTTTTTACATATCGACAGTATACAGAGGCGCTTAATTCTGCCTTAAAATTATCAAAATTTCCAGTTGCAACATTAGCATTACCAATTGAAACAGATTACATTTTATATTACTCACTGACTCTAACGGCTCTTTATCTAACAGTATCTTCTCAAGAGCAAGAACAGTTTTTGCAAACCTTAGAATCCCATCAGCAGCAATTGCAATACTGGGCTAAACACTGCCCGGAAAATTTCTTACATAAGTCTCAATTAGTCGCTGCTGAAATAGCTCGGATTCAAGGTAGAGACTTGGAAGCAATGCGTTTGTATGAGCAATCAATTGCTTCAGCCCGTGAGCAGGGATTTGTACAATATGAAGCTTTGGCTAATGAGCTAGGTGGTAAGTTTTACTTGGAACGTGAGTTTGAATTAATTGCCAAAACCTACTTACAAGTAGCTAAAAATGCATATCTGCGCTGGGAGGCATTTGCTAAAGTCAAGCACCTGGAAGAATCCTATCCTCAGCTATTACCACAGCAACAGCTTGTCTCTAACGATACGTTTTTCAGCACAGGTGAACATCTAGACTTTCTATCGGTAGTTAAAGCCTCTCAAACCATAAGTAGTGAAATTGTTTTTTCGCGGTTGTTGAAAACATTAATGCAAATTGTCATTGAGCAAGCCGGAGCAGAAATCGGTTATTTGTTGCTTGAACACGATCAAAATTTGGTGATTGAAGTAGAAGCTAAGGTTAATCCCCAAGCAGAAAAGCTTAATGTTTTTCGACCTGTATTAGAGGGTGAAATTTCACAGGTTATTCCTAAATCAATGCTGAATTATGTCCAGCGAACTCAAAAAACAGTGATTTTGCAGAATGCCACCGAGGATAATCTATTTTCTCAAGACGAGTATGTAATTCAAAAGCAACCGAAATCTGTACTTTGTTTGCCGATCGCCCGTCAGTCGAAATTACTTGGTATTTTATATTTAGAAAATAATCTGCTCTCCAGCGCCTTTACACAGGAAAAACTTTCTGTACTGAAAATCTTGACAGTTCAAATTGCCATCTCTCTAGAAAATGCTCGTCTTTATCAAGGTTTAGAAAACAGCCAAGCACAACTTAATTTGGCGTTAAAATCTGCCAAAATCGGTGTTTGGAGTTGGGATATAACCAGCGATCGCTTTGACTGGGATGAGCAGATTTATCAACTATTTGGGTTGACACCTGAAACCTTTGCTGGGACTTCCGAAGCAATTTTAGCTCGTCTGCATCCAGATGATCGGGGATTGCTGGCTGAATCTTTGAGTCGAGCGATTAACGAAGGCGTGGAGCATAATTTAGAATATCGAATTATTCAAGATGACGGCAGTATCCGCCACGCATCCTGTCGGGGAAAAGCCTTTTTCAACGAAACTGGGAAAGCTACACACATGAGTGGTGTTGTGCTTGATATCACAGCTCGCAAACAATCTGAAGCCGAACGTATCCAACTGATTCAAGAGCAAACCGCCCGACAGGAAGCAGAAGCCGATCAAGAACGAGCAGCGTTTTTGGCTCAAGTCAGTGCAACCCTCGCCTCTTCCCTCGATTACGAAAGCACACTAGCAAGTGTGGCTAACCTGGTTGTGCCTTACTTCGCCGATTGGTGCGGCGTTGATCTTTTGCAAGACAACCAATCAATTAATCGGGTAGCAGTTGCTCACCGAGATCCAGAGAAAGTAAAACTCGGTTGGGAACTTCATCAGCATTATCCCAGAAAGTTGGATGAACCTGGAGGTGTGCCAAAAGTGCTGCGTACAGGACTTGCTGAAATGGTAACTGAAATTTCAGATGCAGCCCTAGCAGCAGCCATCCCAGATGCAGAACATCTGCGGATTCTGCGTGAACTTGGTTTAAAGTCCTGTATAATCTTGCCTTTGATGGCACGTGAAAGAATTTTTGGTGCAATTTCTTTTGCGATTGCTGAATCAAAACGTCATTACAGTACGGCTGACTTGTCATTAGCAGAAGATGTTGCCCATCAAGCAGCGATCGCCATCGATAATGCCCGCCTTTACCAAGAAGCACAGCAAGCACAGAAAACGGCAGAGCGAGCCTTAGAGCGCATTGCCCGTCTCCAATCCATTACGGCTGCCCTTTCAGAATCCCTGACACCTACCCAAGTATCTGAAGTGATTGTGGAGCAGAGTATGGCTGCTTTGGGAGCCAGTTGTGCCCTTGTTGCTTTGCTGAATGAAAGTAAAACTGAACTGGAAATTGTGCGTGCGGTTGGCTATAAGCAGGATTTTATCGACGTTTGGCGTAATTTTGCCATCGATTCACCCTCTCCCTTAGCAGAAGCTGTGCGAACTGGGAAACCTCTTTGGGCTGAACCAATACAAAATCGGGTAGCTCGTTATCCCCATTTAGCTGAAGCTTACGCCCAATATGACTTTGAAGCCTGGATTTCTATTCCATTGATGGTAGAAGGTTGGGCAGTTGGCGGTATAACTTTGGGATTTACCCAGCCTCAACAACTTAGTGGAGAAGATCAAGCATTTATCTTGGCTGTTGCTCAACAATGCGCCCAAGCGATCGCTCGCGCCCATCTCTATGAAGCCGAACGAATGGCACGAAGCGCTGCGGAATCCGCAAATCGCATCAAAGATGAATTTCTCGCTGTGCTATCCCATGAACTGAGAACACCGCTTAACCCGATTCTGGGTTGGGCAAAACTGATGCGGAGCCGCAAGCTTGATCAAGCAACAAGCGATCGCGCCCTAGAAACCATTGAGCGCAATGCCAAGTTGCAAACCCAATTAATTGAAGATTTGCTGGATGTTTCTCGCATCCTTCAGGGTAAACTTAACCTTAACTTCGACCGGATTAATTTGGTATCAGTGATTGAAGCTGCGATCGAGACAGTGCGTTTAGCGGCGGAGGCTAAGTCTATCCAGATTCAGACAATTCTTGAATCTGGTGTCGGGGAAGTTTTAGGCGATGCCAATCGATTGCAACAAGTCATTTGGAATATCTTTTCTAATGCCATTAAGTTTACTCCCATCGGTGGACAGGTAAAAATTAAATTAGAGCAAGTTGCCTCACAGGTACAAATCCGTGTAACTGACACAGGGAAGGGAATTGCACCTGAGTTCTTACCTTATGTATTTGATTATTTCCGTCAAGCAGATGGTGCGACAACTCGAAAATTTGGCGGTTTAGGTTTAGGATTAGCGATCGTTCGCCATCTTGTGGAACTTCACGGGGGAACTGTGCAAGCAGAAAGTCTGGGCGAAGGTAAAGGAGCAACTTTCACTGTCAGACTTCCATACTTACAGGATGAAAGCAAAAAAATCAAGGATGCAAAAGATAACTCCTCACTGGTGGCAGCTCAGTCTTCGCCGCTGTTTGGCTTGGAGATTCTGGTGGTGGATGATGATGCAGATATGCGAGAATTCTTGCCCTTCATGCTGGAGCAATATGGTGCAACTGTTACCGTTGCAGCCTCAGCGATTGAAGCTTTAACTGCATTGAGTCAATCCCAGCCAAATCTGATTATCAGCGATATTGGGATGCCAGAAATGGATGGCTATATGCTGATGCGACAGGTGAGAAGTTTGGAACCAGAGCAAGGGGGGAGAATTCCGGCGATCGCTTTAACTGCTTATGCTGGTGAGATGGATCATCAACAAGCGATCGCTGCTGGATTTCAACAGCATATTTCTAAGCCTGTAGATCCAGAGGAATTGGTAAAGGCGATCGTGTCATTGGTTCCCGATTTGGCATGATGGTGGAATATAGCAGGTTACAATTTTGGCAGAGTCAATTGCTTCACTCTAACCGATTAAAAGTCAATAAGGTTCAGTTAGGGCTTGATCCTGCTAGAGGAGGTCAGCGATCATGTACAACACAATAAGGAGGTAATTTGACCCAAGAAAAACAGCCAAACGAGAGTATAAGGCGCTCTCAGGGCAAATTTGACCCCTTCCAAGAAACTAGGCAATGGTCAGCAGCAGCGTCCGAGGAACGCTGTAAAAGAATAGCCAGAAACACAGGTAAACGATTAGTCGAAATAATCGACACAGAAGACGAACCCCTACCAATAATTTGTATTTTTGAGGACTACCCAGATGACTGAGACAGCAACCCAAATACCGTTAACCGCCTTACTTCCTATGCTGACAGCGATTGGCGAACGGGACTACCCACGTTTTAAAGAGCTTGAGATTGATTTTGCCTCTACTCACGGCGTAGAAGTGTGGGAGGATGTTTTTAATTTTCGTCTCAAGCCAGCACTGGACAAAGACTCTGACCGTTGGCTGTTAATTCAAAAATGCAGTAAAGGTTTTACAGTAGTATCAACGATATAGCCAAACACGCAACAGTGAAAGCAATTGTTCGGTATCTACGGGTTTGGTGATGTAGTCTGATGCACCGGCTTGAATACACTTTTCGCGATCGCCTTGCATGGCTTTAGCGGTCAGTGCAATAATCGGCAAAGATTTAAATCGATCGTTCTGGCGGATCGTGCGTGTTGTTTCGTAACCATCCATTTCTGGCATCATTACATCCATCAAAACGACATCAATATCTGGTGTATTTTCTAACAGGGTAATCCCCTCCCTGCCGTTTTCAGCATATAAAACCTGGATTTGATAACGCTCCAGCATACTCGTAAGGGCGAAGATATTCCGCATATCGTCGTCTACAATTAGCGCTGTTTTGCCAGTGAGTAAGTAGTCTTGTGAATGCAGTTGTTCGAGTATTTGGCGCTTCGGTGCAGGTAAATTTGCTTGGACTCGGTGTAAAAATAATGCTGTTTCATCGAGGAGACGTTCGGGCGATCGCACATCTTTAATAATGATTGTCTCGGCAATCCGTCTGAGTTCCGTTTCTTGAGCTTTGCTAATTTCTCTACCTGTATAGACAATAATTGGTAAAGTTTTACCGTGAGGTAAAAGCTTTATCTGCTCGATCAGTTCAAACCCGGTCATGTCGGGTAGCCCTAAATCGAGGACAAGGCAATCAAAATGCTGGGCGCGAATAGCTTCTAAAGCTGCTGCACCAGTGGCTACAGCAGTGGTTGAAACATCGCTGTTGCCAATCAACTCAACAATACTCAGCCGTTGAGTATCATCATCTTCGACTACCAATAAATTTTTCACCTGGCGCTCAACAAAACCTTTAATTTTGGCCAACGCCTCAGATATTGTCTCGCTGGTTAAGGGCTTTTGCAGATATGCGATCGCACCTAGTTGTAAACCGCGTTGTCTCCCTTCCTCAACGGTCATGATGTGTACGGGAATGTGACGGGTATTTGGGTCATGTTTGAGACGATCTAATACCGTCCAACCATCCATTTCTGGCAACCGGATATCTAGCAAAATGGCTGAAGGCAGGAATTGCTGCGCTAGCATTAAACCTGTACTACCGGTTTGGGCAGCTATCACCTTGAATCCTTGTTGTTGCGCCATATCGAGAAGGATACGCGCAAAATTAACGTCATCTTCGACAATTAGTAACACGCGATCGCCTCTTTCAATAGTAGTGCGATCGTCATTTATGAGTGCTGTTAGCGGATGGCTAGGGTTTAGCCCCTGCTGAGTGCTGAGTGCTGTTAGCGGATAGCTAGGCTTCAGCCCGTGGGGAATGGGGAGTGTCGATCTAGACTCAGCACTCAATTGTGGTAAATAGAATGTAAAGGTGCTACCTTCACCTGGTTGACTAATTAGTTTAATTTCGCCGCCGAAGAGACGGGCGATTTCGCGACTAATTGATAAGCCCAATCCGGTACCGCCGTATCTGCGACTGGTAGAGCCATCGGCTTGCTGGAATGCCTCGAAAATCACTTTTTGTTTTTCGGGGGCAATGCCAATGCCTGTATCGCTGACTGAGAAAGCAATCACAAGCTGGGCACAATTTAAGGTTTCGTGGTCGTTGCTCCACCCTAGCTTCGCCACCGCAATCCGTAAGCGTACCTCTCCTTGCTCTGTAAATTTAAAAGCGTTGGAGAGGAGATTTTTCAACACCTGTTGTATGCGTTTGACATCTGTATAAATGCTGTTTGGCAATTCGGGAGTAAATTCAATAACGAAGGCAAGTCTTTTACTCTGAGCGATTTGGCGGAAGGTGCGCTCAGTCTGCTCACCCAACTCTGCTAATGGCATTTGGGTCATGTCAATGGACATGGTTCCCGATTCAATTTTAGCGAGATCCAGAATGTCATTGATTAATGTCAACAAATCAGTACCGGCTGAGTAAATTGTCTGGCTGTATTCCACTTGCTTGCTGGTAAGGTTGTTATCAACGTTATCTGTTAACAATTTCGCCAAAATCAACAAGCTGTTTAGGGGTGTCCGCAGTTCATGGGACATGTTGGCGAGAAATTCTGATTTGTATTTTGAGGAAAGGGCGAGTTGTTCGGCCTTGTCTTCTAAAGACAGTCTTGCTTGTTCAATTTCGCGATTTTTGCGCTCGACTTCTTTTTTCTGCATCGCCAACAACTCTGCCTTTTCTTCTAATTCGGCGTTGGTTTGTTGCAATTCCTCTTGCTGTCCTTTGAGTAAATCTTCGGAGGTTTTGAGTGATTGGGCTTGTTGTTCTAAACGCTTGTTGGTTTCCCGGAGTTCGCTTTGCTGGGTTTGGAGTTCTTCAGCCAAAGATTGCGACTGCTTGAGTAATTCTTCAGTTCGCATCGATGCGGCGATCGTGTTGAGAACGATCGCGATACTTTCGGTAAGCTGGTCGAAGAATGTCAGATGAATTTCGCTAAAGCGGCGAAAGGATGCTAATTCAATCACTGCTGTCACTTGTCCTTCAAAAAGTACAGGTAACACTACGGCATTCAGGGGTGTGGCTTCTCCTAAACCAGAGGAAATTCTGATATAATCGCTTGGCACCTCCGTCAACAGTATTCGCTCTTTTTCTAAAGCGCATTGTCCCACCAAGCCTTCACCTAATTGGAAGCGGTTAGCTAGATGTCTGCGTTCGCGGTAAGCGTAGCTACTAATTAGTTTTAAATATGGTGTATTTTCCAGAGACTCCATCAGGAAGAATACGCCGTGTTGCGCTCCTACCAAGGGTGCTAGTTCTGAGAGAATTAGTTTAGATACAGTTTCTAAGTCTCGCTGACCCTGGAGCATTCGGGTAAACTTGGCTAAGTTAGTTTTCAACCAATCTTGTTCGGTGTTTTTCTGCGTTGTCTCTCGCAGATTGGCAATCATCTGGTTAATGTTGTCTTTAAGTATCGCTACTTCCCCTAGTGCTTCGACGGCAATTGAACGAGTTAAATCACCCTTAGTTACAGCTGTAGCAACTTCTGCGATCGCTCGCAACTGGGTAGTAAGTGTAGCAGCAAGTTCATTCACATTATCTGTCAAATCTTTCCAAGTCCCAGCCGCCCCAGGTACTCTCGCTTGTCCGCCCAACTTCCCTTCAATTCCCACTTCTCGCGCCACTGTGGTTACTTGATTGGCAAAGGTCGCTAGCGTATCAATCATCTCGTTGATTGTCTCTGCCAAGGTTTCAATTTCTCCCTTAGCATCTAACATCAGTTTCCGTTTCAAGTCACCGTTAGCAACTGCGGTTACAACTCTGGCAATACCGCGCACTTGTGCCGTCAAGTTCCCCGCCATCGAGTTAACGTTATCCGTCAAATCTTTCCAAGTCCCGGCAACACCTTGGACTTGGGCTTGTCCGCCCAACTTCCCTTCAGTTCCCACTTCCCGCGCCACCCGCGTTACTTCACTGGCAAAGGAACTGAGTTGATCTACCATCGTGTTGGTAGTATTCTTCAAATCTAAAATTTCGCCTTTGGCATCGACGGTAATTTTCTTAGATAAGTCGCCATTAGCCACCGCTTTCGTAACTTCGGCGATGTTGCGAACTTGTCCGGTGAGATTCCCCGCCATTGAGTTCACGTTATCCGTCAAATCTTTCCAAGTCCCAGCTACTCCTCTGACGTAAGCTTGTACACCCAATTTACCTTCAGTTCCCACCTCACGGGCAACCCTGGTAACTTCTGATGCAAAGGAATTAAGCTGATCCACCATTGTATTAATGGTGTTTTTAAGTTCCTGAATTTCCCCTTTCACATCGACGGTGATTTTCTTAGATAAGTCGCCATTTGCGACGGCGGTGGTAACTTCGGCAATATTCCGCACTTGCGCCGTCAAGCTTCCCGCCATGAAGTTTACGCTGTCGGTGAGATCTTTCCAAGTGCCGGCTACACCTTTAACTTCCGCTTGTACGCCCAACTTCCCTTCAGTTCCCACTTCACGGGCAACTCTTGTAACTTCACTTGCAAAGGAATTGAGTTGATCTACCATTGTGTTGACGGTGTTTTTCAACTCTAAAATTTCACCTTTGACATCAACGGAGATTTTTTTAGATAAGTCGCCATTAGCTACGGCGGTGGTAACGGCGGCAATGTTTCGCACCTGTGCCGTTAAGCTTCCCGCCATAAAGTTCACGCTATCAGTTAAATCTTTCCAAGTTCCAGCTACGCCGCGCACATCTGCTTGGACACCTAGTTTACCCTCGCTTCCCACCTCACGGGCAACTCTTGTAACTTCACTTGCAAAGGAGTTGAGTTGATCCACCATGATATTGATGGTATTCTTGAGTTCGAGAATTTCGCCTTTGACAGCAACAGTAATTTTCTTAGATAAATCACCATTGGCGATCGCAGTCGTAACTTCAGCAATGTTCCGCACCTGCGCCGTCAAGCTTCCCGCCATAAAGTTCACGCTGTCGGTTAAATCTTTCCAAGTCCCAGCAACGTCTTTCACTTCCGCTTGTACACCCAATTTACCTTCAGTTCCCACTTCACGGGCGACTCGCGTCACTTCACTTGCAAAGGAACTGAGTTGATCTACCATTGTGTTGATGGTATTTTTCAACTCCAGAATTTCACCTTTGACATCGACAGTGATTTTCTTGGATAAGTCGCCTGTTGCAACCGCCGTAGTCACTTCGGCAATATTTCGCACCTGCGCCGTCAAGCTTCCCGCCATGAAGTTTACGCTGTCGGTTAAATCTTTCCAAGTGCCAGCTACGCCGCGCACCTCTGCTTGCACGCCCAGTTTACCTTCACTTCCCACCTCACGGGCAACCCTTGTTACTTCTGATGCAAAGGAATTGAGTTGATCTACCATTGTATTAATGGTATTTTTCAACTCCAGAATTTCACCTTTGACATCAACAGTGATTTTCTTAGAAAGGTCGCCAGTTGCCACAGCCGTAGTCACTTCGGCAATATTCCGCACCTGCGCCGTCAAGCTTCCCGCCATGAAGTTTACGCTGTCGGTCAAATCTTTCCAAGTACCAGCCACGCCGCGCACATCGGCTTGGACACCTAGTTTACCCTCACTGCCCACTTCACGCGCAACCCTTGTTACTTCACTGGCAAAAGAACTGAGTTGATCCACCATTATATTGATGGTATTCTTGAGTTCGAGAATTTCACCTCTAACATCGACGGTAATTTTTTTGGATAGATCGCCATTTGCGATCGCAGTGGCAACTTCGGCAATATTTCGCACCTGTCCGGTGAGATTACCCGCCATCAAGTTAACGTTGTCAGTTAAATCTTTCCAAGTCCCCGCTACTCCCCGCACTTCTGCTTGTACGCCCAACTTTCCTTCTGTTCCCACTTCCCGCGCCACCCGCGTCACTTCTGATGCAAAGGAATTGAGTTGATCCACCATTGTGTTGATGGTATTTTTCAACTCTAAAATTTCGCCTTTGACATCCACAGTGATTTTCTTAGATAAGTCGCCATTTGCCACAGCCGTAGTAACTTCGGCAATATTCCGCACCTGTGCCGTCAAGCTTCCCGCCATGAAATTCACACTATCGGTAAGGTCTTTCCAAGTACCCGCTACCCCGCGAACTTCTGCTTGACCGCCTAATTTACCTTCTGCACCCACCTCACGGGCAACTCTTGTGACTTCTGATGCAAAGGAATTAAGTTGATCCACCATGATGTTAACGGTGTTTTTCAACTCTAAAATTTCGCCTTTGACATCAACAGTGATTTTTTTAGAAAGGTCGCCATTAGCTACCGCCGTTGTCACTTCCGCAATGTTACGGACTTGGGCAGTCAAATTCCCTGCCATCAAATTAACGTTGTCAGTGAGATCCTTCCAAGTTCCTGCTACACCCTTAACTTCTGCTTGTACGCCCAACTTCCCTTCAGTTCCCACTTCACGGGCAACTCGCGTTACTTCCGATGCAAAAGAATTCAGTTGATCCACCATCGTGTTGACGGTGTTCTTTAGTTCCAGAATTTCGCCTTTCACATTAACAGTGATTTTTTTAGATAAGTCACCATTTGCGATCGCAGTCGCAACTTCGGCGATGTTGCGAACTTGTCCAGTGAGATTACCCGCCATCAAGTTAACGTTATCAGTCAAATCTTTCCAAGTGCCAGCCACACCTTGGACTTCGGCTTGGACACCCAACTTACCCTCAGTTCCCACCTCACGCGCCACCCGCGTTACTTCCGATGCAAAAGAACCAAGCCGATCTACCATCGTGTTAACAATATTAGCAGTTTGGAGAAACTCACCTTCGAGAGGTCTGCCATCAATTTCTGTAGCGATCGTTTGGGATAAGTCACCATTGGCGACAGCCCGAATCACCCGCGTAGTTTCAGCTGTTGGTTGAACTAAATCTGTAATGAGAGTATTGACAGAAGTAACACAATGTGACCATGAACCTCGAACATCTCCGAGAGAGGCGCGATCGGCAATTTTCCCTTCTTTGCCGACAACATTACCAATTCGTTGTAGTTCCGCCGCCATCCGCTCATTTTGATCAATAATATCATTGAGCGTATCAGCTATTTTCCCCGCCACACCAGTATGATCTATGGGCATCCGAGCCGAGAAGTCACCTTGTTTAACAGCATTCAGCGTTTTTAGTAGCTGATTTAAATCTAGATTATCGCTGTCTCTAGTTAACTGTTCGGTTGCCATAGCCTTATCTCTAAAAAATTTCCTGAGTTTTTGTGTTTAAAAAAGGTTTTATCCAAGCAGAAAGTTGATTTTAACTCTCATCAGTGTTTTTAAGTTTTCTGGTACTAGCCATAGCAACAAATCTTTGGTAATTTGATTAGCTTGGAGTATGTAGTTATTTAACTGTCGAATGTCCCTGGTAATCACTGATACTGAGGCTTGCACTAGTAAGACGTACTCATTCTAATGATAACGGGGGAAATTAAAATTTCTCAACGGGCAAGGCAAGAAGGCTTGGTTAGGAAATGCCTCAATTTGGACGTAGTGGTGCGCCCCAAGTTGTCAAAGGCATAGCGCGATTAATTCAAATATTCTCCAAATCGCTACTCAATAATTTCATCATATTGATTGGTGTCGTCTTCGGGTAATTGTTTAATCTCCACCAATACATCCGTCAAAGTTTTTTCATCTAGCCATTGATGACGTTCTTTGGTGTAGTCTCCTTTACCCGGACTGAAATATTGAATAAACCGAATAGTATCGGGAACTCCCAGAGAATTGATCAAGGCATCGTAGCCCTGTTTAATAATTTCATTTTGGGTTTTCATCATTACTTTCCTCGACTTGTATTACTTCAGCCAGCCATTGAACGGGATTATTAATCAATACGTTAATTAATTGAGAGTTTTTTTGAGCTTTTTTGAAGAGTCTGTCATCTGTTGTGAGAAATACATCAGCCTGACTTCTTTCGGCGCTGGCAATGTGGGTGGCATCATAGCTGGAGAATCCTAATTTTTGAAGTTGAGCGGCTCTGTCTTCAATGAAGGTGCTATTAATAACTTTAATTTTAGCAATATCGAGTAATTTTTTGACGTTTTGTAGTCTTTCTAAATCAGGTGTTTGGTTTAATTCGGCGATTAAAGCACTGCTGTTGATCAGTTTCCAAGCCACTGATTGACATTGATTTAGAATTGTCATAACTGCCTGTGCTTCTAAATAAATACGAGATTGCGTCTGGTCATCAAACGGACGATTCAAACAACAAGCATCAAGATAGATTTTATATTGTTTGCTCATGGTGTTTACTCATTTGAATCATATTTAAGTCGGGTTGACTCCGTGAGTAATTTCTACATTATGCCCTGTTTGAGGGCTTTATAAGAAGAATTCAGAACTCAGGAGCGGAGCCGGAGACTTCCGAAAGCTAAAATTAAATCGACTATTTCTTTCTGATACTCCCGCTTTATTTCTCCTGCCAACTGTCGCAGCATTTTATCACCCACCTCTGGCAAATAGGCGCGGACAAACTGCTGCATCTGCGCTTCTGTGAGGGGTTGCATTTCCAGTTTTTTTTCAATACCCAAATCACCCCCCACCCCCAAATACCGCGTAGTAAAAATCATCGGCGTGACTCGGCGGTATTTCTGCCGAAATCCGTCTAAATCTCGTCTAGCTTCATCGTTGGGTAATTCATTCAAACCGTCTACAAGTAACAAAAATCGCCCTGTAAACAGTAGATTTTCAATCTCTATCCTGTTTAGGTTTAACTGATAGCTAGTCAAAAAGTCCCGAATTAAATCCAGCACCGAAGTTTTGTAGCGCCTTAACTCCACTAGCACGGGAATTTTCTGATTTGGTTCTCTTTGTTTCCCCTTTTGAGCTTCTTCCCACAACAAACGTTCTAAAGCTGTAGATTTGCCTGAACCCGGTCTTCCTACTAGTAATACATGGTCAGGTGCATACTTCCGTAACCCTTCGAGGATATTCAATTGTTCAATTTTTTCTCTGTCTGGTGTTTCACCTTCTCGTTGCTGTGGTACTGTTTGCACCATCAAACTCAACTCGAAGCCTCTGCGCGATTTTTTGGGTTCAAGTCTTTGACGGTCTATGGCATCAGTTGGCGTGTATAAATCTTGCCATTCTCTATATGTGTCATCCTCGGTGAGAGATTCTAGATACGTATGAAAATCTATGCTCTGGTCTGCAACCATAGTAGTCAATTGACCGAGGACTTTTAAGCACTCTTTTATATACTACACAATAAAACGCTCAATCCTTTCTATGGTGTCCGTCCTACAATAGTAAAATTGATATCCCGCAAGGAACTGAAGTTCCTTGCTAATAGCAAAAGTCATCTGAAGATGACTAAATATACTCAAAAATCTTGAGTCTACTTTAGTAGACTTTAGCTGTTATAGCGTTTCCTAATCACATGAAGTACATCATAGCCCCCTCATCGCTTGCGGGGAGGGGGTTGGGGGTGGGGTTCTTGTACCTCACTCAACTCAGAACCGCTATAGCCTGGGAATTAATTCCCAGGCGGGTGAGGAAGCTAACAGTTGACACGCCACTACGTATTTTTTCAACTCACGATCGCACCCGATACCCCATTGATAGATTCATTTGCAGAAGAAAGCTTAACAGAATCGGCTGCGAAAGAATTGGTGGGTTTGGAATTGCCTAGTACGCTTTGCTTCTTCTTGGCATTACCTCGTCGCGCACCACCCGCCATCTCGTATTCTTGGCTGTTTTTACCGTAACGGCTGCCAACTCCTAGTAACATTTTTTCTGACATCGTCATTACAGCCTTTTCTGCGTTACTCAGGTCATCTGTGAGTTTGTCAATGGTAGATAATGTAGTGTTGTAGGCAGCAAGCTTAGACCGGAGATCGTTAATTGTCATGGTGTAAGCTTGTATAGTCAATCCTTGGCCAAAGTCAAGTTCTACACTGATAGATTGTAAACTTTCAATCCGGCGATCGGCTCGTTCTAAAACGCTGGAATTTCTTTTACGACGTGCCATAATGCATCTCTGCTATTTGGTTATTAGTACTGTTTTATACCAACATATTTCTGATTGTCATGGGAAAATATAGCAAATCAGTTGCGATCGCATCTCTAAAAGCTTAGTTAATTTCACGTAGACTATATTTTATTTTAGGTAGTAAATAAGTTAGTTACAACAATTGCTGCAATGATTTAAGCGTTTATTATATATGAAATAGCATTTGTTGCAAAGTATTAAACATTTGCAAGAAAAACTTAAGCATTTCTTATATATGGAATAGCATTTGTTGCAAAGTATTAAACATTTGCGGCAACGGCTTATACATTTGCAAGAAAAACTTAAGCATTTCTTATACATGGAAGAGCATTTGTTGCAAAGTATTAAGCGTTTGCGGCAACGGCTTATACATTTGCCAGTAAAACTTAAGCGTTTCTTATAAATGAAGTAATATTAGCTGCAAAGGTTTAAATTTTCACAGTCTCAAGCGTAGGAGCGCTTGATTTTAAGTTTTAACGCATCTACTTTCTAAACCGTCACCCCCTCCAACTCTTACCAAAGAACCAAAATCACCCGCCGGATTAGAAAACAATCTCGCCGATACATTTTCCACACCTTGAGCTTTTAAAGCTAAGAGGATGTTTTAAAAGTCCTCTTGTCGGTAACAAAACGTTTTAGATCCCCCTAAATCCCCCGATAAATTGGGAGACTTTGATTCCGGTTCCCCCCTTTTTAAGGGGGGCTAGGGGGGATCAATAAGTGCCTAAAATCACAACCAACTACTTTTAAAACATCCTCTAAAGCATGTCTTCTAATAAAATTCTGATCTTCCGGTTCATCACCATCAGCCGCCCGTTGAAATAAATCATCTAACAATTCGATACTAGGGTGGGGGAATTTCTAAATCTTTGCAAATCTTGATAGCTAGAATATCAACAATCTCAGTATGTCTTGGAACTGCCGAGGTTCTGTTGTTTGATGAATTGTAATAAATCGTATGCCTTCCACCCTCCCGAAGAAACAAACAGCCGTTCTTTTCCAAATGGCGAATCAATTCACGTCTTTTCACTATAATTTGACAGTAATCTGTTCACGGACGACATCTTTACCGGAGAGTTGTTGCTCTGCGAGTTCCCGATTTGATATTAGAATTAACTCTATCGCTTCCCGTAGACTTTCTCTAGCTTCTTCCAGCGTTCTCTCTTGTATATTAGCGCCGGGTAACTCCTGAACGTAGCCGATATACCAATCATCTATCTTTTCAAATACAGCAGTAAAAGAGTTTTCCATTGTTGGATGCTTCAGAACCAAAGTTTATATTTTGCCTTGTATAACTAACATATTAAGTCATTGCAGACTCCTTTTTCAGCGCTTACCTCTAAACATTCTTTGATTGCCTCTTGAATATTTTACTATGCTTCTTGTTCAGTCTTTCCTTATAGCGTTTCCTAATCACATGAGGTACATCATAGTCCCCTCATCGCTTGCGGGGAGGGGGTTGGGGGTGGGGTTCTTGTTCTTGTACCTCACTCAACTGAGAACCGCTATAACCCATCTTCATTTGGAAATATAGTAATCATCAACTTCATAATTTATCCCTATTTACTAAACTGTCACTCCTTCCAACTCTTCATCTGTCAACTCATATAATTGACGCAGCTTATCTAACTTCTCACCATCAGCTTCCCAAAAACCCCGCCCATGCGCTTCCAACATTCTCCCTAAAATATTGCGAAAAGCTTCAGGATTTGCCTTACGTAACTTATCCGCCATCTCTGCATCTAATGCATAAGTATCTGCGGCTTGATCATAAACCCAATCATCGGTAAAATCGGCAGTACCACCCCAACCAATCAACGCCGTCATCCGTTGGGAAATTTCAAAGGCACCACCAGAACCTTGATTCGCCATTGCTTGCGCCCATTTGGGATTTAGCAACTTGGTGCGATACTCCATCCGCAACAAATCATCTAAATTGCGCGGTGTAGTATCCTTCGAGAAACTTTCCACAAAACTGGTTGTAACCTTCTTACCGCCTTGTTTTTCTGCTGCCCTTTTCAAACCGCCAGTATTAGCGTAATATTCTTGAATATCAGTTAAACCATATTCTACCGAATCGATTTCTTGAACAATGCGATCGCTAGTTTTTAACAACGTATTCAACACTTCCGGTCTAGCTTGACCTTTATCTTCTCTCCCGTAGCTAAATACATTGCGACTTTGCCAAGTATTACCTAACTCCTCGCCAGATTCCCAGTTACCATCCACGACACGATCATTTACCAAAGAACCAAAATCACCCGCCGGATTAGAAAACAATCTCGCCGATACATTTTCCACACCTTGGGCTTTTAAAGCTAAAGCATGTCTTCTAATAAAATTCTGATCATCCGGTTCATCAGCATCAGCCGCCCGTTGAAATAAATCATCCAACAATTCGATGATATTTACAAAACTATCCCGAAAAATGCCAGACAAATTACCCAACACATCAATACGGGGATGTCCAACTTCCGCCAACGGCTTCAACTCATAACGAACAACCCTACCAGTTCCTTCCTTAACAGGTTCAGCCCCCACCAATTCCAACAGAATCCCCAAAGATTCACCCTTAGTTTTAATCGCATCCAATCCCCATAACATCACCGCCACCGTTTCCGGATATTTGCCACATTCATCCAAATGCTGGGCGATAATTTTTTGAGCAATTTCCCGTCCCCGTTGGTATGCAGCAGGTGAAGGCATCCGATAAGGATCTAAAGCATGAATATTTCTCCCTGTCGGTAACACACCAGCCCCATCCCGCAACAAATCCCCACCAGGCGCAGGCGGAATATATTCCCCATTCAACCCCCTTAACAAATTCGTTAACTCATCCGTAGATTGCATCAACAAATCTGTAATTAGCTTTTCTTCCTCTCTATGTGGTTCATTTTCCTCCCCAAAATAAGCCTCCAAATACGACGCCAATTCCTCCTCATTTGGTGCTTCCCCCAAAGTATGTAACCCAGAAGAAAACAACCGATTTTCTAAAACCTGCAAATATTCATACAACTCCACCAAATAATCATCAAAAGCATGACTGCTAAACATCCGAATATTTTCAGGAGTAAACGCAATCCCCAACCGTTTAGCATCCTCAAACGGACAATCTGCATCTAAACCAGAGTCCACAATTTTTTTACAAATCCCTTCCTTCAAGACATAATTCTTTTGCGGATCTTCCCGATACTCTGAAATCAAATCTCGCAATGCCACCAATTCCTTATACAAACCTGCACGACCATAAGGCGGTACATTATGAGAAATTAACACACCATAACCACGACGTTTTGCCAACATCGATTCCGAAGGATTATTCGCCGCATATATATATAGATTAGGCAAATTTCCTAACAGAATATCCGACCAAGAATAACCCGTATTACCCAAAGGGGAACCAGGCAACCATTCCACCGTCCCATGCATTCCAAAGTGAACTAAAGCATCAGCTTGAAACTCATTTTGTAACCATTTATAATAAGCAGCATATTGGGGATGGGGCGTTAAATCTCGTTCAAACATTAACCGCATCGGGTCGCCTTGTATACCCAAAGGTGGTTGTACACCTATCCACACATTTCCTAATTGCACACCGCCAATTTGGAATTCATCCCCATAAGTTTTAATTCCAGTCCCCGTTAGAGATTTCCATTGTTTTTCAATGCGGGAGGTTTGCAGATATCCCAACCATTTTTCTAATGTGCGAACATTTACACTACTTGTGGGGTGGGCATCTTGCCCGCCATTATCTAGGGGCAGGCGAGACGACTGCCCCACAAGAGGATTAGTTTCATCCGCTTCTTTTACCCAGCGAATCAATTCTTCTCCATCATCAGGTAAATCTCCCACGGTATAACCTTGTTCTTTAAGTGCGTGGAGAAACTTCAGCAGACTACGCGGCACATTTAATAATGCAGCTGTCCCCACAGCACCATAACCTGGAGGAAACCCATACAAAATAATCGCAATCTTGCGTTCCGATGCAGGTTTTTGCCGCAAAGCCACCCAACTTTTCACTCTACCAATTAATCGCTGCACCCGTTCGGGAACCAGATAAATATTTTCGCCCACCAAACCACCAAGGGGAACGGTATCAATAGCCCCATCCAATTCTGGTAACGCATACAACACGACACTTTGTAATCCGCCCACACCTTGGCGCGTCCACGAGGAAATATCTTGAATTAATAGTGGTGCGGCAATCATATAAGGTACATTCTTGGCAGTGAGGATGCGCTTGGCTACTTCCACTTGACGCCCTGCTTCCATTGAACCAGCCGGGCCACCCACCAGAGGAAAGCCAATTGTCGAAACGATCGCATCTACTTTAACTGCTTCACTAGATAGTGAGGGAGTCTCGATATTACCTAGTTGTCGTTGCTGAATTTCATAGTCGGTAGTCATTAAATCTCGTACCGCTACGTGTCCTTCCACGCCGTTGATGAAAATAGGTAAAGGAGTTAACCCGGCTTTTTCAAAACTGCGAATTAGTTGGGGAATGTAAGGCTGTTTGGTGATGACGTGTTTTCGGTAGAGAAGAATTCCCACAATGGGTTTTGTACCATTAGATCCCCCCAACCCCCCTTTGTAAGGGGGGCTAATATTCCCCCCTTTGTAAGGGGGGCTAATATTCCCCCCTTTGTAAGGGGCGCTAATATTCCCCCCTTTGTAAGGGGCGCTAATATTCCCCCCTTTGTAAGGGGGGCTAGGGGGGATCTTCTGATACCATTCCAGATACTCACGGGGCGATTCAAAAAACCCTTGATAGTCGGGATGGAGTAATCCGATATTGGGGGTTTCGACTAGCGGGGGAATGTCGCCGACTTTTAAACCCAAGTATTTTTCTGCCAGTATCCAGAATAATGAAGCGACGTTTTCTGAACCGCCAGCATTCCAGTAACCATAGATAATTAACCAGTTGCGTAAGTCTTGGACTTTTTGCACTGGTACATATTTCAGTAGTTTGGGGCCAATTTTTAAGAAGCTGATGTAACCAGCGAGTTTGTCTTCTTCTCGTCCGTTGCTAAATTTGTCGAGGATGAATTTAACTGGTTTGGGCATTCCTTTGGGGTTGTCGCCAATGGCAAAAATACCCAGCTTGGTTAAACTCATCAATTCCAAGGCTGACTCAAACACCAGGCGGATGGGAATTTGGGCAATGCGATCGCAAAGCCACACAACTTGGTCATAATCAAATAGTAGGCTACCGAAAAACACATCAGCGCCATTAAGTGCTGTTTCTACCTCAGTGCGTTTGTTGGTAAGATCGCGATCGCTAAATACCCGAATATCCAACTCAGGACAGCGAGAGTTCGCCAAAAAGGCTGCTTTCCTGTACAAGTCAGCGTTAAACGATTCAAACCCAGCAACCAAGACGATGCGTTTCATGCCTGTAAGCTACGAAATATTTCTTTACTTAAATTTTAAACGTGCTTCCACGCTGATTGTTAAATATCTACCCACAGATTCCGGTCAGTAATTGCTTGAGGTAGTTAAGGCTTCACTATCACCACTGCCTTTCGGATATTTTGATTTCAAAACAGTTGCGATGTGCTGAGTCAAATACAGTCCCTCATTGAACTCTTTTGATTCCTGTAACGCTTCCTAGCAAAAATTAACTTGTTATTTCCGATTTTGATAACTTATAATAGTTGTGTTTTTAGTTACAATATACCTTTGAATTAGTGGATTTTACACATGAAATTTGCTGTTCAGGTTCGCACAAAAACTTATTTTGTCTCCCAGCGTAGTCATGCTTAAAATAATACGGACATTGCTAACAAGTACTCCAACAAATTTATTAACAAAACTTTACCTCTGTCAATTGGAAGAGTTTTGAACTAGTGTAAAAATAAGTTAGTTGAGGATTAAATCATGAAATTTGGAATTGATAGCGGGCACAATTGTCCACCAGATACAGGAGCCAGGGGGATTAAATTTGAGGATAATTTAACTCTAGATGTAGGTAATAGAGTTATAGCCAAGTTAAGAGCTTTGGGAAACGAAGTCGTAGTATGTAGACCAAGTAGTGCTAGTACAGTACGTGACTCACTCTCAAAGAGATGTTCTACAGCTAACGGGAGCAAAGTAGATATTTACGTCTCGATTCATTTTAACTGCTTTAACGGACAAGCGAACGGCACAGAAGTATTTGCAACTAGTGATACAGGAAGAAAAATCGCTAAACCTGTATTAGATGAAATCGTCAAATTAGGATTTTTTAGTCGCGGCGTTAAGAGTGGTTCCCACTTGTATGTTCTGAAAAATACAGATATGCCTGCGATTCTGGTAGAAGGTTGCTTCATCGATTCGCAAAAAGATATGAATCTTTATAATCCGGAAGCAATAGCTAATGCGATCGTCAAAGGCTTAACTGGTAAAGTGTCAAGTACTCCTGTTAACCCTGTACCAGATGAAGAGGAGAACATAGATACAACTATTCTCAGACTGCAAAAAGCCTTAAATAGACTAAAAATAACCGATAAAAATGCTAAGGGGTTAGTGGAAGATGGTTTCACTGGGGGTAACACCAAATCTGCCGTAGAAACATTTCAGACTATTGTCGGAGTTCAGCCAACTGGAATTGCTGATGACACTACATGGAATGCCATAAATCTAATTTTGGCAAAACGAATTATCAGACCAAACCATGCCGGTGGTGCAGTTGTCAGATACTTGCAATACCGTTTAGGTGTTGATAATGATGGCGTCTACGGCCCGCAAACAGAGGTTATAGTTAAGAACTTTCAAAAGCAAAATGGTTTAGATGCCGATGGGATTGTCGGGCCTGCTAGCTGGCAGAAATTAATTGGTTAGGCTGATGGTGACTAGAGACTAGGAACTGGGGGAGTAGTAGTGCTGAGTAAAGAAGTGGGGAATCTGACTTCTTTACTCAGAACTCCTCACGGGCTAAACCCTAGCTATCCGCTAACGGAACTGTTTTGCCTAATGATTAGGCGACCATCAATCTTGGGTTGACCCCAAATAATTAAAAGAAATAACCAGGGCGTAGGAACTCACCTATGCTGCTGACAAGGATATGTTCAACTTAACCAAGTTTGCATTTGATAAGTATCAATCGCATTTGGTCACAGGTAATTTCCTATCGCTCTGGTGCTTTTTTGGCGGTGAAGTTTCGCCAAAAGTATAAAAGTAAAGGGCTTTTCAAGACTATAACAATCACTACTGTTTTGTTGTATAAATAAACACGATTTTTGCGAACTTTGAAATTTCTTGCCGATGTCATATCAAGGCTGATACAACTCTTCCAGATGTTCGGGTTCTACAACCCACAGTAAAGACGTTGCACTGCAACGTCTTTACATTATCGAATTGGTATTTTTTTGATACCTGAAATTCATCATCCTAGTGTGTATATATAAGCTTGTCTTAACCGCCTTACCATCTCTCGACGCACCTCATTTTGGACGCGGTTTCCACGTCGCCAGTGTTCTAACTGAATATTATCAACGTAGAAGCGCACAGAAAATTGCATACCAGAGCCTTGGATATCAGTTAGCTGAACTTGTGGCTCTTTCCAGGCAGTATTAGACTCTTTAAAACTATCATGTAGCCATTCGACAAATTTTAAGGAATAGTCATCTAATCTACTTTCATCTACTCCGGGATTTGCGATTTTTTGAAATAGTTTATTCAGTTTAATTTTTAGAAGGTCAATTTTTTGCTCCCATTCATCTGGTAAAAGATGTTGGTCTTCAACTACTAAATCAGGATCTTTTAGCCAAGCTTGATACCATTGGCGAATCAAGCCAATCAGAGTTGGTTTCTCAGTCTGCTCTTGTTCTTCTAGGCGCGATCGCAGACGTTTCCCCTTGCGTTCTGTGATCACTACCAGCCCCACAATGTTCACTATTTCTAGATAGTTTTTCTGGAGAGTTTTCAGTTCTTCTGGATTCAATCCACCCTTTTCTAGCTTCTTAACTTCTCTAACAAAATCTTCAAATGCTTGCTCAATTTTTTGCAGTTGCCCGTTCACATCTTTTTCAACTAATAAACGCAGCCGTCCGGCTTCTTTTTTTGACAGTTTATCATCCTTGGGTTCTCTCAATGCAGCAAAACTGTCTAAATATTGAAGTTTTTCATCAAGATCACCTAATATGTCTGGATGACCGACGATAATTTGTTGCAGAATGTTTGTTGCTACCACTGCATCAGCATCAACTCTAACTGACACTTTAATTGTATAAGCGTAGTGAGTTGTCGGACGACTGAGATTGACTATGTTTTGACCTCCCAAAGTCGTGTTTGGTGTATACACCTCGCAATGCTCGTTAATCAGATATAGTTTTGTCACCCGGATGCCAATGTGTTTAATAATTGCAATTGAACCATCTGGCATGGAAATCACATCTCCAAATCTAAAGGGTGTATCAACTAACAAAACCAACCCACTGAAAAAATCGCTTAAAATATCTTTTACTGCCAATCCCAAAACTACAGTGATGCTACCTATTGCTAACCCAATTCCTGTTAAATCAACCCCAATGGTGCTGAAAAATAGAGATATTCCAATTAGGTAAGTGATGATTGGGATAAAATTTTGTAAGAGTGGAATTAATACGTCATCCCAGACAGCCTCAGTTTTTCGGGCGTAGTCTTTTAAGTAGTAGACTGCTGCTTCTGTAAACAACAAAGTTATGCCGTAAGTGAAAGCAAGAATTAAAAAAGCCGTGAGTCCTCGATCAATCAAATTAATAATTCCCCCTGTTCCTAGTTGAGTCAGAGAGAGTTTTAAACTCGCCAGGATAAAAATAGCGATCGCCGGGATTTGTAAGATCCCAAGGATGAACAGGGCTGTATCTTTTTCTGTGCGGCGAAGAAACGATCGCAGTAAATAGAACAATAATATATAGAGTACAAATGCCACAACTATGGATGCGCCGAATGTATAAAAGGAAGAGCTAATTTGTGCGCCTGTTGGAAAAGTTGGAGGTGGTGGTACTACAGAAGCTTTTGATGCAGATTGTGCGGCTTGGGCGATCAGAGTATAATTCATTAGTGCCTACTTCAAGTATTGCAATTTAAAATAAGTTGCTCTGCCTATTTGGGATTTTCGATTTCCGGAAAAATCCCAAATTGAATCACTCTTGAGTTCTTTGTTGTTAAAAAAAAGTGCTAAATTAACCTTCGGTACTTTCAGCACAAACGGGAATTCCACCGCTGATTCTGTGATAGAGGGCGCTAAAGAAAGCATCAATACTTTTATCGTCGGCAGTATTTTTTTCTAAGTTCTTGGCGCGAGTACTCGCTACCTTCAGCCAATATTTGAGAAATTTCAGTGCGATCGCTGCTAAAATCAAAGTGCCAATGCTCTGAGCTATGCCAATTCCTAGTGTCACCCAAAATATTGATGGAATACGCTCAATCAATAAGAGGATGTATTGCTGAAGGTTTTCGCCGCGATAAACTAGATAACCATTAGTACCCACAATCAGAATACACGACACCAAACAAGTAAGTAACAATAACCCTGTGATATTTCGGCGGAGGGTTTTGATACTTCTATCTTCGCTTTTAAGTATAGATATCTTAGTAAATAGCTTGAATAACTTGCCTAAAAGCCAGTTTATTAATAAAAAAACCAAGATTACAAGGCTGATTTCAGCCAAAATGATTAATATATTCATGTCTGAGCATAAAACTGAAGTATTTTAACGGTTGTATTGTCAAAACCTATTGAGAATATTAAGAAATCTCTATAGATAGATGATAATTATTTCATATAATCACAACTTGTCAAGCTATTAACATTTTATTCACATGTTAACTTTTCGTATCACCTTCACCGACTCCAAGCGATGCTAATGGATGATTACCGCTTCATCTCATGTCCGCATAATTAGTTGTGATGCTCACAGTCATTGCACCCCACCCCTGAATCTCCTGGGAGACAAAGCGTAGCTTCGGCAAAGTGGGGTGATTCGGGTTTAAACGGTTTGAACTATGCAACTTAAAAGCGCATCAGCTTATCTAGCATCAATATCCTCACAATCCATCTGCACCACACAATTTCTTCCTTGTGCTTTTGCCTCGTAGAGTCCTTGGTCAGCAGCAGCAATTAAGGTTGCAGGAGATAATTGGCTATGAGGAGTGATGGTTGCCACACCAAGACTTAGGGTAATGAATTCACTGACCTGAGAATGGGAATGAGGCATTTGTAATGCACTAACATTAGTCTGAATATCTCTTGCAACTGCAATGGCCTCTTCCATATCAGTATTCGGCAAAATGACTGCAAACTCTTCTCCACCATAACGAGCAACTAAATCAGCAGGGTGTTTAACTGTTTGAGAGATTACCTTAGCAACCTGTCTGAGTGCATCATCTCCTGCCAGATGCCCATAGGTATCGTTGTAAAGCTTAAAGTAATCGACATCACACAAAATCAAAGATAGTGAGCCTTGCTCTCGTGCCAACCGTTGCCACTCTGCGTTGAATGTGTCATCAAAGCAGCGTCGATTAGCCACTTGGGTTAGACCATCGGAAGAGGCAAGACGCTGTAATTCCTGGTTTGCTTGTTGTAATTGGTGGTAAAGTTCTGATTGCTGAATAGCGATCGCAGCTTGACCTGCTAACTGGTTAAACAAGTTAATCTCAGATTGCTGCCATTGTCTGGCGTGACGGCATTGGTGAGCAATCAATAGTCCCCACAAACGCTCTTGCTGCAAAATGGGGACTATAAGGTTTGCCCGGATTTGCAAACTTCGGAGGAGGTCAACATGACACGGCGATAGTCCCGCAGCTTGAGTATCTTCAATCGCTTTAGTATTGCCTTGTTGGTAGTAAGTTGCTCGCGTGGATTTAAAGCACGTATCCATGACGTGAAATCCCAAAATGGATATGCACCCTTCTGCTAAGGATTCTACAGCAACTAAACCACTCCAGTCTGGCTTAAACTGGTAGATCACCACTCGGTCTAAGTCAAACAGTTGTCGCACCTCATCTACCGTGGTTTGCAAAATCTCGTCTAACTCCAACGATTGGCGAATACGCTGTGTCACAGCCGTGACAATTCGCTCAGAATCGCTTTGGTGTGGAACCTGCCGCTCAACCAGCTGAGAATTTGCCGATGCTACAGTTAATGCGATGGCATTAAAGTGAGGGGTTGTAGTCACAGGCACTGCACTAGGTTTAGCAATCAAATAGCCTTGAGCAAGATTTGCACCTCGTTCTCGCAGCCAATTCAGTTCCTCAATGCACTCAATTCCTTCAGCAACGGTCTGGATATTTAACTTTTGAGTAATCTCTAGAAGCTTCTCGGTAATCGAAGCTTTGTAAAGGTCTTGATGCACATCTCGAATTAACTCCATATCCAGCTTGATAAAGTCTGGACGTAACTGATGCAGCAAGTTTAGGCTGGAATAGCCAGAACCCAGGTCATCAAGGGCGACTAAAAACCCAGTATTCCGGTAGTATTGCAGCACTGCCTTCAAATGGTCTAAATCTTGAGGTTTGTCTGATTCCACGACTTCAAAAACAACTCGATCGTGGGAAATGCCGGCAGCATCAATTGCCTCTACCGTGCTACGTAGGCAAAAAGCTGGATCATAAAGTGACGTTAGTGCAAAATTGATGAAGATGTGTCCACTTACTTGATGGCGACTGACTTGAGTGATTGCGCTGAGGCGAGCAATTTGGTCGAGTTGTGGTATGAGTCCGGCTTCGGTTGCTAACTCCAGAATTGGTTTCGGTAGCATTAAATTGCCTTGTTCATCCAGTCCCCGCAAGAGCGATTCATATCCAAAAATCTGCGATGTATCCTTAATTGAGACAATTGGTTGGAAGTAAGTGGTGAATCGTTCTGTTTCCAGCATTTCAACCAGCCAGTCGGATTGGTTTAACTTAATGAAGCGTTGTAATGAGGCGATGTCACTAAAATCCTGGATTTCAGGTTGAATAGCGCCTCGAATGAAAAGGACTTGCGTCTCTTTTAATTCTCTCGGTGCAAGTAGTTTGGCCAGGTTACGGGCAATTTCTAGGGACTGTCCGGGTTTACAGTCCAAACTCAAACCTGGTCGCTCGTGCATCAGTTCATACTTAAGAGTAAACTGCTGTAGGTAGGAGGTGACTTTTTGCAGAGTATGTGGAACGGGGAACCAGAAAAAGAGCCTACCTGCCTCCTTAGTCCGGCAGCGTGCAACATTGCGACAAGCACAGGTTTTGGAGATAGGACGTATTTGGCTCATGGCTAATTAATGTGCTTAATCCGATTTAGTCTATTATTCCCACTCTTCTTACTGTAAAAGATAAACTACACTTCAAATACATGAAGATTTGATGAGTTAAGTCAACTGAATAATTTAGCTGAGTCAGACAATTTTAGATTTTAGATTTTAGATTTTAGATTTTAGATTGACCCCAGCAATCAAGTCAGGGGCAAGTCATTTAATTTCAGATTTGGGATTAAAGAATTATTCTCGCGTTGAAATTCGCTTGCTCTAGACCTTTTTAAATTTGGGATATTGAATCTTCATAGCTCCCATTAGGAGGAACTTTTAGCTGGATTCATTCAGAGTAAATATACCAGGGAACAGGCTTGAAAGTCTCTTGGTGTTAGTGTTTTCTGATTAGCTGATGTCAACCGCTACCTGGCAACTGCTATATACAGCGTATTTCAGGTAAATGAAGTACACGGGTAGGGGCACAACATGTTGTGCCCCTACGATTATCTGTACCTCACTATGTTGCAATCTGCTGTATATTTTTTCAGAATCAACCTACCCTCAAGAAACAACAAAATCTTTGAAACCAGTTAATACCGTATCTCCTCTTTTAGAGGATATTTGAAGTTGTAAACTGCTGTATACCCTGTATTCTGTGAGCCTCAAAATTAGTTAAAATACCACGGCGCTTTATTGCCGCTCGTTTCCCGCATCCCGTGTATTCCTATTATGAGATAAAAGTACTCAGTCTTTTAACTCAGCACTCTTCATGCGGTTTATGCATAGCAACCAAACACTCAGCCATTCCCACTCTTGCCAATCAGAGTTGCAATTGCCTTGACTAACTCCTCCGGTTCGACGGGTTTGGACAAATGCTTTTGAAACCCTGATTCAAGTGCTTGTTGCTGATTGATTTCTCCGGCATAAGCAGTTAAAGCGATCGCCGGAATTTGTTTGGTTTGTTTGGCCTGCAATGCCTTAACTTGGCGCATCAGCATATAGCCATCTGTCTCTGGCATCCCAATATCACTGAGCAGAATATCTGGTTCTGACTCTGCTAAGACTTGCAGTGCTTCTTTTGCTGATGTAACTGCTGTCACCATTGCTCCAGCCTGTTCTAGCACAAATGTGTGGAAGTCACGGGTATCATCGTCGTCATCCACTACTAAGATTTGGATGCCTGCAAGGATTTCAGTTGAAGGAGAAGGATTTAATGCAGCAATATTGATGAGTTGTTTTGGGGTTAAATCTTTTTTAATTAGCGGTATCCTGACTCTGAAAATAGCTCCTTGCCCTTCACCTAAACTTTCTGCCCAAATTGTGCCGCCATGTAATTCGATCAAATGACGGACAATTGCTAACCCTAACCCCAAGCCACCAAATTTTCGGGTTGTCGTGCCGTCAGCCTGACGAAAATATTCAAACACATAAGGGAGAAAGTCCGGGTTGATTCCCTTACCTGTGTCGCTGACGGTAATCTGAGCTTGAGCGTCAACACGCTCCAGTTGAATATCAATTTTTCCTCCTTCGGGAGTGAATTTAACGGCATTCGATAAGAGATTCCAGACAACTTGTTGTAAACGACCGGAATCACCCAAAACGTAGCCTAAAGAAGCATCTAGCATCGTTTGAATTTGAATATTTTTAGCTTCTGCTGCCAAACGTACTGTTTCCAATCCCCCCTCAATCACTTGCACTAGGTTGACAGGAAACATCTTCAGGTTGAGCTTGCCTTGTAAGATCCGAGAGACATCGAGCAAATCTTCAATTAGTTGAGCTTGTAATTTAGCATTTCGCTCGATGGTTGCGATCGCTTTCTTGAATTCTGCTGCGCCAAACTCACGAGTCTGCAAGAGTCTCGCCCAACCAAGAATGGGATTGAGAGGCGATCGCAATTCATGGGAAAGCACCGCCAGAAACTCATCTTTAATCCGGTTGGCTGTTTCGGCTTCAGTTCTGGCAGCTTGCTCAAGTTCTAGGAGGCGATCGCGTTCGGCTTCTGCGACTTTGCGTTCTGTAATGTCAATCACTGAGCCGATATAACCTTTAAACTCACCGTCCACGCCAAACCAGGGATTAGCCGCATCGATGCAAGAGCGATACTCGCCGTCTTTGCGCCGCAAGCGGTACTCTAAACGGAAAGCCGAGCAGCTGCTAGTAGCTTCAAGAAAAACATTTCTGGCATCATTGTAGTCCTCTGGATGCACAGCATTCAACCAGCCAAATCTTAGACCCATTTCCTGGCTCTGACCTGTAAAGTCGTACCAGCTTTGACTGAGGTAGGTGCAGTAGCTATTGGTGTCTGTTACCCAAACCATGAAGGGGGCATTGTCAGCCATGTTGCGGAACTTTTCTTCGCTTTCACGAAGGGCTTTTTCTGCCTGTTTGCGATCGCTAATCTCTGTAACAAAAATGCTTACTCCAAAAGTATTGGGGTAGACGCGATTCTCAAACCAGCGCTGCCAAGCCGGGTAAAAGTATTCAAACTGAATAACGGTGTTTTGTGCAATCGCCCGATGAACCTCGGTATAAAACTCACTTTTAACCACATCGGGAAAAACTTCCCAAATGATCCTACCCAGCAACTCTTCCTTTTGGATACCAACAACTTTTACTACCCGTTCATTGACAAAGCTATAACGCCACTCTCGATCCAATACAAAGAACTGGTCTTGGATGCCAGCTATGACAGTCTCTAGGTGTGCTTTGGCAACCTCAGCTTCAATTCGCAGCCCTTGCTCGCGTTCCATTGCCTCCCGGCGCAGACGAGCCATTTTTAGGGCTGCTTCTACTCGCGCCAACAATTCACGGGCAGAGAAAGGTTTAATCAGATAATCATCGGCTCCCGCTTCTAACCCTTCTACCCGTGCTTCTTCCCCCGCCCGTGCTGATAACAGGATGATTGGAACTTTTTGCGTCTGGGGATGGGCTCGTAATTCTCGCAGCAATCCAAAGCCATCTAATCCAGGCATCATCACATCTGTCAATACCAAGTCTGGGACACACCCACGAGCAGAATCCAAAGCAGCTAAACCGTCCGGTACTGATTCCACCTCATACTGCTGACTTAATAGCCGCTTGATATAATCGCGCATATCTGAGTTATCGTCAGCCAGGAGAATTCGGGGGAGAGAGGGTGACAGGTGATAGGTAATAGGTGATAAGTAAGATTCTTCCCCGTTCCCTGTTCCCTGTTCCCTGTTCCCTTCTTCCGGTAGCCAACGCAGGGCTTCTTCTAGATAGGGTGTTGCACCTAATGCGGTTGAAGCTAAAGTTCGAGAGGCACTAATTCGGTTTGGAGGCAAATGAGCATATCCTGTTGGAATTGACACAGTAAAGCAACTGCCTGCTCCGAGAACACTGGTAACATGAACTGTTCCACTATGCATTTGCACCAATTCTTGCACCAGTGACAATCCAATTCCTGACCCTTCAAAAGTTCGTCCTTGCGCCCCTTTGACGCGGTGGAATCGTTCAAAAAGGTGGGGGATTTCTTCGCCTGCGATACCGATTCCGGTGTCTTTGACTGCGAACTCAATATGGTCATTTGACCACTGCAAACTGACCGCAATTTCTCCGGCCATCGTGAACTTGAAGGCATTCGAGAGCAGGTTAAGAACAATCTTTTCCCACATCTCTCGATCTACATATACTGGTGCTGGAAGGGAAGGACAATTGACTGATAACTGCATTCCTGCCCGTTCTACTGCTGAACGAAATACACTAGCTAGTTCGGCGGTGAAGGTAGCAAGGTTGGTGGGTTCATAAGAGGCTTGAACCCGTCCGGCTTCAATGCGCGAAAAATCTAGCAAGCTGTTAACCAGTTTCAGCAGCCGAAGTCCGTTACGTTGCACCATTTCTAGCTGCTCTCGTTCTTTAGCTGGAAGCAGGGTGGCACAATTGGTTAAGGTTTCCTCTAATGGCCCCAACATCAGGGTAAGTGGGGTACGGAACTCATGGCTGACGTTACTAAAAAAGACCGTTTTCGCACGATCAATTTCTGCCAAGGCTTCAGCGCGTTTGCGTTCTTCCTCGTAAGCTTGGGCGTTAGCGATGCTGGCTGCAATTTGAGCCGCAACTAAATCGATGAATCCTTTATAATTGTCGTCGAATAGCCTGAAGGGGTTCAAACCCGCAATCAATATACCAGCTTTTCCCGTTTGACCTGATGGGGCAATGGGTATTGCGATCGCTTGATGAGGCGATCGCTGCCAAACACCACAAGGTAAACTACTAAAAGACACTTCCAAATCAGAAATCAGTTTTGCTCGATGCGTTTTGATCACTTCCGCAAAGGGCCAAACCCCATCAGCATCGAGAGCCACTGTTTCCGGAACTGCTACGTGGTTTTGCCCGATACGGCACGTTCCAGCCAGAAAAACTTCCTGCTTATCAGGATCAACCAGATAAATCATTGCGAAAGGGAGATCGTAAGGGTTGCTCTCCAGACAACTCGCACTCAACGTACAGGCTTGATCGAATGTCCGCGCGTCTGCCGTCCTCGCCGCTAGTTCGCGCAAAAGTGCCAACTGACGCTCACCGATAATCCGCTGTGTGTCGTCTGTATTGGCGCAGATGATCCCACCTGTGTCGCCCTGGTCATTAGGAACCGGGCTATATGAAAAAGTATAATAGGTTTCCTCCGGGTAGCCATTGCGCTCCATAATTAGCAGCAGGGCTTCGTCGTAAGTGCCCTCATTCTTCAGCATCGCTGATTCGGCTCGAGGCCCAACCTGATCCCATATTTCCCGCCACACATAGGAAGCTGGCTGCCCAAGCGCTTCTGGATGTTTGCCGCCAATAATAGCCTTGTAAGCGTCATTGTAAAGGTTAATCAGTTCCTCGCCCCACCAAACAAACATGGCTTGACGGGAAGTTAGCATAATCCGCACGGCAGTCTTCAAACTCTGTGGCCACTGCTGTGTTGGGCCAAGGGACGTTTTTGACCAATCCCATTCTCGCATCCTAGCACCCATTTCACCCCCGCCGAGAAGGAAATTTACGTCGGCGTTGCTTGCTAACGTTGACTCGTTCTTCATTAATTCCTCTCGATTGGTCATGCGTCGGTTACAGGCTAAATCTCTGGTTGTCTTTTAGTAAAAATCCTTTATAAATCAGACCTTTAGGCTCCTCAACAGTCATTTTAAAGGATATTCAAAGGCATATACAGCATGATATGCCAACTCTGCTGTGACTTTTTATTGTCTCCTTTATATCATCGATATTCTAAGCTACCAAGGCCAATTCTTATTCAGAACTGATCGAAGAAAGGCAGGGGACAGGGGGCAGGGGGTTTTAGAAAATAATTCTCCCTAGAGCCAAAAGGGTCTAAGAGCAACTAAATTTATTATTTATGAAAAATAAAAAAAGAGTCAGAAAAAAGTCAGATCAGATAAGTAATTAAGCGAACATGACATAACACGCATTAGAATACGAAATTTGTAGTATCCCCTTGACATTATGTCGATTTCATACTACAAATGTAGTATGAAAATAAAGACGACAACAAAAGGCAAAACTAAAACCCCTTGGCTTGGAACCTTGACAATTGCATAGATGCAACTTTTGGGGCCGCGATTGGTGTTCGACTGCTCCGAAGCCAACAAACGGACGGTTGCAGGATTCGGGTACCCTTCGGGAAGGTAAAGCCTACAATTCCCGACGGCTCCACTGCTTTATTGACTGCGGTTGAAGTTTTGTAAACACTTCCGGGAGCAAGATAAGAGCATCGCAATTATGCTTTCCTTGGGTCTGTAGCTCTAACGGTAGAGTTCCTAGATGTTACTTGTGCCCTAACAGAAAAAGCTTACATACTAGCTCAATAGTAGAGCTATCGTCTCTAAAACGATAAGTTGCAGGTGCGATTCCTGCGGTGTAACCACAGCTTTTTCAACTTGCACGAGGTGTGAGTGTAACTCTCACAGGGAGGGTATCGGTTCAATCCCGATCAGATCCACTAATATCAATTCGTAATTCGTAATTAAAAGAAGAGGTGATTGCAATGGTTCATATTCGATTTGAAGGGCGTTCTGTTGATGTGCCAAAAACACAATTGGGAATTGCAGCAGGGATGAATGATCTGGCAGTGAAGGAGCGGGTTGCTCGGCATCTAGATGTGAATAGCGATCGCCTCTCTGCTTACGTAATTGATCGCCGTCCTAGTGGTGATTTGATCGTCCGCCCTGAAGCTGTCTATGGTTAAATTTCCTACTCATCCGCGCCCTAACTTGTAAAGCCTACACACACCATCCGGCAACGGAATGCAGGTTCAAATCCTGTCGCTCCCTTTAATGGGAGCGTAGCCAAATTGGTATAGGCAATTGTGAAAACTGCTTTGCTAACTTGTGCGGAATTTCAATTATTTAAATCGGATTTATCTATAACCTTTACTCAATACAGAGGTGAGTTCAATGATGTTAGCTAACTCATGTTTAATAACAACTCAATTAGTACAACTGCATTTAAACAACGTGAGATATGAGCGAACATCGTTTGAGCGAGATTGTGATTGAGCGTCCTCGCGGGGGGAGGAGAATTAGCCTCAAAAAGGTGACTGGCTTTAAGAAGCAATTATACAAAATCACCGAGGATGCAATTCAGGATGGATTGTTGAATCCCTACCTGATTAAACCAATAAATAAATCTAAGTATCTTTCAGACCATCTCGGCCCTCTGCGGCGGTTTTTGCGCTCAAAAGTCGGACAGCCTTGGAATGACGTTTACAGTCAACTGTGTCAACGACTAGATCCCAGTACAATGGCAGGACAGCATGTTATCGATCATGTGTGGGACTACGTTGAACGGCATGTAGAAATAATTGATGGTGGTTTCTATAGCAAGCCTTATCGAGGGTATCGAATTCAGCTAGATGTAAGCCATCGCGATCGCTTCTATATCCATCCGGAAACTGAAATTCTTTGTGCAGCCGAGAAAGTACCTCGAAAGCAGAAGCAAAAGCAGAAGCAAACTGATATTGTCATCATTGATAATTATCATCAATACCAGAAGCTAAACGAGATTTGGTATTTAATTACCTTTGAAGATTTTCCACCGCCACCGACTCATTATGTGACGGATGTTGTCAAAGGTATAATTCATTGTTCTGCGGCAATGTATAGAGGTCGAATAATTTACGCTGTTAGGAAACAGCAGTGTAACAAGAAAGAAATTCGATTTATTTTAAATCAACTTTCTAAAACCTAAAATTTTCACTTCGTGCCCTAACTTAAAAAGCTTACATACTAGCCGAATGGTAAGGCACTTGACTGAAGATCAAGCAACTACGGGTTCAAATCCCGTGTGTGAATCAACAGCTTTTTCGACTTGCATGAGGTGATCTTATTTCATTTCAATATGGAGGTGAGAACGATGAAAAAGATTAAGTCTATTTCTGCTTTTGAACATAAGAGATCCCCCAACCCCCTTAAAAAGGGGGCTTTTAGAGTTCCCCACTTTTCGCCATTCAAGTTGCATAATCAGGGCGCTCATGTTGCCCACCCCACAAGATATTGAGAAAATTTGAATATGCAAATTAGATGTGTTTTAGCCTATCCCCCTAAATCACCCTTTTTAAGAGTGACTTTGACTCCGGTTCCCCCCTTTTTAAGGGGGGTTAGGGGGGATCTAGGTTTTAGGTTTTTAGTGCGTAAGTTCTGATCAAATTTCTCAATTGGCAGTTGTTGCCGTGCCCCGATCGCAGAAGCTTACATAAGTCTGAACAATTTATATCACAATGCTTCTACAACTTGCGCGGTGACTTGATCGCCCCGCGTGCAACATCTGCCTCCTCATCCATCACAATTAGAGGAGGTTCATAATGAACACCGCAGAACGTGACCTGCGCCTGGAAATAGTCAACAGTTTGCTCACAAGTCCTCACCGCAAGCTAGAGCAAGTTACAGAAATTCATCAGTTAATTGTTGAACTCGATCCCATCTTCTACGGACACCTGGCAGTCTGGTATCAGCGTCATGGTGATGTCCGCGACCACAAGGAGGTGTTTGTTGCTCATTTGTTAACTAGCAATTTGACTGAACACCGAGATGCTGGATTTATGATGCTGCAAGAGTTTCCTCCCTATCAGGTGGCTCGTGTGGTGGACTTTATGAAGCAGCAGCAGAATAAACTGCCTCGTTCGGCTCGGACTGCGGTACGGCGTTATCTAAAGGTACGGGAGAGTAATCCGGCTCTATTCGATCGCGCCGCTTTGCGAGGTCGTAAAGCAATGAAGCACTTATATGCTTCACTGCACGTCAAGCCAAATGAACGGGCAAATGCGATTCTATTCCGCGATACTCCTCCAGAGGGTTCCTTAGCAAATGTGCTGAAGCAGCTTGCTAAGGCAGAAAATGCCGCAGAACAGGCACGGCTGATTGTGGAGTTCAAAATTCCCTACACGATCGCAATTGGTGCGATCAAGCAACTCACACCTGTTGTACTGGTGGCGTTAATCAACAGCATGACTCCTCAAGAAGCGATCAACAACCTCAAGTCTCTCCAGACTAGAGGTGCAATGGATCACCCACAAGTCAAGAAGCTGATTGATTCCAAGCTAGAAGCAGCGTCTAAGAGTACGCGTGTCTCAGCATTCAAAGCACAGATTGCCGCAGACGCAGGAGATTTTGACGCAGACACAGTTGCCCAATTGGAAAAGGTGACAAACGAACAGGTGAAACGGCGCGGTGCGATCGCTCGTCCAACCGCTTTACTGGTGGACAAGTCTGGTTCAATGGAAAATGCGATCGCGACGGGTTTGCAACTCGCTGCCCTAATCTCTGGTATCACTAAGGCAGAACTGTTTGTCTACGCCTTCGACACCATTCCTTACGCTGTTACGGCAAAAGGCAAGGAGTTGACCGACTGGGAGCGTGCCTTCAAGCACATTAACGCTGGTGGTGGTACTAGCATCGGCTGTGCATTGGAAGCAATGCGGAAGAAGAAGCAGGTAGTTGACCAGATTATCATAGTGACGGATGAGGGCGAAAATGCGGCTCCTTACTTCGGTGAAGTCTACAAAAATTACTGCCGGGAGTTGGCGATAATGCCCAATGTGGTGATTGTCCGTGTGGGTGGTCATTACGACTGGGTGGAGAGTCAATTGAAGCAGCAGCAAGCACCTGTAGATACGTTTACTTTTGCGGGTGATTACTACAGCTTGCCGAATCTCGTCCCACTTCTAACACGCCCCTCTCGTCTGGATTTGTTGATGGAGATTCTGGATATGCCATTGCCTGTGCGAGATGATAAGTAGAAATGTATCTGAGGGTGTATTGACAATGTTTTAGCACCCTCGTGGCACAAATTAGACTTTCTAGTTTCCGTAGAAAACTGACAAATGTGTGTATGTTAAGTATAAATATCAGCTAAAGCTGTTAAAATACTTTACCGCCTTTCTCAACAAATTTAGTAATTCACCGAAAACTAGAATGGCTACACCCAAGGTCAAATTCAAACTGAGTATAAAAGAAATCTCTTTCGAGTTTGAAGGAGATCAAGCAACTGGACAAGACCTTGCAGGTACGATTAATCAGTCACTTGCTAGCATATCTGATGCACAGAATAAGTTGTTAGACGTTGAAGCTTCTCCTGTACAAGGTAGAGAGTTGCGTTCTGCTGAGATCCCTGCACTGCCAACCCAGACTGCTCGTAGAAAGAAGCGAAAACGAAAGACCGAAAGCATTCCAAGCAACGGTAGTTTCCAAAATGGAGATAGTCTTTCAAGTGGTGAGGAGAATATATCTAAGGGAAGCCGTACTAAAAAAGACTCTGCTAGTTCACAGTTAAAAGCCATACTCAATGATGGATTCTTTGCAGAAAACCATTCAGTCAAGGAAATCAGAACTGAGTTAGCTAAACGTGGTCATCACTTTGAGTCAAACCACATTTCAGGAGAGTTACTTCGTCTAACAAAAGAAGGTTTATTTGTACGTGAGAAGAACGAAGAGGATAAATGGATTTATAGACAAGCATGAATGTTGCGGAGTTACGTTCAGCAATTATTGCTTTCATGAAGGTTTGTGAAGGCATATACGCTATTTCAGAAAAGGCTTTACGAAGCAAAAAATCCCTTTCTGGAAGAAATTTTTACGCTGAAAAATTTCATATTGAAATCTTGGAAATATCAAGATTTGAATCAAATATCTTGCTTGTTATAGAATCTCATCAGATTCAGAACCTAGATTTAGCAGTACTTCGGAGCTATATCTCAGTTTTGAAATCAGAGTCTGCTAAACTTCCTCAAAGAACAGAAGCAATCAGAAAACTGCGTCTAGTTTGTCATTCTTTAATTCTGCCGTACATTGAAAATCTTACGGCTAATCCTATTCCCACAACTGAACTGGTTCTTCCCTTATCTACTGTGCAAAATACAAGGGGATATATCGAAAAAATCATTTTACAAGCCAATGGTTGTTATGAATATCAATGGTATGATGCTTGCTCTGTAATGATTCGACGATTCATCGAAACCCTCATAATAGAAGTTTATGAGACACATGGTAAGGATTCTGAGATTAAGGATACTAACGGCGATTTTATGATGCTTCGCAATCTCATAGACCAGATTTTGTCTAACAATTCATGGAATTTAGGTCGTGAGGCAAAACAAGCACTTCCGCTAATCAAGAATTTAGGAGATCGGTCAGCACATAACCGTAGATTTCTAGCTAAGAAGCAAGATATCGATAAAATAGTGCCTGGACTACGTGTTGTTGCAGATGAACTACTTTATCTAGCTGGACTGAAGTAATGCAAAGTTAGAAATGCAGTAATATATACCGGATAAGGGGCAAATTCTTGTGTAGTATGTTGTATTATATTAATATCCTGCGTGCCCCAACTCGTGTGAGCCTACATACTAGTACGAGAGGAAAGGTAACACTGTCAATACAGTGGGCGTGTGTGAACGGGGAGTACGAAGAACCTGGGAGGTAGGCTCAAAAGTAGCCATCCTTGAAAGAGTGTGTAACAACTCACCAGCGGAGTCCCTCTAGTAACTGAGAACACGCAATGCTCCACCAACTTGCACGCAGAATTATATTAATTCGTAATTAAGAAAGTTACATTTAATCACGGTTTTTAGGGTTGCATTGGTAGCCTTATTTTTTAAAATTGGTATTAGTTATGACTAACATATTTAAGCTAATCAACCAAATTGCGATCGCAGAAGCGCAATTACATACCACCCAATTCCTCGCGCCCTGTGTCAAAGGTGGACGAGTTCGCACATGGGTAGCCGGGATGATCTACACCTTCAGTCCAAAGCCTAGTAAATTTGAAGGTTGGGGCATTTTTCAGGCTGTGGATGAGAAGACAGCAACGGTTGTAGAAGAAGCAGACTTGCCCCAGGTTGCGGAATACCTGCAACACTTTCCCCAAATACGACTGCGGTTAGCACACCAACTGCGGGGACAAACTTGGTTAGCATACCCTGTGAATGAAGTAGATATGCGTCAACGGTTGAAGGTAGTTAAGCCGATCGCAGTGCATCTAGTAACTGAAGGTATCGCTTTTGAGCAAATCATTGCCCGATGGAATGGACAGTCTTGCTGGTTTGAGGAAGTAGATCGCCGTACCGATCCGGTAATTGTTGAAACTCTGCAATCTGCTGTTAAGCAACTCATTCCTGCTGAAGAATTACAGTTTAAGGGCATTACTCCAGAAATCCGCACAGTGTATGAATTAGCAACTCGGCGCATTGAGGGATTTACTCAACCTCAACAGGATGAAAAGCGACTGAGAAAGGCTTTGCAAATGGGTGGCGGTGAATTAAACCAATTCCACGATCGCAGCGATTACTGGACAGTCGATTGGACAACTGCTGATGGTGTTCGCCATAGTAGTGCGATCGCTAAAACTGATTTGACTGTTGTCAGTTCTGGTATTTGTCTGAGTGGACGCGATCGCGATTTTGACTTGCAATCCTTAGTAGGTGTGATGGAACAACAAGAGTATTAATTACGAATTATTATGAGTATCTTTTTTCACGAACAGCTTTACCGCAGCAATGCTGTGATGATAAAGTTAAAAAATTATCCTGTAACCATTTGTGGGGCTGGAGCATTAGGAGCTAACATAGCTGAAAACTTAGCTCGGTCTGGTTTTGATAAACTTACAGTGATAGATCGCGATCGCATTGAGGAGCGCAATCTTTCGACTCAGCCTTACTACCGTTCCGATGTGGGAGCGTTCAAGGCGAAGATTTTGGCGAACAATTTATATCGAGCAATTGGTACTAAAGTTGATGCTAAGACAAAGGAGTTGACACCAGCAAATACAACTCAATTACTCCAAGACAGCCAGTTAATTGTTGATGTCTTTGACAATAGTGTGGCACGTCAAGCAGTGAAAGATTATGCTGAAAAGTTAAGCGTACCTTGTCTTCATGCTGGACTATCGGTTGATTATGCAGAAGTGATTTGGAATGACCTTTATCGCGTTCCTTCCGAGGTTAATGATGATGTCTGTGATTATCCGTTGGCACGAAACCTAGTGATGTTAACCGTGGCTGTGGCGTGTGAAGCGATCGTTTCATTCGTTGCCACAGCAGAACAGCGTAACTTCAGTATCACCCAGAAGGATCTGACTGTTCAATCTCTGTTTTTGGAGATTGCGTAGATGTTTGTGATTTTAATGATAAATTGACCATCAGTCTGTCGAGAGCGTGTCAGAGGAAGAAGAAGAGTTACCTGCGGTAACGGACTGCACATCACAATTGATGACACGCCTTAGCGCTCTTTTATATCTCTCACCAGAGACATAAAAGAGCGCTAAACACCGCCGACTTCCACCACCAAAAGGTATGTACTCCCAAGGGGAATACTGCCGTCCGAGAAAACTTTCTGGATTAAGAGGCTCTGCAATTTTATTCCCACGACCAACGTCAAATTTAGAATCTTGACTGAAAATTTCTTGAATCGCTTGGGGATGGCTAAGAATTACATAAGAACCGAGTCAACTCAGCCGCATGGAAAAAATGTCTCCATACTTTTGACTATATTCTTACTGAAATTCAATCGGATCGCTTATCCATTATGACTTGCATTCAGCAATGGAATACGAGATGCTAAAAATAGCACTTCGCAAACCGTAGCGGTTGATGACAACAGAGCGCTAATTTCGATTAAGCAACAACAAAATTATTGTTGGTTAGTGACAATCCACTCAAAAGTTGGGCAAATTTTACCTGACTAAACCCAGATTTACTACCATCTTGGTCAAAGTACAGTCCACCTGTAATAAAGTCATAGATAAATCGTTGATTGCTTGTCGTTGCAGATGTTCCCAGGGTAAACTGATTAGCTGAAAGTGAACCTATTGATAACCCGCCAGCAAAAGAAAAAGCTGATATCTGAATCAAGTCATTAGTAGCGTTGAAGTCATAAAGATTGTCAACACCTTCATTGTAATTATAAAAAACAAAGGTATCAGTCCCATTCCCTCCAATTAGGCTGTCATTACCCTTTCCACCTGTCAGAGTATCATTGCCGTTGCTCCCCACAATCAAGTCATTGTAGTCTGTACCTGAGATATTTAATCTTTCGATATTGTTGTAATTAACTAGATACGTATCTGCCGTAACCGATCCAGTGTTAGTAGTAGCATTAAAAGTCGAAGCGATTCCTTTTGTAATAGAGTTGTAATACAGAGACATAGACAATAAATCGTTACCATTACCCCCATTTACCGTTTGAGTCGCTAAATCAGAGGGGACACCATCTGAGGATGTGATGCCTAAATTGAAGGAATCATTGCCATCACCCCCAGAAAGGAGGTTATTACCTTTTGTATCGATAGCATTTAAGGTATCGTCACCAGCGCCACCGTTGAGGGTGTTATTAACTATGGAAAGAGTAGGGTCGCTGCCAGAGATGTCAAGATAATCATTGCCATCGCCCCCAGAGAGCAGATTATTGCCTGTTGAACCGCTACCAGACAAGGTATCGTTACCTGCACCTCCTTCTAGGGTGTTATTACCTGTGCTGCGAAAATCTTCGGAGTAGTAAAAGGAGGAGTAGTAGTTGTAGTAGCCAGAGATGTTAAGAGAATCATTGCCATCGCCCCCAGAGAGCAGATTATCGCCTGTTGAACCGCTACCATATAAGGTATCGTTACCTGCACCTCCTTGTAGGGTGTTATTACCTGTGGAGCGAGAATCTTCCGAGTAGTCAGAGGAGGAGTAGTATCTGCCAGAGATGTCAAGAGAATCATTGCCATCACCCCCAGAGAGCAGATTATCGCCTGTTGAAGCGTTAGCACTCAAGCGATCGTCATCGGCACCTCCTTTTAAGGTGTTATTACCTATTGAACCGCTAACATTCAATATATCGTCACCGGCATCTCCGTCAAGGATATTATTGCCTGCACCGCCAATCAGAGAATCATTGCCTGCACCGCCAATTAGAGAATCATTGCCTGCACCACCTCTGAGTATGTCATTACCACTCAATCCGTCGATAATGTCATTACCGCCTTGACCATTGATGAGATCATTAGAGTTGGCAAAACCTGTAATATTGTTATCGAGGTCATTCAGGAAAGTAACAGTGTTCTTATTGAACAGGTTCGTTTGAGTGGAATTTGCATCAAACACATCAAAACTGTCAGTGACACTAGTTTGACCATAAAAGAGGATATTGCCAATAGCAGGTCGTGAAGAAGTTGCTGGCAAATTATCCAGGTTTTCTAATTTGAAGTTTTGCAGAATGACTTTGCTATTAGGGAGATTTTCAAAAGTGATTTCTAAGTTGTTGCCATTTTGAGTTAATTGCAGATTTTGAGCAGTGAAATCATAACTTGTAAATTGTAAGGTGTCTAAGGAGGCAATCAGCGTTGCTGAGGCATTTGAGCCTTTACCCACACCACCGAAATCGGTAATAGTATCAGTATTTTTGCTGTAGTAATAGTCGTTGTTGTAAACAAATTCATCATTACCAGCGCCACCAGTTAGAGTATCCTTACCAACGCCCCCGGAGAGGGTATCGTTGCCACTATTCCCCACAATGTTGTCATTGTATTCTGTACCTAAGATATTTAATCGTTCGATATTCTTATAATTAACCTGATTCGTACCCGACCTAATTGAGCCAGTGTTAGTAGTGGCATTGTAAGTTGTTGCGATCGCCACACTACCGTTGTAATTGACGGACAGTACATCGTCACCCTCACCCCCATCTATGGTATCATTGCCACCATAGCCCGTGGAGAGCGTATCGTTGCCACTGTTCCCCACAATTTTGTCATTGTAACCTGTACCTGAGATATTTAATCGTTCGATATTCTTATAACTAACCTGATTCGTACCCGCTTTAATTAAACCAATGTTAGTAGTAGGATTGAATGTCGTTGTAATTCCCGCTGTAACGTCATTGTAATTGACGGACAGTACATCGTCACCCTCACCCCCATCTATGGTATCATTACCAGCATAGCCCGTGGAGAGCGTATCGTTGCCACTGTTCCCCACAATGTTGTCATTGTAACCTGTACCTGAGATATTTAATTGTTCGATATCCTTGTAATTAACCTGATTCGTACCCGACCTAATTGAGCCAGTGTTAGTAGTGGCATTGTAAGTTGTTGTAATTCCTGCTGTAGTAGCGCTGTAATAACTGTAATCAAGGGACAGCAAATCGTCACCCTTACCCCCATCTACCGTTTGATTCTCTAAATTTAGATAGAAGGAATCATTGCCATCGTCCCCAAAGAGGAAGTTATTTCCTGTTGAATCCTCAGCCCTCAAGGTATCGTCACCAGCACCACCGTTGAGAGTATTATTGCCTGAAGAGAATAATATAAGATCGTAGTAAGTGGGAATACCAGAGATATCAAGATAATCATTGCCATCGCCACCAGATAGCAGGTTATTGCCTGATGAACCCTCAGCCATCAAGTAATCGTTACCAGCGCCACCGTTGAGGGTGTTATTGCCTGATGAGATAAAATTAGGATCTGCTCTATAAGTAAAAACACCAGAAGTGGAGAGAGTATCATTGCCATCGCCACCTGATAGCAGGTTATTGCCTTTTGGAGACTTAGCATCCAAGTAATCTTCACCAGCGCCACCGTTGAGGGTGTTATTGCCTGATGAGGCTGTATAAATATAACGGTTTTTAGAAACGTAAGAGGTGGAGAGAGTATCATTGCCATCGCCACCTGATAGCAGGTTATTACCTGATGAAGCCCCAGCATTCAAGTAATCGTCACCACTGCCACCGTTGAGGATGTTCTGGCCTGTTGAATATTCAACATCCAAGGCATCATTGCCCACACCACCAATCAAAGTATTATTACCTGCACCACCCCGCAGTAAATCATTGCCACTTTTGCCATCAATAAGATCATCACCCCCCTGACCATTGATGACATCATCTGAGTTATCAAAGCCGTTAACATTATTGTTCAGGTCGTTAAGGAAAGTGATTGTATTCTTATTGAAGATAGTACTTTGAGTGGAGTTGGCATTGAACACATCAAAGCTGTCTGTAATGGTAGTTTGCCCAGAAAACAGGATATTGCCCGAGTTGACAGTTGCTCCTGTAGATAAGCTTAGGTTATCCAGGTTTTCTAAAGCAAAGTTTTGCAGAATGACTTTGGGACTATCCTCTGCTTTCAAGAAAGTGATTTCTAGATTGCTGCCATTCTGGGTTAGCACTAGATTTCGAGCAGTTAAGCCATAAGCGAAATTTAGGGTGTCTACTTCGGCAATGACTGCTGCTGAGGGGTTTACACCTTTACCTACTCCACCAAAATCGGTGATAGTATAAGTACTATACTCGCTGGAGTCGTAAATGTCGTTACCACCTCCACCAGTCAAGATGTCGCTACTGCCGAATAGGGTATCGTTACCCTTCGTTCCAATGATATTTGCCATAATTTTTACCTACCTCAATCGATTTTTTTAGTAATTTCAGTTTTGAAGGGAGCTGTTAGTGGGACTTAAACAAAAAGTAGCCAGAAAAGAGCCTAAAAGCTATATGCGGATATGTATTTTCCTTGCCTTGCATGGGTTTCAGCCTTGTTTCTGCCTCAAAAATGTTTAAGTCGCGTTAGTGCTGTTTTCAGGCAGAAACGCCCCCCAAAATTTGATGTTGTCGGCATACTTTTCTCCGTCACCTTTGGGAAATATTACTATTTCTCGAAAATTCAGCCATTAAAGAATGGCTTGTAGTAGCACTGATTTTGATTTCTCTTACTATCTAAGTTTTAAGCATTGTACAAATTCATCAGCGTCTGTATTGAAAATTCCGAATAATCAGTCATTACAGGCTAAATAAATTATCTTTGTCCATTAGAACTCAGTGAACAAGCATCAAAAATCCAGCCTTTATATTTAGTTTTTTGCCAGTGCCTAAATCCTACTAGAAGAGAAAATAGTCAAGAGTTAACTCTGGCTTGGTAAATATACTTTTATACCCTCCTTATGGGCAATTATGCGTAAATGTTTAATTTGAGAATACAGACATCTCAAGAACCCAACACTGACCATATACTACCGTATTTACTTAGATGTCTTTGCTTCCAGACACATCTTTGCATATTCTTCACATTATTTACTGATAAATTTACGTAAAAATATTTTGATTTATGCGCTATTAATGTGTCGTCTTTTCCTCTTGCTAAAGGCTATTACTAATTGCTATAGCGTTTGTAACCAAGAAATTTGCGATCGCAGACATTACTGCTTCTGCCTCCAAAGAACAGATCAATCACATGACCTTTGTTCTCAAAAATTCTCCAATCCTTGAGTGCGGTGTTAATGGATCTCATGGCTGGGTTGATTTCACACTTTTCTTTTGGTTACGTAAGAAACACAAACACCCTAGACATCGCCCTTGCTATAGCAATATGGTTGTTTGCTCAAGCAAGGGGCAATCAGTAAAGAACAGGCGGAACAGTATCAAACCAGTGCTGATGCTCAACAGGCGACGGTGAACGCAGATCAAGGCGGAGTGGCGAATGCTCAGGCAGGGGTGGCGGCAGCCCAAGCAGATGTCCAAAATGCTCAGGCAGCAGTAGCATCAGATGAAGCTGCGATCGACAATGCCAAAGTTCAGCTTTCTTACAGTTCCATCTACGCACCAATTGCCGGACGTACAAGTAGCCTGAAGCTAAATCAAGGTAATTTGGTACAGGCGAATAGCGATGATCCGCTAATTACAATCAGCCAAATTCGCCCGATTTACGTCAACTTTTCCATTCCCCAGCGACTGCTGCCAGACATCAAAAAATACAGTGCTAATAACGGCAAGTTAAAAGTCGATGCTTTACCTCCTAAAGATGCAGGGCATCCGGTACGAGGCGAACTCACTTTTGTCGATAGTGGAGTCAATACCCAAACAGGCACTATTCAACTTAAGGGTACTTTTGCCAACGCTGACGAACGCCTGTTTCCAGGGCAGTTTGTGAATGTAGTACTCAAACTGAGCGAAGAACCAAATGCGATTACTGTGCCTTCTCAGGCGGTACAGAGTGGACAAAAAGGGCAGTTTGTGTATGTAGTCAAACCTGACAAAACAGCAGAAATGCGTTTAATTACCGTCGGCGACATCGTTGAGAACGAAACGGTGATTAAGCAAGGGTTGAAACCAGGTGAACAAGTAGTCACTGATGGACAATTCAACCTAGTGGCTGGTGCCACAGTCGAGGTTAAACCGGAAGTAGGAAGCACAGGGGGAGTGGGGAGTAGGGAGTAGGGAGTGGGAAAAATTTCTAATTTTTAACTCAGCACGGGCGAAACCCTAGCTATCCGCTACCGCTAACAGCACTCAGAACTCATTCAAGGGAAGGCGATGAACATTTCCGAGCTATTTATCCGGCGTCCAATCATGACAACCCTAGTTATGGTTGGCATTTTGATATTTGGGCTGCTCAGTTACCAACAGCTACCCGTTAGCGATCTGCCCAATGTGGATTATCCAACACTCCAGGTAACAGCTAACCTACCCGGAGCTAGCCCAGAAACGATGGCTGCCTCAGTTGCAACCCCCTTAGAGCAGCAGTTTTCTAGCATCGCGGGATTGAGTTCGATGAACTCTACCAGTTCTTTGGGTACCACACAGCTGACGCTGCAATTTGACCTAAATCGGGATATCGATGGCGCAGCCCAGGATGTGCAGTCTGCTATTTCTAAGGGAGCGAAGCAGTTACCAACTAATATGCCTAATCCCCCATCTTACCGAAAGGTAAATCCGGCGGATCAGCCAGTTCTCTATATCTCCCTCAATTCGTCTATTCTGCCCCTGTCAACTGTAGACAAGTATGCTGAAACATTGCTGGCACAACGTCTATCAATGGTAGATGGGGTGGCGCAAGTGCAGATTTTTGGTTCTCAAAAGTACGCGGTACGAATTCAGCTTGACCCCGAATCACTGAGTGTAAAGGGAATAGGAATTGATGAAGTAGCTGATGCGATCGCAAATGGAAATGTCAATCTACCTACCGGGACACTTTACGGTAAGCAGCAGAATTCTACAATTCAAGCAAACGGTCAACTCAATGATGCCGCCAGCTATCGCTCCCTAAATGTAGCTTATCAAAACGGCGCACCAGTGCAGTTAGGAGAACTGGGTCAAGTTCTGGACAGCGTGGAAAATGATAAGATTGCGAGTTGGTATTTTCCTGTCAAGAAAGAGAGTAAAGGAGTAGAGGAAAAATCCTCAATCCCAAATTCTGGCGTGCGGGCGATCGTTCTGGCAATTCAGCGCCAACCGGGAACTAATACTGTTCAAGTAGTGGATGCAATCAAGAAACTGCTACCCACCTTCCGTACACAGATTCCGGCGGCTGTGAACATGGATATTCTCTACGATCGCTCCCAGTCAATTCGTGAGTCGGTGGATGATGTACAATTCACGCTGTTGCTCACCATCGCCCTGGTGGTGCTAGTAATATTTCTATTTCTTCGCAATATCTCTGCTACAGTCATTCCCAGTTTGGCAGTACCGCTTTCGATAGTAGCGACTTTTGGGGTCATGGTGCTACTGGGCTTCTCCCTCGATAACCTATCGCTGATGGCGTTGACCCTTTCAGTAGGTTTCGTGGTAGATGATGCCGTAGTCATGCTGGAGAATATTGTCCGCCACATGGAAATGGGTGAAAGCCGTATGGAAGCAGCCCTAAATGGTTCTAGAGAAATTGGCTTCACCATTTTATCTATGACCATTTCCTTAGTAGCAGTATTTATCCCGATACTTTTCATGGAAGGCATTCTGGGGCGACTGTTCCGTGAGTTTGCCGTTACTATCAGCGTTGCAATCTTGGTTTCTGGCGTAATTTCTCTCAGCTTGACGCCAATGCTGTGTTCCAGATTCTTGAGTCCACCTCATCATCAGCAAGAGAGTGAAGAACTTGAGGGAGTAGAGGAAGCAGGGGAAGCAGGGGAAGATGAGGGAGAAATTCTCAATCCCAAATCCAAAATCCAAAATCTAAAATCCAAAATCCAAAATTTCAACCGTCGTCTCTACAATTTTTCAGAAAACATCTTTAATGTGATTTTGGGCGGATACGATTGGAGTTTGAAGAAATCACTCAAGTATCACCGCACGACGATGGTGATTTCGGGAGCGATTCTTTTAGCAACAGTTTATCTATTTATAATAGTGCCTAAAGGGTTTGTGCCCAACGCAGATGTTGGACAAATTACGGCAACTACTCAGGCATCAGAGGATATATCCTTTGATGAGATGGTAAAACATCAACAGGCTGTAGCTGCGATCGCTTACAACGATCCAAATGTCGATTCTATCAACTCCAGCGTCGGGGCTGGTGGGCCAAATGCTTCTGCTAACGCTGGACGAATTTTAATCGAACTCAAGCCCCGCCACGAGCGCCATCTCAGTGCTGATGAAGTTGTGCAGGAACTCCGACCAAAGTTGTCAGTTGTGCCTGGAATCAAGGTTTTCTTACAAAATCCCCCAGCCATCAATGTCGGTGGACAACAGACAAAAGCGCAGTATCAATTTACTCTGCAAACTCCCAATATTCAGGAACTTTACCAGTAAGCTCCCGCTTTAGAAGAGAAATTGCGTAGGTTTAGCCCGTCGAAGACATCGCTCTCAGATTTACAAGATGTCAACAGCGATTTGCAAATCAAGAATCCCCAAGTCAAAGTAGACATCAACCGTGACCAAGCTTCGGCTCTAGGTTTGACCGCCAATCAGATCGAAACTGCTCTGAGTAATGCTTATGGTACTCGCCAAGTTTCCACCATCTACGCCCCCGATAGCCAGTACCAAGTAATTATGGGCGTGGAACCAAAATATCAGCAAAATGCCAATGCTCTAGATTTACTCTCAGTTCGTGCCCCTAGTGGACAACTTGTACCTCTCAACGCTGTAGCAACCTTGAGCAAAGATGTGGGCCCCTTGACCATCAACCACAAAGGCCAGCTAGCATCTGTCACCTTCTCCTTTAATCTTAAGCCAGGAGTTTCACTCGGTAACGTCACTGGGAAAATTGAGCAACTCGCGCGTCAAACCCTACCACCTACTATTAGTACAGGTTTCCAAGGTTCAGCACAGGCATTTCAATCTTCAATTCAGGGGTTAGGATTGCTACTACTGGTTGCCATCTTAGTGATTTATATCGTGCTGGGGATTCTCTACGAGAACTTCATTCACCCGCTGACAATCCTTTCTAGCTTACCCTCCGCTGGATTTGGAGCAATACTGACCCTGTTGCTGTTTCAAGTTGACTTGAATATTTACGCCTTCGTCGGCATTATCTTGCTAGTTGGCATTGTGAAGAAAAACGGGATCATGATGGTTGACTTTGCAATTATTGCCCGTCAAAACGGCAAAACCCCTTACGATGCTATCTATGAAGCTTGCTTGGTGAGGTTTCGCCCAATTATGATGACGACAATGGCAGCACTCATGGGTACACTGCCCATCGCCCTCGGTTTGGGAGCCGGAGCAGATACACGCCGCCCCCTTGGTTTAGCAGTAGTTGGAGGATTAGTGTTCTCGCAGTTTCTCACACTTTATTTGACGCCCGTTTTCTACACCTACATGGAGTCTTGGCAAACAAAGCTCAAAAAACGCAGTTGGCGCAAACAGTCAATTTGACACTTCCCCGACTGAACAAATGAACCAAGCGTTATTTGTTCAGTCGGGGGATTCTACATTCACAGACTCGCCGTTAGCTAGGTTGGTTCGGTTGAGGTGTCTTCCTCACTCTCCATTCCCTTTGATTTTAATTTGCTTTAGACTCGACCTTAACGCACCTTTATCATGAAGAATGATTAAGCAAAACGAGTATAGACAAACATGATAAAAATCCTAGCTGAAAACTTGATGGGAATTGAGGCAAGATTACAAATTAATTGGGTTTGGCTAAATGCTAGCTTACAGTTTGCTAGTTGGGGACTCTTCTCACTTTTACTCGCTGAGGTCTTGAGAGACAGTTACCATGCTTTGTGTCACCAAGTCAATTGGCTTGCGAAATGGCACAACAAGCACCATACAGCCTATCGCCGCGATTTATCGATAGTTTCCCTGAAAGTTTATCAAGAATCTCAGCTCTATCACGACATTTTAGAATCGAGTCTACTGCTGGTGATATTGGTAGTCATTGCCTTAATTGTCCAACATAAGGGGTTATGGCTGGGAGTAGCTTATGCTTGCACCTTTTTGTATGGTGCGTCTGTGCGATATTTCCAGGGAAAAATTGATACAGATTACAACCACCTACCCGGCCCTTTAGAAACAATTCCATCCATTTGGTGGGTGAATCGGTCTTACCATTGGCGGCATCATTTTGATGATGTCAATGCTTACTACAGTGGTGTCTTTCCCCTAGTGGATAAAATTCTGGGCACAGGACTGTCTCTCAAGGGTAAAACCATCGCTTTAACCGGAGCATCAGGTGCGTTGGGGCAAGCATTAGCGGCTGAACTTGTAAAGAAGAATGCTAAAGTCGTGGCATTAACCACTAATCCAGAAAAATTAGTCGAGCAAGTTGGGGTGAAGGTGGTTCCTTGGGAGTTGGGCAATGAAGCCAATCTGAAGCATAGTTTAGAGAAAGTAGATATTTTAATTATCAACCACGGAATCAATGTCTACACCAAGCGCACACCAGAGGCCATCAACTCCTCTTATGAGGTGAATACCTTTTCAGCATTGCGGTTGATGGATATATTTTCGACAACTGTAACAGGGCCACAAGCAAAAGCAACCAAGGAAATCTGGGTAAACACTTCTGAGGCTGAGGTTTCTCCAGCACTGAGTCCGCTTTATGAACTTAGTAAGCGATCGCTAGGTGATATTGTTACCCTCAAGCGTTTGGATAGAGATTGTGTAATTCGCAAGTTAATTCTTGGCCCATTTAAGAGTCAACTGAATCCTTATGGAGTGATGTCTGCACAGCAAGTTGCTCGTGCCATCTTATTTTTGGCACGGCGCGACTTCCGAAATATTATTGTGGCAATAAATCCTCTCACCTATCTGCTGTTTCCCTTAAAGGAAACTAGTACCTCGCTATACTATCGACTTTTTAGCCGGACAGCGAAAAGTTAATAATTTCCGGGTGATAACCCAGTTTCTAGTTCAAATAGTTTAGGATTTTAGACTTGAGAACCTACCTGACTTGTCACTCTTATCTGGAAAACCTCTCTCCTAAAAGGAGAGAGGCTTTGAGTGTTACTCCCCAACACTTGTAGGGAAGGGTTATTTATTAAGTCTATATTGGACTCAACTGAGAACCGCTATATATGTGAGACATACTCTGATTTGCTTTATGCTTGCAGCTGACAGAGTAGTAAACCAAACCATTGATTTGGATCTGTCCACATCCGAAGAGGTAATAAACCTTGTGTGGTTAGTTGCTGTTTGATGGTATTAAGGTCAAATTTGCGGGAAATTTCAGTGAGGATAGTCTCACCTAGTGCAAAATTAAGCTTGAGATTAAGAGCGCGTAATTCTACAATTTGCGATCGCAAGCTGCGTAAATGCATTTCTATTTGATGCTCACTTTGATTGTAAAACGCCCAGTGTTCAAACTGCGTAGTGTCGAAATTCCCCTCAAACCGCTGATTTAAATGTTCTAGCATATTGAGGTTAAATGCTGCCGTCACTCCTTGGCTGTCGTTATAAGCTGGTTCCAAAATCTGTTTTGGCTTTCGTAAATCTATCCCCAACAATAAATACTCACCTACTTGTAGAGCATTTGTAATTTGAGAGAAGAATATATCACACTCATCAGGTGTAAGATTACCTAAAGTGCTACCAATAAAACAAATCATCCGACTGGGTAATTGCGTCGGTAGGAGTTGTGCAAGGGCTAATTCATAGGTTCCCGCTAGTGCATAAACTTGCAATAAGGGATAATCTCCTAATAACTGCTTGGCACTACTTTCCAACATACCTGCACACACATCAATTGGTAGGTAGTGCAGGGGATAGCCTAGCTGCTGGTAGGCATCTAGTAAAATGCGGGTTTTGCTAGAACTGCCACTGCCAAGTTCTACCAATTCACAAGCGCCAGTTATCTTGGCAATTTCGCCAGCATACTGCTGTAAAATCGTTGTTTCTGTGCGTGTGAGATAATATTCTGGTAAATCACAGATTTGCTCAAACAGATCAGAACCACGGTCATCATAAAAGTAACAAGGGGGTAGAGATTTAGGTGTTTGAGTTAATCCCTTAACCACATCACTCCCAGCAGTAGGTGCAACTATTTGAGTTACTCCTACCAAACGCTCTATCTGCAAGCGTTGAAAAACGCTGCTTTGAGAAGTAACATTGCTGTTAACAGCTTTAGATATCGACATTAAACCTCCGTTTGCTTGGCGTAATAGGTAAGCTTTGACAGCACACCTTTACTCCAATTAGTGAAACACATAGCCATAGCTAATAAAATCATGCCTGAGCAATATAGCTCAAGCTTTAAAGCTATTTTTCGGCATTTTTCCATTAAAATGATCGCAAGTAAGCGCCTAAGTGCTATGTTCTCGCAGCCATAAAGACTTGATATAGGCAATATGCCCCAAGTGTCAGCCAACAGCGGCTCAAGTCAGGATGAGGCTGACTTGAGAATGTGGCTTTGTCCATATCCTGGAATAGTGCAAAAGTTTTCCAGCGACATTCATCGAAGGCTTGAGAAATAACCTCTTTTACACTAGATTTGCTCAATTTGGATCTCACAGTCTGCTCCCACACTAATGATGCTATTTTCTGGGCAAGCAATCCAATTACCTATAAATAGAGGTTCAGATGCAATAATTACGGAATTGGGGAAAGTCAGATCATCTCGTATCCAGTAAAGAGATGGAGGCGGTGAAGTGGTAGAAAAACGAGAAGCTATCAGGCGATGTCCGTCACTAAAGATTATATTGAGTGAGGCTTCTACTTGATAGCGTTTTGCCATCTCTAAAAGCGTTAATAATGTCGAGCGTAAAGCATATTCTGGAGGTCGATGTTTGTTAATTTGACTTTGTGAAAGTAACAATGCAAAAATGTGTTCGGAGTCAGTACTGCCATTAATTTTTTCGTAAAATTCTTGGGTTAAAGTGCTGCGGATTTTTCTGTGTAATGTTTTGCGGAAATTCTCAATTCGTCCATTGTGAATAAATAGCTGTTGTTGATGGTTAAAAGGCTGACAATTAGCAAAATCTACGGCTTGTCCTGATGTAGCACTGCGGACATAAGCAAGTACACACTTTGATTCAACGTAACGGCTGAGACTAGGTAGATTTATGTCATTCCAAATAGGTAGGGTATTTTTGTAGATAAAAGGGTCAGTATCTTTTTGATTATGATACCAACCCACACCAAAGCCATCTGCATTTACCACTCCAGAGATCATTTCGCGGGGTTGATAACTCTGGACTATGAGTGAGTGTTCTGGTTTATACAGAAGATGTTCTAATGAAATAGGCGAACCGAGGTAAGCAAGTAAACGGCACATTATGAATATTCCAACTTCTATTAACACAATTATTGGGCAACAGCCTTACCCGTTTTTATTCACCATTATCAGTGGTTCCCACTTATATGGCTTTCCCTCACCTGATTCCGATTATGACTTGCGTGGTGTGCATATTTTACCAGTTCAAGAAGTAGTGGGATTAGAGACTAGAAATGAAACTATTGAAGTTTCAGAACTTCGCGAATCTTTAGAAATTGATTTAGTAACTCATGATGTCAAAAAATTCTTTTTGATGCTACTTAAAAAGAATGGTTATGTGTTAGAACAACTGTATTCTCCTTTAATATTAATAACTTCACCTGAACATGAGGAATTGAAAATTATTGCTAGAAGTTGTATTACCCGTCATCATAGCTACCATTATATTGGTTTTGCTGCAACCCAATGGAAAGTTTTTGAGAAAGAGCATACGTATCGAATCAAGCCATTACTTTATGTTTATCGAGTCCTATTAACTGGAATTTATCTGATGCAAACAGGAGTAGTTGAGTCTAATTTAATTAAGCTCAATGAGGTTTTTAATTTACCATATATTCCTGATTTAATCGCCCAAAAATTAGCAGGTACAGAAAGGTCTATTTTGTCAGATATTTCAGATATTAATGTAGATTTTCATCAAAGAGAATATGAAAGTCTGCATAATAAGTTACAGGAGGCATATCAATCTAGTGCATTACCTGAAGCCCCTTCAGCGAATGCCGCGTTGGATAATTTGTTGATACGCTTGAGAGCAAGGAGCTATGAATTATAGGCTTTTAACTCCGCACTCCTAGCTTTTTTAAAAAAGATAGATTTGGGAATTTTAAATCCGGCGTTACCTATAGATAACGATACTAGTTTATTTATTTTTCAATAGGTCAAATAATTACAAACTCTCTTACTTACTCAAGTTATGATTGATGAATTTGTCAATCTTATTTGTTGGAGAATATTTTTGTTGCCTTATTAGTTTTTGTACATACGTAATAATCACTTTCCCTACTTAAAAAGTAAGGAATTGAGTTTGTCATTTGTAGTTTATAGGTTGGGCATTACAACGCTCAATCTACTATAGGGTACTTGTATTAAAATATGCTGTCAAAAGCAGGTAAATGAGCTTCTAAAAAATGGAGTTAAGAGTTAGAAACTCTTAACTCCTAACTTTTTTACAACTTCAAATTCCAAGCGGCAAAAGCTAAAGTACCCCAACCAGCAAGAAAGGCTGCACCGCCTAGTGGTGCGATCGCTCCCAAGGATTTAATACCGGTTAAACTAAGGGCGTAAAAGCTACCTGAGAAAATAGCTATGCCAATGATAAACAGCCATCCACTGGCGATAAGAGTGGGTTGAGGAGACTCGGTACGACTAATTAGTATGGCTACTAAGAAAAGTGCTAAAGCATGATACATTTGGTAACGAGCGCCAGTTTCAAAAATTTCTAGGGATCGCTCACTAATCTTTTCGCGCAACGCATGAGAAGCAAAAGCACCAGCAGCAACTGACAAACCGCCTAAAATGGCAGCTACGCTCAAAAAAATCTGCGTCATTAGACCTAGCCGTAAGTTGAAGATTGTCATTGGTCATTGGTCATTGGTGAATAACAAATGACAATTAGACATCAAAATGATATGATACAGCCCCTTCTTCATTCACCTTAAAGTTTGCATTGAATTCTTTAGCTTTTTCATCTAAATATTGTCTGGCGTGGGCTGCGGGTAGTTGTGACTGCATGGCAAAGCCCAAAACAGTTACGCGCCCGTGATTTTCTTGTAGCATCTCATAAAAAATCGATTGCAGGCGATCGCTAACTTGTTGATTAATCGCCTTTTTCTCCTGCCGACTTTGACGGTACAATCCCAATGCTAACCACGTGCCCAGTGTTAGGGTAGGAATACCAAAAATTAGATGTTCTACCGCAGTATTATCAATTACAGGCGTCTCTGTTGCTGGTGAGAACTCAATCGAGCCATCCCAAGCTAAGGGTAGCGTGATTGATTTTTCCATAGTCGTTCTATTAAATACGGCTGCTGCTGATAACATTACAAACATGAATCCTAGTGTCAGTAGCCAACCGGCAGCTAATTTTTCAGCAGTTTTCATAGTTTCACTTCAAATTTACACTTTGCTTGCGATTTTAACCTTACTTTCACAAAGGTTCCAATATAAGTAGTGAAACAGAATTAATTACACAACGTCATTGCGAGCGTTTGCAATGACTGTAAATATTTTTGTCCATCTACTTATCAATCTATTCCCAGCGACAGTTTTTTAGCTTTTGTACAAGACTTTTCTGCCTAGCTTGCTTTATGAATGTTAACCTTTGAGATTGTCAAATCGCAGCAAAGGTATAGTCTTTTTCTTGCTGCGATTTTAACCTTAGTTGCGTGTAGCTTCCAGTAGGCGAGAAAAATAGAAGCGAGTTTTCGTCATTGCGCGTCGTTGCAAAGAAAAGCCATTACTTTCCAAGATTCGCACCACATCAGCCTCACGATGCAAATATGCACGAGTGGCTTTACTTGGCCCAGGAAAGAAACTGCCAATTTTCTTAAGTATACTCAGGGCGCAGGTCTTCGGCGCAAAACTGAGAATTATCCGCGACTGTGCCAAAGAACAGAGGTGAGATATCATCTCATCGGCTTTTTCTTGGGGGTAGTGGATGAGAACATCTAAGCAAATAACGGTATCGTAACTACCATTCAATGATTCCAAATCCTGCACAGCAAAAGTGGGATTTTCGGCATTTCCCAAAGTTTGCTTGGCTCTATCTTTGCCTTCTTCCACCATTTTTTCAGAAATATCGGTGGCATAGACTTTCGCACCATCTACCGCTAGGGGAATGCTGAGACTACCGACACCACACCCAGCATCACAAATTGATAGCTCTGGTAAATTGTTATCAGCCTTCAGCCAACCGAGAACTGTATCCACAGTTTGCTGGTGTCCAGTGCGGATGTCTAATTGGACTTTGTTGACTTCGCCATCGCCGTAGATTCGCTTCCAACGGTCAAACCCTGTGGAATTGAAATACTCACGAACAATCGTTTTGTCGTCGGCTACGTTCATAAACTTTGATTTTTAGGGGTTCCCAATGCTTAAAATTATCATTGATAGGAACCCATAAGAGCGGTCTTCCAGATTTTTCCAGATAATACGATAAGCAAACAGACACCCACGTTTAACAGAAATGTACATTTTTACTGAGTATATTAACGATTTTACTTTGACGCGAAATTTAGCCCAATAATCGTTGCCAAGTTAGTTCTTTTGTCATTTCATCCCAATGGCAGCGCAATAAATTAGCGGCTTGACTCTTGGCAATTCCTGGCAAACCAATCGCTTGTCTAGGTGCATCCGTAGCTAGTAAAATCGCAGTCTCCACGTCACAAATCCCCCAGTTCACCAAATTCTGCACTCCCACTAATAAGGGTAAAGTCGTCCCCGATAAGGTGCCATCGGCCAGTCTTGCTGTACCGTTTTTAACTTCAATTTGCCGACTGTCCCAAGGATACATGCCATCGGGTAGCCCCAGAGGTGAAAGGGCATCGCTGACGAGGAACAGCCCTTTTTCTTGATAGCTAGCGCGAAGTAAAATTTGCAGCATCGTGGGCGAAACGTGTTCACCATCAGCAATAAAACCACACATCACATTAGGATAGGTAATTGCTGCCCCTAATAATCCTGGTTCGCGGTGATGCAATGGTGGCATGGCATTGAAGGCATGAGTTACCATCGTTGCACCGAGTTCAAAAGCACGTTGCGCTTGGGCTGATGTTGCCTGAGAATGTCCTAAACTAACGATAATTCCCAAAGAACGCAAATATGGAATTACTTCGTCAGTGGCATCTAATTCCGGCGCTAAGGTGATGACTTTTACAATGTGGGCATAATCACCCAAAACCCGCTTTACCCGATCAATTGTTAAGGGTAACAAGTACTCTGCTGGGTGTGCGCCGCGCTTTTGGTAATTCAAAAATGGCCCTTCTAGATGTACTCCGAGAATCTTGGCACCTGCTTGTTGACTGGGGATAATATCAGCAATAACAGCAAGCGATCGCTGAATCTTTTCTACTGAAGTTGTCACAAGTGTCGGTAAAAATCCATCTACCCCGACATCCCACAAAAATTGCGTTATTTTCTGGAGCTTATGAGCATTTTCAGCCGTCAAATCAGGAAATGCTAAACCCAACGCACCGTTAATTTGCAAATCAACGCCACCCAATGAAATCCAGTCGCCAGCTACATCTATTACGGATGCACGTCTGTCTGCCCCCACTGTAGCCATTGGCAAGATTTGCTCAATTATGCCCTCTTGATTAACCAAGAGCATCTGCAAATCTTTGTACCCTGGTACTCTAGCATTGATAATATCTACAGGATTTTTTGTTGCTTGAGTCATCACACTGGCGAGAAGATACCTAAATCTCATCCGATTTTAGATGAAAGAATCGGCGATTAATCCAAAATCCAAAATCCAAAATCCAAAATCCAAAATCCAAAATCCAAAATCCAAAATCCAAAATCCAAAATCCAAAATCCAAAATCCAAAATC
>NZ_JBALEL010000014.1:0-136742 GCF_036917935.1 Nostoc sp. | reverse complement strand
AAATTTCAGTGCTTGGTCGTAGGATGCGATCGCTTCTTCATTCCGTCCTAAATTGCCTAGCGCATAGCCCCGATTGTACCAAGCTTCGTGGTAATCTGGTTGAAATTTCAGTGCTTGGTCGTAGGATGCGATCGCTTCTTCATTGCGTCCTAAATTGCCTAGCGCATTGCCCCGATTGTACCAAGCTTCGTGGTAATCTGGTTGAAATTTCAGTGCTTGGTCGTAGGATGCGATCGCTTCTTCATTCCGTCCTAAATTGCCTAGCGCATTGCCCCGATTGTACCAAGCTTGGTCTTTATCTGGTTGAAATTTCAGTGCTTGGTCGTAGGATGCGATCGCTTCTTCAAAGCGTCCTAAATTATCTAGCGCATAGCCCCGATTGTACCAAGCTTGGTGGTAATCTGGTTGAAATTTCAGTGCTTGGTCGTAGGATGCGATCGCTTCTTCAAAGCGTCCTAAATTGCCTAGCACATAGCCCCGATTGTACCAAGCTTCGTGGTAATCTGGTTGAAATTTCAGTGCTTGGTCGTAGGATGCGATCGCTTCTTCATCTTCGTTACCAGTAATTAATAAATTCCCTAGTTCAAGTAGTAAACTGACCTTACGATTATCTGTCTGATCTTTTTCTATTAGCAAGTCTTGAATTTCCAAGACTTTCTCAATTTTTTGTTCCTGACTGAGTTTTAGATATTTCTCATAGTTTCCTTCCAACAGCAGGCGATTTGATTCTTGTTCTACTAAATCTGGTGTTGTAGGTAATTCAAAGACCCCAGAACGCCAATCAAAAAAATCTGGGGCGCGATGAATAAAATAGTTTATCGAAAATGAACGCAAAAGAAAAACAAAGCTAATTGAAAAATCATCTCTAAAGCGTTCTCGCTGTTGATTTAAGTGATTTAAAATATGCGGAACACTGGTTAAACTGCTAAATTTTCCTTCAGTAATTTCACCAAAACTTCTTTTTTCATACTTATATAAAGAATATTCCAGACCTTTAATCAATAAAATCTCAATTTGCTTGTCTTTAACAAACTCTGCTACTGGCTGATATAAATTATCAATCGACTCGACAAAGCGCAAAACTTCAACCTTCTTCTGCGGAATCTCCTGGGGAAGTTTGACAATAAACTTGTCTGCTTCCCCAGGTGTACATTGCACAAAAAATAAACCAAATCCTGATTTTCGCTTCAGTGCGCGAAGCAAGTCTTGATAAGCTTCTTCAGGTTCTGCGGGTAAATCATCATCCCAATCATTTAAATTTGGGTTCATGAAAGTTTCGCTACGGCTTCCTTAAATTCTGGAATTCCTTGAATCAATGGATGAATATCATACCAACGCTGCATCTCTCCATCACCATCCAAATAGCGGTATTCTAAAAGACAGCGATTATACATCAAACTCCGATACAAGTCATCATTAATAATGCGCTTAGAACAAGACACTTCCGCTAAAAGACACCATTGATTATTTTCCACAGCGCGGCGATAAGTATCTCTGGCTTGAGTAATCGCTCGTCGCACCGCCTTTTCTGAAACAGGTAATTCTTCAGTGCGTCCAATGGCATCTTGAGTTAACAATAGCAAATTTCTCACATGACCTCCACTCATCAAACAAAGTCTGTCTAAGGTTTGGGGACTGTCGAAAATTTCCTTTTCTAGTGATAGTTCGGGTGCAATTTGCCGGACTCGCTTGTTAATTACTTCCTTAACTTTCTTGAGTCCTGGCTGGTAAATGTCCCCCTTGAGAGTGTTTACCATAATCATCGGCAAAATTTGGGGGTCGCCGTAGATATCTCTGAGGTCTGTTGCTCTGGTAGAATAGACCATTGAAATGGGGACAGTGTAAATCAAATGGCAATCTAAAGCTTGGAGTTGTTCGCTACGGTCTAAAAAGACTTCCTCATAGTTGGTGCGGCCGTCGCCGTCTTTGACTAACACCATCCGGTCTAAATTATCGACAATTACCGCCAGTTTATTGTAGCCATTAGGTAAGTGCTGTTTTGCATCCACCAGAAACTCATTTAACACCTGAATTAAAGTGACGGTGTGGGGATTGATTTTTTGGCGAATCTTCTGGCGTAATTCAGGAACAGCTCTTATATTTGCGGTCAACTTGGCGAATTGAGCAAGCTGCACTTCTACAGCCATCTTCTCAAACTCTATGGGAGTCAGCGCTAAATCTTTTAAATCTTCCCAACGACTATTTAACCAGTTGAGTATAGGGTCAGGACTAGCAATTCCTTTTAAATCTTTGAGCAAACGGCGGGTACAGGCGAGGAGTATATCTGTATATTGGGCATCTTCAGAATCGATATCTTCTTCATCAGCCGCAAAATAGACCACATAAAATTGCCGATTTTCTAAATATTTCTTTAACCTGAGTAATTCTGTAGACTTTCCCGCACCCCGATGACCAGAATACAATTGGCAAGTATTTGTATTTGCCAATTGCATCCGATTTCCCAACTCTTGCTCAATATCCGCATCTCCCCGCACATCTTGACAATCTACATATTTTGGATCACCTGCGGGTAAGGGTTCAAAGGGGTTAAAGGCGTTGTAGAGGTTTGAGAGTAAGTCAGTACTATTAACCATAGGTAAAAAATATAGCAATGATGCTTATAATAATCGAGATTATAGAGTATTGAAGTGCGTTCATCCAGTTCAAAGACTCGTTAACGGAGTTCAGAGGTGGATTCATCCAGTTCAAAGACTCGTTAACGGAGTTCAGAGGTGGATTCATCCAGTTCAAAGACTCGTCAACGGAGTTCAGAGGTGGATTCATCCAGTTCAAAGACTCGTTAACGGAGTTCAAAGGTGGATTCATCCAGTTCAAAGACTCGTTAACGGAGTTCAGAGGTGGATTCATCCAGTTCAAAGACTCGTTAACGGAGTTCAAAGACTCATCAACTAATAGAGTATCGATTCAGTTATCAAAACCTAACCCCCCAGCGCCCTTCCCTAGTAGGGAAGGGGGAGCCAAACTCCCCTCTCCGCTTCGGAGAGGGGTTGGGGGAGAGGTTCTTTCAGGATTACTGAATTGGTGTTCTAGATGGGAAAATCTCTACTTCCCTGTTCTTACAAAAGAGAAACTGGTGTTAAAATTTTTCGCCACTGTCTCACTGCTGTTTGTAATTCCCCCGACAACCAGCTATCAAATTGCGGATAAACTGGCGATCGCGGCACCAATTCCCACCCCGCAGGTTGTAAAATTTCTCTTAATGCCTGTTCCTGAACATGGGGATAATCGGGATTCACTTCATCTTTTGGCCCAATTCCGCCCAAATCTCTCGCACCAGCTTCCATACAAGCGAGTAACCATTGGTCATCTTTAACTAAATTGGGCGGAATTTGAATAGTAATATCTGGCGGTAAAATCTGACGCGCCCGAAAAATGACTTCTGGTAACTGATGGGGATCAAAGGGAGGTGCATCAAAGGTTTGCTGATGTCCTGGACTATGAGGTTGCAAGATAACTTCTTGAATGTGGTGATAACGTTGATGCAAGTCAGATATAGCTGTTAATGTTTCCCACCAATCATCAACTGTTTCCCCAATTCCCAACAGTAACCCAGTTGTAAAGGGAATCTTTAACTCTCCCGCCCATTGCAATTGTTGTAAACGAACTTCTGGTAATTTACTCGGTGCGTGCCGATGTACACTATTTAACAATGTTGGCGTTAACTGTTCCAACATCAGCCCCATCGAAACATTCACACCCTTGAGCTTTTGCATTTCCTCAAAACTCAGTGGCCCCGCATTTGTATGCGGTAAAAACCCCATTGAAAGCGCTAATTCACACAAATCATAAATCCGCCCAAACCACGCCTGACGCTTTGCCGAATGGGGATGCACTTCACCGCTAAGTATGAGAATTTCACAGACTTTTTCGTTTTGAAGTGGTTTTAAAATATTGTCTGCATCTGAAAGACTCATCCAGGGACTTTTACCGGGTTCGCTGCGAAAGTTGCAGTAACTACACCGATTAAAGCACTCGTAAGTGGGAACGATTGTATAAGCAGGGCTATAGGTTACAAAACGAGAATTATTAATTGACATAAGCAGAATAAATTTTCTCTTAGTAAGCAGCCCCAGAGTTATTTTAAGGGCTGGAGACGCTGACTACAAACCTTTAATTATTCACGCCCACTTATTTATTAGATAAATCAGAACTATTTCGCTTTGAAAATTTCTGGTAACTGCCACCAAGGAACATGAGGATACTCGTGATGTTCTTCGTGGTAGCCAAAATGATAGCAGGTGATAAATGACCACCAAATTGGACGGCTAATCGTTTGGGCACAATGAGGCTGAATATAGCCTCCGATTGGTTCGCTATGTGGGAGGAAAGTACCAAAATAAAATAATTGGAATGAACTTAAAAGAGAAGGAAACACCCAAAAGTAATTTAGATTATCACTGGGTATATGTAGTATATATTTTGCAAAGTTATAAATAATGCTTAGGGCAATTATTTGTCCCCAACTCCAGTAACCTTTCATGAAGTGTAAATACCAAGCAAAGAAGTTTTTGTGTTTACCATTATGAAAATCTGGGTCTATTTGAGTTGCTGGATTTTGATGGTGTAACCAATGCTTTTTCAATAATTTTTTATATGGTAAAAGACCATAAAGAGACAGGGTTAATGTCCCAATATGATGGTTAATTTTAGTGTTCTGGGGAAACACTACCCCATGCATAGCATCATGAGATGTAATAAATAATCCCGTATATAAAAATGTCTGCCAAGCTATGCTAGGCAATAGCATCCAAAGTTTTAACTTGGAGATGTCAAGGGGAAGTAATAAACTCAAGCTAATGACCCATACACTAACAATGACAATAGCAATGAAAAGTCCTTTAAACTGAGATTTACTTTTCACTACTGGAGTCAGTTTTGTTTGATGACTGGGTGGTTGTTCTAATTGAATCACGCTTTTACTCCGCCTAGTATTCAGATGAAAATTCCTAAAATATAGTCACCACAAAAAGCACTAACCACCAGCCAGAAAACTCTATTAGTGGTCAGTGTTTTACATTGGATAGTGCCAATACTTTAAGATATTTAGAAATATTAAGATACTTTAACTATTATTACACATAGAATCTCTAAACCAACAACTGTTTTTGGTTTAGAGGTTGGGCTATCTACGTGATAATAATGATATTTATAGTGATTTTAATAACTCATGTTTTTGGTGTGAGACTTTCTAAGTAGCCGAAGCTTGGGGAAAAGACGGTAACATAATTAGCTGCAACAGTAGGGAATGAAGTGGAGTAATTCGTGCATGATGCTGTAGCCGTTGAGATCCCAAACTAATGTAAGCTAGAAAATGATCATCGCCAAGCGATCGCTCCAAAGTTCAGACTGAAGATTAAACCTCAACTCTAAGGATGAGGTTTTCAAGCTTTTCAGGAAACACTTTGAAATTAGCAAAATAGTATAGTATTTATAATGTCAAAAGAATCTAATCTAAATTAGAGGTTGTTTGAAAAGTATTTAGCTGTGATTTTAGGTACTTGTTGATCCCCCAATTTATCGGGGGATTTCGGGGGATATAAAACGTTTTGCTACTAAGAAAAGGACTTTTCAAACATCCTCTTAGAAAATTTACTGATTTTTATTGTCAAAACTAAGAAAGATAAGATGATAAGTATGGCTCCTAGTAAGCTAAAAATCTGGAGCCAATTACTACAAGAGAATGCTCATAATTACTCGCATTCTCGTTTAGTCACATAGTGGCGGTAGCGAAACATTGCTTCTAGTTGCGCTTGCACTAGCCAACCACTGACAAATTCAACTGTTCCTCCACCAGGCATAGAGAAAGAAATCGCGTCAGTTAATCTGGTTTTGCCATCTTCCGGTTCAAATTCATGTCGATGTACCCAATATTCAAAGGGGCCAGATATCTGTTCGTCGGTAAACAGGCGATTTTTTTCACATTCGGTATGACGCGCTAACCAAGTTAAAGGTAATGGGCCGAGAAACAGGCGAAATTCGGTGATAGCGCCTACATTCAGCCCCCCCTCACGACGAACTACTTGTACTGGTTGCCAAGGTGGATTCAATATTTGCAAAATATCTGGCCTTTCGTGAAATTTCCAAACTACTTCAGGTGAGGCATTAATTACTGAGGAATGTTTAAAGTGCAGCATGGAAAGAAAAACCTAAAATTCAACTTTCGGATTCGGTATCAATTTCGATATCTAGGGTATCTTCATCAACCCGCACATATAGAATATTTGGGTTACAGCAAACTTGACAATCTTCAACGTAAGATTGCTGTAACCCAGCACTCAAATCGATAAAAGTTAAGTTCGGTTCGCCGCAATAGGCGCAGTAATACTCAGCTGTGTTTTGCATCAAGTTTTCAGCTATGAATTCAATGGCTGTAATTCTTTTGGGGATGGATTGATATAACTCTTAGCATCAGCCAAATGCTTTAGTAGTGTAGACTGTGGCAAAGGCCCTTGCAAGTGGCTCCAGGGTAATACTTGTTCTGTTGACCATTCGGCGTGGACGTAGAAATCTAAATCGGGGATTTGTCCTTTGAGTTGCTTGAAAGCACGTTTGTAGCTACCCAAGGAATCGCCAAAGTCACGAGTAAGTTCAAGAAGTTGGGAGAGTCTGCGATCGCCTCTCGATAACAAAGCTTGTATAATTGACCAATTATAGCTTTCTGGACGAAACTCTATCCCCTGTGGTTTTAGCTGCTTTTGCAAAAACTGCAACCGCTTTTCGGCTTGACGATTTACTCCAAACCATTGAAACGGTGTGTGTGCTTTGGGTACAAAGGTGCTGCATCCAAATGTTAAGCGCAATCCCGGCGCAGCTTTTTTGATATTACGCATCATCGTTACAGTTTGCTCTAAATCTTCTGCTTCTTCACCAGGAATTCCGGCCATTCCGTAGAGTTTCAAGCTTTTTAATCCGCCAGCTTTGGCATTTACGGCTGCTTGGATAATTTCATCGTTATGCAGCTTTTTGTTGACGATTTGCCGGATTTTCTCAGAACCACTCTCTACAGCAATGGTAAGCGATCGCGTGTCTCGTTTCGTCAAAGTTTCTGCTAACTGCACTGTTACGGTATTAGTTCGCACTGAGGCAATACTGAGACGGATATCATCGTACTTTGGCTGACTAATATAATCTAGCAAAGTCTCAAATTCTGGATGTTGAGTTACTGAAGCCCCCAATAATCCTAACCGATTTGTGACTTCTAAACCTTTGGCGATCGCTGGAATTAATGAATCTTCCAGACTGGCTGTTCTAAAAGGTAATGTGAGATAACTCGCCAAACAAAAGCGGCACATTTCGGGACAACTTCTCACCACTTCCACCATGTAAATATTTTCCCATGCCGCTTTTTCGGTAACTACAGTCGAAGCCGATAGTGTATTTCCTCTGTAAGTCTGCTTTTGCACCACTGCGGGAATTTCGGGAGAAATTGGTTTAATTGACTTTACTGCACCATCTATTGTGTGATATTCCACCTCATATAGACTAGGTACATAAATTCCTGGTATTTGTGCAAGTCTTTTTAGTTGAGTTTGTCTTGAGGCATTTCTTACTTCTTTGTAAGCCTCAATAAAATTCCCTAACAGGGTTTCGCCATCCCCCAGTAAAACGACATCAAAAAAATCTGCAAAAGGTTCGGGGTTAGCAGTGAGAACGGGGCCACCACCAAAAATTATTGGATGAGAATCATCACGAGAGGTTCCTCGAATGGGAATTTCTAAAAATTCCAGTAAATTTAAAATATTCACATAATCCAGTTCCCACGAAATAGAAAATCCCACAATTTCCGGCGTTCTGGGGAGTTGTTCGTGAGTATCGGTAAACAGGCGACTCACCTGCACATCATCACGCATTGCAAAAGTTGCCCACACTACCTGATAGCCAAGGCTTGTGATACCTACGCTGTACTCATTGGGAAAAGCGAAGATTATGGGGATAGCGTTGGTGTCTGGGGTGGTGGGTGTAAATAGAAGGCGTTCAGAGTCAAATACAGATGATGTCACAGGGGTTTCTTTTGGGTGTTTGAATAATGCAGTCTCATAGAACTTCGCGTCTACACAGGTAATAAACTACCCTTCATTTTCTTGTCGGCAAGCGGTTACGCCAACGAAAGGCTACACGAACGTGGCTTTCATTTTAGTCCGCGCAGACTGACGAGAGTTTGTGTAGCCTCGATTTATAGTCGCCAGGGCTTCTTTATCTATATTTAATTTTAAGCCATAGAATTATCAAGTTAAAAAACAATGTCACGCTATTAGCAAGAATAATTGGTAATGATTGTAGATATATTCCATAAATTAACCACAAAAAAACACCAGTTATGAATGTAATTAGCGTCACCAAAGAAACATCTTTTGCTGATTTTGTTCGCCACGTTTTAAACATCTGTGGCAAAAAAGAGATTGTGGTTATTGTGGCAGCCGCTAATCCTAGAATTGTCAGAAAATCCATGCGATGCAACCATATCAATTCATTTGTAGTGTAACGCTAGAGTAACACTTGCATTACATTATTTCGATTTTGTTGTGTTATTTTCATTCTTGATTCAGCTTTTATTATTTGGCTTTTTGATATAAGATTTCGCCCAAGCATAGGGCTGTGAATCTTTGTTTATACATCTTATTTCTACCTAAATATTGCTCTCTTATGAATCCCATTTAACTGGAGTAGCAGCATCTCAAAAAAAGCAAATTAGCAGGGAAAATGTTTGACGATGAGTTATATCTATACGGGAATTGATGCTGTTAAAACTAGAGGATAAAGATGTAATTACAGCACATAATTTGTTAAATTTAGCTCCAATTGGAGTGCTTAATTTTTCGTTACATAATTATTAATTTCCCCGCCGAACTACTTATCTAAAGTAAAGTCACTGGATGAGACTTTAGTTGCTCTTGTAAAGAATCCAAATAATTAAATTGTGCCAATTATTAGCAAGTTCTGTTACTGATAATTGGCACAATTAGTATCTGAATATTTTGTAACTTTAAGCAAGAAAACCCGCAAAAAAGTCTAGGGTTTCTTTCAGTGCTTTGATGAAAATATCAATTTCTTCGCGGGTGTTGTAGAAAGATAGACTTGCTCGTGCGGTTGCAGCAAGACCTAAATAACGGTGTAATGGTTGAGTACAGTGATGTCCAGAACGAATAGCAACGCCTTCTTGATCTAATAATGTAGATAAGTCGTTAGCGTGGACTTCCCCGGCGGTGAATGACGCAAGAGCGGCTCTACCTTCTCCTTTAGCATTTGGTTTGGGGCCGTAAATTCTAATTTGGGGAATTTGCTCTAATTGTTGGAACAAATAAGCTGTTAATTCTGCTTCGTAGGCGTGGATTTTATCCATGCCGATACTGCTAAGATAATCTATCGCAGCACCAAGTGCGATCGCTTCTCCAATCGCAGGTGTACCAGCTTCAAATTTATGCGGTAATTCGGCGTATGTGGAATGGTCTAAATATACCTCTGCAATCATCTCACCACCACCAAAAAATGGTGGCATTGATTCTAACAATTCCAGCTTGCCATACAAAAATCCTATCCCAGTTGGCGCACACATTTTATGACCAGAAGCTACCAACCAATCACAATCTATCTGCTGTACATCAATAGGGAAATGAGGGACACTTTGACAAGCATCAACTAAGAATTTAGCACCATATTTGTGAGCGATCGCACCAATTTCCTCTACTGGATTAATACAACCCAAAGCATTAGAAATATGCACCACCGACACCAATTTTGTTTTGTCGGAAATCAGCTTTTTAAACTGTGACAAATCAAAAGTCTCTTCTGGTGTCAGTTCCACGAATTTCAGTACTGCACCTGTTCTTTGTGCTACCAATTGCCAAGGCACAATATTACTGTGGTGTTCCATCACCGACAGAATAATTTCATCTCCAGGCTGCAAACTATTCATTCCCCAGCTGTAGGCTACTAGGTTAATCGCCTCAGTTGCGTTGCGGGTATAGACGATTTCCTGACGGGATGCAGCATTAATGAATTTAGCAACTTTATCTCTAGCACCTTCATAAGCATCGGTAGCTTTAGCACTTAGGGTATGGGCACCGCGATGCACATTAGCATTATATTGCTCGTAATAATCCCGTAGGGTATTTAACACCAACAAAGGCTTTTGTGATGTCGCAGCATTATCGAGATAAACCAGGGGTTTATCGTTGACTTTCTGATGTAATATCGGGAAGTCAGCGCGAACTTTATCAGCAAGAGTTTTGGTAGAGGTAAAAGTCATTGGTAGATTAGTTATTACTCATTAGTCAGGGACTTGAGATTATTGACTGTGTTTAAAAGGATTTCTCGCAGAGAGGGAACTGGTATTTGGTTGATGATTTCAGCGGCGAAGGCGTTAATTAACAACTTCCGAGCATCGTTTTCATCAATTCCGCGACTTTGCAGATAGAATATTTCATCATCTTCCAATTGGCTAACGGTAGCACCGTGAGCGCATTTGACATTATCGGCAGTAATTTCCAATTGGGGTTTGGTATCAACCCTGGCTTTAGATGATAACAGCAAATTCCGATTCATCTGGACTGCATTTGTCAACTGCGCCAGCTTGGGAACCAAAACTTTACCATTGAACACCGCATGAGCGCGATCGCCTACAATACATTTATGCAATTGGTCACTTGTACCGTGAGGATGGTTGAGTGCGATCGCACTGTGAGTATCAGACAATTGCTTACCAGAAATTATCGTCAAACCGTTGAGAGTAGTTTCAGTCTGCTCACCAGTTTGCAAAATCTCCAAATTGTGCCGTGACAACTTCGCACCTAAAGTTATGGCATGACAAGTATATCGACTATCACGAGATTGTGCGATCGCAGTTTTCCCAATATGAAAAGCCTCTGCACCTTCTCGCTCAATCCTAGTGTGACTCACCTCGGCATTGTCACCAACCCAAATTTCTGTAACCGCATTGGTAAGATAGACTCCTTTCTCTGCGCCTCTGCGGTTCGTATACTCCTCAACCAACGTCACCTGCGAACCACCTTCCGCCACCACCAAACAACGCGGCTGTGAAATCGTCGCCGTCTCCCCAGCAACCGAAATAAACACCAAATGAATTGGCGTTTCAACTACCACATTCTTCTTCACCCACACCACGGCTGCATCAACTATCCCAGCCGTGTTGAGAGCGGTAAAAACTTCCTGCGCTCCCTCAGCTTGAGCTAAATACTGCTGTACAGCCTCCTGCTCAACCAGAGGTAAGCCAGTCAAATTACTCACCAAAATACCAGATGGCAAATCTGAAACTGCGGATAACTCCGGTGCAAAGACACCATTAACAAATACCAAACGACTGTTAGCCGCTTCTGGCAAAATATCAAATTCTAAAGATGCGTAATTTCCCGTCCCTACATTAAATTGCACCTTTCGCAAAGACGACAAATCAGTAAATCGCCATTCTTCCTCGCGGGTAGTCGGGATAATGGAGTGACGTACCCAATTCGCAGCACCTTCACATAATTCCTGCAACCAACCTTCTGTTTTCGTTGCAGTTACTTGATTTAACAACCCAGTCAGATAATCATCTCTATCTAACAGAGTCGATGTCAAACTGACTACATTTGAATTAGGAACTGGACTAGGAGATATTTGAATACTCATTATACACCCACCTCAGCAGCTGCAAATTCTTCTAGCACCCAGTCATAACCGCGAGACTCTAATTCAAGTGCCAGTTCCTTACCACCACTGGTGATAATCTGCCCTTGTGCCATCACATGCACAAAATCAGGCACAATATAATCAAGTAATCGCTGATAGTGAGTAATCAAAATTGTGGCATTTTCAGGGCTAGACAGTTGATTTACCCCATTGGCCACAATTCGGAGCGCATCAATATCCAAACCCGAATCTGTCTCATCCAAAATCCCTAACTTTGGTTCCAGCAGAGCCATTTGCAGAATTTCATTCCGCTTTTTCTCACCACCAGAAAACCCTTCATTCAAACTGCGACTGAGAAAACTGGGATTCATCTTCACCACATCCAGCTTTTCTTCAATCAAATCGTCAAAATCAAAAGCGTCTATTTCCTCTAAACCTTGCGCCTTGCGACGGGAATTATACGCCACCCGCAAGAAATCCAAATTGCTCACACCCGGAATTTCTAACGGATACTGAAACGCCAAAAATACCCCACTTCTGGCGCGTTCTTCCGGTTCCAATTCCAGCAGATTTTGCCCCTGAAAAATCACCTCACCGCCAGTCACCTGATATGCTGGATGTCCAGCCAACACCTTAGAAAAAGTACTCTTACCAGAACCATTCGGCCCCATAATCGCATGAATTTCACCCGATCGCACTTCCAGATTCACACCCTTAAGAATCGGTGTCCCATCAACATTAGCCGTCAGATTCCTTACTGACAGCACAATTTCACTATTTTCAATAATCATGTTCTCTCTCTTCTTTTTTGGTTCGTAGTAGCCGCTTTAGCGCTTTTCTCCAGCGCTAAAGTGCTGACTACAAGCGTTAATCTTTTCGGTTTCTAGCGACGTAAAATGCTGACTAGAAGCGCTATCCGACACTGCCTTCCAACTTCAAACTCAACAACTTATCAGCTTCCACAGCAAACTCCATCGGTAGCTGATTGAAAACATCCTTACAGAAGCCGCTAATCATCATTGAAATGGCATCTTCTGAAGAAATACCCCGTTGAGCAAAGTAAAATAACTGATCTTCCCCAATCTTAGAAGTAGAAGCTTCATGCTCCACCTTCGCACCCTTATTTTGCACCTGGATGTAGGGGAAAGTATTGGCATGGGCATTATCCCCAATCAGCATTGAGTCGCACTGAGAATAATTTCTCGCCCCTTTCGCCGTCGGGTTAACTTTCACCAAACCCCGGTAGCTATTACTAGAATTACCTGCGGAGATTCCTTTAGAAATAATTGTGCTGCGGGTATTCTTACCAACGTGAATCATTTTGCTGCCGGTATCGGCTTGCTGCTTATGATTTGTCAGCGCCACCGAGTAAAACTCACCCACAGAGTTATCACCCACCAACACGCAGCTAGGATATTTCCAAGTAATTGCCGAACCTGTTTCTACTTGAGTCCAGGAAATCTTGGAATTTACGCCCTGACACAAACCGCGTTTGGTGACAAAGTTGTAAATACCACCTTTACCGTTAGCATCTCCAGCGTACCAGTTTTGGACAGTGGAGTATTTAATTTCGGCGTTGTCGAGGGCGACGAGTTCCACAACGGCGGCGTGCAGCTGGTTGCTGTCATACATCGGTGCAGTGCAACCTTCGAGGTAAGAAACATAACTACCTTCTTCGGCGACAATCAAAGTCCGCTCAAATTGTCCCGTGTCACCAGAGTTGATGCGGAAGTAGGTAGATAGTTCCATTGGGCATTTCACGCCTTTAGGAATGTAGACAAAGGAACCATCGCTAAATACGGCGGCGTTCAAGGCGGCAAAATAGTTGTCAGCGATGGGAACAACGCTACCCAGGTATTTTTTGATCAGTTCTGGGTGTTCTTGCAACGCTTCCGAAAACGAACAGAAAATAACGCCATCTTCCGCTAGCTTTTCTTTAAATGTAGTAGCGACAGAGACGCTATCGAAAATCGCATCAACGGCGACATTTGCCAGCCGCTTCTGTTCAGATAGGGAAATGCCTAACTTCTCAAAGGTTTCTAAAAGAGTTGGATCAACTTCGTCCAAACTGTTTAGTTTTTCCTTCTTACGTTTCGGCGCTGAGTAGTAAATGATATCCTGATAATTGATTGGCGGATACTTGACATTCGGCCAAGTTGGTTCCGTCATTTTTTGCCACTGGCGATAAGCCCTGAGGCGAAAGTCCAGCATGAACTGCGGCTCGTTCTTCTTGGAGGAGATCAAGCGTACAACGTCCTCGTCTAGTCCACGCGGAATAGTGTCGGCCTCAATATCGGTGATAAAGCCGTACTTGTAGGGTTGGTTGACTAAGGTTTTGACAGTGGCACTCATCAGTAATAATCTCTCGTGTTCGGAACTTGAATCTCTATAAGGATGGGAGTCGGACTTTTCTTTAGCCGATTCCCATCTCGCGTTACGGAATGGTTACACGGCTGCTAGAATAGTGGTGGAGACTAAAACAACTTCATTGTTGTTTAACCTATCTTCATTTTACGCTAGATTAACAACAACAATGTTGTCAAAGTCAAATTTTCAAAGAAATTTTTGGGACGTTCGCTGAACGTCTCGCACCAGAAGATGGCGACTACTCACCAGTCCTCAACCAAGCAAGATATCCTAGAGTATCTGCACAAACACGAAAAAGCAACGGCTTTGGAGCTAGCTGAAGTTTTAGACGTTACCCCCCAAGCGATTCGTCGCCATCTCAAGGATTTGGAGACGGAGGAGCTAGTTTTGTATTCGTCAACAGTACAGGCGGGGATGGGGCGTCCGCAGCATATTTATCAACTGAGTCGTCAGGGACGCGATCGCTTGCATCGCACAATGAGCGATCGCTTTGGTGATGGCCACGGCAATTTTGCGGTTTCGCTGCTAGACACCTTAGCCGAAACGATGGGACATGACCAATTTAAATCGATTTTAGAGAAACAGTGGCAGCGCAAAGCACTAGAATACCGCGATCGCGTGGGTAGCGGTTCACTGCGGGAACGTGTAGCCAACTTAGTAGAATTGAGAAAAGCAGAAGGCTTCATGGCAGAGTATCACGCTGTTGATGTAAATGATTGCTTTGAGAGCGATCGCTTAATCTTAATGGAGCATAACTGCGCTATCTCCAACGTTGCCGAGTCTTTTCCTAGTATCTGTGGTCACGAATTAGAAATGTTTGCTGCCGTCTTACCAGATTGTACCGTAGAACGCACCCACTGGATTATTGATGGCGAACATCGTTGTGGCTATTTAGTAAAAGTTCGCAAGTAAAAGCTTTATTATTTAGTAATTAGTCCTTTTTTTTAATAACTAATGCCCAACTAAGTTTAAGATAACGTTTATGGACGTACTACCACAGCAACCATCAGCACAATTTTTAACTCTGGAAGAGTCAGCAAAAGTAGATGCGGCCTTGTTGTCTTCCCCAGAAAAGTTTTTAACAAGATTGACAATTTCATCACTTAAGCTTTTAAAGCATATCGCCCAAGAATACGGCGTTGCTATTGAAGATTTGACACCACAGCAAGTAATTGCCTGGTTTGAAAAAGATGGCAAAATTCGACGTGAGCAGGGAATTGAAGGCTCATATCTGAAATGGTGATATGCGGTAGTAAAGTTTTTGTTGCATTTACTTGTAAAAAATAACCATACAAAATATCGCGCTTCTAAAAAACGGAAATGTTTCTTAGAAGCGCGATATTAAGAGATAAGATATGCTGCTACCACTCTTAAATAATAAATAAAAAGCACCTTTTTTCAAGGTGCTTTTATTTAAAATAAATAACAATTGATTTTTCAAACAATTATTTAAGCATTGTAATTTTTAGCGCGAGGACTACGAGCTCCAGTTACGGCTCCAATCATTGAGGCTATTAAACCTAATAAAGAACCAAACACAAACCACCACAATCCCGAACGTAAATTAGCTGCTGCGTCACGAGCTTGTTGGGCACTTATGTTTGTTTGTGGTACATTAACACTACCTTGCTGTTGTACCTGGTTTATGACTGCCCCAGCGTTAGAAGCAGCAACACCAAAAGCACCAGATACTCCACTTGCTAACAGCCAAGAGCTAACAGCCAAAGTCGTTGCCCAAAGAATTGCGCCGTTGAGAAGAGCTGTATTGCGGTTCATGGGCCCACAAGCACGGGTTGTAACCCAACCACCAGTAAACAGGGAAATTAGTAAAGCGATAGTTGACCAAAGCCCCGCATTACCCGCAGCATTAGGGGCAATGCTTCTAGGTGCACCTGAACCTTCAACTGCGCCTGCCGCAAACGCACCAATTATAGCGCTCAAAATTAATTGAGTGGCTAAAGCAACCAACAAACCAGAAATAATCGGCCCCCAGCGAACAAGATCATGATATTCAGCCACTCGGCCTGCTACGACAGCTTCATTAGAAATAACGTCATCACCTGTTCGATTTACGTATGACATTGCTTATGTTCTCCAGTGCTGTTTCAGCAAACTATATTTCAGGTATATTCAAATGTTTATGCTTAAGATTAAATAACTAAATCATCTGTTTTCATATCTATCAATAGAAATATTTAATGAATATATCTTCAGTGATAAAAAACCAACACCTTTAACAATTTTTAATCAAATTCAGTATTTATTTATTATTTAATGATTCTTGAGAAGTTAAAATACAGTTATTAACTGCTATATATAATAATCCATCGCCAGAAAATTAGACTTAATACAAAACTTTGTAACCTTTATTAAAAAATCATCAGAAAGTAATTAGACAGGCAATAAAAGACTAACGCATCTTTACAGCAGTGCCTGTGGCAGTAATCAGCAAAAGAACTCCTGACTGGTCAAGATTGATTGTACCAGTATCAATTTCAATTCCGATTACAGCATTTGCTCCTAAACGTTGTGCGCGTTGTTCTAATTCTTCTAGTGCCTTGCGTTGACCCTGCTCAAATAGACGCTCATAGCTAGCAGTGCGTCCACCGATAATATCTCGAATGCCAGCTAAAAAATCCCGCAAGAAATTGCTGCCGTAAACTACTTCTGCTGTGACAATACCTAAATACGACTCAATCACGGCTCCTTGAATCACATCAGTGGTAGTTATAATCATAAATTAATCTCCTAGATAGGATAGGCGTTGATATTTATTATTCAAATGTTTATCAAAATACTTTAACAACTGTAACTATGATTACAGAATACAGATTTCATAAACATTCTCTCAAAGAACTTTAGATTGCGCTTTAAGATTTAGTATTGTCCTAAACAGAAACCAGAACTTAAAGGAACATTTGACTGATTAAATTTATCTTATCGTGTAATGACCAAAAAAGGATGTGAACGTCTGGATGATGACTGAGCAAAGGGTAGTATTAAGCACTAAAAATGTGAGAAAATTTGGATACAGAGTCAGCAAATTATTAAATGAAATAAAAAACCGGAATAAATGTCAAAGCCTGTAAGCTTGACGCATCAGCATCTAGAATTAAGTTAGATGCCTGTTAGGTTTTTCCGGGTAACACGTATAACTACTGATAAAAAAAGGTGTCCTTTTGCTATAGTACTGATTTATATGTCGGGTAACTTCACATCCTCATTGATAGCTTATACTTCATCCTTCAGTAAAAACTCTGGTTTGTAGCGCTGAATGTAAAGGAAACGAGAATGAACTATAAACATCTTAATCAATACGAAGAAATACAGTTTTCAAAAGTCCATATTTTTGTTTTAATGTACAAGAAAAAAGTTCTCTAAAATTTCAGGAAATTTACTGTGTACAAGCCAACATCATTCGTGTTTAGTGTGGTGTTACTAGGATGTTTTGCCTTCACGATACCTTCTGTAGCTCAGGCTCAGGTATTAGTGGCACAAGCCAAAAACCCAGAGTTAAAGCAGTTGCTAGAAGAAGGACGGAGGTTAGTAAATGCCGGCGATTATGGTGGTGCGATCGCTGTTTATCAGCAAGCAGCTAGTTTAGATCCCAAGAATGCTAAAATCCATTCAGGCATTGGGTATTTATACGCTCAACAGGGAAATTACCAGGCAGCATTAACAGCTTATCGTCGGGCGATCGCTATTAACCCTAACAACAGTGATTTTTACTACGCTGTGGGTTACATCAAAGCCAATTTGGGTGACACACCTGGGGCAAAGGAAGGCTACCGTCGTGCCATACAGCTGAACCGTAACAATGTTAACGCCTATTTAGGATTGGCTGTGACCCAATCTCGTATGGGAGACTATAGTGCAGCAACCTGGGCATACCAACAAGCCATCGATTTGGATAAAAACAATGCCCAGACTTATGAGTTGATGGGTTCGATGTATAAACAGCGACGACAAACCAAACAAGCAAACAGCTTGCTTCAGAAAGCTCGTGACTTGTACAAGCGGCGCAATGACTCAGATGGCGTAGAAAGGGTAGAAGCCATGCTGCGACAGTTAGGAGGATGAGGTTAATCTAACTGGCGTCCCGTTAATTCCACAAAAATATCTTCCAGGTTAGAGGGACGCACCATCATTCCGGTTTTATCGGGCTGTTCATTCAAGTAGATATTTGCTGCTTCCAAGGATGGGAAAAACAGATATTCCCAATTACGAGCGCCATCACTTCCCACATTAGACACACCTAATTGTTTCATCACCAAACCTTCACCGTGAGCCGAACGCAGCTGTTGTAAAGTTCCCAAAGAAATCAGCTTACCGCTATCCATAATACCGATGCGTCCTGGCTTGGTAGAACCAAAGGCATCGCACAAAAATTCGACCTCATCCATATAATGGGTCGTCAGTAGCATCGTCATCCCTTGTTTATTCAAATCTCGAATAATTTCCCAGAGGCGTCGCCTGGTTTGGGGGTCTAGTCCTACCGTTGGTTCATCCAAAAACAAAATTTGCGGTTGATGCAATAAAGCTCTCGCAATTTGCAACCGTCGTTTCATACCCCCAGACAGGGTTTTTACCAAATCATCACGTTTATCTGCCAGTTCAACATACTCTAGCCATTGATTAATCAATTTTTGTCGCTGCGGGTTACTAATGTGATGTAGTCTCCCGTGCAGTTCCATATTTTCCCAGATGGTTAAATCGTTATCCACACTGACTTGCTGCAAGACTACGCCAATACTCTGTTTTGCCAACATTGCTTGGCTCATCACATCATATCCACCTACTTCAATCCGTCCTTGGGAGGGTTTGGTGAGTGTGGTCAGCATCCGAATTGTGGTTGATTTACCCGCACCGTTTGGGCCAAGTAGAGCAAATATCTCTCCCGCTTCAATTTGGAATGACAGGTCATTGACTACAGGTACATTGTTGTAAAACTTGTAGACATTTTCTAGAGAGACAGCAGCAGTCATGGATAAATTTGCTCACACCAGTTCACGATCAACATTACCATTCTGATTAGATCAAACTAAATATATTTTATTAACCCTTATATAACTCAATCTTTACTTATTACCATAACAGGGTGTGGTAAACACTTATCCTGTAATACTTTAGTTTAAGGTTGCTATTATTTAGTATGGAATCTCATCACCCATCGAAGCTAAATCGGCGCCAGTTTTTGCTACGTTCAGCTATCACAGCCGGTGGAATTATTTCCACAAATCTTGTAGCCAAATCACCAGTTTTTGCCGAAGCACCTGCAATTATCACCTCTGATAAAATGCGTCCTGCTATACCTTATGGTGTAGCAAGCGGAGACATATCTAACGATAGCATTGTCATTTGGAGTCGGAGCGATCGCCCCGCCAAAATGATCGTAGAATATTCTACCAGCGAATCTTTTCGCAATGTGCAGCGAGTTGTCGGGCCTAATGCCTTAAAAAATAGCGACTTTACAGCACGACTTTATCTGAAGAATCTACCACCAGACCAAAATTTATTTTATCGGGTGATTTTCCAAGATTTAGATTATCAAGGTACTTACAGCGCTCCTTTTCACGGTACTTTCCGAACTCCCCCCAAATCTGGACGAGATATATTCTTTGTTTGGGGTGGCGACACCGCCGGTCAAGGATGGGGTATTAATCCTGATTTTGGTGGGATGAAAATTTACGAAACTATGCGTCAACTTCATCCCGATTTTTTTATCCATTCAGGCGATAATATTTATGCTGATAGCCCGATTCAATCAGAAGTGACTTTAGACGACGGAACAATTTGGAAAAACATCACCACACCAGAAAAATCCAAAGTTGCAGAAACCCTCACAGAATTTCGTGGCAATTATACATACAATTTGCTGGATGAAAATATCAAGCATTTCAATGCTGAAGTTCCCATATTGGCACAGTGGGACGACCACGAAACCAGAAACAACTGGTATCCTGGGCAAATTATCCTCAACGATGACCGTTATATAGTTAAGGATGTTAACTTGCTAGCCCAAAGAGCAAGACAAGCGTTTTTAGAATATCTGCCTATTGGATATGCAAGCAATAATCCAGATAAAGCGAAAATTTATCGCTCTTTCAACTATGGCCCATTACTAGACATTTTCATGCTGGATGAGCGCACCTACCGGGGGCCAAATAGTCCCAATAATCAGCCAGTACCAAGTAAAGAAACAGATTTTTTGAGCAGAAAACAAGTGCAATGGTTGAAAAGGCAATTGCTGTCATCAAAAGCGACATGGAAAGTGATTGCTAGTGATATGCCTTTGGGACTGATAGTTAGAGACGGTAGCACAGATTTTGAAGCCTGGGCGAATGGAGATGGCCCAGCTTTAGGAAGAGAATTAGAACTTGCCGATTTACTACGATTTATCAAAAACAAAAATATCCAGAATGTTGTTTGGTTAACTGCTGATGTACATTACGCAGCAGCCCACTATTACGACCCCGCCAAAGCTCAGTTTACCGACTTCAAGCCTTTTTGGGAGTTTGTTGCTGGGCCCCTTAACTCTGGCACATTTGGGCCAAACGAATTAGAAAATACTTTTGGCCCACAATTGATATTTCAAAGCCTCCCTCCAGGTACAAAAGCAAATCGACCGCCAAGTGAAGGTTTGCAATTTTTTGGAGGAGTTAAAATTGATGGAAATACAAAGGTGATGACGGTAACATTGCGTAACTTGGCTGGGAAAATTCTTTACAGTGTAGATTTACCGCCAGAAAAATAAATCGGCGAAATTTAACCAGTTAGATAGAGTAATTACGCAATTTTTTACTTTGTCTGCTGGCTTTGCTGTTTTTTGCTGAGATGTTGAAGAATGAAAAAATTGTGCGATGCCTGCGGCGGGCTTTGCCTACGCTACTGTTAGGAGCTAAATTTAGATAGGTAATAGATTTTTTAATTGCTATGCTGGCAAGCTACATTGACCAAGCAATGGAACTAGCGGTTTATGAGATCATTGAAGATGATCAAACTTATTGGGGTGAAATTCCAAGTTTACAAGGAGTCTGGGCAAATCATCAAACGCTAGAAGGATGTAGGCGGGAATTAAGAGAAGCTTTAAGTGATTGGTTGGCGCTACGGTTACATTTGGGGTTAACGATTCCTGTAATTGCTGGTATCAACCTCAATGAACTGACCAAACCTGTATAAAAATGTCTAGATTAACCCCTGTTTCTTGGCGTGATTTAGTAAAACGTCTGCAAGAGTTGGGTTTTGAAGGCCCATTTGCAGGAGGAAAGCACCCACAAATGCGGCGAGGTGATGTTACTGTAATTATTACCAATCCTCATGAGGGTGATATTAGTGTGGGTCTATTATCGCGGCTATTACGACAAGCTGGAGTTTCTCGTGAAGAATGGTTAGGTGAGTGAAACTTTAAAGGTGTATTAAACTCTGCAATTTACACCCTCAGTTGGTATCAAAAGTATTAGGAATATAATTTTAGCATTTTTGGAGTTGATCATGCTTAAGCAACTCATCCTGGAAAACTGGAAAAGTTTCCGTTACGCGGAGCTTCCACTTGACCCATTGACTGTTCTGATTGGTACAAATGCGAGTGGTAAGTCTAATGTGGTTGAAGCTTTGGAATTTTTACAAAGAATAGGACGAGGTGAGAATATTGAAGCGGCATTAGCAGGAGATAAAACGCTTAGTTCTATTCGAGGTGGTGTAGAATGGGCAGCACTTAAACCAGAAACTAAATTTACGCTCAACGTGTTAGTAAATGGAAAGTATACTAAAGTTGATTACCTCTACACTATTACTGTGGAAACTAAACCGCATACGCAGCTTTTAGATGAGTCTTTAATACTAATTAAACATAGCTTAAATAATAATGAAGAACCATATCAAGAAAAATTATTCCAAACAGATAATCCATCATTTCATACTCCCAGCATTACTGTACACTTCTATGATACAAGTACTGTAAAATCACAAGAGTTTAGGCGCAATCGGTCTATACTTAGCCAGTTGATAGGGCTTTCTATGAAAATGGTTGAAGCAATTAATGTTGTTTCTCAAAGTCTAGAAAATATATTTATTTTGGACTCTATTCCCTCTAAGATACAGGATTATTCACCACTATCTGACAAGTTGGAAAGTGATGGTTCTAACATTGCTGGTGTCTTAGCAGCATTAACTGAAGAACGAAAAAATGAAGTAGAATTAACTCTATCTCACTACATCAAATATTTACCAGAAAGGGATATTCAAAAAGTATGGGCAGAACCAGTTGGTAGACTTAACACTGATGCGATGCTTTACTGTGAAGAAGAATGGAAACCTGGAGAGGTGAGACTGATAGATGCTAAAATTATGTCAGATGGAACTCTCAGCTTTCTAGCAATACTCACAGCATTACTTACTCAACCTGAAGGTAGTCAACTAGTAATTGAAGAAATAGATAACAGGCTGCATCCCTCGCGTGCAGAATTACTTGTAAGGATACTACGAGAAATTGGTCAAAAAAGAAAAATTGATATTTTACTTACTACCCATAACCCAGCTTTGCTTGATGCTTTAGGCCCAGAGATAGTTCCTTTTGTGGTTGTAGCACACCGCGATTCTGAAACTGGAGAAAGCAAGCTGACTCTTTTAGAAGATATTGATAATTTTTCTAAGTTATTTGCATCATATTCTTTGGGTGATATGACAACTAAGGGTGCAATTGAAAGAAGCCTTTCTCATAATGAATAGTTACTAATATGAGAAAGGTGCTACTTATCGATACATCGCTTTTATGCGTTTGGTTACAAGTTCCAGGTAGAGAAACTGCTGGTAATAATGAATGGGATTTTGAGCGTGTAAATCAAAAAATCCAGGTAGAAATCGCCAAATCAACAACACTGGTACTTCCTTTAGCTGCTGTTATAGAAACAGGTAATCACATTGCACAGGCTAAAACAGCAAATTCAGAAAGTAAACGTATAGCAGCTCAAAAATTTGCCGAAATTATGACTTATGCAGCTGATGAAACTACACCTTGGGCTAAGTTCCGTGAGCAAATTGTTCTTTGGGAAGAGGAAGAATTGAAAAACTTAGCCGCTAAATTCCCCAATCAAGCTGTAGAAAAAACTTCTATGGGTGATGCCAGTATTGTCATCTTAGGTTGGCACTATCACCAAAAGGGTTTCCATGTAGAATTTTTGACTGATGATGACAAGCTAAAATCTCAAGAACCACCTCCGCCACTTCCACCCACGCGTCGTAGTAGTCGAACAAAAGGGTAAAATATCCTTGAGAGATTACTATTTACCCAAAATAGAGATTTTCTCACTAACTTTTCAGGAATTAAGTTCGATAGGAATTGTAATAATAAACTCGGTTCCTTCTTTTACAGTAGATATACATTGCAGTTGACCACAATGTTTTTCTACAACAATTTGATAGCTGATAGATAGCCCTAACCCAGTGCCTTTACCGACGGGTTTAGTGGTGAAGAATGGGTCAAATAATCGCTTTTGTATATCCTTGGGAATTCCACTACCATTATCAGCAATGCGAATAACTACTTGCCGATTATCTATGACTTCAGTACGAATACGAATTAAGGGTGATTTTAGAGTTGAAGAAGCTGATTCAAAACTCTCAAAGATAGCATCAATCGCATTTGATAGAATATTCATAAATACTTGATTTATTAACCCGGCATAGCATTCTACTAAAGGGAGATTTCCATATTCTTTATCAATAGTAATTATCTGACCTGTTTCTTGATTTATGAGACGGCTTTGTAATATTATTAGAGTACTATCAATCCCTTCATGAATATCAACTATCTTTTGATCAGATTCATCCAGGCGAGAGAAGTTGCGTAATGAAAGAACTATCTCTTGGATACGTTCAGTACCAAACTTCATAGAATCAAGAAGCTTGAGGAAATCAGCAGTTAAAAATTCTAGTTCCATTTCTGCGATCGCAGTTTTAATTTTTGCCACTGGTCTAGGATAATGGTGTTGGTATAGGCTAATTAATTTCAGTAAATCTTGAGTGTATTTGAGCGCATAAACAAGGTTGCCAGCAATAAAGCTAACAGGGTTATTGATTTCGTGGGCAATACCAGCAACCAGTTGTCCTAAAGCCGCCATTTTTTCATTCTGAATTAATCTAGCATAGTTATTCTTCAGGGTACGAAAACCTACTTTAGCGATTCGAGATTGTTCTTCTACTTGCTCTAGTTGAGCTAATGTTAAAATATGAATTTGGGAGTAGGCTAAAAGTAACTGATGGAAATCGAGTAGCTTATAGCTGCCTAACTGAGTTTCTATTAAAATCGGCTCATATACAAATTGAGGTACTCGCTGCAAGGCTACCTGAGTTGCTTCTACAATGAGCATCTCTTCAGAAATTACACACACCTCTGGTTGAAGAAACTTAATCAGATTTATCGCAGGTCGTTTAGAAAATAGTGGGAAACTATAGGGACGGCTCATGTGCTCAAAAAATCTTTGTCGAGAAATCATCCCCAGATATTCATGATTTTTTACTAGGATAATTCCTGGTAGTAAAGGTTCTTGTTTAAAGAGTGTATTCAAATCATTTGCTGGACTATCTGCCTCGACGTAAACAGACCAAAGTGGTAATTCTTGCAAACTAGACTCTAATCGCAAGTTCAGATTATTAGCATTTGTCATGCTATGTATAGCCAACATCCTTTCAATCCTTAACCTTGAAGTAACGTTTCTGGTAACACCCCAAACAAGCATTGCGATAATTGCAAAGTTAATCAAACTTATATTTCCCTGATTACTGCTTCAAATCACGGTTATGCTGCAAAACTGCTGATGTTAGCCCATCCGATTCTTTTTTATACTGGACAATTGATACCAACTAGGAATTATCCAAAAATCGCCAAAAAGCTGAATTTCTCAATTCGTAGAGTTATCCAGAACTCTTGTAGAGACGTACCACTGTTAAGTCTCTATTTTTCGGAGATGCCTAAATAACACAGCAGCGTTGTTCAGATAAAGGTAAAATATCCTTGAGCGTAGGCGTAGCCCAGAGCAGGCATCGCCATTCATCTCTGACATCAAGCTATCATCAGATATTGTGGAATTTCCGTGCGTAACTCAATAGCATCTATGACCGCTTCTCACTCTGAAACTCCATCTACCAAACCCGACGCGAGTACTTTTATTTCCGACCATCGACAGGTAGACCGCAGCAAGCTAAGTCAAATGTACCTGCACTATGTTGAGACGAAGGATAAATATCCTCACGCGGTATTACTGTATCGGGTAGGAGATTTCTTTGAATGCTATTTCCAAGATGCTGTAAAACTAGCGCAAGAATTGGAATTAGTTCTTACTAGTAAGCAAGCTGGAGAACAGGGACGAGTGGCGATGTCTGGTGTTCCGCATCACGCTTGGGAACGCTACGCGACGATGCTGGTAGAAAAAGGCTATGCAGTGGTAATTTGCGACCAAGTGGAAGATGCTTCTGAAGCGGCTGGGAGATTGGTGCGGCGGGAAGTAACGCGCATCCTCACCCCTGGCACCTTGTTGGAAGAGGGAATGCTCAAATCTAGTCGCAATAATTATTTAGCAGCAGTGGTAATTGCCGCAAATCATTGGGGTTTAGCTTATGCAGACATCTCTACGGGGGAATTCCTTACCACTCAGGGTAGTGATTTAGAACATTTGACACAAGAATTAATGCGCTTGCAACCATCAGAGGTGTTAGTTCCGACAAATGCGCCCGATTTAGGTAGTTTGCTGCGTCCGGGAGAAACTTCGCCACATCTGCCGGAGTGTTTGCCACCATCATTTTGTTATAGTTTGCGATCGCAAGTACCTTTTTCTCAAGGTGAAGCTAGACCTAGATTATTGCAGAAATTTAAGGTGCGATCGCTCGAAGGACTCGGTTGCGATCATCTTCCCCTCGCCGTTCGCGCAGCCGGTGGTCTTCTGGAATACCTGGAGGATACTCAAAAAGAAAACCCAGTCACTCTTCAAAGACTCCGCAGCTACACTGTCACCGACTACCTAATTGTTGACAATCAAACCCGCCGTAACCTGGAAATTACTCAAACCGTTAGGGATGGAACTTTTCACGGTTCCCTACTCTGGGCGTTAGATAAAACTAGTACAGCGATGGGTGGGCGGGCTTTACGGCGGTGGTTATTGCAACCGCTACTCGATATTAAAGGCATTCGGGCGCGGCAAGACACCATCCAAGAATTGATGGAAAATACGCCCCTGCGTCAAGATTTGCGGCAGTTGTTACGCCAAATTTACGATTTGGAACGACTCACAGGAAGGGCGGGTTCTGGTACAGCTAATGCTAGAGATTTAGTAGCTTTGGCAGATTCCCTCTCACGCTTACCGGAATTATCCAACTTAGTAGCCGAGACGCGTTCTCCATTCCTCAAAGCTTTGCAGAAAGTCCCAAGTGTGTTGGAAGAATTGGCACAAAAGTTACATGCACATCTTTTAGAGTCACCACCGATCCAAATCAAGGAAGGCGGATTGATTCGCCCTAGCGTCAATTCCCTGTTGGATGAGAGAAAGGCGACTGTAGAAGCAGACCAGCAATGGATTGCCAACTTGGAAGTTGATGAAAGAGCCAAGACAGGAATTTCGACATTGAAGGTAGGATTTAACAAAACCTTTGGTTATTATATCAGTATTTCCCGCACCAAAGCTGACCAAGTACCCGCTAATTATATCCGCAAGCAAACCCTGACGAATGAGGAACGTTACATCACCCCAGATTTAAAGGAACGAGAAGCCCGGATTTTGACGGCGCGAGATGATTTAAATCAGTTGGAATATGAGATTTTTACGGTGTTGCGGGAAGAGGTAGCACAAGAGGCGGAGGTAATTCGCAATCTGTCTCGGGCAGTGGCGGCGGCGGATGTGTTGTGTGGTTTGGCTGAGTTGGCGGTGCATCAAGGTTACTGTCGTCCCGAAATGTTGCCTGGAAGGGAGATCAACATTGTTGATGGGCGTCATCCGGTGGTGGAACAGTCTTTACCTGCGGGGTTCTTTGTGCCGAATTCGACGCAATTGGGAAGAGAGGAAACGAACCGCAGAGGCGCAGAGGACACAGAGGAAAAGGAGAAGAGTTTCCCCTCTCCTGCTCCTGACTTAATTATTCTGACTGGGCCAAACGCCAGCGGCAAAAGTTGTTATTTACGTCAGGTGGGATTGATTCAGTTAATGGCACAAATTGGTAGTTTTGTACCAGCGAGATTTGCCAGATTGGGAATATGCGATCGCATTTTTACCCGTGTCGGTGCAGTAGATGATTTAGCAACTGGTCAATCTACCTTCATGGTGGAAATGAATGAAACCGCCAATATTCTCAACCATGCTACATCTAGGTCGCTGGTATTATTAGATGAAATTGGCCGCGGGACAGCAACATTTGATGGTCTTTCCATCGCCTGGGCTGTGGCGGAATATATAGCAGCAGATATTCGGTCACGCACAATTTTTGCCACCCATTACCATGAATTGAATGAACTGGCTAGCATTATACCGAATGTGGCTAACTATCAGGTGACGGTGAAAGAATTACCCGACCAAATTATCTTTTTGCACCAAGTCCAACCAGGAGGTGCTGATAAGTCTTATGGAATTGAAGCGGGAAGATTGGCGGGCTTACCAGCCGTAGTTATTCAACGCGCAAAACAAGTGATGGGGCAAATTGAAAAACACAGTAAGATTGCAATGGGGCTGCAAAATCTCGATGGTTAAGCAAGTTCGTAGTAAGGACTTTAGTCCTTATTTTCTAAGCACTAAAGTCCTTACTACAAACCGAGGTGTTAATTACTGCCGAAAAATTTCTACTTTTTGTAACACCACTTCTTGATTTGGACGATCTCTAGTCGTAGGCACATTAGCAATCTTGTTGACTATATCTAGACCTTGGACAACTTCACCAAAAACACTGTGTTTGTTGTTAAGGTGAGGCGTTGGGCCTTCTGTAATAAACCATTGCGAACCATTAGTACCGCGTCCGGCATTAGCCATCGACAGGATACCCGCACCAGTGTGTTTCAATTCAGGATGAAACTCATCCTCAAATTGATATCCCGGGCCACCAGTACCCCATCGGTTGGCTGTATCTAGATAACGACTCAGAGGATCGCCACACTGAATCATAAAATGAGGGATGACCCGGTGAAAGCGAACTCCATCGTAAGCTGGAGTTCCCTTACCAGATTGACCAGTTTTAGGGTCTTTCCAGTCGATTGTTCCAGTTGCTAGTCCGACAAAATTTTTGACGGTGTTAGGAGTTCGCTCTTCCTCCAAACGAACTACAATTTCACCCAAGGAAGTAATTAAACGAGCGTGCAGCTTGCCATTACCGGGAATATTAATTTCTGGAAAGTTCATTAGATATCCTACTTTTAACAAGTGCCAGTATTTGACCTATTTAAGTCTATCAGCATTCAAGTTACCGCCTTTAGACATGACAAAAAACCTGAAGGAAAGAAACTTGAGCCAACAAATATTTTACTCAGGCACATTTATCGCTGGATTCCGGCTAAAGAATCCTCTAGGGACTAGCTTAAAGCCAACTCGGTGAACAGGCATCACAGGCCAATCTTCCGATCGCGGAATATGAGTTACGCCCATTGTGTACCACAACACGATATCTTCACCCAGCAAGGACTCATTGTCTGAGATATATTTTGGTAAACCCTGTCCCGGTTGAGTTTGGTTGGGATAATCTCCTCCAGCATAAAGTTCAGTCGGTTTATATTTTGTTACCCAGACGTGATGAGTCGCAAATTCTGCCCGTTTACGGATTTTTGAGCCTTCCACAGGGAAAAATATGGAGTTTCCTCCAGGCATCAGCATATATCCAGGTGCAGCACCCAGAGTGTTCTTTTTGTCTGCGCTAACAATCATCCATTCCCGACTGCTTTTCAGATCCAAATCGCGCACAGCAGCCGTTTCTTTGGCTAGTGGGGTTTCTGAAAGTGCGATCGCATTTCCTAAAGAATTTTTCTCATCCATTGGCAAAGCTTTCACATTCATTTCCATCACAGAATTAGCTTCACCGTCTACATCGAAATCTAGGCGATAGTTGAAAAAATGCTGGTGATTTACTCCGAAGATATTCTTCGCAATTAACCGACCATAAGAATCATCATCAGATTGCTTTTGGGCAGCCGTTCCCTGCGCCAATACGATACCCGTTAATTCATTTTGGACTTCCAAAGTCCCATCCTGGTGAAAGATCCAATTGATGCTGTAATCATAGTTATCAACGGCCACCGTCATCGTCATTACTAATTCTCGACTGCGACGGGCATCATTACGCCGAGTATTATACTCATAGTGTTTCCAGAGCATTCCGTTATCGCGCTCGTAGATACCGATAACCCCTGGTATTTGATAAGGTTCTCCCTGCTCATTAGCAAATACAGCATTTAGCAACAAGCCATTTTCAGGAATTTCCTTACCTAATTCCATCGTATTTGCTAGTAAACCTAAGTTGTATTCTCCAACATCAAAGGCATTTCTGAACGACCAAGTAGGCTCAGGATCGCCATAAGGTACTACCATTTCTGAGAGGCTAGCGCGGTATAAAACTGGTCGGATATTTTCCCCGTCCTTATGCGTCACTTGGTAGAGCATTAATCCATTACGAGGATGCATTAAATAGCGAAACTTCCAACCTTGCCAGCTAATTTCATTGTCTTTGATCTCAAAACTTGTACCATTAGGTTGGAGAATCTTCAATGCTTTCAGTGGTGAAAGTAATTTGCCCAATGAATTTACATCGTAGTTCCAATTTTCTTTAGAGAAAGGTACGTTTCCTCTATCAACAAAATTGGCGATTTTACCCGTGTTCAAATTGACTGTTGCTAAGACTCCTTCAATCGGACTACCGTAATAGTTCCAGCCTTTGCCTTTGTAGTAAAATAATGCCCGACAAAGACGATTACCTGTTGCTTCTTCCTGTTTACTCAGGATTCCTGGCGCCCACCAACTGATTTTGACTTGATCGAAATCGTTAATTCCCCGCTTTTGCATCGCTTTTTGCCATCGAGGATCGGCTTTGACCACCTGAGTTGCTAGTTCATATTCGGAATTGACGATCGCAGGTTGAACAGACGGTATTTCTTTCCAAGAACTTAAGGTTTTGCTTGTCAGGTTAACAATTCCCTCATAGGTTTTGTTTAGCGATCGCTCAGAGATTACCAAAAAAGCTTTTCGCCCAAAGGCTTTACCGGGCGTAAAATTCAGAACTTCTTCTTTATCTGGTTCTTGTAAAGCAATAAGTGGAAAAGCTGCCATTTCGCTCAAAGTTTTTTCTCTTTTGATGACTGAAACAGCTGTGCTAATTTCTGACTCGGTTAGCGAAGTGAGAGGATGAGAAATCGAAGGCTGTTGAGCCGTCAATGTTTCCATTAATCCGAGTGAGATAGAAATGACGCAAACGATAGCAATAGATAGCCACAAAAAACGCTTTAGCCGCTTAATCATCTTTTACATTTTTACAAAAGACTTATAGTTACCTATTTCTAAGCAATAGCTCAGAAACCGATAGATTAAGAAACTAACGCCAAATTAATTTGCTAACAGTGTCCCTAATTATAAAACCCATCAGTGTAATCAATTGTTAGCTTTAGATTCAAACATGGGAATACTGTATAAAGGTATGTATTAATGGGAAATTGGAGTACAGTGTCATGCAGCAAGCAAATTCAGGTGTCGCATACATTCTTTGGTGTTTGTGCTTCTTTGGTATCTGTGGTGGGCAAAGATTATACACCGGACAGATTGGCATTGGTTTGATATATTTCTTCACAATTGGTTTTTTGGGGATTGGTCAACTAATCGATTTGGCTCTCATTCCTAATATGGTTGACAAGCGAAATCTTTATCTGCGTGGGTTACATAGTAATGGAACCCCCAGTGTCAATCAATCAATTACGTTGAACATTGGTGATATTCCCCAACTTCAACAGTTACAAGCGATACAGTTACAAGCGATACAGCCACAAACTTTATCTACAGGTAGTTCAATGCAAAAGCTGCTCAAGGCTGCAAAGGAACATAATGGGCAACTTTCCCTCGCTCAAGCGGCTATGTATACTGAGCTAGAATCAGAGCATCTTAAAGAGTTGCTTCAAGAGGCAACGAAGATAGGGTACGCTGAGATCAACAATGATCCAAATACTGGAGCTATTCGTTATCACTTTGATTTGTAAGGTTTAGGAGTAAATATTCATATACTGTCATATTATTGGCGATCGCTTATAGCGGTTATCGGCCTTTGTGAGGTAGATCATAGTCCTCGCTTGCGGGCAGGGGACTATGATCTAGCTAATATGATACAGTCATTGTCAGCATAATTCTCTATTATGATCCCTCAGCAATTAAGCCGAAACCAAACGGCGTAAAGATTCAGCACGACGTTTAGCAATAGGGTTATTTGGAGCTAATTTGAGTGCTTCTTCGTAAGTTTGTAACGCCTGAGTAGTTAATTTTTTCTTCTCGTAGGCGTGAGCGAGATTATTTAATCCTGTAACGTAGTCTGGTTTAGATTTGAGAGCTTCTTTGTACTGACGAATTGCTAAGTCATATTGCTCTTGGGTAAAATAAACATAGCCCAGCCCGTTGTAAATGGGGGCGATATTTTCTTCTTCGTCTTCTTGGGCAGCTTTGAGAGCTTTTTGAAATAGCGCGATCGCTTGAGAGTACATTTTTTTTTCTGAATAAATACTGCCTAACTCATAATATTCTTGAGTCGTACCCTTTTCTTTCTCTAACTTCTTTCGCAATCTTCCAAAAGAGCCTTCAACCTTGCGAGTTTTGAAAATCTGGCGAAACACACTCACGGCTGCAATTGTGAGTATAACCACCAAAATTGAGAGATAAACAACGGCTAGACTGTTATCCATTGCTGCAAATACAAATATTATAAAGTTGTTTCTCTAATCTATTTATTGTCAGTTGTCATTTGTTATTCACTAATGACCAATGACCAATTTACGGTAAACCCCAATATTGAGAGCGTTGCTGGAGCCAACCTTCTTCTAAATAACGAGCGATCGCTTGATTCACATTTCGTCTAAACTCATCGTACTGCAATCCCTTGGGCATTACTACAGACAAGGGTTCAGTTGATAACTTCGTTGGCAGTAGCCGATATTGAGGATATTGTTGTACCCAACCGCTTAGAACACTAGCATCTGCGGCAAAGGCTGCGGCGGCATTATTTTCTATTCCCTCTCGCGCTTCTTTATAGGAATCCACTCCTACTAACTCGGCACTTGGCACATAGTACCGCACTTGAGCAATGGTGCTGGAGTTGTTAAGTACGGCAATTTTTTGTTTTGCCAAATCACTCAACTTTTGCACAGAAGTATCTTTTGTCACTAATACAGTGCCATCCAAATAGTAGGGAACACTGAAACTAACTATGCGGGCGCGTGACTCGGTTGCTGTGACTCTAGCGATCGCAAAATCAACTTTCTTGTCTAAGACTACAGACAGGCGATCGCGATTTGCTACAGGTTGAAATTTTACAGCTTCGGCTTTACCAACCAAGTCAACTGCCAAACGCTTGGCCAAGTCAATTTCTAAGCCTTGCAAATTCCCGTTGTCATCTTTAAATCCCAAAGGACGCAAGTTATCTTTCACGGCAACATTTAAATAGCCCCGCTGCTGAATTTCTGGCATTTCGGCAGCAGATGCAGTTAATTCTGTCCCCACTAGAGAAAAGCAAAAAATCCAAAAGATAGTGGCGGATAATACCAGATGTAACCGAGTAATTACTTGCCATCTGTTACATCTGTTATACATCCCTTACCACCTTTATCCTTTAGCTTGAATTGCCAATTCAGCAACTTTGCCGAAACTAGCTGGATCGAGGACTGCCAATTGCGCCAACATTTTGCGATTTAGTTGGATATCAGCTTTTTTCAAGTTACCGATCAACTGGCTGTAACTCAAGCCATGTTGCCTGGAAGCAGCGTTAATGCGGGCGATCCAGAGGCGACGAAAATCGCGCTTTTTCTTTTTGCGATCGCGGTAGGCACTCCGTAGTGCCTTCATCACTTGTTGGTTGGCAGTTCTAAACAGAGTTGAATGGGAACCGCGAAAACCTTTAGCTAGTTTGAGAATTTTATTGCGGCGCTTCCGAGCGACATTACCGCGTTTTACCCGAGTCATAACTTATTTCCTAAAATACTTACAAATATGGGAGCATCAAGCGCACGTTAAGTTCATCGCGTTCGTGTACAAGGGTACTCTTACGCATACCACGCTTTTTGTCAGAAGATTTGTGTTCTAAAAGGTGGCTTTTGAACGCTTTCCGACGGACGATTTTACCGCTACCGGTGGCACGGAATCGTTTTGCCGCAGCTTTACGAGTCTTTAGTTTAGGCATGGTTTAGCTTTGATTCGACACGATCCATTATTATATACTATTAAAATTGCTATAACTGCAATTAAATAAAGGATTTAGCCAACCGCGATCGCTCCGAAACTCTAAAACGCGATTTGGCGGCAAGTTTTCGGAGCGATCGCGAAGCTTATACTAATGGTAAAAATGACTATATCCGTGCTGTGATGGTCAAAGCACGGTGTGAGGATATGGGAAAAAGCCAAAGCCATTAGACTTCTTGCAAAAGTCCCTAACACCCCTCCCGAAGAGCGGGGAGGGGTTGGGGGAGGGGTTTTTATTTTAGATTTATGCAAGAGGTCTATTATTTAACTTTTTTAAGTGGCGTTGACTTTGGGATCTAAAATTATTTGCGAATCGGATTTATTCATATGGTAAGTCCAAGATTGCTCTTGAACCTTGACAATCACTTCCCAACCTTCCACGGGGTCGTACTGCTGGGTGCAGACTTCGCCAAAGTTGAATTGGCAGGGATTTGCAAAGGTTTTTGATGTAGCTTGAGTAATTTTTAAATCAGCAATGTCCACCCCAGAACGGCTTGAGGCATCGTTCAAAATTGCATCTGCGATCGCCTTCGGCAATGTTTGTAAAGTACTCACTTTGGGATCTAACAGGATTTGCTTTCCAGATTTATCTACATGGTAAGTCCACGAATCTTGGCGGACTCTGACAACTACTTCCCAGCCTTCAATGGGGTTGTATTCCTTAGTACAAACTTCTCCAAAATTGAACTCACAGGGATTACCAAAGGTTTTCGATGTGACTTGGGTAATCTCTAATTCCCGTTTACGTAGGTCGGAATGCTTGGAGGCATCTCGTAAAATTTTATTAGCGATCGCTTTCGGCAACTCGTTTGTTTGCAATTGGGATAATTGAGTGCCGTTTGGGTAAGGAATAGCCCCAGCAGCATTGTTTTCAATGAGTCCGAATTCACAGGATAGCAAGCTTGTCAACACCAGCGTCAAAAAAACTCCTCTGGGTGACTGGAAGGTGCTTTTAATTACGGCAGAGGCTTGGATGATTGATTTCATATATATTGATTGTTAAAAATTGAACGGATAATATTGCAATCATAATTTGTTTGAGGTTGCACTCTCAATTCAGTTTTTTTATAAAGAGTGGGGAAGTAGTAGTGCTGAGTGTGAGTAGGGAATCTCACTTCTTTACTCAGAACGGGCTAAACCCTAGCTATCCGCTAACGGAACTGTTTTGCCCAATGCCCAATGCCCAATGCCCAATGCCCAATGTCCCATCCCTTATACTTGTTTAGTCATTGCCGCTAAATTCACCACACATTCAGGGAATTGGCGTTTTAATGCTGGAAAAACCGGACAAGGCGCTTGTTCTTGTAAATTGTCCGGTTTACTCCAAGTAAAGGGGGCTTTCTGTGCCGCAGACATCCACAACAGCAGCTTTGCTCGTGTCATGGCAACATAGAGTAAACGATACTCTTCAGATGTTTTCAAATTTTTTGCTCCCTCCCATGCCTGATTAACATCCGGTATGATAGATTCTTCGTGGAGAGTAGCGCGAATTTGGGCGCGGGCTACTTCTGGTAAGGTAAAATCGCCTAAAAATTGGCTTTGGGGAGGAACCCAAAATCTTCCAGGAATCAAGTTTTCTTGGAGAAAGGGAAGAAAAACATAGTCCCAATCTAGCCCTTTAGCTTTGTGCATCGTAATAATCGTCAGTTGACCGCGACGAGTGTAACGTTCTTCCGAATCCTCGGTTTCCACTGGTTCAAACCGTTCGGAACTGACGATTTCACTTAAAGCTGACAGCATTCCCCCCATCGAACTGTTGCCAGCTATCTGCTGGTTTACCCGTTCTGCAAGTTTATCAGCAGTTGCCAATTCTGCCTGATCGTAATTTAAGGTCAAGGCGAGAAAGGAAATTAGCTGGTAGAGGGGTAGTTCCAAACGAGCGCGAAGTAAACTGCGACACAAGCGGGCAGCTTTTTGGACTGTTTCTGGCTGGGATGCTGCTAGGGGGCCAGGATATAAAAACTCTTCTGGCAGACTAGCAAGGGCATTGAGGTCTTGGGTAGGAATTAATTGGCGTTGTACTAATGCTTCTAAGGCGGCTTTGAGGTAATCGGGGGAGTGGGGGCGATCGCAAAATTGCAATAATGCCAAAATTTCTTGGGGGACATGGGAACGACGATCGCGTTCTCCCACATCGTAAAGTATAATTTTACGCTCTTTGCACATAAGTGTAAGAGCCTCTGCTAACCATCTTCCTTGACGGTTTTCTCGGACTAAAATCGCGGCACTATTTTGTGTTGGGTCTTCGCCAAATAACTCAATCACCCTTTGAGATAATAATTCAACGGTGTGATGAATGTCACGCGGTGTATAAAGTTCTAATCCTCGTCCTACGGGTGCGGGGTTAGCGTTAGTTTGGGGATCACCAGCTTCCACAGGGCGAATTGTCTGCAAGCGAAATGGTACTTTTCGGTTGTCAGGAGTCTGTTGTTTGTTGTTGGTTGTTGCTAACCACTGACTATTGATCCATTTGAGGGCAAAGTTAGCAGCTTCGATGATAATTCTAGTACTGCGACCAGCTTGATCCATCGTTGCCAATCGTTTGATGCGATCGCACTCTTCGCAAAATTGCCGAAAATAAATCGGATCAGCTGGGGTAAATGTGGAGTTAATCGCCTGGTTAGGATCGCCAACTCGTACCAAGTTGAGTGAAGAGTTAGGAGTTAGGAGTGAGGAATTATCGCCCTTCTCTGCATCACGTGCCAAAATTTCCAACAGCTGCGTCTGTAGGGGGCTAGAATCTTGGGCTTCATCTTCAAAGACGGCGAATACTTGATTTTGTTCAATGCGACGGGCACTGTCATTTTCTAAAACGCGCAGTGCGGCTAAAATCATATCGTCGTAGTCGATGAAGTCACGCGATCGCATTAAGTTTTGATATTGCTCATACAATCCCGCTGCTATGCTCAAAATTGCATATTCGTCTGTGGTTTGTTTACTCCACTCCCGCAACAATTCTGGCGATATCCCAGAACTTTTTGCTTCATGAATTACCGTATTAGCCAATTCTGGCAATACTTCTGTTCGCAGCACCGATTGACGACGCAACCTTTCTGTCTCTTCTCCGTCAAATTGATGACCTTCCAATAACCGCAAATATCGCTCTGGATGATTTGCAATCCATTGTTCTACAGCAGTTCTGATCAAGCGGTGACTTTGAGTTGGTGTAATTAATATGACATTTTCTAACTGCAAACCCGACAAATCAGAATGGCGGTTGGCAATGTTCAACGCTAAACCATGTAAGGTATAGACAAAAAAGCCCGTTTGAGGTAAAGATAATTTCTTTAAGTCTTTGCGAATCTTCGCTTTAATATTGGCAGCAGCAGAGCGAGTGAAAGTAACGACTACCAAGTGACGACGGGAGAATGAACGCTCATATTGATGTGCGATCGCGATCGCCGCCGCCGCCGCCATACCAGTAGATTTGCCCGCACCAGGGACGGCAGAAATAGCTAGGGGACCAGATTGCCAATCAGCCATTTGCTGTTGTCCAGGGCGTAGACTGTTGCGGATTGTTAGAATCTTCTCCCGCAAAGAAAGAATAGGCGATCGCTCAGACAATTCTGAGTCGAGTAATTCTTGAATAACAGGAGCAGTAAATTTAGAGTCTGACATATCAAATTTTATATTTTGAACGAATTGCACTCCCTACCTTCAACGTACCCGTAACTTTTTTCTTGACCTGCCAGCTATCCCAGAACGAGAAGCCTAGATCACATTGTGGAATGATAAATTAAAAACGGCGATGGGCTTCTCTGAGCAGGGAGTGAGTCAAATGGTTGCATTAACTGAAGGCTTTTCTTTTGCCTACCTCAAAGAACTATTTCTCTGATCAATGATAATGATTCGTTGGATGGGAGACATGGAAACTGGCGCACTAGAGAAAATCATGATTTCTCAAGTTGCAGCGAGAGCAAATGAGCAGCACAATTGTTAGCGGCAAGGATTTAGAAAAGTAAAATTAAATGTCTCGTAAAGAACTGGATTCTGAATTCTGAATTATTCTTCAATCCAAAATCCAAAATCCAAAGTTTAATTATTCATCAATCTGCCAGGAATCCTTAGTTAATTCTTCATCCAAAATTTTCTTGGGACGAACAATGATGATAATTTGTCCTAGGAGAGGAATTTCTGGCTCAGTTTCAAACCATTGAAACTCTAATTCACCACCATTTTCAACGACAAAATAGCTGGAGACATCCCATTCTCGTTTGGCCCGATCTATCACAACTACAACGGGCCCTATTTGGCTTTGGGTTTGGATGGGGAAGCGATCGCTATTCGCTAAAATCACTACTGGATCTTCTGCCGCCAACAGCACTTGCCAACCTGGTAACGGCACCCAAGCTTGCTCTCCAGAAAACTTCACCAGGCGAAATGGTTCAATTTCTGTCAATATCGGCACAGCTTGCAAGTCTTGCCGTGACAATGGCAACTCGCCGACAACGGGCAAAATACGGGGTAATTGTTCTTCAAATTCCAGGCGATAAAAGGGTAAAATTGGCGCTGGACGCTGGGGAACGGTAGTAAAATCAGTTAGTAGCTGTTCGATTTGTTTCCTAGCTGCTGGCGTGTGAGCAAAACGCAAACCCTTGGCTATGAGGCGCGATCGCTGTTGTAAATCTGTATTTTGGCGTGCCAGTTTCCAAACTTGGTGAGCAACAGCATCTCCAGGATGGGCAGAAAACCCTTCCGGTAAAGTGCGGTAATAGGAGAACTCTTTAATGGCTTTTGCTACTTCCTTCACTTCATCAGCGTCGATTTTGTGTAAGAAGATCAGTTCGGCGGCGGCGGCGCGTTCTTCTTGAGTAAGTAAACGCAGTTCGTATAAAACATCGCTGCCACGGATGGCATAGTGCGATCGCGTTGCTGACGATACTCCAGAGTTTTCCAAAGAATTGTAAACTTGAGAACCAACAACCACCTGATTTTGTTGAATTGGCTCAAATCCAGTCGCCTCAAAAATTTCTTGGGGATTGTAACCGGCTTTTAGCAACGAGGCGATCGCTGTTCCCCATTCCACCCAGTTGCCTTGTTTTTGCCTCAGCCTTCGCAGTAACTCTTGTACTACATCATTGGTAGCATTGTCTTCGGGATTCTGAGCGTTGGGTGGTAGATCAGTCATAATCGGAGTGCGAGCTTCAACTTGAGAGGTTAATTAACACCTCATGAGCAAGTCTTATTCTAATCTATGAACTACCCAGACCTACGCTTTGAGTTCATCTGTGGAAACTTATAAGAGAAGGCAGTTCTTGCTGTAGGAAAGAATAACGCGGCAAACTTTCTCTGTAGCCCTCACTCTTAGCGTTCTCAAATATGCAAAATAACTCCGTATAAACCCTTGGCGAGTTTCGGCTATTCTCAACTAAACTTGGTATGGAATATAACAAGAGAGTGAATATTTAAAGGAAATATCATTATGGATAATCCCAGTGTCGAAATTGATAAAATCCAATATCAAGTAATGACTCTCGAACGACCAAAAAAGCTGAAAATCCTGGTAGTTGATGATGAGCCAGATAATCTCGATCTGCTTTATCGCACCTTTCGACGCGACTTTAATGTTCTGAAAGCTGATAGTGGGGTGAACGCCCTACAAGTTTTGGCCGCAGAAGGAGAGGTAGCGGTGATTATCTCCGATCAACGGATGCCAGAAATGAAAGGAACTGAGTTTCTCAGCAAGACTGTACCTCAGTTTCCCGATACGGTAAGAATAATTCTCACCGGATTTACTGATATTGAAGACTTGGTAGAGGCGATTAATGCTGGGCAAGTCTATAAATATATCACCAAGCCTTGGGACCCAGGGGAACTAAAGGCAGTGGTGCAAAGAGCAGCAGAAACCTACGACTTGCTGAAGCAACGGACAGAAGAATTACGCCGCGCTCATGCTCAAATGGCGCTGCTGAGTGTTTTGGTACAGGTAACTCAAGCAGCTTCTAGCTTAGAAGAAACTCTCGCTCCCATTGCTAGGGCTGTAAGTGAGACTTTTGGGGCAGAAGGCTGTATTTTACAACTTACAGATGGAAATAATCTGGTTGCGACTCAAGGAACTTACAGTGATACAGGTATAATAGAAAATTGGCTATCTCAAGATCCACTAACAAAGGAAGCGATCGCCACTGGGCAAATGCAAGTTTCCTTAAATGTACTTAAAGACACTAAACTACTTGATGCTATTCACTACCAAAATACGGGTGTGCAAGCACATTTAGTGATCCCAATTAGCTACCGTAATGAACTTTTGGGCGTATTGTCCCTACAGTGGAAACAACCCTGCACTTTGCGAGAAGATGAATTAATGCTAATTAATTTATCAGCACAACTGGTAGCGATCGCTCTGACTAGTAGTCGCTTCCATAAAACCATTGTGTAGTTGTCATTTGTCATTTGTCAAAAACCAATGCCCCATGCCCAATGCCCCATGCCCAATGCCCAATGAATAACGAAATTCAGTCCATTTTTAACCGTATTGCTCCAGTTTATGACCAATTGAACGATTGGTTGAGTCTGGGACAGCATCGAATCTGGAAGGAAATGGCAGTAAAATGGAGTGCAGCTAAACCAGGAGATACTGCATTAGATTTGTGTTGCGGTAGTGGTGATTTAGCCTTACGTTTGGCACGGCGCGTGGGAGCAACAGGTAAGGTGTACGGAGTGGATTTTTCCCCAAACCTGCTAGAAACTGCTTCATTACGCTCACAAAGGCAATACCCCCAACCTGCGTTGGCTTCTCTGCGAGACGCTCCGCGAATGCCCGCCGTAAGCATCGCCTGGGTAGAAGCCGACGTGCTAAATTTACCCTTTGACGATAACCAATTTGATGCCGCAACAATGGGCTATGGTTTAAGAAATGTCAAAGATATTCCCCGCAGTCTCCAAGAGTTATACCGTGTTTTGAAACCGGGAGCTAAAGCGGCAATCTTAGACTTTCATCGACCGAGTAATCTTCAGCTACGTATCTTTCAGCAGTGGTATCTGGACGGTTTGGTAGTGCCAGTTGCCAATTATTTAGGCTTAAAAGAAGAATATGCTTACATCAGTACCAGCTTAGATCGCTTTCCCATCGGCAAGGAGCAAATAGAGTTAGCTCATCAAGTTGGTTTTGCTGTTGCCACACACTACCCCATTGTGAACGGTATGATGGGAGTGCTGGTAGTCAGCAAATTTTAGCTTTTAGATTTGCAATTTTGGATTGGGGGCTGCGAAATAGGTAATGGTAATGGATAATCCTTAGTGGTTAGTGGAAAAGCAACTAACAATTAATAACCGCCAAATACCAATTACCAATACTCAATCCCTAATTTATAATCTAGAATCCAAAATCCAAAATCCAAAATCCAAAATCCTGTGGACTGGTCTCATCTTTGGCTTTATGTGTCTCCCCCGGTACTGGGTGGAATTATTGGCTATTTCACAAATGATATAGCGATAAAAATGTTGTTCCGTCCTTACCGAGCAATTTATATTGCTGGACGAAGAGTACCCTTCACCCCTGGATTGATTCCCCGCAACCAGGAACGTCTGGCTAAGAACATTTCCAATACAATTATGGGGTCACTGCTGACGCCAGAAGAATTACAAAATCTGGCACGGCGTTTGTTGCAAACAGAACGCGTGCAAGCAGCAATTCTCTGGTTGTTGCGACTAGTAATTGAACAAATCAAAACAGATCAAAACCAGAAAAGTGCCAAAATTGTAGCGGGGATTTTGCGGGATTTAATAGGGGAATCCTTGCCACGGTTACTCAAGGTTTTAGCGCGACGTGAAGATTTTTTGGAAGCGCAGATAAATCAAATTTTTGACCAGATATTGCTAGAATTTCAACTGAGTGAAGAACAAGCTACGCGGCTTGCTGATTGGTTGTTGCAAGTAGTTTTACCGCCTGATCTGCTGCGTCAAACGATAGTTGATTTTTTGACCGATCGCACGATTCAAATTATCGATGAAGGCTTCCGCGAAAAAACCAGTGGGACTTATTGGGTAGTAGCAAATTTGTTCGGCTTACGTAATACTCTTACACGGCTACGGACTTTTTGTTTGGATGAAAAAGAGGCTGCTAATAGTCGCTTGCAGGAATTGACTCAAGATTTGCAAATCCGCGATCGCATTCGGAAATTACTGCAAAATTTATCATTACAAAACTTGCCAATGGGTACGGTGCGCCAACTCCGAAAGACCACCCGCGAAAGTGTCCGTCATTATCTGCAAAACAGTGGTAGCGATTTTTTACAAGGATTAACTGATTCTGTCGATTGGGAAAATATTGCTGGAGTGCTACTTAATCGTCTTAGTACTTCACCAGTTGTCAGTACTTCTTTAGAAGTGATGAGTCAAGAGTTGGCTTTAATTTTAGATAAGTACTTGGAAAAAGATTTAGAAGTAATTGTGGCGCAAGCTATTCCGATTTTGTCGATAGATGAAGTGATAGTTGACCGAGTGAAATCAACTTCACCTGCTGATTTAGAAGATGCAATTGAGGGAATTGTCAAAAATGAATTGCAGGCGATTGTGACTTTAGGTGGTGTTTTAGGTTTTGTTATAGGGTTATTGCAGACTGTATTTTTAATATTAAGTCAATATTAATTTTTTGTTTTCGCCTGTAAACTTTTATCAAATTATAGTTGTAAGTTGCTTAGATTCTGAAATTAAGCGATCGCTTAACTCAAAATCTGTGCTAAATCTAGCACAAACCCAGGCAATACATCCTCACCGAATAAGCTAGTAGGCGATTGCAAAACCTCTACTTCCTGTCCTGGGCGGTAAATTTCCACCTGTTGGTTCTGGGGGTTAATCAGCCAGCCTAAACGCACACCGTTATCGATATACTCCTGCATTTTTTGCTGCACAGTCTTTAAGCTATCTGAAGCAGAGCGCAATTCTACCGCAAAATCGGGAGCGAGTGGTAGGAATTTTGCAGGGTCTGGATTCAGGGCTTCTAATCGCTCCCGGCTCACCCAGGATGCATCAGGAGAGCGATTTGCACCATTGGGGAGCTTGAAACCCGTTGAGGAGTCAAAAGCCAAACCTGTGCCATCAGCATCAGCCCAAAACTCTAACCGGGCTGTTAGTTTTGAATTCCGATTTCCGCTTTCCCATCCAGTTGGTGGCATGATAATTAATTCTCCCTCTGCCGTGCGCTCAAGTCTCAAATCTCGATTATTTTGACACAGTTGGAAGAACTGCTCATCTGTTAGTTCAATGGTGGGGCTAAGGTTCAGAATCAGGGCAGTCATAGTTGCCTCTCAATCTTGCTAACTGTAGCGTAGCACTGGGCTGACCCATTAGTTAACAATCTAAATAATTCCCATGCTTAGTAGAGAGCTATTTTTAAGTTATGTAAAAATTTGTTTCACTGTTATCTGTCTGAGAACAGCAGATGAGAGGTGATGTTTTTTCTCTCAGCTTATACTAGTAGAAAAATGTATTTAATGACACTCTATTATTGTTCTATTCACTTGGAGAATTAAGTCTAAGTTTCAGAACCTGCCCTCGCCCAAAAGTAAAACAGAGACAGCATTATAGCTCTTGTTCAATGCTTATGGCATCATTTTGCTATGCTATTACTCTTTTAGTATTAAATTTTACATATAGTTTAGAATTCTCTTATTTCAAGGCTTATATTGTAAATCTGACTAATATTAGAGAGTATATTAAATGAAAGAAAGACAAAAAATTACTAGGTTTAACGGAATATCAAAGTGGTTATCTAACTCAGTTAGTGAATCTGAAGATAAGCGGTACACACATCGTCTGCTTAGAGAAGATAAAAGCCAACGAGATATCATTCTCAATGAATTAATATTAATCGTTCAAAAAGCCCATGAAGATGCTCGATATCGTCTTCGTAAATTAGCAGGAAATTCTCTCACTCCATTTGGGGATTTTTCAGACAACGATCCAAGCGATGGCTATCCTGAGCGTCTTAATATTATATCCCGTCAGGGTTATTTTGGAGAGATATTTTCAGGCATCATTGCTGAAAATTTTGCTCCTTTTGGGCAGAATGATTGGGAAGTTCCTGCTTTTCTTTTTCGATTTCATCTAGTTGAGTTTCAGCATTTAGAATTTCTAAATCAAACAGAAGAGATTGCAAAAAAGCGACCTGGACGTACAGGTGATGATTGTATTGCTTTTCTACGTAACAGCGAAGGAGTAATTATTGCTTCTCTAGTTTGTGAAGCTAAATGCACAACTAATCATTACACAGAAATGATAGCTGAAGCACATAAAAAGGCAAGTGAATCACATATAAAACCTGTTGATACCCCACAAATAATTGATATTTTGCAGGATTACGATGATCCTTTTTCATCTGAATGGGTTAACTCTCTAAGAGTTTTGTGGCTAGGATCAGTTGATAAAAATTATGAACGCTGTGATTTAATAAGTTATATTTGTGGTAAACATCCTGTCATAAATCCAACGTGGATATCTCCCGATAAACCACACGAACAATATACAGCAGGAAGAAGACTTGAAGCAGTTGAAATTCATCTTCATGAAGTTGAAAATCTTGTTATAACTGTCTATAGTCAGCCAGCAAATGCAACACCTTCAGTACATATTTCTACCCAGACAGTTCAACAACTAGATGATTCAGAGGTTGCAAAAGCAAACTCTGATGTCATAGTAGAGGGGGAAGTTCTGCAAAATGAGATGACTCAACCAAGTAACGAAGTCATTGCTTTAGCGACAGAACTACAAAATAGTCTGGCAGGTAGCAGACTAACACCAGCAATTGCAAAACTTTATAGCCAACATACCAGACTTCGCGCTGGAGGAAAGGGATTAGCTGGGTGGCGAGAAGATGAAGCAGGTGAACGATTAAATGATGCTATGCGCCTTATTGAGGCTGCATTTATCCAGCGAGAAGCTGGAGATACTAACTGGCTTAATGGAATGCTACGGGCTGGTGAGTTATTTGAATGGCTATCTCATCCCCAACTAAACCCGGATATTTTACCAATTCGTTTACTTGCAGCAGCTGTGTATGAACTTGCTGGTTATCCTGCTAGGGCTGCGGGTTTACTCAATGAAGATATAAGTGAGGGAGTAGAGTCAGAAATTCTACGTTCTTTGCTAAAAGCTGATTTTCCCAGTTTATTGCAACGGTTGACAGAATATTGGGCAACAGCAACATCATCAAATTTCCAAAGTGAAACAAGTCTTCTTTGGGATAATACTGATACAGATGCTGACAGATTTAACAAGTTGATTGTTAAATAAACTGCTAGTTCTTTAGGAATTTTATGTGCAAAAATGCGCTGGGGAAATGAACTAAGATTAGAAAAAGCTATTGAAAAACTTTCTGCTATTGCTAAGGTGCTTCTTTATGGACATAACACTTATTCTTGGCTTTTAGGTAAGTTATGTGCTGAAGTTGCCTCTGTATATATAGAAACTTCTCTACGACATCATCTAGAAGCACTTTCTCAGATGATTACCCAAAGTGGTAAAACTTTCTTGGAGCGTTATTTACGCCAAAGTTATCAAAACCGTAAAGCTTTAGCATGGCGTTCTCAAATTTGTGGAATTGAACGACTAGCAACAATAGAATCATTTGCGCTCTGTACCCCTACAGGTTCAGGAAAAACAACAATAGCTGAAATTGCAATTCTGCAAAGCTTGTTCTTGGAAACAACAAATTACAACAATTTTAGTAGCTCGGCTCCTTTAGTAATGTACTTAGTGCCAAGCAGAGCGCTTGCCACAGAAGTTGAATCAAATTTATCTCGTGTTTTAAAGCGTTCTACTAGTAACAATGTAATAGTTACAGGTTTATATGGAGGTACTGACTGGGGCCCAACAGATGTATGGCTGACATCAGAAAAGCCAACAGTTTTAATTTGCACTTATGAAAAAGCAGAAGCTTTGATCAAATTTTTAGGATCTCTATTTATTCGTAGAGTATCGCTTATTGTACTTGATGAAGCCCATGCAGTTCAATTTGATGGTAATAAAAATTCTTTGCAGAAAGCTGAAAATAGATCCTTACGCTTGGAATCTTTAGGTGCAAGACTGTTTACCTATATAGAACAAAATCACAGCCGAATTATTGCGCTATCCGCTGTTTCTTCAGAAACAGAAGTAGCATTAGCAAACTGGATAGAGAATCAAACCAACGCTAGCCCAGCAAAGACGTATTACAGAAGTACACGCCAATTAATAGGGCGGCTTGAATGCTTGCCAGGAAGAAGATTTGAAATACGTTATGACTTACTTGATGGCAGAAAATTAGAATTTCAAGAAGGTGGTCAAGCTGACACACCTTTTATTCCAAATCCTTTTCCGATATATCATCCTGTGCCAAAAGGGAAAAAAGAAGGAGTTGAAAAGAGGTTACGCCCTTATCTTTTCTGGGCAGCTATGCACTTAGCTGCACCAGATGAAAAAGGACAAAGACGTGCTGTTCTTATTTCAGTCACACAGCAGCCTGGCGGTTATGCTGACGACTTTCTGAATTTTTTGAAAATCTGGTCGCAAATAGAAATACCTTCATTTTTTCAAGAACCTATAGAGCCAGAAAAACTTGAGATTTGGCAAAAGTGTTTACGTTCATGTGAAGATTATTTCGGTATTAAATCTCGCGAGTATAAGCTGTTAGAGAAAGGAATCATAGTACATCATGGAAAAATGCCAGGTTTGATGGCTCGATTACTTATCGATGTAATAGATGAAAAAATTGTACATTTAGTTTTAGCAACGTCAACTCTTTCTGAAGGAGTTAATCTTCCTTTTGAAACAGTATTAATTCCAAGTTTAAGACGTGGTACGGGAGAACTAAATATTCGTGAATTTGGTAATTTAGTTGGCCGTTCTGGAAGACCTGGATTTGGCACAGAAGGACGTAGTTTAGTATTACTTAGTAATGCATCAACAGATTGGAGTGACAAAGAAGCACGTAAAAGATACTTATCTTTGATAGGAGAATTAGAGAATCAAACACAGGCAATTAACCCAAATGCAAATCCTCTAAGTCCTCTAGCAGAATTACTGCTACGTTTGGAAGAACAATGGCAGCTAATTTCTAGTTCTAATAGACAGGATAATTTTTTAACCTGGCTGGAAAAAACTGCACCGATTGACTGTGGCAATAATCTTTCTGATGCACAATTATCAGCTATTGAAACTTTAGATTCGCTGGATAGTATTTTACTGTCTGCAATTGTTGAAATTGAACAGCTAGCAGCTAAAGATTTAAGCCCTAATGAATTGGAGGAGCAACTGCAAAAAATTTGGCAACGAAGCTTTGCTCATTACGCCAGCCGTGAACAAGAAAGATTAGAAAATTTATTTATCAGGCGAGGTATGGCACTGAAAACAGAAATTTATAAAGATTTGTCACAGCGTCGGCGCTTGTATCGCACTAGTTTACCACCACGTGATGGAAATCAGCTTTTAGCTCTCTATCCTAGACTTAAAGAACAATTAGCAGTGGGTGGAGATTATGCTATTTGGACAGTAGAAGAACGCTTTAATTATATTCAAAATATAGTTAGTATTTTAACCAGTTTATCGAAGTTTAAACTGGATGACACGTCAGTAAATGTTACTTGGAATGAAATATTACGCTGGTGGCTTGACCCTACTAAAGCAATTAAAAAACCGAAACCGACTCAAATTTCAAAATGGCATTCATATATTAGTAAAAATTTTGGATATAGATTCAACTGGGGCTTAGGAAGTGTTATTGCACTAGCAATAGATGAAGCTTTTGGTGGCGAGTTAGTTGAATCATCCCTCGAAAACTGGTCACAAACTGGGCTACCTTGGATTGTTTTCTGGATGAAAGAACTTATTGTATGGGGAACTTTAGATCCTGTAGCTGCATATTTGCTTGCTAAAGGAGAAGATGTCATAACTCGTAAACAAGCTGAAGAATTAGCACAAACTTACTATCAGTATATTAGCGAAAGAGAAACAGAAGCCAATGAACATCTTAATGCAATGAATATCAAAAATTGGGTAGAGCAATCATTTTCTAATGTTGAACGACATTTACCAACTCCCAAACCTCCTAATCAAATTAACGTCAATCTGCTGAAAGATTTCAGTAAGGCTCCAAGTAAAAATTGGAGAGTAGTACCAGTAGAAATTGGAGATGATATTCAATGGTTTGATTTAGCAGGATTTCCGCTTGCAATTTGCCAAAAGCCTGAAAAGTGGCAGTCTGATTTTCTAAATACTTATGACTTCATACTAGATGCGGAAAATCGATTTGTTTCATCAAAGATTTATGTTTGACTCCTCAAGGGATGCTTTATCACTAAAGGCTCAATATATGCTTGTAGAGTATCTTTAACTTTAGAAGGCTGACGAACTGGAGCGATCGCAGAATAATCTGGTTTTACTGTCCAGTCGTAATGCCGAAGCAGTGTGGAAAGCACAATTTTCATTTCCATCTGGGCAAATTCCATGCCTAAGCAACTATGCGAACCATAACCAAAACCCACAAGTGCTAAAGGATGTTTCTTATCTTCTTCACGAGGTGGTGCAAAGCGATCGGGGTCGAAGCGATCGGGATCGGTGTACAGTTCTGGTAAACGGTGAGTCAACATTGGCGAAATAGTCACAAACCAACCTGCTGGGATGCGATAGCCTGCATACTCAATATCCTTGAGAACGCCACGATTATAGGCATATACTGGTGGATAGAGCCGTTCTGCTTCTTTTAGCACGTTGGTTAACTGTGGAAGTTGTTTGAGATGGGACAAACTAAGGGGATTATTTCCCACAACTGCTAATTGTTCTTCACGCAATCGCTCTCGCCACTCTGGGTGATTACCTAATTCAAATATTACCCAACTTAGCAAGGATGCTGTAGTCTCATGTCCAGCAAATAGCAGTAGTAATGCTTCGTTGATTACCTGTGCTTCGCTCAACTTATTGCCGTCTTCATCAACAGCTGCTAGCAGTAATCCCAAAACATCTTTTGATTCTTCTAAGTTACCCTGCTCGATACGCTGGGCGATCGCTTCACGCAAGAAAGCCACTAACTTACCCCTAGCATTTTGACCACGACCATATAAAGTAAAAGGGACATTCCATTTGAATATTGCCATACTGCTATCTAGCAATTGTTTAAACCACTGACTGGTTTGCTCAACTTCGCTCTTGTTTTGACTTCCCAAAAACAGGCGAGTTGCAACCATCAGGGTAAGCTGGCGGAAACTAGAATTTAAGGGAATCGTTTCCTGTCCCCAATCTTTGAGGAAGTCTTGTACAATATTTTGAATCGTATCGAAGTATGTAGCGATCGCTTTTCCGTGAAATGCTGGATACATCAAGCGACGAGTTAGCCGATGTTCTTCACCATCTTGTAATAAAATATTGTTGCCAAATGTTGGTTCTAGGAAATACCACCCCATCCGCGACGACATATTTTCCGCTTGTTCCACCAGCACTAGCCGATTAGCATCAGGGCCAATTAAATAAGCACGTTTGTATCCCAGGACGCTCGTTTTAAAAACTGAACCATGCTGCTGGAATCGTCGCCATATATACAGTTCTAAATCTCGAAATATTTCTAAAGTCTCCCCCAAGATGGGCAAACCATAGCTACCAGGCATTGACTCGGCGGATTTTAGCTGCCGCATATTTAAGTACCTCCAGCAGTAATTAGCTACAGTATCTACTTAATTGTAAACCGTAGTTAGGCTTTGTAAATCCAAATTACCAATCGCGGTACAGTTTTTCTGCGTAGAACATGATCTCTTCATTTGGCAATCTAATTTTTGATTTTTGCCGAGGATACAAACTTTCAACTGCACCTGTATCCTGTTCAATAACAGTTGATGCTACTTGTAAAACTGAATTTTTAAACAGAAATTTCATTAAAGGATTGACTACTTTGGCATACACCAAAATAAACGTCTTGGTGATTTTCTCTGCTTCTGGGTAGAGAATATGAATTTGAGCAATATCACCAATAGGTGTTTTAGCAAAAAAAGCTGTAGTTGAAGGAAAAGCGTATTCGAGTCTATTAGTAAGAGTTTTAGGTAAGATTCCCAAAATAGGATTTTTGATAATTTCTCCTAGCGTGTTGTTGGCTCTCGTCAGTTTTTGTTGGACTGTGGCATAGTATCCTTTTTCTTCAAAAGAACTTACATGACAAGATGTAATTTTAAATAGTTCTTTATGAGTACCATTTTGGTGGTTATAATCATAGTTAACCATCAGATTAGTCAAAAAATCACCCTGAATAGTTTTGTCCCCAGTTACTCCGATGAACTCGTAATCATCGACAATTTTCTGATGCAAATCTGGGATGGACAATCTTGGCTCAAATCCAGCATAAGTCCAGATACAATCATTGCTAATAATTAGCTCTAATGGTTTGGTAATTGGCTGAGTGTCTTTTTTATCTCCTTGCTGTAGTCTGCCTTGTCCATCAAATTCTAGTGCATGAAAAGGGCAAGTAATAGTATCTCTCTCTTGACAAATCCAACCGTCTGATAAGGGTGCTTGCATGTGTGGGCAGATGTTATCAAGGGCAAACACTTCACCTTTTTGGTTTTGCCAAATGACATAATCCTGCCCGTTTAATGTGATTTTATTCGGTTTATTCACTCCTAATGTAGATTTGTGCGCGATTAACCAAGGCACACCTGGTAAAAATGGTTCCATTTTTCCTCCGAAATATTGAGAAGTTATTTGTTGAAAGTTCGCTAGATGTGTTAGCAAAATGTCACTAAACCTTGAAATTTAAAAGTTGTAGATAAGCTGGTGTCAGCTGTCCTACATTGCTCTTTTGAATGTCAATTGGGATAATTAAAGTCTTGTCTGCAATGGACGAACTAATACTACCGGGCATTTGCTCGGCTAACTTTGGTTACTGCATTGCTGAATTAGGCGATTAACTAACTAATTTTTTAGTTAGTATAAATGTAATAAATTTCATCTTCTATGTCAACTACTAACCAATTTTTTAGTTAATATATTTTCGTTATGATGATGGAGCAACGTGAGTCGTTCAACGCAGTCAAAATTTTCATCTAAAAAGCCGCGTCAGGTGCGCGATGCAGAGGCGACGAAAAAGCAGATTCTCGATGCGGCGGAAGCGGAGTTTGCCAGAAATGGACTTCAAGGGGCGCGGACAGAGGCGATCGCTAGAGGTGCAGGTATAAACACAGCAATGATTTACTACTATTTTCAGAGCAAGGAAGGACTATATCAAGCTGTTCTGCAACGTCCGGCGGTGGAGATGCACGAAGGGTTTCAACAGCTAAATCTGGATGAGTTACCACCAGAGTCAGCCTTGAAGTTGCTTATCAAGGAAGCGATCGCTTACGAAGCTGCTCACCCGCACCGGGGGATGCTTTGGTTTCAAGAAGCAAACCAAAATCAGGGAAAGTATTTCAAACAGGCGAATTGGCAAGAAAATTTTAGCTATCTCATCAAGATTTTAGAGCGGGGGATGGCGGAAGGTTATTTCCGTCAACTCGATCCATTTCTCACCACTCTGCATATTATTGGGGTTTGTAATTTATACTTCAACGCTTACGAAAATATCAAACATACTAGACCAGATTTGCAACTGCTGAGTCCAGAAATGATTGAGCAGCATACTCAAGCAGCAGTTAATTTTATTTTGGCTGGCGTGCGACAGACTGGGGATTAGGGATTGAATATTGGGAAATGCGTAGGCGTAGCCCAACCTAGGCATCGCGTGCCAAAGCGTCATAATAAAAAAACTAGAGGAAGTAACTAACTTTCTCTTTCTCTCGATTAAAAAATAGGAGTAGCAAGATGAATGCTCATAAAGTAGAAGCTGTTTTAAGTGAAGATGGAACTTTAATACTGCGGGGCTTACCTTTTCATGCAGGGGATGCCGTGGAGGTAATTATTCTCGAAGCTAAAACTCCACAGCCTCAAGAAGTACCACCTAGCCAGTTAGAAACCAATCTTTATCCAATGCGCGGGAAACTACTCCGTTATGATAACCCAACAGAACCCGTCGCTTTGTCAGATTGGGAAGTTTTGCAATGATTATACTTGATACACATATCTGGGTTTGGTGGGTTGACGATAACGAGCGATCGCTAAATTAATAGAGCTACCCTAGAAAAACTGGTATCTCTATTCTGTCAGAGCATCAAGTTTAGCCAGTATCCTTAAACCTTCTTCTGGATTCCCAGTTGCGGCCATTGCTTTAAATCTGGTACTGGCATCAAATTCTGCTAGAGCTATGGTGGAAAGTTCTTCAATCAGCTTATTTACACTTATGCCTTTAGCTTGAGCAAGTTCTTTTAATCTGTTGTGTTTTTCGTCTGGTAAACGAATAGTTAAAGTAGCCATTTTTGTTTAACTCCTAATAATTTCTTCGGGTTTTAAGATTGATAAGTTAGGAAATAACAATTCAGTATTTTTAAAATCTTTAATATTGTGAGTAGCAATAATTTGAGCATTACCAGCAACCGCTAATTCAATTAAGTGGTTGTCAGCTTCATCTTTTAAATTAGGCCGCCATAAGTAGTAAATGTAAATCCATTGACTTACGCTCATAAATGATGCGAGTAAAGCAGAAATTTCTGCACTCGTTAAAGGGCATTTGGCGATAATTTCTTCTCGCCCAATAACTGACTCATACTCAGAAAATAAAGCGTTTCCCATCAAAGGCTGATATTCGCCTTTCAAGCAGCGTCGAATGAGTTCTCTACTGGAACCCTTAGAGCTAATAAGCGCACTAATAAAAACGCTGGTATCAACCACAATTTTAATCGCCATGCAGTAATGATAGCATATATGCTATCATTAACGCCCCAGCCAAAAAAACCTCTTAACAAGATTATCAATAGATATGCGTAGGCGTAGCCCGACATAGACATCGCATTACGAATTACGCACAGTGCTACTAGCCTTCAACTTCGGATAAGCAATCCGTTTGTGATGAAATTGCTGCCAAACATCCACAAATATCTGGGCAATTTGTGACATTTCTTCTCGTGTTAATCCTGAATCTACGAGTTGATTATCTTGCCATTTGGCACGTAGTATGTTATCCAGCATTCTTAAAGCTTGTTCCGTGGAGACATCTTTGAGCGATCGCTTATTTCCCAGAGGTTTAGCCGATGCTTCGAGCGATCGCAGCGCTGCTTCGCAAGAGTCCGCTAACATCACAATTCCGGTTTCCCGTGATTGGGGAATTGGGCCATCGTAACGAAAGTCTGCGTCGTCTACTATTAAACTTGGATCTGACTGAGCCATTTGCTGGGCTTGGTGATGGAAATAGGCAATTAGCATCGTTCCCTGATGCTCTGGAATAAAAGCTTGAATCGCTCTCGGTAAAAGGTGTTTACGCGCCATCACCAAACCTTCAGTTACGTGCTTTTTGATAATTTCTGCACTCTTCCAAGGGTCTTTAATCTCAGTATCGTGTTTATTTGGCCCCCCCATTTGATTTTCAATAAAGCCAAGGGGGTCGTGCATTTTGCCAATATCGTGATATAGTGTTCCAGCCCTGACTAGTTCAACATTGCATCCTAGTTCTTTGGCAGCAGCTTCGGCAAGGGTAGCCACAAGCAGCGTATGTTGAAAAGTTCCCGGAGTTTCGGTAGCGAGTCGTTTTAATAAAGGGCGGTTAGGGTTCGCCAACTCAGCTAGGCGGATTGGGGTGACTAAATCAAAAACCTTTTCTAGATAAGGACTCAACCCTAAAGCTACAACACTCCAGCCTAAGCCGGATAAAGCAAACAATCCGGCTTCTCGGAGAACTATATACCAGGTTGAACCAAATGCTTGACCAATTAAGATTTTAACAACCAGATAAATGCCGCCTTGAGTTAAGGCGATCGCAACGCCCAATAATGCCAACTCTTCACGCGATCGCAATCGTTGAGCTATGTAACTACCTAATATTCCTCCCCCAACACCAGCTAAAAGCACAGCCTTGCTCATATCCAAGCTAATGCCTAATATCGGCAACAGCAGGCAGACAACTGTCAACCCCAAAGTCGGGCCATAAAAACTTCCCAACAATAAACCAAGGGCGCTCCAGGTGGTATAAGGCAATCCCATCGTAATCACTCCTGGCACACTCAGAGTCAGCAATAACACCAATAGGCGATCGCGTTGTCGCAATTCACAATCGATATGTCGTTCTATCCAGACAAAAATGCCAATGGCGATCGCTATAACGCCTCCTAACTTCAACAATTCCTGCCACTTTACCTCTCGGCGAATCAGGTGATAATGCTCCAGCACCTCAAAGTTCCATACAGTAATCTGCTCTCCTTTTTTGACAATCGCCTCACCATGCCGTACCTTCACCATCACAGGTGGCACTCCCAAAGCAGCCTTTTGAGCCTTTTGTCTGGTTTGTTCTTCATCTTTTTGCAGATTTGGCTTGAGTACAGCTAACAACAGATTTTTTGCCAAAGTTTCAGCGGATTCTGGTACAAAGGTCTGCAATTGTAAACTCACTGCATCTTGTAAAATATTATTTGGCAGTCCCTGTGGGATGCCTTGGGTGAGAATCCGCTCTGTACTCTGATGGATTCCCATTTGTGTTTTTTCCCACTCCACATCTGACAAATCCAAAAGGAGAGATTCTTTGTATACTGCTTCTGGGCTAACAGTCTCTAACTGTAAAAGTTTGGCAGTGGCTTGGGTGTATTTTTGGCGTACTTGAGAAATTTGGGCAATCAGTAAGGACAAGTTTTTCTCAGAAGTTGTCAGACGGTAAGATTCTAGTTCTGCTACTGCTTGAGTAAAGTCAGTGTTTTGAGAAAAATCAACTGCCTCTGTCTTCTGTGGCGTTGGTGTTGTCTGCGGTTGACGTTCCTGATTGGGTGCAGCTATAGATAATGGACGGGATGAGGCGGCGGTTCGTCCTCTTCCTTTCTTGTGCTGATTTTTACTATTTTCTACAGCCGATAGCAGTGCTTGCCATTCCAAGTCAGGACAAGAGCGGAGGTAACGTTGGGTAGAGATGGACAAAACTACAAGATCAAAAAAAGGAAACGCTCCAGCAACAGCGCGAATTTTGTTGCCATCATCTAGAAGTTGTTGCAATTTTTCGTTGATTTGTTCGTTGATTCGCGCATCAAGCATCAACACTTGTAAGGAGCTATTACTGACGGCTTTGCGCTCGGCTTCTGTTTTTTTCTGATCTTCGATGCTGGCTGTATAAGGCGCTGTAATTGTCTGGGGCGCGGGATTTCCTACTTTAAGTTGCGTCTGACTGTATAATTTATGCCCAATAATACCTGTGAGAGACAGTATAGCGATCGCTAAAATCACTGAGTAACGCTGTTTATATGCCCAATCTAAACCGACTGCATAAATACTACTCTTAGTTTTGACCGATTTTGCTTTTGAACTTAGCGCTCTTTCTTGTTTTCGGCGCTTGTTTTTGTCATTGGTTTTTGATAAAAACAGAAGTATATTCTTGAGCATAGTCCTTAGAAGTTCCCTTCTATGGCTTTTACCTTTGGGACTACTCATTAACTTTCCCTTACGGCGTAGTGTTTTGTACTGTCGCCGCCAGTGAGTCAATTGCTGGGTCAAGAACTGCAAAAATTGCTGCATTTTCATTATCTCTGCCTGCAATTGCCGACTTTGATAGCTCAAAAAAAGACAATCATCAGGGAAATTTGATCTGCGGCTACTACTATTACAACTACGGTGGCGGGGGCTAATTCGGAATTTACGAATTACGAATTATTGTTAGCGCGACCGAATAACACGAGGAGCCGCGTAAACTGAAAGCAAAGCCACCTCACATCCCTCCTCTGTTAACTCCCTTGGGTTTAAGGTAAGATTATACACTCCTGACCACACTGCCACAAATGCATCGGTCAATTGTAACATTTGAGAAAAGCTAGTTAGTCCCCATACTGGAGAATTCTTCTGCAAGAGCAAGACTTGCCAATTTACGGGAATTCCGCCTGTACCGTTATATGCTCCCGATAAAGCACCAGTAATTGCACCTGTAGCCTGTGAGCTTAGAGGCATAGGAACTTGCCCTTGAAAATTGCCTTTGTGAGTAGCCTGTAAAACTGTAAGCCGAAAGTCTTCTAAGGTACTCAAAAAGCAGTAAAATGCCATAGCAATAGTGTTACTGAGTTTTTCTTCCTTAGCAAACTCAGCTTGCGCCCTTGACAATCCAGCCCCTTGCTCTAATAAATTCTGGACTCTTAATAATTGTTTTGGTATTGATGTCGGTGTTTCTCCGATAAAAGAAATTGTTTGCGGGATAAGGGTTAGGGGGTCGAGTTTTTCAGTTAGAGCAAGAGCTAGAGCATATCCTACTGCTAGTGTTCCATCCCTGACTACTGGGTCATCCTCCCAGATTTTCAGCACACGCAGCAAGTTTTGTCGCAGCTTAATTTGATTTTCGTGAAAAAATAGTGCTACTGGTAGTGTGGCAATAATTATTTTTATCGATATGTCATCAGTCGCTACTAAATGAGGAGATTCTTCTTGCTGACGCCCTATCCAATCATCTAAATCTAATCGACCCAACGCAATCAAACTCTGGATACCCAGAACCGCCATCTTGCCTAAATCTAGGTAATTCTGAAACTGTATTTCACCATTAGAAGCTAAATTTCCCCCCAAGAATGCTCCGAGTAAAGTTCCTTTAAACCGACTTATAGGAGAGTAACGCATACAATTTGGAATTTTAGGTCGCACCTTTGATTTGGGATTGAAGAATTTAATCCCAAATCCCAAATATCTCTAAAATCAATTCATTTTTCATGCTTATATGCTTCTTAAATGATTGACTAACGCTTGTAAGCCCAACAAGTAACTTTGAACCCCAAAACCACTTATTTGACCGATCGCTACTGGGGCGATGTACGAATGATGGCGAAAATCTTCCCGGCGGTAAATGTTACTCAGATGTACTTCCACTGTGGGCAAATTAACAGCAGCGATCGCATCTCGCAATGCCACACTTGTGTGGGTATACGCTCCGGCATTAATCAGAATTCCCTGATGTTGCTCTAACGCGCTATGAATAGTATCTACCAAAATTCCTTCATGATTTGACTGCAAAGGAAAAACTTTCGCCTGTAACTTGAATGCTTCTTCTTCTAACAGGCGGTTGATTTCAGCTAGTGTCAACGAACCATAAATTCCTGGTTCTCGCTGTCCTAGTAAATTTAAGTTTGGCCCATGCAGTGCCAGAATGCTTAAGGGTTGCAACGTCGAGTTCACCACTTTGGGGTTAGTGGCGACGCCGCGAGCGATCGTTTACAGGAATCGGAATCAGTTCCGGTTCCGGTTCAGCCTGTGGCTCTAACAGGCTCTCAATTAGCCTACGAGCTAATTCCTTAAGCTTTTCCAGTACCTTTTCTATATAGTCCATGAACTGACCGCTCCTGAGATACTACCTCAATTTTTGATTAACAGGTACGCAGAAAATAGCATATTTTCGCACATCTGGCTTCCAATCGGGCTGATACACAATCCCGCATTTGGGACATCAGCTACTTCTAAAATTTCGCGTTGTGTTTTCCCTTACTTTTTAGAGTATCACACTTGCAACCTACCGAACTGTATCCTATCAAGGATGGGTATTAAGGGTCAAGAGTTAAGGATCGAACTTTAGATAGACTCTGGACTAAGAATTTTAGATTTTAGATTAAAAGAATTTTGGGGTTTATGCCCCGCCCATTGTAGGCGAAATAAATCTAAAATCTAAAATTGTAAATCTAAAATCCAAAATTAGCTGAGTTGCAATTAACCTTCTGTGCCCTTTTTTTTCGCAGCGGTCGTTGATGACTTAGCAGTTGACTTAGATTTGGAACTCGTTGATTTACTCGTTTTGCGAGTCGATTTCCCCTCCGATGCCTTAGCTGCCAACAAGTTCAGTGCCGCAGCCAGGGTTACATCTTCTACCGATTGACCTTCTGGGATACTCACATTAGTTTTGCCATGTTTGATGTAAGGCCCATAAGGGCCATCGTAGATATTGATTGTTTCCCCGTCCTCTGGATGTGTACCCAATTCGCGTAAGGCTGCCTTGGACTTGCTGTTGGTGGAACTACGTCCTTTTTTTGGTTCGGCTAACAATTCCAATGCACGTTCTAGGGTAATTGTCAATACATTATCAGCAGCTTTCAGAGAACGATAGTCTTTCCCCTCCTTACCCTGGTCATGAACGACATAAGGGCCAAAGCGTCCCAAACTTGCTTGGATTTTGCCGCCAGTAACTGGATGAACTCCCAATGTCCGAGGTAGTGCCAACAGACCAACAGCCATTTCCAGGGTAACGGTTTCTGGGGTAACTCCTTTGAGTAGGGAGGCTTGTTTTGGTTTGGGGTTTTCGTCAGTCTTATCGCCCAATTGGACATAAGGCCCATAAGCACCAATTTTCACATAAATCGGTTCGCCAGTTTCGGGATGCCGACCTACCTGGTCAGGGCCTGTGGTTTTTTGCCGCAGCAATACTTCTACCTGTTTGGGGTCGAGGTCAGCGGGTGTCAGGTCTTTGGGAATTGAGGCGGTGATCACTCCGTCACCATTTTCGACTTCAATGTAAGGGCCATATTTACCAATGCGGACTTTGGCATCTAGATTCTCCAGTTCTACAGTCCTAGCTTTGGTGGCATCAATTTGACCTTCCTGTTCTCTAACTAGAGTTTCCAGCCCTTTCTCTCCTAGATAGAATTGCTGCAAGTAGGGTAGCCATTTCGCTTCACCTCTGGCAATGTCATCAAGGGTTTGCTCCATCTTCGAGGTAAAACTAGGATCAACGATGTCTGGAAAATGTTTTTCCAGCAAGTCGGTGACGGCGAAAGCTGTAAAGGTGGGAATGAGAGCGTTAGTCACCAAATGGGCATAACCCTTGTCGATGATCGTGCCAATGATGCTGGCGTATGTACTAGGACGACCGATACCTTCGCTTTCTAAGGTTTTCACTAAAGTTGCTTCGGTGTATCTAGCTGGCGGTTGAGTTTCGTGCCCAACGGCTTCTAGCTCTGTACAATTTGGACGATCTCCCACTTTCAGATTCGGCAAAATTACTTCCTGGTCTTCCAGTGCGGCTTCCGGGTCGTCTGAACCTTCAACGTATGCACGTAAGTATCCTGGAAATTCAATCCGTTTGCCAGAAGAACGAAATCCAGCGTCCTCGACTTGCAATTGCACGGTAATTTGAGTTTGGCGAGAATCAGCCATTTGACAGGCGACAGTCCGCTTCCAAATCAAATCGTAGACCGCAAGTTCCCGACCGCCCAAAGCAGTTTCTTGGGGGGTACGGAAACTGCTACCTGCTGGACGAATTGCTTCGTGCGCCTCTTGTGCGCCTTTGGATTTGGTGGTGTATTGCCGAGGTTGGGGACTGAGGTATTGTTGACCATAAAGCTTTTCTACACAACTTCGAGCAGCTGCGATCGCTTGATCTGACAAATGTACCGAATCTGTCCGCATATAGGTAATATACCCCTGCTCGTACAAATTCTGGGCAACCCGCATGGTGTCACGGGCTGAGAGGCGCAGTTTCCGGTTAGATTCTTGTTGCAAGGTGGAGGTGGTGAACGGTGGCGACGGTTTGCGCGTCACTGGGCGTTCCTCGATGTCGTTAACACTCCAAGTTTTCCCAGTTAGGCGTTCCTTGAGCGCTACCGCTTGTTCCTCGTTGAGCAACAAGACATTGCGACCTGCGGTAATTTGTCCGGTCGTTGCGTCAAAATCGCTACCGTTAGCGATTTTGGTTCCTCCCAGTGTTACCAACTGGGCACCAAAGGGGGTTTTTTCCTTTGACAAACTAGCTTTCAAATCCCAGTATGTACCCTCATGGAAAGCGCGGCGTTGGCGTTCCCTAGTGACTAAAAGCCGCACGGCTACAGATTGCACTCGCCCAGCAGATAATCCCCAGGCGATTTTTTTCCATAGCAGAGGAGACAGGGTATAGCCCACGAGTCGATCTAAAATCCGCCGCGTTTCTTGAGCGCGAACCAACTGCTCATCAATATTGCGGCAGTTTTTCAGAGCTTTTTTAATCGCCTCTTGGGTAATTTCGTGAAACACCATCCGCTTAGTGGGAACTTTCGGCTTCAGCAATTGGTATAAATGCCAACTAATGCTTTCACCTTCCCGGTCTTCGTCCGTTGCCAGAATCAGTTCATCTACATCCTTGAGGGCTTCTTTCAGCTGGGTGACAATTTTCTTTTTGTCTTTCGGGACAACATATACCGGTTCAAAGTCGGCGTCCACATTTACCCCTAGCTGCGCCCACGTTTCCCCCTTGACGGCAGCAGGAATTTCACTAGCTGACTGGGGTAAGTCACGCACATGACCCATAGACGCTTCCACCCGATAGCCTGCTGGCAAGTAGTTGCGAATGGTACGAGCTTTGGTTGGAGATTCGACGATGACGAGAGTTGACATGGAAATTCCAAAAAAAAGAATAGCTACTAAGCTAAACAGTCAAATTGAGTTAATTTTTGCAAATTGTCAAGATAAAAGGTCACGCTTAGGGCGGTGATTTAATCCTCACATAAACTGCCTGCTTGGGAGAAAATTCGCTGAACTTAATGCCCAGTCTATCCCAGAGGATAAATGAGGGTACGCTGGGTCTGAATTTCCAGCTATTTCAATCTTTAACTTATCTAACGCATAATTGGCGACTACAGTTTTCAAATAAGTGGGGAGTGGGGGATGAGGGAGATGGGTGAGAGTCCAATGCCCAATGCTCCACTTTCATAGAGCTTGTGCCAGAATTAAATCAAATTTGAGAGCAAAAGCGAAGTGGGGTTTGTACCCATGTTAGGAAAGCAGAACTATGCAACCAATTCGTCAGGGTGATGTTATCTTACTACCTGTGCAGCAGGTTGAAGGACAAAAAATACCTCATTTAACTTTGGCAGAAGGCGAAGTTACGGGTCATAAGCATCGTATTACTGAGGGCAAGGCAGAATTGTCCGATAAAGATGGCACGCTCTATCTACGTGTTTTTTCAGAGTTGGCATTGCTAGCTCATGAGGAGCATAAAGCTATTTCTATTCCCCAAGGTGACTGGATGGTGAAAATTCAGCGGGAATACGAGCCTGAAGGTTGGCGTTATGTCGCTGATTGAAAAGTTAACGCCTGAGCAAGAGGCTTTGATTCCAGTTTATCGAGAAAAGTGGCGAGCGATCGCGCTTTCGACTGAGAGGATTGATCGTGAAAAAGCTGCGAAAGCGGTCAAAGCTACTTATGTTTTGATTGGTATGGAAGAACCTGAGATAGTTTTTTATGATAGCCCGAATGCTGCTTTGATAACTACTTTAAGCAAATTATCACAAGAACGTGGTAGCGATTGGGATAGTGGTTCGGATCTGTGGGGGGAATTATGTATTTATGAACTACCGCCTGCAAACGTATGTAACGACCTAGAGGATGAATTATATAAACAAATTGATGGCGAACTTCATACTCTACTGTGGTTTGAATTAAAAATGAAACTAGACAATAGTATGAATAATTGTAACCATTGCTGGGAATTGTGGAGCGAATTAGACAGACAACTGGAAAGTCAACTACAACTTGAAGTGGAAAATGCCAAGGAGGACTGCATTCACTATGAAATATTAGCTCTTGGTGCAAGTTTCAATGATTTTTGTATTTCGGTTTTGAATTGTGTGCATGATCAAGTTACATGGAATTCATTTGAGTCAGTAGTCAAAGAGTGCGGCTGGATTTTCGCAGGTAAAAATACTTGTATAGTATGCGATCGCCCCACAAAATTATCTTTTGACAATCAAAATCGCCTCCATGCTGAAGGCGAACCCGCCATTGAATTTATTGATGGATATAGCCTGTACTCATATCACAATGTAACTTTGCCTGAAAAATATGGTAAAATCCACCCGCAGCAATGGCAAGCTGAATGGCTTTTATCAGAGGAAAACGCCGAACTACGGCGAGTACTAATTGAGGGTATCGGTTACGCCAGAATTTGCGAAGAATTACAAGCTATTGAATTAGATACTTGGCATGAATACACGCTATTAAAAATTGATAATGATGTCGATGAAGAACCAATTTACTTATTAAAAATGACTTGTCCCAGTACAAGCTTTATTCACGCCTTGCGAGTTCCACCGAATATGAACTCAGCGCGTGAAGGGATTCGCTGGGTAAATTGGGGAGTAGATCCAGAAGAATTTGCTGTGCAAACATAATTGCTTAGGGACTTCCAATAAATAAATTATCCATCTTGTGGGGTGGGCATCTTGCCCGCCCTAAGTCTAGGACGGGTGGGGACACCCATCCCACAAGAAAATTTGGGATGTTTTTTTATTTGGAAGTCCCTCAAGAGACTTTTCCCATTTAGAACGGGTTAATCACTACCTAATTTCTTGATAAAATCTCCATGTTCAGCAGACTGCAAACCTGCTTGTAAAACCTTCAACACACCCTGCATATTACCTGCTAATAACTCCGTCGCCACTAACCACAACCCTGGAAATACCCGACTTCGCAAAACGCCTTCATTGTCAGGTACTAATTCCAGATATTCACCCTGTTCAAGAGAAAACCAAGTCAATTTTTGGTCTAAAACTTGCCAAACAATATATTCTTTGACACCGTTGCGACGATAAGCCTGTTTTTTGCCATGAAGATCAATAGCCGCACTACTAGCAGCAATTTCCACAACTAACTCTGGCGCACCTTCAATATAATCATCTTCACTCAGCCGCGTTTGACCACCTGCTTCCGGTTCAATCAGGAGAACAGCATCGGGTTGAGGTTCGTTATCTAAGTCTAAGCGGACGGTAGGTTCAACTCCCAACGCTACACCAGGAGTTGCAACTTCGTAAGTACCAAGCCAGGTCAAAATCCAACCATGCGGTTGACCGTGACTTCGGAAACGCAGAGCAGCAGGCATAATATAGACAATCCCTTCGGTTAATTCAGCTTTTTTCAAGTTAGGGGTGGCATTATAGCGACGCTCAAATTCATAGCGGGTGAGTTTGTCGCCATTTTCCAGAGGAGGAATTGTCGAAGGCTGGGAGGGTGTTTTCACCATAATTGTTGTACTGAAAATGAGCTTGTGTACATCCTAGCTAATTATGTAAAAACGCAACCGACTAGGGAATGAGAGATTATAGCGTTTTTCGTTTGCAATACACTTTGACCTCACTTCCATTCCTCTCTCCTTTTAGGAGAGAGGCTTTGAATCTTACTCCCCTTCCCTACAAGGGAAGGGGCTGGGGGTTAGGTCTGTATTGGACTCAACTATAGCGATTCTCGGCCCTTGTGAGGTACAAGAACCCCAACCCCCTCCCCGCTCTTCGAGAGGGGGCTATGATGTACCTGATCTGATTAAGAAACGCTATAAGAACCGATACAATAAACAAATTTCCCGAAACATTAAGATTTTTTTACAAAACCAACAGGAATATTGTTTAAATAGATAGCCGCATCCCAAGCAGTAAATAGGTTTCAGCTATATCGCCTCCCCTAAAACCCGCAACAAACCTTATTTTTTTTCAGCCAGCAGGTTTGAGAAAATCAGAAACGATTTAATAATTAAGCACTTATAAGTAGATGGGCTGAATTAAAGATAATACCTCTCTCCAAACCTCTCCCCTTCCCTGCTAAGGGCACGCTGGGCGATGCCTACGGCGGTAAACTACGCACTGAAGCGGTTGGTGGTAAAGTCTATCTTATATTTTTTACGCCCAGTTACTTAGTTATTTGAGTTGAAAAGGGAGACACAAACATGAAATTGGCTTACTGGATGTATGCTGGCCCAGCCCACATCGGCACTCTGCGAATCGCTAGCTCTTTTAAAAATGTTCATGCGATTATGCACGCCCCCATTGGCGATGACTACTTTAACGTCATGCGCTCTATGTTATCGCGGGAGAGGGATTTTACTCCGGTGACAACCAGTGTCGTCGATCGCAACGTTTTAGCACGCGGTTCTCAAGAGAAGGTGGTAGATAACATCATCCGCAAGGATGCCGAGGAACACCCAGATTTGATTGTGTTAACTCCCACCTGCACCTCCAGCATTTTGCAAGAGGATTTGCACAATTTTGTGGAGCGATCGCAGTTGGAAGCAAAAGGAGACGTAATGCTGGCGGATGTGAACCACTACCGCTACAACGAACTACAAGCCGCCGATCGCACTCTCGATCAAATCGTTCAATACTACATTGAAAAAGCTCGGAAGCGGGGCGAATTACCAGAGGGCAAAACTGCAAAGCCTTCGGTTAACATTATCGGTACTACTACCCTCGGTTTCCACAATAATCACGACTGCACCGAACTGAAACGGTTGATGGCTGACTTAGGAATTGAGGTAAATACCTTAATTCCCGAAGGTGCTTCGGTGAACGACTTGAAGAAGATGTCCAAAGCCTGGTTTAACCTGGTGCCTTACCGTGAACTCGGTTTGACTACAGCCCGTTACCTGGAAGAACAATTTGGCACACCTTATATAGACATTACTCCAATGGGTGTGGTGGAAACTGCCCGTTGTATTCGCAAGATTCAGCAGGTAATTAACGCTCAAGGTGCAGAAGTTGACTACGAAAACTTCATCAATGAGCAAACCCTCCATGTCTCTCAGGCTGCTTGGTTCTCCCGTTCGATTGACTGTCAAAACTTGACTGGCAAAAAAGCTGTGGTTTTTGGTGACAACACCCACGCCGCCGCCATTACCAAGATTCTGGCGCGAGAAATGGGGATTCATGTTGTTTGGGCTGGAACCTACTGTAAATATGATGCAGACTGGTTCCGCGAACAGGTTAGCGAGTATTGCGATGAAGTGCTAATTTCCGAAGATCATGGTGCAATTGGGGATGCGATCGCTCGTGTCGAACCCTCTGCCATTTTCGGCACCCAAATGGAACGCCATGTTGGTAAGCGTTTGGATATTCCCTGCGGTGTAATTGCTGCACCAATCCACGTCCAAAACTTCCCCATTGGTTACAAACCATTTATGGGTTACGAAGGCACGAATCAGATTACAGATTTGATCTACAATTCCTTCACTTTGGGAATGGAAGATCACCTATTAGAAATCTTCGGTGGTCATGATACCAAAGAAGTAATTACTAGGGGAATTTCTGCTGATTCTGATTTGAATTGGACAAAAGATGGTCAAGCAGAATTGAATAAGATTCCGGGATTTGTGCGTGGGAAAGTGAAGCGTAATACTGAAAAATTTGCCCGCGATCGCGGTTTCAAGGAAATCAACGCTGAGGTATTGTACGCCGCGAAGGAAGCTGTAGGAGCGTAGTTTAGCGAGTTAGCTTATATTGCTTTAAAGTGAGGAGTCAAAAATACTCCTCACTGTTTATAAAGCATTATTTAAATTCAAAAATAATTTTACATATACTTAAATATACGAAATATGTATAATAAAAGCTGATACCTTATTTCTAGATTTATGAAGTTTATTCAAATTGGTGATCGACTTATTAACTTAAGTGCCATAGCCACTATTGAGCTTTTTGAAGATAAGATTACTATGCTATTAGCCAATCCTACTCAAGAGCGTCTTGAGTTTTCTGGGCAAATAGCCCAAGATATCAAAGATTACTTTAATAATCAAAAATTAGTGGATATAGTACCACCACCACCAAGACCACCTTTAGAAGCAGTTTAGAACTTGGTCTTAGGACTAAATTATCTACATTATTAATACAGAAACAAGGCTTTTCATAGTGTTAATTGTCTATTGTCGCAATCTTTAATAGCATTTAATGTCGTTTGATAGCCTTCCATATCATTTTGCTCCAAGAAAAAATTTGCAGCCTTCTGCAAGTCATCTATTGCACCTCTGTGATCACCCAACATATAACGAGCCATAGCACGATATGAGTAGGCTGGAGCAAAATTAGGAGCAAATTTTAATGATTGATTAAAAAGCTCAATTCCACTTTTAGCATCTTTATTTATAATAGAGATCAGTCCTAGACCATAGTAGGCGTAGAAATTGCTAGAATCTAATACAAGTACTTGATTATAATCTTCCATTGCTCTGGAATAATCTTCTAAAATGGCATAAGCAAAGCCTCTATATCTATAAGCATCTACTAATTTAGGATAATTGATAATCACTTGAGTGAAGTCTTGAATTGCTATTTTATGGTATCCTGCTCTTAAATAAGAAAGTCCCCGATTATAACGAGTAAACCCATCGTTTGGATTAAGACCTAATACCCTATTGCAATCTTCAACTGCTGCTTTGTAATTTTCCACTTGAAGATAAACAAATCCCCGGTGAGAATAAGCTACAACATGATTAGGATTGATTTTTATTGCTTGGTTAAAATCTTCAATAGCCCGGTCATAGTCTTTTAATTCAGTACGGACAAGACCTCGTTTAAAGTAAGCAAGAGCATTATTGGGATCAAAGCTAATTGATTGGTTAAGGGCTTCAAGTGCTTCCCCAGTATTGCCTCGCTCTAAACTACTGTCTCCCCAACCAGCCAAAAACATACTCAAAAAATTTTTCACTTTATTTTACTCTCCCGTAGCCAATCTCATTCTGAAGGTTAACTAATCAGTTATATCTCAATATATTTAGATAAGCCCAAAAGTTCAATGTTCTATACCGATAGCCTTTACTGAACCGTATTGAGCAAGTAGGTTGGGTTGCACTACGCTTAACTAATTGGTTACAGAAGAATTAAACAATGACAGCAGCTAGCTTATTTCAGTGGGTGGAACTGAAGCAGGATGTTCCTAATAGTTCTCTAAAAGCTGGCGATAGAGGGGTTGTGTTGGATCACCTGCATCCTACTAAAACTCAGCAAGAGCCAGGATATATTTTAGAAATCTTTAAAGACGGTGAAACTCTAGATGTAGTTAGTGTGCCTATTTCCTGGGTTAACCCTCTACCTGAAACCTGGGGAAGTATTGAACATGATACAAGACAGACAGTTTAAGACAGAAAAATCAAATTCATGGACAAAGCTTGTCTTGCAAGATGTTACCCTATAGCGATCGCTGCTGCAACCCCTGGAGCGATCGCATTCCTTTACGCAGAAATTTACTGATAAATAAAAATTAAAATCGAACAAATATCACAATACAAAATTATTACTTCGGGGATCTAATAGGCAGAATAACCTACTACAGCTTTAACCGATGTGTCTACTGTAACGAAGTAAAAAAAGCATCACAAAAGCCTCGCAATATCGCTTATAGAAAAAAAACAGATGCGTGTTAATGTTTTAATCTCATTGACTTTCCCTTAGCGTCTTTCCCTATGCATCTGCACTATTTACACCCCCAACACCTTGAAGAATTAGTCAAGAGTAGTGGTATAGACTTACACTTAGTGCAACTCAATTTTAGGTCACTCCAAGGCGTAACCGCTTATGAGTACCTATTGATTTCTGAGCTACTCCCCCGTACCAATACCGGAATGGTGAAAGCTGGATGGTTGCAGCGTTATGCTCATATCACTGAAGGTGGTTGGTGGTGTTCGGGACTAGACCCTCTGAATAATTGGCAAATGATGGAATGGGGATGCTTTAAGCCAAACCAACCCCGACAAAATCACAATGGTAAGTCTATCAAATACGAGCATCCCCCCAGCACGCCAACGCGAGTGTTTTGTTTGCGGGTAACGTTGCAAGTGTGGCAGCAAGTCGCTGGGCGTTACAATCTGGTCATGCCTGATAATATCACCGTTACTCCTGATGGTGAAGCTGGAGGCTTTTGGCAATGGGTGATGCAACAGAACATTCCTCTTGTCATCTGCGAGGGTGTCAAGAAAGCAGCCACGTTGTTAACACAAGGATATGTAGCTATTGCGATTCCCGGAATTACCAGTGGTTATCGGGTTGTTAAAGATGAATTTGGCAAAGTTACCCGTCGTCAACTAATTCCCGATTTAGCCGCGTTTGCGATTACAAAACGCAGCTTTTACATTTGCTTTGATTTTGAAACTCAACCCAAGACAATTGCTGCTGTAAATAATGCTATTTCTCAACTTGGTTGTTTATTGCAGCAAAAAAATTGCCCTGTTAAAGTCATCGAACTTCCAGGAATAGAAAAAGGGGTTGATGAGTTTATTGTTACTAAAGGTGCAAGTAGTTTTGATAAAGTTTATCGCCAAAGTGTTGATTTAGAAATTTATCTTGCTCAAACTAAACCCCATACTGAGTTAAGCATTCCTGCTGCACTCACCTTCAACCGTCCTTATATAGGTGAAATACCTTTTCCAGCTTCTGGATTAGTAGGAGTTAAATCAGCGAAAGGAACAGGGAAAACTACAGCATTGCAAGGCGTTGTTCAGCAAGCAAAAAGTAGAAGTCAACCCGTTTTATTAATTACTCATAGAATTTTACTAGGACGATTTTTGTGTGAAAAAATTGGTATTCAATGGGGAACACATAAAGAAGATGGAGAGAAAAGGATTGATAAAACACTTACCCCCGCTCCTCCTATTCTTCGCTCTCCCTTTCCTCAGCAGTCTCTTGGATTGTGTGTTGATTCTATTTGGAAACTTAACCCGGAAAATTGGCGTGGGGCAATAGTAATTTTAGATGAAGTAGAGCAATCTTTATGGCATCTATTAAATAGTAATACTTGTAAGCACAAGCGGGTAAAAATATTAAAGTTATTTCAGCAACTAATTGCTACAGTTTTAACAAGTGGGGGGTTAGTAATTGCCCAAGATGCTGATTTATCAGATGTTTCAGTTGAATATTTACAGGGATTGGCAGGAATTAAATTAACACCTTGGGTAGTTCTAAACCAGTGGAAACCTCAGCATGGTTGGGACGTGACTTTTTATGATTCGCCGAACCCTACACCGCTAATTCATCAACTGGAATTGGATTTACTTGCTGGACGTAAATGTTATGTTACTACTGATAGTCGCGCCGGGCGTTACAGTTGTGAAACAATTGAACGTTATCTGAAAGAGCGGTTAGAAAAATTACGGCGACAATTTCCTAAAACTCTGGTAGTTAGTAGTCACACTACAAACACACCTGGTCACGCAGCAGTTGATTTTATTGCAGCGATTAATCAAAAAATATCTGAGTATGACGGTGTTTTTGTCACCCCTAGCCTTGGTACAGGAATTAGTATTGATGTCCAACATTTCGACCGAGTTTATGGCATTTTTCAAGGGGTAATTCCTGACTCGGAAGCAAGACAAGCGTTAGCAAGAGTCAGGGATGATGTACCGCGTGTTGTCTGGTGCGCTAAACGAGGTATTGGTTTAATTGGTAGTGGGAGTACAAATTATCGCTTGCTATCTGATTGGTATCAAGAAAATCAAAAAGAAAACTTAGCTTTGCTGAGTCCTCTACATAAAATAGATGTAGATTTACCTTTAGTTTATGACCCGATTCATTTGCGAACTTGGGCGAAGTTATCTGCAAGGGTAAATGCTTCTATTCGCCTCTATCGGCAATCGATGCAAGATGGTTTAATTGCTGATGGTCATCAAATTCAGATGCGGAGTAATGCAGTTCATAATAATATTATTCGAGATTTACGTCTGGCCTTTTTGGCAACTGATGCTGATGATTTAGCTACCCGCAGAAGATTAGTTTTAGAAATTGTCAAAGTTCAAAAGGATTGGGCACAAAGCCGTCAAAAAGCTAAAGAAATTAAACGCAAAATTAAAGAGATTAAGCAGCAAAATCAACTATCGGTAGCTGCTGCTGTAGCCAATGCTAAAGATATCGATTATGTCGAATATGAGCAGATGTTAGTTAAGCATTCCCTAACCGATGGAGAACGCAACCAGATTAACAAATATATTCTTAGACAAAGATATGGTGTAGAAGTTACTCCTTGGCTGAAATTGCAGGATGACCAAGGATATCATCGTCAACTGTTAATTCACTATTATTTAACTCACGAAAGCGAGTATTTTCACGTTAGAGATGAGCAAGAATGGCATCAGCAATTGTCTTGGGGAGAAGGGAAAGTTTTTCTGCCAGATTTAAAAACTTACACGCTCAAAGTTGAAGCTATGAGAGCTTTAGGGATGCTTCAGTTTCTCGAAGAAAAACGCGATTTTACTGAGAATGATCCAGATTTAATATTGCTGAAAAACGTTGCTTTTCACCATAGTAAACATATTAAAAGAGCGCTTGGTATTAATTTGGTTGGAGAGAAAGAGCAGGTTTCGGCAATAAAAATACTCAGCCGACTATTAAATTTGTTGGGTTTGAAGTTGAAACGAGTAAATGAGGTTTATCAAATTGATTTAGAAACGCTATATGATGGCAGGGAGAAAATATTTGCTGTTTGGCATCAACGAGATGAGTTGATGTTGGCTCATGTTAAGAGTATTGGTTATGAATTGCCTGATTATTCTTCAGATTGTAAGTTTGAAATTATGCAAACGAAGTCTGAAAAGGTAGACCATAGATTATCTATGTCTACTGTCCCATTATCCAAGATATAGCAATCCTGAATTACCTTCTTCAGATTACTCTGCTATCAATGGGTAGTGATAAGTCACGAGACCATTCATTCCAAGAGCCAAAATAATTTCTGGCAGAAATCCCTGCCTCTGCGAGGGCGATCAATGTATTGGCAGCCCTTGAACCTTTAAAGCAGTAAATGTACACAATGGACTCTAAAGTAATACCTACAGATTGACAAATTTCTCGGATTTCATCTGGCGATCGGAACATGGGTATTTGCGATTCGGAATTCATCAAACGATGCCATTCTAACCATATAGTGTTAGGGATTCTACCTTTGCGAGGACAAAAATCAACAGCATAGGGAGAAGAACTCAACCCAAGCCATTCCTCGCTGTCGCGCACATCTAATTTAATAATTGCTCGATTGTCAATTGCTTGCAACATCTCGGCGGTAGTCACCATCATGTCAGCGTTGGGATGCAATCTAAAGATGCTGCTTTCACGTAATGGTACTTCATCAGTAGTAGGTAATCCTGCCTTGAGCCATGCTCTATATCCTCCGTGTAAGATAGATACCTGAGCGCAACCCAAATATTTCAGTAAGAAAGCTGCTCGACAAGATTGACCATAACCTTTATTTAAAGTATCTTCATAAACAATTAACCATTCTGCACCAGATATTCCTACCCCACTCAAAATTTGTGCAAAATACTCTTGTAATTTCTTTAATCCTGCTGGGTAGGAATTGTCTAAAAGATAGGTGAAAAAAGCTCTAATATTTATGGATTGAGGAATATGAGAAATAGCATATTCTTCGGGAGTCCGCGTATCAATTATGACAGTCTTGGATGACTTTTGGGCTAACAAAAGCGTGAGTGATTGAGGAGAAATGAGAAGTTTTGTATTCACGCTTTAATGCTGATGTTGTCTTACTATTAGGCATTATCGCCCTCGCTAGAGAGAGCCTTTTGTCATGCAAATCACAGAAGAATGAATGTTGAATGTTATCAGAGAACTTTTGTGGCTATGTTGTTTTAAAACTGACCAAATCAATACATTCTGTTTGCGCTTTTGCTCATCGCTCCACCAATTATGTTCACAATCGCGTCTACCAACACGTAAATTTCGAGGCACTACAACGATGTGTGCAAAGGGATTTGGGCAATCTCATAACCCAAAAATCAACAAGCGAGTCTTAAAGGGAGTAAGCTATTGCGGCAACGCAGTCTAGAAGCTCCAATTAAAAGCATTTGTTTAGTTATGTCGCCAGAATCGGGAAAATGTTAAAGTTAAAAGCGATCGCTACACGAAAAATGTAAATAAGATATGGCTGACCAAAAAGATAAAGCTCAAGAAAAAAACCGGCTTGAACAGCTCCAAGAAGAACAAGGCAACACGGATTCTAAACACTCAGGGGGTGCTGGTGCTTCTGGTGGTAACTCCGGTGCAGGTAAATCTGGCACATCAAAAATTTCTGCCACTGGTACACCTGATGACATCGAAAAAGTTGATCAGGAGCAAAGCTGACTCCGAGGACGAGTCAAGGTTTAACTGCATCGGTCATTAGTAACTCAACTCAACAATGGTGGATTGAATACCTAATATCATGTCCGCTTGATTAATTATTAAACCCGAAGAAGCCCAAAGAGCCAGGTGCTAACAGCGGGTTTCCCGACTTGTTCGCGCAGCGTCTCCCCCTGGGAGAAGCACCTCGCGGGTGGAGTGCAATGACTCTGGGAATTATAACTAATTATACGTACATAATTATGATTATTTAGTCCACCATCGCGATCGCAACGCTTACGTCAGAAGGCGCACCCTAAACTTAAGTAATGTTTAGCGCCGTGCAATATTTGTGAGACTTGAGGAGCGAGTGTCTCGTAGAGAGGAAAACCAAGCCATCGCCCCCATTCAAGTGACGAAAAGAGAGTGATCGCTCCCTGACAGACAATTGTTAAAAAAAAGCCCAGTCATTTCATAACTGGGCTTTTAGTTATCTCACGAAAACCCTCACCTTTCGCCAAATAGACAGAACCTTGACAATTCAAGAGTTTCAGCGTTTTACGTATGAATGTATATCTGACTAATGAATCCCGGAAACGGACTTTTAAATTAGACCTGCCAAAAATGCTGCTGGGAATGGCTCTATATTTAGTTTCTGAGTGGCGGGCTTTCAAATAAATGATTCGCAACAACGGGATTGAAACAACCAAATAATTACGACTGGACAGACGAATTGATCTTTAAAATAAATGAAACCAGTTCGCAGGATTGAAACAAAAATCAATATGCACTTTCCGATAACAACAGCAAACTTTCAAATATAGCGGTTCTCGCTTAAGTGGGGTACAAGAACCCCACCCCCAACCCCCTCCCCGCAAGCGAGGAGGGGACTATAGGACTCGTATTTGATTTTTGAAAAAAACTCAGTAGACATCTATTCCCTTCTTTCCTGTTCCCTTCTTTCCTGTTCCCTGTTCCCTGTTCCCTGTTCCCTCCGCAACTAAATTCAGGAATCAAATCGCATTGCTATATGATGTACCTCATGTGATCAGGAAACGCTATAAATGAAATCCATTCGCGGAATTTAAATATAAAATTATAGCAACAGACACAACACTAGTTGGAATGATTTTCAAAACATATCGTTAAGAATCCTGATGCTTTAGGCTAGAGAATGTCAAAAGCCAAAAAAATTAGATGAATACTGAAGATTTTTTCAAGCAAGGATTAAACCACAATTTGCAAGGGGACTATCAAGCTGCGATCGCAGCTTACACCCAAGCAATCAAGCTAAATGCTGACTATGCCGAAGCTTACCATAATCGCGGGCTGATTTTAAGTGGTCAACTCAAAGATTATCGCACTGCGATCGCAGATTACAACCGCGCCATCGAAATCAATCCCAATTTTGCCTTAGCCTATTACAACCGGGCTAATGCTCATTATTTTTTAGCCGATTATGAAGGTGCGATCGCCGATCATAACGCAGCATTACAAGTAGATCCGAATTTAGCCCAATCTTACCACAGTCGGGGAAATGCCTACTTTGCTTTGGAAAACTACGACAAAGCGATCGCAGATTATATTCAAACTATAGAAATGAGTACCCAATTAGCTGATAATATCAATATTGATATTGCCAACGCTTATCATAATCGGGGTGTGACTCGTTTTGAAGCTGGCGATCATCAAGGAGCGATCGCAGATTTTCAGCAAGCTTTACAATGGCATCCCCATTTTGCCGCAGCTTACAGTAATCGCGGTAATATTCACCAGATTTTAGGCAATTATCAGGAAGCGATCGCTGACCATAACCAAGCATTACAATTAGATCCTAACTTGGCGGAAGCTTATCATAACCGAGGTAATGCCCACTACGCTTTAGCAGATTATGAAAGTGCGATCGCAGATTACAACCACGCCCTAAAAATCAACCCCAGCTTTGCCGGAGCGTACTATAATCGGGGTCTTGTGCTTGCTCACCTCAAAAACTATCATGGAGCAATTGAAGACTTTAACGAAGCATTGAAGCTGAATCCTGATGATGTGCAAGCTTATTGTGAGCGGGGTCTGGTTCGTAGTACTCTTGAAGATTATCAGGGTGCGATCGCAGATTATGACCAAGCATTACAAGAAAATCCGACTCTAGCTTTAGTATACGGCTTTCGGGCTAATGCTCGTCGCCGATTGGGAGATTATCAAGGTGCAATTGAAGATAGCAATCGCCTCTTACAACTCAATCCCAATTTAGCAGAAGGATATTGCGATCGCGCGGCGGCTCGTCGTTCTTTAGGAGATCATAAAGGCGCAATTAAAGATTATGATCGAGCATTGCAGATTAATGATAACTTAGCCGCAGCTTATTATGGTCGGGGTATTGCTCGTGAAGCCCTGCAAGATTTACAGGGAGCAATTGATGATAATACTCAAGCCATAGAGCTTGTTCCTGATTTTTCTCAAGCGTACTGCAATCGGGGGAATGCTCGTCGTCTTTTAGGAGATGAACAGGGAGCGATCGCAGATTACGACAAAGCATTACAAATTAATCCTAATTTAATTGAAGCATATTACAACCGAGGTTCTACCCGCTATGCTTTAGAAGCTTATGAAAGTGCGATCGCAGATTACACCCAAGCTTTGCAAATAAATCCCCAATCTGCTGCATTTTACAGCGATCGCGCTAATGCTCGCTATGCCCTAGAAGATTATCAAGGGGCAATAGAAGATTATAGTCGAGCGATCGCCATCGACCCCAGCTTTGCCGAAGACTGGTACAATCGGGGTCGTAGCCGTTCTCTGTTGGGAGACTTACAAGAAGCGCTTGCAGACTTGAACCAAGCCTTACAGCGTCAGCCTAATTGGGCTTCAGCTTACATCCTTCGGGCAGATGTCTACCGCAATCTGGGAGACTCTCAGGGAGCAATTACAGATTTTCAGAAATCCGCAGACTTGTATTACCAAGAAGGAAATATTCAGTATTACGAACAAATTAGTGAGCTAATTGAACAGCTTCGATGAACCCCACCCCGCCAAGGCTGTGCTTTGTCTCCCGTCCCCGCAAGCTTACGATGTACACACAAGTCTCTTGACCTGCACGTTTGTTGCATCGACTCGCACGTTTGTTGAGCGCCTCCACCTGCTTTCCGCAATCTTAATTGGTTCTTGAGGATTTTTACCTACAGCTTCAATTAATTCATGTCAATGCTCTAATAGCTGCGATACTGGTTTAGCTGCGATCGCATATTCTGCCGCACCTGATACAGATATTGTAGCCGGAGTGCTGCCAATATCTATAGACAGCACATCAAAATCTACCGCAAGTCCGTCAGCACAAAGAACTTTGTTGTTTTTCAAGTCTAGGGCAACTACTGTGTCAATATACAATTGTGCTTGAGCAAAGTTCGCCAAGGGTCGCAAGTCAATATGGGATTCATTGTGGCTGTAAAATCCGGCAATGTGTCCTGGTAACATCCCTGAGTAGGCTGTCTCTGATGCTGTGGTAATCAGCGTCAAACGTACTCCTGTTAACGGTTTCATTCCGAACATTTTCATAACAATAGTATGGCTGTGACCGCTACCAATCAACACCAGGTTTTTCACTATTGGCTGTATATTTTGCTGCATTTAAATACCCATTTTTAGTTAATCACTGATTAAGAAGAAATCAAAATCATCATGATGTGAGTTAATTGTCAGGGAAGACTAAAGACTAGTGAGTATAACTGATGATTGGGAACGGCAAGAGTATGTATGCTCATCTCTACTTACTCAACAGTTATATTTTGCATTTTGTTTGTTGCATGAGGATATTCAAATATTGACTATAGACTTCTTGCATAAATCAAAAAAAGAACCCCACCCCGCCTTTGACTTACGTCAAAGTCTCCCCTCCCAAAGAGCGGGGAGGGGTTGGGGGTGCGGTGTTAGGGGACTTTTGCAAGAGGTCTTATGCATGAAACAATAGCAGACGCGAATAAGTTCTTCAAAAATAATCTGGGTAATTGAGGATATTTTCAGTAATTATTAATGCTGATCATGCAATGAAAAATATTTTATCAAAAAATCACATTCAGCTATCAAAAATATTCCTGTGGATACCTGCTTTCCAGGAACAAGTTAAAAAAAATCAGTATCAGTCGCCAAAACGACGCTTAAGTATAGCAAGTGAACAGCTAGGAAATAACACTATAGAAAGCAGTGTAGCTGTAATTAATGATTTAGAGCAAATTGCCCATAATTATCCACAGTACCACTGGATCATCATAGACATTCTGAGTAATTTTGTCCGAAAAAATGCTCCTTATATGCCCCAAGAGAAAGTAACGAGCAACCTGTCTACAAAAGTTCGTGTAGATATTCAAGCAGCATTGACTGTTATCGCCAGAAGAGATGTAAACAAAGATCCAGAAAATGAGCAACTTGATTTGAGCTTCACAGACATGAGAGGAGCAAACTTGAATGGGGCGAATCTACAACAGACAAATCTCTATCAAGCTAATCTTGCTGGGGCAAATCTCAGAGAAGCTAATCTAGCGGGGGCAATACTTAGTGCAGCTAACCTAGAAGGAGCTAATTTATATCTAGCCAACTTAGAAGGAGCAATCCTCAGTGCAGCCAACCTAGAGAAAGCTAACTTTTCTGGAGCTAACCTGCATCGTGCCAGTTTATATCTAGCTGGGTTGCATGGGGCAATTCTCAATGATGCCATACTTGATGGGGCAAACTTCAGAGAAACCAAATTCTCTGAGTAATATCATGTCTGCTTGATTACTTATTAAACTCTCAGAACTCCACTCCCTACTCCCAATTCCCTATTTTCAGCGTAATTCGCAATTCTTGTACCGCAAGCGTTTCATTGATTTGGAATCGGTGGTTTATTGATGTCGCAGTGTAAAAGTATATTCGATATCATTCCTTAGTTCAATGAGTGTCTTGACACCTATTATAATTTTCTGCTAAATGCTATACTATTTTTCCCCAACATCTAAGTAATAATTCTAGGTTGTAAGGAAAATTTTTACCATGTCTTCTAAAAAGACAGACGCTCTGTTGAATTGGTTGATCGCTATAACAGTTATATTTGGTTTCTCATTGACTGTAATTTTCTTTGTCTTGTCCAGTATTAAAGAATTGTCAATTCCAGAAAAAATTCAGTATAGAAACCAAGCATTAACCACTACTGCAATAGTTTTTCTCGCATCGGCAGCAATGTTTAATACTTATTATGCAGCCAAGCGTGTCCAAGTGATGCAGAAGAGTGCGATCGCATCTGAGAAAAACTTAGAAATTGGCCTGCAAAATGCAAAACTCAATCAAGACAGATTGATTGCAGAGCGCTTTATGGGGGCAATTGCCCAGCTTGGCCATGAAAAGGTTGAAACCCGGACAGGCGCAATTTATGCATTAGAAAGGGTTGCTCAGGATTTTCCTAAAGAACACTGGACAATCATGGAAATCCTCACTGCCTTTGTGCGAGAAAATGCACCTATCCAGCACGTAAAAGGGGAGCAACAAAAGCCGGAATATCAAGGAGCAGTTTACTCAAGTAGGCGTAGAGGCGGGTCGCGTCCGACACCGCAGGTAGATCAAAATCTCCATGAAGAATTCCCAAAAATACGCACCGATATTCAAGCAGCCCTTACTGTTATCGGCAGGCGTAATTTACTCGAAGACCCAAAAGATCAGAAACTTGATTTACGTAACACCGACATTAGACAAGCAGACCTGCTAAAAACTAACCTGCAACAAGCAGACCTGCGTGGGGCTGACTTGAGTGGGGCTGACCTGCGTGGGGCAGATTTGAGTGGAGCAGACCTGAGTGGCGCTAAACTTATTAGGTCTATTCTCTATGAAACCAAATTACAAAAAGCTAGTTTATCTGGAGCCAACCTTTGTTGGGCTAACCTCAATCGTACCAACTTCTCTGGAGCAAACCTACGTTCAGCCAACCTCTCTGGTGCAAGTCTGCGTGCAGCTAATTTACAGGGGGCGAACCTTTATAAAGCTAACTTGCAACAAGCCACCTTAAAACTCGCTAACCTCTCTGGAGCAAAGTTGTTTTTAGCTAACTTGCAAGGAGCAAAATTGGGTAAAGCCAACCTGCACCAAACGGGTTTGATTGGTGCTAACCTCTGTGGGGCGAACTTAAATGGAGCTAACCTTTCTGGGGCTAATTTGAATGCAGCCAAACTCCATCAAACAGAAGTATATTTTGCCAACCTCTCAGAAGCCAGCTTAACGGAAGCTGACCTGTATCAGGCTAATCTTATTGGAGCAAACCTTTATAGGGCAACCTTTTATCAAGCTAACCTGACTCAGGCAAACCTGATGGGAGCTAACTTTTCAGAAGCTAATCTCAGTGATGTCAAACTGGAAGGGACTATTTTGACAGGAGCGAAAAACTTAGAGTTAAAGCAGATTAGAGAGGCACTTGGCGATCGCACTACTCGCCTACCTGATTATATCGAAGCACCGACACATTGGCGGCAGTCTAGTTAAGTTATCACAGCATCATTCGTTATTTGGGCGTATTCTACCAGTTTTACTTAATGCTATAGTTTTTTACCAAAAGTCTCCATAATAATTCTGGAGATGAGGAAGACTAAAGCTATGTCTGATAACAACACAGACACACTTAAAGGTTGGTTAATAATTATAGCTGTTATATTTATCGTCTTTTTAGTTTTCGTTATCGCGATATTTTTATTTTCTGATTTTGCATTTTTGAATCCTAAAGGTTTGGAAACAGAGCAAAGGCTAGATTATGGAACTAAAGCCTTAACAACTCTTGGGGCAATTTTCGGTGGATTTGCAGTATTAATCAATGCGTTCTATGCAGCCAAGCGGGCAGAAGCTATGGATAAAAGTGCTGAGGCTGCAAATAAGAGTGCTGAAGCTGCTTTGAGAAATGCAGAAGTAGCAACCTGCAATCGGCAATCCTTAAGGAAGCAAACTTGCAAGGGGCAATCCTCAGGGGAGCCGAAAACATAGAACAGCAGCAGATTGAATTGGCAAAAGGCGATCGCACAACCATCCTACCAGAAAATCTTCAACTACCCGAACATTGGAAAGCTCAAGTTTCACCCTTAGATACTGAAACTTGAACCTTTTAGCTTCATCGTTGAACCTTTGAGCTTCATCGCCGAACCTTTTAGCTTCATCGTCGAACCTTTTAGCTTCATCGTTGAACCTTTGAGCTTCATCGTTGAACCTTTGAGCTTCATCGCCGAACCTTTGAGCTTCACCGCCGAACCTCTGAGCTTCACCGTTGAACCTTTGAGCTTCATCGTTGAACCTCTGAGCTTCATCGCCGAACCTCTGAGCTTCACCGTTGAACCTTTGAACTCCAACGGTTCTGTTAGAGACGAAAACAGAGAAAATATTCCCTAATTAAGAGACAATGAATAAGACACCTGTCCTATGCCAATTATCCTATGGGGATAAAATACAGAGATGTCTGTAACAAAGCGGCTGGAAATTTTAGATTTAATTCGGGAACTTCGTCAACAGCTCAATCTTTCTCAGAAACAGTTTGCTGCTAAAGTAGGAGTTTCCTTTAAAACAGTCAACCGTTGGGAGAATGGGCATACAGTGCCTTCACGCATAGCGCTAAAACTAATAGAAGAAATGTTACCGAAGATGGGTGAACCCCGCAAAAGCCTTCTAAATCAGTATTTCCCAGAAGCAGAGTAGGGTTATGAGTCGTAAGGCAAGAGTATCTGAACCCCAAAACCTCTTAGCTGGCGGTAGAGACAAGGGCGCATTCATCCGGGAGCAACTGCTGCACTATGGTGTTGCTTTCCTATGCGTTATCTTAGCCCTGCGGACAACCCTGCTACTTAACCCATATCTCACTCCAACGCCTGGGGCGCTTTTTTTTGCTGCGGTGATGGTGAGTGCCTGGTACGGTGGCTTAGGACCAGGGTTACTTGCAACCGCTTTGTCTACTTTGGCAATCAACTACTTCTTTTTGAAGCCACTTTATTCGCTGAATATTACAAATCTGAATATTGTAATCCCTTTAGTCGTGTTCATGCTAACAGCAGGGTTAATCAGCTGGCTTAACGAATCACGCCGCATAGCCCAACGGCAAGCTGAGGCAAGTCTGAAATCACTACGTGACAGTGAGGTAAAGTTTGGTCGCTTAACAGAGTCCAATGAAGAAGCACTGCGGCAACGAGAAACAGAACTTCATTTAATTACAGATACGCTACCAGTTCTAATTTCCTTTGTAGATTCAGAACAACGCTACCGCTTCAATAACCGAGCTTATGAAGAGTGGTTTGGGCATCCAGCAGCAGAAGTTTATGGGAAACATCTTTGGGAAGTATTGGGTGAATCCGCATATCAAATGCTTCGTCCTTATGTGGAACAAGTACTAGTAGGAGAGCAGGTTACTTTTGAAAGTGAAATTCCTTATAAAGATGGTGGAACACGCTACATTAATGCCATTTACGTTCCCCAGTTTAATAAACAGGGAATCGTTGATGGCTATGCGGCGTTGATCACTGATATTAGCAAACAACAAGCTGCACTACGCGAACAGCAAGCTGCGCTACGCGAACGCGATCAGGCAGAAGCAGCGTTGCGTGAAAGTGAAGCCCGCTTTCGTCAGATGGCAGACACCGCTCCCGTACTGATTTGGATGTCCGGCACTGACAAACTTTGTAACTACTTTAATAAACACTGGCTAGATTTTACCGGGCGGACTCTAGAGCAAGAGATGGGCAATGGGTGGGCTGAAGGTGTTCATCCGGATGATTTTCAGCGTTGCTTAAACACATACATCAATGGCTTTGATGCCCGAAAAAAATTTACAATGGAATATCGGCTCAGACGCAATGATTGCGAATATCGTTGGCTTTTGGATACTGGTGTACCTCGGTTTGCAGCAACGGGGGAGTTTCTCGGCTATATCGGCTCCTGTGTTGATATCCACGATCGCAAGTTGACAGAAAAAGCGCTACGTGATAGTGAAGAGCGATACCGAATTTTAACAGAAGTGTCGCCACAGGCTATTTGGATGGGCGATCGCGATGGTGGTATTAGTTATTGCAATCAATATTGGTTAGACTACACCGGATTGACAATGGAGCAGACCTCTGGCTATGGCTGGATTTATGCCATTCACCCCGAAGACCGCGATCGCGTCTTTAAAACTTCGATGCTGGCTGTTGCTAACGGGATAAACTACGAAGTAGAAATTCGCTTTCGTCAAGTTTCTGATGGTAGCTATCGTTGGCATATTGTCCGGGGTTTACCATTTCGAGATCCAGTCGGAGAGATTATCAAGTGGGTGGGCATCGCCAGCGACATTCACGATCGCAAAGTTGCCGAAGCCGCCCTGCAACAACTCAATGAAATGCTAGAGCAACGGATTCAAGAGCGCACTGTCCAACTCGAAGCTGCCAATAAAGAACTCGAATCTTTTTCTTATTCAGTCTCTCACGACTTGCGGGCACCATTGCGCCACATCGCCGGATTTATAGAATTGCTTCAGAAGCGGCATAGCTCAACCAGCTTAGATCAAACGAGTCAGCGCTATTTGAAAATAATTGCCGAAACTGCAAAACAGGCAGGAATACTGATCGATGAGTTGCTGACATTTTCTCGCATGGGGCGCACCGAAATGCGCTACATCAACCTCAATATGGAGGAATTAGTACAAGAGGTAAAACGCGATTTGATCACAGAAAGCCAAGGACGCACAATTCATTGGCAGATTGAGTCACTGCCAGAAGTGCAGGGCGACCCCTCCATGCTGCGGCTCGTGCTTCGCAACCTGATGGGCAATGCCGTAAAATATACCCAGACTCAAAACCCAGCAGAAATCACCGTTGGGAGTACTGATGATCAAAACGAAGTTGTCTTTTTTGTCCAAGATAACGGCGTCGGCTTTAATATGCAATATGTCCACAAGCTATTCGGAGTATTTCAACGTCTGCATAGCGACCCAAAATTTGAAGGCACTGGTGTTGGATTGGCAAACGTGCAACGCATTATTCATCGGCATAATGGTCGAGTTTGGGCAGAGGCTGTAGTTGACAGTGGCGCCACCTTTTATTTCTCGCTGCCTAAATTGTCAAAGAAGGAAAGTGAATGAAAGAACTCAAGCGAATTCTGCTAATTGAAGACAGTGCCAACGATGCAGAGTTAATCCTAGCTGCCTTATCGGAAAACCATCTCGCCAACGAAGTGGTGGTGGTACGTGATGGAGAAGAAGCACTAGATTATCTTTATCGCCGGGGGTTGTTTCGGTTGCGAATGGAAGGGTATCCTGTTGTAGTGCTGCTCGATTTGAAACTACCTAAAATCGATGGGTTAGAAGTTTTAGCACAACTCAAATCTGACCCAGTAATGCGAGTGATCCCAGTGGTGGTACTGACTTCTTCCCGTGAGGAACCAGATTTAGTTCGCTGCTACGAGTTAGGGGTTAATGCTTATGTTGTTAAGCCAGTAGATTACCATGATTTTGTCGATTCTATTAAGGGTGTTGGACTGTTTTGGGCAGTGATCAATCAGCCTCCCGTTGGTGCTTTACCTCCAGCCCCTCATCCTCAACAGGAGAGCAACTGATGAATGTCCTCCGTTTCCTGCTTTTAGAAGACAGCCTGTTAGATGCAGAGCTAGCCCAAGCGATGCTAATCGAAGGGGAAATTGATTGCGAACTGATCCGAGTCGAAACAGGTGCTGACTTCGTAGCGGCTCTGGAAACAGAGGCTTTCGATTTAATTCTTGCCGATTATGCCCTGCCATCTTTTGATGGAATTTTGGCTTTGGAAATTGCCCGAAATCGCACTCCAGAGGTTCCTTTTATCTTTGTTTCTGCCGCGTTGGGTGAAGAATTAGCGATCGAAGCTTTGAAGAACGGTGCAACCGATTATGTCTTGAAGCAACGACTAGGGCGGTTAGTTCCCTCAGTGCAACGGGCATTGCGGGAAGCCAAGGAGCGGCGTGAGCGCAAGCAAGCAGAGGAGTCTTTACAGAAGAGTGAAGCTAGGTATCGCAGAATTGTTGATACCTCTTATGAGGGAATCTGGATGATTGACTCTGAAGCCCGAACAGAGTTTGTGAATCAGCGGATGTCTCAGATGTTGGGTTATCCGGCAGAAGAAATACTCGGTCGTTCTATATTTGATTTTATGGATCGGTCTGATGATATAGCAGCTGAAGAGAAACTGGAGTGGTTCAAGGGAGAAGGGAGGGATCTTAAAGAAAGGCGATTGCGCTGCCAGGATGGTTCGTACATCTGGACACTAATTTCTGCGACAGCGATTTTGAATGAACAGAGTGAGTGCTTAGGTGCGATCGCGATGCTAACTGACATCACCGATCGCAAACGCACCGAATCAGAACGCGATCGCCTTTTGCAACTTGAGCAAAGAGCCAGGGCGGAAGCTGAGGCTGCGAACCGAATCAAAGATGAGTTTTTGGCGGTACTTTCCCACGAATTGCGATCGCCGCTGAATCCGATTCTCGGTTGGGCAAAACTCTTGCAGAGCGGTAAATTTGATCAGCCATCGCTCCAGAAAGCCCTGAAAACTATTGAGCGCAATGCCAAATTACAAGCTCAACTAATTGAAGACTTACTAGATGTTTCTCGCATCCTCCAAGGCAAACTCAACCTCAATATGATCCCAGTCGATCTGGTATCCACCATTGAAGCCGCAATGGAAACAGTGCATTTGGCAGCAGAAGCTAAAACCATTGCGATTCAGACGATGCTCGATCCAAGTGTGGGGACAGTTTTAGGTGATTCAGCCCGCTTACAGCAAGTTTTCTGGAACCTTCTATCGAATGCCGTCAAGTTTACTGAGACTGGGGGAAAAGTAAATGTGCGATTGGAGCGCATCGACGCTGAAGCGCAGATTAGTGTCAGCGATACAGGTAAGGGCATTCACCCTGACTTTTTACCTTATATGTTTGACTATTTCCGTCAGGGTGATAGTACAACAACTAGAAGGTTTGGTGGATTAGGGTTAGGTTTAGCGATCGCTCGTCACTTAATCGAGATGCACGGGGGAACAGTTTCAGCCGAAAGTCCTGGCGAAGAACAGGGAGCGATCTTCACAGTTAAGTTGCCGCTAATCAAGGACGGTGCAACAATCAACGATGACACAAAGACTGATTCTGCAACCGCCGTTTTTCCTTCTTCTCCCCTCATGGGTTTACAAGTGCTGATTGTGGATGACAATGATGATACCCGCGAATTTTTCAGCTTTGTGCTGGAAGAGTTTGGCGCGATCGTCACCGCAGTAGCATCAGGAGATGAAGCATTACAAGCGCTAACACAGTCAAAGCCAGATATCTTACTTAGCGATATTGGAATGCCAGAGATGAACGGCTATATGTTGATGCAACAGGTGCGGACTCTAGAAGCAGAACTGGGGGTAAAACAAATTCCTGCGATCGCTCTAACTGCTTATGCAGGGGAAATCAATCAGCAGTACGCACTAAAAGCAGGGTTTCAACAGCACATCGTTAAACCTGTAGCACCAGAGGAATTGCTCATAGCGATTTCTAACTTAGTCAAGTCTACTTAGGTGTTTATTGTCAACCTGAGTAATTAGATCAACCTGGTTATATGTTACAGATTTTAAACTATTCTTCATATTATGTCCGTATATAGCGTTTCCTAATCATATAAGGTACATCATAGTCCCTTCCTGGCTTGCTCTTAGGGGGTTGGGGGTGGGGTGCAATGACTGTAGTCAGCATAACTAATTTCCGAACTTACAGCAGAATTCAAGTATTTGAACCACATCTGTCGTAAGGGCACAGCAATGCTGTGCCCCTACCGCGTGGTCTATTTACCTGAAAATATCTGTAATATAACAGGTTTATTATCTTGTCATATCATGTCCGGCTGATTAGTTGTCATTGCGAACGAAGTGAAGCAATCTCCGAACCCTTGTGATTGCTTCACTTCGTTCGCAACGACTATCGTAAGTTATTAAGCGGACATGATATCAAAGATTAAAAGAGATTGGAGTGAAAAAGAATGTAGAGCCGTAGTAGTGCTACGTCTCTACAAGGATTCTGGATAACGCATATTTAATTTCCTCAGATGTTTAATTATTGGTGAACGAGCAGATCCCTGACTTCGCTAAAAACTCAAGGATCTTGTTGAGCGCGAATGATTCAGGATTGCTATATATAGATAATTCTTATGTAGTAGATTTAATAGCTCGTCAATTTTATCCGTGTTTGTACTCTATCATAACTTTACGGATACTCTTAGAATCAACCTAAATTTATTTCCGTAAGGAGTCAGATATGAAGACTTATGACATGTCTTTCATAAAGGCAAATGGACTCACGACTTTGTTGGTATTTATCTCAGTTATATTTATTTTATCATTCACTCTAATTTTCTCGTTTTTTGAAAACATTCAAGGATTTTCAACTCCAGAAAAAATTGAATACATCACCCAAGCATTAACAACTCTTGCCATAATTATTGGGGGATTGGCATTAATTATTAATGCTTACTATACTTCCAGACTCTCTCTGGATGAGAATCAGAGCCTGTTGACGCAACTCCTTGCTGGAACACTAGATTGGGATAATAATATTGTAAATAGTATCAATCACAGACAACTAACTCCACAACAAAATGTTCCCGAACGCTTTTCTAAAGCAATTGAACAACTGGGAAATGAAAAGATTGAAACGCGATTTGCCGCCATTTATGCTTTAGAACGAATTGCCAAGGATTCTCCAAAAGATCATTGGACAATCATGGAAATCCTCGCTGCTTTTATCCGTGAGAATGCCCCAGTGAATCAGGAATATGAGGAGGAGTCACGGCAATCATCAAAACTTCCTACAGATATTCAAACAGCCTTAACTGTGATTGGAAGACGCGATTCATCTAAAGATTCAGTCAATCAGAAACTCGATTTACGCAATACAGACCTCAGCAATGCAGACTTAACCGAAGCTAACCTCTCTAGAGCAATCCTTGTCGGGGCTAACTTGCAATGGGTCAATTTTACACGAGTAAACCTCTCTGAAGCAGACTTATCAGTAACCTATCTTTGTGGATCAATTCTCTATGAAGCCAACCTGCAAAAAGCAATCCTCCCAGAAGCCAATCTCCAAGGCGTAGTCCTTAGAAAAGCGAACCTTTCGCAAGCAATCCTTTATGATGCCAACTTGGAAGGGGCAATCCTTTGTGATGCCAACTTGGAAGGGGCAATCCTTTGTGATGCCAACTTGGAAGGAGCAATCCTTTGTGATGCCAACTTGGAAGAAGTCAACTTCGAGGGTAGCAATCTCCAAGATGCAAACCTGATTGGCAGTAACTTACAAAGGGCAAAACTTGCTGGAGCTAATCTAGAAAGTGCATTACTGAGTACAGCTAACCTAGAAGAAGCTAATCTCCAAGAAGCTAACCTTTGTAGAGCAAACTTGAGCGGAGCGGAAAACCTAGAACTACAGCAGATTGAACAGGCAATTGGCGATCGCACAACAATCCTACCGGAAAATCTGAAAATACCCCAACATTGGCGGTAACAAAAAGATCAAGTTTCAGCATCGAAAAATCGATTAGACAGTAGGGGCGCATGGCAACGAGAAATCGTCTATGTGGTTTCACTAATGCCAATTTACCAACCGATCTGCTAGAGATGTCTATTGGTTTACTGTTATATAAGCAATGCTTGCCAGAGTCTGGAGTGCATCAATTGTGGGCATCGATGCCGTCAAAGTAGGCGTGGAAGTCGATGTATCAGGGGGATTACCGGGAATTGTTGTCTTGGGACTGCCAGATTCAGCGATTCAAGAGTCAAGAGAAAGAGTCAAAGCAACTTTGAAAAATGCTGGCTTTGCCTTTCCGATGCGAAAAATAGTAATTAATTTAACTCCGGCAGATTTACGTAAAGAAGGCCCCTGTTTCGATTTGCCTATTAGTGTGGGAATTTTGGCGGCTTCTGAGCAAGTTAGCGCTGATTTGTTGGGGGATTATCTATTTTTGGGTGAAGTCTCTCTGGATGGCAGTTTGCGTCCGGTGGCTGGTGTATTACCGATCGCAGCAGCAGCCCAAAAGATGGGAATTGCCGGTTTAGTTCTCCCTGCTGATAATGCCCAAGAAGCGGCAGTGGTTGAAGGCTTGGCTGTTTACGGTTGCAAACATCTGTCTGAGGTGGTGGATTTTTTAAATAATCCGGGGCGTTACAAACCTGTGCAGATGGATACTATAACGGAGATAACAACACTATCCTACCCTGGCGCAGATTTGCATGATGTTAAAGGACAGGCTCATGGACGTCGGGCTTTAGAAATTGCTGCGGCTGGTGGGCATAATCTAATTTTTGTCGGGCCGCCTGGTAGTGGCAAAACCATGCTAGCACGGCGTTTACCGGGAATTTTACCGCCTTTGAGCTTTGCCGAATCTTTGGAAGTAACTCGCATTCATTCGGTAGCTGGTTTATTGAAAAACCGTGGTTCATTGGTACGCGATCGCCCTTTTCGCAGTCCCCACCACTCGGCATCCGGGCCTTCTCTTGTGGGTGGTGGTAGCTTCCCTCGTCCTGGAGAAATTTCATTATCTCACAGAGGGGTACTTTTTTTGGATGAGTTGACAGAATTTAAACGAGATGTGCTGGAATTTCTGCGTCAACCTCTAGAAGATGGCTACGTCACAATTTCCCGCACCAAACTATCGGTAACGTTTCCGGCGCAGTTTACTTTAGTGGCGAGTACTAATCCTTGTCCTTGCGGTTACTATGGCGATACTATTCAACAATGTACTTGTTCTCCCCGCCAACGCGAGCAATATTGGGCAAAACTTTCTGGGCCGTTGATGGATCGAATTGATTTGCAAGTTGCAGTGAATCGCTTGAAACCAGAAGAAATTACCCAACAACCTACCGGAGAAGCATCAACATCAGTGCGGGAACGGGTGCAACAAGCAAGCGATCGCGCAATTACCCGTTTCCAAGGAGAAACAAATCTGCGTTGTAATGCCCAGATGCAAAGTCGTCATCTTCAGACATGGTGCAAGTTAGATGATGCTAGCCGCAATTTATTAGAAGTAGCAATTAGAAAATTAGGTTTATCCGCAAGAGCAAGCGATCGCGTTCTCAAAGTCGCACGAACTATTGCAGATTTAGCGGGAGACGATGAGTTAAAAACCAATCATCTGGCGGAAGCAATTCAATATCGCACAATCGATAGAATGCAGTAGACTTGCTTCTAAGTAAAAATTGCTTTGCTATATGATCAACATCAGCGCATTTTTATTATCGCCAATTGGCGATAATGGCGTAGCCCGTCCTAGACATCGCATTGTGACTATAAAATTCTAAATTCCTCCTCTAGAACGCTGCACAAACTCCCTTGGGAGGATGCCTCTATTCAGTAAATCAGTATCCAATATATCAGGGACTAAGCAACATTCCCTAGAAGGAGACTGATTGGATGAATTTGCAAGCAATTTGGAAGTTATTACAAGAGACATTCAAAGAATGGAGTGAGGATAAAGCCTCACGGTTAGCGGCGGCGTTAGCTTATTACACGATTTTTTCGATTGCACCATTGCTAATTATTGTAATTGCGATCGCAGGCGCAGTCTTTGGAGAAGAGGCGGCGAGAGGGCAAATCGTTGGACAAATTCAAGGTTTAGTCGGCCCAGATGGGGCAGAATTTATTCAAACAGCCATTCAGAATGCTAACAAACCAAAAACAGGAGCGATCGCTTCTATTATTAGTGTTGTAGTTTTGCTCTTAGGTGCTACTGGTTTATTTACTGAGTTGCAAGATTCCCTCAACACCATTTGGGAAGTTAAACCGAAACCCGGACGCGGTGTAACTAACATTATTCGCCTACGCGTTTTGTCCTTTGCAATGGTGATCGGCATTGGGTTTTTACTTTTAGTTTCTCTGGTAATTAGTACGGCATTAGCAGCATTAGTAACATACTTTAGTAACTTGCTGCCAGGTGTCGATTTCCTCTGGCAAATTCTCAATTTCATCCTCTCTTTTACCATCACTACTTTCCTGTTCGGACTCATTTTTAAAGTACTACCAGATGTCAAAATTGGTTGGAGTGATGTTTTAATTGGAGCTATGCTCACCTCCTTTTTGTTTTCTATCGGTAGATTTTTGTTAGGACAATATTTAGGTAATGGCAGTTTTGGTTCAGCTTATGGTGCAGCTGGTTCACTAGTGGTAATCTTAGCTTGGGTTAACTATGCCGCACAGATTCTTTTCTTCGGTGCGGAGTTTACCCAAGTTTATGCCAGAAGGTACGGTAGTGGCATAACCCCATCTAAACATGCTATACCTTTATCTGATAACACGGAACATAATGGCACGGCTCCAACGGGGCAATCGTCCACTAAGAAAAAGCCTCCTTCTAGCTTTATGAATCGCTTGTTCCAGTCTTTCAAGAAGCCCAAGCGCTTAAAACAGAGAAGAAAAAATCAGCGATTTTAATCCCTAAATACTGAGATTATACGTTTGTAACTCTGATAGATGTTGAAGTATTTAACCTCTAATAAAAGTCAGTTTTATGAAATAAGCCCACAGATAAATAACCTGATACTGGATTTTTTCCAGAAGTCTATTGAAAAAGGAAGAAAATCAGTGCTAATGGAAAAATGGTTTTTTATCAATTGGCAAGCAATCTTTGTTCCTAGCATCAGCATCTTTGAGTTAATTATCCGTGGTTCGCTGGTTTATTTAGCGCTGTTCTCAGTGTTACGCCTGCTTCCTAGCCGACAACTAGGAACACTAGGAATTACTGATTTACTCGTAGTTGTGCTATTTGCTGAAGCTGCCCAAAATGCTATGGCGAGTAATTATACATCGATTACTGAAGGCGCAATCCTGGTCGGAACAGTGATTTTTTGGAGTTACTTGCTGAACTGGTTGAGTTACAAACTTCCCCAGTTCCAACGTTTCCTAAATCCGCCACCGCTGCTACTGGTAAAAAATGGTCGGATGATTGAACGCCATCTGCAACGAGAGTTAATTACAGATGATGAGTTGATGAGCAAGTTACGCCAGCAAGGTGTAGAATTTTTAGCTGATGTTAAATTGGCGTATATAGAGGCTGACGGCACGATTAGTATCATTACTTCAGATTCAAAAACTAGTTCCGCCCCAGAGCAAAAAGTAGCGTTAAAAAGTGATCTACATTAATTAAACTGTAAAATATGACGGTTGTATTCTGTGCCTAACTGTGATTGAGCGTTATACTTTACCGGAAATGGCTAATCTGTGGAGTGAAGCCTATAAACTAAAAACTTGGCTGCAAGTCGAAATTGCTGTTTGTGAGGCTCAAGCTGAACTTGGTTACATTCCATCTGAGGCGGTTGAGGAAATTAAAGCCAAGGCAGATTTTGACCCGAAGCGGGTGCTGGAAATTGAGGCTGTAGTCCGCCATGATGTCATTGCCTTCTTGACAAATGTCAATGAATATGTTGGTGATGCCGGACGCTATATTCACCTGGGTTTAACTAGTTCGGATGTTTTGGATACGGCTTTAGCACTGCAATTAGTTGGCAGTTTGGATATATTGTTGCAACGTTTAGAAGATTTGATTCAGGTAATTCGCCAAAAAGCACGGGAACATCGTCATACAGTGATGGCTGGGCGATCGCATGGTATTCACGCGGAACCGATTACTTTTGGTTTCAAATTAGCTGGCTGGTTAGCAGAAGTGTTGCGACACCAAGAACGCCTGAGAATACTCCGCCAAACGATCGCTGTGGGTAAGATTTCTGGTGCAGTTGGAACTTATGCCAATGTTGAACCGCGTATAGAAGCGATCGCTTGCCAAAAACTCGGACTCCAACCCGATACGGCCTCAACCCAAGTTATTTCCCGCGATCGCCACGCTGACTATGTGCAACAATTAGCTTTGGTAGCCGCATCCATCGAACGCTTTGCTGTAGAAATTCGCAATCTGCAAAAAACAGACGTTCTCGAAGTTGAAGAATTTTTCGCCAAAGGTCAAAAAGGCTCCTCGGCAATGCCACACAAGCGCAACCCCATCCGTTCAGAACGACTGACGGGAATGGCGCGACTCGTCAGAAGTCATGCCGGTGCAGCTTTAGAAAACGTTGCTTTATGGCATGAACGGGACATTTCCCACAGTTCTGTAGAACGGGTAATTTTGCCAGATGCTTGCACTTTGACACATTTTATGTTAATAGAAATAACCGATTTGGTGAAAAACCTGTTGGTCTATCCTGAGAACATGGAACGGAATCTCAACTGTTACGGCGGCGTTGTGTTCAGCCAAAAAGTGCTACTGGCTTTGATAGACAAGGGAAGCAGCCGAGAAGAGGCTTATGCGATCGTCCAAGAAAGCGCTCACGCCGCTTGGAACAAGCCAGAAGGCAACTTCCAGGACTTGATTAGCAAAGACGCCCGTGTTACCCAAAAGTTGTCTCCAGCAGAACTAGAGGTTTGTTTCGACCCCCAGCAACATCTGCAACATTTAGAAGAAGTTTACCAACGATTGGGTATTTAGGATTAATTTGCTTGTAGTGAGCGCTTAAGCGCTTACTACAAACCTGATTACCCAAAAGATACGCAGATATTACCAAAAAAGATATATAAAGAAACCAACAAAATTTAATATTGCAATCTGTTTGATGCTGGAATTATTGCCAGCACTGGGTAGTATACATAACAAATACTTACTTATTTATTAGTGCTACGAGTGCCTTAATGATTGAAATCCTAGCCACACTTTCTGCCTCTGCGGCAGCAGGAATGAGAATAGGCATACCTTTGCTGATTATTGGATTATTGCAGGGTAGTAACTTATGGTCACAAGTTCCAATTTTATCTCACATTTCTCCACCAATATTATTAGGTTGCCTCACCAGTTGGTCATTAATTGAATTATTTTTCTCAAAAAAACTATGGGGGCAAAGATCGCTCCAACTAGTTCAGTTATTCATGTCTCCCGTGGTGGGCGCAATTATGGGGTTAGGAGTAGCAACCGCAACCGCAACACCAAACTGGCTGACTGCCATAATTGGAGGTTTGTTAGCTTTGGTACTCCAGCTAGTCCAAGTTGGTTGGTTCTATCGGTTACGTGGCTTACCTTTGTGGGCAGTCTTTCTTCAAGATACCTTGTGCGTTGCTCTAGTACTTTTTGCCTTTGATGCTCCCTGGCAAGGAGGATTAATTGCTTTAATACTGCTCTGGTTTGCAGTTCGTAGTGCAAAGCAGTGGTATGACTGGTATCACAAGGGGATAAAGCGTCGGGTATAGGGTATGGGGCATGGGGCAAGCAGAGAAGTCTAAAGTTCAGGCTTCTTTAACGGAGACGTTACGGGAACGCGGGGACAAAGGAAGAGGAAGAATTTTCCAATGCCCAATGCCCAATGCCCAATCCCCTTTACTGCAAAAGCCCAATCATGTGCAAGAAGCCGTGACCGGTAATCAGTTCTATGATTAAGGCAATAAAACCCAGCATGGCAATCCGACCATTCCATACTTCAGCACTAGTCGTCAGACCCCATTCCCAACGCTCTTGAGGGTACATCTTTACCATCTTTTTCATTTGGGCGGCTTGCGAAAGCTTGAAACTAGGGTTTCTTAGCGCATCAATTACTAATTGGGCTAGTGCATTAATAAATACTGGATGGGTATTGGGAGCAGGTACGCGGCGGAAGTTGTGAATTCCTGCTTCTTCGGCTACTTCTCGATACTCAATATCAATTTCTTGTAGTGTCTCGATATGCTCTGAGACAAAACTGATTGGCACGACAACCAAATCTTTCACGCCTTCTGCGCCTAGTTCTTTGAGGGCATCTTCAGTATAGGGTTGGAGCCATTCTACTGGGCCGACACGACTTTGGTAAGCTAAGGTGTGGACATTGGGTCGATTGAGAGTTTGTATAATCAGGGCAGTACATTCTTCAATTTCTTGCTGGTAAGGGTCGCCTGCTTCTTCAACGTAGCTTTTGGGAACGCCGTGAGCGCTGAAGAATATATGAACCTCATCCGGGTTAGGAAACTGCTCAAGTTCTTGGGCTATGAGTTCCGCCATTGCTTGCAGGTAGCCTGGTTGTTTGTACCAAGAAGGAATGACGGTGTAATCAATCGGTTGAAGTTTTGGATCTTCTTGCCAAAGCTTTTCTAAAAGCCGAAAGCTGGAACCACTGGTACTGATAGAAAACTGGGGATATAGTGGTAATATTACCAGGTGTTCTACATTATCTTGGGTAATCTGTGCGATCGCCTCTTCTGTATAGGGATGCCAATAACGCATTCCCACGTAAATATTAACTTCTTGTCCCAAATAACCCAACTGTTCTTTTAAAGCTTCCCCTTGGGCTTCTGTGATCCGCCGCAGTGGGGAACCACCACCGATTTGCTTATAATTTGCTTGAGATGTTCTGGTTCGCCGCGTGGCAATAAACCAGGCTAGGGGCTTTTGCAACCAGCGAAATGGTAGGCGAATAATTTCCGGATCGGAAAATAGATTGTACAAAAACGGCCCGACATCTTCTAGCTTATCAGGGCCACCGAGATTGAGTAATAAGACGCCTACACGACCCATAGCAGTTACTTTCCCCCAATCTTTTCAGGTTTTTTACTAATGTTAACAATATATCTTTATTAAATATAAAGCTTAATAGCAAGGAAATATGCAATGGCAACAATTTTAAGGGATTGGAGTTACCGCTATCAGTGGTTGTATGATGGTATCTCTCGTTTAGCAGCCTTAAGTGTAGGTGGTGAAACCCGTTTTCGGCAACTTGCTTTGCAAGGCTTAACAATTCACTCAGATACTCAGGTTTTAGATTTATGTTGTGGTAGTGGACAAACTACAGAGTTTTTAGTAAAAAATTCACAAAATGTAACAGGATTGGACGCTTCACCTAAGTCTTTGCAACGGGCGCGGCTAAATGTACCGGAAGCTTCTTATTTAGAAGCTTTTGCCGAGGAGATGCCATTTGCAGATAATCTATTTGATGTGGTACATACCAGCGTTGCATTACACGAGATGCAGCCTCAGCAATTACGAAAAATTATTAATGAAGTTTATCGGGTGCTGAAGCCAGGAGGGGTATTTACGCTGGTGGATTTTCACGCTCCGACAAATCCGATATTTTGGCCTGGGGTATCGGTATTTTTGTGGTTGTTTGAGACGGAAACAGCTTGGAAATTGCTGAAAACTGATTTAGCTGGGTTGTTAACTCAGACTGGGTTTGAAGTGAGTAAGTCAACTTTATATGCAGGTGGTAGTTTGCAAGTGATACAGGCGAATAAGTGAATAATACTACTTTATTAATGGCAGGTAAGATACCCCTGCTATTAATAAAGTAGAGGTGATTGTTATATTGAAATTAGCATAATGGAATTTTGAGGTTAATAGAAATGACACAGGAATTAATAGACCTCAGAACTTGTATCCAGGAAGGACGTTACGCAGATGCCTTGGCAATTGTAGATGAATTAGAGGGCATGAGTAAACAAGCTATTCTACGGAATATCCAAGCTTATTTAAGGATTCTACTAATTCATTTGATTAAGAATCAACTAGAGCAGCGCTTAACAAATTCTTGGGTTGCTTCTATTCGTAATTCACTTATAGAAATTAAGAAGCTCAATCTTAAAGACAATAAAAAATCCTATTCTTAAGTGAGGTACAAGAACCCCACCCCCAACCCCCTCCCCGCAAGCGAGGAGGGGGCTATGATGTACCTCATGTGATCAGGAAACGCTATAAATGGAATGTATAATGAATTTCAACTGGCTGAAATGGTAGATAGAAACCAGATAATTCAGACTGCTTTGAACTTTTTAGCACTAACTTATTCTTATTCAGCTAAGGAGTTACCCGCAGTTGTGGCTGAAGCTTTAACTCAGCTATTCGGTGGAGAAGATTGGAAGGCAGGTAGGCGGTAAAAAAGATGACGCAGGAATTAATAGACCTCAAAAAAAGTATTTTGGAAGGACGTTATGCAGATGCCTTGGCAATTGTAGATGAATTAGAGGGCATGAGTAAACAAGCTATTCTACGAAATATCCAAGCTTATTTAAACATTCTGCTGATTCATTTGATTAAGAACCAAGTAGAGCAACGATTAACTGGTTCATGGGCAAATTCTATTCGTAATTCCATCCGAGAAATTAAAAAGCTAAATATCAAAGATCATAAAACATCTTACTACATTAATTTAGGCGAATGGGAGAATTTGATAGAAGAAGAAGTAATTGAGGATGCGATCGCAGATGCTAGCGAGGAAGTAATGAATGGTAAATTTACTCGTTCTCAGTTGTCAGCAATGCTAGATAAAAACCAGATTTTAATTAAAGCTACTAGTTTACTAGCTTTAACATATACTTATTCATCAAAGGAATTACCAGCGGTTATGGATGATTATCTCAGTCAGTTAGCTGGTGGAGAAGATTGGATAAATCGGGAAAAATAAGGCGATCGCTATTTGTCTAGTATTGATACTAACTTTACTTGATTCTTTCAATCCTTAATAGGGATTTTAGTGAATTGCAATCATATCTGCAATCGTGCCGATAGTGTACAACTCGGTTTCAATCCCTAATAGGGATTTTAGTGAATTGCAATAAAAGTTATGCTCGTTATCTGCCCCTAGTAATTTAGTTTCAATCCCTAATAGGGATTTTAGTGAATTGCAATGCGAATAATCTGAGGCGAATCATCGGCAACAGTTGCATGGTTTCAATCCCTAATAGGGATTTTAGTGAATTGCAATTTACGAAACCAAGACTGTTTTTTACTATCCCAATAAAGTTTCAATCCCTAATAGGGATTTTAGTGAATTGCAATGAAAGTTTTGCAAACCTGGGTACCGCTTTAGGGTTGTTTCAATCCCTAATAGGGATTTTAGTGAATTGCAATCTCTTCAATTTGATTCTTATTGTTGGTCAAGACTGTTTCAATCCCTAATAGGGATTTTAGTGAATTGCAATGCAAGCTCGTACCTCGCAATGCCGAAGGCAAAGAGTTTCAATCCCTAATAGGGATTTTAGTGAATTGCAATTCAATTCGAGTTCGGGCGATCGCCTGGACTAGCGGGTTTCAATCCCTAATAGGGATTTTAGTGAATTGCAATAATTTATTGCTGAGGGCTTGGCAGTTGGGATTAGTTTCAATCCCTAATAGGGATTTTAGTGAATTGCAATTTCAAAGCCTTTCTAGAAAAAGGTTTCGGGTGATACAAATGTTTCAATCCCTAATAGGGATTTTAGTGAATTGCAATCCTCTTCTTGTTGGGGGGCAGTTTCGATTTCATCCCAAGTTTCAATCCCTAATAGGGATTTTAGTGAATTGCAATTCTGCCGAGGACACCCAAGGGGCGATCCTGGCGCTGTTTCAATCCCTAATAGGGATTTTAGTGAATTGCAATCCATGATGAGCAACCCGCCAACTTGCCCCAATTAGTTTCAATCCCTAATAGGGATTTTAGTGAATTGCAATCGCCAGCATTTAAATTGGTCATTAATTAAGGTCCTTTTTGTTTCAATCCCTAATAGGGATTTTAGTGAATTGCAATTCCAATAGTAGCAATAGTATTATCAATGGCAGTCTGGTTTCAATCCCTAATAGGGATTTTAGTGAATTGCAATATTGGGATTTTTTAGAGCGATCGCAAAACTTGGTGTTTCAATCCCTAATAGGGATTTTAGTGAATTGCAATGAAATAAAAAATACAATCAGGGAGTTTATTAGATGTCACGTTTCAATCCCTAATAGGGATTTTAGTGAATTGCAATCTTATGAAACCTACTCGACTTAGTAGTTACAGCACCAGTTTCAATCCCTAATAGGGATTTTAGTGAATTGCAATCGCTGATAACGATGATGGTGCCGTCATATTCCTCGTCGTCACGTTTCAATCCCTAATAGGGATTTTAGTGAATTGCAATTTTTTTAAAATCCTTTTTTCTTTTAAAGTGGCCAGTTTCAATCCCTAATAGGGATTTTAGTGAATTGCAATCCTGTGTGCGAGGGCGAGGGACGATTTCAATACGTTTCAATCCCTAATAGGGATTTTAGTGAATTGCAATAATTAAAAGACCTACAACCTCATCTGAACGATTTTTGTTTCAATCCCTAATAGGGATTTTAGTGAATTGCAATTCCGATGAAACTTTGGATACTGCAATAAAAGCTCAGTGGTTTCAATCCCTAATAGGGATTTTAGTGAATTGCAATCTGGGGTAGACCATTCTGCAACGCGAACTGCGGTATAGTTTCAATCCCTAATAGGGATTTTAGTGAATTGCAATTCAAATGCAATTTCGCCAAGCCTGTAGAGACACATGTTTCAATCCCTAATAGGGATTTTAGTGAATTGCAATATCTTTATAGACCAGCACGGTAGTTCTGCTAGTTACGTTTCAATCCCTAATAGGGATTTTAGTGAATTGCAATCTTGAAATCGAAATACAGTTCAGAGGATTACTGATTGGTTTCAATCCCTAATAGGGATTTTAGTGAATTGCAATCATCCCCCACTGGTGCCCCCAGGTTGTACACACTTATTACTGATTGGTTTCAATCCCTAATAGGGATTTTAGTGAATTGCAATGTGTAGGTAAATTTATTTGCTCAATAGGAACCATAAAGTTTCAATCCCTAATAGGGATTTTAGTGAATTGCAATAGTGTAGAAGTGTAGTTTAACTCCTGATTGATGAGTTTCAATCCCTAATAGGGATTTTAGTGAATTGCAATAGCAGGAGCCTGAAAGTCAAGCTATATTTAGTTTTCAAGGTGCGGTTGCGCGAATCTAAAGTAATCATAGCATTAGAGAATTCGTTTGGAAAGAGGGTCGAGAAAGGTTGAAGGCTGAAACCTACTTACTGTAAGCATTTCAGAGATTGCGCGGATTAAACTTGGGCGATTAGTGGGGTGAAATGCTTGCTGGTGTTGAGATAGAAGCACTTTTTTTCGGGTGTGAAATTTGTACACCTACCCCTCCGCGCATTTGACCATACAGTAACCTAAAGATAAGGGAACTTAGCAATTCAACGTAGAGATGATGAAAGAAATAACGCGCCGCAAATTTATTGCAACAGCTACAGTGGCGACAGGTTTCGCCCTCGCAGTACAACCCATTTCTGCCCAAGTCATCACCACTGATGCCAAGGGGTTAGTAGCTGGTGCGGTAAAAATTCCCGTCAAAGATGGCGAAATTCCTGCCTATAGAGCAGCACCAGCCACTGGTGATAATTTCCCAATTGTTCTGGTAATCCAGGAAATCTTTGGTGTACACGAGCATATCCAGGATATCACTCGTCGCTTCGCTCGGTTGGGATACTTGGCGATCGCACCGGAATTATTCGTGCGTCAAGGCGATGTCTCGAAATTAAGCAGCATGGACGAAATTCGCCCAATTGTCGCCAAAGTGCCAGATGCCCAGGTGCTATCCGATCTCGATGCCACAGTAGACTGGGCAAAGAAATCAGCTAAAGGTAATGGCGCGAAGTTGGGAATTACAGGCTTTTGTTGGGGTGGGCGCATTACCTGGTTATATGCAGCACATAATCCCCAGGTGAAGGCGGGTGTGGCCTGGTACGGGCGACTTGTAGGCGATGCTACCGAACTTCAGCCCAAGTATCCCGTCGATATTGCCTCAAAACTGACAGTCCCCGTTCTCGGACTCTATGGTGGGAAGGACACAGGTATTCCCCTAGATACAGTAGAGCAGATGCGCGATCGCTTAAAGTCCAGCAGCAGCAAATCTGAAATCATCGTCTACCCTGATGCACCCCACGCATTTTTTGCCGATTATCGCCCTTCCTACCGTGAGAAAGAAGCTAAGGAAGGTTGGAAACACCTCTTGGCGTGGTTTAAGCAAAATGGTGTTTAAAAAAATTAGGTACTCGCAAAAGTTTTCGGTCTATGAACTGTGACGTTGAAAAAAGTTCCAAATTGTTTCACTGGCGTTCAGCCTCAACTTGGCATTGAATTTGTTTACGCTCTCATCAGTTGAGGAACCACCAGGCCAGAAATGTCCACCATTTACTACCGCTAGCTGCCAGACTTCTGAGTTGCCATTGCAACCTGTGTAGAGAGCGGTTTTCACTTGATCTTTAGAAAACTTCGGAGATTCATTTGATGAGGTACATTGATCGTGCGATCGCCAGAAGTCTACCATATCTGAGATAGACACCAGCGCTCCTCGTTGAGTGTGGTCATTACCTTCATAAAGTACATCGCGATCGTTTGTACCGTTGATCATTAACATCGATATGGAAGTTTTAGGCTGACAATTAGATTTGAGTCTAACTGGGAGCGAACCAGCTACTGATGCAAAACCAGCAATTTTCTCAGGTAACTTACAAGCCAGGGCTTGGGTAAGTATGCCACCTCTAGAAAAACCGGTGGCATAAACTTTATGATTTTCAATATTGATTTGCTGTTGAAGATGATCAATCAAAGCACTGACAAATAAAACATCATCCACCCTTCCTTGACCGTTACCTCTAAGGCTCCATTTTTGGTCAATTCCATCTGGATAAACAACAATAAATCCTTTTTGATCTGCTAACTCATTGAAGCGAGTCACATTACTGATAGACCGACCACTACCATCATCTCCATGAAATACTAAAACTAATGGCATTGGGCGGTCTGGATTATAAGATTTTGGAGTGTAAAAATAGTAAGTACGTAACTTTCCTTGGTCATGTAATTCTCCATAATTATCACCACTCAAGATTTTTTCTTTAGCCTGAATGGAATCGCAGGCTGTCACTAAAGTAATTCCCAGTAGGAAGATCAGAAGTTTTTTAAAAAGCCCAGAACTTTGATATATATTCATGTTAATTGAATTGACTTCTGTTAAATACTTTCATTTACTTTGCAAGTCTTATTTAGCAACAATTTTTTACCTAGTAGAGGCCAACAACTCAGATCATGTCCACTTGATTACTTATTAAACCCGAATCACCCCACCCCGACAGAGCTACGCTTTGTCTCCCCTCCCCGATGCTTTGGGGCTACGGTGTACACACAAGTCCTAAAAACCTTGCGTGATTTAGCTTGACTCGTTAAGAGTCTCCGACTGGGAATGCATTCATTGAGTCTCTGACTCAATGTATAACTGGAGGCAGAGCCTCTAATCAGCCATTCCCATGCTCTGCATGGGAACGAGAAAAACGAGAAAACAATGGGAAATCGAGCTTTTTTCGACTTGTGTGTACACGGTAGCCTTGGTAAGGGGAGGGGATTAAGGGGAGCCAGCGCGGGAACAAGGGGTTTCCCCCATGAGAGACTGGCGTGTGGGGTGAAATCACTGTGGGAATCATAAATTATGCGGACATGAATATCAAGTAAGGTTGTTAGCCTCTATTTAAATATTAACGTGAGTTCGACGGGTCATATAGTATCTGTCTAATCAGCCTCATAAAAAGACCTCTAAAATGTTTTACTACACAAAACCTGTCCTTCTCTGATGCCGAGAAAGACAGGTTTGAAAAAAAAATTTAAATTAGGAAGAGGTTTGTCGAATTCCCATTAAATATTAAACTCTTACATTTACATAACGAGCAGGAACTCGAACCTTAACCCACCTGTTACCGCGTCGTACTGTTTCCCAATGTGCAGGAATTAACTTTCGTTGAAATCGGGCAACAATAGGTTTATGCACAATAGCAGCTTGATGAACATTGGGTCTGATAATGATTTCTGCTGCCGATGCCTGTGACGGCAAGGAGGAAATTGCAAATGGTAGAGCAAGTAATGTACCTAACAGAATACGTTTCATATTCAAATCTCCATCAATTAATTTACTTGAGTTTTATACAGCATTTATCAATAATTTGTAAACAGATATTCTTACCTATTAGATTTAGAGTAAGGTTTGTTATACAAATTAATTTATTTGCTGTATTGCTCTCAGTTTAAAATACTAAATAAGAAGACACAGTGGAATAAAGTCACAATTCAAGTATGACTTTATTCACATTTTGGACTTTGGATAAAAAAGAAGAGTTCCTAATTGCTGATAAAACTTATAGCGGTTCTCAGTTGAGTGAGATACAAGAACCCCACCCCCAACCCCCTCCCCGCTCTTCGAGAGGGGGCTATGACGTACCTTGTATGATTAGGAAACGCTATACGCAAAATACCTCTCATATCCCGCATAATTAGTTGTGATTCCCACTGTCATTGCACCCCACCCCCAGCCCCTCCCCGCAAGCGAGGAGGGGAGACAAAGCGTAGTTTTGGCTCTTTGGGGTGATTCGGGTTTAATAGACCTCTTGCAAAAGTCCCCTAACCATCCCACCCCCAGCCCCTCCTCGCTTGCGGGGAGGGGAGACTTTGACGTAAGTCAAAGGCGGGGTGGGGTTCTTTTTTTGATTTATGCAAGAAGTCTAATAAGTAATCAAGCGGACATGATATCAAACTCTTATTCCTGCGTGTTCTCTGTGGTTCGATTTTCCGTTACCTGTGCGTAAGTCCTAGCTGAGATAAGCGCGGTAAAGGATATTCATCTATGACTATATTGAAAGGCATACTCACACCAAATCCGTCAATATATTTCCGGGCAAATGACATTCCAAACATAGAAAAGCCTCCTAGCGTAGGAGGCTTAAAAGTTAGCGGAGACAACTTGTTAAACTACAGCGTAACTACACCCATCGCTCCTCCTAATGCAGAGAAAATGGCGGAGACGAATGCTGTGGCAAATAACCACCAAGCGGCTGTAGCTGCGGCTTTGCGGGTTTCTTCTGCTTGCCGCTGTGCTTGATGCTTCACCTGTTCTAGGCGGCGTTGGGCTTCATGCTGTATGCGTTCTGCACGTTGTAATACTGTGTTGCGTGCCCGTTCAATTTGGTCGATGATCCGGTTGGCATCTTCCTCGGAGATGTCCTCACGAGAACTCATAATTGCCACTAGGGTCTCACGGTCAAAGGAGGACAGGCGATCGCGCAGGGCATCAAAACCCGCCTGTGGATCGTCAAAAACTGTGCGAATATCGCGCTTAATACTATCATAGTTAAGTTCCGGGCGATCCAGGGAGTTGAGATAGTTACGAATGCGGGCAAAAACCCCGTCAATTGCATCTTGAATGCCCCGTTGAATGCTCCGCACTTGTTCGACAAATTGATCCCTTACGGACACCATATTATCGGCAATCCGCGCTGCTTCTTCATCAGAAATATCTTCCCGAATTTTCAGCAGGGCAATGATTGTAGAACGGTCAAACTGGGAAAGGCGATCGCTAAAACTTTCTACCCCGACTCGCGGATCGTGTAACAGGAGTTGCAAGTCGCGTTTAATACCTTCAGGATTGAGTTCTTCTTTACCAGTTTGGCGCAGATACTCTTCCAGATAACCTTTAAATGTTTCGACTCTTTGCTGTGTACGGCTAGCTAGGCGACGAGGCGCACGTACAAAGTTGCGAATCGAAGTTTGGGTGGAATCAATGATTTCATTGACTTGTTCTTCACTCAAGTCTTGGCGTTGACTGAGCAACTTCACCAGTGTATCCCGGTCTACCTGCGACAACCGACGGCGCAGTGCGACGGCTCCCTCTTTGGGATTTTCAAACAATCTGGTCAAGTCTCGCCCAATACCTTCTGGATTCAGTTCTTGTTTACCAGTATTTCGTAGGTAATCTGCGATCGTCGTTGTCACAGAATCGTATTGCTCTTTCGCTTTATCCACTACAGCTTGAGGTGTATGGCGAATACTATGCCATGACTCCTCAGTTGCATTGATGATTTGATTAACTTGATCTTCACTTAAATCTTCCCTCTGGCTCAACAATTGCACCAGGGTATCGCGATCAAAGCGAGACAACCGCGCCCGAATTGAGCTAATTCCAGCTTGAGGATCTTCCAGTAACCTTTTGAAGTCAGCACGGATGGCATCAGGATTTAGTTCTGATTTTCCTGTGTTACGCAGATATGATTCTACATTCAGCCACAGGGTTTCTGCTTGATATTGTGCCTGTTCTGCTACTCCTTTGGATTCTACCAAGACGCGATCGCGTTGTTTTTCCAACTCATCGAGAATGCTGTCTACTTCATATAACTGGACATCATTACGTTGTAGCAATATCTCCCGAATTTCTTGGCGTTCAACGTGCGCTAGTCGCAATGTCAGGGTTTCATAATCTGCGTCTGAGTCTTCCAACAGTGGTTTGAAATTCTGCTCAATCCCTTCGGATGTCAAATCTGCCTTGGGAGTAACGAGTAAATAACTTTCTACTGCGCGTTGCAAGTCTTGGACTATCTCTCTTTCTTCAACAGCTCTCACTGTTATTAGCACTTCTTGGCGGACAATTTCTAGCTGATTTGCAATCCGCTGAATTTGCCCTTGGGTAAGCAATCCCCTCTGTTGCAGAATATTGGCAAAATCATTGCGGGATAGTAACTCTAGTTCCCGGCGGACGATTCCAGGGTCAGCTGCTGGGTCGTAAATGACATCACGAAATTCCTGGGCAATTTTTTCTGGACTCAGTTGCCAAGCATAAGTGTTGTGCAGGTAGTTTTCGACATCGGCCCGAATTGGGCTATAGGGTTGTGATGGTGTTGGCAACCCTAGCTTATCTGCTTGTTGAGTGACTTTATCTTTGGCGGTGGTGAGACTACGCAAGATTTTTTCCACATCCAAATCAGGCAAATCTGCCCGTCCCAACACAGTGGCGGTTAAGGCAGATAGTCCTTGCTGGATTGTACTTTGAATTGGCCCAGAGGCTGCCTTTTGGTTTTCGTCAGATTCTTTGGAACCACTCTTTTCTGCTAATAACCGATCCAGTTTGGCGTTGAGTTCATCTGTTTTGGTTTGTCCTGGTGGGAGTGATTTCAAATAATCCATTAACTCACCCAGCCGATCTTCGGTGGGTGCTTGCTGACCCACCACTTGCTGCCAAACTTTATACAATGTATCAGCAATCCGGCTAACGTCCTTTTTAGAAAGATCGGTGCGGCTGCTGACTAACTCGATAAATTTTTGGCGGTCGATGTTGCGGATATCGGGAGTTCCTGCGATCGCTTTTAATTGCGGATCGTTGAGTAAATTTTCAAAATCACTCCGAATTTTTGATACATCTAGCTCGGCAGGACGGATCTTTTCTAAGTAATCTTCAATGTTCTCCCGGATACTCACCGGGTCGATGGCGCTTCCTAGTTCTCGACGTACAGCGGCGGCGGCGGCTTCAGCTGTGGCTACCACTTGGCTATTCACAGCTTTAGCGCCCAAGGCGGCGGTAGCAGTCCCCATAATCGCCTGAAACCCAGAGGTTGCCGTATTAACAACTGAACCGATTAACGAACCTACAGTGGTGGAACTTACCCAAACTAGGAGCAAAAAGTAAGCACCCCAAATCACCAAACCGAGAATCGCTCCCAATCCTCGGTCTGAGATTACAAGGCTCAATTTTACCGCGAGGAAAGAAGCGATTAATAAGGCGACCGTCACAGTGACTAATGTCCAAATCCCCACAGCTGTGCCGATTTTGCGAATGCTGCCACCCAAACTTCCGACTTCCCTACTATCTGAATCTGAGTCAGATGAGTGCCCCAGATAGGAAATACCAAATGCAAGGGAGAGATTGGTTAGAACTAATTGGAAAGCAAAGGCTAGAATCACGCCGGAGATTAAAGCCACAAAAAAGCGCGGCCCGGAAGTGAGAACCGATGCCTGTGTTGGCGTGACGTTTGAGGGTTCTCCTGAAACCTGTGCTAACCACAATAGTGGTTTGTAGAGTCCCACCATGATTTCCGTACTTTGGAACATTGTATTTCCTTCTACTAAGTTTAAATTTGGGGAATTAAGAATTTCTTGAGAAGCAACTCTTAGTATTTTATGTTTGTATCTATGGCAATATCCAACTCTTTAGCTCAGAATCGTAGAAATTAGCTGGTTAAAGCATCTCTCCAAGGGCTGAAAACCCTATCCAGCGAAAGATATAACTTTTAATATCTCTTGGGAAAAGTTTTAATCAGATTGATATACAATATTAAGTATATGCGGTTAGTTTTTAATTTTTAATTGTTTATTTATAGCGATTTATTTCATGTAAATTATACTTAACTGACAAATGCGTTGTATTTATTTGCATAGCTATTGGTTTTAATCTTATAAAGGTGTATTTGTCTGCACCGAAATGTTGTTGATTAATAATATTTCCTTTCATGCCTACAATGAGAATTGCTTGCTAGTTTTCCACACTTTCGCTTCTAAAGTTTAATTGGTTACATAGTAGCAAAAAAGTCACCTACTACTAGGTGACTTATCTCTGATAAAAATTTGATAAAAATTACTGAAATTTTAAACAGTGATTATTCATCAATACAACTGGGAATACCCAAAACAGCACAGGGAAAATTAGAACCTAGAGCCTTAATCATCGGATGATTGACAGAGTTGCAACCTAAAAACAGAATATCGGCAGCTTCTGATTCAACAACTTTATTAATTTCTGTGGAAATGGAGCCAAACCGTAAGTGAGATTTGAAGGAACCTTGCCATTCTTCAGCCAGACTTCGGGCTTGCCAGAGAATTATATCTGCTTGTTGTAGGGGAGTTACCACTGTCTGTAATTTGGGTTGAGTTAATACCTGTGTGACAGACTTTGATACTTCACTGACTTGACATTCTAATGAGGGCTGTTGTTGGGGAAAGCTTAAGATATTTGGATACTGAGCGTTTTGATTATCTTCTACCACATAAACGGCTTGAACTGTAACTTCTGCATTAGTGGCTAAACGCGTTTGATGAGCAATCCAAAAAGCAATATCTAATGCCGTATGACTGTTAGGAGATGCGTCATAAGCAACAATTAAGTTAACTGCTTTTGAGCTTTGAGATTTTTTTGAAAAAGGGTTTTTCGGTTCTGGTAGGAGTACCATTTGTTCAATTAAGTCATCTCGACCTGTGGCACTTTGCAGACGTGCTAACATTGGCTTTATTTGCACAGCTTTACTTCTCCTAATGAAATGAATTAGCAATGAGAAGCAGGGGGACAAATTTTGGATTTTGGACTTCGGCTACGCTCAGTCGAAGGATTTTCGATTTTAGATTGAGTGACGATAACCAAAATCTCAAATCTGAAATCAGTCAAGGAAACCCCAATAATAACTGTATTACAGCCAAAGTCTTGGGGGTTCCTTCCATTGCCTACGGAGTTAGCTGACGGGCTAAGACTGGAAGGTGTCTCTCTCTTAGGAGTGCTGAGTACTGAGTGGTGAGTGCTGAGTTAATATTAATAATTCTTAACTTCAGACTCTTAACTCCTCATTTTCTATGAGATACGCCCCACAATATGGTTCCTCCGCTCCAAATCCAGCTTTCATGAATTTGAATTAGGCTACCCACTAAAAAAAATGATAATCTAATTTACTCGTCTTGGGCAAAATATCGATCAAGGAAATTCAGGGCGTGGTTGCGGAGTTCAAAATATTCTTTTGATTTTCGCATGGCGGCGCGAGCCTCTTTCAGAGGAGCTTCTCCGTCAGGAGACGCTTTGCGAACGCTAACGCGTGGATGCTCAACAGGAACTTCTAAAATCTCCCCGATACTAGCAGCTGGGCCATTGGTCATCAAGACGATGCGATCGGACATATAAATTGCTTCGTCTACATCGTGGGTAATCATCATCACTGCTTGACGATTATTTTCCCAAATATCCAATACCTGCTGCTCCAATTTGCCACGAATTAGTGCATCTAGCGCCCCAAAAGGTTCATCCATCAGCAACATTTTGGGACGAATTGCTAAGGCTCTGGCAATACCTACTGGTTGTTTCATACCTCCAGAAATTTCATCGGGATATTTGTCAGCCGCCGCCGTCAAGTTTACCATTGCCAAGTGTTGATTTACAATGCTAATTTTCTCGGCACGATTAGCATTTTTTAACACTTCATCCACGGCTAAACGAATATTTTCTCGTACTGTTAACCAAGGTAACAGCGAATAGTTCTGAAATACCATCATCCTTTCGGCTCCCGGCTGACGAATTTCTTGTCCATCTAGCCTTACTGAGCCGGAAGTTGCTTTTTCTAAACCAGCTACTATCTTTAATAGAGTTGATTTTCCACAACCTGAGTGACCAATTACAGAAATATATTCATCTTCGCCAATCGTCAGATTAACCCCATCTAAGACGACAAAATTATCTTGATCAGGTGTCGGATAAGACTTGACTAAATTTTCAATTTCTAAAAATCCAGGGCGGGGCAGAACGATAATGATCCGAAACTCTTTAAGCGGAGCAACACCAGCGGCGGCGGATATGTAGCGGACAAAGTATTCGTAAAACATTTAAATAATCTTGGGTAACGCTAGAAACTCCGAAAGCGGTATTAATAATTGTTGGCCATAAGGAGGTAATAAAGATGACAAAAATGGCGGAAGGTTCTGCTAAATTGAAAATAAGGCGATGGGCAGCCAAGCTAGAGGGGATACGGGTTTAAAAATTTGAATGATCGGATTGAGCGCTAGCATTGCCGGTTTGGACATGCCAATTAAAAACCCCAGAGGAATCGCTACTACCGCACCTAACAAAAAGCCTAGTAATACCCGACGCAGACTTGCTATCAACAACCAACCAATTCCCAAGTTGCCTGGGCCTCGCTGGTAGAAGGGATTTAAGATGTAGTCTAGATTAGCGATTAGCGCTTCTGGTGGGGTGGGCATCAATTCATGGTTGGCAAGTGCAACAATCCACCACAGCACAATTATTCCTAAGAAGCCCAATACAGGTAGAAAAAAGACATCTCTAAGCTAAGGATTACAGGTTTTGCCTTTTTCCAAGCGGCTTGTCCAGCGATCGCCGCGATCGCTGCTAAATTTAGTTGAAATATCATTTACGACCTCAACAGATTTAAGTGCAGGTACAAAAAATTTGAGCAGTACCAGCCTTGGACACCGATGAGATCGGAACATTATAAAAATGCCGTCTCTTCAGTCTCCTCTCAATGCCTACGAAGTTAGCTGACGGGCTAGGGCTGAGAGATGCCCTTCTGAAGAAAGTTATCAGTTACAAGTTAAATATTTAGTAAAGTAACTTCTCTGAGATACGCCCCACAATTTGGTTCCTCCGCTCCAACGTCACGCACTGTGAACCGCTGGATTAGGCTGACTTACTCTAAGTAAATACAAACTTATAGACACTATAACATCAATGCTTCAGTGAAAGTATCTGTCTTATAAGCAATGTTGTTTATTTTGTTACTTAAATCAATTGCCTACTCTGACTTTTCGGTAATCAATAAAATTTATAAATTTGGTTGTCTTGTGAATGAAATCCTTGCACAGACAGCTAAATAATTTCAGGAAGTCAAGCATCAGGGCTGTTAACTGCTAGATTGTGATTCACTAAGGCTAATATATACATTATACATTTGTAATTTTTCTCTACGGTTAGTTAATCTAGCTAACGCCAGAATGTATCAAATCTATTTCTTTTGGTAGGTGAAAGATATCACTAATTTTGGTAAAAACCGACTCTAGTCGCTAAACTATTTGGATATGGAAGTTTACTCATCTATCTCCTAGCTGAATTTAACATAATGGATTTTAGTCAAGTATTGGCTGAAAAAATGGACATTATCCTTGATAAATGGATTTTAGCAGTTCGCAAGGATAGACGGATTGAAAGTGCTGATGACCTATCTTATACAGCGATAAAGGATCACATCCCTGATGTTTTGAAAGCTATGGTTACAGTGCTTTCAAAATCTCAGGATAATGATATTCAGTCAATAGTTACTGCCAGTTTTCAGCATGGAGCTATTAGAGCTGAACAAGGCTTTGATTCAGCAGAAATTGCCAGAGAATATCATCTGCTGCGAACAGTAATATTTGATACTATCCAAGCAGATTTATTGAAGGGAATCCCGTCAGATATAATTCGTTCCATGCGTTTAATTGATGCGATTGTAGATGAAGCGATCGCTAGATGTTTTAAGAGTTATGTTGAGGAACGCTTGCGGGAATTACAGCAGTTGCAAGCATCACTAACGCTCCATAATGAGGAACTCACGCGGTTAATTAGCGCTAATCAAGAGTATCTTTCTCAACTAGCCCACGAATTGAAACATCCTCTAACTTCTATTATTGGTTATTCGGATCTGTTTTTACGCCAACAACGACGAAAGACTGAGATCAAAGATAATTATACAAATTTAGAACATATTGAGCGGGTACTACGCAATGGGAGACAGTTACTCCATCTGATCAATGATGTACTAGAACTTTCGCGCTATGATGCAGGGCAGATAAAACTCCAATTAGCACCCACCGATGTGCGTGAATTAATCGATAATGTGTGTGAAATGTTGGAACCTTTAGCTGCGGGAAAAAATTTACAAATCGTGGTGGATTGCGATCGCGCTCCTGAAAAATTAATTACAGATTCTTTTCAATTGCAACAGATTTTCACAAATCTTATTAGTAATGCGATTCGTTATACAGAGTCGGGGACTGTTATTATCATGTGTCAGGTGTTGGAGAATCAGAGATGGGCGATCGCAGTTTCTGATACTGGAATTGGTATAGCACCAGAAAACCAAGACCAAATATTTGAACCCTACTTTCGTGTAACTGCTAGCGATCGTCCCTATCTTCCTGATAGTACAGGATTGGGATTAGCGATCGTCTCGCGGTTGGTAAAACTATTGCAAGGGCAAATTAACCTAGCCTCGCAGTTAGGCGTTGGTTCTACTTTCACCGTCGTTTTTCCCTTAGAAATTGAGTTTTAAAAGTATTGGGCGACTGGAAGTCGCGACTACACAAAGCTTAGTCCACGGAGGTGGACTAAGAAAAAATCAAGGGTTTTGTCTGTATAGCCGCGATTTCCAATCGCCAGGGCTTTAGAAACATCCTCTTAGAGGATGTCTGAAAAGTTTTTTATATACAGGGAATGCTTAGAGATCCCCCTAAATCCCCCTTAAAAAAGGGGGACTTTGAGACTCTTATTCCCCCTTTTTTAAGGGGAGCCAGCGCGGTCTTCTCCCAAGGGGAGACGCTAAAAGCGATAGCGCAGCGTTAGCGAGTCCGCGTTCGCGCAGCGTCTCGTAGAGAGCGTCTGGGGGTTTCCCCCATGAGCGACTGGCGTGGGTTAGGGGGGATCAGCAAATATCTGATACTTCTCAGACATCATCCCTAAGAGGATGTCTCATCCCCATTTTTTATTTTTCTATTTCATCTACAGCTTTGGGAACCCCCGCAGTTAACACTTCATATCCCCCAGGTGTAACTAACACATCATCCTCAATCCGAATGCCAATACCAACCCATCGAGGATCAGTCTCTGGCTGGTCTTCTGCTAGTTTGGTATCTGGCACAATATATAGTCCCGGTTCCACTGTCAAAATTTGACCTGGTTGTAAAATCTGTGGTTTGTCTTCACCATACTGATAAACACCGACATCATGGACATCCAAACCTAACCAATGACTAGTGCGGTGCATATAATATGGCTTGTATTTCTCTTCTTCAATTAACTTGTCAATTTCACCTTTGAGAATGCCAAGTTCGACTAAACCTTCTGTGAGGACGCGCACTGCTGTATCATGAACTAATTTGAAGGGATTACCTGGTTGTACTTGAGCGATCGCTTGTTTTTGCGCCTCCAAAACAATCTCATACAACGTCTTTTGTTCTGGCGTAAATTTACCTCCAACAGGAAATGTCCGCGTAATATCCGAGTTGTAATAACCGTAAGCACAACCGGCATCAATTAGCAGTAATTCTCCATCCTGCATTTGACGATTATTCTCAATGTAATGGAGTACGCAAGCATTTACACCAGAAGCCACAATCGAAGGATAAGCTGGCCCTAACCCACCCCGGACTCGAAAGATGCGTTCCATCTCCGCCTGGATTTCGTACTCATAACGTCCGGGTGCGGCGATTTCTTGGGCGTAATTGTGCGCTTCAGTGGCGATCGCCGCTGCTTGACGCATCAATTCCAACTCAGCTTCACTTTTGATCAATCTCATGCTGTTGAGGACAGGGCCAGTATCTTCAATAGCGATCGGCCCGGTACCGCGCTTCGGATAAGTCCGCAGTAAACTTTGGTAATGTTTGAGGATTTGATCGTTAAAAGTGCGATCGCGTCCTAAGTGATAGTAAATCCGGCTGGCTTTTTCCAAATACTGCGGCAACTTTTCATCTAACTCACTAATCGGGTACGCTTCATCAGCACCATAAATTTCTTTTGCTGCATCTACCCCAGAAAGATAACCAGTCCATACTTCCTTTTCGCGATCTTTCGGTTGGACAAACAACACAAACCGATGTTCTGAATGATGCGGCGCTAACACTGCTACTGCTTGTGGTTCATTAAAACCAGTCAAGTAAAAAAAATCACTGTCTTGGCGATAAACATACTCGACATCGTTGTGCATCACTGCCATTGGCGCACTGCGAAAAATGGCTGTACCATCACCAATTTTTGCCATTAACTGCTCGCGACGTTGCCGATATTCTGCTTGCATAGCTGATGTATTTATGAAAGTATTGTGTTATTTTACACTTTTGGCAACCAGCAGATGCACAGATTATGCCTCTTAATAGTTGCTAATCTAAGTTATTCTAACCAATATTTGTTTCCACTCAAGTTATAAATCATTGGAGAATAATCAATTATCTCGAAAGACTTAGATCCCCGACTTGTTTAAGAAGTCGGGGATCTTGTTGTTATTGAATAATTTAGGATATTTATGAAATAATTTTTAAACGTTTATCTTAGAGGATGTTTTAAAAGTTATTTGGTCGGTAACAAAACGTTTTAGATCCCCCTAAATCCCCCTTAAAAAGGGGGACTTTAAGAAATTTTCCCCCCTTAAAAAGGGGGGTTAGGGGGGATCAAAGTGCCTAAAATCACAGCCAAATACTTTTAAAACATCCTCTTAGATTACTGATTATATTTTATATATACAAGTATAATCTTATCCAATATTCAAATGTCAAAGAAAATATATAAAATAATCAATTTTTATCTATAATATCTCATATATAAAATACAAAAAAGTATTTTGTAATTGCTTATATAGAACTTGAAAGTTTTAGAATAATAGTTTAAAACAAACAAATATTTATTTTCAAAGAATGACATTAATAAAGAAAAAATAGTTATAAAGAAATCTTGAAATCCAGGTAAATGTTATTTCGTTACAGAAAGAGATTGCCAAAGAAAGTTAAAAGAATATAACAACCAATAATAAAAATACACCATGCCCGAAAATTCAAATTCCTCACCCTTAGCTTTGAATACATCTCGATTGGCATCAGATTCTTTTGCCAAATCAGAAATCTTGACAACTTCTCTTAAGAGTTTAAATTATGATTTTGGGTTTGGAAATAAGAGTTCCTCACTAGCACTAGAAAGTGAACCGGCGACTGCACCTGTTAAAACGTCAGCAAATCCCAATCCTAATCCTTACTTAACTAGTGCGGCGATTACTCCTGACTTTAACGGTGATGGCAAAACGGATAAAGTTTGGGTCAATTCTTCAACTGGTGAGATTATCATTCGGTTGATGGATGGCACAAAAGTTTTGGAACAGGGTTCTCTAGGTCAATTTGACCTATCCGCCTATGATTACAAAATTGCTGACTTCAATGCTGATGGCAAAACCGACTTCTTATTACGCAATAAGACAACCGGGGAGAATAGCATTGCGCTGATGGATGGCACCAAAGTTGCTAATGCGGCTGCTCTAACTAGCGTCGATCCAGCCTGGACTCCTCAGATTGGCGATTTCAATGGCGATCGCAAAACCGATATCTTCTGGCATAATGGCACAACTGGCGAGAACGCTATTTGGGAGATGGATGGCACCACAGTTCTGAATGCAACTGTTCTAGACACTACAGACGCAGCACTAACTCCTAGCATTGTTGATTTCGACGGCAATGGTAAGAGCGATATTTTCTGGCGCAATCAGACAACCGGCGATAACACCGCTTGGTTTATGGATGGTACGCAAAAGACTGAATTTGCGCTGCAATCACAAGATGCCGCCTGGACTTCTACCCTTGGTGATTTTAACGGCGACTATAAGACTGACATTCTGTGGAGAAACGCTCAAACAGGTGAGAACAAGGTTTGGACGATGAATGGCATCTTAGTCACAGAAGGTGCTTTGGGGACACTTGACTCATCCTGGACTTCTAAAATTGGTGACTTCAACGGTGATGGCAAGACCGATATCTTCTGGCACAATGGCACAACTGGTGAGAACACCGCTTGGTTGATGGATGGTACAACAGTTGCTACTGAAGCTTTCTTACCGACTAATAACGCGGCCTTGACACCATCCCTTGGCGATTTCAACGGCGATGGTAAGACCGATATCTACTGGCGCGACCAGACAGCAGGTACAGACACCATCTGGACTATAGATGGGACAACGGCGGTTGAAAATCCCGTCAGCGACGCAGATAAGCTGACCGGCGAGTGGTATACTTTCTAAAATCAGAATTTAGAATTCAGGAGGTGGAGGCAGGAGTCATTATTCTTCCCCTGCTTCCCCTGCTTCTTTCCCAGTCCCCTTTATTCAAAATTTGTAACTAAAAACCTGAATTTCTCCCTTTTCCGGCAATTTACCAGGGCTAATGGAAATAGTATCTCCATTGCTACGCCGCACTGTCGTACCTTGCATTAAGGTCAGAAAATTATCCAGTGGCGAAAGATCGCACTTAGCAGCATCAGCGGCTTGTGTGCGGTAATGGGTCGGAATCACCAACTTGGGATTTAACACTTGAATAGCCTGCTTTGCTTCCTCAGCATTGTAGGCTTTTGCACTGCCTCCCACTGGAATAAACGCTACATCGGGACGCCCCATGAGGATTTTTTGCTCAATGGAAATGGGTGCAGCGGCTCCGCCTAAGTGTAGGATATTAATTCCGCCTTGCTTCCAACTCCAAGCAGTATTTGAACCAAACTGCTTACCACCTTTGCGATCGTGGTCTATGGCAACTCCTTGGAATTTAATCCCTTTAAACTCATAAACTCCTGGTTCATAGATAAGTTTTGCATTTCCTGGTAGTACATCCACAGCACCTTCATCTAGCAGTTGGCTGCTAATCAGTACCAAATCTGCTGCAACTTTTGGGGGACGATACCCAGCAGTACAGCCGACCGCCCGAAATGGATTGACGAGAATTTTCGCACCGCCACCAGTAAAAAGAAAGCAAGTATGACCCAACCACTGAACTGATAAACCGCTAGATTGTGCGTCAGCTTGAGATTCAGAACCCAAGGTAGTAACCAAAGCTGTTACCAACCCCGCCCCAGCATAGCCCATCAACTGTCGTCGTTTCATTAATTATGCTCTTGACTGTAACTGTTCCAGAAAATTTCGCAATAACTGTTTTCCTGAAGATGTCAGGACACTCTCTGGGTGAAACTGGACGCCCTGAATGTGAGGATAGTTCCGGTGTCGCACTCCCATAATGGTGTTATCTTCAACCCAAGCGGTGATTTCTAACACATCTGGGCAAGTCTCACGTTCTATCACCAAACTATGATATCTGGTGGCAGTTAGAGGATTTTCTAATCCCCGGAAAACCCCCACTCCAGTGTGAGACACCTGAGAGGTTTTGCCATGCATCAACTCTGGAGCCGGAATTATTTTACCACCGAACACTTGACCAATGCTTTGATGTCCCAAACAGACACCCAAAATTGGTAACTTTTGTCCTAGCTGTTCTATCAATTCTAAAGAAATGCCAGCATCTTCCGGGCGACCAGGCCCAGGAGAAATAACCACCGCTTCCGGCTTTAATGCCCGAATTTCATCTATGGATATCTTGTCGTTACGAAAAACTTTAATATCATCTGCTACTGGGAACTCTGATGCCAATTCTCCCAGATACTGCACCAAGTTATATGTAAAACTGTCGTAATTGTCGATAACTATAATCAAAGCTGATCACTCCTGGTTTTTACCACTTATTCAGTTGCAAAAAGTATAGATTGTTCGTTAGGTGTAAAAATAACGCTGACGTAGGCACGTAACTATAAAGCGGCTACTCTGCGGCCACTTTCTAAAGATTACCAAGTAATCCTTTAGCCAGGATGCTTGGCACGTAGGGGTAGCCCGTCGTAGACATCGCACTACTTAAATTTTGAATATGTTTTGCAAAGGGGATCGGACAGAGTGTGATTCTCTTAATGACTCACTTGGCAATGCTTGCGGTTTTTGCTAGCCTACCCAAATCACCGCTACAAAGCCGATATAATTAACGTTACCAGAGGAGGAAGCAATAGGATACCAGCTACTAGCATCGCTACCAAAGCCGAAACAAGCACTGCACCAGCCGCACAATCTTTAGCAATTTTTGCCAAATCATGGTATGTCTGCTTAACGGTTAAGTCCACAACGGACTCGATCGCTGTATTTAGTAACTCTAATGCCAAAACTAAACCACTAGTTATCCCAATTACCGCTATTTCTACTGCTTGCAGATGCAAAAAAACGCTTAATGCGATCGCCATTGCACAAACACTTACATGGATGCGAAAATTACGTTGAGTTTGAAAACTATAGCTGATTCCAGCCCAGGCATATTTAAAACTAACAAATAAATTAGAGGCTACTTTCCAGGAGAATTCCCGTTCGTTAGACACCAGTGTTTGTAACGAGGTAGGCGTTGATGAAGAAATTTTTTGGGACATAGACTTAAAAACACAAGAACAGAGTTGCTACAGTGGGAATATTCGCCGATCTTAATGGCAGAATTAACTTTGAGGCAATCTTTAGGCAATTTTCCACAAAAGTATTATAAAAGTATTACCCAAAATTGACATTAAGGGATACATCAGCTACTGCTATTCCATGTCAATAGCAATACCTATTGCATTCAGCAATATCACTTGCTGTTCTAACATTCGCTCCAAACTTTTTTCATCAGGATGATCCCAGCCCAACAGATGCAATAAACCGTGAGCAGCTAACCAGGCTAGCTCGGTTGGTAAGCTGTGTTCCTGTTGTTGAGCTTGGCGTTGTGCTGTATCTACAGACACAATAATATCACCTAAATATAATGGTACAGAGGCAAGCATTTCTTTGCTTTGAGGAAAATCCATCTCCAAAGCAGCAAAGGCTAAAACGTCTGTCGGCTTATTTTGCTGACGATATTGAGCATTCAGTTCTTGAATTTGCGAGTCATCTGTCAAACGCAGCCCGATTTCATAACTTGGCGCTGGCGGAATCTGAGGGTGAAGTATTTCCAGCCAGTGATTAAACCAGTTTTCCCAAGTTTCAGGAGTAATTCGGGAATCAGCGTCTCCAATCTTTACAGATGTTGTCGGGGACAACTCATAAAAATACTCCTCCACATATAGTTCAACGCTCAGGGGCACATAGTCTCCTAGTCTGAGGTTTACGATTTGTCGTTAGTGAGTGAGGTAAGCAAGACCAACAAGCAGAGCTAAAAGCCCTACAGCAGTCAATGCAAAATGCTTTAGGGAAGTTCCACCCTTCCGCACCATGTTTCGCATGGCGAGTTTGACATAGCTAGGTTGAGGTTCTGTTGAAGGAGAGTTGCTCATAATTATTTGTCTACAGACTCTTTTATAACTGTAACAGTTGGTCTGGGATAGAATTGCGATGAATTGCGATCGCCAATATATTGCTAAGGCGTTTTTCAGTGAAACGCCTTAGCAATCGTGGTGTTATGTAATGAGCGCCTCTATGCTGGAGTATTTTCTACTAGTTTATTTTCTTGGCGCAGATAAGCTTGGATGAATGTATCAAGTTCACCATTCATCACATCACCAATCGCTGTAGTTTCCGTAGTTGTACGTAAATCTTTCACCATTTGGTAAGGGTGAAACACATAGTTACGGATTTGGTTTCCCCAGGAGGCTTCCACCATATCGCCACGAATTTCGGCAATTTCTTGGGCACGTTGCTCTTTAGCTATGACCAACAGCTTTGCTTTGAGGCGATTTAGGGCTTTTTCTTTATTTTGCAGCTGCGATCGCTCTTCTGTACAGCGCACGGCAAGACCCGTAGGAAGGTGAACAATCCGCACCGCAGTTTCTACTTTGTTGACGTTTTGCCCACCTTTACCACCAGAGCGAGTTGTGGTGATATCCAAATCTTTGTCTGGAATATCTAATTGCACAGAGTTATCAATCTGTGGCATTACTTCCACCCCTGCAAAACTGGTTTGTCGCTTACCGTTGGCATTAAAAGGTGAAATCCGCACTAAGCGATGTGTACCCATCTCCGATCGCAAATAACCATAGGCATAGCGACCAGTAATTTCTAGGGTTGCCGATTTAATTCCGGCTTCATCACCCTCCGACTCTTCAGCTAAAGTTACCTTATAGCCGTGAGCTTCGCCCCAACGGGTGTACATCCGCATCAGCATAAATGCCCAGTCTTGAGCATCTGTACCACCAGCACCAGCACTAATCGTCAGTACAGCCCCTTCTGCATCATAGGGGCCAGAAAGTAACTGTTGTAACTCCCACTGATCCAGGTCACGATTCAGTTTAGTGATAGTAGATTCGGCTTCTTGGAGTAGTGCTTCATCGGTTTCTAACTCCAACAATTCAACAACTGCCTTAGTATCTTCGAGATTGGCGTGCCAGCGATCGTATTGCTGGAGGTGGGCTTTCAGGTCATTGAGTTCTTGTAGGGTTTGTTGGGCCTGGGTTTGATCATCCCAAAATTCTGGTTGTGCTGATATTTTTTCCAGGTCTTGAATTTTGGCTGTTAGTGCAGGTACGTCAAAGATAGTCCTGGGTTTTACCCAGGCGGCCAGACAACGTTTCGATTTCGCGTTTGAGTTCTAGGACATCCATAATGCTTGCTGAATGATAGATAGAGCGCTTTGGATTGGAAAATTGCTCTTTATTCTACTTATGTTTCTTGATTTTAGCTGTAGTTGGGCAAATTTTTTCTGCACTAGTTACAAAAGTTACTTGAAATTATCAAGCGCTTCTTTACCCACTGAAGTAATAAGATTTAGCTGTTGCAGATAGGCTTTGATCAAAAAATCAATCTTACCGTCTAATACCTCTGTCGCAACAGTTGTTTCTACATTGGTACGTAAATCTTTCACCTTGGTGTAAGGATGCAAGATATATTCACGGATGAGCTTGCTGGATAAAGATTTTATCAGCCGGGGTTGAATTTCGCCAATTTGCTGGACATTTTGGGCAAGTGCGTAGGCGTAGCCAGCCGTAGGCATCGCAAACAGTTTACTCTTAAGAATCGCTAAGGCTTTCTCTTTATTTTGCATCTGGCTACGCTCTTGGTTACAAGATACACTAATCCCAGTAGGAATGTGAACCATCTTTACCCATGTTTCTGTCCGGTTGACATTCCCCCGATGCCGATAAAAAGTAATTTCCAAATCCTTCTCTGGAATATCAAAATCAACAGACTCATCTAAAATCGGGCTAACTTCTACACTGGCTAGGCAAGTATGCCGCCTGCCATTGCCATGAACAGGAGAAATTCGCTCTATTCTTGCATGAGTTCCTTGTTCCGATTTGAGTCAGCCATAAGCATAACGCCCTGTAATTTCTATGGTTGCATGTTTGACCCCTCCTAAATCACCTGCTGACTCTTGCACTAGATATACTTTATGGTTATGATTTACTGCCCAACTATGGTATAGCCGCAATAACATCGCTGCCCAATCTTCAGCATCTATGCCACCAACCTCAGCCGTAATTGCCAAAAATGCACCCTTTTGGTCGCAGGGGCTGGACAGTAATTGTTGTATTTCTACGATTTCGAGTTCTTGCTGGAGTTGGGTAAGGTTGGTTTGTGCCTCTTGCAACAATTCCTCATCAGCAGATAATTCTAGTAGTTCTAATGCGGCCTTGATATCTTCTAGAATGAAGTGCGATCGCTGATATTGTTTCTTTTTAGCGTTGAGGGATTCAATTTCTTGAACTTTCTGATAGTAAGTGACAGAATTATCCCAGAAAGTAGGTTGAGAAATTAATTGATTCAAGTCTTCAATTTTTGCACTCAGTTCTCGGAGGTCAAAGACAGCCTTCAGCCTTGGTCAAGATATTAGACAACCTTTCTACTTCGCGTTTGATGTTTAAGAGTTTCAGCATAGTTTTGCTCACTTGAGGCTGAACTTATCTACATATTCTACATTAAAACGATGAAAAAACCGTGAGTGCTAAAAATTTAACCACGGTTTTTACTTTATAAAACTTGACTTTTGTTAGCGCCTACAGACAATTAATCGCGGCCATTGATGGCAATTAGCAACCGTAAGATAAAGACAAACAAGTTGATGTAGGTTAAGTACATCGACAAAGCAGCAGGCAAATATTGATCATCGCTGTAAGTGCGGGGCAAGATGTAGAAATCAACTACAGAAACCCCAACAAACAGGAATACCCCCAAACCAGAGATGGCGATTTCTAACCAATTTGGCGTGTAAACACCAAACATGGCAAATCCGAATTGGGCAAGGCACACAACCACCAAGGCAATAACACCGAGATTGATGGTTTTCGTCAAAGCCATCCCATCTTGTTCAGAAAGATTTGAACCAATTTGACGGGCAGCAATAAAGGTGACACCACAACCAAGGGCAGCCAACCCAATGCCTTGAATGCCAACACCTTGGGATCTCAAAGCGACAAATATCAAGCCACTGAGAGTATATCCAGACAAGAGGCTGTAGGTTGCCAACAGGGGTAATGCAAGACCCTTGTTACCTTTTTGGGCAACATTTTGGGCAACAAAGAACAAAATTAACTCCAAAATCACCGCACCAATGAAGGTGGGAAAGAATATTTCGGGGTTAGTACGGATAACTCCCAAACCGCCGTAGGTTCCTAATGCCGTTAGCACCAATCCACCACCGACGTAGGGGAGGGCATTGGCAATCACGTTTGGGCCAACGAGGGCGTGAGATTTAGCCTCACGGATAGCTTGACGAAAATTACTGGTATTGCTCATATTGAAAAACTGTTTTTTAGGAAAATGTTCTGCTTATTTCTATTCTTACCAATCTTTGCGGTTCACAGCCAAGGATTAAATAAGGTTGCCAAATCTGAAGGGCAGCTTTGTTGTTTAGAGTCGTCAGTCTCTAAGGATTCCACAGCCCCTTTACTACTGATAGCATAGTCAGTCTTTAGCCAAAAAGAAAAGGCAACGGTAGAACAATCTCTTTTGCAAAATCAGGTCAGCGACTCCTTAGAGAATGTTTTAAAAGTGTTCGGCTGTAATTTGAGGCACTTCTAGATCCCCCCTACCCCCCTTATAAAGGGGGGAACCGGAATCAAAGTCCCCCAATTTATCGGGGGATTTAGGGGGATCTAAAACGTTTTGCTACCGACCAGAGAACTTTTCAAACATCCTCTTAGAGAATGAACAAACTGGGCTAGCTTGTCGCCTGCAATTTATGCAAAAGGTCTATTGAATGGAAATGTCCTTCAATACCCAACTAAGTACAAATCCACATAAAAATGAGTCGGAATTCTGTTTTTTGTCGCTTGGATTTTATTCTTCAATGCAACTGGCAATGTAGATTTTTGACCTTTCTTAATGACGGTGCGTACTAAGAGATAAAATTGCCCAGTCTCTTTTGCAATTAGTTGAGTACCGATCCAATTGCGCTCAGTATGACTGATGGGTATTAGGTCAGTCAGGCATTTTTCAGCATAAATAGCTAGTTTTTGTTGCAAAAGCTAAAGATTATATACCATTCAAGAGTTATGTAAAAAGTAAAAATTACCTGTAACAGAGAGGTTCGTAAAATCATGCGTACAAATACTGAATTGTGGAGTTCGACCCCTGATAAGTTCAGTGAAACGACGATGGCTTATTCTGGCTTGACTAAGGAAAATAATTACAGCTTAGAAGAAAATATACGCAGCTCTATTTTCTCAGGAATAGGAGTTACAACAAAGGAATGTATATGGCAACAAGTGAGTCCTCTTTACGAACTGATGGTATAGAATTATTACACTTGTACCACCAGAATCCTTCTATTAAACTTCGTAATAAACTTGTACAGTTACATACTGGCTTAGTGCGAAAGATGGCTCATAAATTCAGCCATCAATGTAATGAACCTTATGAAGATTTAGAACAAATCGGTTATTTTGGTTTAATTAGGGCAATTGAGCGCTTCGACCCTAGCCAAGGATATGCTTTTAGTTCCTTTGCAGTGCCATACATTCGCGGTGAGATGCTGCACTTTTTGCGCGATCGCAGTACTCTATTAAAAATTCCCCGTCGTTGGCAAGAATTATACAATGAAGGGCAAAAGATTCGCAAGGACTTGTCAATGTCTTTAGGTCGCCCACCCAAGGATGCTGAAATTGCCAGCCAACTTCGGGTATCTGTGCAAGAATGGCAAGAAACCAAGTTAGCTGCTCAAAACCGGATGCCTTTGAGTTTAGATGCAACCGCAGTTAACTATGTTGATTGCCAAATAACCTTGGGTGAGGCACTTCCTTGTCCTCGTTCTCATGTGCTTCTGCAACAAGAAGAAGAACGCCAACAACTCCAAGGTGCAATAAATATGTTAGAAGAAAAGCCCCGTATGGCAGTTGAAATGGTATTTTTAAAGGAACTTTCTCGTAAGGATGCTGCTAAAAATATTGGTACTAGTCCAATGACAGTAACGCGCTATCTGCAAAAGGGAATTCAAGATTTGATTTTCTATTTACAACCACAAGTGATGCCCACTGGATCGTAGTGATTAGTCAATGGTCAGTGGTTAGTAGAAAAGCAACTGACAAATGACAAATGACTAATTATCTAGATTTTAAATCAGCGATCGCACCTTTGGTCATAGCAGCAATAGCTTGATCTGTCGCTTTCGGCAAATGATAATATTTACCGCCTGCTGTTTGGGATAATTCTTTAGCAAAGCCCGTGGACACAAATTTACTTTCCGTATCAATTACTAATAGTTGCATCCCCAAAGCCCGGATTCTGGCAGCAATTTCTAATAATTCTCCTTTGATATCTGGCTTTTCGCCTGGTTCTAGTTGTTCACCTAAAGAACGCGCTAAGGGAATATTACCTCGTCCATCGGTGATTGCTACAAGGACAACTTGCCCAATATCTCCACTCATCTGAGCATTTAAGCCGACGCGCACAGCTTGAGTTAAACCATGCGCTAAAGGGGAACCCCCACCACAGGGCAACCTTTCCAAGCGGTTACGCGCCAAAGCAATAGAACGTGTTGGAGGCAATAATACCTCTGCCTGTTCTCCTCGGAAGGGAATTAATGCTATTTGGTCACGGTTTTGATAAGCTTCAGTCAACAGTTGCATCACCGCACCTTTAGCCGATTGCATTCGATTCAGGGCCATTGAGCCAGAAGCATCTACCACAAATACTACCAACGCCCCGGCTTTGCGTACCAGGCGTTTCGAGCGAATATCAGCCTGTTCGACAATAACTTTTCTATCTGGGTGTTTTTCTCTTCGGGCTTTTTGATAAGGAGCCGCAGCTCTCAGGGTGGCATCTACTGCAATGCGTCGCGCTTTCCCCTTGGGCAACATTGGCTTAATGTAGCGTCCCCTGTCATCGGAAAAGATGACACTGCGACTACCAGATTTACCCTGCCGCTTCGCCATTTGAGTAAAGTAAAGCACGTTGTCATCAAGAATTACCCCTTCCGGATCAAAAATGAATTCTTCCGGGATGCTAGGGGGTTGTTGCTCTTGATTTTCTTCCTGTTCTTCTTGTTCTTCCTCTTCTTCCTCTTCTGATTCGTCCTGGGGTTCTTCTTGATTTTGTGGTGGGGGTGGAGGCGGTGGTGGTGATTGTTCTGGTGGCGGTGTCTGCACAATTGTGGCGCGTGGTACAATCACCAATTCCACCGCACGGCGCAAATCTTCGGCATTAACTGTTGTCCGTCCCTCCAAAGCCGCCGCCGCTTTAGCAACCCGCGTGGCGAATAACTCAGCGCGATGTCCCTGAACTCCGCCGCGAATCGCCTCATCTACCAGGTAAGCAATTTGTTCATGGGTGATGATTACTTCTTTCAACCATTCCCGCGCCAAGATGATTTGGGTTTTGAGGGCGTCTAAATCTTCGTTGTACTGTTTGAGGAAGTCTTGGGGGGATTTAGAATAAGCGATCGCAACTTCTACTGCTTCTACTCTTTGATCTAAACCGAGTACACCGTCAGCAGAGAGTGCGATCGCAATTCTATCTAATAAATGCTCTCGTAATCCGCCTTCTTCTGGGTTGTAGGTGGCAATAAACAGGGATTTACACGGATGCTGAAAACTAATCCCTTCCCGTTCAATCTGGTTACGTCCGTCAGATAATACTGTTAGAAGCTGATTTGATATTTGGTCATCTAATAAATTAATTTCATCTACGTACAGTACACCCCGGTTTGCTGTAGCGAGTAAGCCGGGCTGAAAAATCGTATCACCTTGTTTTACCGACTTTTCCACATCCACAGAACCGAGGAGTCGGTCTTCAGTGATACCTAGAGGAATTTGCAAAAAAGGCGCGGGGATAATTTCGACGGGAACATCTTGAATGTCTTTATCTGCGTACTCCGCCAACAGTTGATCATCCCATTCTTCTGGGTGGTTGGGGTCACAGTTGCTGATTGAGCCTTTGACAACTTCAATCGGCGGTAGTAGAGCGTGGATAGCACGAGCCATTACAGATTTTGCCGTACCGCGACGACCTGCGATCGCCACTCCTCCCAAACCAGGATCAACGGCTGCTAACAGCAAGGCTAATTTAATTGCTTCTTGACCGACAACGGCACTCAAGGGAAAAGCAGTGATGGTGGGGTTGATAGTAGGCGCAGGCATTGTTTGCTTTCATAGCGAGTCTCGGCCTTTAGCATACCAATTTCTGACACATTTAGAATATAAGTGCGATGTCTAACGACAAGCGGCTACGCGTCTACGCATTTCCCTTGGGAGGAAGATTTATGAGTATTGCTCAAGCTAAACGCTTCACTCTGGATGAATACCACAGGCTTACTGAATTGGGCTTTTTCCATGAAGATGACCACATTGAATTAATCAACGGGGAAATTATTGAAATGGCATCCAAAAGTACAGCCCATGAAACTTGTTTGCGAAAACTGTGGAAAGAACTCCCCAAAATCCTGGGAGACAGGGCTACTTTACAATCTCAAGCCCCGATTGCTTTGCCACCTAACAGCGAACCTAAACCGGATTTTGCGATCGTTCAAAACCGTGCTGATGATTATCTGTCGGCTCATCCTAAACCGGCTGATGTGTTATTGGTGATCGAGGTTTCAGATTCTTCTTTGGGTTATGACCAAGATGTGAAAATTCCTCTCTATGCTAAATCAGGTATTACTGATTATTGGATATTCAATTTATTCGATAACTATTTGGAATTTTATAGTGAGCCATATCAGGATAATCAAGGTAAATATGGTTATTTAAATAAGCGACTTTTCTTGTCAAATCAGGTAATATTTTTTCCTTGCTTCACTGATTCATCTCTTGATTTAATTAAGGTGTTTCCGCCCAAGCAGAATTTTTAAACTTTGCTATGGCATAAAACGATTTTTGTAAAATTTAATTTATTATTCGCCCAATATTTTTAAAACAACCTCTAAGAGGATGTCTGAGAAGTATCAAATATTTCTTGATCCCCTCTAACCCCCCTTAAAAAAGGGGGGAACCGGAATTAAAGTCCCCCTTTTTAAGGGGGATTTAGGGGGATCTCCAAGGGTTAGATGTATACAAAAAAACTTTTAAAACATCCTCTAAGCCTAAGGAGTGGGTTTTATAGCTTATAGTGATTTCAAACTTCTTGAAGTTATTGATTCCTTTGGGTTAGTTATCCATGATTCATCGGGACTATTTGCAAATATACAGGAGCAAGAATGTAGTGATTTATTATCTACTATTCTTAAGGAAAATGTTGATTTAGCGGTAGCGATAAGTTCGGTAAAAGCTCGGACTGAAATGATAATCAGTCCAATTTTATTAGAAATTAGACGCAAATTTAATTATGAAATAAGTTTGTTTTCGGGAGTTGATTTTACTGTTGATAGCCAACGAGGATGAAATGGCTTTTGTGATTTTATTTTGAGTCTTTCTTCAGAGCAGTTGCTTGTACGTAGTCCGGTAGTTGTCTTAGTAGAAAGTACAAATGAGAATTTGAGGTCTGGTTTAGCGCAATGTATTGCTGAAATGGTAGCTGCTCAGTTATTTAATGAGAGAGGTGGAAATCAAATACAAGCTATATATGGTGCTGTTACTATCGGTACGATCTGGCAATTTCTTAAGCTTGAAAGTAATATAGTTTCGATTGATTTGAGTGAATATTATATTAAGTATATTAAGAAAACTTTAGGTATTTTGTATAGTGCGATCGCGCAAAGTAAACCGTAATTTATTTATTAACTAAAAAAATAGATGACATAGATGATTCTTAAAGTTGATGGATAATAGCCGATGTCTTACGACAAGCGACTACGCGTCTACGCTTTTACAAAATCTTCATAAGTAACTATATTGACATCCAGCATCAGATGTGACAATGTGTATTTAAGACAGAACAAACAACCGCACTCTAAAGCGCAGGTTTTTGGTGTTGTCTCAGCAGCAAAATTCCTAGTTTCCTGCCGAGCTTTGTTTCATCCCTTTGGCTGAATCTTCAGCCCAATGTCAGGTCAATTCATTGATTAGGTTTTCAATGGGAAGACAAGATATTTGGATGAATATTCAGGGCAAAGGGTAACAAAACTTGTTAGGTAACTGGGATTTCTACGGCTGAGACTTGAACCAAAAAACGCTACGGTAAGAGAATCTTATGGCAGAGAAGTACTTTTTAAGTACAAATTCTTAGTCTAAAGTTCTGCTACTGTTTAGATGTGTAATTTGTTAAAGCTGTCCAGTCATTCGCAAAAATAAACTCTGGACACCTACTAATGATAGACACTCACATAGCTTCAAACAGAACCAGTCATAAGCAACTCAAGGTTTTGATCTATTGGGATTTTCAGAACGCTAAGTTAAGCCTGGAATTAGCCAAACTATTACTGGTTTTTGCCAAATCCATAGGACGTTTAATTGGCAAAAACATCTACTATAATTCGCAGTGCGAAGATCAAGCTGCCGCAAAGAATAATCTAGCCAGTATTAGTTATACCTGTTTTGATGTTCCCTGTCCTCTCAAGGATAGTGCAGACAATCAATTGATAGCTGACTGTCTAAAAGATATTCACAGTAATCTTTCTCCAGATATAGTAATCCTTATATCAGGAGATGGAGACTTTGTGAATTTGGTTCGTAATTTGCAAAAATTGGGTAAAAAAGTCATCATCTTTGCTCAAGCGGGTAATGTAAAACAGAAGCTTAAAGAACTTGCTGATGAATTTTACTTTATAGACAAGTTACCTGAGTTAGTTGATAAAAAAACTAAATCTCAAACCACTTCCATTGAGTTTAAGATTAATTACAATGAGGCTATAGAATGCTTTACTAAAGCTATCACAACTACTTTAAGTCAAGGCAAACATACAGAATTTGGCTACATTGACAAATTGATGCGTCAGCATTGTGTTAGTTATCAAGGGTTTTCCTCAATACATACACCTGATGGCAAGAAGTTTAAAAGTTTTGGTAAGTTTGTTGATGCTGCTGTCAGGGATGGTAAAGTCCAAAAACAAGGTCAGGAATTGTTTTTAGTTGAGTTAGACAAACTGGCTGCTTAAAATAGCTTTTAAAAACCCAGCTTTTACTCAACTGGGTTTTACCAATACCGCTATCTGCGGTTTTTTCATGCCTGAAGATATAGCACTCGTAAAGTTTCCCAACAGTCAATTTTCGCAACAAGATACAAGATTAAAAATGCACAAAATTCTAATATTCCATAATGAAAAGCTCCTACGCCGTGCGCTTACCCACCGTTCTTATGTCCATGAAAACCCCGGAGAAGGTGAACATAATGAACGCCTAGAATTCCTCGGTGATGCTTTGCTGAATTTCTTAAGTGGCGAGTATTTATATAGTTGTCACCCAGAAATGGGAGAAGATGAATTAACCCGACGGCGTTCGGCGCTGGTAGATGAAAAGCAATTGGCAAAGTTCGCTGAAGAGGTAGGTTTAGACTTTAGGATGCGGTTAGGAAAAGGCGCAATTCGAGATGGAGGCTACCAAAATCCTAATTTGCTCAGTAGTACCTTTGAGGCAGTTCTTAGTGCTTACTATTTGGATAATGATTCTAATATTGAAACAGTTCGCGCAATTATAGAACCACTATTTGATTCTGTTGATCCTAAGCATATAATTGTGCCTCGTTCTAATGTAGACTCAAAAAACCGCTTTCAAGAATGGGTGCAACGCAACGTTACCCCAAATCCCCCCAAATATTTCACAGACCAAATAGGAGGCCCTTCTCATGCGCCAGAATTCATAGCCAAAGTATTGGTAGATGAAAAGATTTACGGAGAAGGTAAGGGACGCAATAAAAAAGATGCAGAAAAAGCTGCTGCTGAAGATGCGCTAGCTAAGTTGAAAAAACAAGGTTTGTTATAGTTTATGGATTCATAAATTTTGATAATTTTAAAATTAAAAGCTTCCTAACACTGAAAAAGCGCAAAAAAATGGGGATGGTATACGCCATCCCCATTTTATTTTTTGTTACTTTACTCATTCCCAGATAGTAGCCAGAAAAGAGTCAAATATTACAGTTGCGGTGCGTACTGCTGCTTATCAGGTACTTCAGCGTACTCAGCCACAATCTGGCGGAATTCTTCGCCGTCAATGGTTTCCTTTTCGATGAGCAAATCGACTAAGCGATCGGTGACAGTGCGATGGTCACGGATGATCTTCTTAGCATTGTCGTAGCACTGCTCAACAATTTCCCTGACTTGAGCATCAATGCGGGAAGCGATGGATTCGGAATACTCAGATCGGGTTGTCCAGTCACGTCCCAAAAATACTTCTCCCTGTTGGCTTTCTAAGGAAAGTGGGCCTAAGTTTGACATTCCGAACCGCGTCACCATCTGCCGTGCCATTCCCGATAACTGCTGCAAGTCTCCACCAGCACCAGTTGTAACTTCCGCAGCCCCAAAAATCACCTCTTCGGCGGCGCGACCACCCAAAGCACCAGTAATTCTGGCTTTCAACTGGGAACGAGAAATTAATCCCTGTTCTTCGTTGGGCGTAAACCAAGTTAAACCCTGTGCTTGTCCCCGTGGAATCAAGGTTACTTTCTGCACCGGGTCATGGTCTTTTAACAAAGTCCCAACTAAGGCGTGGCCAATTTCATGGTAAGCAATTAAGCGCTTGCTCTTGCTGTCTACCAAAGGAGTACCTTCCATCCCAGCGACTACCCGATCCACTGCATCATCTATTTCGCGGAGGGTGATAGCTTCTTTGCGTCTTCTGGCGGTGAGAATTGCCCCTTCGTTGAGTAAGTTGGCTAAATCAGCACCAGTGAATCCAGGAGTGCGGCGAGCGATCGCTTCTAAGGATACGCTAGGGTCTAGTTTCTTGTTACGTGCGTGGACTTGCAAGATTTCCAAACGCCCTTTGATATCGGGTGCATCGACTGTTACTTGGCGGTCAAAGCGACCGGGACGCAACAAGGCTGAGTCTAGTACGTCGGGACGGTTGGTGGCAGCAATAATAATGATGCCTGTGTTGCCTTCAAATCCGTCCATTTCGGTGAGCAATTGGTTGAGAGTTTGCTCTCTCTCGTCGTTACCACCACCAATACCAGCACCCCGTTGGCGTCCAACGGCGTCGATTTCATCGATGAAGATGATACAGGGGGCGTTGTCTTTGGCTTTCTTGAACAAGTCGCGGACGCGGGATGCACCCACACCAACGAACATTTCCACGAATTCTGAACCAGAGATACTAAAGAAAGGTACGCCTGCTTCCCCAGCGATCGCTTTTGCTAGGAGAGTTTTACCAGTTCCAGGAGGCCCAACTAACAGCACTCCCTTGGGAATCCGTGCGCCTACAGCAGTAAATCTTTCTGGCTGCTTGAGGAAGGTGACAACTTCTTGCAATTCTTCCTTAGCTTCTTCGATTCCGGCTACGTCATCAAATTTGACCCCAGTTTTTGCCTCCATTTGGAAACGCGCTTTGGATTTGCCAAAGTTCATCGCTTGACCTGGCCCGCCTGGGAGGTTGCTAGAACGCCGGAACAAAAAGAACAATCCAGTAATCAATAAAACTGGAAACACGAGATTGCCCAACAATCCCCAAATTGCGCCATCATTCCGCATGGGGTGAGCATCAAAACTAATGGCTTTTTCTTTGAGCTTGCTAATTAACTCAGGAGCGTTAACAGGCAAATCCACACGCCACCTTTGGACACGATTTTCGATGTCTGGATCGCGGGCTTCTATAATTGCAGTCCTACCGCCTTCGTACAGATCCACGCTGGTGACGCGATCGCCGTTCAAGTATTCTAGAAAGCGACCATAAGTCATGCGGGTATTGGCTGCATTCTTACTCATGTCAGCAGGAGCGCCTGCAAAGGCACCTTGCCAGAAGAAAAAGCCAATTACCAAAGCCGGCAATGTCCAGAGTCCTAGTACTTTCCAAGAGAATTTCATCTTAATTTGCCTCTAGATGCCTATACAACTCATCAGCCTTAGCAACCGAATATTCTATTACTCTGTCACTTTGGGCTGTTAAACGGATGTTTATAACTCCATTTTGTTTAATTTGATCTCTTATATGCACTGTCATAAGGCAGTTAGGGCATTATGGCGATGCCAACAAGAATCTTAATCAAAGTTAACTTAATTTTAATACAAAATCGCACGATAAAAGGGAGCGCAACGGGATGCAACGACACTGAGGATTTCTCCAGAATGCTCCTAGTGTCGTTCAAGCCCCTTTCAATCATCATTCTGGGGGAGTGGGGGCAATACGGTTCGGTTAAGGTGCATAGCCCTTAAAGATCCCCCTTAGTCCCCCTTAAAAAGGGGGAAATAGAGCCGTTCTTAGCCCCCCTTTTTTAAGGGGGGTTGGGGGGATCGAGTCTTATCCGAACCGTATTGGGAGTGGGGGGATGAGGGGGAGTGAGAATTTTAGATTTTGGATTAAATTTCAATCTAAAATCTAAAATCCAAAATCCAAAATTGAATTGCCCCATGCCCTACTTCACTTCTGTAATTTGTAGAGTGTAAGGGAGATACTTGCCTTTTTCGTAGGAACCAATCCAAATTTGGTAACTTCCAGCCAGCCATTCACCAACAATGCCAGTATTTTTGCCATCAAAATCGTCATTACACCAAGTACCACCGGGCCCCTTGATAATCATGGTGGTATCTTCAGGACTTTGCACTTGCAGCTTTAGGTAGTCAAATTTACTTGTGAGTGCGAATGTGTGGTCTGGTGTTTCATCAACAAATCCGGTACAAGGGCCAGTGGCTGTTTCGCTTCTCCCACCTACTTGACTCCCAGATATTGAACCTCCACTCATTCCGCGAACTGTCAAGGGGTCTGGGGAAAACTGAGGGCCAATGGTGACATCTCCAAATATCGTTGGTGCTTCCTGAGCATCAGTTACAGCATTAACTGTTGATATGATGAAGAGCGTAACTATCATGAACGATAATCTCATCCCTCTATTGAGCGCTTTTGTCGGCATTGTAATTACGTTCGCTTCTAAGTGTTTTTGAAGACATGAATTTTACACACCAAGTTCCCAACATGAGGAGAATTGACTACCTATTTTAGATTTGAAATTGAGGATAATTCATTAGTAATTAGTCAATGATTTCTTGTTCTTATAGTTGCTCTACCTTATGGATAGGGGCACACGTTTGTGTGCCCCTAAAATCTAAAATATTTCTAAAATCTGGAAGTAATCGTTAATTAGCTTCCCTTATCGCCCGACTCAAGCGCGGCTTATCTAAACCAATCTGATTTAGGAGTAACCAAGATTGAATCAGGTCGGGGCCATGAACATCTCCAGTTAAGGCGGCTCTGAGCGATCGCATTACCAAGCCTTTTTTGACTTTTTGCTCTTTCACCACTTGTTTAATAATCTCCTGGGCGGCGGCTTCCGACAGTTGCGGCTGATTTTCCAAAGCTGTGACAATCCCCTCAAGGACAGCAGTCGAACCTTCTTGCTTCAGTTGTGTACTACCTTCGTCGCTAAATTCAACTGTGTCGCTAAAAAACAGTTGACTTTGAGCTACTGCATCTACCAGGCGAGTCAAACTCTGGCTAATTAAAGTTACTAGCTGTTCTAACCAGGGGCGATCTCTTCCAGCATCAAATTTATATCCCGCCGCTTGCCAATAGGGTATGAGTAAATCTGTGAGTTTATCTACTGGCGTCTTGTGGATATACTGACTGTTCAACCAATCCAGCTTGTCCCAATCAAACTTTGCACCTGCTTTATTTACACGCTCAAAGCCAAATTCTTTAGCTGCTATTTCTAAGGTAAATATTTCTTGCGTCGAGTCTGGTGGCGACCAACCCAGCAATGTCATGTAATTCACCAAGCCTTCAGCAGTAAAGCCCATTTGCTGAAAGTCAGAAATGGAAGTAACGCCATCTCGCTTAGAAAGCTTGCGCCCTTCCGTGTTCAAAATCAGCGGCGTGTGGGAAAACTCTGGGATTTTTGCACCCATTGCTTCATACAGCAGAATTTGCTTGGCTGTGTTGGCGATGTGGTCTTCTCCCCGGATGACATGGGTGATTTGCATATCAATGTCATCCACTACAACTACAAAGTTGTATAAAGGTTGACCGCTACCTTCTTCTGAGGCGCGGGCGATGACCATATCACCACCTAAATCGCTACCTCGCCAAGACATCTTTCCCCTTACTAGGTCATTCCAGACAATTTCCCGCCCATCTTCGATTTGGAAGCGAATCACAGAGGAGCGACCTTCGGCTTCATAAGCGGCGCGTTGTTCTGGGGTGAGGTGACGGTGACGGTTGTCATAACGAGGAGCTTCGCCTCTAGCTTTTTGGGCTTCTCGGAGCGCCTCAAGTTCTTCGGAAGTGGTGTAACAGCGATAGGCTAATCCTTGATCTAGCAGTTTTTGTACTGCTTCTTTATAAAGATCCAGGCGTTGGGATTGAAAAAATGGCCCTTCATCCCAGTTAAGTCCTAGCCAGCGCAGTCCTTCAAGAATATTGTCGGTGTATTCGGGACGCGATCGCTCTAAATCTGTGTCTTCTATTCGCAGTATAAATTTTCCGCCGTGGTGACGGGCAAATAACCAGTTAAATACAGCCGTTCTAGCTGTACCAATATGTAAATTTCCGGTTGGACTGGGCGCAATACGGACTCTAACAGTCACAGTTAATTCTCTCTTTCGCAAAGCATGATAAATGTAGCTTATATTTAAACCCTGAATCCTGAGTCAACCTCTTTGGGGAATTCAAAATTACAATTCACATAAAATAGATTGAGTTGCTCTGTATCCTTTTATATTTCGGTCTATAAAATGCAGACTGAGCAGCTTACCTAATAACAAATGCCCAATTCCTATATTACTCAGAAATTAGGATTCACTACTCATAGATTTAGAACGGGACTGACGGGGCTCGAACCCGCAACTTCCGCCGTGACAGGGCGGTGCTCTAACCAATTGAACTACAGTCCCTTGTTTGTCAACTTTGCTATTATCACTATTTTTTTTATGCTTGTCAAGCGTTTTGGAGTTGGAAATTAGAAATTCTTTTTGACCCGTCTCTCGAATGTGGGAATTTTTCGTTAAAGAGACCGTGATAATACAACCTGTGGCTCTGATTCCAGATGCTGCAATATTCGGGATTGCATTTGTTTATACTGCTGCTTCAATAGCTGTTTGCTCAATTGGGGTTGAGAAGCGGGTGGTAGACTATGACTCTGTTGCACCCAGGTTTTTAACATTTTCTGCTGAGTTGGCTCAATGCGACTGCTGAGAACCTTGATACAGGAATGTGGTGCTTCCAGAGTAAAGAAAATCAAAGGATATTGTTCATTTTCAGCCAAGAAACTTACCATCCTAATATTTTGAGGATTTTGCATATCTAAGTAGCACGGTAGCCACTTAGGAGCTAATTGCCGATTGTAGAGTACAGTTACCCACAAAAGCATTGGATGAGGGGATGTCACAAAGATAAACTGGTTGTAACGAATAGAAACCGCATAGTTTTTGATTTCTTGTTTAGATAACATCAACCATATCGCTGTTATAGATCCTTGTGGGGTGTCTAGAAGCTGGGGAAAAACAATTTCTTGAATTGGTTTATTTTCAGGCCACAAAAGTTGTCGATAGCTTTGTTCTACTGTGATTGGTAATGCAGAATTTAAGGGACGGCTAAGAATGGAGTTAGAAGCAAAATTTGGAGGTAATCTGGGAGAATTAGACTTTTCTAAACTGTTTAATACTTGTAAAATTTGGGCGATATTTTGGGGGCGACCGCTTGCTTTTTTAGCCAGACAAGCCATAATTAAATTATTTAGCTTTTGAGGTATTTTAAGAGTGGGTTTAACATCTGCGATCGTTTTTGGTTCTTCAAAGTGATGTGCTTTATACCAAGCGCCAAAATAATCAGTTTCTGGTTCCCAGGGTTTTTTGCCTGTGAGCATCTCAAACATCATCACACCCAGGCTATAAATATCAGAGCGACTATCTAATTTTTCCCCATCTAGCTGTTCTGGAGAACAGTAGGGTAAAGTGCCATTAAATCCTCTACTTGTACTAGCTGTTGATGTATAATTCAAAAATCTAGCAATACCAAAGTCGAGAATTTTAACTAACTGACCCAATATCGGATCGGGAATAACTAATATATTGGCAGGCTTGATATCTCGATGCACCAACGGACAAATTTTGCCATCAATGTTAATACCTTGATGGGCACACTGTAAACCCAAACAAATTTGGCGAGAGAGAGTCAAAAACATCGGCAGAGGTAGCGGAATTAAATCCTTTAAACTCTTGCCACATAGATATTCCATGACGTAGTATGGTTTTCCTTTCTCATTCACACCATAATCATACGCCCGCACTATGTGTACGCTCTTTTGACTCAAGGCTGCACTCATTAAAGCTTCACGAGCAAAGTCTTGTTGCATCTTGGTATTAACAACAGTTTGAGTCAAAAACTTGATCGCAACTGGTATACCTCCTAACAAAACATCATTTGCTAAAAAAACTTCACCCATACCACCGCTGCCAATTAATTGCTTGAGTTGATAACGATTGGCAAGCAAGCCCGTACTACTTGGAGATGTCAATGGGCTTTGATTCACTTTGTTTACCTCTGGTGCTGAGTCCATTTAAAGTTAGCAATACACACATAAAAATATTATTAATGGTAGCAAGCATTTTGAGTTTGATAACAGAATCTCAACGATGTAATAGAATTTTAAAAAATATCTCGAAGAATTTAGCCATCCAATTTTTTAAAGCTTCTTTCTCAGTTTTTTGATGTGTAGCTAAGTTTCGTAATATCTCTAACTTTAGCTTTTCGTACTCTGTTTTGAGAATATTTTTGGCTTGATTAGGCGAAATTAATTCATTTGACTGTTGACTCATATCTAACCAATCTACAAGTTGTTGGCGCTGGTTAGCCGTGAGGTTTAAAGTCGTGACATGAGAGCAATGAGTTGGATCTTCTAAGGCAAAAAATAGTAGATGATAGTAGCCTACTTCCGCTAAACTACGTGCTAAATTTTGCCCTTTCTGATCTTTCAGATCCAGAAAATAAGGTAGCCACTTAGTCGTAGAAGGTTGGGCATCGTATAGTATTGTTACCCACAGGAGCATCGGGTATACATTCATTTTACTAATAAATTCAGTACCATGTATTTTATCCAAAAATTTTGAAATCTCTTGTTTAGGCAACATTGCCCAAAAAGTTGGTATAGGTCTTTGAGGAGTCTGTAGTAAATGGGGAAACCCAATTGGCGCAATTGGTTTATTTTTAGGCCAATTTTTCTGCAAACACTCTTTTTCTGATAATAAAGTTGCGGGTACTAATTGAACCGGAAGTGAGAGTTTAATAATGTCAGTGCTATTGCTAGGAATAACATCATGAAGTTGAGCATTAACTTTTTCTAAATCTTCTAATATTTGGCTGATGTTTTGAGGGCGATCGCTTACTTCTTTAGCTAAACAACTCATCAATATTTTTTCTAAAATCGGCGGTATTTTGACTTGCGGATTTATTTCTTCAACTGTCGGTGGCATTTGAAAGCGATGCGCTTGATACCAAGTACCAAAGGAGTTACTTTTTGTCTGAAATGGATGCTTTCCTGTCAGCATCTCAAACATTAGTACTCCCAAACTATAAATGTCAGAACGGACATCTAGCAATTTGCGCCCTTCCATGTGTTCTGGAGAACAGTAAGGTAAACTGCCAATAAAAGAATCTGTCAGAGTCATCCCACTTCGTTCTGTTAAAAACTTGGCAATACCAAAATCTAGTATTTTAACAATTTCTCCTTGTTTACTATCTTCAGTAATGAATATATTTTCTGGTTTAATATCTCTATGAACAATCGGATAAATCTCTCCTTTGAGGCTGATGCCTTGATGGGCACATTGTAAGCCTAAACAAATTTGATTACAAATATGCAAAAACTTTGATATTGTTAAGGGCTGAATTTTGAGAATTTGTTTGAGATTTTTTCCTTGGAGGTATTCCATTACATAAAATGGAGTTTTATCTTCAGTAACGCCATAACTTAAAATACGAACAATATGTTTACTTTTACGACCCAATTGAGCGCCAATAAAAATCTCTCTGGCAAAACGTTGGGACATTTGTTGGTTTGCCAAACTAAGTGATAAGATTTTGATTGCGATCGGTATACCACCTTTAGCAGTATCTTCTGCTAAATAAACTCTACCCATCCCCCCTTTACCAATCAAATCTCTGATTAAATATCGATTGTTTAAAAATTGTCCAATGTAATCATCTAATTCTGCTTTTTGCCCTACCATACTCTCAATTTTATTTTCTAGCATAAAAATCATTTATGAAAAATATTGTTGGCAAAATACCTTAATAAGTCTAGCTAATTATTAAATTTAAATCTGAAAAATATTAGAATTTGAAAAAAAAATAATTCTGTGCTTTAATGATACTTAATCTCTCTGCAAAATATCCTAAACATTGTGTAACATATTTATTAAGGATTACGGTTGAGAAATTACACGTAAAGTACAAATAAGCTAGATAAAGTTGTTTGTTAGATTCCGTGAATACACAGGAATAAGTTTCAAACAAGTAAAGGCGCAATCGCACTTTTACCTCTGTACAGTTAACGATTAAGATTTGGGAGCAAACGGCGTAATAATCTAATTAGCGGATTTTCAATTTTAATTTTAAAGGCTAGTACCTGGGTGCGTTGTAGGGAGTTAAAATTGTTATCACTGATGAGAATTAATGATTGCTGACCATCCGGTAGTTTCGGCCCAAGAGTTAAACCTTCGATGTTGTCTAGAAGTACATCTATGTTTCTCAAATCTAATAGCAGTTTTTTCTGAACTGGTTTAATATTTTTGGAGTCAACTGCTAAAAGGCTATCTATCTGATGAATATCATCGGCTCCTTCTAAAGAAACCTGAAACAGGGAAATAGCAAATCCTAAACCAGTAAAAGACCGTTCTAAACTTAAGAAGTGTCCTTGATTATCGAGAGCAAGTAAATCGGGTAATCCACTAGCAAATTTGCCAATCAGATTCAAAAATGGTGTAACTGATTCAGTTTGGTAAAGAAATTCCTTTTCGGGCTGGTTGTTGAGCAAGTTGTATTGCAAAATGCGGCAAGGACTACCGATGTTAGGTTTAGCTGCGACACCATCTTGAATTAGAGCATTTTCGGTGGCTGTGAATAGATGCTTTTTATCGGGTGTGATGGTGAGGCTTTCAAAAGCCAAATTGTTGCGGATACCTTGTTGACTAGTTTTATCTGGCAAAAATTTGTTTGGGATGGGAAGTGTGACAATTTCTCTGCCAGAAGATAGTGAGAATTCTTTAATAAAAGGATTAATTAATTTTCCAGTGTCGCCTTCAGAAGAAATAAACACAGTTGCTTTATTAGTTAAGGCAATACCTTCTGTATCACTTTCACCAGGGCGAAATGTTTGACCATTTTGATTTAATAATGTAGTAACACTGACCGGAATAATTCCATTTTTTTGGAGGTAACCTTTGCTCAAGTCGATTTTCAGAGTGTAGAAACGGGCATTAGCTTTTTGTCCCCGGTCATCGGAAATAGCATAATAAAGGTTATTTTTTAGATCATAACTAATTCCAGATAAACCTCCAACTTCAGTTTTCTGAAAGATTAAACCTTTCGGTAAAGTCGCTTCACCGATAAATTCTATGCTACTGATTTCAACAGCATTTGTAGATAAAAAAGTGAATAAAAAAATGATAATTATAATCGGGATAAAGAAATAAATAATTCGTGGGATTGCAAATTTTTTTTTAATTAGCGGCATAGAATTTTTTGTGAAAGTGTGAAAATTACCAATAAGATATCAGGCTGAAGGATGCAACATACGTTAGAGGATGTTTGAAAAGTCTACGCTTGTATCTAGATCCCCCCTAGCCCACGCCAGTCGCTCCACTTGGGGAGACCCCATCGCGCAGCGTCTCG
>NZ_JBALEL010000013.1:0-45234 GCF_036917935.1 Nostoc sp. | reverse complement strand
CAACCGATGTAGATGCGGTTATTGGTGCTGGTGATCCATTCGCAGAATCGATCCCATACGTTGGCGCTTTCGCGACGTTGTAAGGTTGCTGTCATTGTTTTATAAGTGCTGTTATTTGCGGATGAATTAGGTAGGTTTAACTACCTGTTACACATCTTAAATAATTTATTGCGTTTTGTAAAGTACTTTCAGAAAAAATTTTCTCTTGGGATTTACGCACCCACAACAGAAAATCCCCAATTCACTGAAAAAGGGGATTTTGGGTAGTACGATTTTGGATTAGACATTTTCAGAAATTAATTATGCGTCATCCAGAATCATTGTAGAGACGCGTTAGTGCCGCGCCGCGTGACGTTCGCGATAGCGTCTCGTAGAGAAGCTCAGTCCCATTTCACGTCTCTCTTGTGAAAAACGCACTTTATTTTTCACAGGACTTACGCACAGGTAACGGAAAATCGAACCACAGAGGACGCAAAGGAATAGGAGTTTAAGAGGTTTCTTGCGTAAGTCTTACTTCAATTCACCACTGGCTGCTTGGATATGGACTCTACACCCACTTCTTCTTGTAAAGGTGGACGCACAGATAAATAAATCAATGGGCCGAATAGCGGTATCAAGGCTATTAACCAGAAAAACTGCGAATTTTTCCAACCGCGACGCGCCATATCATCCCCCAGCAATGCGGGAAATAATAGGCAGAGTAGGCAAAAATCGAAACTCATCACATGGATGAAGCGGTTAGTTTGCCACTCTTGCACAAAACTGCTCCAATCTCCTCCTTTTAAACCGTAGGCAACTAGAATAACTGTGGGTATCGTTAACACAAAACCAGTCACACGAGAATCTAGCAGCTTAAGCAAGGTATTCTTTTTACCGAGAAACTGATTATTTGGTTCTCGTAGGGCTAAGTACGGCAATAAGCTAAAAACACCAACTGCGAAAGAAGCAGTAGCAAACAGCCAAGCAGGTATTTTTTGTCCTCTGCCATCAATAAAGACTACTGCACTGTAAATAAGAGGCCAGATGCCCATGAGGTTGAATAATGCTATTACTAACGGGTTAACGCCTTGCCACTGCCCAATAGAAAGGTTTTTAATTAACTCGAATGTACCGGGTTGCTCAGGAGGCGCGAGGAAAAAAGCATAGACAATGAATCCCAGCCACAGCAAGCCAAAGGCAATTTTTCTAACCATGAAAGATTTAGGTAGTATTAATTATTGATTTTGCCGCTCAAAATTGGGCTATCCGCTTGCTATTATATTGTTGATTGCCTACACCCGTAGCGGCTTATCCCTAAATATCACCTGATACCATTTAAGGATTGAAATAACTGATAGCTTCTGAGAGGTAATCAGCAGCAGATGCGACTACTGCGATCGCACTTTCATAATCTAGACGCGTTGGCCCCAAAACTCCCACACTTCCTACGGGTATCGAACCTCGGCAATAGTTGGAAGAAATCAAGGTACAGGTGCGTATCGGTTCTAATGGATTTTCTGCGCCAATCCGAACCGTTACCTTTGGTTTACCACCATCCTCCGGTTCTGGTTCCTCAAATATTAATCGCCACAGTTGGTCTTGTTCTTCTTCCAACAGGTGAATAATCGTTTGTACTTGCTGTAACTGGGAAAATTCTGGCTGGCGCAAAACTTCTGACACACCCCGAACCATAATTTGTGTTGCAGTCGGCGCAAGAGTGCGACGAGTCAATTCGGCAACTGAGTTTTTCAAAAATTCCCCGTAGCGTTGGAACTCCTGATCTAGTTCGCTCCAGTTGAGATCGGCTAATTCCAACAGACTTCGCCCCCGCAGGTGACTATTCAAAAAGTTAGAAACAATCTGCAACTCGCGATCGATTACCTCGGAATCCCGTTGTGTTTCTTCTGGTATTGGCGACAAATCCATCAATTTAGAATGTGTCTCATAACCATCAGTCACCACAATCAGCATGATCCGTCCGGCTTCAATTTGCACTAATTGCAGATGTCGCAATAGCGCTGTAGTCGTTTGCGGCATAGTGATCAAGCTAATGCAACCACTTAAGGTTGCTAAAATTTGTGCGGCTCCTTGCAGTAGGGTTTCTAAACTGCGATCTTCCCACTGGAGACGCTTTTGCAGTGCCATCTCTACTTCTCGCCCTAATGTTTCGGTACCACTTCCCTGCGGGACGCGCAAGGGATGTGGAAGCAAGTTAGCAAGAGCGTCTGTCTGCGACACGCTGCGCGAACGCAGAGAAGGTGTAATTAGCTGGTCAACATAAATGCGATAACCTGAATCTGAAGGTACACGTCCAGCAGAAGCGTGTGGTTGGTAGAGCAATCCAGATTTTTCTAAAACGCCCATGACATTACGAATTGTCGCCGAGCTTACACCGAGGTCGTACTCCTCGACTAAAGCCTTTGAACCAACAGGCTCTGCCGTAGCAATGTAGTGACGTACCGTTGCCCAAAGTATATGCTGTTGTCGATTTGTTAACTGAACTTCCATTATGGTATGTTTTGCTGAAGGCAAATTTTAATCAAACTCGGAAAAAATTTCTGGATTTAATCGAAAACAAAAATATTAATAATTGATTAAGATAGCAAATTATATAACTTTATTATGATAAGTATTTTTAAAGTTCATATATACACAGCATTTTTTAAGAGTAGGTTGAAATAGTAGCTCAACTTTTTTGCAAAAGCTGTTAGCTCTAATCTACCCTCATTAGCTTCTTGTTAACCGTATTTTTGCACAAACTTGCAATCGCAACAGTATTATTAGATACGTATTTTTTGGCATGGGCTAATGTTGAACTGTAATTTAGACCAGTCGAAAGTTTTTGTGCAGATGTACTTGATGCCCAAATTTCAAGCTTTCTGGCAAGCCTCTAAGTGATGTACTTCTGCTTTTAGCATAGCAAAAGTCAGATGGAAGAGTAAGTTCCATCTGAAGTAATGCACCTAAACACAAGCTAATACTGGGGAATTGAATGGTCTACTAAGACGGAATAAGCATCAATACCACCCGAAATATTTTGCACATTTGTAAAACCTTGAGCAATCAACCACTGGCACATCTGGGCAGAGCGAATACCGTGGTGGCATAGTACAAGGGTTTCAGCTTGGGGATTGAAGAGGTTAGGTACTTGATCTCCCCATTCGGCAAATTGACTTAAAGGTAGGTTGACGAAGCCCTCAATGCTAGCGATCGCCAATTCTTCTGGTTCACGCACATCTACTAGCTGAATACTTGCATCACTAGAAGAAAGACGTTGCGCCAGTTCTTCTACACTAATTTGGTTCATGAGTTCCCTGTCATGAGGTTTTCGTAAACAGTCCTAATACTATTTATGGTGACAGAAAATCTCTGCCTTGACATCAGCATCCATTCTTAAGAGGGTTGATTAATTCTGCTAGGCTTTCTGCTTAAATGGCTGTAAACCGTCTTTTTTAATAGGTTTAATGTGAATAGGCAACGTTCATTTATCGGTTTTATCGTAGCTTCTGCGATCGCACTGCTAGTAATTGCGATCGCCAGCTTTTACTGGTTTTTCGCTAAAAGTCCGGCTAACCTCATTGCTTCCACTTCCCAGCCTGGTGCAGCCATATTCGTGTCGAAACTTTCTCCTGCAATGGTTTCATTACTAGCCAATCCCGATCGTTTGCAGGTTTTGGAGCAGGAAGAGGCACTATCTAAACTCAAAACCAGTTTATTCGCCAAGAGTGGCATAGATTACAAGCAAGACATTCAACCCTGGTTAGGAGACGAAATTACATTAGCTATCACCACCTTAGATATTGATCGGGACTTAGAAAACGGACAGCAGCCAGGGTATCTATTGGCACTAGCAACCAAGCAACCGGAAAAAAGCCGCGAGTTTGTTGAGTTGTTGTTTTCCAAACGAGCGTTAGCTGGATCAAACTTAGCTGTTGAACAATACAAAGGCGTAAAGCTGATTTACGACAATTCTCAACCAGAACAAGACTCGCTTGCTGGTGCTGTTGTTGGTGAAGGCTTTGTGTTATTTGCCAACGATCCGAAAGTACTGCGAGATGCTATCAATAACGTCCAAGCGCCCGATCTGAATTTGAGTAGCTCTCCCGAATACCAAAAAGCTACCAAAGAACGGCTCAAAGGAGGTTTAGCTTTAGCGTTCTTGAATCTTCCCATCGTGGCAAAATGGCAAGGGTTAGAGTTACCAGAACAACTTTATAACAGCCAAATCATATCCTTGGCGTTAAACCCCAAAGGATTACTGGCGGAAACCACCTTTCTGACTTCATCAGAAATTGTCCCTCCATCTGCACCGCTATCTAAACCTGTGGGAGCATTGCAGTATATTCCAGCATCAGCAGGTTTAGCGATTTCCGGCTCAAATTTGAGTAATTTGGGTGACAGTGATTTAACTAAACTCTGGAGACAAGCAACAGCAACCATTTATGGTTCTGGGGAAGATGTGGTTTCTCGGTTAGCAAAACCTTTGGCGGATGTTCAAAAACGCTGGGGTATAAACTTAACAGAGGATATTTTTAGCTGGGTACAAGGAGAGTATGCCATTGCATTGTTACCTGAGAAAGAGCAAATAACCCCACATTGGATTTTTGTGGTGGAAAAATCCGAGAGTGTAGAAAAAGGCGTTGCTCGTTTGGATGCGATCGCATCATCCAATGGACTCAGTATCAATACCCTGACTATAGATCAGCAAAAAATCTCCGCTTGGACAGAGTTAACCACAGCTACAAAAAAAAGTGATGTCAAAGAAGGAGCATCTTTCAGCATTGAAACAAAAGTGCAGGGATTGCATACAACTTTCGGAAATTACGAAATTTTCACGTCTGATTTAGAGACGATGGATGAAATTCTCACAACCAAGGATAATTCCATAATTGACAATCCCAATTTCCAAGATAGTATCGCGGCAATTCCCCTACCAAATCAAGGCTATATATATCTTGACTGGACAAAGAGCCAGAATTTGTTAGAGCGTCAAGTACCGATTCTCAAACTAGTGGAAGTCTTAGGTAAACCATTTTTTAACAACCTGCGATCGCTCACAGTTAGTAGTTATGCAACTGACACGCGATCGCTTAAAGGTGGCGTCTTCTTCAAACTCGATAATTCGTGAGATTTTCATAAAAGCTCAAAGTACAGAAGGTAAAAAAATTTTTTACCTTCTGTACTTTCTTGCCCAATGATATTTACGTAGAACTTATGTAATATTTACTAATTAATGGCTTAATTACTAAAATGCCCCACTAGACAACGGGCGCGATTTAACGCTGCTGTCTAGATCAAGACACAACCTAGCAATTAGCTGCGTGCTTTGCAAAATATCAACTGTGGCACATTTGAATGTGGCACATCCAACTGAAATTTCACTGGATTTTTTTAAGTAGAATATGTATATATCATTACTAATTTAAAAGCCTGTTGGAGGGCTACTATGAAATACTGTCGCCCTCGACTTCAGTTTCGCGGCCGTTGGCTGCTGGCTATACTTACCGCCATCACAGCTACCCCTGCAATAGCAGAGACAGCAAACTTTGGCACTTTCAATTTATCAACAAACTTTGATCCAGCACAAGGAACAGTGCAGGGGTTTACAGGCGGTTCTTACTCATTGTCTGCCATAAGTAACCGCGATCGCGATCAAAAAGCCTGTATTGGTTTTGCCGATCCCAATCCAGATCATATTATGGTTTTGGAAAAGGACTTTTCCCAGCTAACAATACAAGTCGATAGCAACAACAACGACACCACTTTACTTATCCAAGGGCCAGATAGTACTATGATTCGTTGCGGCGATGACACTGGCAAAAGTAAAGATGCTAGCGTTAGCGATCGCGACTGGAAAAGGGGCACCTATCGGATTTGGGTGGGTACATTTAATCCTGGAATCAAGCGTGATTATACTCTGAAAGTGGAGCAGCAGTGATCAGGAGTAGGGAGTAGGGAGTGGGGGAGATGAAGTAGACAAGGGGACAAGGAGAATAACCATGCCCAATCCCCAATTTTTAGGTGTAACACCAGAGAGGATACTATGGGATAGTAGCTTGTTGTGCTTTGCGAGGGTGCTATCTCGTGCTATCTATACTGCGTGCTGACTTTCGTATCATATTTGAACGTGACCCAGCTGCCCGTAACTGGTTGGAAGTTTTATTTTGTTACCCTGGTTTGCAAGCCCTGTTATTCCATAGGCTGGCTCACTGGCTGTATACTGTTGGTCTTCCCTTTGTTCCCCGCCTGATTTCTCACTTGGCTCGGTTTTTGACTGGAATTGAAATCCACCCTGGTGCAGTAATTGGGCAAAGTGTGTTTATTGACCACGGGATGGGTGTAGTAATTGGTGAAACTGCGATCGTGGGAGACTATGCCCTAATTTATCAAGGCGTCACCCTTGGAGGTACTGGTAAAGAATGTGGCAAGCGCCATCCCACTGTGGGGGAAAATGTCGTAGTCGGAGCTGGAGCGAAGGTACTCGGCAATATCCAAATTGGCAATAATGTCCGTATTGGTGCTGGTTCTGTTGTTCTCAGAGATGTGCCTTCAGACTGTACTGTGGTAGGTGTGCCTGGACGGATTATGTATCGTTCTGGAGTTCGGGTTTCACCTCTTGAACACAATAACTTACCAGATTCAGAAGCTCAAGTAATTCGTGCTTTAGTAGACCGGATTGAGGCGTTGGAAGAACAAATACAAATTCTTGGGCGCAATAATTCTTCAGAAAAAACTCCTGTTTTAGTGGGTTGTTTAGCAGCGAAAGAGGATGAGCTAACCCATGATACTCGCTGGTGCAACCTCAAAGATAAGACTATCCAGGAATTTCTAGATGGTGCTGGTATTTAGTTAAACGTTAAGGGTTAAGGGTCAATCTTTTGACTCTTGACTAAATCACGGATTAATCGTTTCGCTAGACCACTCTTGCTGCTCATTACGGCAGTAAAGCGATCGATTTTGTGGTTCGCCGCGTAATTCTAAATGGTCTACTTGAACTGGATCGAGTAGCAGTAGACAAAAATTAGGCACTGGCTCAACAGAATCGGGTGGTGGTGGCTCAAAAGCTCCTGCTTCTTGGATTCTGGGTTTACCAGGATAGGGCCAAGCAAACTGTAAACGCGCCGCATCACTTAATTCTTGCCACATCGCGATCCGCGCTGGCTGTAAACCCTGGTGAAAATCATCACCGCTTACCAGGGTTAAACAGCCAGTGATACGGAATTGTTCTCGTGTATTGGGGAAGTACCAGCAAACTTCTGCCCAAGGTTGTTGCTGTATCTGATCGGCTTTGGCGCTACGGTTATCGGTGATAAATTTTAGCTGGTTTGTATCTTCCAGGAAACCGCGAAAGACTAGGGTACGATTGGCGGGGCGGCCGTTTGTCTGTAGCGTTGCTAGTTGCAGGTAACGGGCATAAACAAGGCTGCGGTTGCGCTGGAGTGCATGAGCGATCGCACCTCGCCAAGGAGCAAGAGACATATTAATTCGTAATTCGTGAAAGTCAGATTAAATCTGGATTTCCAGGTTTGCGTCTGTTGCCTTATTTTAGACAATTGGTACAACAGTAAGTAAATAATTTTGCAATCCTCTCTGTGTGAACCTTATCCCCAATACAACGCATAATATACAGAATCTTGGATAAATTCGTAGGTGATTTTATGGCAGGAATTCAAGTCGGTATTGAGGGTGAAAGCGCACCAGCAGCAGCCGAGGCTTTGCTAGAAATTCCTGGAATATCGGGAAGCTACGAAGTTCCGACGCAAAGAGAGGGAACTCTAGCGGCGATCGCTACTATTGTCGGCATTGTCGGGGGTGCTGTGGCTTTAGCTGAACAAATCCGCAAGTGGTATCAAGAATGGCATAAATCTCATCCAGGGAAGCAATTTGATGTGATAATTCTTGACCCTGTTACTGGAAACAGGATTTTACTTGAAGAAGCTACTATAGAGGAAATCACGGAAATCCTCAAATCTATCAGCAAATAAGTGCAAACTATCCGCATTCAACTTCGGGAAAGTACGCAGGAAAGTGTTGAACTCAGGTATTGGCTACCTCAAAATAATCACTATGAATCACGTCGCCTGACACTGGCAGAAATCGATGATTTACTCAACCAACGCGAACGAGATTACTATAAACTGCTGCCCAATTTACCAGGAATCGGGCAGCAGTTATTTTTTTGGTTGGATGGGGATGGACGGTGGTTGAGTCGGGGAATTGCTAACTGTCCCACTAAAGTGTTGGTAATTGCCATTGATACCGATCAAAAATTGGCACATCTACCTTGGGAAGTGTTGCATGATGGTAAGGATTTTTTAGTCAAGCGGGTTAATCCGGTGGTGTTACCTCTGCGCTGGATTGAGAAAGAAACAGAAGGGTTTGCTGTGGAAGCACGACAATTGCGAGTATTGTTTATGGCAACCGACCCGGAAGACGTGGAACCAAAGTTAGATTTTGAACAGGAAGAGGCGAGAATTCTAGCTGATACGCGAGATTTTGCTGTCGATTTGCGGGTGGAAGAAAGCGGTTGCGTTAGCGAGTTGGGTAAGGTGTGGAGTCGCTATTTTGATGACTTTGATGTGTTTCACCTCACAGGACACGCCTCAATTACTCCTGGTGAAGCGGGAAAGAACCCCACCCCCAACCCCTCCCCGCAAGCGAGGAGGGGGGAAGATTTGGAGGCGAATACGCCTTATTTTGTTACTGAGACGGAAATTGGGGAACGTTACGAAACCACGGCGGCAGAACTTGCGGAAGTCTTTCGGTTTAGATTTCCCAAATTGGTGTTTTTGTCTGGGTGTCGGACTGGACAAGCACCAGATAAAGGGGCTGTCCCTTCTATGGCTGAGGCACTAATTGCACAAGGGGCGAGGGCGGTTTTAAGTTGGGGGCGGCCTGTGGAAGATCGGACAGCTACAGCCGCCGCCGCACACCTCTATGGGAAATTGGCAGCCGGATATCAATTAGCTGAAGCACTCGCTAGCACTTACCAGCAGTTGTTTAAACAGAAAGTGCGGGACTGGCATTTGTTGCGGTTATATGTCCAGGGAGAATGTCCCGGTGCGTTCGTGGAAGTGTTGGGAGATTTGCCACCCTCAGCGCCGGAACCTGCTTATGAACAGTTTTTAGATCCCGATACCCAACAGGTGCGGGTGGCGAAACCCTCTGAGTTTGTTGGCAGACGGCGGACTTTGCAACGTTGTCTCAAAGCTATTCGCACTTCATTAGGGGTACTAATTCACGGACTGGGGGGTGTGGGTAAGAGTACTGTGACGGCGCGACTTCTGGAAAGGATGGTTGGCTATGACAGGCTGGTGAATTTTCGGCAACTGGATGAGGACAAACTGCTCAAAACCCTTGCTGAACAATGTACTTCAGAACGGGGGCATGAAATTCTCAATGGCAAGTTACCGTTGATGCAGCGCCTCACGAACTTTTTCCAAGAAGGACTGAATACCCAAGAACAGCGCTTTGCTTTTGTGCTGGATGACTTTGAGGCCAATTTGGAATTACGAAATGGGGTTTATGTCTTGCAACCACAAGTTGTAGATGTTCTGCTGGCGTTGCTGAAGGCGATTCAAAATTCTAAACTTCCCCACAAGGTAATTATTACCTGTCGCTACAACTTCCAATTGTCGGAACTGAATCATCGTCTCTACCGCGAACCTCTGGGGGCTTTGGGTGGGGCAGATTTAATTAAAAAGTTTAATCGTCTCAATTCGTTTAATGGCAGTTTGGTGATTGATGCAGAATTGCAGAAACTCGCCAAAAAAGCAGCAGATGGAAATCCTCGGCTGTTGGAATGGTTAGATAAGATTTTGCAAAATTCCCAGAACCCCACCCCGCCTACGGCACCCCTCCCCGCAAGCGAGGAGGGGGATAAGAGGGGAGTTGAGATGATTTTGCAAAAGATGGAGGAGAAGGAAAAGGAATTTCGTGAGAATATCTTGGCTGAGGAATTGCTGAAGCAGCAAACTCCAGGTTTGCGGAAAATGCTGGGTAAGTTGTTGGTGTATGAGTTACCTGTTGTTCTAGCTGCTATTTCCCCGATTTGTGAGGATATCTCAAGTTGGGAAAGTCATATTCAACGCGCTGAAATTTTGGGTTTGTTGGAAGTTACCCTCACCAACAATGGAGAGAGGTTGTATCGGGTTCCCCGGATTTTGTCACCGTTGCTAGAGAACCCCACCCCTAACCCCTCCCCGCAAGCAGGGAGGGGAACAGGAATTGATGAGGAAGGGTTGTATAAACAAGCTGCACAAATTTTGTATCGTCTGTGGTGGGAAGAGGCGGAAGGTGCTACGGAAGCACAAGAGTTAGAAATTCATCGCTTGGGGTTGTTGGGGAAGGATGAAGACATTGCTGCGAAGATGACCTTTTCTCTGGCAGATAACTGGAAAAATCAAAACCGTTTTCGGGAAGCAGTACAACTGTGCAAATCTACCTTAGAACTGACTCAAGACTACCGCGTTTTACATGAAATAGCTCGCTCTCAGGCAGAACTCGGTGAAGTTGAACAAGCACAGCAATATTATCAGCAAGCGCTTGAATCTTGTTTGGAAACAGACGAAACAGAAAAAGCAGCAATTATTCATAACCTGGGACGTATCTACGCCAACAAAGGGGAAGTGGATGAAGCGATCGCACTCTACAATCAGTCTTTGGAAATAACTGAACGCATTGGTGATGTCCAAAGCAAAGCAGCGACGTTGCACCAACTGGCTATTCTCTACGCCAACAAAGCAGAAGTGGATCAAGCGATCGCACTCTACAATCAGTCTTTAGAAATAACTGAACGCATTGGAAATGTCCAAACCAAAGCAGCGACGTTGCACCAGCTGGCAGGTATCTACACCAACAAAGGGGAAGTTGATCAAGCGATTGCACTCTACAATCAGTCTTTGCAAATATTTGAACGCATTGGAAATTTCCAAACCAAAGCGGCAACGTTGCACCAACTGGCAGGTATCTACGCCAATAAAGGGGAAGTGGAGCAAGCGATCGCACTCTACAATCAGTCTTTGCAAATATTTGAACGCATTGGTAATATCCAAGGCAAAGCAGCGACGTTGCACTGTCTGGGAAATCTCTACGCCGACAAAGGGGAAGTTGATGAAGCGATCGCACTCTACAATCAGTCTTTGAAAATAGAAGAAGGCATTGGTAATGTCCAAGGCAAAGCGGCTACATTGCACTCTCTGGGAATGATTTACGCCAACAAAGGGGGAGTTGATGAAGCGATCGCACTATTCAACCAGTCTTTGAAAATATTTGAACGCATTAGTAATGTCAAAGGCAAAGCGGCGACGTTGCACGAACTGGGACGTATCTACACCAATAAAGGGGAAGTTGAACACGCGATCACACTCTACAATCAGTCTTTGGAAATAACAGAACGCATTGGAAATGTCCAAACCAAAGCGGTGACGTTGCACGAACTGGCAGATATATACGCCAACAAAGGGGAAGTAGATCAAGCGATCGCACTCTACCATCAGTCTTTGGAAATATATGAACGCATTGGAGATGTCCAAGGCAAAGCGACGATGTTGTACAATCTGGGATATATCTACGCCAACAAAGGGGAAGTAGATCAAGCGATCGCACTCTACAATCAGTCTTTGGAAATAACTGAACGCATTGGTGATGTCAAAACCAAAGCTGCGACGTTGCACCAACTCGCAGGTATATACGCCGACAAAGGAGAAGTGGAGCAAGCGATCGCACTCTACAATCAGTCTTTGGAAATAAATGAACGCATTGGTAATGTCCGAGGTAAAGCAATGACTCTGTGGTTGTTAGGAGATTTGGCGGAACAGCAGGGTGAATACACTAAAGCGATATCCTATTTGCAACCAGCTTTAGAGATTTTGCAGCGATTAAACTCACCGGATGCTGAAAGTGTGAGTGCAAGTCTTGATAGGGTAATGCGTAATTCGTAATTCGTACTTACTGAAAGATTTTTGTCTCACGCAAAGGCGCAAAGAAGAACGCGAGAGTGTTTTTTAAATAAATGAAAATTGCTGTAATGAGTCTTTGATACTCGTGGACGAGTCTTTGATACTCGCGAATGAGTCTTTGAACTCCATTAATGAACCTTTGAGCTTCGTTCGTGAACCTCAGAGCTTCGTTGATGAACCTCGGAGCTTCGTGAATGAGTCTTTGAACTCCATTAATGAACCTCAGAGCTTCGTTGATGAACCTCGGAGCATCGTTGATGAACCTCGGAGCATCGTTGATGAACCTCAGAGCATCGTTGATGAACCTCAGAGCATCGTTGATGAACCTCAGAGCATCGTTGATGAACCTCAGAGCATCGTTGATGAACCTCGGAGCATCGTTGATGAACCTCGGAGCATCGTTGATGAACCTTTACAGCAATTCAGGTGAGAGAATCAGGATCTACACCGAGCAATGTCTAACGATAAAAATATTTAAATGTTTGGACTCATTTGTTTTTGCAGTCTAAGAGGATGAATGAACAAGTCCTCTTCTTGGTAGCAAATACTTTGAGATCCCCCTAAATCCACGCCACGTGCTTCAAGTCGGGAAACCGCAAGGGCGCAGTGGCTCCCCTTAAAGAAGGGGGACTTTGAGAGAGGTTGCCCCCCTTTTTTAAGGGGAGCCAGCGCGGTCTTGGGGGTTTCCCCCATGAGCGACTGGCGTGGGTTAGGGGGGATCTAGAAGTGCCTAAAATCATAGCCAACCACTTTTCAAACATCCTCTTAGATTAAATCAGGATCTACACCAAGCGATCGCCAGAAGCGCTTTAAGTAAACCGGGAATTAAATCTTGTAATTCATTATCCACAGGGGTATCGTCAGAATCAGGCAGTTCCTCAGATGAGGGCAAACAAGCTAATGGATCGTAATTTAGCATGATTGATTTCCCGTTCCTCAGTTATTAGTACATCATTTCATTAATGAATTTTGATAGCAATTCAGCACATCCTAATTTTATTTGCAAACATCGAGAGTATCAGATCCCCGACTTCTTTAATAAGTCGGGGATATTTTGCTCATTGGGTATTAGTTTTCCACTTGTTTGAGCTTTTGAAAAATTTCATCAAGTGGTGACTCAGATTCATCAGGACAAAATTCTAAAGCAAGTCGAACTTTTCCTTTTTTCCATCCCAAAGTACTAAATTGTAAAACTTCACAATTTAATCCTTGAGTATACAAATTTACTTCGTCTGTTTCTTCCGCTCCAATATATTCCTTAATTGCTGTAATCAAATCACGGACTTTAAAGGTTTTAGCAATATTTAACTTATTAAAAGTGTCCGGTTCTATAGACACAACTTCATCATGGTTTAGTCTCTCGAATCCATCTTCCATAAAAATCTCCTGTCAATAAATCTATATTTTCCAGAGATATAACAGTTCATCCGAAATAAAATGATGATTTTATAGATTTAGTGCTGCTCAAATAAAAATTTAGTAATACTTTGATGTCCGGTAAATTAGCCTATAATTCTCGCGTTACCCCTCCCCAACCCTCCCCTTGCTAAGGGGAGGGTGCGCGGTTGCGCGGGTGGGGTAGTTTTATTTAAACGGTTCTTAGAAAAACCAACCGTAAGAATGCAAACCTTTACCCAAAAGATTCACACCGAGATAGCAAACCCAAACGACAAGCAACCCGGTGGAGGCTAAAATTGCGGGACTGCGCCCTTGCCAACCGCGAGTAATTCTGGCGTGAAGGTAGGCGGCGAAGACTAACCAGGTGATTAACGCCCAAGTTTCTTTCGGATCCCAACTCCAGTAGGAACCCCACGCTTCATTAGCCCAAACGCCACCGGCAATAATGCCAATTGTCAGCAGGGGAAATCCTAATCCGATGATGCGATAGCTGATATTGTCGAGGGTTTCGGCCAGGCTAAGGCGCTGCGGTGAAAGAGGTTCAGCAGATGCTACGGCTTGAGATTCAGGGGTAGTTACTAAATTCAAAACAGCAGTGTTACCGTTACCGTTGCCGTTGCTACTAGTTTCAAAACGGGCAAAGCCGTTATTTTCGACAGCAGGGGCTGGTGATTGAGAAATTAGTTCAGCGGCTTTGTGTAAGCGGTAGCCGTTGCTGCGATAGCCACCAGTACCAACAGAACTACCTTGTAGTTGAATATTTTGACCGCGAGTGACTATTAAAAAAGCGATCGCTAATAACGAACCCACCATCAAAGCAGAATAACTCAACATCATGACGCTGACATGCATCATCAGCCAATTTGACTTCAAAGCAGGTACTAGGGGTTCTGACGCTTGCATCTGGGATGGTAGAGTCATAGTAGCAAAAGCTGCGATCGCCATTGCCACCGGAGCTGTCGCAACTCCTACTAAGCGGCTACGGCTACTATTTTCAGCAATCAGATGGACGGCGGTAATTCCCCAAGTTAAGAAAAACAGAGATTCATAGAGATTACTTAAGGGAAAATAACCAGCTTCGATCCATCGTGCCCCTAGTAGAGTAGCTATGCCCAAATTTGCGATCGCCATCCCAGCTGTCCCCAAAGCGGCTAGATAAGGCAGATTCGGAAAAGCCGCTCCTCCCCAATACACCAGCATTGTCAGGAATAATATGGCAAAGGACGCATTGTCCAGCCAGTTCTGGAGTACAACCAGATTCATAAAGTGTTCTCTCCGTGAATAATTTAAAATATCGATTCTGACTGTTCTGATCCTATATGGTTAAAGGGTCATGGGACAGGGTAAATGGGAAATAGGGAGTAGGGAATGGGGCATTGGCAATTCAATTTTGGATTTTGGATTGACGATCTAGGATTAAATTTCAATCTAAAATCCAAAATCTAAAATCTAAAATCTAAAATTATTACTCCCCACTTCTCTATCTAATAGAGTTGCTCTTACTGCTTTCTGGACTAGGTAAGGTAGTCGTGTTCCTAACTTTTTTGAGTGCGATAAAAATGTCGTAGCGGTTACTACGACTGTCGCTGACAGCAGATGTCATCCCTATTGAGCGCGTTGCATCTAGCAAAGTTTGTTGATTGGGAATGAGAGTTGGTAAAGGGAAATTTTTCACAGTTCGTTCCACATCCAGGAAAAATTGACCATTTGTCGGATTAGGTTCTGTAGGAACTGTTTGTTGGAAAGGGATCGTGCTAGCTAGTGTGTTGTTAGGTTTGGGAATAATTTTGTCCGCGATCGGAGCGCCCACTACTAAAAAGGCGACATCTCCATCTAACCAGCCGTGGGTAGCAGTTAACGTACCATAAGGTGAAACCCAGTTAACAACGGGTTGATCTGCGACTTTCCCCGGCTGGACTTGGAACTGGTATTGATTTCTCATCACATCATCGAGCTGTTTTAAGGATGCTTCAGCTGATTGGCGATTGTTTGTCTGTACCATAAACAGCAAACCTGCACGAAAATCATCTGGTGAACCTGCTTTTGGGGTAGTCGGAATCACTGATAGAGAAAATTCACCTTTCATCCAACTAAGTAAATCCTTATCTAAATCGAGATTAGTAAGCGATTTTATACCACCTCTAATCTGTTCTGGTGCGATCGGTGACAGGGGATTTCCCTGAGATGTTAAAACATAGTCTCCCCACAACCGCTGTAAGTTACCCCCCGAAAGCATCATCAAGGTTTCAGATGGTACGCGGCTTTGCATTTTCCCAGCTTTGTTTTCCACCGCCAGCACTCTTTGACTATTAGGGTTTAGCCAAGAAACGCCCTTGAAGCGGATTCCTTCTGACTCTAAGGTCATTGTCCCCGCTAAACCTTGGTTATTTTGCAGTTGAGCCAAAACTTGAGCAGGTAAAGGGCGATTTGGAGAAGCTGCGGCTATTTTGGCTGCGGTTGGCACATTTACATAAAACTGGGCAAAGGGTTGGTAGTTAGCAATTTTCGGAACATTCTCAGCAAAGCCCCCTGTTGTCGCTAGAGATGTTTTATTTTTGTAGGCGTCGATCGCTCGTTCTGTGGCTTTGGGACTATCAGTTATGACTAAAAAACGCCCATCTAGTAATGCTGCTGAGAAGTTCTCCCCTACTTGTCCCTGACTTTGTTTGATGGCGATCCCTTGATAAGTTCGGTCAATCCATTTGCCTTGTTTAAGAGTTTTGGGTTGCGCCAAGATGTTTTTGGCGATTTCTGGGTTTTTTACTGGCAATACCATTACCATCGACTGCTGATCGCTAGCAGCATTTTCATTGGTGGTAACTGGTTTGGGTGCAGGTTTATTCCCTGTTGCTGGGGCAAGAATTGCGATCGTAACGTCATTGCCTACCCAAGGAGCGATATCTTTCTGAAAGTCGTAACCATTATTAGTCAGAAAGCGATCGCGTAACTGGACTAAATTTTTATCCAGTTCTGCTTGAGTTTCTTTTGTCCCAAACTCCCGCAATTTCTGCCACTGCTGGGGATCTGTTGTTAAAGAAACCGCAAACAGGGCATCACCAGGAATAATATTTGCACCTACTAGCAAATCGCTAGAAGATAGTTCTCTCTTGGCTAACAACCAGTATGCGGCACTCCCCGCACCAATCAATAACCCAGCAGCCGAGAGCGTCAGCACCAGAGACGGTTTCTTATTTTTCTTCATGGGAACAGACACAAGAGGTAGTGCCATTGAAACCTATACCTCATACTTGCAAACTCATTACTTGCTTGATTGGTTAAGTTAACCAAAAAATTTCTCGTTATTTAGGGCAGTTAACTGCATAAATTTCTTTATCCTAAACATTGATGATATTTCCCTAATCAACCTTCCTAAATGTTCCAAAATCAGTGTTTTCATGGTTAGTTACCTTTTCTAACACGCTTTGTTGAATTTCGCAGGACACTTCCTTTAGACGGTTGCCTTTAACGGCAAGCCGCCGAAAGTTCACATCCGTCATTTCAAGCACTTCGAGGATATAACTAACTTGACAAAGGTGCAAGTCATCACCAACCCAAAATATCTTCTGTTTACAGAGCTTCCATCTGTAGTATTTACTTTATCTAACCAAGATAAATTCAGTATCCGAGATTTTGTATGGATTACCAATCTTCCAAGTCAGATATATTGTTGAATTATCATTTTTGGGAATTTTCATCAAAATGATACAGAATAGATATTATTTCTGCTGAGGAGCAACTGGTAATTTTTTGAAAAATCAAAAATTAATTAAATAATGTAGACATTGCCTACCCGACAACAATAGTGTTATTGAGATTGGTGCAAAATTCTCATCCTCTGGGCGCACTGCAAAGGATGAAAAACTTTTAAACAATCCTATGCCTCAGCATTAACAGTACTCAACTGCATAGGCCCCAAATATTTAGTTAAATAAGGCGAAAAAACTTCATAAATTAATGTCAATGGCTGTCCATGATGCCAAAACAAGTAGTGGCGACCCCAAAAAGACCCAGTTACATCAAAACCTGACTCTAGTGCCGATGAGTCACCATAGTAAATTCCCCGGACATCCCGATACAACTCTGTGCGAAGACGAGCTAAACTCGCCCAAATTGGTAATGAGCGGTTTTGCAAATACTCATCTACATGACTGGCTTCCCACCACGAGGTAGCATAGGCTAATCGTTGACCAGAAGCAGTCCGCAGCCACACTTGTCGCCGTAGTCGCGGTTCTGGAACAGCTTGAATTAACTCAGGAGCACTATCCAAGTCGATGCCAATCAATGACATATCAATAACATCTACTTCTATCGGCTCACCTGTGAGCAATTCTAAGTGACGTGTTGGAGAGCCGTCACCTAAGAGCATTAGCTGCCAAGCTGGTGCCAGCTGAGTGTGAGGTAAACTTTGTTGAATTATTTCCTCCCCTCCTTGCCAAATCGGAGTGAGGCGATGCCAAGCTGGTGGCAATGTTAGGTTGTTTGTCGGCGTAAAAGTAATAGTCAATGCTTTTTACAAAACTTCACGTATCTCTATAAAAGCATAAAAAACTAGTACTTTGATAAGGCAACTTTGCCTAGTATGTAGTAGGCACTTCAGTGCTTCAGAAAAGGACTAAAGTCCTCTCTACGAGACCAAGGCGTAGCAAGATCCCCAAAGGAGTACACTACAAACTTAATATTTAAGGGTCAACAGTCTAAGGTTTTTTCACCCGTGACTATTGACCCTATGATTAGACAAGCAAAAATGCGGATGGCGAGACTCGAACTCGCAAGGCAAAGCCACACGCACCTCAAGCGTGCGCGTATACCAATTCCGCCACATCCGCATGGTTTCTCTAAATATAGACTATAGCATAAGAGAATAATTATAGTAAGGTGATATCTAAATTCAGTTGCTCAAAAATATAAATTTTCTCAAGGCGGTATCAGACTGACAGAAATTTAGCAGATGTACAAGTGATATTGAAAAGGGTAGAGCTACTGTGTTCGGCGAGGTGCGATGGCGTACCCGCCCCCCGTAGGCGATGTCTACCACGGGCTACGCTTACGCAAAAGCCCAGCTTGGTAGTCTAGTCAAGACTTACAGCAGCAATGTTGTTAGTGTAGTAAGACCCGTAGAGGCAGCAAGCTTGCAATATGCAAGTTTGCTTAGAATCAGGGTGGCGAATCTCCTGTGATAATTTGAAATAATGCGGAAGCGTTGTTTCAAGTTGGATCAGAGAAAATGTCAATCTACTGGTAATGATATCGAAACTAAAAAATGAAGTTTGACAAAATATTAATTGCCAATCGGGGAGAAATCGCCCTTCGCATTCTCCGCGCCTGTGAAGAAATGGGGATTGCCACAGTTGCGGTTCACTCCACCGTTGACCGTAATGCTCTCCACGTCCAACTTGCTGATGAAGCGGTTTGCATTGGCGAACCTGCTAGCAGTAAAAGTTATTTGAATATTCCCAATATTATTGCTGCTGCACTGACGCGCAATGCTACTGCGATTCATCCAGGCTATGGTTTTTTGGCAGAAAATGCCCGGTTTGCGGAAATCTGTGCCGACCATCATATTGCTTTTATCGGCCCAACTCCAGAAGCTATCAGGCAGATGGGGGATAAATCCACTGCCAAAGAAACCATGCAAAAAGCTGGAGTACCAACAGTACCAGGTAGTGAGGGATTGGTAGAATCCGAGCAAGAAGGATTAGGATTTGCCAAGGATATCGGCTATCCAGTGATGATCAAAGCCACAGCAGGTGGCGGTGGACGGGGTATGCGCCTAGTTCGTTCTGAAGATGAATTTGTCAAACTTTTCCTGGCTGCCCAAGGGGAAGCAGGAGCAGCTTTTGGGAATTCTGGCGTTTACATAGAAAAATTTATTGAACGTCCCCGCCACATCGAATTTCAAATTTTGGCGGATAACTATGGTAATGTCATCCACTTGGGTGAACGCGATTGCTCAATTCAGCGCCGGAATCAAAAGCTACTGGAAGAAGCACCAAGTCCGGCTCTCGACCAAGACCTACGTGAGAAAATGGGACAAGCTGCTGTCAAAGCTGCCCAATTCATTAATTACAGTGGGGCGGGTACTATTGAGTTTCTCTTGGATAGATCGGGTAAATTCTACTTTATGGAAATGAACACCCGGATTCAAGTAGAACATCCTGTAACAGAGATGATTACTGGGATAGACTTAGTTGCCGAACAAATCCGCATTGCCCAAGGGGAAAGACTTAAGCTTACCCAAGAGCAAGTAGTATTGCGGGGTCATTCGATTGAATGCCGGATCAACGCTGAAGACCCGGATCATGACTTTCGCCCTTCTCCTGGACGGATCAGTGGCTATCTTCCCCCCGGAGGGCCTGGTGTTCGGATAGATTCCCACGTTTACACAGATTACCAAATCCCACCCTACTACGATTCCTTGATCGGCAAGTTAATTGTTTGGGCACCAGACCGACCTACTGCTATTAACCGAATGAAACGCGCACTGCGGGAATGTGCCATCACTGGACTACCTACCACTATCGGGTTTCATCAAAAAATTATGGAAACTCCACAGTTTTTGCAGGGTAATGTCTATACAAATTTTGTGCAGGAAATGAACGGTTAGGGGATTGGGTCAGGTGGGGCCCCCTCTGGGGATAAGGGGTAATGGGGATTGGGGGAAGATGAGGCAGATGGAATCTAACCAATGCCCAATCCTCCATGCCCCATCCCTAATTCACACGAGATAGCATAGTTAGCAATCCTTGTTGACCTAGTAGGATTTCTCGCAGCAGGCTGAAGATGCCAACCCAAATAATAGGTGTAATGTCTACCCCGCCTATAGGTTGCACTAGCTTTCGCAACGGGATTAAAAATGGTTCAGTGGGCCAAGCTATTAAGTTAAAGGGCAAACGATTCAGATCCACTTGCGGATACCAAGTGAGAATGATGCGAAATATAAATAAGAATGTCATCACCCCTAATACAGGGCCAAGAATCCAAGCAGTCAGGTCAACACCAGTCATCTATTTCAGCTACTATCTATCTGATCTGTGAAGGAAGAAAAAACTTAGGCAACGGCAAGCCCTTCTCTTGTCGGAGACGCTATACGCTAATGGCAATCGCTCATGGGGGAAACCCCAGACGCTCTCTCCGAGACGCTGCGCGAACGCGGACTCGCTAACGCTGCGCGATCGCTAGAAAATTTTAAGCTTTGTAAAGCACTCTCACCATCATTTTAACCAAATGCTGTCACTTCTTTCTGAAATAGAAAAGCGAACTCGCTCACGCGGTTAACTCAACAGATGGTGAAATCAGTTGTTGAGTTTGGCAGTTCAGACTTAGAGGCTTCTCAAGAAAGTAATACACTATTAAAATTAGGATGAACTGTGTAAAAAAAGGTTGAGAAGTATGACGCCTTCTTTAGCAAATTTTCTTTGGAGTCTGCTATGGGGTACTGCAATTGTTGTGATACCCGTTACAGTTGGTCTAATTTTCATTAGCCAGAAAGATAAAATTCAGCGTTCATAATGCTTATGAGAGTCAGTTTGACTCTCACAACCGATTGTCTGTCAGCTATTTATAATTGCACCAAAAGCAGCAGTGTTTGCCGCTAGAAGCAGTTTTCGCTGACACACATAGGTGTTTTTACTTTTCGGTGAATAGCTTCAGAGCTTCTTTGCCAGAGGCTTTGGAGCTTCAATATATCGTGACTAATTAGAGTAGTGATTTTAATTGTGACTCGCTAACATAGATTTGATATTGGGAAAACAGCAATGATAAATTTTGGGCTGAACTCAGCCAGTTTTCTGGCTCAGGTAAATTTTGGGGCAAACTCAGCCAGTATTCTAGGAATTTTCCTGGCTGTGGCTGGGGCAGCACTGTATTTTCTCCGCACTGTGCGCCCAGAATTGTCACGGGATCAAGATATCTTTTTTGCAGCAGTCGGCTTGCTTTGCGGCTTCATTCTTGTCTTTCAAGGATGGCGGCTAGACCCGATTTTACAATTTGGTCAACTACTTTTAGTTGGCACAACTGTATTTTTTGCAGTTGAAAGTATTCGTCTGCGGAGTATAGCTACCCAGCAAGCAAAGCGCAACACTCCGATTGTCGATGATGAGCGAGAGGTAAGCGGAAATTATTCTATGAACCGCAATCGCAATAAATATGGAGCTCAGATGGAGGCAGACTTAGATCCACTGCCTTATGAAGACGAGGAAGAACGCCCCTCGCGTCCCCGGATTCGCGGTAGTAGGGATGAGATTTCTACTCGTGATGACTACTACCAGGAGCAACCTCCCCGTCGTACAGAACGCCGTAACAGCAGCAGTAGCGAAAGACAGACTCCAGTTGATAAAACGCGTCGGCGTACTTCTGGGCGTCCTGTAAATCGCCCTTCTGAAAGCTTTGAAGAAGAGAATTGGGGTTCTTCATCTAGGCAAGTTGATGATTGGGAAAGTTCGGGTGGGGAAGTCAGAAAACCTTCTCGCCGCAGTAATAACGGGTCTCAGCCTCCCGAAAGTCGTGAAGATGATGTCGCTCCCAGACCGAGAAGGCGTCGTCCACCCACTGACTCAACTCCTCGAAGACCGCGCGAAGATGATGATGCGATCCCAACAGATTATGTGCCATACAACCCAATTGAAAAATCAAATGAGGGGCCAGATAATTCGACCGATTTTGATGACGATGTTTAAAATAGTTGGCGTGCAAGTAGGTTTAGAGGCGACGGAAAACAGTTGAGGTGGAAAAATTTACGCCTACATTTTGGCTCCAAAGACCAATTCATTGGAGCCTGGTTTTTGGTTTAACAAGTTTGCTTGTATCTTGTGGTTCTAACGATATTCCCATAGGGCCTACTTCCCTTAACAGTCGCTACACCGAGGAGCAACCTGCTTTGAGTGGAAATGGGCGCTTTTTAGCGTTTGTATCTAATCGGAATGGTAATCAGCAGCTACTAGTGTACGATTTGGAGAGGCAACTGTTTGTTAGCACACCGGGGATAAATCGACAAGAGACAATTGCCGAAAGTCCTAGTTTGAGCTATACCGGGCGTTATATTTCTTATCTTACTAGTGACCAAGGTAGACCAGTGGTGGCGCTTTACGATCGCGCTACGCAACAGTCACAAATCGTCACACCAATCTATCGCGGCTGGGTCAGAAAACCAAATATTAGCCCAGATGGACGTTATGTTGTCTTTGAAACCGCCACTCGTGGTCAGTGGGATATTGAAGTCCTAGACCGGGGGCCAAATATTGAGTTAGATATTCCCAACGGTGCAACCGTAGGTTCACCTCCGTAGGAGTTAGGAGTCATTCAATTTTAGATTTTGGGTCGCACCTTTGGTGTGCTTCCAGCAGAACTGGGATTTTGGATTAAAGGAGAAATCTAAAATCTAAAATTGGCAGAGTTAAGAGTTGTGAGACTATTGACTAATGACTAATTATATGAAACGTGTTTTTTTTATACCTGTATTTTTCTGTTTAAGTTTATTGACTGGATGTTTTGGCTACCCTCGCCTTTTGAGTTATCCCTTTGATCCGGGGGGTCGGAGTCTTAATAGTTTAGCGTCGGAATTAAACCCCCAAATTTCTGGGAGATACATTGTTTTTATTACTGACCGACGTGGTAGCCAAGATGTTTATATGTTTGATACGGTAACTCGTGATTTGGTTGATTTGCCAGGTTTAAACTCCTTTGATGCGATCGCAAATCATCCTAGCGTTTCACAAGATGGTCGTTATGTTGTGTTTGCTGCTAGCCGTCAGGGGCGATCGGCTATTTTTCTCTACGATCGGGAAACACGCCAATCACGGAATTTGACTAATAACCTGCAAGCGGAAGTCCGCAACCCGACAATTAGCGCTGATGGTAGTAGGATTGCTTTTGAATCTAGTAACAACGGGCAGTGGGATGTTTTAGTATATGACCGTTATGGGCAGCCGTTGAATATACCTCAAGAGCCGCGTTGAAAAATGGGGACTGGGGACTGGGAAAGAATTCTTTTAATCTCAATCCCTAATACCCAATCCCTAATACCCAATCCCTAATACCTAGTCCCCAGTTCCTCTTCTTGTTGCACAGATTCAATGAGCGATCGCACTTGTTCCGTCCCCTCTGAAGCTTCAAATGATAGGGGAAACTTACCTCGGAGGATCATCCGCAAACCGAGGGGTGCAAGACTGAGTAATCCTTTTAAATCCCGAAAATAATTACCGACTACTTGTAAACCAAATTGACGTTCATCAATCCAACCACCTTCTTTAACTAAATCTACCAATACTTTCCGGTGACGAATCGAGCGACTATCGCTGGCTTGTTTCTGGGTGAGAATTTCTTGTTTAACTTTGGTGATTTGTTCTAATGGTGCAACTTCCATTGGACAAACTGAATCGCAGTACAAACAACGGGTGCAACCCCACACGCCTTTAGTACCTTCGTTGTAGCTTTCTAAACGATTTTCGGTATCACTATCGCGGGAGTCTGCTATCATCCGATAAGCTTTGGCAAGGGCATGGGGGCCTACAAAGTCTGGATTAACTTCACGGGCGTTGCATTCAGAGTAACAAGCACCGCACATAATACAGTTACCAGTTTGATCGAGGCGCGATCGCTCTTGTGGTGTTTGCAAAAACTCTCTTTCTGGTACTTGTCGTGCTGCCGTACTCACATAAGGGGCAACTGCTTCTAGATTATTCCAGAAGCTGCTCATATCTACAACCAAATCTTTAATCACGGGCATATTGCCAAGAGGAGCGATCGTGATTTCAGGAATAGCATTTACTTTACTTTGGGATGATGCTATTTGTTGTAATCTGGCAAGTTCACTGCCAACATTTTCCTTACAAGCTAAAGCCGAACGCCCATTAATTCGCATAGCACAACTACCACAAATGGTATTGCGGCAATTTTTGCGAAACGCCAAAGTTCCATCTTGCTCCCACTTAATATGATTGAGGCAATCCAAGATTGTATTACCTGGTTCTGCCTCCACAAGGTAGGTTTGCACAACAGGGGAGGAATTTTGTTGCTGTCGAATGACCTTAAAAATAACTTCCATAACCACTAACCAAAATTTTAAAATTGCTTTACCAGCCTCAACAATCATGAGTCAAGGCAGGTAGTTGCGAAAAGTGAGCTATACTTTTTTTCCCCTTAATTAAAATCCTGGTGTTAATAGGCTGACGATTAAAGGGCAACTGATTCTAGTTTAAGGATAACCATTAAAATTTTACTTGTACTAGCGCTGTAGGTAAGATTTTTGTCAAATTCTGAGTTAAAACGCCAAAAATGTAATCGCAGCTTTGCATTGAATTTACCTGTTTGGGAATGTAAAGGAAAGAGGCTTTGCTTAAAAAGGAACTTAGGTTGATCTTTGACCTAGCGATCATATCCAAATGAAATGCATGTCAGGTTAGCAACACGTCTTGATGTCAACTTGAGTCAAGCAGTCCTGACTATAAAATTCCGCCTTTGCTACCACTTGACGAAATTTTTTGATTATATAGAAGTGTGAAAGCCTATGTTTAATATATAGTAGTGGCAATCAAGCACTAGGGAGATGTTAAGAGATTTGTTCTTCCCATAGACAGACGTGCAAAATCCTTTGACCGTTTTTGACCTTAAGATAATAAATCGAGGAAAAATCCTCACCACTTTTAAACAAAAGTTATAGCACCGCGAAACCCGGAGGTGCGAGACTTTTCGCTTTTTGGCTTGCTCTCAATCAAGAAAATATTGGATTGAACTCATTGGTCAAAACTGCTCGTCTCAATTATATAAATTTTTATAAAAGCTAGATGGCAATGTTCGCGCTTGCAATAAAGGGTTAGGAAAATCGTCACTGCTTTTTTCAACTTTCAAGTCCAGGAATTTAAATAAAAATTTACCAGCAACTTTAATTCAAAATTAAACAACTATTTTGCTATTATTAGTCCATGCTAGTATTTAATATAAAATTACGAAGTAGCAAAACCAGAATCAATAGCCGTATCAGCGCGGTTACTACTGCTTTGTTGATTCGTAATGTAGAGACAAGAAAATTCGCGTCTCTACTCGCAGGACAAAAGGGTGTATGCCCGTAGGACTCTATTGAAATACTATGCTGTCCTAAGCTTGAGAGGAGGAGTGGAGAAAACTCTACTTGCTCATTGGCAAGAAAGGCAAGCACTGAAAGTGAAAAACCTGCAATTTTTTGGGTCTACGACTTATTTGCAGTAGAACCTACCCCATTTGTAAAGGTGGCTGAAAGTTACACCGCTACAGTAGCGCCAAAGGAGAAAATAGTTTTCTTTCTGATGGTGAATAATGCTTAAAAGTGCCGTAACATCACCAAAATTAATGTCTGTGGCAACTATGGCCTCTAGTTGGTTGTGGACAACCATATATAGAAGTGCTTTTGGCTCCTATCGGCAGGAATTCACCCGTTACACTAGGGTCTTCAGTAGCTCTATGCAAATGCTAAAAAATCAAATGCTGGCATGAGAGTACATCGTTTATCAGTTTGGAGAGAGTAAGGAAAATTTGAGCATAATGACTGAAACTGCAACCGCGCCATTAACCGGAAAAGCACTACTTGCTAAAGTAAAAGAACTTTCCACATTACCACGCCGAGAAAGAGCTAAACAGTGCGGCTATTACACTGTTACTAAAAATAACCAGGTTCGTGTCAATCTCACCGATTTTTATGACGCTTTGCTATCTGCGAGGGGAATTCCTCTAAGTCCAGAAGCACCTAAAGATGGCCGTGGTCGCGAACCGACATATCGGGTTAGTGTCCATCAAAATGGTCAGATTGTGATTGGTGCTACATATACCAAAGCAATGGGCTTAAAGCCTGGAGATGAGTTTGAAATTAGGCTGGGATACAAACATATTCACCTGATTCAACTAGGTGAAACCGATAAAAAACTAACCTCACAAGATGTAGATTCTGACGAATCAGACGAAGATTTGGAAGACGAAGAGTAAATTTGCTGATGGTAGGGATAAGTTTCAGGTGATGATAACTTGTCCTTACCACGATTGCAAACTGGTAGTCAGGTAAAAAATACGATTAGACCCCTTGCAGAAGTCACCAAATTTAGTAGAGTCTTGATTAATCAGCAAGAAATCTATAATGCAAGAAGTCTATCGTGTTTTTTTTGTTTATTTTGATAACTTTCTTTGAGCCTTCGGTCAACGTCTTACTGGCGTTTATAGAAAATGCACCAGCACTAGTTATAGTGATGGCATTTTTTGTTTGCTGGATAGTTTGCTGGTTGCCAGTAGCAACAGTATCAGCAATATTGCTTAATTGGCAACCCTTTAAACCTTTGCAGCCAGAGCAAAAAATGCCGTTATTGGTGTCACTTTACCTATTAGCTCCTCTGATTCTCTGGGGAGTTGTTTGGTTGACTAATAAATCTTTTTCAGATTACGGCTTTGTTGGCAATCTTTCAACTATTGGTTCTTTAGCACTAGGTTTTGGTTTGGGAGTGCTGAGTCTAGCTATTGTGTTTAGTGGGCAATTCCGGTTAGGTTGGTGTTCTTTTGAAAAGACAAATTTCAAGTTATTATTACCCATCTTGCTACCGATTTTCTTGATAGCGTTGTTAGTCGGTGGGATAGAAGAGTTAGTTTTTCGCGGTTTCTTGTTCACAGAATTAGCAGAGGATTACCCAGTTTGGGTAGCAGCAGCAATTTCTAGCTTGATTTTTGCCTTGTTACACCTGGTTTGGGAGCAAAGCGAAACGGCACCCCAACTTCCGGGATTATGGCTGATGGGAATGGTGCTGGTGTTAGCACGCTTTGCCGCAAGTGGTAATTTGGGTTTAGCTTGGGGATTGCACGCGGGATGGGTATGGGCGATCGCTACCATAGATACAGCAGAACTAATTACTTACACAGGTAAAGTATCTGACTGGTTCACAGGTAAAAATAAAAAACCGCTAGCTGGCTTGGCGGGAATTATTTGTGTACTGGGAACTGGAGTAATTATCTGGTTCAACTCTTAAGTATTTTAATTTCCTGTAAAAAGTTGCTACCCAGATCCCCGACTTCTTTGAGAAGTCGGGGATCTAAATCCACCCTTAGTACTAAAAACTACTCATTCCTTCTGATTCTGTCAATTTCTCGTTGTAATTCTTCAATTTGACGGCGTAAAGTTTCTGTTTGATTTTCGGAAGATTCTGCTGAAACATTTACCGATCCAGAAGCAGGCGATCGCTGATAATTTCCCCGGCGAATTTGCTGGTATTCTTCGGATACTGCCCACGCCCGTAAGTAATGTAAGCGTTCAACAGGGAAAGGATGGCTCAACATCATACCCTGACCGCCATTGTAGAGCAAGAACTTATATATCTGATTCAGTCCATCTTCATCCAGTGCCTGATAATTTTCTGACTGCTTGATAAATTCTTGTAAACTACATTCATTGGCATATTTGTTACTACCGCCAGAGAGTTTCATCATCGTTGACATCACCGGATTCAAGTCATCCATCACTAGTAGGGCAGCGCGATCTGACGATAACTCGGCTTTGCGCCGCCACTCAAAAAAGGCGTAAATCAACCCTTGTGTGACAATATTACCGATGCCGAAGGTCAATTCTCCCAAGGCAGAAGCAGCACTCATCGCCCACATCGCCATTTGAATTAAAATAGTATGACCACATTTAATATGCCCCAGTTCATGGGCTAGCACCGCCCGAATCTCGGCTTCGTCTAGTAAGTCTAGTATCCCTGTATTTATGACTATGTAAGGATTCTCTTGCCCCAGCGCATAGCTATTTGCTTGGGGATTTTGCGAGACAAAGAGTGTCGGTTCTGGGTAAATGTCCAAATCTCGGACGCATTCCCGAAACATCTGGTAAATAGTGGAATATTGACGCGGCCCGACTTGGATGGTGTTACCCATTAGATAGACTAATTGAGGGCGTTCGTAGATAAATTCCACAAATTTACGAGCGATTAAATCAAATCCTGGTAAATTTCGTAAAGCTTGCTCGGCTTGGCGATCTAGTGGATGCCTGAAGGCTTCGCTGGAAATTCCTGTGTAAGTTGGCATAATTTAGGGTATTGGGTGATTGGTCATTAGTCATTGGTCATTAGTTTTGGATCAATGGCAAAGGACAAAGGACAAATGACGAATGACAAGATAATAGAAATGGGGCAATTGGAAGTAAAAGTAACTTTGTATGGAATTAAAAGCGTGTGATTGAGGCAGAAGTTCATTTGTCACTACATAACTTTTTGCGATCGCAAGCCGGGTTCCCTTCCTGGCCCCATCATTTGACGATGGCACGGTTGGTAGCACGCGCCTTGCGCCTGGGACGTAGCGCCCTAATTCAAGTCGGGGCGGTTTGTGGCTATCAAGGGCGGTATCGTACTAGTTTTGTAGCATCAGCCCTGATGTGGCATGGCCCTGTAATTATTGTTGCTCAAGAAGCAGTGCAGCAACTTCTGCTGCGGGTGGAAATTCCCCGTCTACAGCAGTGGCTACCAACCAATAAATCGATTAGAACAGGTGATGCTTGGCCTGATGCCCAGTTCCAAGGGCTACTCTTGACTTCCCCAGAAGCTTGGTTAAAAGGACAATTGGCTGGTGGCTCAAGGTTTCCCCAAGGCATCCCCACAATTATTGATGGGGTAGACGATCTCGAAGATTGGGTGCGTCATCAACTTACCCAAGATATTCAACCCGATGATTGGGATCAACTCATGCTAGCTTGCCCAAACCAAGCTGAGGCAATTCGCGAAGCACGGATACAACTAACACACGAACTTTTTCAGCACCCGGCGAATCCATATCAGTGCTATCTAATTTCCCAGCCAGAAATAGAAATTTTAAGCCGTCTGTATTTGGCTTTAGAGTCAGTACAAGCACTGCCAGAACCTTGGAAACAATTCTGGCAACAATTTCAAACCCTCGATGAAAATCTTTCCCCCCCTGCTTCCCCGACTCTCTTCTGGGCGACTATTGCTCATCGACAAGGTTTATTTTCTTTGCACTACGCCCCAATGGAATTAGGGGAAATACTCTCACCAATTTGGCAGCGACAACCAGTAGTTTTAATTGGCAGCGCTATCGAACCGGAAACTGAGGCTCCCCTTTTTCGCCAGCGCCTGGGTTTGGACGATTTAACTTGCCTGAAGTTCTCTGCGGAGAGTCAAGCGGAAGCAATTCAACTTTATGTACCCTATAAGTTGCCCCTACCTAACACGCCAGAATTTCAAGCGGCATTTATTCACAAAGTCCGTACACTGGTTTGTCTAAGTGCGACAGCGCCAGGATTAACGGTTGTCTTGGTGGGCGATGTCCCACTCAAGGCTCAAGTTGCGACAATTCTAGCCTCAGAGTTTGGTTCGCGGGTGCAAGTAGAAAAAACTTGTTTAGATGAAAATGGTATTTTGATTAGCGGTTGGGAATTTTGGCGAGAACATCAACGAGTCTTGCCAGCACCCCATCTGTTAATTATTGCTACTTTGCCCCTACCATCTTTGGAAAATCCCCTGGTAGCTGGTAGGGTAGCTCTTTATAAGCGATCGCATCAAGATTGGTTCCGTTTATACTTGTTGCCAGCTGCCTTGAATGAATTACAACGCGCGATCGCTCCAGTACGAGAAAGTCAAGGGATCGTAGCTTTACTTGATAGTCGTGTAGTTAATCGCAGCTACGGCGCTCAAATTCTCGCTGCCTTAAGTCCTCTGGCACGCATTAACTATCTCGATCCCAGTCTGTTTTCTAATACCGATGAGGAAAATTCAGCTTAAGGTCATTTCCCAATGCCCAATTTACATTTATTTATTTTGTCAACCAAAGTGCGATCGCCTCAAAGCAAGCACTATTATCAGCTTATAGAAGATGATTCGATTCATTGCCTCTCTGTAGCCATGATTTCTGGCAAAATAAATTTAGAACCTAAATAGAATTTGAGTTGCTGATTATGGGTGAAGCAAAGCGTCGTGTGCGATTCGTTGCAAGTAGAATCACGGTATCCAGCACGTACATATACTTGCCAGTGAAATCTAGATAACTAGACACTGAACTCTCAGACTGATGTAGGTGTCAGCCCTACCCGCTAGATTCAAGCGTGACTCCTTATCTGCCCACACCGAACAAGCTCAATTCTTGTAGAGTGAAGCTGGGAACAGGGCACAATCAGACAATCGTTATGGATTGACACTGGTGCTAACAGGGGGTTCCTATGGTGAAACTGAGCCTAGAAAAGTAACCTATTTGCAAGCGAGGCATAACCCAAAAACCTCGACTTTATCAGAGCTAAAACCCGCTGAAATACGTCGAATAACAGCATGAATCTAGGGTTTCTGATGGTTAAATTGGCTACACCTAACGGAACAATCAATCTTCTGAGGGAACGAATAAAAACGAATCAAAGGTCTTGGGACAGTCGAATCCCAGGTAGGTAAGATGAGATACGGAATTCCTTGGATTCGGGTAGGATGCGGTGTAATTACTGCAAGGTATTCAGAAAACACTCAACGGAGTTAGAGCATGATTAGGCACAGTCACCAGACTAGTGAATCTTGGAAAAATCTACCCTGGAAGAAATTTCGGAAAGATTTATTTCGCCTACAATGTCGAGTGTTCAAAGCTATTCGAGTCGGAGACAAGCCCAGAGCTTTGTCACTTCAGAAGCTTATTTTGAAATCCAAAGCAGCTAGATTTTTGGCGATTCGTCAAGTAACGCAGCTAAACGCAGGTAAGAAAACAGCCGGAATCGACGGCAAAAAGTCCCTCAATTTTGAAGAGCGATTTGAGTTAAGTGACCAGCTGAAAGTGTCCAGTAATAACTGGGTTCACCAGAAATTAAGGAGTATTCCCATTCCTAAAAAGGATGGAAGTACCAGGATGCTTAAAATTCCCACTATCGCAGATAGAGCATGGCAGAAGCTAGCCAAATATGCTTTAGAACCTGCACACGAAGCAACATTTCATGCCTTGAGCTATGGGTTTAGACCGGGACGTTCGGCACATGATGCCCAGAAAAACTTGTTCTTAAACCTAAGTTCCAATGCCGATGGAATCAATAAAAGAGTGATAGAACTCGATATTGAAAAGTGCTTCGATAGGATAAGCCATACCACAATCATGGAAAGCCTTATAGCCCCCAAGGGCATCAAATCAGGAATATTCCGTTGCCTCAAAGCAGGAATAAACCCAGAATTTCCAGAACAAGGTACACCCCAAGGTGGAGTGGTGAGTCCACTTTTAGCTAACATCGCTCTAAATGGGATCGAAAGTATCCATAAATACCATGTTAACAGTGGTCAAAGAGTCACAGTTAACACCTCAGAGAAGGATATTACAGAACCATCAATCCGATACGCGGACGATATAGTAATCATACTTCGACCTGAAGACGATGCAAAGGAAATACTTGAAAAGATATCCCAATTTTTAGCTGAGAGAGGAATGAAGCTCAGTGACAAAAAGACAAAGCTCACCGCCGCGACAGATGGTTTTGACTTCCTTGGCTGGCACATAAGCGTGCAAAGTAACGGTAAATTTAGATGCACTCCCTCAGTGGAGAATTTAAAAAATTTCCGTCAGAAGGTAAAAACCATTGTTAACAACTCGAATTATGGTTCTAAGGTAAAAGCCCTTAAGCTAGCACCAATAGTTAGAGGATGGAGAAACTACCACAAGTTCTGCAAGATGAACGGGTCAAAGTTCTCACTTTGGCACACCAGTTACAGAGCTTATAAGGTATTTAACAAGGAAACCAAACAAGACCGTTACTCTACTAAGAAATTGATAGACAAAGCGTTCCCATCGGTTCCTTACTCCGAAAACAAACACACCAACGTTAAGGGAAATAAATCACCCTACGATGGAGATATGGCTTACTGGAGCGAACGCAATAGTAAGTTGTATGACGGAGAAACCTCTAAGGCATTAAAACGCCAAAACCATACATGTGGTCATTGCGGTATGAAGTGTATAAGTGATGAACGAGTACACCTCCACCACATCGACGGGAACCAGAACAACTGGAAAGTTAAAAATCTAGTTGCTATTCACGAATCCTGCGATGATTATACCCACATGAGCAAAGGGTAAAAACCCTAAGAATATCGGGAGCCGTGTAAAGCGAAAGTTTTACGCACGGTTCTAACAGAGAGGTGCGGAGGATAATATCTCCCATCGACTCTACCAAAACCACACTAGGGGAAACTTATGGTCAAGATACTCGCATCTTGCCTTGGGTTCCAATCACAAAAACTCAAGGCGAACAATTTGTCACTTGGACTACTCGTGGTGCTTGGATAGGCATTGGTCTTATGGTTGTAGGATGGGCAACAATCCGTTTTATCGGTCCAGCTTTCGGTTGGTGGCAAGTAGTCTCTTAATTTGTAATTCGTAATTCGTAATTGAATTAGTTGGAGTCTAAATCTCCAACTAATTCAAGACCACCAAAAAAGATGATTACGCGCGAGTGTTTCGCCAATAATTACGAATGACATTGGCGAGTATTCGTACTCTTACGGGGAAACAAGCTACGCGTAGCGTTTTGTAGAGAGCCTTATTACGAATTATGAATTAGTTAACTGAGTGAGTAATAAAAAATAATTACTTACTTTGAATAGATAATTGAAATATATTATATATGTATTAAATTTGGCAAAACTAAACTATGATAATAATCTTTACCAAATTATCGGGCTTTGCTTGGTATAACTTTTTCAGGATAATCCTAAAATAGCTGAAAATATTGCCTAAATGGCAACATTGTTCTACCGAGTTTAGGTATTGTCAGTGTTGAGTTGATCCATTCTCAAGTCTACACTCCGATTTTTATAGTAATTACGTGAAGTTTGTATAAAGGACTATAATTAACCTGATTTTAGTACTGGATCTTAAATTTGCACTGTCATCTGCTCAACTATATATAGTAGGAGGAACGAATTTGGTATAACTAATCATTTGTCTATACCAAAATCTACGTTAGAAAGAGAACAGAGCAAACATCTAAGCAAGACACACTATAACGATGCAAAACTACGTTATGGCCTCTAATAACAGTGTATTTGGCTGCACATAGCCAATAAAAACCAAAGATGTAGCTTTTCTGTAGTTGACTAGTGCTAGATTTAAGTTACTCTTAAAGCGGATCGCTTCTTGCAAGAATCTACCCTGACAGAAGTGTATAAAGATATAGTTAAATTTAGCAATTCTGTCCGAGATTTTGTATTTGCAAACTGAATAGTTTGATACGGCCCTCAAAACTCTGATCCACTACCCTAAACAAGGTAGTCAATTAACGACTCAATATCATTCCGTCTGGTAATTGTAGTGAATAGTTTACAATACCAATGGATGAGAAAATCTAAAGAAAATATAAAAGAAACTCAAATTACTGTGGTGTCTGGAGGACAAAAGTGTTTCTGAGACTAGCACATCAACATCGGCAATTCGTCCAAGACTTGGTAATGAACCTGCAAGCCTTGGCGATTGTATTAGAGCGGCGTGGGTATCCTGCGTCCTGCTACACCTGTGGCGACCAAATGAATAGTGCGTCGTTTATGGTTAGTTTAGGTGATAACCATCTAATTCGATTTTTAGTGTCCGATTACGGGATTACTTGGACAGAAATGCGGGATGACCGTGAATTAATGAAGCTAGAAGGTGCAGAGGCAATTAGCCAGTTAGACGAACTTGCTAATCTTGTCAAGCAATCTATGCAAAGTGATACAGGCTCTAAAACTCTTGCCAAGAAGTATTAAGGTTTCAGGGTCAATGGCAAGTTAGAAATTGATTATCGGTAACTGGTAATCGGTAATAGTGGCTTCGTTAGCGATCGCTCTTACCTATTTCTCCATTACCATTAAGTGATTGGCCTCGACTGGGCTATCGCATATTTTTTTGTATCTGCCAAAACCTAGCCGGATTTTCAGCCTTTAGCTGGAAGGTGTTAAAACACACCAAGGTCAGAAGTTGGGTAGTTGAGCGCTCCTCTTTTGCCACAATTTCATCAAAATGCGATAACTTCTCTACGAGACGCTGCGCGTAGCTTGCTTAAGAGTAGGGGTACGTTAAGCTCCGCTAACGCAGTTTTCGTTAGGGCTATGTAAAAGGATTCAGTAATGGAATACCGCAGGGGTTAAAATCACCGTTGTTGCGCGTTACTAAAGTCAGATGGTGAATCTGGACAGTAGCAGCAATTATCATGTCAAATACGATACACCTAAAGTCCATTACCAATTAAAATAAAGGGTGCCCAATAATACGGATGACTAAAGTCACTAACTGCTGCTACAGGTGCATTGTGACTTAGCGACTTCCAATCTCCAGTAATTAATGAGACTTGAGCTTGGCGTAAAGCTTCAGTTTTGGTCAACTTCTCGGTAGAGAGGAGACCATAAAAAGCACTCATGAGTGCTTGTGTACCACCATCATCTACAGACCACAAAGAGGCGATCGCGGCTCTAGCGCCGGTTTGTTGTATCTGATAGCCAAAACCCAAAATTTCCTCACCGTTACCTAACTTGCCTCCCAAGCCGGTTTCACAGGCGCTCAACACTACCAAATCTACATGTGGGAGTGACCAAGTGGCGACATTTCTAAAATTAACGCGATCGCCATTCCCGAATAAAATAAACGAATCTTCTGGTTTACCCACCACAAAGGCTGCATGAGTCGCTAAATGGACAATTGTATAATCATCCATTTGGGGTACAGCGACTCTGGGAGTAAAAGCATCGTCTAAAAGCTTCGTAGTTTCAGGAACCGCAGCTGCTAAACTGTCCACCTCCAGCATTGCAAAGGGTAAGCCAGCAAAAGCAACTTGGCGATTACCAACTTTGATTTGATAATTACCTTTAGTAAAAGCACCTGCTAAAACCCGCAAAGTAGATTTTTGTGGGGTGTTTAAGTTAATCAGGCTGGCAGATGTAATGTGATTCACATTGAAGCGCTGCACTAGCCATTGTTTGCCATCATATAAAGCAGTTAAAGGAATATAGCGTAACTGGTCATCTGGAGCGTAAATCAGAGTTTGTGTACCTGAAAGCTTCAGGTTTTTTTCTATGGGTTTAATTAGCCAGTCATACAATTGGCGTGCAGGTGCTTTGATATTTCGACTGGGATTGATTAAAGCTTGGCGGAAAGCACCAATTGTCTGATAGAGGTTTTCACGTTTGACAACAACAGTGCGATGAATTGGTGGGGATTCAGGAGTTACCAATACCAATTCCAAACTATCTTTTAAAATTAGTGGGTAGAGTAGTGCCGATTTTTGAGGTAATCGCGCCAGATTATGCCGAAGTTCGTTGAGACTCTCCAAATCCAAATTTTGCCGCCTAGCTGTACGGCTAATTTGCTCTATCTGTGTTTTCACTGAAGGACTATTGATAAATTCGTTAAATTTATCCAGGAGTTGCTGTTGCTCTAGGACTAATTGCTCGATACGTTGTTTCTGTTCGAGCGATCGCTGTTCGGGGGAAATTTTCCGTAGTGTTGTTAGTTCTTTACCTAGTACAACACCATTATCCAGGGTTTGCTCTAACTTTTGTTTAATTGGTTTTTCTGTTGCCGCTATATTAATACCTTTGACAGTATGTTGATTACCTGGCACACTCTGGAGATATTCCTCTAGTTCTTCAACTTTGAGTAAATCTATCGTCCTTTGTGCTTCAGCAACACGTTCCTGTTTGAGCAATCGTTCACCCAACAGGCGATATGTCTGGCTAACAGTTATGCTGTAAGCATCTGGTTGTGACGCACTCAGTGCTAATGGATTCAAGCGAGCTTTCTCACGATTAATCAAGCAATGCTTGTAGAAAAAAATTGCTAGCTCTGGTTGGTTCTGAATATCGAATAAGTAACCTATATTACTGTAGGTTTTGCCAAGTCGAACGAGATCCCCAAGTTCTTTGTTAATTAATAGGGCTTGCTGATAAAATTGAAGTGCTTCAGGATACTTTTTTTGACTTTGGTAGATTCTGCCGATGTTGTTAAATGTTACCGCTTCCCAAGAGCGCTCTCCAAGTTCTCTGCTGATAGTTAGTGCTTTTTGTAATCTCTGCAACGCTTCTGTCAATTGACCTTGCTGAGATTCTTTGATAGCTTCTTCGTTGAGGTTTTCAATTTCTAATATCTGATTATTCTTGGGTAAAGCTTGAGCTTTTTCTCCAGAGTCATACCTCAACTTTGCATTTGTCCTTACCTGGTTATTGTCTGGGTATGCCATCCCAAAACCTAGTAAACTAAGTAAAGTCAAAGTAACAACACTAACATACCGGAGATGAGGCTGCATAACAAAACACTCCCTATACTCGGAAGTGTAAATATTAAATCAAGAATTCCGGTAACGCAATTAATTTTTATGCTATTCAATAATTTGAAAAATTTATAGGTACTGAGAAAATTGAAGATGTCAGAAGAAAAACCCAGCCAACCAAAATTACCACCAACCAGCGCCCTTGACAATCCATCAAGTCATGAATTTGGGAATTGGTTTGAATATCCTGTGAGAGTGCAACCCCACCACACTGACTATGCTGGTCTTGTCTGGCACGGTTCTTATCTAGCTTGGATGGAAGAAGCGCGGATTGAATGCTTGCGATCTATAGGAATTGAATTTGCTGATTTAGTCGCTATAGGCTGCGATTTACCAGTTGTGGAACTGTCAGTGCGCTATCACCGTTCAATTCAATTGGGTATGGCAGTGGTGGTAAAAACGCGCATGGCTGAGGTGACTGGTGTGCGAATCAATTGGGATTATGCCATTGTCTCAACTGATGGACAACAATTATACGTCACTGCCAAGGTGACTTTAGTCGCTTTAGATCGCGAAAGAGGCAAGATTATGCGTCAGTTGCCGGCGAGTGTTAAGGATGCACTGGCTAAAATTTCAGCATTCAATAATAAATGACCAAGAAAAATTGTCAACACCAGAGAAACTTTGATGCCAGTTATGTCAAAGTTAAAAATTTTGTCATTTCATCTTTATATACTTCACTTTTACTAATTAAAAGTGAAGTATAGATTTTTACTTGCCACTTTGGATTTGCGACAGATTTTGAGCAAACTGCGTTACGTAATGCCAAATATCTTGGGGAGTAATGCCAAAACTAATATTTAATAAAACAAGGATTGCCGCAAGAGTTAATGCACTGCTCAGGGTTGCTTTCAGCAATTTCCATAATATGATGAAGACTATCCAAGCTACAATCAACGTCACAATCATATATATTAATTCCTTAATAATCGCCCTTGTCTGAGAGTGGGTTTATTCAGAAAGGGTAAGCTTTTATTTTGGTAATAATCACTGGTATAAAAGATGCTGAACCCAATTTTTAATATCCGCTAGAATGGAGATTTTTGTGATAATTAGCCTGGGGATATTTTACCTAAAAATGAGATAACTATTGATGTGATATGCCGTTTTTTTTGCAAAGTATTTGTAAAGGTTTTTAATTTTTATTTGGAGATAAATTATAGATATACATAAAAATGATAGCTGATCCGGAAGCCGGTGATTAAAGATTGGGGACTAGGCATCAATTTCTAATCCCCAGTCCAATCGGAACTGAAGGTTTTTATCGCAGAGAAATTATCCGCGAGTGAGTTTCTAACTTTTCAGTCGCTGTTAAAACTTCTTGTCTTGCCCATTTATCTGCTGCCAAAATGTCATCTAAAGAGGGATTAGCCCGGTTATCATTTTGATGGCGATCGCACACCGATTCGATACACCGGGGAATATCTAAAAACCGAATTTTTTCATCTAAAAATAAAGCCACAGCTTGCTCATTGGCGGCATTCAACACCGCTGGCATCGAACCACCAGCTTTCCCTACAGCATAAGCCAACTGCATACAAGGATACTTCTGGTGATCTGGTTCACGGAAGGTTAAATTTCCAGCCTTGACTAAATCTAGTCGTTCCCAGTTGGTGTAGATGCGATCGGGCCAAGATAGAGCATACAGTAAGGGTAAGCGCATATCCGGCCAACCGAGTTGGGCTAAAACTGAAGTATCTTGCAGTTCAATCAGCGAGTGAATAATGCTTTGGGGATGAATGACAATTTCGATATTGTCATAATCCAACCCAAACAGAAAGTGAGCCTCAATTACTTCCAGTCCTTTATTCATCAAAGTAGCAGAGTCTACTGTGATTTTCCGCCCCATCGACCAATTCGGATGCTTCAGGGCGTCAGCAACGGTTACATCTGCTAACTTTTCTACATCCCAGTCCCGGAAAGCCCCACCAGATGCAGTAAGCAAGATTTTCCGCAAGCCTTCTTTTGGCACACCTTGGAGGCATTGAAAGATTGCGGAATGTTCGGAATCGGCTGGGAGTAATTTTACACCGTGTTTTTCGACTAGGGGTAGAACCACAGGCGCCCCAGCAATCAGAGTTTCTTTGTTTGCTAAGGCAATATCTTTACCAGCTTCAATAGCTGCGATCGTGGGTAGCAAACCAGCACAACCAACGATACCAGTAACAACGGTTTGGGCATCGCCGTAACGGGCGACTTCTATCACTCCGGCGTCACCTGCCAGTAGAATCGGTTGGGGATCGAGGTCACTGATAGCTTCTTTGAGGGCTGGTAATTTCTCTTCTGAGGAAATGGCTGCTATTTTCGGTCGAAACTGCCGAATTTGAGCAGCCAACATTTCAACATTGCTCCCAGCTGCCAATCCCACAATCCGAAACTGATCTGGGTACTGAGTGACAATATCTAAAGTTTGAGTACCAATAGAACCAGTAGAACCAACGAGAGTAATCGCTTTCACAATTGCTTAAGGATTTACAGACAACTCTCACTATAAATTGCTTGGGACTCTTTAATCACAGCAATCACTATAATCGATACATTGATCCTAAGAAAGCAAAGAAGTTTCCCCGTGCCCGCGTCTCTGCACCAGTTCCAATCCGTTAATTTCAACTCGATAGACTGTTAGCTACAAGTACGTAGACGTAATTAAATGTAAGATAAAACTTTTGTTCGTAGTGAGCGATTTATCGCTCTATGTAAGATTCTCAAGCACTAAAGCCGCTTACTACAAGCTTTAATTTAATCAAGCCCTTCTACTTAAAGTACTAAAGTTGTTCATTATTCATATATAGCGATTTTCATTTGAATGATGTACACGGATATGGGACTACAGCTAGCTGTGCGCTCCTGAGTGGATAATTTTTTCTTTCTGTACCTTACACATCTGGTAACTGCTGTAACTAGACAAAAATTGTATTTATAAATATTATATTTTAAAAGATAAATTCCGAGAGAATTGTCAAAAGTAACCAAATAGGAAATAATTTCAATTATTTCCTATTCTGTCCAGTTTGTTAATTATGTTGGTGGAGGATTTAATATGGAAAATGTTACTCATAAATTGCTGTGTTGTAGCTATATGTAAAAGGATGCATAAAGGAGTTTGTTGAAGCACTCAACCTTATGGTCAAAGTTCAGATAGTTATAAAAAAAGTTTTATGGAAAAATGATTTCCTGTTTCCAGCAGCAATATGGCTTGCCAGCCGAATATTAATCTGGACTGCTATGTTGCTGGTTGCGCCAAAGCTACCGTTAGCAACAGAAGAATTTTTGCCCCCTTTTGGCTGGGGGGTTTTTGATGCATGGGATAGTATGCATTACCGTGCGATCGCAACTTCTGGCTATGAATTTGTGAATGACGGCAAACAACATAATCTGGCCTTCTTTCCCCTGTTTCCCCTAAGCATCTGGGTTTTGATGAAGTTGGGCTTACCGTTTGAATTAGCAGGCACGTTAGTCAACAACTTGGCATTTTTTGCAGCGCTTTACTGTTTGTACTTTTGGATCAAAGAGCATTATGGCATCAATGCAGCACACTGGGTGACTGCTGTGCTTTCTTTGTATCCATCTTCGATGTTTACGGGGGTGATTTACACAGAGGGACTGTATTTGTTTTTGAGTACGGCGACTTTGCGGGCGTTTGATCAAAAGCAGTATGGCTGGACTGCCCTTTGGGGCGCGATGGCGACAGCAACACGTCCTACAGGTATGGCATTAATTCCAGCATTGGCGATCGCAGCGTGGAAAGAACGCCGACCACCCATTGCCTATATCGCTGGTTTTACTACTGCTATTGGCATACTTCTATTCAGTTTGTATTGTGCGATTTATTTTGGTGACCCTTTAGCTTTTATCGAAGCACAACGGGGATGGCGACCAACTCTAGGATTTGATTGGCAGGGTTGGTTAAATATGTTCATGCAAATTGCAGTTGGTAGAAAAAATTGGCAATATGGTTGGGTTCAAAACCCCTCTGGTGGGATTGAAGACCCCTGGTATCTCTTATTTTTTGGCGTGATTGTTGCCATTAGCTATCTTTTATGGTGTTTCCGTCAACGTTTTAATTCTGTAAAATTATTTTATGGCTTTTATGCTTTAGTCTTATTTTTGTTAATTCTGGCAAGCGAACAGTGGATCAATAACTTGCTCAACTTGTTCATGGTTTTGGGTGGTGGCTATGTGTTGTGGCGCTTACACAGGCAACTGACCCCAGTTACAGTTATCTATGGCTTTTGTGGTATTGGTTTACTACTAGCCTCTGGAGGTACTATCTCCTTGAGCCGTCTTGCCTACGGTATTGTGCCCTTGAATATAGCCATTGGTGTGCTGCTATCTCGCCATCCTCGTCAAGGATATTTAATATTGGGTGCTTTTGTGACACTACTAGCCAAAATAGCTGTAGGATTTGCCCAAGAGCGCTGGGTTGGCTAGAGGGTTTGATCCATATATATGAGAAGTTGCATTTAAATTTCCTAATGAGTGTATTTAATCAAACGAAGATAGCGATCGCTTCATTATTTCTAGGTGTAGGTGCCATATCTTTTGGCTCTATTTTTATGAAATTGAGCGAAATTGAACTCAGCCCCAGTGCCACTGTATTTAATCGCTTTTGGCTTGCTAATGTGGTCTTCTTGGTCTGGCATGGACACAAGGCGATACGGCAGCGACTTTCCTCAGACAAACCTGTAGAACAGCAGCCTTACACCAGTCAGGATCTGTGGCTATTGCTTGGTGCTGGTATTTTTTGGGCTGCAACTTTAGTCTTATTGGCTTGGTCGCTGACTCAAACTAGCGTTGCGATCTCTAGTGTGTTGCATAATCTTGCCCCCATATTTACTAGCTTAGGAGTGTGGCTGTTATTTCGTAAGGGTTTTGAGAACCAATTCCTGATTGGGATGGTGATCGCACTTGGAGGAGCGATCGCCATTGAATTTGAGGAATTGCAAATCGCCACAGACGAAGTTCAAGGAAGCTTTGCTGCGATCGTTTCGGCGATTTTTTTGAGTGCATACCTGCTGATTGTAGAAAAATTACGAACCAAATTTTCTCCGGCTACAATCCAGTTGTGGATCTGTGCGATCGCTCCTCTAGCGATCTTCCCCATACTTTTGTTCACTCAAGATCAGCTTTTCCCCTCTACAGTCAATGGGTGGCTTTGGGTCATTTCCTTAGCCCTGATCTGCCAAGTATTTGGTCATGGGCTTTTAACCTATAGCCTTGCCAAGTTTTCCTCTGTGGTTGTCTCCTTGGTGCATCTGTTAGAGCCAGTATTTAGCGGCATTTTCGCTCTGGTAATATTTTCGGAAAAATTAACTTTATCAAATTGGGTAGGTTTCGCTGTAGTTTTAATCGGTTTATACTTAGCCGTATCTAGCCAAGCTGCTGTTAATTACCCGTTCCAGGAATCAGTCAAAAGTATAGTTAACACTTTCGTTAAAAATATGACGACCAAACTGTCGTTACTAAAGCAACAATTCTCCGAAACACCAGCTTTATTAGGAACTATCTCATTATTATTTGCCCTAATTCCCATATCTTTAGCACCATCTCTGACCAAATTGTGTCAACAAGAAATTGGTGCAAATGCTGTAGTATTTCATCGCAGTTGGATTGCTACAGTTGTCTTTGGTCTGTGGAATGGACTTGAGGCTTTGCGTTATCAACAGTCCGATAACCAATCGATAGAACAAAAGCCTTTTACAAGTCAAGAAGTGTGGCTATTGTTGGCAATGGGAACCTCTGCTGGAACCTACCTTCTCTTGTGGGCTTGGGCGCTGAGTCAAACTAGTGTTGCTAATGTGGCTTTACTGTCTAATTTGAACTCCTTATTTGTTGCTTTAGCTGGGTATTTGTTATTCGGTCGGCGTTTCGACAACAGATTCGTGATTGGTCTGGTCATAGCCTTGGGAGGTGCGATCGCATTTGAACTCAATAAGGTGCAATTTGCAACTGACCAAATACTGGGTGATGCATTAGCATTGCTAACTGCGGTTTTCATGGCTACGTGTATGCTGCTGATTGAACGACTCCGAACTAGATTTAGCACCGCAACTATCATGCTGTGGCGCTGTGGAGTGACAACAATGTTTCTACTACCCGTCCTTCCATTCCTCGAAGATAGGCTGTTTCCATATTCTTGGACGGGTTGGTTTTTCATAATTTTCCAAGCTCTTTTTTGCCAAGTGTTAGGTCAGGGACTTTTGGCTTATAGCCTCAGCAGAATCTCTTCAAGCGTCGTCGCCGTCACGCTTCTCCTCGAACCAGTCCTGGCTTCTATTTTCGCTTGGTTCATTTTTTCAGAACAGGTAGGTTTGTTTGACTGGCTGACTTTTGCCGTAGTTTTAGCAGGTATCTATCTAGCCCAATCTAGTCAATCCACTGTTCAGGTAACGAACGAAGCATCGTAGCACCATGATCGGTAGCTACAAGAATCAAGCACCAGAAATTGCGTTGGCGTACCCCTGCGGGCAAGCCACCGTAGGTATCGGTGGATGCACGGAATTATCGATAGGATTTACCAGCATCGACACAGTAGCAGCTTCTTGAGTCAATCCCTTAGAGGATGTTTGAAAAGTCTACGCTTGTATCTAGATCCCCCCTAGCCCCCCTTAAAAAGGGGGGAATAACGTTCTCAAAGTCCTCCAATTTATCGGAGGATTTAGGAGGATCTAAAGTTTTGGATACCTCAGTCACCACTTTTCAAACAACCTCTTAGATGTACTTGCTTCCATTACTCTTGATTTAGTAATTTGGACACGGCCAACTTGACTGATACAATTTATGACGAAAACTTCCGACCAGACATGATGAATTAATTAAAATGAAAAAAGTAAGATATTATACATATTTAATTTATGGTGAAATCAGCGTCAATCCTTTAGCTGATCCGATAATTTTACTACCAGTTAAATTGATTTGCTGTAAAGCCGCATTGTCTAACAGCAAATAAGATTTATTAAATAACATTTGTTGTAAAGTTGGTAAAGTTGCAGCAGTTACCTTGCAATCGCAGTAAAAGTCTAAACTGGGACGCTCATAAGCAAAAGAAGTATAAATTTGTGTTCCTGGTGAAACATTTGCCCGAATTAATTCTGCTACTGGTTTAACTGGAAAAGCTTCATTTAATTCCCAAATCCATGATTGCGAACTCATCAACAGTCCTAAAACTAAGTACATTCCAGAAAACAACACTGGAATAAAGTTGCGATCGCGCTGTTTAATTAGCCATGCTGCGATGCTCATACTTATTGCCAAAGCAATGCTCATGACTATTAAAATAGGCTCTTTCTTTGCAAGAATAAAGTAAACACAACCTCCTAAACCAGCAATAGCAATAATAGCCAGAAATATTGTAAAACTTCGCACCTTAAAATGACCGTACTGCCAAATATCACTAAGTTTAGCACCAATTGCCAAAGCTAAAAATGGATATATAGGCATAACATACCACGGGAGTTTAGTTCTCATTAAAGAGATAGTTCCTAAGTAAACAATTATGCCGATCATAATTAGATGACCCCAGGAAGTCTGACGTTTTTTCCAAGCTAGATAAAGACCTTCCGGCAAAAATAATAGCCAAGGAAAACTATACTTAATTAACTCAATTAAATAGTACCAGGGAGGCCCACTATGACCTTCAACAGATTGTGCAAGGCGATCAAAGGTTTGTGCTTGAAAATGAACTTGGAAAAACCTTTCGCCATAATGTTGCCATTGAGCAACAAACCAAGCGATCGCTGGTGCATTTCCTAAAAATATTCCCACTAATAAATAGGGGCTTGTTAACAAAGCAAACTGCCGATCTGCAATCAGGAATAAACAAGCGATCGCTCCTAGCAGCAAAACTATCATCCCTTTCGTGAGAGTGATTAACCCTAGACAAAATCCCACACCGAGAGCATACAGACGATTCTGACGTGCTTTTAGCAAACAAAACAAGAGCAGCAAGAAAAAGGTAATAGTTGTACCATCTAGCATTGCTAGCCTTCCGTGACGCACCACAGGCAACATTGTCAGGTAAACTAAAGCCCCAAACAGAGATGGTAAACTTTGGTTAAAAAGCAAACATCCCACCAAGTAAAGCAAAGGCACTCCCAAGGCAGTTAAGACTGCACCCGGTAGACGCGTTGTCCACTCATTTACGCCTCCGATCGAATAAGTCCAAGCAATTAACAAGTGCATCAGAGGTGGCTTATTATAATAAGGTTCTCCTCCCAAGGTGGGGTAAAGCCAATGCATTGAACCAAGTGGGGCACGCCAAATTTCACGGGCAACCTGTGCCACAGTACCTTCATCCCAATCGCGTAAAGGGGAGTTTCCCAAAAATATCAGCCATATAAATAGAGATATTATCAGTAAGCTAAATAACCATTCTTTTTCTCGGAATAGACGCATATCTAAAATCGGGATAATCATCTCAAACCTCCAGGATATCCCCACTAAAGCTTGTTTTATATGGCATCATAGCAGCTTGTTAAACCAGTCTTATACTACAGTGAAGTGTTGAGCAGCCTTTGCTGAAATACGCGACATCGGGCTGAGAGGTTGTTTGAAAAGTCCTCTTGTCGGTATCAAAACATTTTAGATCCCCCTAAATCCCCCGATAAATTGGGGGACTTTGAGAGAGGTTGCCCC
>NZ_JBALEL010000012.1:0-125975 GCF_036917935.1 Nostoc sp. | reverse complement strand
TCTGCTCTCACAGATACCTTGGTCAGCATTGAGAATTTAATTGGTACAGTTGGCAACGATACGATTGTTGGTAGTAGCGCTAATAATGTTCTCAATGGTGGTGCAGGTAATGACGTACTATATGGCGGTGCTGGCGCAGATAAGTTTGTCTTCAATAGCAAATACGAAGGTATCGACATCATCAAAGACTTCCAGTGGACAGAGGGTGACAAAATCCAGATTTCCAAGTCTGCGTTTGGCGCTAGCTCTAACAACCAGTTCAGCTACAACAGCACTAATGGTAACTTATTCTTCTTAGGGTATCAATTCGCAACCATCGAGAACAAACCTTCTGGCTTCTCAGTTAATCTGGACGTTGTGCTGGTATAAATCTTTTGCTTTTATTCCATATCTTTATGCTGTGGCTTCCCTACGCTCTTGAGTAATTTAGCTCTTACAAATAGCAAATCTCGGCGTTGCTGAATTCAGGGATGAAAATGATTTTGCGTGATTTCAAAACCTTTGTAGAGACGTTGCTATTGCTAGTCTCTACACCAAGATTCATACATCTAATCAGCAATGCCCAAATCTCTCTGCTCAAGAGCTTCTTCGGTCAATTAACTTGAAAAAGGTAGGGTGCGATCGCACTCTACCTTTTTTGGTTATTTTTAAAATTCACCATAAAAAGTTCAAACGTCAGAGCGATCGCTTTGGTCTGTCAATGCATTATTTTGTAACAAAATCTGTAACAGCAATACTATTTGACCTAGCACTCGTCTAGATTGATGAGAAATCTACGGGGAATCCCTGAATAAAAGGGTAATGTTGCTCAAAGATATACGAGATTATCAGATTTTATTTCTGGGCTTGTTCCTAGTCTTGGGAATCGGTACACGAGATTGGACGCTGCGACCAGAATTGATTGGGGTAGCGATCGCCACAAGTCTAGCAACTCAATGGATATTGTCATGGGTAACAGGCAAACAAGAAGTAACCAATCTTCGCAGTGCTTTAATTACCTCACTGGGACTCAGTTTACTGTTGCGGGCTGACCACTGGACGACAATGGCAATAGCCGCAGCAATTGCGATCGCTAGCAAATTTATCTTCCAAGTCGGCGATAAGCATTTCTTCAATCCCGCCAATTTTGGCATCATATCTGCCTTGATTCTCACCCCCGATGCTTGGGTTTCGCCCGGACAATGGGGTGAAGAGTGGTGGTATGGGCTATTATTTGTCGGCACTGGCGGCATGATTTTGCAGCGCATTGGTCGCTGGGACACCACAGCAGCTTTTTTGGGTGCTTACTCTTTGCTAGAGGCGATTCGCAATCTCTGGTTGGGTTGGACTTGGGATGTTTACTGGCACCGATTGATGAGCGGGTCTTTGCTGCTGTTCGCCCTATTTATGATTACAGATCCGCGATCGATCCCCAATTCCCGAATTGGGCGTGTAGTTTGGGCAGTTTGCATCGCCGGATTAACTTTTATCCTGCGAAATTATTTCTTTGTTTCCACAGCAGTTTTCTGGGCGCTGTTTGCCCTTGCACCGTTGAGCATCTTGCTAGATGTTCTCTGGTTAGCCCCAAGGTTTGCTTGGCAAGAGGGAGATGAGGGAGCAGGGGTAGAACTTAAAAAAGTAGAGGTATAAAATGAAGATTTTTCGACTTTTAACACCATTATTGTTAGCGATTGTAGCTGTTTTGTGCTTTGCACCCGCAGCTTGGGCATTTTGTGGATTTTATGTAGCCAAGGCTGATACAAAACTGTATAACAAAGCTTCTCAGGTGGTGATCGCACGGGATGGCGATCGCACTATCCTAACAATGGCAAACGATTTTCAAGGCGAAGTCAAAGATTTTGCAATAGTAATACCTGTGCCAACGGTGCTGCAAAAAGAGCAAGTTCGCGTTACTGAACCGAAGATTATTGAGCGGCTAGATGCTTTTAGTGCGCCGCGATTGGTAGAATATTTTGACTCAGATCCTTGTGCCCCAACAGGTAATACCGATTTGATGGATACAGCACCAGCGCCAGCAGCAGCCAGAAGTGAGGCGGGGAGAGCAAGGGGCGATGCTAGTTTGGGTGTAACGGTGGAAGCACGTTTCAACGTTGGCGAATACGACATTGTGATCCTCAGTGCGAAAGAATCTGGCGGACTGGAAACTTGGCTAAAACGCAGTGGCTACAAAATCCCCAGAGGTGCCAAACAGTTACTTCAGCCTTACATTCGCTCCTCAATGAAATTCTTTGTTGCCAAAGTCAACTTAGATAAATTCGAGCAATCTGGCTATCAGTTCCTCCGTCCGCTACAAATTTCCTACCAATCACCCAAATTCATGCTGCCAATTCGTTTGGGCATGATCAATGCCACGACAGAGCAGGATTTGATTGTCTACATCCTCTCGCCCCAAGGACAGGCAGAAATCACTAACTACCGGACGGTGAAAATCCCCTCCGACGCGAACATTCCCTTGTTTGTCAAAGATGAATTTGGTGAATTCTACAAATCTATGTTTCAAACTGTCTACACCAAAGAAGACAGGAAAGTTGGTTTTTTAGAATACGCTTGGGATATGGGTAGTTGCGATCCTTGTTCTGCCGAACCCCTAACCCCAGAGGAACTCAAGCAAGCAGGTGTATTTTGGCTAGATGATAATTCTACAAGCGATGTGCCAGTAAAACCCGGCTTTCGTCGTTCCTTTCCTACAAGTAATAATGTCTTCATCTCCCGGTTGCACGTTCGCTACACCCGCGACAAATTCCCTGAAGACTTGATATTTCAACAAACTGCCAACAGTGAATCTTTCCAAGGACGTTATGTTTTACAACATCCGTTTCAAGGGGAACTCAAATGTCAGGCTGGTAGAGAATATAAGCGGTCTTTAGCCAAACGTTTTGAACAAGAGGCGCAAACTCTAGCTAAACTAACTAACTGGAAAATCCAAGATATTCGCAACAAAATGAAGTTGAGTGTAGGTAATCTCACATATTCTTGGTGGGAAAATTTCCTATCCTGGCTGGGATTATATTGAGGAGAGTGAGGTACACCCGTAGGGGCACGGCACTGCCGTGCCCCTACACCCCGTGATAAATGTTGTACCGCATCTGAATGGGAAACGCTATAAGTCTTAAGGTATTATTGAAAATACTCCTCACACAACCTGCTAAAATCTCGAATAAGCTAATCTTAATTATTGATGTCGCGCCGTTTTTTCTGAGCAAATAATCCAGACATACTCATTCCTGTCACCAGCAAACCAATCAATCCCAATCCATTCAAAATTGGGTAAATCGCTTGTAAATGTAAAATTTCTCCTGTATGGATTTTTAACAGTAAACTAGAAGAAAGTCCAGTGCTAATCGGCCATTCCTTAACAATAGTTGTCAGCATTCCAGTCAATACAGTTAATATTAAAGGTAGACAAATAATGATGCCAATCGTGCGGTGATACTTGCGAAATGCTCGTTTCATAGTAATCTTCCAGCAAGGTTATTATTTTTATACAAGTGGTTATTAAAATTGGGCGTAGCTGAATCATAGGATAATTTAATCCAATATGGATCGAAATTTCGATGCTTACAACCGCCAATTTATCCTGCAAAGGAAGCAATGCCTAAAATTATTATCTCCTGTATAAAAAATTAGTCAAATTCCCATCCTATGTTACCTTTTTTTCGCCAAAAAATTCACGTCGATTCATCACTAAGCTGACTTTCTCAAAAGGTTGAGAGCGATTTTTGCTGTTGGCATCAAGTGTTGTATAACCAGAGACAAGGCAGACAGATAAAAGACGATTTACCTGTTTCCAAGAAGCGAGGTTATTCTTAGCTGTCCCATCTCCAGCATGATCACCAACAAATAAGATATAGCGTTTCCTAAATAAGGTACATTATAGTCCCCTCATCGCTTGCGGGGAGGGGGGTGGGGTTCTTGTATCTCACTCAAGCCAGAACCGCTATAACAGTAGTCGCCAACAGGTAGCGCGAAACTGGTGGTTAACTAAAATATTTCCCCCCCGCCAAGGTTTGATCAGCTTTTTAACCACAAGTTTGGTTTTATTTCTAGAAGTTTTGGTTAAGCCGATACCAAGCAGGTAAACAGTTTCGATAAAATCATGTTTTGCTACTGCGGCTTTGAGTTTTCGACGTATGTTCTTTACCTTTGCAAACTTATTCTAAAAATAAGTATAGGGTTAAGTGATATATTTATCTAGTAGAGACTAGTCTCATAAATGTTGCTGTTCATGCTGGCAAACAGCAGACTATTTACTTTCGTCAACTACAGCTTAATAATTAATCGAGGAGTTTTACAATGAAGCGTTTCAAACTAATATCGATCGTTGCAGGTATCAGCTTACTAGCTTTGGTAGGCTGCAACAGTCCCGAACAAGCTACTACTACCCCAGCGGTGACTCCTAATGCTAGCGTAGCATCAGCCCCAGCGACAACAACCACTACAGGTAATAATAATTTACTAACTATAGTATCCAAAACTAAAGCCGCAGTTACATCTGGTAACTTTGTTCAAGCTAAAAAAGAATTTGACAAATTTGAAGATGCTTGGAAAGAAGTTGAGGACGGTATCAAAGTTAAATCTCGTAATAATTATGAAACTATAGAGACAAATCTGGATGAGGTTACAGCAGAACTTAAAGCTTCTAAACCCCAAAAAGACAAATTATTGACAGCATTGCAGTCATTAGAAAAAACTATTACTGCTGTTTCAAAATCTTAAATAAATGTGCATTCAAGTCATTTTGAATGCATCGCGGTACTCCCTACCCTGAATATACTCAATATGGTAGGGGTCAGAGCCTCAAACCTCCCAATGGTCTATGCCCATTCTCCATTCCCTTTTAAAAAAGATCCAGCATCTTGACCAAAGGTAATTTTTAGGGCGTTGTTATACGCAATACTAAGATATTCTTGCTTTCTTCGCCAAGATTGTCATGGTTCAATTCGATGAACAGCTACGCCGCTTAGTTACAGAAGCCTGTGGACACCAACCTGGAAGCCCTCAGCGTCAGAAGCTGCTCACGCAAATTATTCGCTTGACAGCAAGTAGACTCTGGAGGGAAACTACTCCCTACTATCAAGACGCACTACAACAAACTTGGTTGTATTTCTGTCGCAATGTTTGTGAAGGTTTGACAGGTCAAATATATGATCCCACTTATGGCAGTGTCATCACCTGGCTGAACGCTTACCTAAAACGGAGACTACAAGACTTTTACCTTAACCAGAACCGGGAACAAGCCACAACAGTCCCTCTGAGAATTCGTCAGTCTACATCAGGTGGAACAAGTGAAACCATTGACCCTGTAGATAACCTACAGGCTAGTCCCCAAGCACCTCCGATTCTGGAAGACTTGGAGATATGGGTGAAGGCAGATTCTGATGGAGAACTGCGCGATACTTACATTAAAGGGCGTCCAGATGTGAATTGTCAGGTGTTAATTCTCAAACGCTTACCACCGGAAGTTAGCTGGAAAGATTTATCTGAAGAATTTGGGTTGTCAATTCCGACATTAAGCAGTTTTTATCAGCGCCAATGTTTACCGCGTTTGCGTAAATTCGCAGAATTGGAGGGATTGTTATGATCAGTGCAGTTAGCGGATAGCTAGGGTTGAGCCAGGGCTGAGTAATAAGTATTACTTATAAATCTTCTCATTTTCAGCCGAGGCACTCACTTGTGGGAATTGATTTAATGCCTAAGCCTAGTTAATTTTACTTTTTACCCGGCACTGTTTCGGTGGGTTTTTGGTTAAGGTTAGCGATCGCCTTTTAACTATACTTTGCTAATAAATAAGATTGTGGAAGCTCAGAGATCGGTGAGGGATAGGAATGGTAACATTACCCTGGTAGCCAAAGCACCTATAGTTCATCCTATGCGTTTCTGGTTATTATCTACCTCTTGTCATGCTCATGGCTAAAACAACTAGGATTTTGGGCGCGAATTCTCTAAAGTTTAAAAGCAGGGGTACAAGTCGCAAAACCGCAAGGGCGCACTGGCTTACCGCGCTGGCTCACTTTTTACGTTTGCCTTTGTACTTCCTGATCGCTTTGCTATGCATTGTCGGTTCACCGGTGCTAGCAAAAGTTCCTGGTTCAATCAATTCCTCATCCCAACAGCCAATAAACAGTCTGACATCACTGGTTGTGACCACTGACGCCGCCTCACTACTAAAACAGGGTAAATTTTTATACAGTACTGGTAACTTTGCCAAAGCTGTAGAAGTGTTACAACAGGCTGTCCAAATATATAAGCAGCAAGGGGAGAGCCTGACATTAGCCGCGACACTGAGTAATCTTTCCCTCGCTTACCAGCAACTTGGTGCATGGAGTCAGGCGCAGGAGGCAATTACAGAGAGCTTAAATTTACTCAAAGGACAGGATAAAAACCAAAATCTGCAAATACTTGCCCAATCACTAGATATTCAAGGTCGTCTGCAACTGACAATGGGACAGTCTGAGGCGGCTTTGGCAACTTGGCAGCAAGCAGAAGAAATTTACAAGCAAGCAGATAATAAAAGTGGCGTGGTGCGATCGCTAATCAATCAAGCACAGGCGTGGCGCAGCCAAGGATTTTACCCTCGGTCTGTCAAAACACTCGATCAAATCAGTCAGACGTTAAAATCTCAACCAGATTCTATAGAAAAGACAGTGAGTTTGCGATCGCTCGGTGATACCCTTTTGGTATTGGGCGATTTCAAAAAGTCACGCCAAGCGTTAGAAGAAAGTCTGATCATTGCTCAAAATCTGCAATCAAGCGCTGATATTGGGGCTAGTCTGTTCAGCTTGGGGAATATTGCCCGTAAACAAGACCAAAAGCAACAGGCGATCGCCTATTATCAACAAACAGTCGCAGCATCTCCGTCGCCCCTGACAAAAATCCAAGCGCAACTCAATCACCTGGGACTACTGATTGAAGATCAACAATGGGCCAAAGTTCAAACTCTTTTGCGGCCGATTGAGTCCCAACTCCAGCAACTCCCCCTCAGCCGTGCGAGTATTTACGCTGCTGTTAACTTTTCACAAAGTTTAGCAAAAGTCAAGAGTGGTGTATTGCAAGCATCAAGTCAGAATTTTTACTCAGGATTCAGTATAAAAGACTCAGCAAAGTTACTCGCTAGTGCCATCCAGCAATCCCGCAGTTTAGGGGACAAGCGGGCAGAGGCTTATGCTCTGAAGAGTTTAGGCGGCTTGTACGAAGAAACTAGACAGTGGTCAGAAGCGCAAGACCTGACGCGGCAAGGATTAGCTTTGGCACAGAGTAGCAATACACCAGAAATTACCTATAGCTTGGAATGGCAGTTAGGTAGATTGCTCTGGGCAAAAAAAGATATTAATGGTGCGATCGCCGCTTATGATGCTGCTGTGGACACTCTCAAGTCTCTCCGCAGAGATTTAGTAGCCAATAAAGATGTAGTGAATCAGGATGTGCAATTCAACTTCCGGGACAGCGTAGAACCCGTCTACCGCCAGTCAGTAGAGTTACTGCTGCAATCTCAACAAGGAAAACCAAATGAAACAATATTGGAGAAAGCACGCGAGCGGATTGAAGCACTCCAACTAGCAGAATTAGACGACTTCTTTCGGGAAGCTTGTCTGCAAGGTCAGAGAGTAGCCCTCGATCGAGTCGTAGACCAAGATAATTCCAAGGCTGCCATCCTTTATCCAATTATTCTTCGTGACGAACTCCAGGTAATTGTCAAAATTCCTAAACAATCCCTGCAAAGCTACAGTACCAAGATTTCCCAAGCAGAAGTAGAGAAACTCTTAGTCGATTTGCGAAGAAATCTTGTCAACCCTACTGCTACTAAGATTGTCCAAACTCAATCGCAAGAAGTTTACAACTGGCTGCTTAAACCCATTGAGTCACAATTGCAAAAAAGTGGCGTCGATACTCTAGTATTCGTTTTGGATGGCCCATTACGCAATTTACCAATGGCAGCTCTCTACGATGGTAAACAATACTTGGTAGAAAAATATGCGATCGCCCTAAGCGTCGGTCTACAACTCCTCGACCCGAAACCGCTGGTAAAACAGCAGCTCAGAGCGCTAACCGCAGGACTGACTCAGCCGCCCCCAGGATTTCCCAAGTTTGCACCATTGCTGGCGATCAAATCTGAATTTGACGGCATTACTAAAGCAGGAGTCTCGACAACCAGCCTACTGGATGGGGATTTTAAGAAAAAGAATTTGGAAAGTGAAATTGGTGGTGCTTCATTCAACATAGTTCATTTGGCAACCCACGGTCAGTTTAGTTCCCGCCTTGAAGACACTTTTATTTTAGATTTTGATGGTCAGATCAATGTCAAAGATTTTGATACTCTCTTCCGCAGTCAGAGTAAAACCGTAGTAGAACTATTAGTTTTGAGTGCTTGTCAGACAGCATCAGGAGACAGCCGTGCAGCACTCGGTCTAGCAGGAGCAGCTGTACGAGCTGGGGCACGTAGTACCATAGCTTCCCTGTGGCAGATTGATGATCAATCAACAGCGATGTTTGTTAGTGTCTTCTATCGAGAACTCAAGAGTGGCAAAATCACCAAAGCAGAAGCAGTCCACCGTGCCCAGCTAAAACTGCTGAAACATCCCAACTACAGAGCGCCAAGCTTTTGGTCTGCCTATGTATTGATTGGCAATTGGTTGTGATTTGGGGATTGGGCATTGGGGGGCGTTGGGAAAGTAGGGGAAGCAGGGGAGCAATCGTAGATGAGAGAGATGAGGGAGATGAGGGAGACAACGGAGATGAGGGAGACAACGGAGATGAGGGGAGAAGAAAAATAACCATACCCCATGCCCCATGCCCTATCCCCAATGCCCAATTTTCTTTTTCCAGTATTCAATTTTGTGGCATAAATTTAGTCAATATGGGTGATAGATACATAGCAGCATTGATCCCTAGAGATTGACTTATGAATAACTCCACCTATCAGCTAGACGATTTCGTTTTAAAATTGCCGATTTCCCAAACAGCTCGCATAACTGCCCAGCAATTTGCTGACCAGCAGCCAAATACTGAAAAAGCAGAGCAAGTCCGGCTGAATACTCTGGCTGTATGGGTGGTGAATGACTACTTGCAGATGATGGATATTCCTACTGACCTTCAAGGTAGTGACAGTTGGAACCCCATCATACGACTTTGTGCGAATGTAGCTGACTTAGAGGTGCCCTCAATTGGCCGTCTGGAATGTCGTCCTGTCCATCTAGATCAGCAGATATGTTCTATTCCTCCAGAAACTTGGAAAGAACGGGTGGGTTATTTAGTAGTTCAATTTGATGAATCGCTCCAAGAAGCGAAACTGCTTGGTTTTATCCCTAGTGTCGCAACTGAAACACTGCCTTTAGCGCAACTGCAACCATTAGAAGCGTTTATCGACCACATTTGGCAACTGCGCCAATCCCCAGTTAATTCACTAGTGAATTTGAGTCAGTGGTTTGCTGGTATATTTGAGACTGGCTGGCAGACTATTGAATCGCTGTGGAATGTGCCGGAATTCAGACCCACTTATGCCTTTCGCAGTATTGAAACTTTGGAACCAGATGCTCTTAACCGACTAGAATCAATTACTAAACGGGCAAAACTGATTGATTTAGGTATCCAAATTCTCAACCAACCTGTGATGTTGATTGTGGAAATCAGCCCCGAAAAGGATCAACAAACTAATATTCATCTCCAATTGCACGCCACTGGAAATCAAATCTACTTGCCGCTAGGAGTTCATCTCACTGTTCTAGATAGTTCTGGAACAATATTTCTAGACGCTCAATCTAGAAAATTAGACAACTACATTCAGTTACAGTTTCGTGGTGAACCCACAGAGCAATTTAGCGTTAGGGTAGCCTTGGATAATACCAGCATTACCGAATATTTCCGAATTTGAAATATGTAGCTATCTTCCCTCTTTGTCGATAATTTCTTAAATGGTAATTCGTTAATTAAAAATTAAAAATTAAAAATCCAAGGCTGCTTTTGGGGATTTGGGAAAAAGTCTGTAGACGCTTGTGGTGCTTGCATTCAGACATTAGAACAGGGCGTGATCTTGCACAGGGAGATAGCGACGGTTATGGGTAAGTTAGTGGTGATCAAATTCGGAGAAGGTAGTTTTGAGCAAGGGTTTGCTCTCACCCTCCAAATTGGTGAAGAACACGAGCGGGCTGCAACAGAAATCACAGGGAGGCTACCTTCATTCCCTGAAATGCCGCTTTATTATAGTCATTGGCAGTCTAGTTATCGGCAGATAGGCAATCGTTATCGTCTCCATGCTGACCAAATGCAGGTGACGAATGTATCAATGGTTCAAGACTGCGAAAACGCTTCTCATATTTTGCGGGCACGCTTTAATACCTGGCTGCGAGCAGAGGAGTTTCGCCCTTTGAGGGAAAAATGGTTAGAAAGATTATCGTCCACGGAAGAAGTACGGGTAATTTTACAAACAGAAAATAGCCAATTGCAGCTATTACCCTGGCATTTGTGGGACTTGTTAGAACGCTATCCCAAAGCTGAAATCGCCCTTTCTTCACCATCCTACGATCGCATTCAGAAGCCACGCCCTTCCAATCAATTAGTCAACATTTTGGCAATTGTGGGCAATAGTAAGGGGATTGACACCCAAGCCGATCAAGCTTTACTGCAACAGTGTAGTAACGCAGAGGTTAGCTTTCTAGTAGAACCACAGCGTAAGGAATTGACTGACCATCTCTGGGGAAAAAACTGGGATATTCTCTTCTTTGCCGGACACAGTTCCAGTAACAAAAATGGAGAAACCGGACGAATTTACCTGAATAGAACTGATAGTCTGACCATTGGCGAGTTAAAGTACGCTCTCAAAAAAGCCATTGAAAATGGTTTGCAATTAGCTATATTCAACTCCTGTGATGGATTGGGATTGGCGCGAGAATTGGCTGATTTGCAAATTCCTCAAATGATCGTCATGCGCGAACCTGTCCCAGATCAGGTTGCCAAGGAGTTCTTAAAGTATTTTCTCGAAGGCTTTGCCGGTGGCGAGTCTTTATATCAAGCGGTACGCCAAGCGCGGGAACGCTTGCAAGGACTTGAGGATCGATTTCCTTGTGCAACTTGGCTACCAATGATTTGCCAAAATCCGGCGCAGATACCACCGACTTGGGATGAATTAAGGTCTACCAAAAGCGAAGATATACCGAATTTAGCTCTGTCTACTAGACGCAGATTTAAGAGAACTTTGTTATCCAGCTTGGCGGTTACATTCTTGGTTTGTGGCGTGAGATTGGTAGGATTGCTGGAAAATCCAGAGATTCAAGCCTTTGACCTGATGATGCGATCGCGCCCTGCCGAAGGTCTCGATCCCCGACTGTTGATCATCACAATTGACGATGATGATCTGGCAATTCAAAGACAAAATAACGAGTCCTTGATCGGAGCTTCTATTTCCGAAAAATCTCTCAATAAACTCCTGGTAAAACTGAATAAGTACCAACCGCGGGCGATCGGCTTGGATGTATACCGTGATTTTCAGGCCAAAGAGCCAGATTTAATTACTCGTCTCCAGCAAACTCAGAACTTGGTTGGCGTATGCAAGGGGAGCGATAGCTCAGGAAATATCAAAGGCATTAAGCCGCCACCAGAAATCCCCCCAGAAAATCTGGGATTCAGTGACTTTATTCACGATCGCGATGGAGTTATTCGTCGGCATCTTCTGTTCATGAATCAGGAGACGACATCATTGTGTTCTGCCCCTTATTCCTTCAGTTTACAACTAGCATCCCTCTATCTCCGCTCTTCAGGAATTCAACTAAAGTTCACCCCTGAAGGAAATTTGCAGTTGGGTAAGACTATTTTTCCGAATCTGAAACCTCGTAGTGGCGGCTATCAAAATATTGATGCTAATGGCGGTCAAATCTTACTCAACTATCGTTCTTCAAAAGAGATCGCCGAACAGGTGAAGCTAACACAATTTTTATCTAGTCCGATTAACCCCAACGCGATTAAAGACCGGATTGTTCTAATTGGTGTGGTAGCAAAAGGGGATTCTCCAGATACTTGGCCGACACCTTATGGCATTCCTTTAGATGAGCAAATGCCAGGAGTGCTGGTACAAGCTCAGATGGTCAGCCAGATCCTTGGTGCAGTCCAGGATGGGCGGCCGTTGCTGCGGGCTTGGTCATGGTGGGCGGAGGTGGCCTGGATTTGGGGCTGGTCTTTGATCGGGGGAGTTTTGGCTTGGCGCCGGCTTTCGTTACCCTGGTTGGCGTTGGCAATCGGTATTACTTCTAGCGTTTTGTATGTAGTTTGCTTTGGTCTGTTAATTTCGGGTGCTTGGGTGCCGTTTATACCGTCGGCTTTATCGCTGGTAGTTATGGGGGGCTTGATGTCAATTTATAATAATTCAAAAACAGAAGCGCGGGTGGTGAATGGGGAGTCAGGGAGAATAACTAATGCCCAATCTAAAATCTAAAATCGGATGAGGTCAGGTTTTTATGAATTCAAATTCACAATCGATAAAACTGTTTTTAGTATTAGCTTTTAGCTGTACAAGTTTATTAGCTAGCCTGACTCCAGTACTGGCGAAACCAACTCTTGGTTCTTCACGTAGCGCTGCCGAAGGCGGGCTACGCCTACGCTCTGATCCTAAAACGACTCTCGCTCAAGCCACAACCTTTAATCAACCTCCAATTCCAGCTGGCTCCCCTCCTGGAGGTCGCGTTCGTGGTGGAGCGAAGCGCGGGGAAGTGGCTGCATGTCCACCGACTAAACTTGACCTGACTGCTTTAGTGTCCTTTACTGAGGAAGATAACTCAGTAATTAATGTCTGGGGACAAACAACAGTAGAACGCCCAAGTTGGTTTTTCTATGTGCCATATACCAAAGATTCGCCTTATGCAGTTGAATTTGTGCTGCAAGATCAGGACTCTAATGAGATTTACCAAAAGGCGATCGCTCTTTCGGATAAGCCAGGAATCATCCGCGTTTCTTTGCCTACCACTGCTCCCGCTTTAGCAGTAAACAAACAATACCGCTGGTTTTTCACCATTAACTGTGACAAGGAAAAGAATTCTCCCCCAACTTTTGTTGAAGGGGTAATACAACGAATCGAACTGAATCCAGCCACAGTCAAAGAGCTACAAACTACAGAACCTCTAAAGCGCTATGCTATCTATGCCCAAAAGGGGATATGGTACGAGGCATTGACGACGCTGGCTGAACTACGTCAAAAAAATCCTCAAGATGCGGCACTAAAAGCAGAGTGGCGAAATTTGTTAGGCAGCATCCGCTTAGATGATGTTGCCGGTGAACCTATTCTTCCAGAAACACCTTAGACTACGAAAAAAATGTTCAGTTAAGGATTATTTGCAAAAATTTTGATGTAGAGACGTTGGAATGCAACATCTCTACAGAGGTGTTGTTTAGTGTGCAGCAGCACTCACTAAACCATTGTGCCTAAGCAAAGCGATCGTACTTGGTTCACGACCCCGGAAAGTTTTAAACACCTCCATTGGATGCTTGCCACCACCGAGTGCTAGCACCGTATCCCGATAACGCCGACCTGTAGCTTTTATAGCTTCTTCATTTTCTAGCCCCGCTTCTTCAAAAGCGGCAAAAGCATCAGCGCTAAGTACTTCAGCCCACTTATAGCTGTAGTAACCTGCTGCATAACCACCCTCAAAAATATGTCCAAAAGCACATAACATTGAATCTTCTGGAAGTGGTGGTAAAACAGTAGTAGTCTTAGCTATGCGATAACGCACATCTGCCGGAGTTTCATCGCTACCGGAACGATAGCGGTAGTGTAGTTCTAAATCAATACTGCTAAAGTGAATTTGCCGCAACATGGCAGTACCACTCATATAATTACGCGCCGCTAGCAACTTTTGATAATAATGCTCCGGTAAAGCTTCTCCAGTTTCGTAATGTTTAGCCATACCAAAGAAAGTGAGTCGCTCATAACACCAGTTTTCCATAAACTGACTGGGTAGTTCCACTGCATCCCACTCGACATTGTTGATACCTGCGGCTCCACTATAGTCAACCTTGGTGAGCATGTGGTGCAATCCATGACCAAACTCGTGGAACAAAGTCTCTACTTCATAGAAAGTCATCAAACTCGGCTTGCCATCTACTGGGGGAGTTTGGTTACATATCAAATAAGTTACAGGCAACCGAATGCCAGATGCACCATCTTCAGTTTTGGCACGATTGATGCATACATCCATCCAAGCACCACCGCGTTTTTCTGCTGGACGGCTATAGGGGTCTAAATAGAAGTAGGCTATGGGAGAACCAGTTTCATCAGCTATTTGGAAATAACGGACATCCTCATGCCATACTGGGGCTTGACCATCGGCTGGAGTTACAGTAACACCAAACAGCCGCTTCACAAGTCCAAACAAGCCATCTAGCACTTGGGGAAGGGGAAAGTAGGGACGCAATTCTTCAGCGGTAAAGGCAAATTTTGCTTCTCGTTGGCGTTCTGCCCAAAAGCTGATGTCCCAGTGTTTTAAATCCTGATGTCCTTCTCCGGATGATGCAGCAAAAGCTTGGAGTTCTTTTAAGTCTTTGACAGCAGCGTCATAACTGGCCAGGCGTAGTTCTTCTAATAGTGCTTCCACTGCCTCAACATTAGGAGCCATTTTACTTGCAAGGCTTAACTCGGCAAAACTCTTAAAGCCAAGTATATCTGCGAGTTCTTGCCGTAACTCCAAAATACGCACAATTAACGGGTTGTTATCTAAATCACCACTAGAAGCGCGAGTGATATGAGCTTTGTAGAGCTTTTCACGCAAATCTCGACGGGTGCTGTGCTGGATGAAAGGGCCGTAGCTGGGGAAGTCTAAAGTAATGCGCCAGGGGCCATTTTCTGGTGTGGCGTTCTCTTCTTTGGCGGCTCGTGCAGCTTGGGCGGCTAAACTAACCAAACTTGGTGGTAAACCGTCAATTTCCGTTTTTGTTGTCAGGGTTAAGCTAAAGGTTTTCGTGGCATCAAGTACATGGTTAGAGAATTTGGTTGAAAGTTCTGCCAACTCCATCTGAATGGTGTTGAAACGCTCTCTTGCTTCTCCTTGTAAGCCAACACCAGAAAGTTCTGCATCTCGAATCGCTGCTTCTACAATCCGCTGTTGGGCTAATTCTAAAGTTGCCCAACGATTACTGCTACGGAGTGCTTTAAAAGCATTGTAGATAGGTTGGCTTTGACCGAGCTTGTTGATAAACTGTACGACTAGTGGCTGTACGATTTCATGAGCTTCGCGCAGTTCTGGGCTATTTTTAACGCCCATTAAATGATTTACCACCCCCCAACTCCAGGTAAGCCGTTCTGTCAGCTTTTCTAAGGGTTCTACTAAACCACTCCAAGTAGGCTGTACATTAGCTTCTAAGGTGGCAAGCTGCTGGTCAAGTTCTGCCAGCAACTGATTGAAGGCTGGTACTACACGTTCTGGTTTAATCTCTGCAAAGGGAGGTAAACCAGTGCTTTGGAGTAAGGGATTATGGGAAATAATGGTACTTGCACTCATAGTTTTGTTTGAACTGCGGACGAATAAAAATCAACAATGATTTTTAGTTATATATCTTCTAATGTAACGATCGCTGTGCTAATTAGTATTGCCATTATCGAAAAAAGGCAAAAAAAACGATAATTACTCACAAAAGTATCCTGATACAGCTATTTTGTTTGGTATTTGAACAATACTGTAGGGGATTGGGAACTGGGCATTGGGCAATTAGGGGTACTGGAATACTGGTTATTTGATCCCAAGGGAGAGTGGATTAAGCAGCAATTACAAGGCTATCGACTGCGAGGTGAAGTGTATGAGCCAATTACAGATAGTCGATGTGAACCTTTGCAGCTGCGCTTGCAAATAGAGGGGCAACTGATTGGTTTTTATCGAGAAGACACTGGAGAAAAGTTGCTGATTCCAGAAGAGTTGGTATCGGCAGCAGAGTGCATTCACTTACCTCAAACTGACTAAAGGCGATCGCTAAAAGACATGATCGTGTACTATGTCAAACAGGTAACTTGTCCGTCAGCATGGGCATTACCCTGAAAGCGCAGTTTCAGCCCAATAATTCACTGCTTTCAAGGTGTGGGAGCGTCAAATTAACTGAGCGTGAGCGAGCGTCCTTACCAAACCAAAAAGAAAGGCTCTATGCTCTATATTTATGATATTATTTGGCAACTCATCTTTTTACTCGTAAAATCGAAGACAAGATCAAGGTCAGTAGAAAAGAGTCCCTAAATTAATGAGTACGTTAATCAGTCAGGGTGGAAGAGCTATCACTAAATTTCAGGTGGTAGACCGGATAAACGATATCGCTTGGCAAGCTCACCAAGGAAGCGTTGCAGCGATTATTCAGCTATTGAACGAAAAGCTAGCCAAGTCTGGTGTCAGAACTAGAGCCATTTTTTCTGATGGTGTCTTACAACTCCTGTGCGAGGCGGCTAGAGTAGAGCAACTTGAGCAATCTCCCCTCGTAGAACAAATCCAGCAAATTCTTGAGTCCATCGCCCCGCGTTACATTCGCCGCGTCAAGATCAACAGTCGGATTGTTCGAGAACAACAATTACTGTGGCTAAAAGAAATAGATAGCGATCGCGAAAATCAATTGCTTTGGTCACAGGAAATTACGTTAATTCAGCCTAATATTGTAAAGCAATTAATTAAAGATTTCACAGAAGCTCAAGCTGAACTAGGAAAACCAAATTTTCCTAAAACTTCAGTCTCTCGTCCTTTAGTACTCATTAACAAAGAAAAATACAAAAATAAACCGAAAGCAAACATATTAGCAGCGGCTGGTTTCTGCTCACTGTTGTTGCTTAGTTGGGTTGTTTATGCCCAGCTAGGTAATAAACTGAAAAACCTAATACAACTAGAAACTTCCAAATCTTTAACTACAGAAAATACTAACGATAGGCAAGCCCAAACACCATCCCCTGCTCCTAACAATAGTTTTTCTGAGCCATCTGATGATCCATTTCCAATATCTGTGCGAATTGCCAACCTCGCTTCTGCATCTGGGAAAACAGCTACAACCTCAACACAGTGGTTAGAGATCGCTGCTAAGTGGCAACGGGCTTCAGATTTAATGAGTACGGTGCCACAAAAGCACAGCCGTTATCAAGAAGCTAAGATTCGTACTCAACTATATAAGAAATATAGTGAGGCAGCGCAGAAAGAAGCCGATAAGAGTAAATCTTAATTTTTTTATTGCAAGACTTCGATTACTTAATTAGTATTCCAGTAGTGGGAAATGGATTATTTACTTTACTTATCACGCTTCACCCAAGCGCGTAAAACGAATTTCAATGCGCTGCCGCTTCGATTTCGGCTGACGCTTTTATTGTTGAATAGCAGCAAATTCCTCACTTGATAATATTAGTTGTGCCGTGGAATAGGCGCGAAAGGGTTCTAGATAACACATATTTAATTTCTGGAGATGTCTATTAAAAAAATCGACCTTTGTGAATAAAGTCGATTTAATCAAGCGGATTCATTCATGGAATCAATCCAAAATTTAAAATCTAAAATCCAAAATGTGTACGTCCCCTAACTCAGGAGTTCTCCTGTTTCTTGCAGGGAGTGCAAGCGGCGGTAAATGCCCTCGTGACGCAAGAGTTCATCGTGGCTACCCACTTCTACAATTTTTCCTTGCTCCAGAACGACAATTTTATCAGCTTCCCGCACTGTGCTTAAACGGTGGGCAATAACAATGGTGGTGCAAGTGCCCTGAATCGATCGCATCGCTAGCTGAATTGAACGCTCAGACTCATAATCTAAACTAGAGGTGGCTTCATCAAAAATCAGCACGTCTGGTTCCACTAACAACGCCCTAGCAATTCCCAAGCGCTGTCTTTGTCCTCCAGATAACCTCACACCTCGTTCTCCGACGACGGTGTAATAACCTTGAGGTAAGTGCTGCACGACTTCATCGACTCTGGCAATCCTACACGCTTCCTGAACCTGCTCCAAACTGGCATTCGTTCTACCATAAGTCAGGTTATCCAATATGGTACCGTTAAAAACGTCTACTTCTTGGTGAACGATCGCTAGCCTTCGTCTATACTTACCTACATTCAAAGTGCGAATATCTTGACCATCAATCAGAATTTGACCTTCTTGAGGTTCAAAATATCGCAACAGCAATTTCACTAAAGTAGACTTACCAGAACCGGAACGCCCCACTAATGCCACCGTTTGGTATGGCTCAATCAACAAGTTGATATCTTGCAAAACTTGACGGTTAGCATCATATCCAAAACTGACGTGCGACAACTCGACTTTTCCAGTGAATTTATAAGGTGATTCTGTCTGATTCCTCTCTTCTAAAAGACTAGCTGAATCAGGTGCAGTTGGCTCTTGGAGAAATTCGTGAAACCGTAGCATCGAAGAATAACGACGGGCAAAAATTTCTCCCAAATTGCTAATAGGTTGTAATTCGGCATAAGCCATGCTAGAAAGAGTTAAGGTCATGACAAAGTGACCGAGAGAAATTCTTCCATCTACTGTTGCTGCTAGAGTCAAACCCAGGATAGTAAAGACGCAAAACTGGATTACAGTCCTTTGCCAAGTAGCCAGTTTGGTATAACCTTTGTGGACACGATACTCAACTACCATTAGTTCACGATCCAAACGTTGCTTTTGCCGCTTCAATTCTTTAGCTTCTGTCGCAAATGCTTTCACCGTTTTGATGTTGGTGATCAGTTCAGAATTGCGACTTTCAGTATCCTCTCCATATTTATCCAGAATAGTTTCCTGCCAAATCAGCCGCTTTAAATCCCTCAAGCTAAAGCTCAGAATAACTACAAAAGAAATCAGATACAAAATTGCAATTCGCCACTCAATCACCAAGATAAACAAGAAAATTCCCAGCACACGAACTAGTTTAGGAATCAACTGCCCAGCAATTTCTGGGTAAGTAAAAGTATGGTTAGAAATACCTCTAGCTATTCTTCCAGCAATGCGTCCAGGGTTATTTTCATCATAAAATTCTAGTGGGAGAGTGAGAATTTTTTCTATCGCTGTTTGGGATTTCTGCCGACGCAACCTTAAAGATATATCCCAATGAAACCAATGGGTTAACCAAGGTTGTGTTGGCGCTTTCACTACAGTGACAACGAATATTAAACCCAGTAATACAGTCAAAGATAGAGTTTTAGTAACTGGATAATTGGTGATGTCAGAAAAAGTTGCGATCGCACCTTGAAGTGGTTTATCCAAAGGTTGAGCAGACAAAACGTTTAATATCTGTCCGATCGCATAAGGGACAACCAAATCAATAATCTCGTAAATGCCGGATGCTGTAATACTAAAAACACTTAGCTTCCAGTCAGAGCGAAAGTAATTGACAATATCTTGAAATTTGGCCATGATGCACACCGTCCAAGAGCGCGATCGTAAACTTGGAATTTATATACTACGAATGTATTACAAAGTAGTCAAGAGCTAGATGACAAATCACTCTTTGGGAGTAGTTGGTAGTTCTGGAGGGAAAAGTTCGAGGCGATAGCGGTAGAGAGCAACTGGTCGAGAACCAGCTTTAAAGTAATCTGGATCTTGGGGTGAAAGATAGACAGCAGTAACTTGATCTGCCTCAATTACTGGATTAGATGTAGGAAGTTTATGATAAGCGGTGGTAGATTCTACAGAGTTTAAATAAGGGCGTGAACCGCCTTTAAATAGTTGTTGAAACACCTCTGTGGTGATGAACTTGCCATCAGAAGTAGTTTCTGTGGCGCGTGCAGTCACAATAGAAACTAGTTGGCGACTGCTACGCAAGAACGTAATCTGACGATTAGGTGAATCTGGATCTACTTTGACTAATAACACTGCTTCATCCCCTAAATAAGCCCTTGCCAAATTCAAGCTATTAAACGCTCTATCTGCTACTAAAATGGGGGATTTATAACCTATCTGAGGAAATATTTTTAACCCAGCAATAGATGGTTGCTCTTTCACAAATCTTACTACAAAATTCACAGGCTGATTTAATTGTCGGCGATTACCTTCAAACCCTGGTGTTACGATCTCTGGTGTCAAAGGTGCTGCTAAATCTACCAAAGTACTTGTAACTTCCCAATAACCAGCCATCCATTCAGGGTAAACTAAATCACCCGAAGCCGGTTGCACTGAAGTTAATTTTTCCCATTGGGGAAAATTTGCTAACCGTTCAGACAATTCTCCTGCAAAAGCTTCGCCACCCCACAATAGGAAAAAAACCAGCAAGCAAAAACTCCAAATTCTCTTCATTACAAGCATTAGCAGTTTTGGATTTAATGTTTATTATTTATCGGTTAAAAATTAAGTAAAATTGTGTAAAAAATTAAAACTTTGTAGTAAGGTACTTAACCCTATAATCCCAAATTTATCGTGACAGCATGACATTAGCACTAGGCATGATTGAAGTTTATGGCGTTCCTACAGCAGTGGAAGTGGGAGATAGTATGTGTAAAGCTAGCTGCCCGTGTAACCCTTGTTGGTTATGAAAATACTGATTTAGGACGAATTACCGTGTTAATTCGGGGGGTTATAGGCGAGGTGAATGTGGCCGTGACAGCAGGACTAAAAGCGGTACTGCGAGTTGACGGTGGCGAGGTACTTTCCGATCACATTATTCCCCGCCCCCACGAAAATTTAGAATATATTTTACCGATTCATTGCAGCGTTAATCTCGAACAGTTCAGTGCAGATATCCGATTTCCTCCACCCTTATCAGTTTAGCTGTATTAAATCTCTGCTGGTAAAGGTTGCCAAATATCCCCATAATTATCCCGTAGAGTTTGCCAAGCTTCTACTTGACCGGGTTCATATTCTCCCGGTTTACCCCATTGCAAAAATAGGCTTAAAGCAGACTCTTGTTTATCATCTAAAAACCGAATAGCATAGGTTGTAAAATTACCCCTCTTCGCTTCACCGGTTTCAAATTTAACCTGAGTTATTTTGTCCATATTCAAGTGAAACTCAAAGCCTTCAGTATGCATATTGGCATACTTCCCTTTAGGCAATTCTGCATAAAATAACTTTTCTATTTTGCCTCGTGCTTCTAATACAGCAGCGCTGCTAGTAACAATTAAACGCAAAGTTCCCAAAGTCTCACAAGCTGCTAAAAATACTTTCAATGTTGTGGTCATTTGTCATTTGTCCTTGATCATTTGTTATTTGCTGTTGGTTAAACGATGAGTCCTAAGTAATACCCAATGCCCCATGCCCTATTCCCAATCCCTATTTTTCATATTGTTCATAAGCGGCGACAATACGCTGAACTAGAGGATGGCGCACGACATCTTTTTGGGAAAATTCGCAAAAGGCAATGCCTTCAACGTGTTTTAAAATTTGTAAAGCCACTCCTAAACCCGATTGTTGGTGAAGTGGTAAATCAGTTTGTGTCATGTCGCCTGTAATCACCATCCGCGAACGGAAACCCAGACGAGTCAAAACCATTTTCATCTGAGCGGGTGTAGTATTTTGAGCTTCATCAACAATTATAAAAGCGTTATTGAGGGTGCGTCCCCGCATATAGGCGAGTGGTGCGACTTCAATCACACCGCGTTCCATTAAACTGGGTACTTTTTCTGGGTCGATGAATTCATAAATAGCATCGTAAAGTGGGCGAAGATAGGGATTAACTTTCTGCTGTAAGTCTCCAGGCAAAAAACCGAGTTTTTCACCAGCTTCGACGGCAGGGCGAGTTAAAATTAGCTTTTCAACTTGGTTAGCAAGGAGTGCTTGCACGGCGACAACAACAGCGAGATAAGTCTTACCAGTACCAGCAGGGCCAACGCCGAAGGTGAGATCGCGTCTACGGAGTGCGTCGATATATTGACGCTGGCGGAAGGTTTTGGCACGGACTTCCTCACCCCGGCGACTTTTGGCGAGGACATCTCGCTGTAAATCTTGCAGTTCCGCTTGGCGATCGCTATCTATGGCTTGACGGGCTGTTAAAATATCGGCACTGGAGATAGTATTGCCTTTAATCCAGAGGTCTTCAAGCGATCGCACTAATCGAGAAGCCAGATCAATTTGCCCTTCGGTACCAGAAATCACTAATTCCTGTCCGCGTAGCACTAAAATGGCTCCTGTTTGCCGAGATAGGATTTTGAGATTTTCTTCTCCATCTCCGGCTAGAGCGATCGCACTGGCAATATTCGGCAGCTGAATTGTTAAGGCACCTGCCATAGTATTTCTTAATTGGTGAGGATCTATTTTTGACAAAGGTTAAGTTTTCTCGCTAACGGCGAAATTAGGCTTTTATTACTTACATTTTAGAAAAATCTTTGCAACAAATTAATCGGCTGTAGGGCGTACAGGTGTACATTGGTGTCAACTTCAGCGCAAACACTCAATTTACTATCGTTTTAGATCCCCCAACCCCCGATAAATTGGGGGCAAAAAATTCTAGTCCCCCCCTTTTTTAGGGGGGTTAGGGGGGATCGAAAATCTAGGTGGTACATTGAAAAATTTTCAAATGCTTATCTTATCAGACTAGGCTTTCATGTTAAGTTAACACCAATTACAGGTGTACGCCCCGACTAGTGAAGAGTCCAAAAAAAGAGCCAAAAATCTTTTTGCTACTTTCCATTTTTACAAAAATTCTGAGCGGAGGTAAAAACAACCGCTCAGACTTGCTCTCTAGTTTCAACCTAGCGGAGGCGCGGTTTAACAATGGGTTTAGGCCCATCATTTGCACGCGGTTCTCTCTTAGTCGGCGGTGGCGATCGCTCTTCTGTGTCTTCATCAAAAGACATACCCTCGCGGCCCGGAGTGGTGCTGCCGTAGATATCCAGGTATGTTGATTGCCCAGCTGCGGCTGCGGCTGCGGCAATTACTGTACGAATCGCCTGGATATTGCGTCCCCCTCGACCAAACACTTTCCCTTTATCTGTACTTTCAAAGGCGATGCGAACCCAAACCCGGTTGAGGGCCTGAGAAATTTCACAATCGACGCTTAATGTCTCTGGAGATTCCAAAAACGGCTGCACTAAAAACCGAACCAGCTCAACATAGTTGGGGCTAGCTGTTGGGAGTTTTGTTCCGAAATTATGATGCGGCTGTTGCACTGACCTGCTCAAAAACATTAGCTTTTACTAGAATGCGACGAACGGTGTCAGTGGGTTGAGCGCCTTGTTGTAGTCGCCTGACGATGCCGGGAACGTCTAATCGCACTTCATCGGTTCTGGGGTTATAAAATCCCAACTCTTCTAGGGGACGGCCATCGCGGCGAGCAAGGTTGTTAATGGCGACAATGCGGTAACTTGCTTCCCGCTTTTTACCGAATCGCTTCAAGCGCAGTTTGATCATGGTTGAAGAATCATTCTCCTAATTGGTAAGTATGCCGAAATGCTAATTTTAGCACTCGTCTAGCATTTGGTGCTATTAGTCATTAGTCATTAGTCATTAGTCATTTGCAAATTACCAATGCCCAATGCCCAATGCCCAATAACTAAAGATTGCCAAAGCCTTTTTTCTTTTTATCTTTGGTTTTTTTCTTTTTCGTGGCTGGGGCACCATCATAACCTCGCCATCCGGGAGATGCGGGACGATTACCAGCACCTGCGAAAGCGTTACCCATACCGCCACCGCCGAACATTCCCGGCATTCCAGGGAAGCCACCTTGACCCATTTGCTGCATGAGCGATCGCATTTTTTGGAAATCACCCACCAGTTTCGTGACATCTGACTCTCTATAGCCGGAGCCAGAAGCAATCCGCCGCCGCCGACTGGGAGAACTGGCTAATAAATCGGGGTCGTGGCGTTCTTGGCGAGTCATGGAGTTAATCATCGCCTCACAGCGTTTCAGCTGGGTTTCTCCCTGCTTAAGCTGATCGTCTGAGAGTTTGTTCATCCCTGGAATCATCTTGATCAAGCCTCCCAAAGAACCCATGTTCTTCAGCATCCGCAGCTGCTTGAGAAAGTCAGTAAAGTCAAACTTCGCTGACAAAATTTTCTCCTGCATTTTCTCCGCATCGGCTAAATCAAACTCTTCCTGGGCTTTTTCTACCAAGGTTAGCACATCGCCCATACCGAGAATCCTCGATGCCATGCGATCGGGATAAAACGGTTGCAGTGCCTCGACTTTCTCACCCACGCCCACAAATTTAATCGGCGCTCCCGAAATCTTTCGCACTGAGAGCGCTGCACCACCACGGCTATCACCATCCATCTTGGTGAGAATCGCCCCAGTAATTCCGATCTGCTCATGGAAGGTGCGGGTGAGATTTGCTGCCTCTTGACCAGTCATCGCGTCCACTACCAACAGAGTTTCGTGGGGTTGGACAGTTGCTTTGATCCGGGCTAATTCCGCCATCATCTCTTCGTCAATTTGCAGGCGTCCAGCAGTATCAATAATTACTGTGTTTACACCTTCTGCCCTACCGCGTTCTACACCTTGTCGGGCAATTTCTACGGGATCGGCATCGCTTCCTAGTTCAAAGACTGGTACATCAATTTGCTTACCCAACGTCACCAACTGGTCGATCGCGGCTGGGCGATATACGTCTGTCGCCACCAACAAACAGCTACGATCTAATTTACGGAGATGTAGGGCTAACTTAGCAGTAGCTGTGGTTTTACCAGTACCTTGCAACCCAGCCATGAGAATAATAGTAGGCTGTTCGTCGGCTTCTGCTATGGGAACATTCTCTTCTCCCATCACCTGCACCAGTTCATCGTGAACAATTTTGATGAACTGTTGGTCAGGTCGCACGCCGGTAATCACCTCGGCTCCCTGTGCCTTGGCTTCGACTTCGCTAATAAAATCTTTGACTACCTGGAGATTGACATCTGCCTCCAACAAGGCGCGGCGCACTTCGCGCAATGCATCTTGAATGTTGGATTGAGAAATTTTGTCCTGTCCCCGCAGTTTTTTCCAGGCGGATTCTAAACGGTCAGATAATGCATCAAACATAATGTAATTACAGGTAGTTCGCCAATGGAAATTCTAAACCGCCGATGAATGCGATTCGGAATTTCCGCTAAAGTTTAAACGTGCTATTTACCAGCTTAGTATTTTTCACCCCGACTGTAGCAACCAGATACCTACCTTTATAGAAGATTGAGCTTAAAGTACAATGAGAGCAAGAACGGCTATTGTACAGCGAGAACCTGCATCACATATCGCTATGACTAGCAACACACTGCTTCAACCCACAGAAATCATCCATTTATCGGGTATCAGTTGGCAAACCTATGAAAACTTGCTAACTGAACTTAGTGCTAGTCGCCGCCTCCGGCTTACTTACAATCGAGGTACTTTAGAAATCATGGTTCCTTCACCTGAACATGAACGATACAAAAAAGTATTAGGTCGATTTGTTGAAACTATAGCGGAAGAATTAGAAGTCAATATCCAACCCCTTGGTTCTACTACTTTCAAGCGTCCAGAACTAAGTGGTGCAGAGCCAGATGAATGCTTTTACATTAGAAATGTCAAGTTCATTAAGGGCAAAAAAAGAATTGATTTGCAACAAGATCCGCCACCAGATTTGGTAGTGGAAATTGATATTAATAGCAGTTCTAAAAGTCGTTTTCAGGCCTATGCTGATATGGGTGTACCAGAGATTTGGCGTTATGATGGCACTATTTTTAGTATAAATATCTTACGAGATGAAAAATATATAGCTGTTGACCAAAGTTTAGCATTTCCTAATTTGCCTCTAACAGAAATCGCTGATTTTTTACTACAGGTACAACAAAAAGATTATTTAGAGTTGGTGAGTGATTTTCGCAGCTGGGTTAGAAGTAAAATTGATTTAAATTAATGAGCTAAATGTAATTCAAAATTACAAAATTAATTATTATTTATTAGCACCCAAAAACCTTTCAAATACCTCAGATAGCTATGACTAGCAACACACTGATCCAACCCACAGAAATCATCCACCTATCGGGTATCAGTTGGCAAAACTATGAAAATTTGCTAACTGAACTTAGTGCTAGTCGCCGCCTCCGGCTTACTTACAATCGAGGTACTCTAGAAATCATGGTTCCTTCACCTGAACATGAAAGATACAAAGAAATTGTGGGTCGATTTGTCGAAACTCTAGCAGAAGAACTAGAAGTGAGAATTGACTGCCTTGGTTCTACTACTTTCAAACGTCCAGAACTTAGTGGAGTAGAACCAGATAAATGCTTTTACATTGAAAATATTAATGTAATCAGAGGCAAGAAAAGAATAGATTTAACGCAAGATCCGCCGCCAGATTTGGTAGTGGAAATTGATATTACTAGCAGTTCCAAAAATCGCTTTGAAGTCTATGCTGATATGGGTGTACCAGAGATTTGGCGTTATGATGGCACTATTTTTAGTATAAATATTTTACAAGATGATAAATATATAGCTGTTGACCAAAGTTTAGCATTTCCTAATTTGCCTCTAACAGAAATCGTTGATTTTTTAGAGCAGGTGGGGGAAAAAGATTATTTGGAATTAGTTAAAGAATTTCGCCAATGGGTTAAAAGCCAAATTTAAATGAAGGATAGAAAGCAGTAGGGTAGCACAGCTAGCTGTACTACCCTACAAATTACCTGTATTCCACCCTACGAAAGTTTCGGGTTATGAAATCCACATTATTTAGTAATGATTCAGGTTAATGCCAGCTTCTTTTGCCATTGCTTCTAACCCATTAATTTGTAGGGTTTTAATTGCTTTGGTAGACAGCTTTAATCTCACCCAGCGATTTCCGCTTTCCCACCAAACACGTTTGTTTTGCAGATTAGCATGTTGAAGGCGTTTAGTACGGCGGTGGGAGTGGGAAACAGCAAAGGCGTTATTTGCTTTCCTACCAGTTAGTTCACAGCGACGCGACATAGCAAGTATCTCCAGATTGTTATTTTAATACAGCCTTTCCATTTTAGGTCTTAGGCAACAGAAGTGGGGATTGGGGAGTAGGGAGATGAGGAAGCAGGGGGATTGGGTGAGAAATAACCCCTAACTTCCCACTCAGCACGGGCTAAACCTTAGCTATCCGCTAACAGCACTCAGCACTATTTACTTGCTTGTTCCGTCAGCTTGGTGAGTACCTCATTCGATCGCTCGACGAAGGATTTCATTCCCTCAGCGTCAAATCCTTTCTGAGACATCAGCGCTAAATCGTAAACGTGTTGGCAAATCAAGTTGACTAACTGATCTGTAGGCGATTCACCGTCACCTTGAATAATACTACCTTGGTTAAGATTTGCCAGATTTTGAATCAACGGGTGAGCAGTATTCACCAGCAAAATGTGGTCTTCGGGGAAATCTGCTGTTTGCTGCTGCATCATCGCGTTCATGTCCCGGAGGCGGCGGAGAATCTCTGGTAAAAGCACGATCGCAGGTGGTGTTCCTTGAGGATCGTCTGATTTCAAAGCTTCGGTACGAATGTTGAGTTTGGGTTTGTTGAGGGATTTCTCAAATAACTCTTTAATCGTCTCACTCCGAGTTTTGTTCGTCTTGGGATCAACAATTTCCGTAGCTTTGTCTTGTTCTAGCAGGGTATTATCTAAATCTGAGTCTACCCGCGTAAACTTAACATCCTGATATTCCCGCTCTAGAAAGTTGATAAAGTGGGTGTCAATGAAGGAGTCCATAAACAGGACTTCCAAGCCTTGATTTTTGTGCAGTTCTATGTATGTAGCTTGGGTTGCTCCATCGGTGCTGTAGAAAACCCGGTTTTCGTTACGTTCTTTGTTCCGTTCGAGGTACTCTTTTAAGGTGGTATAAGGTGCGCTGGGTGTTGAGTTATCAGAACTGGGTGAAGGAGTGACATCTTGCCAAGCATCACCTTCTGAAGACTGTACCTCAACCACTGGAGTTTCAACAGCAACTTTTTCTGTCAGCTTGGCGGTGGTGCGGAAGACGATGATATCTTCGATTTGTTTTTTGAATTTTTCGTCGTTGAGAACGCCGAATTTTACAAAAGTGCCGAGGTCTTTCCAGGCGCTAATGTATTGTTCACGGTTGTCGCGGAAAAGTTCTTTGAGGCGATCGCCTACTTTTTTGGCAATGTAGTCACCAATTCTCCGCACGGTGCGATCGCCTTGCAAGGCACTACGCGATACGTTCAGAGGAATATCGGTACTATCAATCACACCCCGCATCGGCATCAGAAATTGCGGGATAATTTCTTCGCAGTTGTCGCTAACAAAAACTTGATTGCAAAATAGCTTGATCTGCCCTTTGGTAACATCTACATCCGGCCTCATTTTCGGGAAATACAAAATCCCGTTGATGATAAAGGGATAGTCTGTATTTAGATGTACCCATAACAGAGGTTCTTCCTGAAACGGATACAAGTAGCGGTAAAACTCTAAATAATCTTCTTGAGTAAGATTACTCGGAGACTCTCGCCACGGTGCTTTTTGCTTATTTGATACTTCACCATCGAGTTTAATTGGGACTGGCAAGAAGTCGCAGTAGGTCTTGACAAGATTCTTAATTCGTGCAGATTCGAGGAATTCCTCTTCTTCTCCTTGCAAGCTGAGAGTAATAGTAGTGCCGCGAGTTGTCCGAGGCGAGTCTTCGAGAGTGAAAGCTGGGGAACCATCGCAAGTCCAGTGAACCGCCTGCGCTCCTTCTTGATAGGACAGGGTATCAATTTCTACCTTTTGCGCCACCATGAAGGAAGAGTAGAAACCAAGACCGAAGTGACCGATTATCGGTTGATCTGATTTGCCTTCATACTTATGAATAAATTCTTCAGCACTAGAGAAGGCAACCTGATTGATATATTTCTTAACTTCATCTACCGTCATCCCGATGCCGTTATCAGAGATGGATAGGGTTTTCTTATCTTTGTCAATGGCAATTTCAATTTCTGGTTCGCCGATATCTCCAGCGTAATCTCCGGCGCGGGATACCATTTTTAGCTTTTGGATGGCATCTACAGCGTTAGATACCAGTTCCCGCAAGAAGATTTGGTGATCTGAGTAAAGCGACTTCTTGATGATCGGGAAAATATTCTCAGTATGAATACTGATAGTGCCTTGTTCTAGCATAATTGGTAATTTTCGATGTTAGTATCTGAAATGATGATAGTAGGTAATACAACCTAGCCATCTGTTTTCCAGGATAAACCCGGAGAACACAGAAGGGTATGATACCAATTAGGATTTTAAAAGCATAACTTAAGCGATGTCTACGACGGGCTGCGCCTACGCTCATTTTTTGAGCATTGTTTGCCCCCATTTTCTGATTCGGATTTCCCTACTCCCTCATCTTCCCGACTCCCTACAGACTGCGGTCTAAGTATTACTAAAATTCTTCTCTAACACCAAAAAATAGTGGTACGGATAACTGGGATCGATAAATTCTTGTTTGACAGTTAACCCAGCTTTGGCAACAGAGTTTAAAATCCGTGTTTTCGGATATCCTTTTAAACCCATTTCCCAGTAGTGTTCGTCACAGACTGGCGTTGTACTCCAGAATTTTGGCATATTGAGTAATAAATGCCTTGGTCTACCAGAAAAAGAGGTTTTGACCTGAAATGCGAGGTATTGGGTGCAATAGGGAATCGAAATCACCAAAAATTTCTTGGTTGCAATGCCAAGTTTTCTCAATGCCTCTTCTGACTGTTCGTAGGGGAGGTGTTCCAGGACTTGAAACAAGACGATCGCATCAAATTTATCTTGTGGTAATGAAAAATCTGTGGTCAAATCCAAAATCATTTCTGGCTTGAGGTTGGGGTCAACATCAGCGGTACAAACGTTGTATCCATTATTCTTCAGGAGGTCTGTTAACAGAGAATTAAAAATGCCGATTTCCAGAACGTTTTTTACCTGATTACCCAGCGAAAAAATTAGACGCAGCTGGTGATGGTAACTGATCAGGCGATTTTTTGATAAATATTCAGAATTTCTAATATCTAAGGAGGTGATGAGTTGCATAAAACTTGCCTACCTAAGCTGATGGACTGACAAATGTGGTGGGTATACAACTACAGGATTCCCGGAAAAATCATGAAAGTAACAGTATTTTGATCCGAAGAGCGAGGAGGGATTGGGGGTGGGTGTAATGACTGTGGTTAGCATAACTAATAAATTATGCGGACATGATCTCACTCTAGAGGTCGCTGGCTCACAAACAAAGCTTAGAGGTTGTTTGAAAAGTGGTCGGCTGTGATTTTAGGCACTTTGATCCCCCCTAACCCCCCTTAAAAAGGGGGGAACCGGAATCAAAGTCCCCCAATTTATCGGGGGATTTAGGGGGATCTAAGAGTATTTGATACATCACTAAGGACTTTTCAACAACCTCTTAGACTTGTAGGTTGGGTTTCGTTTTTCAACGCAAGCTACATTGGAGTTATTTTTTAGGCAAAACCTACACAGTATTGACATAGGTGGGGTTTCACTGAATTCTACACATAGTCAGATGAAATACTTTCGCCAAGTTTCTTATCTTAGGATCACAACTTAGAGTTGTCACTCCGTTCAGCTCAAAGATGGAAAAAACACCAGGAGTATAACTTGAGTCTTACTATGGATTTAAATTCTTTGTTTAATCTAAATACATTTATTGAATTATTACTGGGGATTAGTTTGAGCGCGGCGGCTGGCTTTCGAGTATTTGTACCCCTGCTGGCATTGAGTGTGGCTTCAGTTTTTGGACATTTAGATTTGCCGACTGACTTTGATTGGCTGGAAACACCTCAAGCTGTAATTGTCTTTGCAGTCGCTTGTTTGCTGGAAATTACCGGTTATTACATTCCTTGGTTAGATCATCTGCTGGATATTGTTGCCACACCTGCGGCATTTATCGCTGGGACAATCGTAACAGCATCTGTTGCTCCAGAGATGAATCCACTGGTGCAATGGACGTTAGCTTTAATTGCAGGTGGTGGAACCGCAGGATTAACAAAGGGATTAATGAATACATTGCGGATAAGTTCTACAGGCGTTTCAGGTGGATTAACCAATCCACTTGTGTCAACCATTGAGTTGGTCATCGCAATCGGACTGTCTGTGCTGGCGCTAGCTTTACCAGTGGTAGCAGGACTGATTGTGATTGGTTTTCTAATAATAGCTATTCAAAGAATCTGGAGTTTCTTCAATAAACCATCTTCTCAAACTAGCGAAACCGTCTCTCCATCAAGAGAATTGGGATAAGTACTCATAGATTTGTTTCATCGCTGCGTAGGCGTAGCCCGTCCTAGACATCGCAATTATAAAGCGATCGTCGGGTGTGTTAGCAAGAAAGTAAAGGAGAATCGTGGGTTGGGTTGAGGAACGTAGCAAGATCCCGCAGAGGAACCCAACATTTCTAGTAGTTTTTGACGCTAATCTAAGCGTATTGATTTATAATTCCAAAGCCGCTATTAGACAAAAATTCACCTGATTAATTGTCTCAGAGGAAAGAGAACCCAGCTTTCTGAGAATCATAGATTTATTTAATGTAAAAATTGACTCACAGCGAACTACAGACTCAACTCTAAGAGGTTGTTTGAAAAGTCCTCTTGTCGGTATCAAAACATTTTAGATCCCCCTAAATCCCCCTTAAAAAGGGGGACTTTGATTCCAGTTCCCCCCTTAAAAAGGGGGGTTAGGGGGGATCAAAGTGCCTAAAATCACAGCCAAATACTTTTCAAACATCCTCTAATACCTGCACTGGCAATTTCATCGCCCGTTATTAAGTATTGCGTCACAGTTAAAGGGCGATTAGTGTTGGAAGTACAAGGCACAACCATCAAATCATCAAGAATTTGATTCAAGTGATTTGCCGAAATGACAACAGCAGGGCGAACTTTAAATTGTGCCAATCCGGTTGAAGGCATGGGGACTCGACACAACACAACATCACCGCGCTGTAAGTTCATCACCAAATACTTCGTCGTAAATATCATTTTCAGGGCTTACCCAATCTTGATAAGCCTGAGATTCAACAGCAGGATTAACAGAGTTTTCGCCATTCTTCAAAGAAAGAGCTAAATCAAGCAATGCTGATAACTGCTCATCATTGAGTTGTTCAATCAGACTTAGAAGTTCTTGACGAATATTCATGGAATTGCCGACTGCTAACTATATTCAATGTATGCCATAAAGCGATCGCCTGTAGCGTTGGTGGTGCCGCAGCTACGCCCGTCGTAGACATTGCAATTATAAAGCGATCGTAGTAGTAGGGTGTGTTAGCGCGAAAGCGTAATGCACCTTTTATAGTCGTGAATGAGTCTTTTAGCTCCGTCGATGAACCTTAGAGCTTCGTGAATGAACCTCAGAGCTTCGTCGATGAACCTCAGAGCTTCGTCGATGAACCTTAGAGCTTCGTCGATGAACCTTAGAGCTTTGTGAATGAGTCTTTGAACTCCGTTAACAAGTCTTTTAGCTCCGTTAGTGAATGTTATTGCGAGGTTAGCGATCGCCTAAAACAATAATATCTTTCTAAGCTGCTAGTACTTGGTGTAGATAAAACATCCTTATTGAATGCTTAGTAACAGCACTATTGCAGGGATTATAAAGGTATATTTGACTAGAATTAAGGTATTATAGCGATTATTATTTGGATACCATCTACGGTAGGGGTTTACAGAAGTGCGCCTCTACAACTAACACGCCAGTTTAGTTATAAATTAATATCTACCGTTTTACGGGTATTAGAAAAATGAAGTTTACAGACTGGGCAACTAGGGTGCTACTAATCTGGCTGATGTTCGCCACTCTAATTGCAGTGCTGCTAATTGGACGAGCGACAAAGTTACATAATAATCCGCCAATATCCCGTATATCCAATCCACAGGTTACAGCTTTCAGTCAATATCCCCAGGCGCAATTTCAATCAGCGAAATACCCAGAGAATAAATCTCAAAATGTTATCAAGTCCCCAGTCAAGATTAACAAGCCTGTCGCAAGGTATATGACCACTCAAGCTTTTGCACGCTACAGACCTAATTATCAAGTTGCTTCAGTTGACCCAAGTAACTATGGAGAACGGTACGCTCAAGATGTTAACGGCCTTCCTCTCAACAATCAACCAATTATCGTCCTCCATGAAACTGGTTATTCTGCTTCCAGCGCCATTAATTTCTTTCAAGTAGCCCATAACGATGAAAGTGTGCAAGCAAGTTACCACGCTTTAATCAAGTTAGACGGAACGGTGGTTTATCTAGTACCGCCAGAAAAGCGGGCTTTTGGTGCAGCTAACTCAGTTTTTGATGGTTCCGAGGGAGTGGAAACTGTGCAGACTAATCCGACTTTGCCGGCGTCTGTGAATAATTTTGCTTATCACGTTTCTTTAGAAACACCGCCAGATAGTTATGACAGTAGTAGTCAACAAACCCATAGCGGCTACACGGAAGCTCAATATCATTCCCTTGCTTGGTTAGTTGCTCAAAGTCAAGTCCCAGACCATCGCATCACTACGCACCATCTAGTAGACCGTTCTGGTAAAAAAGTTGACCCGATAAATTTTGATGGAAATAAATTTCTCAGCTTACTTAATACTTATCGTCAGGTTAGACCAATCTATCGAGTCAGTAAATAATTCAGATGAATAAGAGATCCCCCAACCCCCTTAAAAAGGGGGCTTTTTATATCCTCCCCTTAAAAAGGGGGCTTTTTATATCCTCCCCTTTTTAAGGGGGGTTAGGGGGGATCAGGTTTTTGTGTGCGTAAGTCCTATTTAATTTTGAATTGTTAACTTGCTCAAGAAGGCGCGATCGCGTCAAAATAAGAGTTAAGACGCTGTAACCTAACTTAACAATGACCCCAACGCAGCTTGAGCAAACTCTTTCCCCTCAACCAACACCGCCAAATGAACGGGGATATGAATATGATTTGGTAATTGTCGGCGGTGGGATTATTGGGTTAACTCTAGCCTCTGCTTTAAAAGATTCTGGCTTGAGTGTCTTGCTAATTGAGGCGAAAGTAGCATCAGCATCGGTAGCCAAGGGACAAGCTTATGCAGTTCATCAGCTTTCGTCGCTAATTTATCAAGGCATTGGCGTTTGGGACAAAATGCTGCCTCAAATCGCCAAGTATTGCCGAGTTCGTCTTTCGGATGCCGATTATCCGAATGTGGTGGAATTTACCACAGATGATATAAATGCAGCAGAGTTGGGTTATGTGGCGGAACACCAAGCGCTGTTGCAGCCGTTGCAGGAGTTTGTCCAAGATTGCCCTAATGTGACTTATCTGTGTCCGGCGGAAGTGGTAAATACGCACTACCAGCAGGATATAGTCACGATAGAGATAAAAATTGCCGATCAGCTAAAAACAGTTCGCAGCAAATTAGTTGTAGCAGCAGATGGATCGCGATCGCCAATTCGACAAGCTGCTGGAATCAAAACCTCTGGCTGGAAATATTGGCAATCTTGCATTGTCGCCTTTGTCAAACCAGAAAAACCCCACAATAACACCGCTTACGAAAGATTTTGGTCTAGTGGACCCTTTGCGATTTTACCTTTACCGGGGAACCGTTGCCGCATTGTCTGGACAGCGCCCCATGAAGAAGCAAAAGCTTTGTGTGCTTTAAATGACGAGCAATTTTTGGTAGAACTAAGCCGCCGCTATGGCGATCAGATGGGGAAATTGGAATTACTGGGCGATCGCTTTGTTTTTCAGGTACAACTCATGCAAAGCGATCGCTACGTTCTCCCGCGACTAGCATTAATTGGTGATGCGGCGCACAATTGCCATCCCGTCGGCGGACAAGGTTTAAATTTGGGTATTCGGGATGCAGCAGCTTTGGCGCAAGTAATTCAAGCAGCGCACAAAGCGGGTAAAGATATTGGCCATATTCAGATTCTCAAAGGTTATGAACGCTGGCGCAAGCTAGAGAATCTGACGATTTTAGGTTTCACCGATTTGTTAGATCGGATGTTTTCTAATAATTTCTTCCCTGTGGTGGTTATTCGTCGCTTGGGTTTATGGTTTTTGCAGCGAGTACCTGTATTAAAAATATTTATGCTGAAGTTGATGATTGGCTTGAAGGGGCGAACTCCAGAATTAGCAAAACGTTAAACCCCTTTGAGGAATTCAAATTTGATTTCGCTTAAATCACCAGACTCAGAACCCCGACTTCTTAGAGAAGTCGGGGTTCTGCTTATTCACCAATGATTTAGGATTGCTATATAAGTAAGTAGGCGAGAATAAATCAAAGTAGATTAACTAATGTAAAAAATATTGAGATTAGTTTGTAGTGTTCACGCCGCTCTACTTATCCTAAGTGTTTATCTTATATCCGATACCATAAAAGCACACTATTCTAATTATTCTTTTGCCAATAGTAATTATTAGAATTCTCAATAGTACTAATTGTTAATTGTTTGCAGAAATAGTATTTACTATAATTTAATACTTGCGATATCAACTGATGCTTTGATAAGTAAAATCAGGAATAAATTTTCTGATATGCAAATTTTAAAGTTAACAAGACTATCTTGTTAACTTTAAATTTACTTATCAATTGCATTGAAATATCAAAATCAAGTTTGTCACCATTTCATATATAGATTGGGAGTTATCATGGCAAAATATCTACTAGCTTCTGCTGGCGGAGTGGGCTTTTTATGCTTAATTGCTGGCTTCTCACCAGTACAAGCCCTGCCTAATTTAGAGATTGAAAATAAAAATGTAGCAATTTATCAAGATGTTGATAGCCATGAAAAAGTTGATTTTCATAAAGGCAATTTAGCCAATGCTATTTCTGATGAATTACCGATAGCCAATGAAAGCCAAAAAGATTTAGGCGTGGATTCTGCTAATAATTCTTTACAGGCAATCACACCCCAATCTACAAATTCATCTCAACCATCAGACAAACTTGCACAAGTAACATCCGTATCCCAATTGTCTGATGTACAGCCAACAGATTGGGCTTTTCAAGCATTACAATCTTTAGTTGAGCGCTATGGTTGTATCGCAGGTTATCCCAATGAAACCTATCGCGGCAATCGAGCGATGACTCGCTATGAATTTGCGGCTGGCTTAAATGCTTGTTTATCTCGAATCAATGAACTAATTACTACAGCAACTGCTGATTTGGTCAAAAAAGAAGATTTAGCCACGTTGCAGAAACTGCAAGAACAATTTGCTGCGGAATTGGTAACATTACGGGGTCGAGTAGATGCTGTAGAAGAGCGCACAGCAAAACTAGAAGTAAATCAGTTTTCTACTACTACCAAACTCAATGGTGAGGCAATTATTGCTGGGATTGGTGCTACCGGTGGCGCTCCTAATAAGAGCGACCCGAACATCATGCTAGTAAATAGAGTGCGGTTAAATCTTACCACTAGCTTTACTGGTAAAGATTTATTAATTACTGGATTGCAAGCTTATAACTTTTTAGGTGGAGCCAATGGACAGGGTAGCCTGCAAGAAAGTTTAGGATTAGCTGCGCCGCTTTTAAGTGCAAGTAGCGCACGTACCAGTTTTGAGCCGCAATTTCCGGGGTTAAATGTCAATACTTTGTCGAGTGTTGGTGCAAACAGTGTTCAGCTTTACAAATTACTGTATATCTTTCCCGTCGCTGAGAAATTAACCTTGTTTGCGGGAACTGCGGCGGAAACATCAGATGCTTTCCCAGCAATTACACCTTTTTATGGTGAAGGACAAGAGTCAATTTCTCGTTTTGGCGGCTTGAATCCTGTGCTACGGGTTTCTGGTGGAACTTCGGGTACTGGTTTAGCATCGGCGGCGGGATTTATTTTTAACATTTCGCCAAATTTGGATTTAAGAGCTTTATACGGCAGTGTAAATGCCAATTTACCCCAAAAATCTGCGAGTGAGGCATTACCAGGAGTTTCTACTACACCTTTGGGTGCAGGTTTGTTTAGTGGTAGTAGTGTTGTAGCCGCACAGTTAACCTTGAAGCCAAATCGCGATCTTGATATTGGTCTCAATTATGCCCACAGCTATCACGAAATCAATATTTTGGGTACGGGATTAGTTAGTGATGATATCGGTGCTTTAGGAGGGGTTGCGGCGGGTACACCGGTGGCGCTCAACTCTGTTGGGAGTACGGTAACATGGCGATTGTCTCCCAAGATAGCCTTGTCTGGTTATGGTGCAGCCTTGTTTGTTGATGCTTCTTCTAGTAGCGTCAATGCTTCCACCACCTTTACAAGTTGGATGGTGGGAGTTCACTTCCGAGATTTACTCAAGTCAGGGAATAATGGGGGGATTATTTTTGGTCAGCCGCTTTATCGTACTGATGCTAGTGGTGCGGCTCAACTTGGTGACAATCGGGCTACTCCTTACCATTTAGAAGGGTATTATCGCGTTAAAGTCAGCGACAATATCAGCATCACCCCTGGTGCATTTATTCTGTTTAACCCAGAAGGTAACAGCAGAAACGAAACAACAACTGTAGGTGTACTTCGTACTACTTTTACGTTTTAACAAAAAGGGGGAGTGGGCAGTAGAAAGTAGGGGTTATTTTGATGAGGATCAAAGTAGTACAAGCTTACCTTTCCTGCCTGTGTTCTAATACTTTTTAAATTTGCAAAAAGTTAGCGATCGCTTGCGGTAATGGCAGAACAATTACAATCAACAAAGCCATTGCCAGTAACCCCCAAATGTCACGTCCGTTATCCAATTCAGTGACATCATTCAGTGCAGGTTCATCAACCAATGGCATAAATAATAAGATAATCGCCCACACCAAAAATTCTTCTCGTACTAAAGCCAGTAATAGCAACAACACGCGAGCAATTTGACCAATTATCATCGCAGTTCGTTGTCCAAACATCGCATGGACAATGTGACCTCCATCTAGTTGTCCTACAGGCATTAAATTTAACGCTGTGACAATTAGTCCCAGAAAACCTGCTACTGCAACTGGATGCAGATCAAGGGCTGATTTTGCTGTTAACTGACTTCCCAAAGCTAACTTTGAGAGTACCGCTAGTAAAATTGAATATTTAGGATTCAGGGCATCAGGATTTAAAAGTCGGGTTTTTTCAGACAGGGAAACCACGTCAGAATGAGCCAAGCCCCATATTAGTAATGGCAAGGTGACAACAAAACCTGCAATTGGCCCAGCGATACTAATATCAAATAAAGCTTTGCGGTTGGGAATGGGACTACGCATCTGAATAAATGCACCAAAAGTTCCCAAGAAGAAAGGCACAGGAATAAAGTAAGGCAACGTCGAGCGAATCTTGTAGAATTTAGCTGTCAAATAATGCCCAAGTTCGTGAATGCCCAAAATAGTCATCAGTCCTAAAGCATAAGGCAATCCTTTAAATAGGACATCTCGGTTAGATAGAAGCTTGAACAAAGATCCAATATCCCAGATAGGCGGCAGAGTAACACCAGCATTTTCCACTCCCACCAAGGTAGTAGTGATCAAAGTAGCAGCTAGCAACAGCAGCGCTAATCCTGGTCGAGTTAATCGTTCCTGGTTGCGTCGTGGTGTATTTGTCTGTTTAGCAGCTTGAGTGTTGGGAACCAGGACAAAGAAAGGTTTGCCATTGAAACCTTCTTGAAAGATCAGCAAGAAGCGATCGCCAAATTGTGCTTCAATATTAGTCTTAATCTGCTGGTAAGCGTTGCTGGCTTTAGTTCGCAACTGACCACGGCAAATCACAGATTGTGGTCGATACTCAATATTTTGAACGTAGTATACAGACCAAGGAAAACAATTTCGCAGTTGGGTTTCTTCCGTTGGTTCAATGGGACGCACTATTGGTTCTGGGGTAGGCTGGATAGTCGGTGGTGATTCTGAAGCTTGGGTTTGGGCTGCGGTCTGTGTATCTCTTGGTACTTGACGCCCCCATTGAAACAATATCCAGTACAACACTGTGCAGACAAATATCGACCAGACGATCGGCGCTGGCGGCGGAGGTTGTTTCGCCCCGGACAACAGCGTCCATCCACTCAATAGAAATGCTGGTGTCATTAAAACCAGCCACAACAACCATACCGGTGTTCGGGTGATGTGAGCGACGCTGTGCTGCACCATTAGATAAGTAGCTAGCCCCAGCAGGAGGATAAACAGAAACCAAAATGCCATGTTATCTTCAGTAATTTTGACAAAACGCCCCACCAGTAGCTTCAGCACCATAGCATTAACTACAAGGCAGACCTCAAATCCCAATTTTTTTACAACGGTTAACAGTGCTGCTTAACGCTCAAGTTTCAATTCTTGAGAATTTACCCACTGTAATCAAATTGTCCACAACTCCTCAGTTTCGGTTCTTTGATCATGTGCCCTTTACCTCAACAACCAAGTCATACAACTAAGCCGCCACGGGCTGTCTTCCCTGACGAAGTTCTTAGCAAAGGTTCTCTGCAATCGGACTTCGCACAAGAGAGCATTTTTGCCTTTCCACCCAATCGGGACACATTAGGGGGAACCTCTTATTTTATTGTAAGAAATGAAGGCAATATCCTCATAGATTGCCCTGCTCTAGAGCAAACAAATCAAGATTTTTTAAGATCGTATGGAGGCGTGCGTTGGTTATTTATTACCCATCGCGGCGCTATTGGCAAGACTGCTGAATTTCAGCAAACTTTTGACTGCGAGGTGCTGATTCAAGAGCAAGAAGCTTATTTATTACCAGGCTTAACCGTAACTACCTTTAGACAAGAATTTACTCTTGATGCCGCAACACAAGTGATTTGGACACCAGGTCATTCTCCCGGCTCATCTTGTCTATATTACAGTGAACTTGGAGGTATATTGTTTTCTGGTCGCCATTTACTCCCTAACCAGTATGGTCAAGCAGTACTATTACGGACAGCTAAAACCTTTCACTGGCCACGACAAATTAACAGTCTTGGCTTATTATTAGAACGTTTTACACCAGAAACTCTCCGGTATATTTGTCCTGGAGCTAATACAGGCTTTCTTAGAGGCAAGCGAGTCATAGATCAAGCTTATCAACACCTCGCCTCTCTGGATTTACCAGCTTTGCTGCCGATACAGCCCCTTTAGAGAGAGGGAGCAGGGGACGCAGGGGAGGAAGAACTATTTATTATTACCCATGCCCAAGGCAGTTTATCTAACGTTTGTTAACCAAGATATTGTCCTGGGAATTATAACGTTAGTATACAGAAATTCTCGTAAAAATTTATGAGCGCAAAAGTTGATGGAACTATAAGGATTGCTGGCTACCAAATTATCGAGCAACTATATTCAGGTTCTCGTACTCAAGTGTATCGGGCAGTTCGAGAATGCGATACCTTCGGTGGGCTTCGCCAACGCCTACCAGTTGTCATCAAGCTCTTAAAACGAGAATACCCAACTTTTAGCGAATTAGTACAGTTTCGCAACCAATATGCGATCGCTAAAAACCTAGATATTCCTGGCATTATCAAGCCCTACAGCTTAGAAGCCGATCGCAACGGCTATGCCCTAGTCATGGAAGACTTTGGTGGCATTTCTTTGCGGGAATTTACCGCCGGACGACCATTGACTTTAGAGCAATTCCTTGCTATTGCTCTACAACTGCTAGACACGCTACACCTGTTGCATCAACAGCGTGTCATTCACAAAGACATTAAGCCAGCCAACATCCTGATTCACCCTGACACCAAACAAATCAAGCTGATTGACTTCAGTATTGCCTCACTTTTACCACGAGAAACCCAAGAAATCCAAAGTCCTAACAGACTGGAGGGAACGCTAGCGTATCTGTCACCGGAGCAAACCGGACGGATGAACCGGGGCGTTGACTACCGCAGTGACTTCTATTCATTAGGTGTGACTTTCTTTGAACTACTGAGCGGACAACTGCCCTTTGAGTCCCATGAGCCGATGGAGTTGGTGCATTGCCACATTGCGAAACTTCCACCCTTCGTCTGCGATTTAAACCCCGATTTGCCCTTGATGCTGGGCGAGATTGTCCGCAAATTAATGGCGAAGAATGCCGAAGACCGCTATCAGAGTGCGCTAGGACTTAAACATGACCTAGTTACCTGCTTAGAACAGTGGCGAGAAACAGGTAAGCATACCTGGTTTGAATTGGGACAGCGCGATATCAGCGATCGCTTTCTCATACCCGAAAAACTCTACGGACGGGAATCGGAAGTGCAGACCTTACTGGAGGCATTTGGTCATGTTGCCAATGGTGACTCTGAACTGATGCTAGTGGCAGGTTTCTCTGGCATTGGCAAAACCGCAGTCGTGAATGAAGTGCATAAGCCGATCGTCCGCTGGAATGGCTACTTCATCAAGGGTAAGTACGACCAATTCAACCGCAACATTCCTTTGTCTGCTTTTGTGCAAGCCTTTCGTGACCTGATGGGACAGTTGCTTAGTGAAAGCGATACTCAACTGGAGCAATGGCAGAGCAAGATTTTAGCGGCAGTTGGAGAGAACGGGCAACTCCTAATCGAGGTGATTCCTGAACTGGAGCAGATGATCGGCAAACAGCCAGCCATCGCTGAACTATCGGGCAGTGGGGCACAGAATCGTTTCCATCTGCTGTTCCAAAATTTCATTCAAGTCTTCACCACAATAGAGCATCCGTTGGTGATGTTTCTCGATGATTTGCAGTGGGCAGATTTGGCATCGCTCAATTTGCTGAAGCTGTTGATGGGGAGCAATCGCGGTTATCTATTCATTATTGGCGCATACCGCGATAACGAAGTGTTTGCGGCTCATTCACTGATGTTAACCCTAGATGAAATCAAAAAAGCATCCTCTTGCGTCAACACTCTGACTCTAGTTCCCTTAAGTCAAGCAGATGTGAACCATTTGATCGCCGACTCCCTCAGTTGTGGAACGGGACTGGCATTGCCGTTAACAGAGTTGGTTTATCAAAAAGCCAAAGGCAATCCCTTTTTCACGACTCAATTTTTGAAAGCGCTGTATGAGGATGGGCTGATTACCTTTGATTGGGAGACAGGTTTTTGGCAGTGTGATGTAGCGCAAGTGCGATCGCTTGCTCTCACCGATGATGTGGTGGAATTTATGGCACAACAGCTTCAGAAATTGCCATCCAACACTCAAGATATTTTGAAACTGGCAGCCTGTATTGGCAATCAGTTTGATTTGGCGACGCTGGCGATCGTTTATGAAAAGTCACAGATAGAAACCGCTTCGGACTTGTGGAAAGCATTGCAAGAAGGATTTATCATTCCCACCAATGAGGTTTACAAATTTTATCAAACTGAAGCATCAGCCGCCACAGTTCAAACATCAACACAAAAAGTTGACACCTGTGTTTACAAGTTTTTGCACGATCGCGTCCAGCAAGCCGCTTATTTCCTCATCCCAGAAGAACAAAAACAGATCGCTCACCTAAAAATTGGGCAACTATTACTGACTCATACGCCCGTTGCCAAACAAGACGAAAAACTGTTTGAAATTGTTAACCAACTTAATATCGGCAAATCCCTGATTGTCGATCTATCTGAGCAAATAGAACTCGCTCAACTCAATCTGAAAGCTGGACAAAAAGCCAGAGCCGCAACTGCCTATACAGCTGCATTTGAGTATTGCACTACAGGCATCGCCTTGTTAGCTGAGGATATGTGGCAAACGCAGTATGAGTTAACCTTAGCCCTCTACGAAGCTGCCACTGAAGCCGCTTACTTGAGCGGCAACTTTCAGCAGATGACACAATTAGCGGCAGTCATTACAGAACACTCTAGAAACCTGTTGGATACGGTCAAGGTCTATGAAGTTCAAATTCAAGCTGCTCAAGCCCAACATCAATTTATAGAGGCAGTGCAGATTGCCCTCAAGAGTGTAGAGCGTCTAGGAACGAGTTTTCCGGAGCAACCCAGTCAATTAGATATTGCACGGGCATTCGAGGCGACTAAATCGATCCTGGCTGGAAGGCAACCGCTGGACTTAATCACTCTGCCCCAGATCGCAAACTCTAACAAATTAGCGGTTATACGGATTCTTGCCGCTGTCTCTTCTGCTGCCTTTGTTGTCACTCCAGCGCTCTTACCATTTATTGTCCTTGAGCAGGTAAATTTATCCGTTCAATATGGCAATACCTCATTTTCTGCAATTGGCTATGCCTACTATGGACTGATACTTTGTGGGATGGTAGGAGAGATTAACTTTGGCTATGAGTGTGCCCAACTAGCACTTTTGTTGCTGGAACATTTCAATGCCAAAGAACTGAAGTCCAGAGTCTATGTCGGAATTTACTGTTGCGTGTGGCATTGGAAAGAGCCACTCAAGAACTCCTTACCGTTTCTCCGGGAAGGCTACGAAGTTGGATTGGAAACGGGAGATTTAGAATCAGCTGCTATTTGCGGATTCATTCATATCTCATACTGTTGGTTTATGGGCAAAGAACTAAGCGATCTCAGCCGAGAGAGCACTGCCTTCCGAGAGCAGCTCGCGCATATCAACCAAGAAGGTCTTTCCAGTCATTTGACCGTTTTTCAGCAAACAATTTTGAATATGATCGGCAATTCTGCTAAACCTTGGCAGCTTAGTGGAGATGCCTTTAATCGAGAGGAAATTGTCCCAGCCCTCCAGCGATCGGGCGATCAGACTGCGCTGTACTATTTCTATGCCAGCCAACTTGGTCTGTGTTATATGTTTGGCAAGTTTGAGTTGGCGGTGTCAGATGCGATCGCCGCCGAAAACTATATAGGTGGCGCTACAGGCTTATTCATCGTTCCGCTCTGCTACACCTATGATTCTCTAGCCCATCTGGCAATCTATTCTCAGGTTTGTGAGGCACAACAGCAAAACATTCTTCAACGGGTGGCTAAAAACCAGGAAAAGATGAAAAAGTGGGCTGACCATGCTCCAGAAAATTACCTGCACAAATTTTATTTAGTTGAAGCCGAGCGATACGGAGTTTTAGGGCCGAAATCAGAGGCATTAGAATTCTACGATCGCGCGATCGCCCAAGCAAAAGAACAAGGCTACATCCAAGAAGAAGCGCTTGCCAATGAACTGGCCGCTAAATTTTACCTCGACTGGGGCAAAAAACGGATTGCCCAGTCATACATGACCGAAGCCTACTATGGCTATGCTCGTTGGGGCGCTAAAGCCAAAGTCGCCGACTTGGAACGACGCTATCCCCAACTCCTCGCCCCCATCTTAGAGCAAACCCGTTCTCCCCTCTCAACTCACGAAACTATCTTCACATTGGAGAGTGTCACCTCCACCACTTCCAGCAGTAGTAGTGTCTCTATTGCTCTAGATTTAGCTACCATTCTCAAAGCTTATCAAACCCTTTCTGGGGAAATCGAACTCGAAAAACTGCTCTCGGTGTTGCTGCATATCGTCATTGAAAATGCCGGAGCCGATAAGTGTGTGTTCATGTTTTTGGAGTCAGGTGATTTGCTGATTCAGGCGTTAGCACAGCTTTCCCTGAACGTTGTACAGAACCAGGCTACTAAAGTCGATTTTTACCCGATGTTGCTCAACCCACAGTCTGTTGAAGACTCTGTTGATGTACCAGTTGGCTTAATTAATACCGTAAAACGCTGTTTACAACCTGCGGTAATTACTGATGCGAGGGTACATCCGCAATTAATCAATGATCCTTATATTCAGCAACAGCACCCCAAGAGCATTTTATGCAGCCCGATTTTGCATCAGGGTAAGTTGCTTGGCATATTGTATTTAGAAAACAATTTGGCAACCGGAGTCTTTACAAGCGATCGCGTCGAGCTGCTGAATTTACTTTGCACTCAAGCTGCAATTTCTCTAGAAAATGCCCGACTTTATCGAAATTCCCAGAACTATGCTCAACAGTTGGAACAATCTCTAGCAAAATTGCAGGCTAGTGAAATCCGCTTCCAAAATTTGGCGAATAATATTCCTGGGATGGTGTATCAATTCCGTCTGGCGGCTGACGGTTCAACTTCAACACCCTACGTTAGCTCTGGCTGTTTCGACTTATATGGGTTAGCGGCAGAGTCTGTGATGGCAGGGACGCATAGCCTTTACGACATGAATCATCCTGACGATCAACCAGCTATTGCCCAAGCGATCGCTTACTCTGCCCAAACTCTGACACAGTTTGACCTAGAATGTCGGATTATTCTGCCTTCAGGAACCGTGAAATGGATTCAATCTCTTGCTCGGCCAGAGCGACAAGCCGATGGCGCCATCTTATGGGATGGGGTGATGATTGATATTAGCGATGTCTACGAGGAGCTTCACCTACGCAAACAGGCCGAGGCATCTCTAGCTAAAGAACGAGAGTTTTTGAATGCCATTATTCAAACTATTACAGATGGGATTGTTGTCTGCGATCCTAATGGCAAGTTGACTTTATTCAATAAAGCAACTTGTGAGCTTCATGGCTTACCAGTAGAATCATTACCACCAGAACAATGGACAGAACATTTCGATCTCTATCAACTTGATGGGCAAACACCCCTATCAACCACGGAAATCCCCCTGTTTCGCGCCTTGCAAGGGGAAATAGTCGAAAATGCCGAAATGGTAATTGCGCCAAAGCATGGTTCTAAGAGAATTTTGTTAGCCAGCGGACAAGCGATTATCGATTCTTCGGGTAACAAACTCGGTGCGGTAGTTGTGATGCGAGATATTAGCGATGTCTACGAGGAGCTTCGCTTACGCAAACAAGCAGAACTTGCATTGCAACAAAAATCACAAGATTTGCAACAAGCATTGAATGATTTGCAACACGCCCAATTGCAAATTGTCCAAAGCGAAAAAATGTCAGCATTGGGGAACTTAGTTGCTGGTGTAGCTCATGAAATGAATAATCCCCTTGGTTTTATTTCTGCCAGTCTAAAACTTGCTAAACCTACCATCGCTGATATTGTTGAACATCTTGGACTATATCAAGAAAGTTTACCCAACAAAAATGATAAAATCCTTGACCACGCCGAAGAAATCGACTTGGATTATAGCTTAAAAGACTTGCCCAAGATAATTGATTCCATGACTATAGCGTGCGACAGGCTAAAAAACATCAGCACCAGTTTACGTACTTTCTCTCGTGCCGATCAAGACTACAAAGTGCCTTTCAATATCCACCAAGGTATTGACAGCACCATTCTTATTCTCAAACATCGTCTGAAGGCGAATCAACATCGTCCCGCCATTGAAGTTGTCACCAACTACGGTAATTTACCTGAAATTGAATGCTTCCCTGGTCAATTAAATCAGGTATTTATGAATCTGATCGCAAACGCTATTGATGCATTAGATGAATCTAATCATGGACGCCGTTTTGAAGAAATTCAAGACAATCCTAACTGCATTACAATTACAACCTCAGTCGAAAATAATCTAGTTAAAATTGCCATTGCTGATAATGGTAAGGGGATGAATGAACAAGTCAAATCAAAAATATTTGGCCATTTATTTACGACAAAAGCTGTTGGTAAAGGCACAGGATTAGGACTGGCGATCGCCCGTCAAATTATTGTAGAAAAACATGGCGGAAAATTGAGTTTCAACTCTGTTCTGGGTGAAGGTACAGAATTTATTATTGAAATTCCTGTGTAAATAAAATTTTGGTGTTTTTTATAAACAACTTCAGATATCTGGGAATACTAAATCTTGAAGTCTTCAAGATTTAGCAATATGGTTAGCACTCTTGTCAGTATTCCCGGATATCGCATCAGTGAAGAACTCTACAATGGTTCTAGAACTCTGGTTTTTCGAGGGGATCGAGAAACCGATTCGTCACCTGTAGTGATTAAACTGCTGAAAAATCCTTATCCCAGTTTCAGCGAACTGGTGCAGTTTCGCAATCAGTATACCATTGCCAAAAATCTTAACTCACCTCTGTTCATCCAAACCTACAGCCTGGAACCTTACCAAAATGGCTATGCGTTAGTGATGGAAGATTTTGGCGGGATTTCTCTCAAAGATTATTTCACCTCTGTAGAGACGCGATATATTGCGTCTCTACAGGAGTTTTTAGAAATAGCGATCGCACTGTGCAATGCCTTAGATATACTCTATCGGGAGGGGATTATTCATAAAGACATTAAACCCAGCAATATTTTAATTAATCCCGAAACCAAACAAGTTAAATTAATTGACTTTAGCATTGCATCTTTACTACCACGGGAAACCCAAACGCTAGTCAATCCCAATGTATTAGAAGGAACACTTAGTTATATATCCCCAGAACAAACAGGAAGAATGAATCGCGGGATTGACTACCGGGCTGACTTCTATTCTTTGGGTGTCACTTTTTACGAATTACTTACAGGTGAGTTACCATTTCCGTCAAATGATGCGATGGAATTGGTACATTGTCATATTGCTAAACTAGCGCCTTTAGTATCTGAAATTAACCCACAAATCCCATCTGTACTCTCAGAAATTGTCAGCAAATTGATGGCGAAAAATGCTGAATCCAGATATCAAAGTGCGTTAGGACTTAAATTTGATTTAGAAAATTGCTTACATCAACTACAAGTTGATGGTAAGATTGATGGTTTTCAAATTGCGCGACGGGATGTGTGCGATCGCTTCCTCATCCCTGACAAACTTTATGGAAGAGAAACCGAAGTAGAAACGTTACTCCAAGCATTTGAAAGAGTCAGCTTTGGCGCAACAGAAATGATGCTGGTAGCGGGGTTTTCCGGGATTGGGAAAACGGCAGTTGTCAACGAAGTTCATAAACCCATTGTGCGGCAACGCGGTTATTTTATCAAAGGGAAATATGACCAATTTAATCGCAATATTCCCTTAAGTGCTTTTGTGCAAGTATTCCGTGATTTAATGGGGCAGTTGCTCAGTGAAAGCGATACCGAATTACACATCTGGAAAACTCAGATTCTTCAGGCTCTAGGGGACAATGGGCAGGTAATCATTGAGGTGATTCCCGAATTAGAACGCATTATTGGTAAGCAAGCACCCGCGACAGAATTATCAGGAACAGCAGCACAAAATAGATTTAATTTACTGTTCCAAAAGTTCATTCAAGTCCTCACAACTCAAGAACATCCCTTAGTGATGTTTTTGGATGATTTACAGTGGGCTGATTCTGCCTCACTCAATTTGATGCAACTTTTGATGAATGAGTCGGAAAGTCGCTATTTATTGATGATTGGGGCTTACCGAGATAATGAAGTATCACCGGCGCATCCCTTAATGTTAACCTTAGATGCTGTAGCCAAAGCCAACGCCACCATCAATACCATTACCTTACGTCCCCTCAGTCAGGGTAGCTTAAACAAGCTAGTCGCTGACACGCTCAACTGCCATATTTTGAACGCTCAAGCCTTGACAGAACTGATTGCCGTCAAAACAAAAGGCAATCCCTTTTTTGCCACCCAGTTTCTCAAAGCATTGTATCAAGATGGATTGATTCAATTTGATCTCAACCTGGGACATTGGCAGTGCGATCTGGCAGAGATTCGCACTGTGGCCATGTCCGATGATGTCGTGGAATTTATGGCATCACAGTTACAAAAACTGCCCTCTTATACCCAAGATATTCTCAAATTAGCCGCTTGTATTGGGGCACAGTTTGATTTGAATACGTTGGCGATCGTCTCCGAACAATCTAAATCTGATGCCGCCGTCGCCCTCTGGAAAGCCTTGCAGGAAGGATTAATCCTCCCTCAAAGTGAAATTTATAAGTTCTATGTGGGCGAATTGGATACAACCCAAAACCCAACAGATGAATCGCTCAATTATAAGTTCCTCCACGATCGCGTCCAACAGGCTGCCTATTCTCTCATTGCTGAGGATCGAAGACAAATAACCCACTACCATATCGGACAGCTACTACTGCAACAAATTTCGCCCGAAGCCAGAGAAGAACGCATTTTTGAACTGGTCAATCAATTAAATCACGGAACTTCTCTAATTACTCAACTCACCGAATGCAACGAACTTGCCCAACTCAATCTCATCGCCACCCGCAAAGCCCGAAGTGCAACGGCTTATCAAGCGGGTCGCGAATATGCCAGCATTGGGTTATCTCTGCTGGGCGAAAAAGCTTGGCAGCAGCAATACGAACTGACACTAGAATTTCATGAATTAGCGACTGAGTTGGCTTTTCTATGCGGCGATTTTGAACGGATGGAACAGTTCGTTAATATTGTCATCGAACAGGCTCATACCTTACTAGAAAAGGTCAATGTTTACCGTATTAGGATTCAAGCTAATGCCTCCCAAAGTCAACTCGATGAAGTGCTGGCGATCGGCATGGATCTCTTACAACAATTAGGGATACCGATGACCGAATCACCCACAATGGCAGATGTTCAGCAATCCATCCAAGAAATTAGCAAACTCATTGGAGACCAGAAAGTTGAAGATTTTGCCAATCTCCCCATTATGACAGATGCGAACAAAATAGCTATTACCCAAATTGCTAGTAGCATCATGGGAGCAGCTTACACCTGTGGCTCTCTTTTGTATCCATTATTAACGACCTTGCTCGTCAAATTATCTCTGCAATACGGTAATACATTTGTTTCTGCGACTAACTATGCTTGCTACAGTTTGGTTCTCTCGAATATCCAAAAAGATATAGATTTAGCGGCACAGTTTGGTCAGTTGGCATTGAATCTCGCTTTAAAATTCGATGATAAAGCCACTAAACCTGAAATATTTTTGCTGCTAGGCGGTTTTATTCTCCACCGCAAATCTCACATCAAAAAAACATTACCCCTCTTGGAGGAGGGATACACGCTTGGGCTAGAAATTGGCAACCTGGAATATGCCGGATATTGTGGTCAAAGTTTCTGTCGGAATTCTTTTTATTGCGGTCTACCCCTTTCTGACTTAGAGCAAAATACACGCACTTACTACCATGCTTTAGTTGCACTAAAGCAATTGGGATCGGCTAATTACTGTCTGATCTATTGGCAAATAATTTTGAATTTATTGGGTTTTGCGGAGTATCCCACTATTTTGTCTGGATCTGCTCTACAAGAAACAGAATTTATTCCCCTGTTGCTGTCTGCCAATGATTGGCATGGACTATATATATTTTACGTATATAAATTGACCCTGTGCTTTTTATTTGGGGAAGTTGAGGAAGCAAACAATCATGCACTTGAGTGCAGAAACTATTTCATGGGAGGTGCAAGTACAGTTGGTGAACCTGCATTTTATTTGTATGATTCTTTAGTTACCATAGCACAATTGACTCAACGCTCAGGCGAAGTATCAACTACATTAGAGCGCGTGACCCAAAACCAAACTCTTTTACAGCAATGGGCGCACCACGCACCAATGAATCATCAACATAAATACGATTTGGTGGAAGCCGAAAAATATCGGGTTTTAGGAAAGCATTATGAGGCTGGGGATTGGTACGATCGCGCCATTTCTGGAGCCAAAGCCAATGAATATATCCAGGAAGAAGCCTTAGCAAACGAACTAGCAGCCAAATTCTATCTCAATTGGGGCAAGGAAAAAGTTGCCGCAGGTTATATGCAAGAAGCCTATTACTGCTATGCCCACTGGGGAGCCAAAGCCAAAACTGATGATTTAGAAAACCGCTATCCAGAGTTGCTCCGCCCGATTTTGCAGCAGTCCGATCCCTCGGTGACAATGTTAGGCACATTAGCGACGATCGCATCTCCCGCCTATTCCCTTCACTCCAGCACTAGCAAAAGTTCTAGCAGTTCCAGCATCAATACAACCCTCGATTTTGCTGCCATTCTCAAAGCCTCGCAAGCACTTTCGCGGGTGATTCAATTAGAGGATCTGCTCCACCAACTGACCCAAATTATTCTGCAAAATTCCGGCGGTGATCGCTGTGCGTTAATCTTACCTTCGGAGAATCAAGTCTGGGAAGTGCGGGCGATCGCCACACCCACTGCAACCGAACTCTACTCCGAACCCCTGGAAAACAATCCCAATGTCCCCGTCAAACTGATTCAATATGTCAAAAACACTCAACAAGTCGTGGTGATTGACGATTTAAAAACCGATTTACCCGTAATTGAGGATTATTTGAGACTACACCAGCCTAAAAGTGTCCTGTGTTTACCCATTCTCAATCAAGGACATTTGGTTGGTATTTTGTATCTCAAGAATCGCTTAACCAGTGGTGTATTTACCAGCGATCGCATCATTATTCTCGACTTCCTCTGCACTCAAGTGGCGATTTCTCTAGAAAATGCCCGGCTTTACAATCAAGCCCAGCAGACCCTCACCGACTTGCAAAATGCTCAATTACAAATAGTTCAAAGTGAAAAAATGTCGGCGCTAGGTAACTTAGTCGCCGGAGTTGCCCACGAAATCAACAATCCCGTCGGCTGTATTATTGGCAACGTTAGTGCTGTCCAAGATTACATCAATGACCTATTTGGGCTGATTGACCTCTATCAAGAGGAACTCCCGCAACCCAGCCCCACCATTGCAGAGGAATTAGAGACAATCGACCTGGAATATTTACGGGATGATTTACCCAAATTAATTAGAGCCATGAAAGATGGTGGCGATCGCATCAAGTCTATCAGTAAGAGTCTCCGTACTTTCTCCCGTGCCGATAGCGACCAAAAACAAACCTTCAATCTCCACGAAGGGATTGATAGCACCATCTTGATTTTACGCCATCGTCTCAAGGCTTCGGAGACTCGTCCGGCTATTGAAGTTGTCACCAACTACGGTAATATCCCGGCGATTAATTGCTTTTCAGGTCAATTAAATCAGGTATTTATGAATATTTTGGCGAATGCTATTGATGCATTAGATGAATCAAATAATGGTCGCAGTTTTGCAGAAATTAAAGCCAATCCTAACTGGATTACAATTACAACTTCAGTCGAAAATGATCTAGTTAAAATTGCTATTCTGGATAATGGTAAAGGAATGAACGAAGAAGTGAAACACAAGATTTTTGACCATTTATTTACGACGAAAGCTGTCGGGAAAGGGACGGGATTAGGGCTGGCGATCGCTCGTAAAATCGTCGAAGAAACTCATAGTGGCAAATTGAGTTTCAACTCTGTTATCGGTGAGGGAACAGAATTTTTAATCGAAATTCCTTTGTAGATTTATGCTCTTTTGGTAAACAGCTTCAGATATCTGGGAATACTAAATCTAGAAGTCTTCAGGATTTAGCAATATGGTAAGCACTCTAGCCAATATTCCCGGATATGGCATCAATGAAGAACTCTACAATGGTTCTAGAACTCTGGTTTTTCGAGGGGATCGAGAAACCGATTCATTAAGAGTAGTGATTAAACTGCTGAAAAATTCTTATCCCAGTTTCAGCGAACTCTTGTCGTTTCGCAATCAGTATACCATTGCCAAAAATCTTAACTCTCCTCTGTTCATCGCCACCTACAGCCTAGAACCCTACCAAAATGGCTATGCGTTAGTGATGGAAGATTTTGGCGGGATTTCTCTAAAAGATTATTTCACCCATGTAGAGACATTGTGTGCAACGTCTCTACAGGAGTTTTTAGAGATAGCGATCGCACTATGCAATGCCTTAGATATACTCTATCGGGAGCGAATTATTCATAAAGACATTAAACCCAGCAATATTTTAATTAATCCCGAAACCAAACAAGTTAAATTAATTGACTTCAGTATTGCATCTTTACTACCACGAGAAACCCAAACGCTAGTCAATCCCAATGTATTAGAAGGAACACTCGCTTATATTTCTCCAGAACAAACAGGAAGAATGAATCGGGGAATTGACTACCGGACTGACTTCTATTCTTTGGGTGTCACTTTTTACGAATTACTTACAGGTGAGTTACCATTTTCGTCAAATGATGCGATGGAATTGGTACATTGTCATATTGCTAAACTAGCGCCTTTAGTATCTGAAATTAACCCACAAATCCCATCTGTACTCTCAGAAATTATCAGCAAATTGATGGCGAAAAATGCTGAATCCAGATATCAAAGTGCGTTAGGACTGAAATTTGATTTAGAAAATTGCTTACATCAACTACAAGTTGATGGTAAGATTGAGAGCTTTCAAATTGCGCGACGGGATGTGTGCGATCGCTTCCTTATCCCTGACAAACTCTATGGACGAGAAACCGAAGTATCAACCCTCCTCCAAGCATTTGAAAGAGTCGCTAACCCCCCTGAATCCCACGCCAGTTGCTACAACGGGGAAGACCCTCGCAACGCACTAGCTCCCCTTAATAAGAGGGGACATAGGGGGGTAGAAATGATGTTGGTGGCTGGTTTCTCTGGGATTGGTAAAACAGCAGTTGTCAACGAAGTTCATAAACCTATTGTGCGACAACGCGGTTATTTCATTAAAGGGAAATATGATCAATTTCAACGAAATATTCCCTTCAGCGCCTTTGTGCAAGTCTTCCGAGATTTAATCGGGCAATTGTTAACAGAAGGTGATGCCCAAATCCAGCAATGGAGAAATAAAATATTTGATGCTGTAGGTGAAAATGGGCAGGTAATTATTGAAGTCATCCCGGAATTAGAAATAATTATTGGAAAGCAATCACCAGCACCAGAATTATCAGGAACTGCGGCACAAAATAGATTTAATTTATTATTCCAACAATTTACCCAAGTCTTTACAAGTGCTGAACATCCATTAGTGATGTTTTTAGATGATTTGCAATGGGCAGATTCCGCCTCACTGAAGTTAATACAGTTATTAATGGCTGAGACAGGTCATCTTTTCTTAATTGGTGCATATCGTGATAACGAAGTCAACCCAGTACATCCATTAATGTTGACTTTGGGTGAAATTGCCAAAACACAAGCAACGATTAAGACAATTACTTTAGAGCCCCTAAGTCAAAAGCAAGTGAATCAATTAGTTGCCGACACACTTAAATGTTCAGAAAGTTTGGCATTATCTCTTTCTAAATTAGTCTATCAAAAAACTCAAGGTAATCCCTTTTTTACTACGCAATTTCTCAAAGCATTGCATCAAGATAAGCTGATTCAATTCACCCCCCCTTACCAAGGAACGGCTACGGGAGGGTGGGAATGTGATATTACACAAGTGAGTCAGCAAGCGCTCACAGATGATGTAGTTGAATTTATGGCATTGCAATTGCAAAAGCTCCCATCCTCTACACAGAATGTTCTCAAATTAGCCGCTTGTATTGGGAATCAGTTTGATTTAGAAACTTTAGCAATTGTTTCCGAAAAATTAGAGCTAGAAACAGCTACTAATTTATGGAGAGCCTTGCAAGAAGGATTGATTTTACCGATTAGTGATGTTTATAAGTTTTATCAGGGAGAGGATCGGCAAGAATCGATATTGGCGGGTGAGAATAGCCATAAAAAAATAGCTAAATATCGGTTTTTACATGACAGAGTTCAACAAGCTGCCTATTCCCTGATTCCTGATCAGCAAAAAACAGCAACACATCTGAAGATTGGACGGTTACTTTTGCAAAATTTCTCTGAGATAGAGCTTGAGGAAAAAGTATTTGATATTGTTGGGCATTTGAATTTAGGACAAAAGTTAATTACTCAACCAAAAGAACAGGAAGAATTAGCTCAACTGAACCTGAAAGCTGGAGTGAAGGCGAGAAATGCTACAGCTTATGGGGCAGCAAGGGTTTATTTACAAACAGGGATTGAGCTATTACAGCCAGACTCCTGGCAACATCAGTACGAATTAGCTTTGAACCTCCATGTGGCAGCAACAGAAGCCAGTTATTTGAATGGTGACTTTGAGCAGATGCAACAGCAAGTTGATTTGGTATTGCAGGAGGCACAGACGATTTTAGATAAAGTGAAAATATACGAAATTCAAATTGCCGCACAAACGGCTCGTAGCCAAATATTAGCAGCGATCGCAGTGGGCACAGAGGTACTGAGTCAATTAGGGGTAGATTTACCAGATGCAACCGATGCAGCCCAAATCGGCAAAGCCCTCCAAGAACTGAACCAGCAACTCGAAGGTAGAGAAATTGCTGGGCTAATTGATCTACCTGTGATGAGCGATCCCACAGCGATCGCTGCTATGTCACTGTTAGGAATGTTGTTTGCCCCAGTGTTTCTGGCAACGCCGAGTTTAATGCCTTTTTTCAGCGCCACGATGGTGAGGTTATCGCTCCAGTTTGGTAATGCCCCCGCCTCGACGGCAGGATATGTAATTCATGGCATGGTGCTGTGTGCCTTTTTGGGGGAAGTCGAAACGGGCTATGAGTTTGGTCGGTTATCGCTCTTGTTGGTGGAAAGGTTGAATGTTCAGAGTATGAAGTGCTTCACTCATGCCCTGTTTGGGGCTTTCATCCAACATTACCAGGAAGCTTTAAGGGCAGTACTTCCGATACAGAAAGAGGGCTACACGGCTGGGATGGAAACCGGCGATTTCCTCTACGCTGGCTACGGCATCCAAGCGTACTCCCATACAGGGCTATTTGCAGGAGTAGACTTGGACACATTATCAGCCGAATTGGCTGCTTACAGTGCTGCTTTGGCGCAGGCGAAACAAGATTCGTCGCGGATTTATTTGGAAATAACACAGCAAACGGTGCAAAATTTGCGTGAATCGGTGAGCCAACCCCATCTCTTAATTGGCCAATTCTACGATGAAACAGTTATGCTGCCAAAGCACCAGCAGGATAACGATCTCACAGGTATCGCTTTTGCCTACACCTACAAACTACAGCTTGCCTACACTTATGGCAATTATCCGGCCGCCCTCAACTACATCACCCAACTCAAGTCATATTTGATGGCAGCATCGGGAACGGTTCAGATTCCTGTTTTCCATTTTTATGCTGCCCTTACCCACCTAGCACTATTGCCCAGCCAGCCCGAACCAGAACAAGGAGAACTGCTAACCCAAGCCGTTACCCATCAAACTATTCTGCACCAGTGGGCGAAAGATGCCCCGATGAACAACTTGCATAAATGGTATTTAGTGGAGGCTGAGAAGCATCGAGTTTTGGGGGAAAAAGCCGCCGCTATTGATTGTTATGACCAAGCTATAACTCTGGCTAAGGACAATCAATTTATCAACGAAGAGGCGTTAGCCCACGAACTCGCAGCTAAATTCTATCTTGATTGGGGTAAAAAGCAATTTGCTCAAATTTACCTGACAAATGCTTACTACGCCTACGCTCGTTGGGGAGCAAAAGCTAAAGTTGCAGACTTAGAACAACGCTATCCTGAATTATTAGCTACCATACTCCAGCAGCCACAAATCAGCCTAAACCTAGACAATACCATCGTCACTTTGGCTGACAAAACTGTTTTTTCTAGTGGTACAAGTATTTCAAATAACCTAGATTTAGCAACTATTTTTAAAGCTTCTCAAGCCCTCGCCAGTGAAATTCAACTGGAGCAACTGTTATCAACTTTGATGCAAGTAGTCATCGAAAATGCTGGCGCAGATAAATGTGCTTTGATGTTATGTAAAGACAATAATTTAACCGTAGAAGCAATTGCTGTATCCCAAGCAAGTAACACAACAATTCACACCACTTTACAGCCATCCATACCCGTAGAATTAAGTCCAGATATTCCTATAAGTGTAATTAACTATGTCTATCGTACCAGTGAAACTCTACTGATTGATGATCCAATAGTTAAAAATTCCCTAGTATCTGACCCTTATTTTCAACAGCAGCAACCCCAAAGTTTTTTGTGTACACCCATCATCAGCCAAGGAAAATTGATTGGTATTTTGTACCTAGAAAATAACCTGACAGCAGGAGCATTTACAAGCGATCGCTTACAAGTTCTGAATCTCCTCACTACTCAAGCCGCTATTTCTCTAGAAAATGCCCAACTTTATCGCCAATCAGAGGAATATTCCCATACTCTAGAGCAAAAAGTCAAAGAACGCACCCAGGAACTAAACCATTATTGCACTCAATTAGAATCAACACTAGAAAAACTTTATTCCACTCAAGCGCAACTCATTCAATCTGAAAAAATGTCTGGATTGGGACAGTTAGTTGCTGGTATTGCTCATGAAATTAATAATCCCATTAATTTTATTTATGGCAACTTAGAACCAGCGAGTGCATACGTTGCGTCCTTAATTGAATTAAATAATTTATATCAGCGATTCTATCCCGAACCATTGCCAGAGATTACAGAAAAAATCGCCGAGATGGAATTAGATTTTCTGGTGGGTGATCTATCAAAACTGCTGTCATCAATGAAAGTGGGAGCAGATCGCATCTGTCAAATTGTGCTGTCACTGCGGAATTTTGCCCGCTTGGATGAAGCCGAAGTTAAACCAGTAGATATTCATTCTGGGATTGATAGCACTCTTTTGATTTTGCAGCATCGATTGAAAAATAATAGCAAACATCCAGAGATTAGAGTAATTCTTGAATATGGTCAATTACCTTTAGTTAATTGTTATGCTTCTGCTTTGAATCAGGTGTTTATGAATATTCTCAATAATGCCATTGATGCCTTGGAAGAATTAAGTTTCACTCGTCAACCTACTATTGTGATTCGGACTGAATTCCTGAAACCCCAAAAAGTACTGATTCGCATTGCAGACAATGGTGTGGGCATAAGTGAATCAGTAAAAAATAAGATATTTAATCCATTTTTTACTACGAAGTCGATAGGTAGTGGTACAGGTTTGGGATTATCAACTAGCTATTCGATTGTGGTAGAAAAACATGGAGGCCAGTTAAGCTGCATTTCTACACCAGGAGAGGGGACAGAATTTATCATTGAAATTCCGGCAGCGATCGCATGATAAACAAGAAAATGGCAGTTGTTGTAGGATAAAAATAAATTGTCGCTGCCCTAATTATGCCTCGTTTCTCGCTTTGGCGTTTGACAGTTTCCCCGTTGGAAAACGGCGATCGCTTATAGAAGATAGCGTCTAGGCGGAAATTTTAACTCAGCACTCTTCATGCCTTTCCCGCCACCATCGAGTTTTTAACCAAAAGTTCCACCGCAGCTTGATATTGCAGATCCGCTTCAGTACCAATTTGTTCGCGGTTAATGGCTGCTTGGGAAATCACTTTATCCGGCTTAATACCTAGTTTGTTAATATCCCGATGTTGAGGAGTTTCATACTTAGCAATTGTGACTGCCAAGCCCGAACCATCTGATAATCCAAACAAGGATTGAATTAAGCCCTTACCAAAGGTGGTTTCGCCTACCAACTGGGCACGACCATTATCTTGGAGTGCGCCGGCAAGAATCTCACTGGCACTAGCACTTCCTTGATTGACCAAAATCACCAGAGGATCATTCGTCAGGGCTGGCCCAAGGGCTGCAAAGCTACCCTGAATGCCTTGTCGGTTGACAGTATAAACGATAGTGCCGGAGTCTAACCACAGACGGGCGATTTCAATTCCTGATTGTAAAAGTCCCCCAGGATTATTTCGTAAATCCAAAATGTAGGCAGCAGCGCCTTTTTTTTCTAGACTAGAAATAGCGTGCGCCAATTCCGTTGAAGCGTTGGCATTAAATTGTGTGAGACGTAGGTAGCCAATGCGTTTACCCTCCGTGGAAACACGTAAGTCGGAAACCACAGGGTTAAGAGCAATGCGATCGCGTGTCAGTCTAATTTCCGTTTCTGCTTCTCCGTCCCGTTCGATCACAAGAGTGACAAGGCTGCCACTCGGCCCGCGCATTTTAGTCGCAGCTTCATCAAGGGTGAGATTTTCTGTAGAGACGCCTTCAATTTTGAGAATGCGATCGCGTGGTCTAATCCCCGCTTGATCTGCTGGTGAACCTGCTATGGGAGCCACTACTTCCAACTTCCCATTCTCAGGATTCAAGGCAATTTGTAATCCTACCCCAGTCAGTTCCCCAGAAGTATTGACCTGTAAACTGCGGTACTGTTCTGGATCTAAAAAGCGGGTAAAAGGATCGTCGAGGCTCTTGAGCATCTTCCCAATTGCCGCATAACTGGCATTTGAGTCTGACAGAGGCTTCTCCAAAACCTTTTGCCTGACAGCCGCCCAGTTTTGATGATTAAACGTCTCATCTAGATAAGTACGATTAACAATTCGCCAAACTTCCGAAACCAGCTTTTGTTCGGTCGTTAAAGCCAGCGCCGGCTGGGTGAGCGTACCCAACGCCAAGCAAAACGCCATTAACAATGAAAATCCAACCCGAAAGACTTGTTTGTTCATGAACCTCATTATCAATTCCACCTCAACCAAAATTGCCTAGATAATGCCCACTTGCCCCGTTGTTGATGAAATCTATCTCTCGATTATGTTACTTTTTTTATAGAAGTGGTGCATTTTTCTCATCAAGTTGTTCAATCAACTGATGCATCGTATCCACTCACCAAAGGATAAAATCTACTTTGTGTCCACCTTTTTCTGTGTAGGGGCGTAAAGAGATCGCAATATATTCCATCTTTACAGAGTGTAAAGTTTCTGAAGTCTCTTAGCACGCCCAAAGCTGAAAAGCAAAAAAAAACTCCCCTTTACTAAAATCCCAAAATTGCTAATTGGGAGAGAAGTCTGAGCGAAGGCTTCTGCCGATTCAGAACTTCGGGATTTATCAACCGCAACCGACTTTTAGGAACTTGAGATTGTATGGCCAACGTTTCCGACTGGTTTGAGGAACGCCTAGAAATTCAGGCACTCGCCGAAGACGTTACTAGCAAGTACGTCCCTCCCCACGTCAATATCTTTTACTGCCTCGGTGGAATTACCCTGGTTTGCTTTCTCATCCAGTTTGCCACTGGATTTGCCATGACGTTCTACTACAGACCAACAGTCACTGAAGCTTTCTCCTCAGTGGAGTACATCATGAATGAAGTAAACTTCGGTTGGCTAATTCGCTCCATCCATCGCTGGTCTGCCAGCATGATGGTATTGATGATGATTTTGCACACCTTCCGGGTTTATCTGACTGGTGGTTTCAAAAAGCCCCGCGAACTAACCTGGATAAGTGGTGTCATCCTAGCTGTGATTACCGTTTCTTTCGGAGTCACCGGCTATTCTCTACCTTGGGATCAAGTTGGCTACTGGGCTGTGAAAATTGTTAGCGGCGTACCAGAAGCAATTCCGGTAGTTGGCGTTCTGATTTCCGACCTGCTGCGCGGCGGTTCGAGTGTTGGTCAAGCAACACTAACTCGTTACTACAGCGCACACACCTTTGTACTGCCTTGGTTGATTGCAGTCTTCATGCTGTTTCACTTCTTGATGATCCGCAAGCAAGGCATTTCCGGGCCTTTGTAATCTCACCTATTAGCGAAAGGCAACATGTGTCAGTTTTCAGATCAAGTTGTTTGTTTTAAACTTATGAAACACAAGAAATTAATTGCACATAAGTTCTAAAAAATAAACACTTGTATCTGGAGCCGAAAGCTGTAGAAAACTTCCAGGCGGCTGACCGGAGATAGATAAACACTGTTTGCCGTCTGCTGGTTGCCTAGTAGCTGATAGCTTTCACAAATGCTTTAATTTAACTTAAGCAGGAGAGCAAATTTCAAAATGTCAACACAAAAAAAACCTGATCTGAGCGATCCTCAGTTAAGAGCCAAACTCGCTAAAGGTATGGGTCACAACTACTATGGTGAACCCGCTTGGCCTAATGACTTACTTTATGTCTTTCCAATTGTGATCATGGGTTCGTTCGCTGCAATTGTGGCTCTAGCTGTGCTAGATCCCGCAATGACCGGTGAACCAGCAAATCCTTTCGCCACACCATTGGAAATTTTGCCGGAGTGGTACTTGTATCCAGTCTTCCAGATTTTGCGATCGCTTCCTAACAAACTTTTAGGAGTGTTAGCAATGGGTTCGGTACCAGTCGGGCTAATTCTCATTCCCTTTATTGAGAACGTGAATAAGTTCCAAAACCCCTTCCGCCGTCCAGTTGCAACCACAGTATTCCTTTTTAGTACCCTTGTCACCCTGTGGCTGGGTATTGGTGCTGCTTTGCCATTGGATAAATCTTTGACCTTGGGACTATTCTAAATTAGTCACCAGAAAGTGCTTTGACGCCTGTGAGTTGCAAGAGCAGATGCAGATGTGCTTTTGAAAACAATCAACAGGCGTCAATTTTAACAAGAGAGTCAAAAGCCAGAAGCTCAAATCACCAAAAGTCAACAAATACAAACATTTTTCACTTACTTAACGTAAGTTGCTAGTTACAATCCTCAGAATGCCAAAATCGTTCATGTTTTGTATTTTGGTACACAGAATATGTCAATTTAGATTTTTTTATGTCAGAGAGATTTTGCGAACAGCGCCGGATTTTATAACTAGCAACTTGGGTTTACTTATATTCAAGTCACAGTTAATGCTTAGTATAGTGCAGCAAGACCATCTGACGGTTAAGAGTGAACTAAGGCTCTTAAACCAGGTGCAAGAATGGTTTGAGCAATTTTGTCTGCAACACTTGTCTCAACTTGACTGGTCAAAAACCCAACTTGATCGCCTCAATTTAGCATTAGCAGAAGGCTTTACCAACGCTGTTCGTCATGCTCATCATGCTTTACCCCCGGAAACAACCATTGAGATTAAGGTTTATCTGTGGATTGACCGACTAGAGATTAGAATTTGGGATTATGGAAAACCTTTCAATCCTGATGCGATCGCAGAGCCAGCCCCAGGTACTCTGCAAGTAGGTGGGTATGGATGGTTTCTCCTCCGACGGTTAGCTGATCGTGTTGTATACGAACGTGGTGCAGATGGTAGAAATTGCCTGCTCATCGTCAAATACTCTGTAGAAGCACAAAAGTAAAAGTAAAATAGTCAAGAGTAAAGGAAGGTAAGAATACTTCTGATACCAATTTTGGCTTTTGATCCGAGGCGGAGCGTAGGGAAGGAGTATCGGCATCCGAGGGCTTATCTTCTCTACAATATGCTCTCGCTAACTTAATTATACTTAGGAGTAAGACAAATTTTTGTCAAATATCAAAGAAGATATTTGTATAAAAAGAATTAGTGAATATGGTAAAAATAGCATTCGACTTACACGAGATCCCTTGTTAAAATTTGTCAGCAGTGTTGAGAGTCTTAATGTTTGTTCTCCAACAAGTGCTATTTAGTGCTTAAAGAGATAGACAGAATAGGGGACAAAATATGACTAAGACAGCCCTAATTACAGGAATTACTGGTCAAGATGGCTACTATCTCAGCCATTTGCTCCTCAACCGTGGTTATCGAGTTGTAGGATTAGTACCCCCACATCGACAACCTAATTTGACAAAACTGGGAACACTGGCAAATCAGGTAGAAATTTTTACGGTTGACTTGAGGGATAATGCGGCGCTGTTAACCGCAGTTGAACAACTGCGTCCCCAAGAGATTTACAATTTAGCGGCTCCCAGTTTTGTACCCGACTCCTGGAACGACCCATTGGGAACCCTGGATTTGATAACTGGTACAGCTACTAGGCTTTTGGAAGCAGTACGAAAAGTTGGTTTGTCTACCAGATTTTATCAAGCCAGCAGTTCAGAAATGTTTGGCGATGTATTGCTCTCGCCTCAAGATGAGGAAACCGCTTTTCGTCCGAAAAATCCTTATGCTGCGGCCAAAATGCACGCCCACTGGACGATGGTGCATCACAGACAACGCTATGGACTATTTGCTTGTAGCGGAATTTTATATAATCACGAGTCTCCTCTACGCCCACCTCAGTTTGTTACACGCAAAGTTTCTTTAGCGGCTGCATCAATTAAATTGGGTTTAACTGACACCTTAGAAATGGGTAATCTGGATGCCAAACGTGATTGGGGCTTTGCAGGTGATTATGTAGAGGCCATGTGGCTAATGTTGCAAATTGATGAACCAGAAGAATATGTGATTGGCACTGGTAAACTGCATAGTGTTAGAGATTTAGTTGCCACAGCCTTTGAGTCTGTCGGGTTGGATTGGAAGCAGCATGTAGTCTTAAATACGAGCTTGTTGCGACAAGATGAGCATTTTCAACTAGTAGCTAACCCTAGCAAGGCTAAAAGAAATCTCGGCTGGGAACCCCAAGTAAGCTTTGAGGAACTTTTAGAAAAAATGGTAAAAACAGATTTGGAGCGGTTACAAAGCGGTGCGTTGGATGAAGTCCTTGCCGCAGGCATCGCACCCTTACCGCGAGTGTAAATAATCTAACATGCACATCACTACAGTGACAGAAAACCTCAAGTTAGGTGATAAAGTTAACCAAAAAACTAACCATATCTTCGTGTTTTTAGAAATTTTTGCTCACGAAGGTGGTATTCAATCATATATAAAAGATATTTTTCGCGCCTATCTGGGATTGAGCCAAGACTACAAAGCAGAAGTCTTTTTGCTGCGAGATAGTGCTGATAGCTTAAATCCGTTTGAAGACGAGAACTTAAAATTTCATTACTTTAAAAATCAGTCTCCCTATTTGGGGAGACTGCAAATGGCAGCAGCTTTACTTAAATGTCTGTTGCAAAGCCGTCCGCAGCAAGTCTTCTGCGGTCATATTAACTTAGCAGTATTAATCCAAACTCTTTGCCAGCCCTTGGGGATTCCTTACACCGTGCTAACTTACGGCAAAGAAGTCTGGGAACCGCTGAAAAATCAAGAACGTTGCGCTCTGACATCAGCAGATAGAATTTGGACAATTAGTCGCTACAGCCGCGATCGCGCTTGCGTTGCTAATAGTTTAAACCCGAAAATTGTACAGATGATGCCTTGTGCAATTGATGCGGAGAAATTTACTCCTGGTTCCAAGCAGCCAGAATTAATCCAGAAGTATGGCTTAACTGGTGCTAAAGTGCTAATGACAGTAGCGCGGTTATGGTCAGGAGATATTTACAAGGGTGTAGATGTGACGATTCGGGCATTGCCACAAATCGCTCAAGTTTTTCCAGAAGTCAAATATTTGGTAATTGGTCGTGGTGATGACCAACCACGATTGGCGCAGCTAGCTGCATATTTAGGTGTGAGCGATCGCGTTGTGTTTGCTGGTTTCGTTGCTACAGAAGAATTAATGGAACATTACCGCCTTGCTGATGCCTATATTATGCCTTCGCAAGAAGGCTTTGGCATTGTTTATCTAGAAGCAATGGCTTGTGGAGTACCTGTATTATCCGGTGACAACGATGGTTCCGCTGACCCCTTACAGGATGGTAAACTAGGATGGCGAGTACCACACCGCAATCCTGATGCTGTAGCAACGGCTTGTATAGAAATGCTTCAAGGGGATGACCAGCGATGTGATGGAGACTGGTTGCGAGAACAGGCGATCGCTCTGTTTGGCATAAATGCCTTCCAACAGCACTTGCAAAAAATGCTGCTATCCTCAGTAACGAAGTGCATTTGAGTCTAAATGACAAATGACAAATGACTCATAACTAATGACTAAAATCGCTATCCTAGAAGGAGAGCAGGACGAAATTTATAAAAATGAGCTTTAAGTCATTTCAATTGAATCTTTTAAATCTCCGCCCTTGGCTCACCCTGGTGGCAGTTATTTGGTTGCTGGCATCAGTGGGCTTGGGTTGGTTGGTTAATTCATTGCTAATTATTTTCGGGTTGCTGTTGTTGGCACCTATTGTCGCTTTTTTTGGCTTTCGTTGGTGGCTGCAACGTAACTTAGTTGCCGATCAATGTCCCGTCTGTGGATATGAATTTACAGGTTTAAATAACAGTCAGTTGCAATGTCCTAACTGTAAGGAGTTACTGTTAGTACAAAATAGTCATTTTCAGCGCTTCACACCAGAAGGCACGATTGATGTCACTGCTGTCGAAGTTCCAGCCCAATCACTGGAAGATTAGTTAAGGATAATTAGTCATTAGCAAAGGACAAATGACTAATGACTATTTATTTTTTTGCGAGATTGAGAGGGTGTAGTCATACTCTCGTTGGGATAGTTCGCCTACATACAGCGAGTATCTTCCTGCCTGCCAATAGCCAGAAAGTTCTGACTTACCTCCAGAGTAACTATCTGCTAGTACACAAAAGCGCCCCCCAGGCCCGTCGATCAACAGTGTTGGCTTCCCTTTACTCTCTACTGTTAATCGCAAGTAAGGTAGTGACTCTGTAACTTGGATAACTTGATTAGGTTCAGTGGTAATATTGCCACAATTACTTTTGACAGTTCCCCCAGACTTTCCCTTCAAAATCAATGGATCTGGTTGGGAATTCCGATTTATTTGGATTGTTGGTGTCTGTGCCAAATTAGCCTCAGTGAAAACCAAATTCATCGCCAAAGCTGTGGGAACAATTGCAAGTAGCCTAAGCGTCTTCATTTTAATTAATGCTCCAGATTTTTTTAGAGCAATATTGTTATACAGTCTGATTTAATAGACGACAGCAAGCCGTCTTGGTTCCAAATACTGCCGTATAAAGAAATACCATTTAGTTAAATATCATTTGTGAAGATTTGATCGGTGTATGTAGAGACGTTGCATTGCAACATCTCTACAATTGATGTCTGGAAGGCAACAAAAAAAAGATAATTTTTCCCTGTCCAGAAAGGTCTTGCACGCACAGACATTAGCTAAAATCACTAAGACAACCACCAAAAATAGAATTTGGTTGGTCTATTGTGGAATAAGTATGCTAGCTGAAGTAGAAAAGATTGATGAATCCTCAACCAGAAGAAGACTTACAGCGTCGCCTCAATAAGCTAGAGGCAGAGATTAATTCCCCGCCTGGGGTGGTTTCACAAGAACAAAAACAAAAGCCTCAGTCTGTTTTTGCCAGCTTCAACTTGCAACTGGAGCGATTTCAGATTTGGTTCAACAGCTTATCTGGGGCGAAAAAGCTGGTAGTTTTGGGTGTGACGGTGCTAGTAGGCTTGGCGATACTGCAAGCAGTGTTTAAACTAGTTGCATCTGTAATCAGTCTGGCACTTTTGGCAGTGTTAGTGTATGTTGGATACAAATTTTTTGTGTCTGGTAGCTTTCAACGTAAACAATAAGTTGATATGCATTTACTTGGCACTCTACCGGAGTTATGAGAGTCAGGAGCCAGAATACAAACGGCTCCTGACTTATGACTCCTAAATCCTATTTCAATATGCTTTTCTTTTTGCTGATTAGCTTAGTTTATTTTAATTGTGCCGATCGCGGCGTAGAAATAATATCAAAGGAAATTATCCGATGACGTCACCCATTGTCAAAAGAACTAGTAATCAATCTAGTCAGTCAAAAAAATCGGACAGAGCCAATTCGCTGCTGCTAGCAAGTAGGCGTTTTGCAGCTTGGGCGGCTGAAATCACACTAGTGGTTACTAGTGGGTTGATTCCCTTCGGCATTGGTGTCTATGCCAATTCTAGAAGCGATCTGAACCGAGTGCCGCTTAACCCCGTGCTGGTAGTTACAGAAAGAGCGATCGCCAGACCTCTGGCTCTACCTGTGAGTTATGGCATCCGTAACGTTGCATGGCCGACTAATATTTTGTGGACAATCGCCCTGTTAGCGCCTGTAACTCTCTCCTGGTGGCAATTGTATTTACTAGCTAAAACTGGTAGCACAATTCCTAAACGTTGGTTAAAAGTGCGGGTTGTAAACGAGCAAGGGACACCGCCCGGATTGGGGGCAGTTGTGATTAGAGAAGGCGTTGGGCGTTGGACTGTACCCATTTCCATCGCTTATCTGTTATGGCGCTACAGCTTTGCTTTTCCTAATTTAGGATTATTCACATTTTTGTCTTTGTTAATGATTGTGGGTGAAGGGATAGGCTTACCGTCGCGTCGGGGGCGTCGCGCACTCCACGATCAACTCGCAGGTACTTATACAATCGATGCACTCTTAGCTAGCAACAGACAAGCTCAGTCTGCTGGCGATAACGATCAGGCAGAAGAATGGCAGGAAGGAGAAGAATTAGCGGCAGCCGAAATCAGCCAGTCGCCTAATCTGTGGCGGCGGATACAGCAAAATCCCAATCTAACTTTGTTTGGGGTAGGGCTGACGAGTATGACTGCTGTGTTGGCAACTTTAATCGGCACTCAAGTTTATATCCAAATTCAACAATCCCAGCGAGCAACTAAGCAAATCAACAGCCAACAGTTCCTCGAACTTGTCAAACCATTGAGTCCCAACTCTGGGGCTACTAATGAGCAACGCCAAACTGCAATTCTGGCTATGGGTGGTCTTAATGACCCACAATCCATAAAATTTCTGGCGGATCTCTTGGTTAGCGAAACTAACCCCAGCCTCCTGGATACGATTCAACAAGCTTTGACAACTGTTGGCCCCCAAGCCATCCCGGAACTAAAAAATAAGAATCAGTTTTTGGTGGGTGAACTGGAATCTGTGGGTAGCACAGCAAGCCAAGAGCGGGAATTACGGCAAGGACGGCTACAAAGAAACCAGGGGACGATCAACAAGATTCTCTCTGTTTACAGCGGTAAAATCGGGGGCGTTGACCTTAGTAGCACCCAATTAGGTCAAAGCGGTACTCCAGGAAGTTCCTTCTTCAACTTGGTACTAGACAACGTTGATTTATCAGGAGTTAAGTTAAAATCGGCAAATCTGAACCAAGCCAGTTTGAAGGGTAGCCGCTTCCGGGGTGCGGGTGAGGATGGACGCTGGGATACCTACGACGATGCGATCGCTGATTTAAGTCAAGCTCAGTTGCAGCAAGCCAATCTTACTGATGCTAACCTCAGTCGCGTCTTAATGAACCGGATCGATTTGAGTCGCGCTACTCTTAACAGAGCCAACCTATCCAACGCGCGTCTATATGACGCTAAACTCAACAGCACTCAACTAGTAGGAGCCGATCTGCGAAACGCAGTTTTGGAAAGAGCTAGCTTGACTGGGGCAGATTTAGGCGATGCTAAATTGAACGAAGCCAATCTGTACGCTGCACGTTTAGGTCGCGCCACTGCCATCGGAACGCAATTATCCTTTGCCAACTTAACTAACACTGATTGGCAAGGGGCAGATTTATCAGGAGCCTATTTAGATCGTGCTAATCTCAGCAATGCTAACCTGAGCGCCACTCGTCTTGCTGGTGCTGTTTTGCGTTCTGCCCAAATGGAAAATGTTAACTTGCAAAATGCTGACCTGAGTCTTGCAGATTTACGGGGGGCAAATGTCGCCGGAGCAGATTTTAAAGGGGCAATTCTCGCTCCTAGCAAACAAGATCCAGCAGATCAATTTGTCCAAACCCCAGATTTAGGCTCAGTATCTGCCGTAGTCCAAGGTGTTGATTTTTCTCAAGCCAAAAATTTAGATGCCAAGCAATTAGCGTACATTTGTACTCAAGGAGGCATTCATCCCCGTTGCCCGTAGAATGGAGGGGGCAGGGGAGCAGGGGGACAAGGAAATATAACCATGCCCCATGCCCAATGCCCAATAACAAAATGGTGTGAGGATTTCGGTTATGAAGTATATTCCATATTTGGTTTCAGTTTTGGGGGCTGGTTTGGTCTTGAGTCTGGCGAGTCTTAAACCAGCACAAGCTCAAGTAGCCTATGGCAGCTATGTCGGTATAGGCCCCACTATTGGTATTAGCGATGGTATCCAATTTGGGGGGGTGATAGCGGGGCGCTACAAGCTTTTGGAAGCACCAATTTCACTGCGTGCCCAAGTGTTAATTGGTAATAATACGGCAGTTGTGCCAACGGTTTCTTACGATTTCCCCCTTAACTGGCAAGCTGATGCCTACCTGGGCGCTGGATTAGTGTTGGCTGGTGGTGGTGGTTCTTCTCCTGTGGGCGACAAAATTAGTTTTGCTTTACAACCGGGCATTGATTATATGATCCCAAATAGCAATACTGTCCTTTTTGGCAACGCCATTATTGCTTTTGATGCTTACCGAGATAGCAGTGGTACAGCTATCTCCGTACAAGGTGGTGTTGGTTTGAGATTTTAAGGGGCAGGCTATCCCTAAGAAGCGTTAAACTTCATTGCAAATTAAGAAGTTAGTCCAAACAACGTGATAGTTTTTGGTGATGAAGAGAGACAGCACAGGATTAACAATAGGAGAACACAGTGGCAATGGAATCAAATTTATTGACGGATGCGGGCGCAGATGAAGTGAATCAAGATTTCAGTGAATATGTCGCCAACCTGCAACTTCACATGACTCTGCAAGCTCGTAATCTTGTTCCAACCCTGAAGCAAACACTGGTAGATAGTCGCCAGCAATTACTCCATCAAACCCAAGCCCACTTTGAAAAGCTAGTTTCTCGACAAGGGCTATAAAATATATACAAATTTTAATCAAAATTCAAATAAAATAAGGGCAGATGTTGTTGGGTTAATGCCAATGGTGTTCTCACAAGGTCTGCTTTTTCTGCTTTTTTAAGTATTAAGTTACTAAAATCACACTTTTGGCACAATAGTAGAGAGCAGAAACTAGTTAAGATTATTGCAGTTCCTTCCTTTGAAGAGTAGTTAGTTAAGACTAAATGTCGGCTCGAATTAAAATGACTTCATTACTTCCCCGAAACCTCAGCGTTGTTATCCGACCAGTCCAATACCGGGATCTGGACGGGATTGAGCGCATAACTCAAGAGTCATTCGCAGCCCTCACTCCCCAGGGAGCAGGTTTTGCCATCAGCCAGATGCAAAGGCTGCGTCGCTGGTATGGATTACTCAAATTTTTAAGTTGGTTTCCTAACCCACTCCAGTATCGCCTCTGTGCTTATGTCGCAGAGCAAGGACGGATGCTTCTAGGGATGATTCAAGTGTCACCCTTTAATCGGACACGCAGTACTTGGCGGATTGATCAAGTGCTGTTGGAGCGTGGCGTCGATAAACAAGGAATTGGTTCGCAACTTTTGCGTCATTGCTTTGAATCGATTTTGGAAGCTCGGACTTGGCTACTGGAAGTTAATATTAACGACATTGAGGCGCTGGCACTATATCGGCAAAATGGATTCCAGCGTCTGGCAGAAATGACATACTGGGAAATTGGGCCAGAATTACTGGCTGAATTGGCGCAAGCAGAGCCAGACTTGCCCAACCTCTTGCCAGTGAGTAATGCTGATGCCCAATTGTTATATCAACTAGATACGGCATCAATGCCGCCTTTGGTGCGTCAGGTTTTTGACCGTAACACCCGCGACTTTAAAACCAGCTTATTCGGGGCTTTAACTGATGCAGTGAAGCAATGGCTGACTAAAACAGAAGTAGTCAGTGGTTACGTATTTGAACCCCAACGCAAAGCGGCGATCGGCTATTTTCAGGTGCAACTTGACCGTAAGGGTGAAGTTCCCCATGCTGCAACGCTGACGGTTCATCCTGCTTACACCTGGCTATATCCAGAATTACTATCTCAACTGGCTCGCATTGCCCAAGATTTTCCCCAGCAAGGGTTACAACTAGCCTCTTCAGACTATCAGGCAGAGCGAGAAGAATATTTGGAGCGAATTGGGGCAAAACGCATAGAACATACATTAGTTATGTCTCGCTCTGTGTGGCACAAGCTACGGGAGTCTAAATTTGTCTCCTTAGAAGGAATCCAGTGGACTGATATGCTGCAAGGTTTACAACCGACTCGTAAACCTATACCAGGTGGGATGTCATGGATACAACCAGGAAAGTTGCCATCGTCAGAAAAACTGCTGCAAAGCTTGTCAGAACCGATTAACTTTTCGGGAAAAAACCCTAGCATAGAAGCATCGCCGATTCCTGAATCAGCAGATGGACAGCAGGAGAATTAGTGTGATATCCCAAAAGCAAGCAAAACCGTTTATTTCAGCGTTGGGACTAGATTTCGGTCGCAAGCGGATTGGTGTGGCTGGGTGCGATCGCACGGGTTTAATTGCCACGGGAATCACCACAATTGAGCGTGCATCTTTTGAGCAGGATGTCGAGCAAATCCGACAACTGGTTAATGAACGTGAGGTGCAAGTTCTAGTTATGGGCTTACCTTATTCAATGGATGGCTCACTAGGATTTCAGGCACGTCAAGTTCAGAAATTTACTACAAGACTTGCTAGAGCGCTAAACCTGCCTGTGGAATATATGGATGAGCGATTAACTTCATTTCAAGCAGAGCAACTGCTGATAGCTGAAAACCGCTCCCCGTCACGCCATAAAGGTTTGATTGACCGCAAAGCAGCCGCTTTAATTTTGCAACAATGGCTGGATGTGAAGCGTGCCAATTCTCGCAGTTCAGTTGCGGCTATTGAATATTGATACCTTTTAACATGATATTCTAAAAACGATTAGCCAGTAGTTGTATTTACGTATAAAGCTATTTGGTTGACATAATATGTCATTAATATAGTGAAGCGATTTTCAAACTTGCTGGTATTTATTAAATTTCTACATTTCGGCTATGTTTTCCCCTCCATTTCCTGAAGAAAATGATAACGCTCATGCAGGTTCCATCACTTTAACCGATGACAAAGGGCGATCGCTCGACTGTTATATAGAGCATTCCCTGGAGGTAGATGGACAAGAATACGTTTTGCTTCTTCCTGTAGACTCACCTGTAGAAATTTTTTCTTGGGAAGGTGACGGTGAGGAAGAAGAAGCGGTTCTGGTAGAAGATGACGCCATCATTGAGCAAATTTTTGCTAATGCCCAAGCTGTACTATCTGAGCAGAACCTGGTATTGAAGAACACAGCTTATGCTTTGACTGTTGCAGGTGATTTACCGCCAGTTGATGAATCAGAACTCTTCACCTTAGAAATCGAAGATGAAGAGGCAGATTTAGAGCCTGAGCAATTACAGCTACTCGCTAGCTTCTATGATGAAGAGCAGGAGTATGCAATTTATACACCCCTCGATCCCCTGTTGTTTTTTGCCCGAATAGCGAAAACAGGCGAACCGGAATTACTCTCTCCAGAGGAGTTTCGCGAAGTGCAACCTCTGTTAGAAGAACATCTTTTTAATGAAGTGGAATAAGATTAAAAATTCAAAATGTTATATTTTCATTTTGAATTTTTTAATTAGGAATTTTCATTTTCAGCACAATCTAGTTAAACCTTTTACCATATCTGATTAAATCTAAAAGCAATGAAACACTAACACTAAATTGTGACAATTAGTATTGTTTAAAATTCTGGAAAAAGCATTTTAGTTTGTAGAGATTTTTAATCCAAAATCTAAAATCTAAAATCCAAAAGTGGTATAAGGTGCTGAAAATGGCTTATAGCGATTTTACATTAAGTAAATTTAAACAGTCATTCAGCATCCGTATTGATGAAGAAACTGATTTATGTGCCAATATAGAACCTTTACAGGCAAGTGAGAAACTCAAAAATTCTTTAGAAGAAACTACACAACTGGCTTTAGCAATTAATACTGAAAAAGCTCGTTCAGAAATGATTATCACTCCGATATTGTTGGAGGTAAGACGCAGGGCTAATTATCCAATTAGTTTATTTTCGGGAACAGATTTTAACGTGGATGCAGAAAAGGGTCTGAATGGATATTGTGACTTTATCATCAGTCGTTCTAAAGAGCAACTAACAATTAATGTGCCTGTGGTGGTTATTATTGAAGCCAAAAATGAAAATATTAAAGGTGGATTAGGTCAATGTGCGGCCGCAATGTTGGCAGCACAATTGTTTAATCAACAAGAAGGAAATGAAATCAGAAAAATTTACGGTGCGGTAACAACAGGGGATATTTGGAAGTTTTTGAAGTTAGAAGAAAACGATATATTTATTGATTTGAGTAATTATTACATCAAAGATATAGATAGAATTTTAGGAATTTTATCTCAAAGTGTTCAGGGAGATATGCCAGGATTGAGTTCGACTAACTAAACTATATTGGGTTATGCTCATTTGTCTGAGCTACTTATATTTGACTGTTGACTATGATCTGGAACAATCTTTTACAGCCTGACTTGATTTTAGAGGGTTCAGTGTTGAACCTAACACCAGATATTATCCAAAAATACGGGCTTAAAGGGCTGGTATTGGATGTAGATGAAACTTTAGTACCCTTTACAGTGGGGGTAGCTTCCCCAGAACTACGAGAGTGGGTGGAGCAAATTCGCACCCGTACTGCACTGTGTTTGGTGAGTAACAACCTGAGTGAAGCGCGAATTGGTGGAATTGCGCGATCGCTCAACTTGCCTTACTACTTGGGTGCAGCCAAGCCTTCCCGACGCAAAATTAGAGCAGCACTTAGGGGAATGGATCTACCGGTGCATCAAGTGGGAATGGTGGGCGATCGCTTGTTTACCGATGTTTTAGCAGGTAATCGCCTAGGGATGTTTACCATTTTAGTTGAACCGATTGTTCATGCCGACGCAGCTCTGCGCTCTCATCCCGTCCGCAACTTTGAAGTCTGGATATCTGAAATTCTGGGAGCCTCTATTACCCCCAAGAAAAAGAAGATTCACAAAAGTTGAGAAATCGTCAGGAAAGTAAATCTAAAGAAATAATTAAGGAATCTTTATCTAATTCAAAAATCGGGGATCATAAGTATTAATAACATGGGATCAGCCAAAAAAGATCCTAACTCATACTAAGTAAATATACACCCGTAAAGCGTCAGCCTTCACTATAGAGGGATTGGCGCTTTACAATTTTGGATTTTAGATTTTGGATTTTGGATTGAATCTAATGTGGGTAGATTTAAAGCCTAAAAGGTTGTTTGCATTGGCTTTAGTCTGTTCATCTGGCGCGTTTGAGGGTAGGGGTCTAAAAAACTTATGCAAGATGTCTAATCTGAAATCTGAAATCTAAAATCTAAAATTGAAAGATGTCACTAACAATTGTTGTCAAAATCGGTACTTCTAGCCTAACCCAACCAGAAACGGGACAATTAGCACTTTCTACGATCGCTACCTTGGCGGAAACACTCTGCCATTTAAGACGCCAAGGACATCGGGTAATTTTGGTTTCCTCTGGCGCTGTGGGGGTGGGTTGTGCGCGGTTGGGCTTAACTGAACGTCCCAAGGCGATCGCACTGAAACAGGCTGTAGCAGCAGTTGGACAAGGCCGGTTAATTCGGATATACGATGATTTATTTACTACTCTGCAACAAGCGATCGCTCAAGTATTACTGACTCGCAGTGATTTAGTACAGCGAAGCCGCTATTTGAACGTCTATAACACTTTTCAGGAACTACTGAGACTGGGAGTGATTCCCATAGTAAATGAAAATGATACCGTAGCAATAGACGAACTAAAATTTGGTGATAATGACACCCTTTCGGCATTGGTTGCCAGCTTAGTAGAAGCAGATTGGCTATTTTTGCTTACCGATGTCGATAGGTTATACTCAGCCGATCCGCGTTCCGTACCAGATGCCCGGCCGATCGCTTTAGTTAGTAGCATTAAGGAATTAGCAGAATTACAGATACAAACAGGTTCCCAAGGTTCTCAGTGGGGTACTGGTGGGATGGTGACAAAAATTTCGGCTGCGAGAATTGCGATCGCTGCTGGAGTGCGTACCGTAATTACCCAAGGGCGATTTCCCCGGAATATCGAAAAAATTATCCAAGGTGAACTGATTGGGACGCATTTTGAACCGCAACCTGAACCAACTTCGGCGCGTAAACGTTGGATAGCTTACGGACTTGTACCTGCGGGGAAATTGTATTTAGATGAAGGTGCGATCGCGGCAATTTCTCTAGCGGGAAAATCGTTATTAGCAGCTGGAATTAAGCTAGTAGAAGGAGAGTTTCGCACACAGGACGCAGTGCAATTGTGTGACACCAACGGTAACGAAATTGCTAGAGGACTTGTGAATTACAACAGCAATGATCTGCAAAAGATTCGCGGGTGTCATTCACGAGAAATTCCCACAATTTTAGGCTATGCGGGTGTGGAAACAGTTATTCACCGAGATAATTTGGTTTTAACTTAGGATGGAAATGAGATAAATTTCGTGACTACTAACTGAGAGAGTAAAAAATATTATGACTCAAACGTTAGAAAATGCTGTTAACTTACCAGAAGAACAACGCTTCTTTCGACGTGGGTTAAGTTGGGAACAGTTTAAAGCGATTCAAGCCGGTTTTGAAAATGTGCCAGGAGTGCGACTATTTTATTGTGAGGGAATTTTAGAAATTGTGAGTATTGGTAAGCCTCATGAGGTGATTAAGTGTTTAATTGGTTTGCTCCTAGGGCAATATTTCGTGGAACAAGGCATTGAATTTTTCCCTAGTGGGAGTTTTAGCCAGGTTATTCCCAATATAGTAGAATATCAAGCTGACCTATCTTATTGCTTTGGAAACGACAAACCTGTATCAGACCTCTGCATCGAAGTAGTTATTACTAGCGGTAGTCCCATAAAGTTACAGAAGTACAAATTAATGGGAGTCCGCGAAGTTTGGTTTTGGGAAGATGGCACAATTGAAGTTCACTGCTTACGAGAACAAGAATATGAGAAAGTTATTAAAAGTGAGTTGCTAGCAGAATTAGATTTATCCCTGCTCAATCGTTGTCTTTTGTTGTCGTCTCCCTTAGAATCAATTAGAGAATTTCGCCAGGGCATTCAGCAAAAATAGTAGGTTGAAACCTAATATTGTTGGATATTAGTGCTGTAATTTGTAGAGGAAAAATGGGAGAAAAATTTGTTAACTATCAAGTTAGATGGGTTTCACAATATGATGTGGCTAAGATAGTTGAAAGAATAACTAGAAACGAAGCTTATGTTTCACCTAGCAAGAATGGATGGATTACAGTTTACGATCAAACATCTGAAGAATTTAACCATGATTACATTCGATATTTTGTCCAACAATTATCAATAAAGCTGTCAACTGCCGTATTTACATTGATGGTGTATAGAGGATTAAAGTTTGTATATTTATTATATGAAGGTGGAGAAATAATTGACGAATTTGATAATGATACAGATGGAGAAACATTTGGTGATGAGTATACAAGAGATGTTTACATAAATCGGTTTCATGGAGACTCAAATAAGTTGTTTAAGTACTGTAAACCCAGTGCAACATTGCAAAATATTTCTGATTTCATGGGATATTGTAGAAAAAAAGATATAGAATATTTAGGACAAAATGCTGCCGATGAGCTTGCTTGTTTGTTAGGGATAGATACAAATAGAGCAATAATTGGATATAGTTATTTTGAGGATAATAGCCTTTACGTCGGTACAGAATTTTATATAGAAGAAGCTGAACAATTTTTATTAGTCCGATCGCCGCTTACCCATAGATAATTAGTTCAACTAGTTCTGTTTGCACTTATACACATCACTCATTTACAAATTGAGGATTTGTGATCAAAGCGATCGCCACACCGCCCCACAATGGCGCATCATCACCCAAAATCGCCGGCACAATTTCAAAATCAACTTCTGGTAAAGCTGTCTCCCGTGCCACCCGTTGCAGCACCTGCCAAAAATCCTCCCCCGCTTTCGTCACACCGCCTCCCAACACAAAGCGCTGCGGATTCATCAGATTTGCCACATTGCCAATACCCACACCCAGCGCCCAAGCAGCTTTGTGCAAAACTTCCTTAGCCAAATCATCCCCAGCCGCCGCAGCTTCAGCTACCAACTGTCCCGTCAGCAACGTTAAATCATCCCCCACCAAACCCCTCAAAACTTCTCCTCCTCCGCGCCTCTGTGGTTGGTTTTCCAAAATTTCCCTAACATTTTGCGCCATATAAGGCCCCGAAGCCAAACGTTCCACACATCCCCGCTTCCCACATAAACAAACTGGCCCAGCCGGATCTACAACGATATGTCCAATTTCGCCAGCCATTCCACCAGCACCTCGCCAAGGCTGGCCATTGAGTATCCAACCACCACCCACGCCAGTGCTGACAGTAATGTAAAACAGGTTATCGTATCCCTGTCCCGCCCCAAAGCGGTGTTCACCCAAAGCAGCGATATTGGCATCATTGTCTACACCAACAGAAACGCCAAACTCCTCTTCCAGCAACCCTTTGAGAGGAATATTTTCCCATCCAGCCACATGATGAGATAGGCGCACCGTTCCCGTAGAAGCATCAACCGGGCCGCCAAAGCTGACACCGATCGCAGCAGGTTTTGCGTCTTGCAGCAGGGAGTAAATGAGCGATCGCATAATTTCCAAGTCAGTGCTAGCATCTGCATTCGCTGGCGAGAGACGACGTTCATAACGCAACCACTTTCTAGAACCGATGTTTACCAATGCTGCTGCTAGTTTAGTTCCGCCAAAATCAAGAGCTAAAATTAATGTCATTCACTCACCTTTTCTTGAGTCCAATACTCCATCAATAAACTGTTGCAATCGTTCATAATGTGAACCTTTCCAATAAATGCGAGCGCAGTCTTGGCAACGCTGGAATACATCAATCTGCGATTGCACATTTTCTGGCAATTGTTCAATAATAGATTGCTTATCTACAGATTCTAAGAATCCATTGCAACGCAAACACCGTTTAAATGGTGCAATTAATTCAAATAAATCGAAGCGTTGCAGTACTTCTAGGATTTGTTGTTGAGGGTTAGTGTTTCTAACATAATACCCGTGCTTTACCAAACTACGCATTAATAGACCCTTATCACGAGTCAAGAGAATCCGCGCTTGGTTGTAGGATATTTGGGCTAATTTCTCATCCTCGTAGTCATTGCGGTATAAAGTATCAAAACCTAAAAGTCGTAAAGATGTCGCCAGCTTCCCCAAATGAATATCTAAAACAAAGCGGATAATACTGAGCGGTTTTGGCAGAACAGAAACGCTTGGTATAATAACACTCCTAGCTGAAATTGGATAAACATTGATAGTGTCTCCATCGGAAACTATGTAAGAAAAATTTACATATTCACCATTAACATTTATAAAATCCACCTCTGGATGAGGGACGCCCAACGACTCAATCATCTCCTTAATTGAGGCTTTTTCCTCAAACAAATGAGAGATTCTCACCTGCTTGTGATGCCGTGGTAAAAAATGATTCAATTCTGCATGAAAGTAGAAATATGCGATCGCCATAGCTACAGATATTTGGATTAGTAGAGACACACAGCGATGCGCCCTTACTAGCAACAATTTGTCACAATTGGCAAACTTTATCTATTGTATTGAAAGAATAAATGCTTGTTCAAGTGAGCTATCTCCACTAGAGAATGCTCATTAACCCTTGATTGAATCAACCTAATAGACGCGACAAACGATAAAGGAATTATAAAGATTCTCAAATACTTGCATTTATTATTGAGTTCAGTTACAGTCAAGGCAGATACATATAATCAAACCCTGACATAAGCTTCAGGAAGTTAGATTAGGTAAAGGGGTAAATAACAGGTTTGTTAATGTTGATGTCAGTGACGTTGCTAAAAATTAGTGACTAACTTTGATCGTTAATTTATAGCGCATAAAGTACGGGGCACTAAAGCATTTACCCCCGATTTTCTTGTTTTTATTTTTCTTATCTAATTGAGAATTATTTGCAATATGTATACAGAGATAAATACATTAAAAGCAGATAGTGTGGAAAAACTTTTATATTTAGCTTATAAAATAAGCATATATTTATCAAGGTTTCCACATCTATCTTTAGAAATATGTTCTTGGCAAGAACAGCACAAAATTATCTCTTTATGCGTAAAAATAGGAACCATAACTAGCTATGTAGATAATTTCAGCAAAACTTTAAATAACTATGTTATTGCTAGCAATATTTTTGATTGTAATATCAGCTACATCAATATTCTAAGCAAGTTGATCGCCTGTTACTCACCAAGTCGCTTTGCGTCTACACACAAGATTGAACATATTTGATTTTGGGAAAGAAACCAAGTTCAGAAAAGCCGAGTTTCCGCAAGTTAAAACTTATGAAATACCAAATAACAATAAAACTAGATACAAAATTAACGCCGTTCCTACGGAAAAATATTTCTTGACACTATTTATCTCTATTGTGGAGATTTTATTAACCGGAAAGACCTTGATAAATAATGATGTTATAAAGTGGCTACCTAGTTTTAACTGGGAAATGAATATTGTTCTTTTTTATCTCCTTTAGCCAAGGATATTGTAGCTAAGAAGACAATTGTATTTTGTAATACCTTTCTTCCATAAAATACGCTAATGAGTGCAGCGAGATGAATACTTTTTTTTGTTCTGACGATTCGCGACAAGTAGGAGAAGATGTTATTGGTAGCGCCACCAATTATCAAACTTATATTTTAGTTGAGTGTCCTTTACCTTGGACATCAGAAGCCTTTAATTCTAAATGGGTGCCCCAGAATTTGAGGATTTTGGTAGAGGAAGTAAAGCGTGCTAAACTACCGATTAGATTCCTCTTAATTGCTAATGATGTATCACACAAAGTAAACCACACTACGCTTTTGATTTATCAAAAAGAAGAGGGGTTAAGTAATGGATACCAGAAACAAGAGTTTAAGCTAGCAAATATTGAGCAAGTAGCAGCAGTTGTCCAAAAATGGATATGGGGTATCAATTCTAATTTTGAGGTAGAAACTAGTACAACTAGAGATATTTTAGTTTGTACCCACGGTAGCCATGATAAGTGTTGTGCGAGATATGGCGCTCCTTTTTACTTCCATATTACAGCGAGTAATGCTGATTTGTGCTTAGATAATGTGCGAATTTGGAAATCATCGCACTTTGGTGGACATCGGTTTGCACCAACAGTCATCGATTTGCCAGAAGGAAGATACTACGGTCGTCTCGATCAAGATTTATTTAGATCGATTTTGACTCGTACTGGCGATATTCAATGCTTACATAAAGTCTATCGAGGCTGGGGAATTCTGCCTGCTGCACTTCAGATTTTGGAAAGAGAACTAATCCTCTGTAACGGATGGGATTGGTTTAACTACAAAGTTGCAGGCAAAATTTTGGAGCAAAGTTTAGATAATAATACTATCTTAGCTGAACTAAGTTTTGAACAACCTTCTGGTTCTCTCTACACTTACCAGGCTAAACTTGTGAAAGATGAAAGCAAGACTCAACAATTGAAGAGTTCATGCAATGCTACACGAGAGTTGGTAGTTACTAAATATGCTGTAGGTAGTCTCTGGGTTACTTCTAGTAAGGTAATTAGTTATACTACATATAAGTAGAGATTTTTTAAACGCAAAGGAACGCAAAGGCAAGCGCAGAGGGACGTGGAGATTTTATTACGAATTTTGCAGCGTTATACTAAATACAGGATTTAATTAATTCGTAGCGAACTAAATTTAGCAAAACTCTGCGTTCCTCTGCGTTTAAATTCCAAATTGCGAATCAAGATGAAGCTATATTTAAGACTTTCCGTAACAGTATTTGGTCTTCTAATTTGGCTTTTAAACGGCCATTTTCGATATCTCGAATCCAGCTTTGGCTTTTACCTGTAAGTTTTGCTAATTCTCTTTGGGAGAGATTCAAATTTTTTCGCGCTTGCAAAATCTGTTCACCCAGTAAATCATTTGTAGCTTTCGGCTTCCTTTTGGCTTTGGCAGTTCGCCGTTGCTTTTTTTCTGATTCTGAAATTTGCTGTTCCCATTCTGGTGGGAGTTCAAAAGCCAAAATCCGCGCATTCATTAGCAGATTCCATTTACCACGGGGGCCTGTGTCTGTGAGGCGAGTTTCAGCACCACCGTCGTTAGTCCAAAATTCTAATGCTTCATCTGGATCTTCGGGAAGATCAACTAACTTTGCCCATAAAGGTTGAATTTCTGGTGGGTAGGTAACTGGATCGAAAAGTGGTTTCATTCCATAGTGATTGAGAATTTCCAAATCGCTTTCAAAAGTTCGCAGCAGACGTTTACGTTCTTCCCGTTGTCTGGATGCAAGGGCGACTTTTTCTTCACCATAAGCAATACGTAGCAAGGTAGGAATAGTAATGCGTTGTTCTTTGCCCATTTTGGTTTTAAAGAGCAACCACAGCATTAGTCGGACTGCGCCTTCATGTTGTTGCCAAATGCTCATGACTGTGCTTAACAGCGTTTTGGGAAGACTGCCGTATTGATAGAATGCGGTTCGTTCTTTACATGCTTGTTTGTTTAAGAAATATTGTGCCCATAAACCTGCTTTTACTTTAAAAGTTAGCCCAATCAGATATTTGCATCCGAGATTATCTTCTTGAAAGTGGTGCTGAATATCTACTAAGTGCCATAAGCGGCTGCCGACAACAGAGAATCCGTTAATTCGACCTTGTTGAGGCCAGTCAATGGAAATGATTAGGGAGCAAGCTTGCTGTACGATATTTTTCATTAAAGCTAGCTTGGCAGCTTTGCTTAAGTCTTTGCGTTTCTCCATCCCCAAATATTTCTCAATTTGTCGCTCATCGATCGCAAATTCTTGCTCCCAAGGTTGCTCTAAAGCTGTAGCGTAAGCTGCAAAAATCAGATGTATGCAAGCGGCTCTGATGTCAAGCCCCTCAATTGCTGCTATATCTGTGGCCTTGTCGTTCACTTTGAAGGGATCTTGGATGTGAAAAGCGATCGCACCTCGGCCTTGATTGACTTGTCGGCTGTAACTGATGTAGCCTTCTTCATCGGTTTCCCAATGTAGAGATGTGCGCTGCGCTAATACATTACAAGCTTCCCAAATTGCGATCGCTGAAGCAAATGGATTATTCTTAGCATTAGAAAACAAGTCTAAGCTGGTGGCATCTCTCGGTTCTACTTTGCATCTCCCCTTTTTAGACTGCCAAGGAATGGGAGAATTTGTCGGACAAGCTATTACACATTGCGGTTCTGAATAATAGCCCTCACAATTATTACAAAGACCAGGATCAATCCAGTATTCATTGTCCTCTATTCTGATTGCACCCGTAGGACATTGGGGGCGGCAGTTGTCACATCCAACGCAACTGTTGTTAGGAATTGTATAAGGCATAAGGCTCTTTTCCCACTCTAATCGTTGAGATGTCTGTCTCAGTTCTCCCCTGGATGAGTCCTGTTTATTCATGACTCGCCACCACATTATCTTTCTGGCGAGAATAATCTTTTCTCACCACATTCACTTCCCACATCCATATTTGACTTTGTATCCAATTGGAAGCTATTTAAGGCTTTAAAACTGAGCCTAAGAAAACTTCTTATTAACTATACATTTCATGAAAAAAATGATTAATTTGTTCGTGCCGAGCTTAGAAAAAAATCTTAACATTTATTTAACTATGTATTTAACGAATATTTCAGCTTTGAACATAAAACCTTACTCAAAGTCTTTTCAAAAAAAAATAAGCCTCTTACAATTGGAACTCTTCTGATTTGTTAATAATTTTAATATTTAATACAGGATAATATTCTGCCATAAACTTTACAGTTCCTTTATAAATTAATTATGTTGATGAATGTGAAATGATAATATTCTTTTTGTCATCGTTTATCTAAATATTTGAATCAAACTAAATTGAGAATTGTTGCTTTATAAAATACATATTTTATATATCAAAATGTAACTAGCGAACATCCGCTTTTGTATATATGTATACTGTTTATCTAGATTTCTCTGCCTAAACATAAAAGTATTTGAAAAAGAATATCATCACTCTTATAGATATAGTTGCATTTGCTGGAAATAAAAGTTAAAGCGAAGATTATAAACCGCATCTACACGAGATTTGACTCGCATTCATAGGTTTAAAACCCTCAATTCTTCCTTCTCTCGTTCTATGCTCTGCATGGGAATGGCTGATTAGAGGCTGCTGCATCCAGCTAGACATTGCATTGAGTCAGAGGCTCGATGAATGAATGCTTTTCTATGCGAAGCATAGGAATGGGGAGCCACTAATTATTGGCAATCATTTTCATCTATAACTTGAAATAAAAACTAATTTCTCATTGTGTTCAAAGTCATCGAAATTTGATGAGATAAAAGTAAGTTTTGAATACAAAAGAATAAAAGATTAGGATAATATGATGATTAATGCACAAACAGATTGACAGGCAAAATTGCCGAGGATTTATTCATGGCACAACTAACAGGTTTGACATTTGGCGGTAAAGCTTGGACACCAAAATTCGCTCAGGAAATCGACAAGGACAAATGTATCGGCTGTGGCAGATGCGTTAAAGTCTGCGGGTACAATGTGCTTGGATTGAAGGCGCTCAATGAAGAAGGTGAGTTTGTGGAAGATGAAGATGATGAAGAAATTGAACGGAAAGTAATGGCAGTTACTTCTCCAGAAAACTGTATTGGTTGTGAAGCTTGTTCACGGATTTGCCCGAAGAAGTGCTACACCCATGTTTCATTAAATAATTAAGGCTTTTGGAGTTAGTCAAAACTGTTGTTCGTTGAAGGAGGCACTGTTTGAATAAAGCGCAAATGCGCTAGGCAAGGTAACTTGAGGGGAATACTAAATATTTGCTGTAACTAATAAAAGTTCACAGTAAACAGATCCGTAAATCGCAAAATGTTAGCTATTAACAAATTTAAACTTGCTGCTAATATAGCCTAATCAATATTAGGTCTAACAGTGCCCTCTTGGAACAACTAGCTTTTCTAAAAGTAGGGGGCTAACTTTGTGGTATGAGTTGAAATATAATTTGTAATTTTTTGGGGGAAAGATATGGAAAAAATCTGGAAGTTTCCCCCTTTTTTTATGGCTGCACGTTAGAAAGTTAATAAGTGAAAAGGAAATGGTAAATAGGGAATGGGGAAAGAACAAGGGAATAGGGTACAGGTTACAGGGAATAGATGAATTCCTATTACCTTAACCTCTCCCCTCAAACCTAAACTCAGAAAATAACACCTCTAAAGACGGTTTACAAAGCAGGTAGCATGTATGCAACAAGTTCCTGTTTCACTATGGACTCTGGTTGCTGGGATAGTAGTTACAGCAATCAGCATTTGGATTGGTCAAAACCACACTCTCATGCCGGTGCAAGCATCGTTACAAGCGCCTTTGGTAGACGGTTTTTTCAACGTCATGTTTACCATTGCGATCGCATTCTTCTTAGTGGTAGAAGGAACTATTCTGGTTTTTTTGGTTAAGTTTCGTCGCCGTCGCGGTGATGATACCGATGGTTTACCAATAGAAGGTAACGTTCCCTTAGAAATCTTTTGGACAGCAATTCCAACGGTGATTGTCCTCGGTTTGGGCATTTACAGCGTAGATGTTTTTAACCAAATGGGCGGTTTTGAGCCTGCGGGTCATCCTCATTCAGCAGCTCATGTTGCTCATATACCGGGAACCGCTCTCGCTGCCACATTAAGCGATACTTCCCAAGCAACAACTGCCCCGTCAATTGCCCCAACAATTGGTATCGGCGCGTCTCCTCAAACCCTTAACAAACCAGCCGATTTAGTTGTTGATGTCAAAGGGATACAGTACGCCTGGATATTTAATTACCCTGATAGTGGCATTACCTCTGGGGAATTGCACATACCCGTCGGTGCTGATGTGCAACTCAACCTTTCAGCACAAGATGTAATTCATTCATTCTGGGTGCCAAACTTTAGGCTGAAGCAAGATGCACTTCCTGGTATCCCTACCGAACTGCGATTTGTTGCCACCAAACCAGGTACATATCCCGTAGTTTGTGCTGAGTTGTGCGGTGGTTATCACGGTTCAATGCGGACACAGGTAATTGTCCACACACCGGAAGACTATGATAGCTGGCGGACAGAAAACCAGATTGCTCAACAGCAAAACCTAAATCAAGTCGTTGCAATTAATCCAACCGACTTGTCAACATCAGAGTTTCTCGCGCCCCACACCCATGATATGGGAATTAGTGCAGCAACTCTAAAGTCAGGAGTCATTAGTCATTGGTCATTAGTCATTGGTCATTGGTAATATTATGTCCGCTCAATTAACCATTATTAAGAGGAACCCCACCCCCAACCCCTCCCCGCTCTTCGAGAGGGGAGCAAAAGCTGGGGTGCTTTTACTATGGGCGACATTATATAACTGACAAATGATAAAGGACAAATGACAAACGACAAATGAGAAATGACAAAGGACATAGACGCCCACAGGCAGCTTCCCGTAGGGTAGGACAAAAATATGACGCAGGTAGAATTTCCCCGGAATACTCCACCAGAAGAAAATAAACCGAAAACTCTGGTGGCTGGACACACCTCCCATCCGCAGGCGTGGAAATGGCAGGACTATTTTACATTTAATGTTGACCACAAGGTTATTGGCATTCAATACCTCGTGACGGCGTTTGTATTCTATCTGATCGGCGGACTGATGGCTGTTGCTCTCCGTGTCGAATTAGCAACACCAGATGCAGACTTCCTTGACCCCAATCTGTATAACGCTTTCATGACCAATCACGGGACGATTATGATCTTCCTGTGGATTGTCCCTAGCGCCATTGGGGGATTTGGTAACTATTTAGTGCCGTTGATGGTTGGTGCTAGGGATATGGCTTTCCCGAAGCTGAATGCGATCGCCTTTTGGTTAAATCCACCAGCAGGTGCGCTGATATTAGGTAGTTTCATTTTTGGCGGTTCCCAATCTGGTTGGACAGCTTACCCACCCTTGAGTTTGGTGACAGCACCAATCGCTCAAACTATGTGGATATTAGCGATCGTCTTAGTAGGAACTTCCTCAATTTTGGGTTCGCTGAACTTTGTGATCACCATTTTGATGATGAAAGTTCCTAGCATGAAATGGGATCAAGTACCCCTGTTTTGCTGGGCAATCTTGGCAACCTCCCTGCTGGCGCTTTTCTCCACACCAGTATTAGCAGCCGGTTTAATTCTGCTGTTGTTTGACCTCAACTTTGGCACCTCCTTCTTTAAACCAGATGCAGGTGGTAACGTTGTAATTTATCAACACTTATTCTGGTTTTATTCTCACCCGGCAGTATATTTAATGATTCTGCCCATCTTCGGCATCATGTCGGAGGTAATTCCAGTTCACTCCCGCAAGCCAATCTTTGGTTATAAAGCGATCGCTTATTCGAGTGTAGCCATCTGCGTTGTCGGTTTGTTCGTCTGGGTACACCACATGTTTACCAGTGGTACACCAGGTTGGATGCGGATGTTCTTCACTATCTCTACCCTCATAGTTGCAGTTCCCACTGGTGTAAAGATATTTGCCTGGGTTGCTACCCTCTGGGGTGGTAAAATCCGCTTTACTGGTGCGATGCTTTTCGCCATTGGCTTGTTGTCCATGTTTGTCATGGGCGGTTTAAGCGGTGTGACGATGGGAACAGCCCCCTTTGATGTTCACGTCCACGACACATATTATGTTGTAGGACATTTCCACTACGTGCTGTTTGGCGGTTCCGTGTTTGGCATCTACGCCGGCATTTATCACTGGTTCCCCAAGATGACCGGACGAATGCTGAATGAAAACTTGGGACGCATTCACTTTGCCCTCACCTTCATCGGCACTAATCTTACCTTTCTACCCATGCACGAGTTGGGTTTGAAAGGAATGCCGCGACGAGTGGCAATGTATGACCCCCAATTCATCGACCTGAATCAAATTTGTACCTTTGGTTCATTTGTCTTGGCGATATCGGTAATTCCCTTTACCATCAACATGATCTACAGTTGGTTGAAGGGGCCTTTGGCAGGTGATAATCCTTGGCAAGCTTTGACTTTAGAATGGACAACTAGCTCACCACCCGCAATTGAAAACTGGGAAGTGTTGCCGGTTGTTACTCATGGGCCTTATGACTACGGTCATGGGCATAGTACTGAAATACAGCCATCTGCAACGCCGGAAGCTAGTGCTTAGTTAGTAGTCTGTCAAGAAATAATTGAGAAGTAGAGATTGTTCGTAGTTGGCGCTTTAGCGCTAAAGTGCCAACTACGAACCTATCAAATAAAACTTCAAAACCTAGTAGAGTTAGTACCACTCAATACCGTTCGGATAAGATCCCCCCGCCTGTGGCGACCCCCTTAAAAAGGGGGTAAAGGAGGAAAATAGCCCCCCTTTTTAAGGGGGGTTGGGGGGATCTTCGCTCAATAAACAAGTTAACCGAACCGTATTAGAGTCAAGGTAACTGTAATTTCTAGTCATTTAATTTGAAAACTCGGAACGCCGAGTTTGGAACTCGGAACTTAAGCTTGTGAACTCGGAACTTGAGCTTGTGAACTCGGAACTTGAGCTTGGAACTCGAAACTCCGAGCTTAGAACTGGAAACTCCGAGCTTGGAACTCGGAACTCCGAGCTTGGAACTCGAAACTCTGAGCTTGGAACTCGAAACTCCGAGCTTGGAACTCGAAACTCCGAGCTTAGAACTGAAAACTCCGAGCTTAGAACTCGAAACTCGGAATTTTGAGAATTCCTGAACAAGTGAAGAGTTGGGTTAAATAAGGACTTTGGATGAAGAATGAAAATTTTGCCGCTTCAGACTTCATTCTTCATTCAAGCTTCCACAACAGACGCAGCGGATAATATTGTCAAAAATCTATGACTATAGCTACAACAACAAGCGAAGATCACAGTGCAGGACACGAAGAACATCCAGATTTAAGAGTTTGGGGACTTTTGACATTCCTCGCCTCTGAATCCCTGATGTTTGGAGGATTTTTTGCCACTTATTTGTTTTTCCGGGGTACTACAGCCGTTTGGCCTCCAGAAGGAAGTGAAGTAGAACTACTTGTGCCGACAATTAACACCATTATTTTGGTGTCCAGTAGTTTCGTTATTCACTTCGGTGATACAGCGATTAAAAAGAATAACGTCAAGGGAATGCAACTATGGTATGCAATTACTGCACTCATGGGGGCAATTTTCTTGGGTGGTCAGGTTTATGAGTACTCAACATTAGGATACGGACTGACTACCAACGTCTTCGCCAACTGCTTTTATATCATGACTGGGTTCCACGGTTTGCACGTTTTTATCGGACTGTTATTGATATTACGTGTATTGTGGCGATCGCGTCTTCCCGGTGAATATTCTGCAACCAATCATACTTTCATCGAAATGGCAGAAATTTACTGGCACTTCGTAGACATTATTTGGATTGTTTTATTCACCTTAGTGTACGTTCTTACTTTGTTTTAAATTCGGCATGGGGTATGGGGCATTGGGCATTAGAAAAAACTTCTCTTTGTCTTCCTCATCCCCCTCATATCATGTCCGGCTGATTAGTTGTCATTGCGAACGTTCCACTTCGTTGCACTCGCAACGACTATCGTAAGTTATTAAGCGGACATGATATCATCCCCCTCATCCCCCTCATCCCCAATAAAGTTATTATGCAACTTGATGCAAACAAATTCTCATGGTTCCAGGTTCCAGAAGACATCAAAAATTTATTAGTTTTAGCTGCACAGAACTGGGAGAATACATCAGAATCCGAAAAATATATTCAACAAGCTTTAGCTAAAACTGGTGAAAATACAGATGTCTTGGTAGCAGCATATAGATTTTTCTATTATAAAAATAATTATTCTCTTGCACTACAAACAACAGTCAAATTATTAGATAAAATTAAAGAAATAGAAAAACTCCCTGATGACTGGGAGCAACTTAAGCCTATATTAGTCAATCGCAAAGAAGACCCACAAATTCGATTGTACTTAAATGCTTATGCTGCTTCTGGATTAGTGCTAGCAAAGTTAGGAGCAATCGAGGAAGCAAAAGAAATCAGCACCAAAGTCAAAGAGATAGACGACAAGAATGATTTTGGAGCGGGAATTCTCCTGGATATTTTGACACGTCCAGCAGAAGAAGATGATTAATTAGTCAATGCGCTTCTCTACAAGACTATGTGTGAAAGAGTGGGGAGAGCAGGGGAGTAAGAAGTGGGGAGATGTAGCTTTAGTTTCCCGCAGGGGTGGGAGACAAGGAGAATAACCCATTTCCAATGCCCAATATCCAATACCCAATGCCCTTTTGGTAAACAATCATGAACAACTGGTTCTCTACATCATATTCCTCTTACTCTCTTTTGGGAGCAGCTAGTAATAGTAACTCTATCATTCCTGCTATTACCATACCTACTAAACTTCCTGCGAACAATATTCCTAATGTCTCTCCGATCATTATCATCCAATCTTCTCCCTTATCAATTTAAAAGTTATGAAAGGTAAGGATTGGCTGCTAACGGGGGATGGTCAGCATCAAGCCTGTAAATCTGTGAGAGCATGGGATTTATTGAGGGAGAATTATCGTCTTTATCGGTTTTTAACTGAGATAGAAGATGTTCTCAATAATGTGGAGGATCAAGCCAGTCGTCTGCCAGAAATTCGGATGCTTGTAAGGCGTTTAATAGTAAATTCCTACTGGGTGAGAAGTCAACATTTAGAGCCTTCACCCAAAACGGGAACCTCTGTTTTACTCCTATACGATGAATTGGGTTTTCCGTTAACTGTGCAAACAGTAACATTTGCACCGGGAACCCGATCAAACATTCATAATCATGGGACATGGGGAATAGTCGCGGTGTTAAAAGGTCAGGAAAAAAATACTTTTTGGCAACGCACCCATAACCCAGAATTTCAAGACAAAATTGAACCGACGGGAGAGCTAACTCTATTTCCAGGGGACATTATTAGCTTTACTCCCGATGCAATTCACTGTGTAGAAGCAGTGGGTGATGAACCAACAGTGACTTTTAATGTTTACGGCGAAACCGATCCGAATGAGAGATTTGAGTTTGACTCAGTTACTCATCAGGCTAGGAATTTTTAATTAGGAATCGTCAGGATTAATTTCATCGGTTCGTAATTGGTGGTTTAGCATTCAAAGCGCCAACTACAAACAATTGAGTAATTAGGAGATAGTTAAATGGCAAGGGTAATTTTCTATAGCAAACCAGGCTGTCAAGGTGGTACTAAGCAAAAAGTTTTGCTCACAGCTGCCGGTCATGAGGTGATACCATACAACCTGCTAACAGAACCTTGGACAGTTGAGCGGTTGCGTTCATTTTTTGGCGATCGCCCCGTAGCCGAATGGTTTAATCGTTCCTCTCCAAAGGTAAAATCTGGTGAGGTGGTTCCTGAAAAAATTGATGCAGAAACCGCTTTGACGCTGATGCTGAAAGAGCCACTATTGATTCGCCGTCCTTTGTTAGAAATAGGCAATCGCCGCGAGGTAGGATTCGATGTAGAAAAGATTGATGCTTGGATTGGCTTAAAGCCTGTAGATGAGTCTTTGCAGGAAATTAGCGAAAACCTGATGAAGCAAGATTTGCAAAGCTGCTCCCACGCTAAAGAGCATAGTCATCATCACCATAATCATTAGGGTGGCTGTAACCATCATGGTGAACAACATCAAAAGCAAGGCAGCTTGTAGTCATTAGATTTCTTGCATAAATCAAAATCCCTCTCCTAAGCTTGGGAGAGGGACTTTGAAATTGGCTCTAGTCTTTAGCTAACTTGTTGTTGGATGTGTAGTAAACCTTACTACCAGTATCAGGTACAAAATGGCAGCTGACACATGAATGCCATAATGACTTCCAAATAGGTTCTTCCGATTTGTGGAAATAGTCACCCATCACTGGTTTTATTGCCTCAGTTGCCTTTAGCAAATTGTAGTGAGGGATGTTAAGGAATATATGGTGAGCAACATGAGTACCAATATCGTGATGGATATGATTAACCAAACCATAATCACGGTCAATACTAGAAATTGCACCTTTCAGGAAAGTCCAATCTTCTCCACGATACCAGGGAAGCTCTGCCTCAGTGTGGTGCAAGAATGTCACCAAATCTAGCCAAATGATGAACACAAGGTAAGGCACAGCATAATATTTCAGCAACCATATCCAACCCCATTGATAGGTGAGGAAACCAAGCAAACCTACCATCCCAATCAAAAGTATAGTACTAGTGAGGACATCCCATTTTTCCGACGGCTTGAAAAGCGAACTGCTGGGCAAAAAGTGGGAGCCTTCCTTATTAGGAGAACGCTTAAACAGATACACAGGATAAGCCAAGAGAAAAACATAATATCGGCCTATCTTTTGGGCTAAAGGCATCTCCTTATATTGTGATTCTGTCACAGGATACCAGCTTTCATCGTTATCGATATTACCAGTATTTTTGTGATGGGTTCTGTGGCTGATTCGCCAACCATGATAAGGAACAAGTATTGGTGTGTGAGAAAGATGTCCAATCAGATCATTGAGCCATTTATGCTTAGAAAAAGATTGGTGTCCGCAGTCATGTCCTACTACAAACAAAGCCCAAAACATCGTTCCTTGCATTAGCCAGAAAATCGGGAAGAAAAGCCAAGAATCCAGGTAAGAAGCAACTGCATAAAGCAGACCGATAATCAGGATGTCACGAAAAAAGTAAAAAAGTGATTTTGTCACATTGGGCTGAAAGCATTCAGCAGGGATTGCAGCTTTTAAATCCTGAAGACTGAAAGGCAATTTAGTGAAATCCTCAGACATTTCACAGCCAGGAGGATTGTCGAACGTGATGATATTTGATTGCACTGGATTCTTTTGTTAGATATAAATCGGAACTTTATTTGAGATAAAATCATCTCACCTCTAGGATGCCCACGAAACTAGCGATCGCTAACACAAAAGAGGATAATTTCTGGCAATTTGCATTACAATTTTAGTCAGTAAAAAATTGCCAGATTCTATTCAAACACAGCATGATAAACGCTCTCGTTGGTTCAAGAGCGTGAGTGTAGTCACAGCGTTATTTATCGCTCTGTATAATGTTCGTTGAAAGTCTTATAGCCAATATCAGTTGTATACAGTTGACATTGGTCTGTAATCTGCTTCATTAAAGGCCAGGAAAACTGACACTCATCATGTAGATAAGGCTCCCAATTGTCTTTGATGCTGCTGTAAGCTAGCCGCAAATTATAAGAAGGAATAGCAGTGGAAATATGATGAGGGACATGAACATTGATATCGTGGCACAATACTTCTACCCAGCGCGGATAATCGCAATGAATAGTGCCAAATAGCTGTGCTAGAGCTTCGTTCCACTTGTTGGCTGTCGTAAAAGGAACATCTGCGGCAGTGTGGTGAACAATAGTAAAAGTACTCATCCAAAAATGGTAAATCATCCAGGGCACTAGCCAAAACTTGACAAATCCCCAGATACCAGTTGTGGCGATGAGAAGCGGGAAAGCGATCGCAGCAAACACAACTACTACAGCCACAGACAGCTTGATACTCGATTGGTCTTTAGTTTTGAAGTTCCGCCAATCAAAATGCACCACAGCCCAATGTCCAATAGAACCTACCCACCAAAAGCGTTTACGCATGAACAGTTCAAAAGCAGACTGTCGGGTTTTATCCCAATTTTCAAACACTTCTGGTCTGATTGGATGCCAAGCGTTGTCCTCATCCAGCTTGTTGGTATGAGTATGGTGATAATTATGCTTAATCCGCCAACTATGAAAAGGGTAAATTAACGGCATCATGAAGAAATGCCCTACCAAATCATTTACCCAACGACGTTTGGCAAAAGACCTGTGACCACAATCATGAGCAATTACAAAAAAACCTGTTAAAGCAGTGCCCGTAAAAATCCAAGCTAGGGGCAAGAGAAACCAAGGAGTGATAATCAGGCTGTAATAGCCCAAGGCGACTGCCAAGACACTCAGCAGGACTTGTGTCCAAGCTTTGCGACGGTTCTGCTGAAAACATTCGCGTGGCAGGGTTTTGACAATATCTTTGAGCCGGAAGTCGGAATTACTAGGCTCGTCACTTAGTTTCTGGCTATTAATTATTGATGTAGTCATGGACACCTAAAAAACAACAAACTCCCCCACCAAGTCACCAAAAAAGTGGCTTGCCGCAAAATTTCTTCATATTAGCGCTTCGGATTATAGCAATCTAACCGACACAAGCGCACCCGTAAATAACTTTTTGAAAAGTCAGGAGTTAGAAGTGATGAATTAAAAATGTTACACATCCTAACTCCTAATTCCTAACCGCTAACTAGTTTTTGTTGGGGCCAACTTCACATTAGTCGCCAGACCAACTGCTTGTAGCAATTGAACTGTCATCCAGGTTAAATCGATTTCCCACCATTCCAGCCCATGACGAGCTGAGTATTGAAAAGCATGATGGTTATTGTGCCAGCCTTCACCGAAAACTAGTACGGCTACCCACCAGCAATTAGTTGAGCGATCGCCAGAATCATAGCTACGATAGCCAAATTTATGAGTGGCGCTGTTCACCAACCAAGTGCAGTGATAAACCCAGACAATGCGAACAAAAATTCCCCAGACAACGAATGACCAGCCACCCAGAAGCAAAAGCAATACACCTAGAGCAACCTGGATCAAAATGAAATATTTTTCTAAAAACTGATAAACTGGGTCTTCGGCAATGTCTTTGGTGAAACGAGGAACATCAGCGTGAGCGGGACAGTAGTGAATCAGCCAATCCATGTGGCTCCACCAGAAGCCCTTATTAGAATCATGGGGATCAGCGTCAGTATCAGAGTTTAAATGATGAATGCGATGTGTCCCGATCCACTCAATTGGGCCTCCTTGACACGAGAGTGTGCCGAAGAAAACCAAGAGATACTCTAGCCACTTAGGAGTTTGAAAACTGCGGTGGGTGACAAGGCGGTGAAATCCGAGAGTAACTCCTAAACCACCTGTTACCCAGTACAGCAAGAAACCCACACCAACTGCCGTCCAGCTAAAGTTACCAGGAACAAAGGCAAATAAAGCGCCGATGTGCAGTCCAATGAAAAACAGGGTATTAACCCAGTTAATTTGAGGTTTGGTTGAAGTAGCAATTGTCATGCAGTAACCTGAATTTGAATTTTCTAGCCTAGTCTGTGCGATCTAAAAATCCGCATATCTATAATTTAATTTTTTTTTTGAACGAGGAACTGATGAACAGCTTAGAACAGCTGCGGCAAGCAGAACAGGCACTATTAGAAATTTTTTCTGGAATTGACACTCAGGTCAAGCATAATCTAAAACGAGTGCTGGATGCTTTTCGTAATCACCGTGTGGGCGCACACCACTTTGCTGGTGTAAGTGGCTATGGTCACGATGATTTAGGACGAGAAACTTTAGATAAAGTTTTTGCCGAAGTTATGGCTGCTGAAGCTGCGGCCGTGCGGGTGCAGTTCGTTTCGGGAACTCATGCGATCGCCTGTGCTTTGTTTGGTGTTCTCCGTCCTGGAGATGAAATGTTAGCAGTGGTCGGTTCTCCCTACGATACGCTTGAAGAAGTCATTGGTTTACGGGGTCAAGGTCAAGGTTCCCTGATCGATTTTGGCATAAATTACCGCCAGCTAGAGCTAACCTCAGAAGGAACAGTGGATTGGCAAGCTTTAAGCCATGCAGTGGATGACAAAACTCGTTTAGTGTTAATTCAGCGCTCTTGTGGCTATTCTTGGCGTCCTAGTTTATCAATTGCTGATATTGAAAAAATCGTTCACTTAGTCAAACAGCAAAACCCGAACACCGTTTGCTTTGTGGATAACTGCTATGGCGAATTTATTGAAACTAGAGAACCTACAGCCGTAGGTGCTGATTTAATCGCTGGGTCATTGATTAAAAATCCTGGTGGTACTATTGTCAGCGCTGGTGGTTATGTCGCCGGTCGCGCCGACTTAGTGGAAGCATCGGCCTGTCGCCTTACTGCTCCCGGTATCGGTAGCTATGGCGGTGCTACTTTTGACCAAAATCGTCTCCTGTTCCAAGGCTTATTTCTGGCGCCCCAGATGGTAGGAGAGGCGATGAAAGGGACTTATCTTACTGGTTATGTATTTGATAAACTCGGTTATCCGGTGAATCCCGCTCCCCTAGCTCCCCGTGGGGATGTAATTCAGGCAATTAAACTCGGTTCTGCCCAAAAGCTAATTGCTTTCTGTAAAGCCATACAACAGCATTCTCCGATCGGTTCCTACTTAGACCCTGTTCCAGATGACATGCCGGGGTACGAGAGCCAGGTGGTGATGGCTGGGGGGACATTTATTGAAGGAAGTACTTTGGAATTGTCAGCAGATGGGCCTTTACGTGAGCCGTATGTAGTTTATTGTCAGGGGGGAACTCATTGGACTCATGTGGCGATCGCACTGGAGGCCGCGATCGATGCAGTCGGGACTGGCGGTTAATTATTATAGCACATATTCTTTTAGCATAAAGTTGGCTCAACTTTCAGTATTTGGTGGCAAATGTGAAGGTCACTTTATCAGCTAAACAGCTATATCTAACTAAATTTTCTAACGCACAGTTTTGCATTAATTTAGAGTAATAATGTTATGTAAATTATCTACAAGCTTATGCAAAACTGTACTTAGTTGAAACTATTTACAAATAATGCAGATGTAATTATTTGATAGCTTCCTCTATGTTGGCGCCCTTCAATTTAGCTCCTTCTAGGTTAGAACCCTTCAGTTTAGCTCCTTTCAGATTAGCTCCGTACTCAGAGAAATCAGATCGGAAATTAGATGGTTGAGAATTGAAAATCAACGTATTTTAGAACATTTGTTCGGTTGAGAGGAGAACGACTAGTAATGAGCGATCGCCATAATCTTACTACTGCTACACGTCTTAATGTATACACCCAAGGTCAAGGATTCCCAATTTTGGGCTTACATGGTCATCCTGGTACTGGTCGTAGTCTTTCTGTCTTTACCAATCATTTATCAAAACGCTACAAAACTTTTGCCCCTGATTTACGCGGATACGGCAAAAGTCGCTACAACGGCAATTTTGACATGAATGACCATTTGACTGATTTAGAAGCGCTGTTAGACCGCTTGGAGATTGAAAAGTGCCTAGTATTGGGATGGTCACTTGGGGGAATTTTGGCAATGGAACTGGCATTACGTTTGCCAGAGCGCATTACTGGGCTGATTTTGGTGGCGACAGCTGCAAAACCTTGTGGCAGTCATCCTCCGATCACTTGGCAGGATAATTTATATACTGGTGTTACTGCCTTACTGAACTATATAAAACCGAGTTGGCAATGGAATATTGAAACTTTTGGTAAGCGATCGCTTTTCCGCTACCTAATCCAACAACATACATCTATCACTTACAATTACATCGCCAAGGAAGCAGTACCAGCTTATTTGCAAACCTCTCCTGCTGCTACTCGCGCCCTCTATAGTGCAATTCAATCGGGATACAATCGGCTTCTAGACTTGCAACAAATACAATGTCCTAGTTTAGTACTTGCTGGTGAACAAGACCGCCACATCACATCTGATTCCAGCTTACAAACTGCTCAACACCTCAACAATTCTCAGTGGCAGTGCTATCCCAACACCGCTCATCTTTTCCCGTGGGAAGTTCCCCAGCAGATGCTAAATGACATTGATCATTGGCTGGAAGAACATCCACAGGTAATTAGTAGTCAATAGTCTAATGGTTAAAAAATTTTGACTATTGACGAAGAAGAAATGGAGAGGGAAGATGTGCTGACATGATCAGTGAAAAAGACGCAATAACCCGGTAAAAAAATTTTCTGTGTCTCCGTGTCTTTGCGTCTTTGCATCAGAGCATCCTTTTCACTCTCTGGCCTAACTTAAATTTGACCGCCAAAGGCAGGCTGTACTTTGCGGTCAAATCTTTCCCCCAAGTCTTCAGCAATTGTTAAGGTATTAGGTTTGCAGCGCTTGACATCCACAGAAATTCCCTGCGCTCCTTCGATCTCCAAATCTTCTATATATCCAATGCTTGACAATCTGGCATCAGAAGAACTTAGAAATGGCCCGAAGTAGTACGTGCAACGGGGATTCTGCGTCACAATCTCTACCCACCAAGCCAAGCCGATGTAGTCGAATGTGTTAATTAACACTTCCTTGAGGTTATGCCAAATGGTTTTCATGGTTTTCGCCGATTTATAAACGTCTACAGGGTATTAAACGATATTGTGCTTTATTATCTTTTACATTTCTTTATACTCTGTTACCGTTATTTTTTCAAAGAGATTTTTTGTAATTTATCTAAGTGCAGCGTATTTAGCGATCGCTGGCGATAAATCTCATAAAGCGCCATACCCGCTGCTACAGAAGCATTCAGGCTGGGAGTCTTACCCTGTAGAGGAATCGATACTAAAAAATCACAGGAGCGTTGAGTTAACATCCCCAGACCTTCACCTTCTGAGCCGATTACCAAAACGATTGGGCCAGTGAAATTGACTGTATGCACAGGTTCGCTGCCACTTGCAGCAGTACCGTAAATCCAAAAGCCAGCCTCTTTTAATTCTTCTAACGAGCGACTGAGGTTAACAACTCTAGCTACAGCAAAATTTTCTAAAGCGCCTGCTGCCACTTTCATGACAGTGGAAGTGATCCCAGATGCCCTTCTTTGGGGAATCACCAAGCCTTGAGCGCCGATTGCTTCGGCGGTACGAATAATTGCTCCCAAATTGTGGGGATCAGTAATTCCGTCAGCCACGACAATTACGGCATCGGTTACAGATTTGCATTGCTCAATTAAATCGGGCAATTCGATGTAAGCGTAGGGAGCAATTTGTGCCGCCACACCTTGGTGATTAGCCCCATTGGTGAGATAGTCTAAGCGCTTGGGTTCAACCTCATCAATAACTGTGCCATTTTCCTTTGCTTGCAAGAGAAAATGGTGAAAGCTGGGATCGTAGCGGAGACGGGTAGTAATCCAGAGACGGTTGAGATTACGCTGATTTTGCAACGCACTCAATACTGGATGACGACCGTAGATGAGATCGCTATCCTCTTCTATCGGTTCTGTAGATACAGATGGCTGGGAGAAGCTGCTATTTCGTTGTCGGGAGTTGCCATAACTGGGGTTGCTATCTATTTTCCTGGGATTGCGAGTCGGATTAGCAACAGAAATGGGGTTGCTATCTATTTTCCTGGGATTGCGAGTCGGATTAGCAACAGAAATGGGGTTGCTATCTATTTTCCTGGGATTGCGAGTCGGATTAGCAACAGAAATGGGGTTGCTATCTATTTTCCTGGGATTACGAGTCGGATTAGCAACAGAAATGGGGTTGCTATCTATTTTCCTGGGATTACGAGTCGGATTAGCAACAGAAATGGGGTTGCTATCTACTTTTCTGGGATTGCGAGTCGGATTAGCAACACGCTTACCTTTAATTTTTACGGGTTGTCCACGATTTGGTTCGCTAGAAGTCCTGATTTTTCTTGGTTTATTCTGCATTTGAGTTATGGATATAGCGTATGGTTGATCGTCCCGATTACCTCAATTTTTTGAACCTAATCTAGTGTTGTGGCTACTGTGAAATTGAGTTTTCACTCTTTTTCTATATGAAGTATTTGCAACAGTTCGGTTAGACGCTGGTAATCGGTGAGATATAAGTAGCCAATTAATGTTTCTAGACTGGTTGCCTGTTGATAAATTTCGGGATTAAGTCGCTTAGGGCGTCCTGTAGCGGCGTTTCTACCCCGTCGGACAATTTCTAATTCGGTATCCCTGAGATGAGGAATCAGCGATCGCAAATGTAGCGCTTGTGTTTCCGCTCTTACCTGCTCCACTACCAGACGATGGTAAATTCCTGACCGCTGCAATGGCATCAGATAGAAAATTCTAACATACAACTCATAAATTGCATCCCCCAAATATGCTAAAGCACTAGGAGATATTTTTTGCACTTGTGAGAGGGAAATCTGTTGGAATGGCGCTGTGGTTGCCAAGAGTGCTTGATTCCAAGATAAACTCTGTTTGCGAGTTTCATCTTGTCCATCTAATAGCTCTTCCTCCTGTGACTTCACAAATAAATCATTCCTTGACGGACTACATTTGGCAGGCATTCTTCGCAAAGACTGATTTTTATGAAGTATGCCATAATAGTATACTTAGCATAATCAATACTATCAAAATTACTTCCTAATTTCATCTTTTTGATTGAGAGTTGACATTTTAAATCACCCTGATGTCAACGCCTATAAACCAAATTTCGCCTACTTCTTGTGGTATGTATCTAAAATAGGGTAAAATTTGGACAATCAAATTCACCTTTTTATTCGATCGCATTCCCATACTTACTTAGTAAGCGACAATTTTTAACTATACAGTATCAAGTCAAGTTTAACTATAGACAAATCTGCTGGCTTTGTATTTCTTACAAATTTCTCAGACTTGATGGTTTATCCGATATTTTCGCCAGCGATTACATACCCAATAACTGGGTGTCTATATCTTTAATTATTGCTCAACCTTAAACATAATAGCTCAACTGGCTTTGTTCCTCTCCCACAAGGAGAGAGGTTTTCTGCCAGAAGTTTTAAAAATTAAGCTATCCGATGTTGAATCTGGATAGCTAAATTGAACTCTCAGGTCGGGCAATCAAGACTACTTGACGTTTTCTAGAGCGTCTTCAACTGATTTTTGCAAGGAGAGAAACTTCTCTAGGCGAACAAGCTTGACCGTTTGAGTTACGCGGGCATTCGTGACAATTTGCAAAGTGCCCTCAGCAGTTTGAGCCTGCTTGGCTAGCTGCACCAGAGCACCCAAGCCAGAGCTATCAATAAAGTCGATTTGTGAGAGATCCAAAATAATGTGCTTAGGGACTCCAACCTCGTCAATCTTGCTGCCAAGTACCTTGCGAAATGTCGGCTCAGAAAAGGCATCTAACAAACCTGTGAGGCGGAATAGCTGACAGTTATCCCGGACTTCACGAGTGCCCCTCAGGCTAACGGTTAGATTCAGTGGCTCAGCAATAATTCCCTCCTCATGAGTTAAAGTGAACGCTCAAGTATAGATGGTTTTTGAGCAAGTTGTCTACAATCTGCTGGAATAGGGGATTGGTATTGGGTACTGGGGATTGGAAAACTTTTCGCTAGTGCCTAGTCCCCAATCCCCCATTTGCATTTTGCTATTTTTATTTAATCCCAGATACGACAACTTGACTCTTGCTTTTCGCGCCAATTCCAAATTAAAAATGCATAGTTCAAAAATCAATCTTTCATTTTTAATTTTGTTAGCGCAGCGTAAAGCCTTCTCTACGAGACGCTGCGCGAACGGCATGGCTTCTCTACGAGACGCTACCGCGAACGCTTAGAGCAAGTCCGCAAGCGTCATTTTTAATTTTGAATTTCCCGGAGGGGTTGACGTGCTGTTCGCATGGCTTGAACAAATTGCTCAAACAAGTAATCAGCATCGTGGGGGCCAGGACTAGCTTCTGGGTGATACTGTACGGAGAATACAGGTAGAGATTTGTGACGTACCCCGGCAATGGTGCGATCGTTTAAGTTTAGGTGGCTGATTTCCACAACTGCCGTAGGTAAAGAATCTGGGTCAATCGCAAAACTATGGTTTTGACTGGTAATTTCTACCTGCTGTTGTAAGCCGGCAGGTTGATTCAAACCACGATGACCAAATTTGAGTTTATAGGTTTTTGCCCCTAGTGCATGACCTAAAATTTGGTGTCCCATACAAATACCAAAGATGGGTTTTTGACTTAACAGGAGTGCTTTGGCAGTTGCAATCCCTTCAGTGACGGCAGCAGGGTCGCCAGGCCCATTAGAAAGAAATACACCATCTGGATTGTAGTTGAGGATTTCCTCTGGTGGTGTATCAGCGGGTACAACAATTACCCGGCAACCATAACTTACTAAGCGACGCAAGATATTACGTTTAACGCCAAAGTCAAGGGCAACAACGGTAAAGGCTCCCCCAAGATTTTCCGCAGCCTCAGAGTTGAATTCCCAAGCTGGAATTGTGGGATCAGACCATTCATAAGCTGTTGGAGTGGTGACTTCACGAACCAGATTCAATCCTGCCATATTGGGAGCCGCTAGTACCTGCTCTAGCAATTCCGCTTCATCGAGAATGGTTGTAGAAATGCCACCGTTCATGGCTCCGAACATCCGAATTTTACGGGTGAGGGCGCGGGTATCGATGCCGTAGATCCCTGGTAGTTGGTTTTGTTTGAGGTAGTCAGGTAAAGATTGTGTCGATCGCCAGTTACTTGGACGGTGACAAATATTGCGCGCGATCGCACCCTGCACTTGGGGGCCATCTGATTCTTCATCTTCAGGATTGACGCCAGTATTTCCCAATTCAGGATAGGTAAAAATGACTATCTGACCGCGATAACTAGGGTCAGTCAAGACTTCTTGATAGCCTGTCATGCCAGTGTTGAACACCACTTCTCCGATCGCGGTTCCCGTCGCACCAAAAGACCAACCGCGATAAGTGGTTCCATCTGCTAGGACAAGTAAAGCTGGTATTGAGTCAGTCAGGGGCATAGGTGATAGATTGGGGATTGTGGGGCCCCCTCTGGGGATAAGGGGTAATGGGCATGGGGGATTGGGTATGGGGCATTGGAAAACTTTTCCCCATTCCTTATTCTCCCAATACTGCGATTGTTAATTATCCCATGAGTTGAGCAATTGGGAGTTTTTACGATAGTTAATTAAAATTAAAAGGGAATTAAAGTAGCGGGAGTGGATTTGGCAAAGCTTGGGCAGTTAAAATTAATTATGCTTCAGTCTTTTTTATCCCGTGCAACCCTAATTTTTGTATCAAGCGCTCTAGCGGTTTTGTGTGTGGCCTGTAGTGAAGACAAACAGAATACTGCGACCGGTGGCAACGAGCAACCCATGCCAATTGGGGATGTGGCACCAGTACAGCCTACTGTTGAACCAGTAACACCAGCAGCTACTCCAGAAGCCCAGGCGCTAGATCCGTCTGAAAGTGAACCAAGTCTTTTTGAGATGGGGCGAGACAAAGCCGTTGGCGCTTGGAGTATCAGCCAATCGGCTCAATCTCCAGATGATTGGAAATTGGTGGCGAGTCAGTACCAAAATGCGATCGCGCTGATGCAAAGAGTGCGGCGACAAAGCCCAGAATTTGCGATCGCTCAAACCAAAATCACTGAATATCGGCGTCAAGTTAAATATGCCCAGCAACAAGCTACTCCTCGCCCTGTTGTAGTTAGGGAACCTCAGAAAATAGTAGTTGTTGTTCCTCAGAGAGAAACCACACCAAAGTTCACCTTACCTCTATCACCTCCACAAGAAACAAAACCGTTATCACCAGAGCCAGGTTTGCCCCCATCAGCAGTGGTAATTCCAGATGAAGCAGTATTTACAGCCCCGATTAAAAGGCGGATTGGTGGCACGCCAATTGTGGAAGTTACCTTCAATGGCCAGCAACAATTTGAGATGATTGTGGATACTGGAGCGAGTGGTACTGTGATCACCCAAGAGATGGCTAATGCTTTGGGAATTGTGACAGTGGGGAAAGCTAAGGCAAACACCGCGAGTTCCAGAGCTGTAGAATTTCCTGTGGGCTATGTTAATTCGATGGCAGTTGGCGGGGTAATAGTGAATAAAATACCAGTAGCGATCGCAGGTGCGGAACTAGAAACTGGACTTCTAGGACATGACTTTTTTGGCAACTACGATGTCACCATCAAACGTAATGTGGTAGAATTTCGTCCGCAATTGCGATCGCAAATCAATTCCCCAGAAACTCCACTAACTGCTCCAACTTCGTCCAAGCAGCCCCACTTTGTAGGATATCCTTAGCGATTTTAATCCCTTGGGCGTGATCTAGGAAGGCGATCGCTCCCCCTACTTGCAGCGCCAACGAAGCATTTAAGGCAACTGCGTCCTGTTGTGCCTGAGTTCCCTTACCTTGGAGTACTGCCTTGAGAATCACCGCATTCTCTTGGACATCGCCACCCCGAAGCATACCTATGGTAGCAGGTGTTAAATCCAAATTTAGGGGGTTAATAGTAGTTAACTGCACTTCTCCATCTGATAAAACCGCTAAGTCAGTTTCATCTCCTAACCCAGCCTCATCGAGTTTTTCTCGCCCATGCAGCACAATCGCCTTTTCCTTACCCAAATTCTGTAAAGCTTCGGCAACAGTTGCCAAAAGTTTGGGAGTGAATAAGCCCACTACCTGCCCAGTTGGACGTAAGGGATTTACTAACGGCCCGAGCAAATTAAAAATTGTTCGCACTTTCAAAGTCCGCCGCAATTGAGCAACCGCTTTGAGTGCTGGATGCCAACCAGGGGCAAACAAGAAAGTGATCCCCACTTCTTGTAGTGCTGCTTGCACTTTTTCACTAGAGGCACTCAAGTTTACACCCAAGGCTTCCAATACGTCTGCACTTCCTGTGAGACTTGAAGCTGAACGATTGCCGTGTTTGGCGACAGGTATACCAGATGCTGCCGCAACAAAAGCAACCGCTGTGGAAATATTAAAGGTTGATGAACCATCTCCACCAGTGCCACAGGTATCAATTACAGTGGTAAGTGCTGATTTATGAGCGCTGAGTGGGGAACATTGAGATTGTAATACTTCAGCCATACCAGTCAACTCGTCGGCAGAAATGCCTCTAAAGTTCAGCGCTGTTAAAATAGCCCCTGATAACTCTGGGGGAACCGCTTCACTGAGCCATCCTTGCATCAATTCAGCAGATTGAGTACGGGATAAGGATTGGCCATCTATTAATTGTTGCAGCAGGAGATACCAGCTAACAGAGGATTCTTGAGCAGGGATTGGGGAAGTTATCATAGATAAGGTTTGTATGTTGTAGCTATATTGACAGCTATGGGAGTTATCCTACTGGAAAATTGGAAGCTATCAAAGTTAGGTTTAAATCTCAAGGCTTAATTGCAAAGCTGGATTAACAAGCTTCTGATTTTTTGCTTTTTTCTCCAAATAAAGTTTAACTTCGTAATTAGTAATGAATAGCTCTTTTCCCTTAGCTGCACCACTCTGCTTATAGTTATTCATCCCATACTGCAATTCCCATGCTGAGATATTAGCCCATTGAAAATTTTCTCGAATTTGCCGTGAGTCGTCATAGGTAATTAGCCAGCGATGATGACATTGTTGCAAAATTTCAGCAAACCTCTGATGCTCAAAAGAGGTGTGCAAGTCACCATCTTTGCCATATAATTTTGATTTCGTAGCACTAAAATATGGTGGATCTAAAAATAAAAATGCATTTTCCCCTTCTGGTTTTAATAGGTGACTGTAATCTAAATTAGTAATTTGGACATTTTCTGATAAAATATCTTCTAACTTTTCTAGTCGTTCTATTGAAGAATCAGTAAATCTTTTATGGAAAGCTTCTTGGGAAAAGCCACCTGATTCTACAGTTCCAGAAAAAGTAATTCTATTGAGTACGAAAAAACGAACTGCTCTTTCTAAATCAGATAAATTATTGACATCTACCTTAGCAAATTCTGAAAACAATAATTTGCCATCTGTATACTTTACTTTCATGTGGCGAATTTCTTTAACTAACTTAGCTAGATCGGATTGAGCAAACTTCCAAAATAAGAAGAGTTCACGGTTTAAATCATTAATCCAAATCTTGAGATCAGGAAATTTTTGTCTTAAATAAATGAATACAGAACCACCACCGACAAAAGGCTCTCGAAATTCTGAAAAGCTCTCTGGTAAATATTCAACTATTTGATTTATTCCTCTAGACTTACCACCAGGATAACGGAGAGGGCTTTTGATAATCATTTAAGGATATATTCAAACTATTTTACAACTGATACTTGTTTAGCGTTTTGATCAGCTATAGTTTCTGGAAAACCATCCCAAGTTCTTCCATCAATTTCTCTACCATATTTTTTCTTTTGAACGCCTCCCCATTGTTTAAAGAAAAATGGCACATTAGCTTGTATACACTGCTCTCTAATATCTCTTACCCATTCAATGTTCATAGGACGAGCACCTACACCAGATTCTCCACCAACAATAATCCAATGTAGCTCATCTAAAGAAAGTTTTAAAGAACCTAAAAGAGGCTCACAAGATAAAAACCTAATTTTTGCAGGAATCTCTTTTAAAATTTCACTTCTCCAGACCCAAGCTTGAGATTCAATACTTACTCCAGCCCAAACGTTAGGAGGCCATTCCTTTATGCCGTTAGCTATTTCAAGCATCCTTTGTGGACGTTTAGTTAATACTTGAAACTGATGCCAACTAGCTTTTTCCATCACATTAAATACATCTTTGATAAATTCTTCTGAAATATCATCAAGGAATAAATCACTCATGGAATTAACAAAAATTAGGCGAGGTTTCTTCCATGAAAGAGGCATTTTCAGTCTTTCATGCCAAGTTTTTACATCAAAACCTTGTTCGTAGGGATGACCGGCAACACCTCGCCACCGTTCTGCAAAACGTTCTGCATAACAATTTTTACAACCAGGACTAATTTTATGACAGCCAGTGGTAGGATTCCATGTAGCTTCTGTCCATTCTATTGTTGAAGATACTGACATAGAATTTTACTCCCCAACTGAAACTAGGTTCACTATATTAGTATTATTGTACTGCTCTGACGTAATTATCCAAAGTTAAATTACCTCTTGCGCCTAATTCTTTGGCTTCTATAATATTTTTTTTATGAAAATCCAGTAAAATTTCTCTATACTTAGGTCTACTTAAATAACCTAGGTTGCCAATTTCAAGAATAATAAGACTTATTACGTCTTTTAAAGTTATCCAATCTTGATTATTTTTTCGTAAAATCTCAATAATTTCAGGTCTAATTGTTTCAATTCGCTCATCATTTTGACGATCCCATGATTGAGTCAGAAATTTATGATTTTTTCCAGTTTTGTCATCTTCAAAGAAAAGCAACTTGTTTTCTTTACAAAAAAATTCGTTTAAAAACTCGCCAAAAGCTTTCTGCGGATGATTGCTACCAACTACAATATTGTACTGAGGTCTAGAATCATTGTATGTTTCCTTAATTTCAAAACTAGCCACTCCTTTAAAGCTACTTTCTTTTTGAAGCCTAGACTTAAAATATTCAAGCGCCCACCTTTCAAATTTTTGTTTTTCTTCTTGATCTTGGCATTCTAGCCACTTGGGTTTCCAGTCTAAATCAGAACTATGTCCTAATAAGTTAGTTAGATTTTGTGTGTATGTTTCGGCAGTTTTCTGGTCTTGAGAATTTTTATAGCTTGTTTTATATAAACCTGCATGACGAGCGACTGCGCGGTTATGAAATAGTAAAAATAATTCTCCTTTATATTTACTAACGTAATTGGCAATAGAACATATTTGCTCAAAAGTTACTCCCTTAACTCCAAACGCATCCAGAAAAAATAACGTTGGGTATTTGTCCAATTCATCCATTATTTGAGTGAATGCTTTATCAAATCTTTGAGGTTCATAAACTTTATAGGACAATCCTTCACCTATTAAGTTACAGTTGCTTTTGAGTTGTTGATTAAGGTCTTTCTTTTCCTCGGTAAAAAAACATCTTAAGGTAACACGTTGTTCAAGACTAAATATTTTAGCACATTTAAGAGCTATCAAAGGTGAACCGTCAGTATCCAAAAATTCGGTTTTGTATCTCTGCCAAAACTTCGATTGATCTACAAAGTTTTCAATACCAATCCCTTCATCATATTTGCCTGCTCCTGCAAAACCATCAACATAGTTAATATACATAGATTGATAAGATTTGCTACCGCCCAAATTATAGCAATGAGCCTGTATATATTTCAGCATTATCCGATGTTTGGCTGCTGACCAGGGTCTTTTACGAGCAAAAAATTTATTTGAATCTTCTGGTTGCTGATCAAATAGAGATAATTGTTTTACTGACATTGCTGAACCTTGGGAAGTAACAAAATATGTGATGGCTTTGGACTAGGTTAGCAAATACAGGCAAAGCTCGTAAAAATTGCAACAACTCTCCAAAAATTATCGTACCTAGCTGTTTGGCGCGTAGCTTGCCGCCATAGTCAGTTTTTGTATATACTCACTAACTAAATTTTGCCTTGATTTCATGTTGCATTTTCGTAAAAGTCTGTTACATTACTTTACAGGCAGTTATACCTGTTACAACATAAAAGCTCGGAGTATTATTTATGGCAGACGTTAAGAAGACTACGGCTTTGGTTCCAGAAGATCCTAATGCTTTGCGCTGGGGCTTCACTCCTCAGAGCGAAAACTGGAATGGTCGTTTTGCAATGATTGGTTTTTTATCTGCTGTTGCGCTTGAAGTGTTTTCTGGTCAAGGAATTTTACACTTCTGGGGCATTCTCTAAATTTAAACGTTTTTACCTTCATTAGATTATGAGGCAAGGCGGGGATTAGTAAAATTGTCTGCCTTGCCTCGTAATCTCAAGAATTAGAAAACTTGCCATCAACTAGCGTGATGAGCGAAATATTACACGCCCTGGAGATTCTTCTTGATTAATTCGCGCATATACCCGAAGACAAGTTAAGACTTCGCCAGGAATACCACCACAGTCTAGTTGTAAGTCATCCTTAGATAAAGCACAGATATCTGCATAAAGTCCCGATAATTGGCGAATTCGCACTTCATTACCTGCATTAATCGCTTCATCAGCGACTTTTTTCAGGATACGCCGTGATTCATGTTGTAGCTTTCCCCACCAAGAATAGCGTTCAGCCGGTGGTACGAATACTAAGGAATGTATAGCTTCGTCCATGTCAATCCAGGTACGGAGAATTGACAGGGGATCAGCGTTTTCTTCAGCTTTTTGGGTGCGTTGGAAGCGATCGCTTAAAGCCTCAATGTATTGATCGCGCTGTTCTGGTTTGGAGTGTAAAGAGATAACATCAAAGCTAAAAACACTCTTTAAAGCATGATGTAAATCTGGGTCTATTTCGATAAAATTCATATATAAAAATAGGAATGCCGCTGGTAAATCGGATGCATTACCTTGGGGAATTTGAGAATTTGAAAGTGCTTGTTGATACAAGCTCAATCCCTGAGTTTGAACAGTACCACTAAGTCCAGGGTAGATGATTTCATCGCGGATAAAGGGAAGCTGATAGAGATTAGAATTATCTGCGATCGCACCAACTTCTTGAGCTAAATCTAAGGTACGCTGTTGCCAAGATGCAGCTAAATCCTCTGGAACTCGTAGCAGTTTGCGTTGAATCTCATTCCACAAATCTGAGTCTGTTTGGCTTTGCAGTTGGGAATTACCCAAATAATAACTAAGTTCTGAGTCAGAATCGAAAACTTCTCGGAGGTGACTTAGTTTTAAATCATCTGGCCCATCTTCCCAACCAGTATTTTGGTGTGGGGGTGCAGGTTGCAACAGGTTATGAAGTTCTTGCAGCAGATCATCGCATACTTTGGCTCCTGGATCTAGTGGTAATTCTGCGCGAGCCTGATTTAAACTAGCCTCTAGTCCATACAAACTAAATCGCAGTAACCGGGCTAACTCCGAGTTTTCTATCTCTAATAATTGACGCAAGTGCTGCATGAATCTCACCTCCAAAGCGAATAAAACTTAGCAAACCTCTGCGCCCCTTTGCGTTTACTCCGCGCCCCTTTGCGTTTAAAAATATTAATTTTTTCAACGCAGAGGTTTAATGTATGCCACAAAAGGGATCGCGTTCTTTATCAACTTCATTAGGTTGCAATTCTAATTCAGCAAGATAAACACATCCCTCTTCTTTGAGGCATTCTTGATTTAGTGATGTCCAGTAAGGGACTTCACCGGCGTGCATCCGCAGAATGCCTTGATCATCGAGAGTTACCCGATATTGGCAAGGGTAATCGGTGGTTACATCTGGTTTGCTGAGTGCGCCAATTCGTATCCATTTTTTACTGTTGGTTTCGGCATCTGTTTGATAAACATAGAAGGTGTGCTGGCCAGTTTGTGGGAAGGGAGGTAAAGGATTACTAATTAACCCGATTCCTGGTTGCGTCACACCATCGCGCAAATAATGAAATTTGTGAAACGTTTTACTACCATCATTTCCTACTTCAAACACAAGATGATAGGCATCTGGTTGATCTACGGTTGCTGACTCAATCACATTGACGGCAATATCACCATCATTCAAGTCTTTATTGAAGCGTTCTACAGCAATATTCCAATTCAATTTACCATCAGCAAATAGCGCTGAAGTTTCTGAAACTACCGATTCCAAATCAATGCCAGGAATGTCAATCAAATAATGAGGATTTCCCTGACAAAGCAATACATTAAATTCGAGGGTTTGGTCAATTTCAAACTGGACTTTTATTTTTTTCAGAAACTCTGCTTCTTGTATCCCTAGTTGATTCATCAGGTTTTTGCCGTCAAAGCTTCCCCATAATCGTAAATCCCCCTCTTCGTAATCTTGACGGTAGATAATGTTAGTTAATTGTATACCTTGCCAATGAGTACGAACTTTGGCGACACTTTCCCAAGGTGCGAGTTGATAGAGTTCTTGTCCAGCTTTGAATATAGTTAGTAAATCGTTGCTTTGGGTTTTGCGTTTGAAGTTACAGGGCAAATAATAAAATAGGTTTTTGACATCAATTTCTAGCTGGTTGGCTCCCTTACGCAGCAAGCTTTTGGACTCTTCTGGATCGAATCTCAATCTTCGCAGTTTCTCGGCATAGCAAGCCCCGGCGGAGGTGGCTAGCTTGGTAAATTCCAACACAAAGGTAATCCGTTCTGGATTCCAGACAAAATATGGAGACTTACTAAATTCTTGGTAGATTTGGCGCTGCACTATGTCTAAATTACAAGTTTTACCAGACAAAATTAACCAATCAACTTTTTGGGAATTCCAAGAATCTTTGGTGAGATCATCGGGACGCAAACGACTTTCCATCAATCCTTTGGCAATCCCGATCGCTTCTTTAATTCCCGAAGCGGCGGCTCGTTCAAATTGCTGGTTATCTAGGGTGACACAGATGTTATTTGGATCTTTGACTTGCAATTTAACTGCGCTTTGGGTGAGCAATTCGGAAATTTGCTGTTCAGAAAGTGTGAAGGTTAATAGAGAATTCTCTGCTAGTGGCTTTTGCCCAAGTTTAAGTTTCGCTGCTTCTGCATGATCCCAGAGAATATAAAAGGATTGCAGACGTTGGGGTGCTTGTTGCCAACGTGTGGGCAATACTTTATCGGCAGTATCTAAGGCATCTTTGTAAGCAATATCGCCTTCTGGATTTTCTCTATCCAGACATTTTAAAAGACTGCCAGTTTTGAATTTGCCTTGTTCTAAGAAGCGCTCGTTTAACTCAGAGTTAATTAAATCTTCTAGCTTTTCGTTTTCAATATCACCTGTTGTTACTGCTGTCAATAAAAAGTCTGCGATCGCAACTTTTAATAATCTAAAAATTCGCAGTGTAATTAACTCACCACCTAGCTGTAAATGACCAGATGAACCTAAGAGTTTGGGAGTAAGTTTATAGTAACGTCCTCCTAAACCCCGGTCTTCATAATCAGCAAAAGTTGGGGTTTTATCTTCTAAAGTCAGTTCAATTAAAGCTAAGTCTGTGGTTCCGCCGCCAATATCCAAGACGAGGACATTTTGTGACCATTTATTTCCTGCTTGGCGACAACGGGTTTTGAATGACTCGATGCCAATGTTGAGATTACCGCCAAATTCTCGCCACAAAAAGAATATCGCCACAGAAACGGCTTCATCATAAGCAGTTTGCACATCATCGATCCCCAACTGCTCAACTAATTCCCTAACTTCCTTACGAACAACTGGTGGGGCGACAGTTGGGTAGGTGACAACTGCTGTTAAAAAATCTCCTTCAGAAAATCTGCGTCGTGCGTGTTGGCGGTAGTCTTCAGTTAACTCGATTAAATGCGCCCAAGCAGATTGTATTAACTGATTAGCGGTAATTGTTTGTTCTTCACCATCCAAAATAACTGAAAACGATCGCTCCTGACCAAAATAACGCTTGGGTGAATGGTGAAACCTGCTGATAATTTCCTTTAAAGAACCGCTTGTACCTTGAGCGATCGCTTTTTTTCTGTTATCTCTAGCTTCCCTACCCATCCGCAGTTTTAAGTCCCCTAACTGCGAAATTTCTGACTCACTAGGAATTTCTGTATCGCGGCGATCAATATCCAGCACAACTGGGATCAGATTTTGCGATTCTAGGGTAGGAACGCGAAACACCTCATGATAAATTTGGTAAAGTTTTTTGCTGACAGCACGGCGGAATCTTTCGCTGTTTCCTAAAGAAAGTTCAATTTGGCGAATTGCTTCCAAAAATCGCTCTTTATTATCACTTTCAAAAACTTCACTCAAATTTCCTGGTTCTATCTCCAGGTTTTTGCTAATTTCGGCGATAAACTTTTCCCAATCATCAGCGCTGACATCTGGTAAAGCTACTGAAGCGGGAGAACTTAGCCATTGTGATAAGCGATCGCGCAACCGCGTTTCTTGTTCTTTGGGTAAAATTTCTGCGATCGGCACTTCAATCGGATCGAAAAGTGTGACTGTCGAATTCGATGTGCCAAAATCTAAAGCAAACCATCCTGGAAATCTTTTTTGTTGTTTCTCGCTTGGTTCTTGCTCAGTATAGTTGTTCAATTGGAAAGGGTTCATTATAGTATTAAATGATTCTGTTGATCACTGGCTTTTTTATCTAGCGCGATCGCGGCAGTTAAGCTGTTACTTATACAACTCGTATTATCAGGGCGGGCAAGATGCCCACCCCACAACCATGTTGAAAAAATATTAGTGCAAATTAAAGGCGCAACAGCTTACTAAGTTGATGTTGAAGATTCTTGCTCGCTTGCAAGTCTTACTTGTTCGATGGTTAAATTAAGTAATTGGGCAACGTCTTGCATCGACATACCACGAGCTAAGAACTGAGGTACAAGTTCAAGTTTTAGTTCTTCTCTTCCTTCTTTTTGTCCCTCTTGTTTAGCTTCTTGATAAACCCTAGTTTCTTCTAACTTAACTCCTAACATAGTCTCTACCTCTTCACGACTTAGGTTGGCAAATTTATAACCAGTAATTGTTGTGATTACTCACTTGCAAGTCTTACTTGTTCGATGGTTAAATTAAGTAACTGGGCAACCTCTTCCATCGACATACCAAGAGCTAAGAACTGAGGTACAAGTTCAAGTTTTACTTGTTCTCGTCCTCGTTGTAGTCCTTGCTGTAGTCCTTGCTGTAGTCCTAGTTCTAATCCTTGTTCTAATCCTTCTTGTTTCGCTTCTTGATAAACCCTAGTTTCTTCTAGCTTAACTCCTAACATAGCCTCTACCTCTTCACGACTTAAGTTGGCAAATTTATAAACTGCGACTGTTGTGATTACATCTATTATCTCCTTCTTAGCCAAGACAGTTATCTGTTCTTGTTGCACCCGCTCAATTAAACGTTTCGCTTCTTGCACCATTTGAGTTTCTGAGGCAATAGTCAACTGCATCAAACTGATACCTACTTTTTGCTCATCAGGACTACCTAACTCATCCAAATAAATCCGTTGTACTTGAGAACTGTTCAGTAGCGATCTGTGAATAGTAGTGTTTTCCGGTTCCAAGCTGCGAGACTGTAAAATAATTACCCCGTACCAGTCATCGTAAAGCGACGGGTTACGATACATATACAGCATCGATTCGGAGAAAAAGCGATGGTATAGTAATTCATCTTTTTGGAATTGTACCTCCGCAAAAAAGATCATCTGAGATATTGCATCAGGCGGAGGTAAAAATACCCCATCAATCCGAAATGTTGGTTCTTTAACTTCAACTGATTCAAAGCGATAGCTAGCAGCTTCTACTGGTGGCTGTTCTACTAACTCGAAAAATAATCCTGGGACACGCTTGAAAATTGTATAAAAAATCGCATCACGTCTCACAAATACATCCTCATATCTCTACGCGATCGCGTCATCTCAAATCCAAATCATCTGAGTAAGAAACAGCCGCAATTTCTGAAATAATCTGCAACCAAGTAGGAATTGCTATCTCAGATGGCAATTCTCCAGCCGCCAAATATCTCAGCAAAGTTTCTTTTTTTGAAAGGTTTTGCAGACTCGGAATAATTTGATCCAAAATTCCTTCTAGCTCGGAATTAATTTGCTGATTAACTTCGCTAACATACTGGACAAGATGGAGGCTGGCGCTAGCAGTAATTTCATCTCGCAGTCGCAGTACTAAGAGTTGGTGATTACTCGATCTGGGTAAGCCTTGGCTTTTCTCTGGTGCCCAATCAAAGATTTGACCAACGTTGTGTTTATCGTCTTGACGCGCTAGAGGAAAGATCATTTCGGGAGCAACGGTTTTGTCTTTGCTACTGATTTCAGAGATGATTGCCTCTTTCCATTCGTTAGGATCGCATCCTAGTAATAATTTGTAAAAGAGATCGGCATCTTCAAAACCAAATTTTTCTTCAATTTCTTGTTCCATTTCTGGGTGGAAAAAGGCCTGCAATTGTTCACGTTCTGGGGCGATATGATTTGACAATTGGTTCAACAAATCTACCACTGCTTGCTGGATGCGATCGCGGGCAAAATCTTCTACTTCTTTAACGGTTTTCTCAAATACTGGATAAAAATCATCGCTCTTAGTTGGAAGAGAACTATTTACGCGGTTTCCCCGATCAAATAATTTCCCGGCTGCACCTTTAGATTCTGCCAGAGCGATCGCTCCATTGTTGGCTTTGTTGAAGAGTAAAGTCCACTGGTTCCAATTAAGTATTCTAAAGGTGAGTTCGTCTTTCACTACATCGCTGACAACAACACCGCGCCGGTCTTTGAGTGGTTCTTTCCCGATATCTTTTTGGAAATTCCTGTAGATTTTATCCAAGCTTTCGACCACAAAGCGCAATTCGATAAAAGCGGGACTATCGCCTGTGGGGATACCTTGCTCGTGAATTTCATCTATGATATCTTTCAAGTGATCTTGTTGCTGACTCACCACATCAGCAGCTCTTTTAGTATCTTCATGCAGTTGCTTCAGACCATGAGTAGCTACGTGAGTTTGAATCAATTCCCGCAGCTTACTAAGTCCCCCATCTTGACTAAAGTAACCTAGCTGTCTGCCTAAATAGCTACGGGTATCAGATTCTATCAGCTTTTCACTTAATAGCTCCCATTTTTCTTGTAGCCGTTTAGACCGATCTAAGTAATCAGGATAGTCTAAGTTAGCCAAAAACTCTGGTGAGCCTGCTTTCACGGTAGTAGAACGTTTTGCTAATTCAGCCAGTCCCAACAGTGGCGACAATAAAACGATACGGTCTTTTTGGGTTGTAAAGGCTTCTGCACCGTCAATGGTTGTTTGCAGAACTTTGAGTTTTTGGAAAACCGTTTCTTCCTGCAAATATGAGCTATCTTCAATCAATTGATCGAGTTCTCTTTCGCCACCCTCGCTATCTAGAGGTAATTGATCGAAGCGACCCACACCGACGAGAATTAAATCTTTCAGGTCTTGTCCCGGTCGCTGCTGCTGCATCATAGTGAAGATTTTATTGGCGCGATCGCTCCCTGGAGATTTACCATTTAGCAATACCAAAATTGTCTGTACTTCTGCCAATTCCCGCAATGACAAAAAGGTATCCCTAGCCCCCGAATTAGCAGCCCCCAATCCCGGAAAGTCGATGAGAATAAATTTAGCTGCGTCTGCAAAATCCCAAATTTCCCGTGAGATTTTCACATCAATATCTACGCGCCGGATCAGTGGGAAACTGTTTTGCAATAACTTTGTTGGTAGCCTCTGGGGTGGACTCGGTAATCGGATGTGCGCTGGGGGTAAATCCTCAAATTTTAGAGTTTGGATTGCCATTGGCTGTTCGACTAGCTGTAGCCCCTCACGGGCAGTGATCGCATCAATCTGGTAGTGCCCACCACACATAACTTCCCCATAAGCTTGATAAGCCCGCAGGAATAATACCAACTCCCGGAGTAAATAACGTAACTCTAAATTGTTACTGCTATTCCATGCTTCTTCACACCAGCTAATAATATCTTTGCCAGAGTTGAGTTTCGATACTGGTATCGGAGGAAGCCCTGCTGCTGTTGTTCGTTTATTGGCTTCCCCTAGCATGAAGCGTAGACACTCATGTACTCCTTCATGAGAAAGATACTCTACCGTAAAGTTACTTAATTGCGTCGTTACGAAATCGTCTTGCGGGATAATATGTATAGCGGTAACATTACCTGTAGTGGGGTTTTCACTGACTGGCAAAGCATCTGCATATCCAATGAGACTGCCTAAAAGTAAGGTTTTTCCACTACTGAATTCCCCCATCACCCCAATTTTCACAGGCGAAGTTGCCAGGTCTACAGTTTTCTGTGCAGCCGATCGCAAACGCAGCAGACAGTCATCAAGACTAGCTGGAACCCAATCTTCTTGTTTAGAAGGGTACTGGGGCACAGAATCTATCTTTCGGAGGATGAATTCGCCGTACTCCTTAAAACGGCCCAGCTTATCTGGTTCCATAAAGTAGTTTCCGCTTAACATTAATTTCTGTGAGCTTTATAACATATAAAATGCGATTGCTAGTAATTGTTGCAACGTGTTGATATCACATTTAGCATTTCTCTCATTTAATTTGCGATTCTACTATAGCAATCCTAAATTATTCGTGAGATTTGTAAATTCTGTTTTTGTTCTCTTTTCCTTGGCGTACTAGGCGGTTCGTCATCACCCAGATTTCTCATAACTCAGATAGGATTGCCATATAAGGCGTTTTGAATAGTCAAGGCAATTTTGAAAAATTGGGTTTTGTTGGGAACAATGAAAAAGAATACATTCGTCATCATCCAGGATTGCGAATAAATAAAGTTGGGTTTTATACCACCATTTAACTGAAGATTGCTTAGTAAAGATGTGGCTCTCAAACTCTTTTATACCTCTTATTTTAAGCAAGCTAGATCCATCAGCCAGATTCTAATTCATGCTGAATTCTTCTTGATGAAAAATCAATATTTATTTTGGATGAAATTCTTGATTATTGTAAATTTATTATAAAGACGTAACCGACTCACAGAGAATCATCTAGTTTCCGTAAAGCTAAATCAAGTTTATGAGCAGTAGAATTACATAGCTAAAATAAATTTATCAATTATTTAAAGAATAAACAAAGTCAAATAACTTCCTTGACATATATAGGAATCATATTTGATTTCTGAAAAAATCTCGGTAGTCTTGTAGTGGACTGTCTAGGCTTTAATCTGGCAAAAAAATTGTAGGTTGGGTGGAGCGGAGCGCAACCCAACAAAAGTCTAATGCACTATTTTGCCTAGACAGTCCACTACGTACATTTCAAAAATAAAATACTAGTCCTATAGATAGTTTAAATTTCACCAAAAAGGCTGAACTTAATCTTAATGATAACTTCAGCCTTTTTACAATTTATTTACAGTAAAAGAGGAATTATTGCACATATAAAAAAAATAAAGTATTAAGCTCATTAGTAGGTTGGGATAAAAATATTATATCCATGTATTAATAAATTATATTTTCAGACTATTAATTTAATAATTTAGGCAGAGCAGGCAGGCAAAAGTGTTTTCTAAAAAGGTGCAGAGCTACGTTAATCAAATCATAGTTGAAGAGGAAGAAATACAACACAATGAAATATGAGTTAAAAAATGTCGAGAGGTAGCAGTGGTAAATCTCTACAAGGGTTCTGAATAACACATATTTAATTACTCGATAGATGTAATCTTAATCTAAACTTAATTTTAAGTTAACAACCAGCAGGTTAACTTAAGATTAACTCACTTTTTACTGCAACATTTAAACCCTCTCAATAACCTAAAATTTACAGGAATTTGGGGGATTGTTTCTTCTAGTATAGGGAATTAGGTTGGAAAAACGTTGTAATGGGAGTAATATCTTTGCCTAAGCGTAGCCCAACCTAGACGATATCTACGACGAACTGCACCTACGTACCTGATAAAAAAATCCCTGAGTACAAATAAAATAGAAGGCTGGGATGATACAACCCCAAAGTCAAAATAGTATCACCTACACACGCGTTATCCACCTAAGTCATGTAATTGACATAGATATTCCTCAATGGTCTGGAGATCCCACAGTAGAATTTGAAACTGTGGCTGAACTAAATAATGATGGCTATTACCTGCGGCGTTTCTCCTTGGGGGAACATAGCGCTACCCATATCAACGCTCCTAACAGTTTTTATAGTTCTGCTGTGGGAATTGACCAATACCCAGCCCAGTCTTTGGTTGTACCTGCGGTGGTCATAAATATTTGCCAAGCTACAGCGGTTAATCCTGATTATGCCCTGACTATTGCTGATGTTTTGGCTTGGGAAGAAGAATACGGGGAAATTTCTCCTGGTTGCGTAGTTATACTGAATACTGGTTGGGAAAAAAAGTGGTTGGATAAAAGTGCATTCCTCAATCATGATGCTCAAGGAATTGCCCACTTTCCAGGATTTGGCAGCGATGCAACTCAATTTTTACTCGATGAACGGCAAATAGCTGGGGTAGGAATTGATACTCATGGTGTAGACCCTGGACAGGATAACAGTTTTGCGATTAACCGCCTAGTTTTAGAACAACCGCGCATTGTGTTGGAGAATCTGACAAATTTGGATCAACTGCCACCAAAAGGTACTACTCTCGCGATCGCACCTCTAAGATTACGTGGTGGTTCTGGTTCTCCTGTGGGCGTATTGGCGTTAGTGCCTTAATTTTTATATCGATATTTGCCGATCGCGCCAATTTCCTCAACTTGAGGATAACCTAGAAAGCAAGCAAACTTAATACACAAGTTTCAGTGGATCATCGGAGATTTTCAAAATGACAACTCCGCTATCTTGCCGCAATTATATAGATGGCCAATGGTTGAGTGCTGTAGGGGAAGCAACCCTGGAGCGTCGCAACCCTGCCGACAAAACCGAAGTGGTGGCAACATTTCCCCGTTCCCAAGTTAAGGATGTAGATATAGCAGTAGCCGCCGCCCGTAAAGCCTACCGTAGTTGGCGCACAGTACCCGCCCCAGCGAGGGCAGAATACATCTTTCGCGTTGGGGAAATATTACTTCAGCATAAAGAAGAACTTGCCCAGTTAATCAGTCGGGAAATGGGTAAACCCTTGACAGAAGCCAGGGGAGATGTCCAAGAAGGTATTGACTGCGCCTTTTATAGTGCTGGCGAAGGACGGCGACTATTTGGGCAAACCACACCCTCGGAAATGTCCAACAAATTCGCCATGACTGTGCGGATGCCCATAGGAGTCTGCGCCTTAATTACTCCCTGGAATTTCCCTGTGGCAATTCCTTGCTGGAAAGCTATGCCAGCCTTGGTATGTGGCAATACAGTTATTCTCAAACCTGCTGAAGATACTTCCGCTTGTGCAACTAAATTGATTGAGATTTTTCAACAAGCAGGTTTACCGCCAGGAGTAATTAACTTGGTGCATGGTGTGGGAGAAGAGGCGGGGAAAGCTTTAGTTGAGCATCCCAATGTAGATTTGGTATCGTTTACCGGTTCTTCAGAAACGGGTGCCTTTGTCGGTGCAACTTGCGGACGCACTCACAAGCGTGTTTGTCTGGAAATGGGTGGTAAAAATGCCCAAGTGGTGATGGAAGATGCCGATTTAGAACTTGCTCTCGATGGTGCAGTGTGGGGAGCATTTGGGACAACTGGGCAACGGTGTACGGCTACCAGTCGCTTGATTTTGCATCGTGATATCAAGGAAAAATTTACCGCTATGCTTTATGAGCGTACCAGTAAGTTACGCTTGGGTGCTGGCACTGACTCTGATACAGATATTGGCCCGATAGTCAATGAAAAGCAACTCCAACAAGTGAGGAAGTATTTGGATATCGCTCGTGAGGAAGGAGCAAAGGTTTTAATTGGTGGGGAAATTGCTAGTGAAGGCTCACTGAAAAACGGTTACTTCTTTCAACCAACTATTTTGGATGATGTAACTCCTGATATGCGCGTCGCTCGTGAAGAGATATTTGGGCCAGTGGTGGTATTGATTGAGGTTAGTTCTTTTGAGGATGCGATCGCAATTCTCAACGATAGCAATTATGGTCTTTCTTCTTCAGTTTACACCCGCGACATCAATCGGGCTTTTACTGCGATGCGCGATATTGAAGCAGGTATCACCTATATTAACGGCCCCACTATTGGCGCAGAGGTACACTTGCCCTTTGGTGGTGTGAAACAAACCGGTAACGGACACCGCGAAGCTGGAACTACTGCTTTGGATGTTTTCACAGAATGGAAAAGTGTTTATGTTGACTTCTCTGGAAGTTTGCAACGCGCTCAGATAGATAACCGCAGTTAATTATCTGCAAATATTGACTCCAGGGTTGACGGGAGTGACTTCAGGGTTCACGGGAGTGACTTCAGGGTTCACGGGAGTGACTTCAGGGTTCACGGGAGTGACTTCAGGGTTCACGGGAGTGACTCCAGGGTTCACGGGAGTCACTCCAGGGTTCACGGGAGTGACTCCAGGGTTCACGGGAGTGACTCTAGGGTTCACGGGAGTGGCTTCAGGGTTCACGGGAGTGACTTCAGGGTTCACGGGAGTAGCTGCGATCGCTTAATTATAAAAACTCATTGCCAGGAAAGCAATCTTTGAGTGTAGCGATCGCTCTTTCATACCATTTTTTCAGATTAGATGTTCCGATAAATCGCTTGCAGAAGTTTAGGATAATACTGAGAAATACATTTATGGTCAGTTAATCTAAAAATGTTATGGCGGATTGATTAATAACTGATAACTAAATCACTTAGCTGGTTCTGGTGGTAAACCAAGCTTGCGACGAAAAATCTCATCGTATTTAGCCTTATCCCAATTTTTAGCAGATTTTACTTGTTGGGGAGTGAGGTTTTCGGCATAGCTGAGGTCGGCTTCGCCAAGGTTAGCGTCAACGAGGATGGCACGACTGAAGTTGGCAAAGGTGAAGTCAGCACGGCTGAGGTTGGCAGCAGTAAAGTTGGCACGGCTAAGGTCGGCAGTAGTGAAGTTTGCACGGCTAAGATTGGCACGGCTGAGGTTAGCATCCCTGATCTTGGCATAGCTAAGGTCGGCACCATAGAGATTGGTAGCAGTGAGGTTAGCACTGTTGAAGTTCGTATCGTAGAGGTTAGCACCCATAAGGTCAGCACCATAGAGATTGGCATTACTAAGGTTGGCACTACTAAAGTTGGTACTACTGAGGTAAGCACCCTTTATGTTGGCACTACTGAGTTCGATACGGCTGAGGTCAACAGTACTGAAATCTCTACGTTCTAGACTCTCACCGGCTTTTACCAACTGTTCAAGTGCTTGATTTAGTCTCTGACTAGACTTATCTCTCTTAGCAGCATCGACAGTCTGCCAAAGTAGCCTTATCTCAGTCTGCTTTATAACTCCTGGAGTCACATATATTACTAAACCTAACGGAATAATTAAGGAAAAAACAAATCGCTCAATGCGAGTATTTATTTTTTGTCTGCTACTTGCTTGAATAAACTCTTCAGCCTGGTTAGATAATCTCAAATTTTCAGCTTGTTCTTTCTGAAAAACCTTTGCCTCTGTCAAACGTTTTCCCTGAAATAGATAATCTTTCACCTTCCCTCTATCTCGCCATTCAATAGCTGCCGCTTCAACTTTTCGCTTTTGTCGCAGTATATCCCGACTTTCTTCAATCCATTTGCGTAATAGCGACCAATGACGAATCAGTGCTTCATGAGCAACATCTACCACTGCAACTTGACTATAACCTGACCCTTTTTCAATTAAAGTACTGGTGACAACTAGCTTCTCATCAGCTAACCGTTGAATTATTCTATTAATCACACCTTCTGGATGCTGTGAAGTAACTAAATCTCGTTGCACAACCTGTCTGCGCGTATCTTCTGTTCCTTCTCCCAACTGCGTCAATTCTAAAAAAATCCGCTTTGTTGCTTGCTGTTCTTCTGGTGATAACGACTCATAAACTTCTGTAGCGCGTGTTTGCAGGGTTCCCCTGACTCCACCTAGTTTGCTATACCTAGTCAGGGTTAACCGTTCTTCAGTTCTTTGCTGCCATAGTTCTGTCAGCGTGTACTGCAACAACGGTAAACTTCCCGGTGAATCTTCTACATCTGCAATCATTTGAGAAACTAATTCCGGTTCTACTGCTAAGTTCATATATTCAGCAGGTTTGATAATTGCTGTTTCTAATTCCTCCCGATTCATCGGTGTTACTGTTACTAAACGCTCTTGAATTTTCTTAGCTAGTCCGCCATACTCTTGTTCCAGACATTTACCAAAAAAATCAGCCCGCATTGTGATTATTAGGCAGAGTTTATTGTCATCCCGTTGCAAAGCACCTAGCACACATTCAAAAAACTGTTGTCGTTTTGTAATGTCTTGACATTGAGTAAAAGCTTCTTCAAACTGGTCTACCACTAGTACCACGCGCTGAGTTTGTGCAGCAGTAATCAACTGTCCTAAACCGACTGCGTTTTTGGCAATTAATTCTTCTGCTTTTGCTAACTGTGAGGCTCGTTCAATATGTGATAATTCTGATTCTACAAATGCCAGTGCTAAATTTTGTAAGGGGTTAATCCCTGGTCGAAATATTTTCAACTGCCAAGTATCGCTACCTGATAACCTGCGTCCTAACTTTAATTGATAAAGTAAACCCGCTCTGACAACACTAGACTTACCACTTCCTGATGCTCCCAACACAGCTAAGAAATTACCCGATCGCACTTTTTCTAATAATTCGTCGGTTAACGCTGTTCTGCCATAAAATAAGTTGGCATCTGCTTCTGTGCAATCAAAATAAGATAACCCTTTATAAGGACAGATAGCTGATATTTGTACCGTAGAGTTAACAGGAGAGCAATTCCATTTGCGGGTGAGATTAATCGCTTCACCAGAGTTAGCAAAAATTGGACGCTGGGGAAAGGGATGATGTTCTTGATTGAGCAAGTCTACTAAGGTGTAGTTACTTACCCAACGTTCTTGCTTTGGTTCCAAACCTTTGAGGAGTGCGGCGGTTAAGACACTGTGTTGGCTATTAATGTCTTCATAGGCAACTTCAAAATTACGAGAAGCAGCAATAAAACATCTGTCTCTACCTTTACCGCGATCGCCTGGATCTGCCTCTGCAAAATTTAGCACTTCTCCGCTATAGCAGCAATCCAAAATCACAATTTGTTGTCTTACTTCACTTTCTTGCAGCAGTCGCCGCAGCCATTGTAGAGATAATCCCCAATTACCCGCGTCAGGGTTGACTTCACTCGTTGCTAAAAAGCCTTCTTGAATTCCTAGATTTTTCCGCAATCCATGACCAGAAAAATATAGTAGCGCTGTGTCTGGCGGCTTCCCATCTGGCTTAAACAATTGGACGATCGCTCTTTCTAACTGAGTTAAACTAACTTTAGTTTGCTTACCAATGCGAATCGTCTGGTTTTCCTTGTCTTTGACTGCTGGTAGCCGCGTTACCTGGAATTCGCCATATTGTTGTAAGATTTGAGCGATCGCTTCACCATCGGCAGCTGGTGCGTTGAGACTCTTTAAGCGGTCATACGTATTAATTCCCACCACCAAACCGTCTCGACTCATCCTGCAAAGCCCTATGATAGTTGTGCCGAATTATTTCCAGCTTCTACAAGAAATTTACCGCATTTTTCGTAAAAATTTGTAGAGTAGCACAGCTAGCTGTGCATACTTAAGCCCTGGCGAATAGAATTCGCGGCTACATAGGCAAAGTCCGCCTCCGCGGACTAACAAAAAGCAAGAGGCTTAATGACTTGTTGAAACCCACCTCCGTGGGTTTTGTTTGTGTAGACGCGGTTTCTAACCGCCCATTTCGCGTTAAATTGACTACACGCAATTCTTTTAGGCAAAATTTATCCCATGACTCAACTCACACCTATTCAGTTAGAAGATGGCACTATTATTTACATTGAAGCTACAGATAATATAGATGCTCCACCAGTCATTACCGAAGTTTCTCCAGAGGGAGAGGAAGAAGCGCTAATTGATAAGGGATGGGATGCTGATGCGGCACAAAAACAGATAGTGCAAAATTTCCAAGCAATTGAAGGGACAATTCGGGCTTACACTGTTTATGCACTTAATGCTTTTAAGAAAATCCCTGTTGCTAATATTGATAAAGTCACTCTAGAATTTGGGATCAAAGTTGGCGCTGAAGCAGGTATACCTTACGTAACTAAAGGCACGGCTGAGAGCAATCTTAAGATAACGGTAGAGTGTTCATTTCCTGACCAACCGGAAAAGCAAACTCAGCAATCATGAGTCAGAGTATTGACGCTGCTAAAATTTCGATTATTATTCCGGTTATTAATGAAGCAGGAAATATTAAAGAAGCAATTGCGACTACTCAACAGAGTCTAAATATAGAAGTCATAGTAGTAGATGGTGGCTCAAAGGATGACACAGTAGAAATAGCCGAGTCTTTAGGTGTAAAAGTTATCTTATCCCCTCCCGGTCGTGCTGTGCAAATGAATGCGGGTGCTGTAACTGCTAGCGGTGATATTTTGCTGTTTCTTCATGCAGATACCCGTTTGCCGACTGGATTTGATGACATGATTCGCACAGCGCTACAGCAGCCTGGGATTGTGGCTGGTGGTTTTGAGTTGCGGATTGATGCTTCACTTTTAAGTTTACGATAGACCTCTTGCATAAATCAAAAATAAGAACCCCACCCCGCCAAAGCTACGCTTTGTCTCCCCTCCCCGCTTGCGGGGAGGGGTTGGGGGTGGGGTTCTTGTACCTCACTCAACTGAGAACCGCTATATTGGTTCTTTAGCTTGTAATCTTGCCATGATTAACACGTCTCATCAACCAATTACTCCAGAAACTCAAGTCTGGCAATGGATAATGCGAGTAGTTGAGTTGATTGCTACCGTTGCTGTGACTGTGTATATCACAAAAGTTGCTCACAAAGCATTAGTTGAAAGTGTGGCAATAGAAGAAATAACAATCCATGAAAAAACTAACAATCATTCAGATATCTCAAAATATTGATGCCAGAAAGTTGCAGAAGTTTTTAACCTAAGTGTATTAACATTACTGATATTCGCGAGTGTTTTCTCAATAAACATAAACTGCTTTTTTCCCACAAATTGGGTTAATCCTCAACCCGCCGATGTTTACGATTTGGTAGTAATTGGTGCTGGTACGGCGGGATTAGTGGTGGCGGCGGGTCTGGATTTGGGTTTAAAGGTGGCGTTGATTGAAAAGCATCTCAGTGGACTTCTTGCAAAAGTACTAATATCATCTCTGCTGAATTGCCCATAATAAAAGAACCTCACCCTGTCCTATCGGACATCCCTCTCCAAAGCATCGGCTACGGTGTACACACAAGTCCTAAAAACCTTGCGTGATTTGGCTTGACTCGTTAAGAATCTCCGACTGGGAATGCATTCATTGAGTCTCTGACTTAATGTCTAACTGGAGGCAGCAGCCCCTAATCAGCCATTCCCATGCACAGCATGGGAACGAGAAAAGAGACTTTCAACCCTATTCCCTGTTCCCTGCTATATCTCAGGTAGCTAAACAGGTCGGAAGCGATCGATCTCGCCCCCGGTCAAGTTTGCGTAGTACAAATTACCATCCGGGCCAGTGGTGATTTGTGCAGTTACCCCTAGATTAGGCGTGTCTGCTTGAGAAGCAAACCGCTTAACTGAGGCAAGTTTGCCCTGACTATCGAATGTTAAAGCATCGATAGTTCCTTGACTGAAATCACCAACGAATAAGGCACCTTGATAGATTGAAGGGAAAGTATTACCTGTGTAAAAGTCACCCATGACGATCGAATTGGAACCAAAATGCTTGTAGGTGTAAACTGGTGCTGTAGTAAGTGTGCCACTACTATAGAAGTCTTGCGCTGCATCTAGTTTGGCATAGCTAGGTTGGTTCAGGCTGACAATATTGCCATTTGCATCAAGTCCACCTTCTTTAAATGGCCAGCCAAAGTTAGCTCCTGGTTTTCCGACATTGACCTCTTCCCAAGTACCGAAGCCAACATCACCAATGTAGGGGGTATTGGTCTTTTTATCAATTGTGAAACGGAAGGGGTTACGCAGACCTAAGTTATAAACCTTGGAACTATTGCTATTGGGATCACCATTGTAGAAAGGATTACTTGATAAGCCTTGACCAGTAATCGCGTCAATCCGCAGAATCTTGCCGGACAGATTATCTTTATCCTGAACGCGAATTGCCCGCGGATCTATCCCATTGTAAGAAGTGCCATCTCCTAAGCTAACAAACAGAGAACCATCAGTACCAAAGCGCACAGCACCAACTGAGTGAGATTCACTATCATTGGCTATAAAATCCTGGATATTTTGGACTTTATCGAGATTATTGAGATAATCTTGTAAGCTAGTAAACGGTTTACCAGTATCTCTGTTGAAAATTCCTGATGGTGCATAGCCAAGTGCAACATCGGTGCTATTTCCATCTGGGTGACTGATATACTGCCAACTGGCATTTTTGCCTAGCAGCACAACTTCGCTGCCAGCAATTGCAGTAGTGTAATTAGTGTTGGGGTCAGCCGTAAAGCGACTTAGCCGTGCAGTACGATTCCCATTCTGATCGGGATCATCCAATGTGCTATTGGCATTGTTCTTAGCATTGTTTGGATTAGTTTCTGGTGGATCGTAGGTATACAACAGGTAAACATAGTTGTTGCCGTTTGGATTTTTGCCAAAATCTGGATGTACCGCAATGCCTAACAAACCGCGATCGCGCGTATCATTTACCTCTCCACGAATATCCGTAAATGGTGTTGATAATAAGCTGCCGTTTTTCACGACTCGCACTAACCCATTTTTCTGGGCAACGAACAGACTGTTACCATCAGGTGCCCAGTCAAAAGCTGTGGGTTGAGTCAAACCAGAAGTTACCGTATCTAAAGCAAAGTTACCAGAGTCATTATCAAGAATAGTGATAGTTGTCTGTTGATTAGTTAATTGGACTCCAACTGCGTTACTGAACTTCAAAGTAAATGTTTCATTTGATTCCCCAACATTGTCATTAATAATGGGGATAACAATGGTCTTGGTAGTTTCTCCTGCTGCAAAACTCAAGGTTTTAGGTACTGTCTGAGCCTGGTAGTCAGATCCGGCTTTGGCAGTCCCATCCACGGTTATGTAGTCCAGACTAGCAGCCGCGGAAGCGTTACCCCGTGTAGCTGTCACTATCGCAGAACCATTACCCTCATTAACTACTGGCGCAGTAAAGTCGATACTAGAGCGATCGTTGTCTTGAATCGTAATTGCGAGAGTTCTTTGAAGTCCTAGTGTTGCTCCCTCTGCCTGATCAATCACAAAACCAAAGGTTTCATCCGCTTCTGCTAAAGAATCGTCATTGATCGGAATAGATACCTGTCTGCTGCTTTGTCCCGGCGCAAAAATAATTGTTCCAGCGCTTTCGGTGCCTTCACTCCCGTAATCAACTCCTGCTGTGGCAGTATTACCTATGGTTGCATACTTGATTGAAGATGTGCTACTTAAATCGCCACTCCTAAGTAGAGTTACGCTAACACTATCACTGCCTTCGTTCACAGTAGTGGAAGAAGATCCTAATGTGATGGTCGCCTGAAGAACTGGTGAATACAGTTGAGACTGGGGAATGATTTGCTTGGCTTGAGAGGTGCTTGACCAAGCCAGTTGAGAAACGGCATTGGATTTATTTTCATAATACTCAAGTTTAATATCGTACTTCTGACCTGCAACCAGTGCGATTGAGCCACTGTATTCTGCGGCGGGTTGATCGACAAACTGATTGATGATTTGTTGACCATTTACCGACAGTCGCACACCATCATCACTAGTGGTGTAGAACTTGTAAGTTTCGCTGTACTTGGCTTCTACCTGACCTGTCCAACGCGCTGAGAAGGTATCTGCACCAATGGACGGATCTGGAGAACCAGCGCCCCAGACAAAGTTCACTGTTGGATCTGTGCGAGTTACCTTTAGGTTGGTAAAGTCGATGTTGTCGTAGTACTCTGCTTTCAGCCCGTTGCCATTAGTAGGTGTGCTGACATTACTATACAGTTGGGACTGAGGAATGATTTGCTTGGCTTGAGAGGTGCTTGACCAAGCCAGTTGAGAAACGGCATTGGATTTATTTTCATAATACTCAAGTTTAATATCGTACTT